>NZ_JAAVVC010000009.1 GCF_018449725.1 Pseudomonas sp. dw_612 | reverse complement strand
GGCCCTCACAGGCGCCACACCTTCCAAACCTTGGCCAAACCAGTCACGCAACTTGATAGCTTTGACCATTGCTCCACACCCCGCGCAGCGCGAGTATTCCTGTGTTAATTACGGTTCCCCCAACCTAATAAAAATACAGAGGGATTCTGGCAATGCGCGATTATTTGTCTGCCACTTCACAGTTCGATTACCCGCACACCGTGAATGCCGCGCTCGCCGGCGATTTGACGGCGCTCAACGCCTGCGTTGAATGCTGCGATCGCCATGCATTGCCGGGGCGCATCGCGCTGTTCTGGGAAGGGCGCGACGGCGCCAGTGCGACGTACACCTTCAGCGACTTGCAGGACAAAGCCGCGCGTTTCGCCAATTTCCTCCTGGCCCAGGGCGTACAAAAGGGCGACAAGGTCGCCGGCCTGCTGCCGCGCAACATCGAATTACTCATCACCGTGTTCGCCACCTGGCGCATCGGCGCGGTCTACCAGCCGCTGTTCACCGCGTTCGGCCCGAAAGCCATCGAACACCGCTTGAGCAGTTCCGGCGCCAAAGTCGTGGTCACTGACGCAGTCAATCGCCCGAAACTCGCGGAAGTCGCCGACTGCCCGACCATCGTCACCGTCGGCGGCGCCAAAGGGCAGGGGATCGTGCGGGGCGATTACAGTTTCTGGGCCGAACTGGCCAATTATTCCCCCGTGTGCGAACCGGTACTGCTGACCGGCGAAGACCCGTTCCTGCTGATGTTCACCTCGGGCACCACCGGCCCGTCGAAAGCGCTGTCGGTGCCGCTCAAGGCCGTCGTCGCCTTCCAGAGTTACACCCGCGACGCCGTGGACCTGCGCCCGGAAGACGCGTTCTGGAACGTCGCCGACCCGGGCTGGGCGTACGGCATCTATTTCGGCGTGACCGGCCCGATGTCGATGGGGCATCCGATCACGTTCTACGATGGCCCGTTTACCCTCGAAAGCACCTGCCGGGTGATCAACAAATACAACATCACCAACCTCACGGGCTCGCCCACGGCTTACCGTTTGCTGATTGCTGGTGGCGACGAATTCGCCAACTCGATCAAGGGCAAGCTGCGCATCGTCAGCAGCGCCGGTGAGCCGCTGAATCCGGAAGTGATCCGCTGGTTTGCCGACAACCTCGGCGTGGTGATCCACGACCATTATGGCCAGACCGAACTCGGCATGGTCCTGTGCAACCACCATGGCCTGGACCATCCGATCCACATGGGCGCCGCCGGTTTTGCCTCGCCGGGCCATCGCATCGTGGTGCTGGATGACGCGTACAACGAACTCGGCGTCGGCCAACCCGGCATCCTGGCCATCGACCGCACCCAGTCGCCGATGTGCTGGTTTAACGGCTACGAAGGCGCACCGACCAAAGCGTTCGTCGGCAACTATTACTTGAGCGGCGACACCGTGGAGTGGAACCCGGACGGCAGCATCAGCTTCGTCGGCCGCAGCGACGACGTGATCACCACCTCCGGCTACCGGGTTGGCCCGTTCGACGTCGAAAGCGCGTTGATCGAACACCCGGCGGTGATTGAAGCCGCCGTGGTCGGCAAACCCGACCCGGAACGCACCGAGCTGGTGAAAGCCTTCGTCGTGATCGGCGAGCACTACCTTGCAACGCCGGAACTGGCCGAAGAACTGCGTCAGCACGTGCGCAAGCGCCTGGCCGCGCATTCGTACCCCCGTGAAATCGAATTTGTCAGCGAATTGCCGAAGACCCCAAGCGGCAAATTGCAGCGCTTTATCTTGCGCAACCAGGAAATCGCCAAGGCTCAAGAGGCCGTGGCTCACAAAGCTTCTGCTTGAATCGAAGGAAAATAAGATGCAGATCGAAAACAAGGTTTTTCTCGTCACCGGCGGCGCGTCCGGCCTGGGTGCTGCCACCGCTGAAATGCTGGTCAGCGCCGGCGCCAAAGTGATGCTGGTGGACATGAACGCCGAGGCCGTCGCGGCCCAGGCTGTTCGTCTCGGCGCACAAAGCGTGGTGGCCGACATTAGTAACGAAGCCGCCGCCAAAGCAGCCGTCGCCTTGACGGTAAAAATCTTTGGCGGCCTGCACGGTCTGGTGAACTGCGCCGGCATCGTGCGTGGCGAGAAGATCCTCGGCAAGACCGGCCCCCATGCGTTGGCCAGTTTCAGCCAAGTGATCAACGTCAACCTGATCGGCAGCTTCAACATGCTGCGTCTGGCTGCAGCGGCGATTGCTGAAACCGAAGCGGATGCCGACGGCGAGCGCGGCGTGATCATCAACACCGCCTCGGCAGCGGCTTATGACGGCCAGATCGGCCAGGCCGCATATGCCGCGTCCAAAGGCGCGATTGTCAGTCTGACCTTGCCCGCCGCCCGTGAACTGGCGCGCTTCGGCATCCGTGTGATGACCATCGCCCCCGGCATCTTCGAAACGCCGATGATGGCCGGCATGACCGACGAAGTCCGCGCATCCCTGGCCGCTGGCGTGCCATTCCCGCCACGCCTGGGCAAACCGGGCGAGTACGCCGCGCTGGTGCGGCATATCATTGAAAACAGCATGCTCAACGGCGAGGTGATCCGTCTCGACGGCGCCTTGCGTATGGCCGCCAAGTAAGGAGGATTTGTCATGACCCTTTCCAACGATCCGATTGTTATTGTCAGCGCCGTTCGCACCCCGATGGGCGGTTTCCAGGGCGAGCTGAAAAGCCTGACCGCACCGCAACTCGGTGCAGCGGCGATCAAGGCTGCGGTTGAACGGGCCGGTGTTGCGCCCGACGCGGTCGATGAAGTGTTGTTCGGTTGTGTGTTGCCCGCCGGCCTCGGCCAGGCGCCTGCGCGTCAGGCTGCACTGGGTGCCGGGCTGGATAAATCGACCCGTTGCACCACCGTGAACAAGATGTGCGGTTCCGGCATGGAAACCACCATTCTCGCCCACGACATGCTGGTTGCCGGCAGTGCCGAGGTGGTGATCGCCGGCGGCATGGAAAGCATGTCCAACTCGCCGTACCTGCTGGACCGCGCCCGCAGTGGTTACCGCATGGGCCATGGCCGGGTGCTGGATTCGATGTTCCTCGACGGCCTCGAAGACGCCTACGACAAGGGTCGCCTGATGGGCACCTTTGCCGAAGACTGCGCCGAGACCAACGGCTTCACCCGTGAAGCCCAGGATGCGTTTGCCATTGCCTCGACCACCCGTGCGCAAGAGGCCATCAAGGACGGCAGCTTCAAGGCTGAAATCGTGCCGCTGACCGTCACCGTCGGCAAAGAACAGGTGCTGATCAGCAACGACGAACAGCCACCGAAAGCCAAACTGGACAAAATCGCCTCGCTGAAACCGGCGTTCCGCGACGGCGGTACCGTCACGGCAGCCAACTCCAGCTCGATCTCCGACGGCGCGGCGGCACTGGTGTTGATGCGCCAATCAGAAGCCGAGAAGCGTGGGCTTAAACCGTTGGCGGTGATTCATGGCCATTCGGCATTTGCCGATACCCCGGGCCTGTTCCCGGTGGCACCGGTCGGCGCGATCAAGAAGCTGATGAAGAAAACCGGCTGGTCGCTGGATGAGGTTGAGTTGTTTGAAATCAACGAAGCCTTCGCGGTGGTCAGCCTGGTGACCATGAACAAACTGGAAATCCCTCACGAGAAGGTCAACGTTCACGGTGGCGCCTGTGCCCTCGGCCATCCGATCGGAGCGTCCGGCGCGCGAATCCTCGTAACGTTGCTCTCGGCCCTGCGCCAGAAAGGCCTGAAACGCGGCGTTGCGGCGATTTGCATCGGCGGCGGTGAAGCGACGGCCATGGCTGTGGAATGCCTGTACTGAGGTAAACACCAATCCCCTGTGGGAGCGGGCTTGCTCGCGAAGAGGCCGTGTCAGACAACATCAATGTTGAATGACACACCGCATTCGCGAGCAAGCCCGCTCCCACAGGGGACCAGCATTTCAGTCAGGTATTTTGTGCGACAGGTTCATTTTTAAGGATTCACCATGATTCCCAATGACGAACAACTGCAGATCAGCGAAGCCGCCCGGCAATTTGCCCAGGAGCGGCTGAAACCATTCGCGGCCGAATGGGACCGCGAGCATCGCTTCCCGAAAGAAGCCATCGGCGAAATGGCCGAGCTGGGCTTCTTCGGCATGTTGGTGCCGGAAGAGTGGGGCGGTTGCGACACGGGTTACCTGGCGTACGCCATGGCCCTGGAAGAAATCGCTGCCGGCGATGGCGCCTGCTCGACGATCATGAGCGTGCACAACTCCGTGGGTTGCGTGCCGATCCTCAAGTACGGCACCAACGAGCAGAAAGAACGCTTCCTCAAGCCATTGGCCAGCGGTTCGATGCTCGGCGCGTTTGCCCTGACCGAACCCCAGGCCGGTTCCGACGCCAGCGGCCTGAAAACCCGCGCGAAGCTGAACGGCGATCACTACGTGCTCAACGGCTGCAAACAGTTCATCACCTCCGGGCAGAACGCCGGGGTGGTGATTGTGTTTGCGGTGACCGATCCAAGTGCCGGCAAACGCGGGATCACCGCGCTGATCGTGCCCACCGATTCGCCGGGCTACAAAGTCGCACGGGTCGAAGACAAACTCGGTCAGCACGCTTCCGACACCTGCCAGATCCTGTTCGAAGACGTGAAAGTGCCGGTGGCCAACCGTTTGGGCGAGGAGGGCGAAGGTTACCGGATCGCCCTGGCCAACCTGGAAGGCGGACGCGTCGGCATCGCCTCGCAATCGGTGGGCATGGCCCGCGCCGCGTTTGAAGCGGCCCGGGATTACGCCCGTGAGCGCGAGAGCTTCGGCAAGCCGATCATTGAACACCAGGCGGTCGCGTTCCGTTTGGCGGACATGGCGACCCAGATTGCCGTGGCCCGGCAGATGGTGCATTACGCCGCCGCGTTGCGTGACAGTGGCAAACCGGCGTTGGTCGAAGCCTCGATGGCCAAGCTGTTCGCCTCGGAAATGGCCGAGAAGGTCTGCTCGTCAGCGTTGCAAACCCTGGGCGGTTACGGTTACCTGAACGACTTCCCGCTGGAGCGGATCTACCGCGACGTGCGGGTGTGCCAGATCTACGAAGGCACCAGCGATATTCAGCGCATGGTTATTTCGCGCAATCTTTAAGACGGAGCCCCCGTAGGAGCTGCTGAAGGCTGCGATCTTTTGACGTTGATTTTAAAAAGCAGGATCAAAAGATCGCAGCCTCGTTTCACTCGACAGCGCCTACAGAGGATCAAGCCTTATGCAAAACAGGAGTTATTTATGAGCTACGAAACGATTTTGCTGGAAACCCATGGTCGCGTCGGCCTGATCACCCTCAACCGTCCGCAAGCCTTGAACGCGTTGAACGCGCAGCTCGTCAGCGAAGTGAACCACGCCCTCGATGGCCTGGAAGCTGATTCGAACATCGGCTGCATCGTGCTGACCGGCTCGAAAAAAGCCTTCGCCGCCGGCGCCGACATCAAGGAAATGGCCGAGCTGACCTACCCGCAGATCTACCTCGACGACCTGTTCAGCGACAGTGATCGCGTGGCCAACCGCCGCAAGCCGATCATTGCTGCGGTCAACGGTTTCGCCCTCGGTGGTGGCTGTGAACTGGCGCTAATGTGCGACTTCATTCTGGCCGGCGACAACGCCAAATTCGGCCAGCCGGAAATCAACCTCGGCGTGCTGCCGGGCATGGGCGGCACCCAACGCCTGACGCGCGCCGTGGGCAAGGCCAAGGCCATGGAAATGTGCCTCAGCGGCCGCTTGATCGATGCGGTGGAAGCGGAGCGTTGCGGGATCGTCGCGCGGATCGTACCGGCGGATGAGCTGCTGGAAAAAGCGCTGGAAGTCGCGACGCTGATTGCCAGGAAGTCGTTGCCGATTGCGATGATGGTCAAGGAAAGCGTGAACCGCGCGTTCGAAGTCAGCCTGTCCGAAGGCGTGCGCTTCGAGCGTCGGGTGTTCCATGCGGCGTTCGCGACGCAGGATCAGAAGGAAGGGATGGCGGCGTTTATTGCCAAGCGCGAGGCCGAATTCCAGGGTAAGTGATGATTTGGGGGACGGCTTAAGATCCACCCCTCACCCCAGCCCTCTCCCCAAAGGGGAGAGGGGGAAAGGGAGCAGATCTTCATGCTGTTCAAAGCCTGAGTTCGACTCAGGACTTTCAGGTCGATGTAGCGCCAAGAGCACATCGGCCAGTCCCCTCGCCCCTCTGGGGAGAGGGGGAAAGGGAGCAGATCTTCATGCTGTTCAAAGCCTGAGTTCGACTCAGGACTTTCAGGTCGATGTAGCGCCAAGAGCGCATCGGCCAGTCCCCTCGCCCCTCTGGGGAGAGGGTTAGGGAGAGGGGTCGATTTCAAGCCAATCCCCAATCCCAACTATCAAACCAAATAATTCTTTAATTCCCGAGCAATCACCATCCGCTGTATCTCGCTCGACCCTTCATAAATCTGCGTAATCCGCGCATCCCGGTAATACCGCTCCACCGGGTAATCCTCCAGATACCCATACCCGCCATGAATCTGCATCGCCGACGAACACACCTTTTCGGCCATTTCCGATGCAAACAACTTCGCCTGTGACGCCTCCGACAAACAAGGCTTGCCCGCACTGCGCAACCGCGCCGCGTGGAGGATCATCAATCGCGCTGCGTTCAACTGCATGTGCATGTCCGCCAGCATGTTCGCGATGCTCTGGTGCTCGATGATCGCCTTGCCGAACTGCACCCGGTCCCGCGCGTAAGCCAGCGCCGCTTCGAATGCGGCCCGCGCGATGCCCAGCGCCTGGGCGGCGATGCCGATGCGGCCGCCTTCGAGGTTGGAGAGGGCGATGGCCAGGCCTTTGCCGCGATCACCCAGCAGGTTGGCTTCAGGGATGGTGCAGTCGTTCAGGGTCACCGCGCAGGTATCGGAGGCGCGGATGCCCATTTTGTGTTCCGTGCGATCGACGATGAAACCCGCGGTGTCGGTCGGCACCAGGAACGCCGAGATACCGCGCTTGCCCAGATCGGGATCAGTCACGGCAAACACAATCGCCAGTTTCGCCCGCTTGCCGTTGCTGACAAATTGCTTGGCGCCGTTGATCACCCACTGGCCATCGCGAAGCTCGGCGCGAGTACGCAGGTTGTGGGCTTCAGAACCGGCTTGCGGTTCGGTCAGGCAGAAGCAGCCAATGGCCTGACCGCTGGCCAGGTCTGGCAACCAGGTCTGCTTCTGTTCATCTGTGCCGTAGTTCAAGACCGGCCCGCAACCCACGGAGTTGTGGATGCTCATCAGCGCGCCCGTGGCACCATCGCCAGCGGAAATCTCTTCCACGGCCAAGGCGTAAGCGACGTAATCGACATAGGTGCCGCCCCATTCTTCCGGGACCACCATGCCCAACAGGCCCAGCTCACCCATCTTCGCCACCAGACCGTCGTCGATCCAGCCAGCCTTTTCCCAGGCTTGCGCGTGGGGCGCGATTTCGCCACGGGCAAAGTCCCGGGCCATGTCGCGGATCATCACTTGCTCTTCGCTCAATTCGATATCGTGCATGGCTCAGCTCCCGCTCTGCTCAAAACCCGTGAAGAAACTCGTGACGTGCTCGGCGTGCAGCGCCTGCAAGGTCGGCGGGTTCCAGCGCGGTTTTTTGTCTTTGTCGATCAGCAAGGCGCGCACGCCTTCGATCAGGTCGCCACGCTTAAACCACTGACGGTCCAGGTGCAGCTCAAGGGCGAAGCACTGTTCCAGGCTCAGCTTGCGACCGCGCCGCAGCATTTCCAGGGTCACGCCCATGGCCAGCGGCGAACGGCTTTCCAGCAGGTCCGCGGTGGTTTTCGCCCATTCGTGACTGTCGGCGACGGTCACTTCGCGCAGTTGCTCCACCATACTCGCCACGTCCGGCAGGGCGAAGAAGTGGTCGATGGCCGGGCGCAGTGCAATCAACGGCGCATCCGGCAGTTGCTGCGCGGCGAGTTTGGCCAACACACCTTGCAGGTCCTTGAGCGGTGTTTCATGCCATTCAAGATGATCAAGTTTTTCGTCCAACGCTCCCAACCGATCGCTGTCCAGATACCAGTCGGCCAGCCCGCAATACAACGCATCGGCGGCGCGAATCTGCACGCCGCTGACGCCCAGGTAAATCCCCAATTCCCCTGGAATCCGTGGCAGAAAGTAGCTGCCGCCAACGTCCGGAAAATAACCGATGGCCACTTCCGGCATCGCCAGGCGACTGCGTTCGGTCACCACGCGCATATCGGCGCCTTGCACCAGGCCCATGCCGCCGCCCAGCACAAAGCCGTCCATCAAGGCGAGGACGGGTTTGCAGTAATTGTGAATAGCGAGGTCGAGGGCGTATTCCTCGACGAAAAAGTCTTCGTGCAGGGTTTCGCCGTTTTTGTAGCTGTCGTACAGCGAGCGAATATCGCCGCCAGCACAAAAGGCCTTCTCGCCGGCACCGCGCAACACCACTGCGTTGACCTGCGAATCCTCAGCCCAGGCATCGAGCTGGTTTTGCAGGCTACGGACCATGTCCAGGGTGAGGGCGTTGAGACCGGCGGGACGATTGAGGGTCAGGTGACCGATGCGATTGCGGACCTCGGCCAGCACTTCATTTTGCGTGGCATCCATGGTTTTAGCCTCCTGGGATGAAACCTGAGCAGTCATCGATAACTCCCTGCTTTTATTGTTCTTTATAGAGAAGCTCGCGCGCGAGCGATGCTGGATCGTAACAGTGCAAATTTGTGATGTACAACCGGGATACGTGCAGGTTCTGTCTGCATTTTTACCTTAAGGCAAAATCAAAAGATCGCAGCCTGCGGCAGCTCCTACAGGATAGGTGTACAGGCGTGACATCGCGGCGAACGCGGTCAATGCAGGAGCTGCCGAAGGCTGCGATCTTTTGATCTGCAGCGCCCACGACCGAATCGGCTGCCGAACACGCACATTCAGCGTACTTGCGCTGTCTGAACAAGGCCTTCCGACACCCGACCCGCCCCGGCAATCGGCATTCTGGCGTCCCAATCCAAAAAGCGGCCAGGCCGTGAGCACTCCAGATAAAACGGAACGCCAGAGGATGAATATCAGGTTGAAGAGCCGCTATCCTCGACCGGCCGGGCAGCGAACGTTGACAGCCATTTTTATCAGCCCGTTTGAAGTGAGAGACGTACATGGCGGATATCCGCGATCTTTCGATCGTGCTTGATCGGATCGATCAAGCCATCATCGAAGTGCTGCGCCACGAAGGGCGCATCACCTATCAAAAGCTTTCCGAGCGGGTGCACCTGACGCCCAGGCCCTGTCTGGAAAGGGTGCGTAAATTGGAGCAACTCGGGGTTATCCGCGGGTACGGGGCGATTTTCGATGAGAAAAAATTAACCCCGGGGCTGTCGCTGCTGGTGTTGGTGGCGTTGTCGAACCAGAGCGGGCGGACGGCGCAAAAGGCGTTTGAAGCCAAGGTTCGGGCCTGTCCGCAGGTGCTGGAGTGTCGCTTGATCAGTGGCGCATTTGATTACAGCCTGCGCATGCGCTGCCGGGACATGGAGCATTACCGAGTGCTGACCGAAGTCTGGTTTGATGACCCGGATTTGCATATCGACAAGTTGGTCAGCCATCCGGAACTGGCGATGGTCAAGACTACGATGGAGTAGCCATCGAGCGATGCAAAACCTGTGGGATCCGGGCGGTGTCAGGCTCTGCTGCTGAGCACTTCGCCGATGCTGCGCCGCTTGGCATGCAATTCACTGGCGTGGATCAGCTGTTCAAGGTCTTCCGGGGTGACGTCGAAGAAAGCTTCCATGTCCGCCAATGCCAGTTTCAAATCCTCGGCCGTGATGGCCTGGCTGTCGGCCGAAGGCATGACCGGCACAGGCGCGGCGGGACGTTTGGGATAGCGAATCCGCGTCAGGTTGTTGTACGCCAACGCGCTGAGCAGCATGGCCGAGGCGCTGAGCATCACCGGGCCGAGGGCTTTCCAGTCCAGGGCAATGGTCGCCGGGTCGGCCAGCACCAACAGCAGCGCCAAGGCCCCGGCGGGCGGATGCAGGCAACGCAGCCAGCACATCAGGATCAGCGCCATGCCCGCCGCCAGGCACGCGCTGCCCAAGGTCCGGCCGAGCACATGGGCGACCAGCAGCGAAACCACCCCGGCGCTTAGGTAGCCGCCCAGAATCGACCATGGCTGGGCGAGGGCGCCGGAGGACACGGCGAACAACAGCACCGCCGACGCGCCCAGCGGGCCGACCAGATGTTGTGCCACTTCGATGCCGAATACCTGGCTGCACAGCCAGACGCTGAACAGTGTGCCCATGGACATGCCGATGGCAGCGCGGCTCCATTCCGAGGGGCGGGTGTTGACGGCAGCGGGTAACCAACGAGCGAGCATGATGACGATCGATCCGACAAAAAAATCGAGGCAAAAAAAAGGCTTACCTGGGATACCCAGAAAGCCCTTGAAGGTGTTCCAACTATTGGGGGAGGAACGGGGCACAGTGTGCCGTCGATTCCCGGTGAAGACAAATTCATATTAATGCAGTTTCAGTGCACTATTTTTGCAGTAAAGCCACCCGCCGACCGGCCATGAAACACAGCGAACCTCCCATCGCCGTCAACGCGCACAAGGCGTAGAACATCGTCGGCGCCGGAGTGTGCATCAGCAGGAAACCGCAAATCACCGGACTCAACGCACCACCGAGGGCCGCGAGGTTTTGCGCGCCGTAGTAACTGCCGCGCAGTTCTTCCGGGGCCAGGGTGTCGACGAACAGGAATTCCGCCGGGTAAATGATCATTTCCCCGAGGGTGAAAATGAACATCGCCACGCACCAGCTCACCAAGCCATCGGCCAGGCTGAAACCGATCAACCCCAGGATGAACAGGCTGGTGCCGCCGGCAATCCAGTAGCGCAGTTGTTCACGCTTGAGGAAACGGCCGATCTGGTATTGCAGCAGGATCACGCTGATGGCGTTGCAAGCGAGCAGGGCGGCCATGGTTTCCAGGGCGCGCTTGGAATCGTGGGTCACCAGCAAGTATTGCGACAGGTACAAGGTGAAACGGCCGTGGACCACCGTGCTGAACAGGCAGCCGCAGGTGAACATGATCAGGGTTCGGTCATTCTTGAGGGTGGTCAGGGTCTTGAGAAAACTTTGCGGCTGGCCGATGGCGGGCACTCGCGCGGGGTCTTTCGGAATCCCGCTCATCAGGAAAATACTGAAGAACGCGATGCCGCCCGCGATCAGAAACGGCGCAATCGGATACACCCCGGCGATCACCACACCGAGCATGGGTCCGGTGGCGTAGCCGATGTTGGTCAGGGTGTAGCGCAGGGAAAACGCCTTGGCCCGCTGGCCCATGGGCAGGTTTTCGCTGAGGATCGCTTTCGAGCCGATCAGGAATAAAGCCGAGGCGGTTTCGGTGATCACCAGGGTGGCGGTGGTCAGGTAGAGGTTCTCGGCGAAGGTCAGCAGCACGAAGCCGATGGCGCTGGAGAGCATGGCCAGGATCAATAGCCGGCGCTTTTCCAGTCGGTCGATGATGTAACCGCCGTAAAGCGCGAGCAGGGTGGCGATAAACACCGCGATGCCCAGCAGCAAGCCAACGTCCTGTTGGTTGAGGCCGAGTTTGTTGCTCAGGAACAGCGTGAGCAACGGGCTGGTGATGGCGCGGCTGACGACGATGGTCAGCGAGCAAATCATCAACCGGCGGATAACGAGCGAGTAAGTGGCCACGGTGGTGCACAAGTCCTTGTTTTTGGTGTTCGGCTCGGGATCGTCCCCTCACCCTAACCCTCTCCCCAAAGGGGCGAGGGGACTGACCGAGGTGTTCTTAGAGCTACATTGACCTGAAATACCGAGCCGAACTCAGGCATTGAAAGCAACGGAAATCGGCTCCCTTTCCCCTCTCCCCCGTGGGGAGAGGGCTGGGGTGAGGGGTGGATCTAACGACCACCCGAAACCTCAAGCCATCCATTCAACCCTTCAACAGATTCCAACTCTTCAACCCGCCACAACTGCTCAAGCAATGCCTCAGCCTGCCCCCGCGCCAAAACCCGCCCGGCCAGGCTGAAAAACTTCTCCTCCAACGCCGCATCACTCAGCGGATTCCCTGGTGCGCCCAATGGCACTTCAACGCACAAACTCGCCTGCCGACCGTCCACGGTCCGCAGGCTCACGACAGGCTCGCCATCCTCGGACAGTTGCGGGTCCACTTCAAGGCGAATGCGCGACATCCAGTGCGCCATGCGCGGGTCATTGCGCTGGGCATCGTCATACGCTTCCAGCCGGCAATGCCCCAGCACCAACCGTGCGGCGAGGGCATAACGCAGGCTCATCTGCGCCGCCGCCAGACTGGCGACTTCCTGCCCGCCGCACATGTCCTGCAGGAACCCGCACAGCGACACCTGAATCTCCTCGACCTGAGCGATATCCACCTGCAATTGCGCGAGCAACAAACCCAAGGCATCAATCGCCGAATGGGTCCCGCGACACGCGGCGTAGGGCTTGATCGAGCAGCGGGCGAGTTTCCACACCTGGCCCAGCTCCGCGTCCAGTGCCTCGGGCACGGCGCTATCACCGGCGAGGGTCTTGAGAAAACCACCCCAGACATCATCAAACAGTTTTGTCGGCCCGGTGATACCACGCTGGGCAAACCGCGCCGCCAGCAAGCCACCTTCGGCGGCACGACCGCTGTGGAGTTTTTTGCTCTGGGAACCGTCATGAATAAACGCCCAAAGTCCGCCGCTGAAACTGCCGGCAATGCCAAGGGCCGACAGGGTTTGTGTAGCATCGAGGCCGAGAATCCGCGCACTGGCCGCCGCCGCGCCGAACACCCCGCAAGTCGCCGTGGAGTGCCAACCGGCACCGTTATGCGCCGAATAACTGCCGCAGGCTTCCAGCACCCGACGACCGATTTCGTAGCCGATGACCACGGCGGTGATGAACTCCCGGCCATTGACCGGTTTGTCCGCCATCGACACCGCAGCCATCACCGCCGGCAACACCACCGCGCCGGAATGATCACAGCCGCCGGTATCGTCCAGTTCGAGCGCATGGGCGGCGATGCCATTGAGCATCGCGGCCTGGGCGGCGCCGACGTGCCAATCGGTGCCCCAGACCGGTGTGCTGCCGGTTTCACCTTCGAATACGCGGCGAGCCTGTTTCGCCACGTCGCTGCCAGCCCCGGCCAGGGTCGCGCCGAAGGTGTCGAGAATGTGCCGCTTGGCTTGCGCCACCAGCGCCGCCGGTAAATCTTCAAAGTGTGTATCGACGCAAAACTGCGCCAGGTGCTCCATGCGCATCACGCCTTGGTAGGCGCTGCCGAACCCGTTCATACGCCGTAATCCCGATAATGCCGCTCATACACCGCCGAAGGATGATCCTGCGTCACCTGCATTGCCGAATCCGCCCACCATTGCGCGACGTCACCCGCCGTGGCGATCCAAACGTCCTTATGTTCCTGAATTCCTTCGAGCAACTCGCGCAACACGCCAATGCGCCCCGGCGTGGCGATGATTTCCGGGTGCAACCGCAGCACGTAGCACAGGCCAAAGCGATGAAACCCGGCGAAGTCCATTTGCAGGTTGCCGAGGGTGTGGCTGTAGGAGGCGATCCGCGATTGTGCCGGCGGCACGGCCGGGCTGAGGTTGAACGCGAAGTAGGGCTCGTCTTCCAGTTCGTAGTGCAACGGCAGCTCGATCACTTCGGGCGCGGTGGGATGCGCGAACGGCAGATCATCGCCACGCCAGGACGAAGACCAGCGAATGCCTTGGTCCCTCAGCGCTTCGATGAAGCCTGGCTTGCCATTGCCCGCCGGAATGCGGAAGCCGGCCGGACGCTGGCCAGTCAATGCGGCCAAGGCTTCGCAGCCCTTGGCGATATCGGCGCGCTGTGCAGCCAAATCGAGGTCGTCATAGTTCTGATGGCGATACCCGGCGCAGGCAATTTCATGCCCGCCAGCGAGTATTGCCTTTATGTGTTCAGGGTTTTCCTCGGCGACGATGCCGGGAACGCACCAGCTGCTGGAAACCCCCAGTTCTTCGAATAATCCGAGCAAGCGATCGACACCGCGCTGGCTGCCGTAGCGCCAGACCGACAGGGTCTTGTCGCGCCCGGCGACTTCCGGGGCCTGGGTCAGGATGCCGTGGATGTCGTTGTAATCGATGGTCAGTACGACCGCGCAGCGATGGCCGTTGGGCCAGACAGAGGAATCAGCCATGGTGATGCTCCTTCAGCCACCACTGGGCGACATCGCGGCAGGTGGCGAACCACACGTCATCGCGCTGGCGCATGTGTTCAAAGAGTTTTTCCAGCAACAGGATGCGGCCCGGTTTGCCGGTGATCTTGGGGTGGAACAGGGTGGTCAGGCACAAGCCTTCGTCCATGGCGCCGTCGTATTCGCGGCACCAGTTGTCGAGGGTCAGCTCGTAACTGGCGGTGCGGTCCAGCCCGGACGGGAAGTTCGGCGCGCGGGTGTAGGCGAGGGAGGCGTAGTCGTCCATTTCCCAGCGGCCGGGGATTTCCACCAGCGGCGTCTCAAAGCCTGGGACATTGACCAGATACGGCCGGTCATCGCCGCGCATGCTGCTGGAATAGGTCACGCCGGCTTCCACCAGCATCGCCGGGGTTTCGGCGCGCCAGTCACCGGACGGCGTGCGAAAGCCTTCGGCGCGGATGTTCAAGTGCTGCCAGAACACTTCGCGGGATTTCTTCATCACGTCCTTTTGCTGGTCCAGCGTCAGGGCGTAAAAGGATTCGTGTTTGTAGCCGTGGTACGCCACTTCGTGCCCGCGCTCGACAATCGCCTGGCACTGCTTCGGCCAATTCTCCACGACCCAGGCCGGGACGAAAAACGTGGTCGGGATCTTGAACGCGTCGAGCAAATCGAGGAGACGGGGCAGGGCGCGGTAAGGGCCGTAGCCGCCGAAGCCAAAATACTCGGGTTTGTGCCAGATCGAGCCATTGAGCATGGCATCGCCGGTCGGGCCATCGAGATCGAAGGCCAGGGCCAGGCAAGCCTTGTGCGGGGCGGGCCAGGTGGGTTGGGGTGAGGAGGACATCGTTGCGCTCCGCTGATTATTGTTGAAACACCTGTAGCAGCTGCCGAGCAGCGCGAGGCAGCGTTCGGCGACGAAGTCGTCGTAAACCCTACACGCGAGGTTTTTTCTGACACACCGCGTTGTCTGATTTCACGACTGCTTCGCAGCCGAACGCAGGCTTCGCCAGCTGCTACACAGAGCTAAATCGCGCCAGGTTTATTTGCCGGCGTTGATGGTCACAGTCTTGATAGCGCCCAGTTCCAGGTCCCATTTCTTCAGGATGGTCTGATAGCTGCCGTCATCAATCATGCTCTGCAACGCAACCTTCACCGCTTCACTCAGCTCAGGCTTTTTCTTGCTCAAACCCATGCCGGAGAACTGCACGGAAATCGGCTGGCCCACGGTTTTGTACATGTCCTTTTCCTGCGTCTTCAGGTACGACAGCGTCTCGCTACCCTGCATCGCCGCGTCGATCCGGCTCTGGCGCAATTGTGCACGAGCGTCAGCCGAGCCTTCGGTGCCGATCACCACGATGGCCGGTTTGCCGGCGGCTTCGCAGTTGGCCTTGCTGTACTCGGCAATTTCCGCCGGGAAGGTGGTGCGGCGGCTGGTGCCGACTTTTTTGCCGCACAGGTCGGTGATTTCGTTGAAGTCCTTGTTCTTCTGCAAGGTGTAGAACTGCGGACCGCTGGTGAAGTAGTCAACGAAGGTCACGCTGGCCTGGCGTTCGGCGGTGTCGGTCATGCCCGACAGCACCATGTCCACACGGTCGGTGGTCAGGGCGTTGATCATTTGTTCGAAGCCGGTTTCCTGCCATTTGATCTTCACGCCCAGACGCTCGGCCAGGGCGTTGCCCAGGTCATAGTCGAGGCCCGTCAGCGTGTTGGTCGCCGGATCCTTGAAATCCATCGGCGGGTAGTTCGGCATGATCGCGACAACGATCTCGCCCTTGGCCTTGATGCTGGCCGGCAATTCGGCGGCGAAGCTGACGCTGGAAGCCATCAGGCCTGCAAGTACTGCTGGAATTACGAAATTCTTCATGGTCGTTCTCTTATGTGTGTTGTGAGCGCCAAGCGGCACCTAGGTTCGAACGGCAGAAATGAAGCTTTGGGTGCGCGGGTTTTGTGGGCTTATTAGTATTTCTTCGGGGCTTCCAGCCTCCACGATCTGCCCGCCGTCCATAAACACCATGCGGTTGGAAACCTCGCGAGCGAAGCCCAGTTCATGGGTGACGACGATCATGGTCATGCCGGTTTGCGCCAGATCGCGCATCACCGACAGCACCTCACCGACCAGTTCCGGGTCGAGTGCCGAAGTGGGTTCATCGAACAGCATCAGCTTGGGCCGCATCGCCAACGCGCGGGCAATCGCCACCCGTTGCTGCTGGCCGCCCGACAATTCAATCGGGTAGCTGTTGCGTTTGTCGGCCAGGCCGACCCGGGCGAGTAATTCCACGGCTTCTTCGTGCGCCTCTTTGGGCGAACGCTTGAGTACCTGGCACGGGCCTTCGATGATGTTTTGCAGCACAGTCATGTGCGGAAACAGGTTGAACCGTTGGAACACCATGCCGGTGGCCAGGCGTTGACGGGCGATCTGCGACTCGTTGAGTTCGTGCAGTTTGTTGCCGACGACCCGGTAACCCACGAGTTCGCCGTCGACCCAGAGGCCGCCCTTGTCGATTTTTTCCAGCTGATTGACGCAACGCAGCAGGGTGCTCTTGCCCGAGCCGGACGGGCCGATGATGCACAGCACTTCGCCTTGCTCGACCTCGATGTTGATGTCCTTGAGCGCGTGGAACTGGTCGTAATATTTGTTCAGGCTCACGGCCTTGACGATGCTTCTCATGTCGGACTCCTCAAGAACGCTTGCCGGCGCCGCGAGCGAAACGACGCTCCAGACGGCTTTGACCGAAGGACAGAACCGTCACGGCGACCAGGTACCAGATACCGGCGACGATCAGCAATTCCATGACCCGGGCGTTGGCGTAGTAGATGTTCTGGGCGTTGTAGAGCAGTTCCGAATACTGGATAACGCTCGCCAGGGAGGTCATTTTCACCATGCCGATGAATTCGTTGCCGACCGGCGGAATGATGATCCGCATGGCTTGCGGCAGGATGATCCGGCGCAGCGCTTGCAGGCGCGGCATGCCGATCGACTTGGCCGCTTCGTACTGCCCGGTGTCCACTGAGAGCAAACCGGCGCGCACCACTTCGGCGGTGTAGGCGCCCTGGTTGATGCTCAAACCGAGCAGGGCGGCCACGAACGGCGTCATCAGGCTCACGGTGTCCATTTCGAACAGGCCGGGGATGCCGATGGTGGGAAAGATCAGCGCCAGGTTGAACCACAGCAGCAGTTGCAGGATCAACGGCGTACCACGGAACAGCCAGGTGTAGGTCAGCGCCACATAGCGCAGGATCGGGTTGGCCGACATGCGCATGATCGCGGTGATCACCCCGAACACAATGCCCAAAGCCATCGCCAGCACCGCCATGACGATGGTGTTGAACAGGCCCCAGATGATCGCTTGTGAGGTCACGAACTGGCCGATGTAGGACCATTCGATCTTGCCCTCGGCGAACGCGCGCACCAGGCCGAGAATGGCGATCACGATCACGGTGGCGAAGAAAATCCGCCCGTAATAGCGTCGTGGCACATGGTGGTACTGGGTGATATCAAACTGGTTGTCCGCCAGGTTGCGCTCCGCCTGGAGACGTTCTGCCTGAGTCTGGCTCATGATGTTTCTCCGTACGCCGCCCAGTGACTGCGGCGCGTGTTGCTGTGGTTCAAAACGGCGTCAACGGCCCACCGCTGGTTCTTCAGATAAAACGCAATCCCCTGTGGGAGCGGGCTTGCTCGCGAAGAGGTCGTGTCAGTCGACATCAATGTTGCCTGACCCACCGCTTTCGCGAGCAAGCCCGCTCCCACATGGGTATTGCGGTGCTCCGTGGCTCAGAGGCGGAAGCCCTGATAGTTCTCGGTCCACTCATGCTGCGCGGCGAGGGCGGTTTTCAAACGACCGATCTGCTCGCGCACCTGTTGCGGCGCGGTGCCGCCCCAGCCGCTGCGGGCAGCGATGGCAGCTTCCAGGGTCAGGCTGTCGCGCACTTCCGGGGTCAGGCGCGGATCTATTTCGGCCAACAACGCCGTAGACGCTTCCCACAACTCGATGTCGTGTTTCTCACAGGCCTGAACCAGTGCACCAGTGATTTCGTGGGCTTCCTTGAATGGCACGCCGCGCATGGCCAGCCAGTCGGCGACTTCGGTAGCGAGGGTGAAGCCCAGTGGCGCCTGACGCCGCAGTTCTTCAACGTTGACCTTCATGGTCGCGACCATCCCGGCCATCGCTGGCAGCACCAGCAACAGGGTGTCGACGCTGTCGAGCACACCGTTCTTGTCTTCGCTCAAGTCGCGGTTGTAGGACAGCGGCAGGGATTTGAGGGTGGACAGCAGGCCGGTGAGGTTCCCGATCAGACGGCCAGCCTTGCCGCGAGCCAGTTCGGCGATGTCCGGATTCTTCTTCTGCGGCATGATCGAGCTGCCGGTGGCGTAGGCATCATCCAGCGCGACCCAGCGAAATTGCCGCGACGACCACAGGCAAAATTCTTCAGCGAGGCGGGAAATGTTGATCCCGAGCATGCTGGCGATAAACAGGAATTCGGCAACGTGGTCGCGACTGGCGACAGCGTCGATGGAGTTTTCACACACGCCGCTGTAGCCCATTTCCTTGGCCGACTGCTGCGGCAAACGAGCTATGGCAGAACCGGCCATGGCCGCTGCGCCGAGTGGCGACAACGACGTGCGCACGTCCCAGTCCACCAGGCGCTGCACGTCGCGCAACATCGATTGGGCGTGGGCCAGCAAGTGGTGGGCGAAGACGATCGGTTGCGCCTGCTGCAAGTGAGTGAAGCCCGGGCAAATGCTTTCGATGTGCTGCTCGGCCTGATTCACCAGCGCTTGTTGCAGGGCCAACACTTCAACGGCCAGGGTGCGGACATGATCACGCAGGAACAGACGCAGGTCGTTGGCAGTCTGATCGTTACGCGAACGACCGGCGCGCAGTTTGCCGCCCAGGGCACCGAGGCGTTCGGTCAGCAGGCGTTCGATAAAGGTGTGGACGTCTTCGTCGTCCAGGGTCGGCGCGACGCTGCCGGCGTTGAAGTCAGCACCGATACCGGCCAGCGCGTCGAGCATGGTCTGGGTTTCTTCTTCGCTCAACAGACCGGCGCGTTGCAGTTCCCGGGCATGGGCCTTGGAGCCGGCCAAGTCGTAAGGCGTGAGGCGGAAATAGCGCTCGGGGCAACGGGACAGGGCCGCCAGGGCTTCGGACGGGCCGCTTTTGAAGCGAGCACCCCAGAGACGGTCGGTGGTTTGAGACATTGTTGTTTTCCTCGTCGGTAAAGCGAACTGAATGCGGTCTGCAAAGCCCTGAACGCTCGCCGGAAATGATTCGGGCGTGGTTAGGCCAAAGCAGTTTTCAAAGGGGCAGTTGCGAAGTGGCGAGAACTGATCGAAGTGTCAGTTTTTAATGGTGCGAAATCAGTGAGTTGGCACTCAGGTACGGAATTTATTAGCGGTTGCCAAGCCTTGTTTTCTGTGTTCATTATTATTGGCCAGCTATGTTTTTGTTGTTGGACACAGATTGTTTGCTAGAGCGCCAGAGGTAAATAAGCATTATGGAAACCCCACTTTCCAATTCCGGAAACCCGCCGCCAAAACCGACTCAGCGGGCTCCGTTGGCGCTCAGCGGCCTGGACTTCAAACTGCTCAAAGTGTTCAAGGCCGTGGTCGAGGCCGGCGGCTTCAGCGCGGCTCAAAACGAGCTGAATGTGGGCTTGGCCGCCATCAGCAAACAGATTTCCGACTTGGAAATCCGCATCGGCATGCGCCTGTGCACCCGTGGGCGAGAGGGGTTTCACCTGACCGAAGAAGGGCGCCTGGTGTATCAGGCGTCGATTGATTTGTTTGCTTCGGTTGATAACTTTCGGGATCGGCTTAGTTCGGCGCAGAATGAACTTATTGGGGATCTTGGGGTGGGCATTATTGATAACACGATCTCTGACCCTAACTCTCCGTTAGTTGCCGCACTTAGAAGAATTAATGAAGAGTCGCCGAAAGTCAGGTTTCAACTTCAGGCCTCGCAACTGGATGAAGTAGAGCGAGGGGTTGTGGAGGGGCGGTTAGTCGCGGGAATCGTGCCGGTTTACCAGAAGCGGGAGGAGTTCGATTACTACTCGCTCTATGAAGAACGCTCCGAGGTTTACTGCGCGGTCGGCCATCCGTTGTTCGCGGTGCCGGACGCGGAAATCGGCAGCAACGTGCTCAAGGACTATGAGTGCGTCAACCATCGCTACGCGATCCATCGGGACAAACTCAACTTTGCCCGGTACGACAGCTTTTCAGCCTCGGCGACGCAAGTCGAAGCCGTGGCGCTGTTGATCAAGACCGGCTGTTTTGTTGGCTTCCTGCCGCAGCATTACGCCGCCAACCTGGTCGCCGAAGGGCAATTGCGGGCAGTGCGCCCGGACCTGATTCATATCGTCACGCCGTTCAATCTGATCCTGCGCCACAACACCGTGCGCAGTCCGCTGGTCAAGGCGTTTGCCCTGGCGTTGGGTGTGGATTTGAAAGCGCCGGTGTGAGTAGCAGATACATCGCACACCGCCGCTCACCGGGCAAACCGTGGTCGATTTCCTGCCTCAAAATCGCCAATAAACGCGGACTCGTTTCAGCCGCGCTCAATGTTTCAAAGCCGAACCGTTGATAAAACGGTGCATTCCACGGCAAGTCGCTAAACGTGGTCAGGGTCAGACCGTCGAGTTCTCGTTTACGGGAATACTCAATTGCCGCTAACAGTAACTTTCAACCGATGCCCTGGCCCTGAAAGTGTTGGCTGACGGACAGTTCCTGAATATGCAGTTGATTGTCGATTTGTTCGGCGCTGAGAAACCCCGCAAGTGCGCCTTCGGGCAATTCCGCGACCCAAACATCGGCGGTTTCGATGGCGTGCAGGTGTTGCCGGGTGTCGGTCACGGGTGTGTCGGCGAGCCAGGCAAGTGAAGGGTCCGTGCGAAACAATGCCGCCGCCGAGCGTTCGATGGCGGGGAGGGCGTTGGCGTCAGTAGGCTGGGCACGGCGCAGGGTGATGGTCATGATGATCGTGTAGGAGCTGCCGAAGGCTGCGATCTTTTGATCTTAGCGGCAACGTCAAAAGATCGCAGCCTTCGGCAGCTCCTACAGGGGTTATGCGTCAAGGTTTGAGATGGAGCAGGACGTAATCGTTTTTATCAAAACGCCCGGTCAAGGCCGGCGGCAAATCGCCCAGGGTTGTTCCTTTCAGGGTTTTGTAATCGCTCTGATCCATCATCACCCAGGCCGGCGCCTTGAGGGTGTCCAGGTCCAGGCCCGATTCGGCGAACACCGGTTGCAGATCCTGCTCGATATTGACCATGAACTTGATCGCCTTGGCGTCCTTGCCCATACCGAACAGCACCAGCGGCGCCGGTTCCTGTTGCACCTGGGCGAAGGCGGCGCGGCTGAAGTTGCGCGAATCGTAGAGCTGCCGTTCCACCGGTTCAAACACCAGGATGTACACCGACCACAGCCCCAGCACCGCGCAAAACGCCAATACCTGCGCGCGCCACGCCGGCCTGAACAGCGCGGCCAAAGCGATCACTTGCAACACCCCGAGCAGAAGAAAAATCGAAGTAAGTGAGGTCAACCATTCGGGAAAGCGCCGCTGGCCCACCACCAATCCGACGATCAATAACCCCGGCATCACCAGCCACAACCCTTGCATCACGCCCCGCAACACGCCGAACAACCGGCCGTGCAGCACCTGAAACGGATACGCCGCAATGATTGCCGCCATGGGCAGCATCGGCAGCAGGTAGCGGGCCTTTTTCGCCTGGGGAATCGACAGTCCGACCATCACAATCAATCCTGCCGCCGCGCAGTACTGCACCAGGCGTAATGCCGGCCCGGCTTCGCGCGGATGGCTCAGCAGGATCGCCGCCAGCGCCAACAATCCCAGTGGATACGCCAGTGCATAGTTGCCCATGGAGCTGGTGAAGTAATACAGCGAGCCGCTGACGCCTTCACTGCCGTCCATACGCCCCAGGAACTGCATGCGAATCACATCCTGCATGAAGGACGGGCCGCCGCTGAGCTTGGCCAGCAGCAACAGCAAACCGACACACAGCACCAACAATCCGCTGGCAACCAGCCCGAACGCAAACAGCCGTCGCCACTGACGATTGAGAAGGAAGCAACTGCACAGCATGCCCGTCGGCACCACCAGGCCAATCGGCCCACGGATGCCGAAGCCCAGCAGCAACAGGGCAAAAATCAGCAGCCAGCGACGCGGCGCGCCAAAGTGTTCGGCGACGTAGCCCAGGTAAAACACGCTAAACGCCACCGCCGCCAGCATCAAATCCAAAGACACGGCGCGGGTTTCGGTGATGAAGGTGTTGGTCAATAACAGCAGGGCAATGCTCAGCAACGCCCAACGCGTGGAGTAGGGCGCCAGCAGCCGATACATCAACGTGACGATCAGCGCGCCGGCCAACGCACTCGGCAGCCAGGCGCTGAACGCGTTGACCTCGCCGAAGGGCAACGACAGCAACCAGACGAGCAGCGTGCTCAGCGCCGAATAGTCCGCATAGGGCTGGCCATAGGTGGTCGGGAACACCGTTGGCCCGTGGCGCAGCATTTCCTGGGCGAACAACACGAACCGCGAATCAAAGCCGATGGCGGCCTGCTGATAAACCCCGGCCATGAACAGCAGCAGCGCCAACAGCCCCAATCCGAGAGACTGTCGACGGACAGCATCATTCACCGTCAGGCAACCGACGAGATGGCAGGCCATTGCTGATAAGGAATCGGCAGATTGCGCGATTCCCCACGCCCCATCGGGAAGTACAGGAAGCCGCTGCGGGACAAGCGGTCGGCGTCATACAGGTTGCGTCCGTCAAAGATCACCGGCGCGGCGAGGCGTTGGCGGATCAGGTCGAAATCCGGCGCCTTGAACTGCTGCCATTCGGTGCAGATGATCAGCGCGTCGGCGCCGGCCAGTACCGATTCGGGGGTGCCCATCAGCATCAGCTTCGATTCGTCCGGGTACAAATGCTGGGTTTCCTGCATCGCTTCCGGGTCGAACGCGCGCACATTGGCGCCCGCCGCCCACAACGACTCCAGCAGCACCCGACTCGGCGCATCGCGCATGTCATCGGTATTGGGTTTGAACGCCAGGCCCCACACAGCAAAGGTCTTGCCCGCCAGGTTGCCCTTGTAGAACGCATTCACGCGCTCGAACAATTTGTGTTTCTGCCGCTGGTTGATCGCTTCCACCGCTTGCAACAGGTCGCTGGAGCAGTGTGCCTGTTCGGCGCTGTGGATCAGCGCGCGCATGTCCTTGGGAAAGCACGAACCGCCATAACCGCAGCCCGGATAGATGAAGTGGTAGCCAATGCGCGAATCCGCGCCGATGCCCAGGCGCACGGATTCAATATCAGCCCCCAGGTGTTCGGCCAGTTCGGCAATCTGGTTGATGAAGCTGATCTTGGTCGCCAGCATGCAGTTGGCGGCGTATTTGGTCAGCTCGGCGCTGCGCAGGTCCATGAACATGATGCGGTCGTGGTTGCGGTTGAACGGCGCATAGAGATCGCGCATGACCTCGCGCACTTCGTCACGTTCGCAGCCGATGATGATGCGATCCGGGCGCCGGCAGTCAGCCACCGCCGAACCTTCCTTGAGAAATTCGGGGTTGGAGACGATATCGAACTGCAACAGTCGATTAGCCTCCTGAAGCCTGCGCTCGATGTGTGCGCGCAGGGTGTCGCCGGTGCCCACCGGGACTGTGGATTTTTCCACCAGAATCACCGGTTGTTCGCGATGACGGGCCACCGCATCACCGACCGACAGCACGTATTTCAGATCGGCCGAACCGTCCTCGCTGGACGGCGTGCCCACGGCGATGAACAACACTTCGCCATGCTGCACGGCCAGTTTCTCGTCGGTGGTGAACTGCAGGCGCTTCGCCTCCAGGCTCTCTCTGACCAGACTGGCCAGCCCCGGCTCGAAAATGCTGACATGGCCCTGCTGGAGCAATTCGACCTTTTTGGCATCGATGTCCATGCAGATCACATCGTGGCCGACTTCAGCCAGAACGGCAGCCTGTACCAGGCCAACGTAACCACTACCAAATACACTGATTTTCATGGGTCATTCCTGAGAACGGAGACACGGGCAGGTCGAGAGTTGATGGTGATGACACCTAGGATGACGAGCGCCACCCCCAGGCTTTTTGCGAGACTGAAATGTTCGTTGAACGCCGGCAGGCTGGCGGCCAGCAGGTACACCAGCGCATAGCTGATGCTCAGCAGCGAATAGGCCCGACCCAGCGGCACATCGCGCAGGGCGAGCAACCAACTGAGCATCGACAGCCCGTAGGCGAGGATCGCTGCCAGTACCACGCCGACCGCAGTCAGATCGACGTTGCCATCCCGCAGAGCGGTTAGCCAATGATCGGGTTGCGGCAACCGGCTCATGCTCCAGCGCATGCCCAATTGCGCGGCGCTGACGAGCATCACACTGCCCAGGGCGAAGGTGACTCCACGGCGCAAGCTCATGCGTGTTGCCCCAGCAAAACCACACCGCCAATCACCAGCGCGACGCCGAGCCAATGACGATGGTCGACGGGTTCGTGAAAGATGAAACGCGCGACCAAGGTGATCAGCACGAAATTGAGGCTCAGCATTGGATAGGCGAGGCCGACTTCCAGGCGTTGCAACACCAGCAACCAGACCAGCAGGCCCAGGCCCAGGGAGAACAGCGCCAGCCACAGCCACGGCGAACGCAATTTCTCGCCCCAGCCGCCGTCTTTGCCGCGCCAGCTCTCCACGGCGTACTTCTGGGCAATCTGGCCCAGGCACGTCAGCAGGCACGCGGTCAGCAGCAGAAGCAGGCTCATGACGCATCCTTGGGGATAATCAGAATCACCAGGTTGCCTTGCTCATAACGCTTGCCCTCTTTAGGCAGCAGATCCACTTCGTGCAGTTCGTCGTCACCCTTGACCCGCATGACCACGCCCACCGAACCCTGCTTGCGAGCATCGCGCATCCACTGTTGCACTTTGTCGAGGTCGATCCGCCGATTAGCCGATTCGGGATAATTAAGCCCGTATTTCAGCTCGCCGACGGTGTTGTACAACGCCACTTGCGGGTTTTGCAGACGCCAGGCCAGCGCCGATGCCGCCCCCAGATCGTTACTCATGAGCTGGTGGGTCTGGCTGAGTTCCTGGGCGTGTTCGAGGATGAATTGGTCAGGGGTCTTGTTCGACACCACCGAGTTGGGCAGCCCGGACGGAATCAGCCCGATGAACAACAAACTGCCGAACGCTGGCGCCGCCCAGCATTGCAGGGGCCGGAAGGCTTGCAGCAGATTGGCCATGATCCAGCCGATCAGCGCGATGAACACCAGCACCAGGTTGTGCAGTTCGAGTTCGTACAGCGGCTTTTTCAGTTGCAGGTAAACCAGGGCCAGCAGCACCGTCAGGCCCAGTACCAGATTGAGCAGGCCGTTAAGCCCCAGCGCCCGACCTTGCTCAAGTCGCAGACGGTCGGCCACCGCATTGCCCAGCAACAGGGCCAAGGGCAGCAGGCACGGCAGGATGTAGGTCGGCAGTTTGCCGTTGCTCAGGCTGAAGAAAATCAGCGGCATGACCAGCCACAACAGCAGGAAAGCGATGCTCGCCTGACGTCGGGTCTGCCAGGCCTGTTTCAGCGCTGACGGCAGCAACACCGCCCAAGGCAAACTGAACGCCACCAACATCGGCAGGTAAAACCACCACGGTGCGTCATGCTGGGCGTCGTCGCCGGCAAAACGCCGAATGTGTTCGTGCCAGAAGAAGAACCGCCAGTAATCGGGTTCCTGAGCGTGTACGGCCAAGGCCCACGGCAGGCTGATCGCGATGGCCACGACGATCGCGAGCGGGCCGTAGACCAGCAGTTCACGCCAGCGTTTCTGCCAGAGCATCCACGGCAGCGCGACCAGCACCGGCAACACCCAGGCGAGAAAGCCCTTGGTCATGAAGCCCATGCCGCAAGCCAGTCCTAACGCGGCCCAGCTCAACAGCCGCTGGCCACGGGTGACGCTGTCCAGCGCAAACCACAGGGCCACCAGGCTCAAATTGACCCAGAAAGTGAATTGCGGATCGAGGTTGGCGTAACCGGCCTGACCGGCCACCACAGTGAAACTCATGTACAGCAAGGCGCAGGCGAAACTTTTGCGCGGTTCGTTCCACAGGCGCCGGGCGATCAAGTAACACAGCAACACACTCAACCCGGTGCTCAGGGCCGAAGCGAAACGCACGCCGAACAGGTTCTCGCCAAACACGGCCTGGCCAAGGGCAATCATCCAGTAGCCGGCCACCGGTTTCTCGAAATAGCGCAAGCCCATGAAATGCGGCGACACCCAGTTGCCGCTCAGGAGCATGTCCTGGCTGATCTGGGCATAGCGTGTTTCATCGGGAATCCACAAGCCATGGGTGCCCAATGGCAGCAGGTAAGCCAGGAACATGACGACCAGCAACACAGGCAAGGCCCAGCGTTTACTCATGCGCCTTGCACTCCCAGCCAACCTTCGCGGCCGTCGAGGGCGCCGCGTACCACATGCCCGGCCGGCAGGCTGGCGAACGACTCGGGCAACAGCTCGCCCAAGGGTTTGAAGCAAATGTCACGCTGGCGCGCATCGGCCAGCAGTTGACGAAAATCGTTGGCCATCAGAATCCCTTCTACCTCGGCGTGGATCGTGTAGACGTTGAGTTTTTCAGGGGTGAAGCGGTCGAGAATGAACCCGTTGAAGTCCTTGGCGGCTACGGTCGGCCCGACCACCTCGTCAAAGGTCGGTAAATCCACCGGGATTTGCGGCGCGCCCAATAGACCATTGGTCAGGGTCGGCTGGAACAGGCTTTGGCCCCGGCAATCGCTGTTGTAGCGAAAGCCGAACGCCTGCTTGGCTTCGATCACGCGTTCGTCCGCGCGCCAACCGGCAGAGGCGGAGCAGTCGACTTTTTCCCCGAGGATGTCACTGAGGCTATCCACGCCCCGGCGAATCTGCTCAATCAGTTGCGCCTCGCTCCAGCGCCCGGCATTCGCCTGCCAGCCATGGTGATCCCAGGCGTGCAGGCCGACTTCATGCCCGGCAGCCTTGGCCTGACGCATCAAGTGCCCGAGGTCACGACCGATGGATTTGCCCGGCCAGGCCGTCCCGGCCAGCAAAATGTCCCAGCCATACAAGCCGGCGGCGTTGGAACGCAGCATTTTCCAGAGGAATTGCGGGCGGATAAGGCGCCACAAATGGCGCCCCATGTTGTCCGGCCCGACGCTGAAGAAAAACGTCGCCTTGACCTGGGCCTCATCGAGGATTTCCAGCAACCGGGGCACACCGTCACGGGTGCCTCGGTAGGTGTCGACATCGATTCGAAGGCCTGCCTGCATCAGTGCTTGTCCGCGATTTCGAGCATGGCTTCACGCAGGAAGAAGTCCAGGGTGTTGCCGATGGTCTCGCTCATCTCGACCGTTGGCGTCCAGTCCAGCAGGCGCTTGGCGTTGTCGATGCTCGGTTTACGGTGCGACACGTCCTGGTAACCGGTGCCGTAGAACGCCTTGCTTTCCACATCGCGGAAACCGGCGAACGGCGGAAAGTTGCTGCGCAACGGGTGCGCTTCGAACTGACGCAGCAGCTCTTCGCCCAACTGGCGGATGCTGGCTTCGTTGTCCGGGTTGCCGATGTTGATGATCTGGCCGTTGCACACGTCATTGTCGTTGTCGATGATCCGCGCCAGTGCCTCAACGCCGTCAGCGATGTCAGTAAAGCAGCGTTTTTGCTCGCCGCCGTCGAACAGACGAATCGGCGTGCCTTCCACCAGATTGAGGATCAGTTGCGTGATCGCCCGGGAACTGCCGATCCGCGCCGAATCCAGTCGGTCGAGGCGTGGCCCCATCCAGTTGAATGGACGGAACAGCGTGAAGTTCAGGCCTTTCTGGCCATAGGCCCAGATGACGCGGTCGAGCAACTGCTTGGAGACCGAGTAGATCCAGCGTTGTTTGTTGATCGGGCCAAGCACCAGGTTCGACGTATCTTCGTCGAAACGCGCGTCCTGGCACATGCCATAGACTTCGGAAGTCGACGGGAAGATCACGCGTTTGTTGTACTTGACGCAGTAGCGCACCAGTTTCAGGTTTTCTTCGAAGTCGAGTTCAAACACGCGCAACGGATTGCGGGTGTATTCGATCGGCGTGGCGATGGCCACCAGCGGCAGGACCACGTCGCATTTCTTGATGTGGTACTCGATCCACTCGGAGTGAATGCTGATGTCGCCTTCGACGAAGTGGAAATTCGGGTGGCTGCGCAGGCGGTCGATGGCGTCGGAGCCTATATCGAGGCCATAGACTTCATAACGGTCGTCACGCAACAGGCGCTCGGACAAGTGGTTGCCGATGAAGCCGTTGACGCCGAGGATCAGCACGCGGGTACGACGCGGTTTGCGCCCGGATTCAGCGCCACGCAGCACCGAACCGTCGACCAGACCCAGTTCATTGGCCAGTTGCGGACCGCTCAGGAACAGACCGTTGTCATTGCGCTGACCGGCGGTGATCACCAGCGAGTCTTCGCCACACGCGATGCGCAGCGGATCGACGCTGATCACGCGGCCCGGGGCCTGGCCTTCGTTGCCTTTGGCGACTTGCGCGCCCCAGACAATCAGCTTGTGCTCGCCGACGTCGCAGAAGGCGCCCGGATACGGCTGGGTCACGGCGCGAACCAGGTTGAACAGCTCTTCCGCCGGTTTTTTCCAGACCAGTTTGCCGTCTGCCGGGGTGCGGCGACCAAACACAGTGGCCCTGGATTCGTCCTGCGGGGTTTCACTGACTTTGCCTTGCAGCAGCGCCGGCAGGGTGTCACGCAGCAGCGAACTGGCGGCGTCGCGCAGCTTGGCGTGCAGGGTCAGGGCAGTGTCGGAGCGCTCGATCCCGACTTTTTGTTGGGCGAGGATCGCACCCGCGTCGGCGCGCTTGACCATGCGGTGCAGGGTTACGCCGGTTTCGGTTTCGCCGTTGACCAGCACCCAGTTGGCCGGGGCGCGACCGCGATAGAGCGGCAACAACGAGCCGTGCAGGTTGAACGCACCTTTGCTCGCGGTGGCCAGCAGCGGCTCGCTCAGCAGGTTGCGGTAGTAGAACGAGAAAATGTAGTCAGGGTTGAGCTTGGCGATGCGCTCGATCCACAGCGGATGGTTGGCATCTTCCGGAGCGTGAACCGGAATACCTTTGTTGGCACACAGTTGCGCAACGGAGCCGTAGAAAGCGTTTTCCTTCGGATCATCGGCGTGGGTGAACACGGCCGCAATCTCATAACCTGCGCCAAGCAGGGCGTCGATGCCGGCGCAACCGATATCGTGATAGGCGAAGACAACAGCTTTTTTGCTCATGAGAGAACCTGTTCTGAAGAAGTGGAAGTGAGACCGTCGACCGTGACAACGGGAGCAGGCGGGGCAGGTTGGCTACGCAAGACTTTTTCGATAAAGAACCGTGGGCGAGCCCGGACATCGCTGTACATGCGGCCCAGGTATTCACCCAGCAGGCCCATGCCAATGAATTGCCCGCCGGTAAACACGAACAGCACGGCGAACAGCACGAACATGCCGTCGCCGGCCCACTGGGCGCCGAATGCCAGACGCAACACGATCAGCGCCATCGCGAACAGCACGCCAAGGCCGGCCATGGTGAAACCGACGATGCTGAGCAGGCGCAGCGGGGTGGTGGTCATGCAGGTGATCAGGTCGAACATCAGGTTGACCAGCCGCATCGGGCTGTACTTGGATTCGCCGTGTTCACGCTCGGCGTGGGTCACGAGGATTTCCGTGGTGTGCCGGGCGAAGCTGTTGGCCAGGATCGGAATGAACGTGCTGCGTTCGCGACAGGCGAGCATCGCGTCGACGATGGTGCGGCGGTAGGCGCGCAGCATGCAGCCGTAGTCGCTCATGGCCACGCCGGTGGAACGTTGCACCGCCAGGTTGATCAGTTTTGACGGCCAGCGGCGCAAGGCCGAGTCCTGGCGGTTGTTGCGCACGGTGGCGACCACGTCGTAGCCGAGTTCGGCCTGGGCCACCAGGCGCGGGATCTCTTCGGGCGGGTTTTGCAGGTCGGCGTCGAGGGTGATCACCACGTCGCCCTTGCACTGTTCGAAACCGGCCATGATGGCCGCGTGCTGCCCGTAGTTGCGGTTGAGAATGACCGCGACCACCCGGCTGCCTTCACGATGGGCGGCGTCTTCGAGGATCTGCGCCGACTCGTCACGGCTGCCGTCGTCCACCAGCACGATTTCGTACTCGTAATGCAATTGTGCGCAGGCCGCTTCAGTGCGACGCAGCAACTCGGGCAGGCTTTCTTCTTCGTTGTAGACCGGGATAACGATCGACACGCAGTGGATTGGATAAGGTTTCAAAGGCTTCTGTCCGTAATGTTGGCAATGGCAGCGACAACGCGTTCGACGTCGTCGGTGCTCATGTCGGGGAACAACGGGATCGAACACAGCCGCGCCGAGTTCCATTCGGTATTGGGCAGGTAGACATCCGGGAAACGCTGGCGGTAGTAGGTGTGCAGGTGGGTGGCGATGAAGTGAATGCCGGTGCCGATGTTCTGTTCCTGCAAGGCCTTCATGAACGCTTCGCGATCGAGCCCGCAGCGTTCGGCGTCAATGCGCAGGATGAACAGGTGCCAGGCGTGCTGCTGCGCATAGGCCGGGATCGCCAGCGGTTGCACCGGCAGGCCTTCGAGGCGTTGCAGGTAGGTCTGGGCCAGTTGCGTGCGTTTGGCGTTGATCTCGTCCAGACGCTCCAGTTGCACCAGGGCGATGGCGGCGTTGATGTCGGCCAGGTTGTATTTGAAGCCGGGCTCAATGACCTGGGCCTGGGGTTTGCGGCCACCGGTCAGGCGGTCGTAGGCGTCAACGCCCAGGCCGTGAAACTTGAGCATGCGCACGCGGCTGGCCAGGGCTTCGTCGTCGCTGACAAACATCGCGCCTTCGGCGCAGGTCATGTTCTTGATCGCGTGGAACGAGAAGATCGCCGTGCCTTGGGCGCCGACGTGCCGACCTTTGTAAAACGTACCGGCGGCGTGGGCCGCGTCTTCGATGACGGCAATCCCGTGTTTGTCGGCCAAGGCATACAGCGGATCGAGGTCGAATGCCGCACCGGCGTAATGCACCGGGATGATTGCCTTGGTGCGCGGCGTGATCGCCGCTTCGATGCGGTCCAGATCGGTCATCAGGGTGTCGCGATCGACATCGACAAACACCGGCGTTGCCCCCAACAGGCAGATCATGTTGGCGGTCGATACCCAGGTCTGGGACGGGGTAATGACTTCATCCCCGGGGCCGATGCCCAAGGCCAGCAAAGTGATGTGCATTCCACCGGTGGCCGAGGACAATGCCACCGCATGTTTGCAACCGACGTAGTTGGCGAAGTGCTCTTCCAAAGCCTGGTTTTTTGGCCCTGTGGTGATCCAGCCAGAGCGCAATACTTGCTCTACGGCTGCAATTTCTTCATCGCCGATACTGGGGCGTGAGAAGGGGAGAAAAGCCTGACTCATGGGGACCTCTGGGCTGGCACGACAACGAAATTTTGATTGCAAGGATTGGATCCACACCGAAGCGTAGACGCTAAAAAACAAATTGCATCAAGGAGTTGCTACATAAATATTACAAATTGCTTAGGTTGACTTTTGGCGGCGGCCTCGTCAGGTTGTGCTGACTGATTGCTGGCGACCTGTTGAATTAGAGTAGGCTCGAAAATGTGAAAGGGACATGAAAAACCGGTCGGAGAATCGTTTATCTGAAGTTCAGACAGCTAGAGTTCAGACTTCGACCGTTTATCGCGTTAATCCCAACGCTGGCGACTCCTTACAGCAAGTAGCCGAACTATTTAGTTGTTGTGTTGAACCGTTTTCATTCAAGGCTTTTTCGTTTGATTGACTTACCCGTTAATGAATCCAGGGCTGTAAAAGCCAACCCGTTGACCCTGTATCTGGCGCGCCTGGCGCCGTCCAGCCAACTGACCATGCGTTATGTGTTGCAAGATGCAGCGGATCGCCTGGGCTTCGAAGACATGAACATCGAGGAGATTCCCTGGTACGAACTCCAGCCCGAAGATGTCGTCGCGTTAGTGGCCGCGTTGCGCACTGACGGTTACGCGCCGAATACTTCTTCGCTGTATGTGAACGCAGTGCGCGGGGTGATGAACGAAGCCTGGCGCATGAGTTTGATCAGCCAGGAACACCTGCTGAAAATGCGTTCGGTCAAAGGCATCGCCGGCACGCGACTGTCCCAGGGGCGCAATCTAAAGCGCACGCTGATTCAGGAGTTGATGGAAGTCTGTGCCGCCGATCCCCGGCCTCAAGGTTTGCGGGACGCGGCGATCATTGCAGTGTTGTACGGTTCGGGCATGCGCAAGTCGGAGTCGGTGAACCTGGATTTGAATCAGGTGGATTTCAACGAGCGCAGCCTGCGGGTCACGGCCAAGGGCAACAAGCAGTTGATCAAGTACGCCCCGGCCTGGGCCTTCGCCAAACTGGAGGCATGGTTGGAGTTGCGGCGTTCGCAGTTGGGGGAAGGGCAGGCGGACGATTCGTTCCTGTTCAACCGTATTCGTCGCGGCAATCACATCACCCGCGAGCGCATCACCAAACATGCGATCTATTACATTGCCCGGCAGCGTGGCGCCCAGGTCGGGGTGAAGATCATGCCCCACGACTTCCGGCGCTCGTTTATCACCCGGGTGATCGAAGAACACGATTTGTCGATTGCGCAGAAACTGGCGCACCACAGCAACATCCAGACCACCGCCAACTACGACGTGCGCGATGACAATGAACGGCGCCGGGCGGTGGACCGTTTCGATTTGTGAAGGCTGTCAGTCGCTCAGCACATGGGCATGGCCGAGGGTGGTGACATGAACCGCGCTGCCGGCCGGCGGCGCGTGCATGCCGGAACTGCGCACCAGCAAGGATCGGCCCGGTTCGAACTCGCCGGGCAGCAATTCCACGGTCAAGGTGCAGGTGTTGCCGCCGAAATCGCGTTCGGTGACCACGCCGGGGCAGCCGCTGGTGTCCGCCGCTGAGCTGCCGATCTGCAATTGCTCGGGGCGCAGCATGATCTGCGCCGAGCCGTTTTTGTCCTGATTGTTGACCGGTATCCGCCCCAGGTCGCAGTGAGCCCAACCGGCCTCGATCCGCGCCGGCATCACCACCGCATCGCCGAGAAACAGCGCGGTTTGTTCGTGGTCGGGATAGCGGTACAGATCCATCGGATGGCCCGACTGCACCAACCGGCCTTGGCGCATCACCGCCAGTTGATCAGCGAATGACAATGCTTCGCTCTGGTCGTGGGTCACCAGAATCGTGGTGACGCCGGCAGTCTCCAGCAATCGCGCAACCATCTTGCGCATGGCCGCGCGCAAACCGGTGTCGAGGGCCGAGAACGGCTCGTCCAGCAGCATCAGCCGCGGCTGTTGCGCCAACGCCCGGGCCAGGGCCACCCGTTGCTGCTGGCCGCCGGACAGTTCATGCGGCCAACGCTTGGCCATGTTCGCGTCCAGATTGACGCTGTCCATCAACTCGGCGATGCGTTCCTGCCGGGCCGGGCCTTTGTCCGCCAGGCCAAAACCGATGTTGGCGGCCACGGTCATGTGCGGAAACAGGGCACCGTCCTGAGGCACGTAACCGATCAAACGCTGGTGCGCTGGCACCGAGTGCGTGCTGTCCACCAGCGTCTGGCCGTTGAGCGACAGGCTGCCGGTGTCGGGGAATTCAAAACCGGCGATCATCCGCAGCAACGTGGTTTTACCCGAGCCGGACGGCCCGACGATCACCGTGCGGCTGCCGGTGGGCACCGACAGGCTGATGTCTTCCAGGGCGCGCTGGGTGCCGAAGGATTTGTAGATCGCGTTCAGTTCGAGAGCGTTCATCGGCCTGCCGTGCGTTTGGATTGGTGATAGAGAAGGGCGGTCAGCGGTAGCGACAGCAGGATCATGATCAGCGCATAAGGCGCGGCTGCGGCGTAGTCGATTTCGCTGGTCATGGCCCAGAAACCGGTGGCCAGGGTCCGCGTGCCGTTAGGTGCCAGCAACAGCGTGGCGGTCAACTCGTTGGTGATCGCCAGAAACACCAGCGCCGCACCGGCCGCGGCACCCGGTGCGGCCAGACGCAAGGTGATCAGCCACAGCGCCCGACCGGGGGAACGACCGAGGCTGCGGGCCATGTTTTCCAGCTCCACCGGGGCCTGGGCGATGCCGGCGCGCAAACTCACCAGCGCCCGGGGCAGGAACATCAGCAGATACGCCAGCAGCACCGTAATGGTGGTCTGGTAGATCGGCCGAGCGAAGTGAATCGTCACCGTGACCAAGGCCAAAGCGACCACGATACCCGGCAACGAACTGGTGATGTAATTGCAGCTTTCCAGCACCCGTTGCAAACGTCCCGGCGAGCGAATCGACAGCCAGGCAATCGGGATCGCGGCGCACGTGGTCAGGGCGGCGCCGGCGAGCCCGAGTAACAGCGTCTGTTCCAGGGCTGGCAGCAATTCGCTCCATTGCCAGACCTCGCTGCCCCCGGCGATCAGCCATTTGCCCAGGGTTATCAGCGGAACGCCCAGCGCCAGCAGGCAGGTCACGACTTGTAGGGCGAGGGCGAGCCGGGTGGTGTTGCCATTCAGCCGCACAATCCGTTGCTCCCGGGCACTGCCCGAGCCGACGCGGGCGTAACGCGCACTGCCACGCGCCGCCGATTCGACGGTCAGCATCGCCAGGCAACACAGGGCCAGAACCCCGGCCAGCATGTGCGCGGCCGGGCCGTTAAAAGTCGATTTGAACTGATCGAAAATCGCTGTGGTAAAGGTGTCGAAGCGGATCATCGCGTACAGCCCATATTCCGCCAGCAGATGCAGGCCGACCAGCAACGCACCGCCGCAAATGGCCAGGCGCAGTTGCGGCAACACCACCCGAAAGAACACCGCCCAGGGCTTGAGCCCGAGGGATTCGGCGACGTCTTCGATGGCCGGATCGAGCCGGCGCAAGGTTGCGGCCACCGGCAGATAAAGGAACGGGAAATACGCGATCACCGACACCAGCACACCGGCCGGCAACCCATGAATCGACGGCACCAGACTGACCCACGCGTAACTGTGAACGAACGCCGGCACCGCCAGTGGCGCGGTGGCCAGCAATGACCAGACGCGTCTCCCCGGCAGGTTGGTGCGCTCGGTCAACCAGGCCAGCGCCACACCCAGCGCAATGCACAAGGGCAGGGTGATCACCACCAGCAACACGGTGTTGATCAGCAATTCGCCGACCCGTGGCCGGAACACCAGTTTCTCGATGGCGGCCCAACCGGTTTGCCAGGACACGCCAATCACAAAAGCAATCGGCAGCAACGCCAGCAACGACACCAGCACCGACAAACCCATGACCCACGCGCCACCACGGCCAACAAACAGACCGCGGGAGCGTCGCAGCGAGTTCGCGGGTATCACCGAAGCGACACCCGACGGCAGGGTTTCAGGCATCAATTAGAGCAGTCCGGCCTGGGTCATGAGGTCCACCGCTTTTTTGCTGTCGAGCTTGGAAGCATCGACGGCCGGTGCGTCGAGTTGCGCCAGCGGCACCAGTTTCGGGTTGGATTCGGCGTTCTGGCCCACGGCGTATTCGAACGAGTTGCCGTTCTTCAGAATCGCCTGGCCGTCCTTGCCGGTGATCCATTTCAGGAAGGCCTGGGCCTGTTCCTTGTGTTTGCTGGAGGCCAGCACGCCGCCGCCGGAGACGCTGACAAACGCGCCCGGGTCCTTGTGCTTGAAGTAGTGCAGCGAGGTGTTCTTGCTGTTTTCGCCGGTTTTGGCCTGATCGCCGAAGCGGTAATAGTGGTAGATCACGCCGCTGTCGATCTGCCCGGCATTCACCGCTTTGAGCACCGCGCTGTTGCCGCGATACGCGGTGGAATTGGTTTTCATCGCTTTCAACCAATCGAGGGTGGCCGCTTCCCCCTTGAGTTCAAGCACGGCGGCGACGATCGCCTGGAAGTCCGCGCCACCCGGCGAAGCGCCCCAGCGACCTTTCCAGCTGGGTGAGGCGAGGTCGAGCAGCGACTTGGGCAGATCGGCTTCGGCCAGTTTGCTCGGGTTGTAGACGAACACCGTGGAGCGCGCGGCGATGCCGACCCATTTGCCGTGGGCCGGACGATAAGGCGCACCGACTTGTTCCAGAGTGGCCGGTGCCACCGGGGCGAACAGCCCGGCGTTGTCTACCAGCACCATGGCCGGGGAGTTCTCGGTGAGGAACACATCTGCCGGCGACGCCGCGCCTTCCTGGACAATCTGATTGCCCATCTCGGTGTCGTCGCCGTTGCGCACGGTGACTTTGATCCCGGTCTCCTTGGTGAAGCCCTCGATCCAGGATTTGGTCAGGCTTTCGTGCTGCGCGTTGTAGACGACGATGCCGTCGGTGTCAGCGGCGTACACATGCCCGGCACTAACCAGTGCGGCGGTCAGCAGTGCGGTTTTAAGAAGCGAAGGGATACGGGAAGTCATGCGATGCGTGCTCCTGTTTTTCTGATTTTTGTTTGCGCCCTCCACCGCGTGGACGAGGAAGGTTCTCAATAACTGTAGATCAATAGGAATCATTTGCATGTTTGGGGCGCGGGGAATGTAGAGCGGGGAATGAGAAAAAAACGTTAAAAAAAATCGTCAATTCGTGTCAGTGACTGGGAGGTTCAGGTCTACACAAAAACCTGTGGGAGCGGGCTTGCTCGCGAAGGCGTCGTGTCAGTCGACATCTGCTTTGACTGACACACCGTCTTCGCGAGCAAGCCCGCTCCCACAGGTTCGGCGTTTGTCGTTAAGGGTTTTGCGGAAATATCAAAATCTCCAGATTGCCACGCTCATAACGCTTGCCATCCACCGGCAACAACGCGACTTCCTCAACTTCTTGCACACTGTTGACCCGCATCACCACCCCGACCGAGCCTTTCTTGCGCGCTTCGGTCATCCATTGGCCGACGCCGTCCTTGGTAACTTTGCGCGAGTCCATTGCTGGATCGTCGAGGCCATACGCGAGCTCGCCGACGGTGTTGAACAGATCAACCTGCGGACGCTTCAAGCGCCAGGACAAGGCCGATGCCGCGCCCAGGTCGTTGCTGAGCAACGAGGTGGTCTGGCTCAATGCATCCAGGTGTTCGGCAATGAATTGGTCAGGCATCTTGCTGTTGACGATGGTCGCCGGCATCGCGGCGGGCAGCAGCGCTACCAGCAGCCAACTCCCCAACGCCGGCGCAGCCCAGAACTGCAGGGGCCGCGAGACTTGCAACGCGTTGGCGATGATCCAACCGGCCAGCACGATGTAGGCCAGGGATAGACTGAACATCTCGGTGTTGTCGAAGATTTTTCGTGTCGCTTGTACATAAATCAGAGCGATCAGCCCCACGCTGGCCAGCACGACATTGAGTGCACCGTTGAAACGAATCGCCTGGCCGCTCTCCCGTTGCACCAGCCCCACCACGGTATGCCCCATCAACAACGCCAGCGGCAACAGGCACGGCATGATGTAGGTCGGTAACTTGCCGCTGCTCAGGCTGAAAAAGGCCAGGGGTAACAGCAGCCACAGCAGCAGGAAACCCATGGCCGGTTCACCTTTGCTTTTCCAGGCCCGGATGAACGTGGAGGGCAACAACACCGCCCACGGCATGCTCGACGCCACCAGCAATGGCAAATAGAACCACCACGGACGGGCATGCTGCGCATCATCGGCGGCGAACCGTCGAATGTGTTCATTCCAGAAGAAAAACCGCCAGAAGTCCGGTTCCTGATGGTGAATGGCAAGCACCCACGGCAGGCAGACCACTGCCGCCACGACCATTGCAACCGGGCCGTAGCGCAGCAGTTCGCCGAGGCGTCGCTGCCACAGCATGTAGGGCAGGGCGATCAGCACCGGCAACAGCCAGGCGAGAAACCCCTTGGTCATGAAACCCATGCCGCAAGCGGCGCCCGACACCGCCCAGGCACCGAGGCGCTTTTGACCCGGAGGACTGTCGAGGGCAAACCACAACGCCACCAGGCTCAAATTGACCCAGAACGTGAATTGCGGATCGAGATTCGCATAGCCGGCCTGACCGGCAATCAGCCCGAAACTCATGTAGAGCAACGCGCAGGCGCCGCTTTTGCGTGGGTCGTTCCACAAGCGGCGGGCGATCAGGTAGGTCAGCCACACGCTCAACCCGGTGCTCAGCGCCGAGGCGATGCGCACGCCGAACAGATTGTCGCCAAACACGGCCTGGCCGATGGCGATCATCCAGTAGCCGGCGATGGGTTTTTCGAAATAGCGGATGCCCATGAAATGCGGGGCGATCCAGTCGCCGCTCAGACGCATTTCCTGGGCGATCTGGCCATAACGGGTTTCGTCGGGAATCCACAAGCCGTGGCTCATCAGCGGCAACAAATAGAACAGCACAAAGGCCAGGAGCAAACCGGGAACGATCCAGCGTTCGACGGCGGTTGGGGCAGGGCGGCGGGACATCTTTAGCGCCGGGTGTTGCAACACGTTGTTGTGCGACGTCATGACTCGACCTTAAAGCAGGGACGCGGTGGATCCAGAGAACTATCAACCTTCCCGACTGAACAGTTCCTGAAGGAATTCAAACCAGACAAGTTCTTAAATAAGACGCGCTATAAATTGCAGAACTAAGAACTCCAAGTTTAGGCAACTAACGGCGGCGCACATTACTTCAGCGTTTTATCGCTCAACAGCGAATGCCAATCAGCGTCATTCAGTACGCCCAGTACCTGAAGTTGTCCGTCGGTGCCGATGCTGACAAACAATGAACTGCTGTATTGGCTGGTGGCTGCGTGTTTGAAACCGGTCTGCACTTCGAAATCACTGATACAGCCGCTGTGAGTGACCAGCACCGTATTGCGATGGGCAATTTTGTGCGCGACGACGTCGTTGCGCAGCGCCGTGCCACAACTGGCCAGCCATTCCTGGGTCAGCGCTTCTTTACCAAACATGGAGTGCGCCGTTTGCGCGGTACGGGTCAGGGGGCTGGTGAAGACATCGGTCTGTGCCATGCCCAATTGCATGAAGCCCCGGCCCACTGCGGCGGCAGAGTCGCTGCCGAGCCGGGTGATGCCGTCGGCCGGGCCCAGGCACGGGTTGCTGGACCGGTCGCAGCGCTCGGCATGACGAACCAGTACGGACACGTCGCCGGCGTGCCAGTGCCGGAGCAGTTCAGCGCGAACGGCCTGGGCGCCCGCACTACCGAGGTTGACCGGGGACCGATGCCACACGGCAAAACCCGTGACCAATGCCGCCGCCATCAGTAAGCCTGACACGCTGATAATCCGGGTGAGTCGCGATGGGTGCCAACGGCGAGATGGCATGGCGGATGACACTGATTCGAACACGGTGCGGCCCCTTTAACGAACAGTATTGAAAGTTATCAAGTCGAACTTTCTACAATGCTCGGCACACTAAGGGGCGGTACGTGTGAGCGTGGTGAAACGGATGTGAAAAATTTGCGCAGCTATCCTTTAACCCGGACTTCACGGTACTGACGTTATATAAAAGAGTATTTGATATTCAATACCAAACACCTTTGCGTGGAGTTACATCCGTAGGAGCAAAGCTTGCTCGCGATGGCCCCCCCGAAGACGCCATCACGGGCAAGCCATGCTCCTACAGAGGTGTGTCGCTCAAAGTGACGCCGGGCAACCCCGTTGCGTGGCGGCCGCTTGGCTGATCACTGCGGCCAGGCGTTTGACGTTGTTCTGCTGCGCCGTCACCAAGTCCTCGATGGACGGCCCGGACGGCGTTTGCAATGTGCTGCGGCAAGTGACCAACGCGTTATCGCCGGCGCCAAGCGGCCGCAGGCGCCATTTAACATCGATCAAGCCGTACTGGCCGGGAATCGAGTCGAAGCGTTGCACATCCACGCGCAACGACACTTTGCGTTGTGAGTTGCTGTTGGACAGTTGATCCACCAGCGCACTGCGCAATTCATCCGACAGACTCGCGCCCCACCAATCGGTTTCGAGGATCGACAGGCCGCTGTTGCCCTGACGAATGACGATCTGTGGGCGATCGACCTGGGGCGGCACGCTGATGCCTTCGATCTTGATCTCGTCGCCGCTGGTGCGAGCCAGTTGTGCAGGGGTCAGGGTGTGAAAGTGAATCGGATCGCTGCGGCACGCCGCGAGTAGCAGCAACGCAGCGATCAAGGTGATCTTCGGCGAAAAGGCCATGGGTGTTGCTCCTGTGGTCAGTTACGCGGAGGCCCTTGCAGGTCGGCTGGCGCGGCGTTGTCGGGGCGGCCGCGAATCAGCGATTCCGGGTGTCTTCCGAGGTAATCCGAGAGTTCACGCAGGGAACGCGACATGCGTTTGAGTTCGTCCAGGGTCTGGGTCAGTTGTTCGCGCTGCGGCGAGTCTTCGGCCAGGGTCGAACTGGCGGAGTTCAAGGTCTTGCTCACGTCAGCCAAAGTGGTCTGCACACCAGGCAAAGTCTTGGCGTTGAATTGCGCCAGGCCTTTGCGCAGCTCGACGAGGTTGCTGTCGAGGTTGCTGGCAATCCGTTCCACCGGCAGTTGGTTGATCTTGTTGACCATGGCCTCGAGTTTTTCCTGCAACTGCTCGAGGCTGCCCGGGATGGTCGGAATGCTGACCGGCCGGGCATTCGGATCAAACGCGACTTTCTCCGCTTTCGGGTAGAAATCCAGCGATATATACAGCTGACCGGTCAGCAGGTTGCCGCTGCGGGCCTGGGCGCGCAGACCGTTTTCGATAAAGGTGCCCATCAGGCGCACGCCAGCGGCTTCGTCATTCGGGTCATGCATCAGCGCCTTGATCATTTTGGTGTGGGCCTGACCGAGCCGTTGCGGGTAGATCACGATGCCGACGTTGACCGGGAAGCTGCGTTTCTTCTCGTCGAAGTCCAGATTGATCGCCACCACTTTGCCGATTTCCATACCAAGGAATTCCACCGGCGCATCGACTTTGAGTCCGCGCAGGGCCTGGTCGAAACGCAGGCTCAGGTATTGCGCCTTGCCATTGGGCGGGGCGAGGGCGGTGGTCTGGTCGTCGAACAGCTCGTAGGTTTTTTCCTCGGTGGCGGGCTGATCGTTGGGGCTGTATTGGGGGGCGACAAACGCGATGCCGCCCACCAGCAGCGAGGACAGCGATTCGGTTTTCACCGCGAAGCCATTGGCGCCGATGTTCAGGTCGATGCCGCTGGCGTTCCAGAACCGGGTGTTCTCGGTGACGTAAGCGTCATTCGGCGCGTGGATGAAGACTTCGAGATTGACCCCTTTGCCATCGGCATCCAGCGCGTAGGCCACCACTTGGCCGACTGGAATCTTGCGGTAGTAGACCGGCGAACCGATATCCAGCGAACCCAAATCCTGGGAGTGCAGGGTGAAGCGTTTGCCCGGCTCGCCGTAGGTGATGGGCGGCGGGTTTTCCAGGCCTTTGAAGTTCTTGGCGCGACCGTCGCCGTGACCGATATCGGCGCCGATGTAGTCACCGGACAGCAAGGTATCGATACCCGAAACGCCGCCGGCACCGATGCGCGGGCGCACCACCCAGAATTGTGAATCTTCTCGGGTGAAGGTTTCGGCCTGTTTCGACAGTTTGATCGTGGCGTCGACACTCTTCTGGTCGTTGCTCAACTCCACGTCCGAGACGTGGCCGATCACCACGTTGCGGTACTTGACCTCGGTTTTGTTGGCGGTCAGGCCGTCGCCGGTCTTGAAGGTCACGACAATGGTCGGACCTTCCTGCATCAGGCTGTGCACCACCAGGGAAATCCCCACCAGTACCGCCACGATGGGCACGATCCACACCAGCGAAACGCTGAAACGACGCGTCTTGATACTGGCTTGGCCCGGGGCCTGCGGCCCGTCAGTGGCTTGCGACTTCATCCATGTCCTCCTCGTTTTGTGATGGGGCCGGCGCTTGATCCCAAATCATCCGGGGATCAAAGCTCATCGCCGAGAGCATGGTGAACACCACCACCAGGCCAAAAAACAGAATGCCCGCGCGCGGTTCGATATCCGCCAGGGCCTGGAACTTCACCAGAGAGGCGACCAACGCCACCACGATCACGTCGAGCATCGACCAGTAACCGATGACCTCGACGAAACGGTACAGCTTCGAGCGCTCTTTGCGTGCCCACAGGCTGTCGCGGTGAACGGTCACCAGCAGCAGCGTCAGGGCGACAAACTTGATGCCCGGCACGGCGATGCTGGCGATGAAAATGATCAGGGCAATGTCCCAGGCACCGGCCTCCCAGAACTCCAGCACGCCGCTCATGATGGTGCTGTCGGCGCCGTTGCCGACCATTTTGGTGTTCATCACCGGCAACAGATTGGCCGGCACATAAAACGCCAGGGCGGTGAACATGTAGGCCCAGGTCCGGGCGAGGGCGTTGGTCTTGCGTCGATGCAACGGCGCGCCGCAGCGCTCGCATTCGTGGGGGGCGTCGGTCATGTCACAGGCCAGGCCGCAACTGTGACAGAGGCACAAGCCGAGTTCGCTGGCGGTCGGAGGGGTTGTCATAGGATGTCCCATAGATCACGGATATCGCGTCCGGCGATGCGGATCATCATCAGGCTAAGCACCGCGAGGGCGAACAGGCCGATGCCGGGCAGCACGTCGAGCAACCCGGCGAGCTTGATCACCGCGACCATCGCCCCCAGCAGGCAGACTTCCAGCATGCTCCAGGGCCGCAGCGTTTCCAGCCAGCGCATGCAAAACCTGAAACCCGGCGAGCGCTGGCCCTTGAGGGCGAAAACCAGGACCCAGATCAGCAGCAACAACTGGAAGATCGGCGCGATGATCATCGAGATCGCCGCCACCATCGCGATGAAGGTGATCGGTCCCAGGCTCAGGGCCAGCACCGAATCCCAGAGCGTGGCGCTGTTTTTCAGGCCCTTGAGGCTGATGCTCATGATCGGGAAGAAGTTGGCGAAGATCCACAGCATCAATGCGGTGAGCGTCAGGGCCAGCCGCTGCTCCAGCGTCAGGCCGTTATAGCGCTGGAGCACGCCGCCGCAGCGGGTGCACAGGGTTTTCTGATGTTTGGCGAGCGTGACTTTTTCATACACGCAGTCGCAGTGCTCGCAGATGATCAACTGGTCAGTCTTGGCCATGGGTCGCATTCGCAAGGAGGCAGGAAAGTCAGAGCACCTCCTCAATATAGAAGTGCCTTGCGATAGAGCAAATTAAAAGGCTGATGCTGTCGGTGTGGGGACGGGCTTGCTCGCGAAGGCGGTGTGTCAGTCCATCTGCTTTAACTGACTCACCGCCTTCGCGAGCAAGCCCGCTCCCACATGGATTTCACTGGGCTGATCGGCGTTGGTATCGCCGCTCAAGCGTGCGACTATCGGCGTCAGTACCGGGTTTTGATAAGGGGATGGCGTGCAGACTTCGGGTGTGGATATTCGCCAGCTCAAGGCGTTCGTGGCGGTGGGCGAGGAGCTCAGTTTCGTACGGGGCGCGACGCGTCTTTATGTGTCGCAACCGGCGCTGTCCCAGACCATCCGCCAACTGGAGGCAATGCTTGATGTTCAGCTGTTCGAGCGCAACACCCGCAACGTCGCCCTGACCGAGGCGGGCCAGGTATTGCTGGGTCAGGCCCAGGAAATTCTGGCCAGCCTGACGCGGTTGGCCAGAACCGCCGAGGAACATTCAAGAGGGCTGCGCGGGTCGCTGAAAGTGGGGTTCCTGATTGGCGCTGGCGTCGACTTGATGCCGCAGATCCTCAGCGCCTTCGCCAAGCGTTTCCCCGAGGTCAATGTGCGAGTGCGAGAGTACGACTTTGGCTCGCCTCGGGCCGGGATCGATGAAGGGATGGATGTGGCGGTGTTGCGCCCGCCCATAGCACTGGACGGCATCGAGTTGCAGACGCTGGTCACTGAGCCCTGCGTCGCGTGTCTGGCGTCCAGTCACCGCTTGGCCGGGGCCGGCAGTCTGAGTATTTATGACCTGCTCGACGAGCCGATTATTGCCGCGCCAGGCTCTGGCGTCTGGCGCAGTTACTGGACGGCTGACACGTACCGCACGCAACCGGCGCGCATCGTCCATGAAGCGTCTACCGTGGAAACCGAATTGCAGGCTGTGGCGTCGGAGCGCGGGATCAGTATCACGGCGTCCTCGACCGCGCAGTTCTACGCCCGGCCGGGGTTGTCGTTCCCGGTGATCCGCGATATGCCGATGTGTGAAGTGGCAGTCGCATTGCCGGCGCAACCGAGCGTGGCGGCGCGCAATTTTGCGCAGTTGGCGCTGGAAGTGGCGCGCGGTCGCCCCTGACAACCACAGAAACCTGTGGGAGCGGGCTTGCTCGCGAAGGCGTCCTATCAGTCGACATCTGCATTGACTGACACACCGTATTCGCGAGCAAGCCCGCTCCCACAGAGGATTGCGGTGATTAGATGCTTAGTGCTTATCCAGCGACTTTCTGCTCGGCCCCGCCGTCCCGTTGTTCAACCGCCCCCGCAACGAGAACAGCCACCACAGTGCACCGACGCCTAACGTAATCCCGGTGGTGATCGCCCCGGTATGGCTCTCCTGCGGCACGCTCAGGGTGAGGATCACCGCAATCGCCCACAGCCCACCCAGAATGATCATCGGCATCAGCCATCGGCCCAGACTGAACACACCCGGCGGCGCACTCGGCATGCGCCCGTTTTTATACGCCAGGTACGCCGCGATCAAGGTCAGCAGGTAGGTGCAGTAGTAGGTCAGGCCGACCATCGAATAGATCGCCGTCACAAACCCGCCGCTGGCCAGGTTGAGCAACACCGCAATGGCCGTGATCAGGATGATCGCCGCCACCGGCGTGCCGAAGTGCGGGTTGATCCGCGCCAGCACCTTGGAGCCTGGCAGCATGTTGTCCCGCGACAGGGCGAAGGTCATGCGCGTGGCCACGGCCATGTTGGCGATCAGGCAGGCGAGGATCGAGGCGAAGGCAATCACGATCATCACTTTGCCGGCCACGTTGCCCAGTTGCAGGCGCACGATGTTGATCACCGGGTTTTCCGATTGGCTGAGCAGGTCCGTCACCGAACCCGGAATCGCAATGCTCAGCAGCGCAAACACCGCGAAACCCAACACACTGGAGACCAGCACCGCGCGAATCATCGCTCGCGGCGCGGCCCGGCGTGGGTCTTTGGTTTCTTCGGACAAATCTGCCGCGCCTTCCCAGCCGAGCAACACCGAGACCGGCAGCAGCGTCGCCAACGCCATCGTGGTGAAGCTGAGCGTGCCGCCACCGACCGGCGCCGCTGACGTCAGGATCGCTACGCCCTGGGTGTGCTCAAAGAAGAAAAACACCCCCAGAAACAGCGCAATGGCCAACAGCACCGTGCCGATGATTTCGATGATCGCGCCGATGTCGTTGATCCGCGTGGCCAGGCGAATGCCACAGATGTTCAGCAGCCCGACCACCAGTGTCGCGCCGATGCTCAGCCCCTGGATTTGCCCTTGGGTCGGATTCGCCCAGATCTCCGGGGCGAACACGCTGCCGATCGCCGCCGACGTACCGGCCGTTCCCGCGACAAACGAGATAAACGCCACCCACCCGGTAAACCAGCCGAAATGGTTGCCCGCCAGACGACTGGACCACTGATAGGCGTAACCGGTCAGCGGTATGCGCCCGGCCAAATGGCAATAGACCATGACGATGCAGCACACCAGTGGAATCACCAGCAGCCACAACAGAATGCCGATGCCACCGACCCGATTGAACGGATCGGCGAACAGCGTGACCACGCCAGTGTTGATCGAGACCATGGAAAAGGCCAGGGCGAAGGAAGTGAACGAACTCATCGTCCGGTGCATCTTTTGCTCGTAGCCGAGGCTGGCCAAGTCCGCGTCATCGCTCGACAGCGATGCGGCCGGGTCATCGCTGGCGCTGACCCTCGGGGTGCTTTCGATTACGCTGCTCATGGCCGTTGTTCCTCGATGATGCCGATGACCTCGTCCAGCACGTCGAGGGCTTTGGCCAGCAGGGAGCGCTCGATATCCAGCGGTGGCTTGACCTTGATCAGGTTGCCGAGGCCCGCGTAGCGACTTTCGCCGAACAGCACGCCGCGTTCCACTCCTAAACGGTAAACCTCCTGGGATTCGCGACAGGCCGGCTCCTTGGTGACCCGGTCCTTGACCAGTTCGATCGAGGCCATCAGGCCGGGGCAGCGTACGTCGCCGATCAATGGATGACGCGTCTGCATCTCCCGCAAGCGCGCGGTGACGTATTCCCCCGCGTCCCGCGCCTTTTCGCAGAGACGGTCGGCGACAATCGCTTCAACCGTGGCGAATCCGGCGGCCAACGACACCGGGAAATGGCCGAAGGTCAGCGCTTCTTCACCCTCATCGAACCATCTGAGTGTGTCGTCGGCGAGGATGCCCGCCAACGGAAAGCCGCCGCCCACGCCTTTGCCAAACACAATAATGTCCGGCACCACGTCATAGTAATCGGCGGCCCACATGGTGCCCATGCGGCCAAAACCGGTCTGCACTTCATCGAAAATCAGCAGCACGCCTAACCGGTCGCAGAGTTCACGCACGCCTCGGTAATAAGAGCGGGGAAACTCGATATGCCCGCCGTTACCCTGAATCGGCTCCATCATTACCGCCGCGACACCGCCGTCGACACCTTTCTGGATCGTTTCTTCCAGCAGACCGAGGCACAGTTGGGATTCAGCCTCCGGGTCGAGGCCGAGACGCGTGCGGTAAGGGTTGGGATGTGGAACACGGGTAAAACGCGGCTGGATCGGCAGGAACGGGTTGTTTGGATGCGGCCAACTGGCGCCGAGGGTAGCCAGGGAACGACCGTGGTAGCCGTCCTGCAAGACAATCAGGTTCTGCGCGCCGGGACGGTTCTTGAACGCCAGTTTCATCGCCATTTCCCCGGCGAGGCTGCCGTGCAAGGCAAAGCCCATCTGGTTCAGCCCGGCGGGGGAAACTTCACGCAACTTGGCCACCAGCCGGGTGTGGGCCGCAGAGCCGAAGTTGGGGCGGATGTGGGTCATCTCGCGTAATTGGGTAATCGCCGCTTCGACCACCCGAGGGTCGTTGGCGCCGAGGTTGTTGGACCAGGCCTGGGCCGTGCAATCGATATATTCCTTGCCCTGATCGTCCCAGACCAGTGAGCCGCGGGCCTTGACCAGGTTGATTTTCGGGGCTGAGTTGTTTTCCGGCTTCATCGCGTCATTCATCTGCGTTATCTCTTTTGTTGGACGGCAGTGTTTGTGAATGTGCAGTTGTGATTGGAAGACTCGCTGCATCGAGTTGACCCGATGCTAGACCCGAGGGGAGTGGGAATAGAAAGACCGATTGCCGAGGGATTATGTTGCTTGGCTTATTAATGTAGGCGCAGCGTTATTGCCGGCTTGACGCTTTCAAACGTAGGAGCTGCCGAGTGAAACGAGGCTGCGATCTTTTGATTTTGATTTTTAAGATCAAAAGATCGCAGCCTCGTTTCACTGGGCAGCTCCTACAGGGGATCGGATTTCAGCCGAGCATTTCGCGCAAGCGATACCAGAACATGCCGAGGGCCAGCAGCGGCGAACGCAAGGCGCGGCCACCGGGGAAGGTCATGTGCGGCACGGCGCTGAACACGTCGAAACCTTTGCTGTGCCCGGCATGAATCGCTTCGCCCAGCAATTTCGCGCACCAGTGGGTCACGTTCAGGCCATGGCCGGAATAACCCTGGGCGTAGAACACATTCGGGTGCTGGCTCAAGCGGCCGATCTGCGGAAAGCGATTGGCCGAGATGCCGATCTTGCCGCCCCACTGATAATCGATGCGCGCGTTGGCCAGTTGCGGGAACACCTTGAGCATGGCTGGGCGCATATAGGCGGCGATGTCCGAAGGATCGCGCCCGGAGTAGTGACAGGCGCCGCCGAACAGCAAACGTCGATCCGCCGAGAGCCGGTAGTAATCGAGGCCGACTTTCTGGTCGCACAGCGCGAGGTTTTGCGGGATCAACTGCGCGGCGACCTCGGCTGACAGCGGTTCGGTGGCGATGATGTAACTGCCGGCCGGGAGCACTTTGCCGCTGAGTTTCGGTTCCAGCTCTTCCAGATGCGCGTTGCAGCCCAGCACCACATTGCCAGCGCGGATCGTCCCGCTGGCGCAGCGAACCTGCACCGTGCTGCCATGGATGATCTCCAGCACCGGGCTCTGTTCGAAGATCCGCACCCCGAGAGATTCGGCCAGTCGCGCTTCGCCGAGGATCAGATTGAGCGGGTGCAAATGCCCGGAACCCATGTCGATCAAACCGCCGGCATAGACTCCGGAATTCACCACTTGCTGACGGATCTGTTCTGGCCCGATCAGGCGAGTTTCATGGGCGTATCCGGACTGAATCAGATCATCCTGCTCAGCCTTGAACGCCGCAAATTGCGCCTTGGTGTTGGCCAGTTCACAAAAGCCCCAACGCAGGTCACAGTCGATTCCGTTTTCCTGGATTCGATTGCCCACCAACGCCACGGATTCAACCCCGGCGCGCGCCATATAACGCACGCCTTCTTCGCCGACGTAGCGGGTGAACCCGCTGACGTCATGGCCAATCCCGCGAATCAACTGCCCGCCGTTACGCCCGCTGGCGCCCCAGCCGATGCGCCGGGCCTCCAGCAGAATCACCGAGAGCCCGCGTTGCGCCAGTTCGATGGCGGTGTTGACGCCGGTAAACCCGCCGCCGATCACGCAGACATCGGCCTCCAGGTCCGAGGCCAGCGTGGGGTAGGGCGCCAGACTTTTTGCCGTTGCTGCGTAATAGGAATGGGCGTGTTCATTGCTGTACTGATTCATTTGTTGGACTTCACTTTGCTCCAGGAACGGGTCATCAGACGCATGATCGCCTGGGGCGGGGTGGTGGAAATGTAAAGTTTGTCGAGGACGGCCTGAGTAGGGTAGACCTCGGGATTGTTCACCAGCGCCTCATCCATGTATTGCTTGGCGGCCGGGTTCGGGTTGGCGTAACCCACCGAGGCACTGACCTTGGCGATCACTTGCGGGTCCAGCAGGTAATTGATGAAGGCGTGGGCTTCTTTCGGGTTGGCGGCGTCGGCGGGAACGGCCAACAGGTCAAACCACAAGTTGCTGCCTTCCTTCGGGATCGCATAGGCAATGTTCACGCCGTTCTTCGCTTCCTTGGCGCGGTTCGCGGCCTGGAACACGTCGCCGGAGTAACCGAACGCCACGCAGATGTCGCCATTGGCCAGGTCCGACACGTATTTGGAGGAGTGGAAGTAGGTGATGTAAGGCCGAATGCTCAACAGCTTGGCTTCGGCCTTCTTGAAGTCTTCCGGATTCTCGCTGCGTGGGTCCATGCCCATGTAGTTGAGGATCGCCGGGAACACTTCATCCGCCGAATCCATCATCGACACGCCGCACGCGCTGAGCTTCTTGATGTTCTCCGGTTCGAACAGCACGGCCCAGGAATCGATATGGTCGATGCCCAGCGCTTGCTTGACCTTGTCGACGTTGTAGCCGATGCCGTTGGTGCCCCACAGGTACGGCACCGAGTGCGCGTTCTCCGGGTCGTTTTTCTCCAGCAGCGCGAGCAGTTTCGGGTCCAGATTCTTGAAGTTCGGCAGTTGCGAGCGGTCCAGTTTAAGGAACGCTCCGGCCTTCACCTGGCGTGCGAGGAAGTGGTTGGACGGCACCACCACGTCATACCCGGTGCGCCCGGCGAGCAGTTTGCCTTCGAGGGTTTCGTTGGAATCGAAGACGTCGTAGATGACCTTGATCCCGGTTTTGGCCTGGAAGTCGGCGAGGGTGGTTTCGCCGATGTAATCGGTCCAGTTGTAGACGCTGACCTGTGGCTGAGCCTGGGCACCGGCACTGAACATGATCGCCAGCGCGACCGGAACCATGGATTTCAATAGACGCATTCGACACCTCTTTGGGTTGTTGGATTTTTCAGGCGTTGGCACTCTCCCTGTGGGAGCGGGCTTGCTCGCGAAGACGGCGGCACAGTCAACATTGACGTCGCCTGACACACCGCTTTCGCGAGCAAGCCCGCTCCCACAGGGGAATGCAATTTCATGCGGGGGATTGCTTAGACGCTCAGCAACAGGAACTCCCGCTCCCACGAACTGATCACGCGCTTGAAGTTTTCATGCTCGGCACGCTTCACCGCGACATACCCGCGCACGAACTTGCTGCCCAGGTAACGCCCGACGGTTTCGCATTCTTCCATTTGGGTCAGGGCGTCTTCGATCGTGATCGGCAAGCGCAGGTTGCGACGTTCATAGGCGCGGCCCTGCACCGCAGCACTCGGCTCGATCTTCTCGACCATGCCCAGGTAGCCGCATAAAAGACTCGCGGCAATCGCCAGGTACGGGTTGGCGTCGGCGCCCGGCAGACGGTTTTCCACGCGCATGGCGTCCGGGGTGGAGGTCGGCACCCGCAGGCCGACGGTGCGGTTTTCTTCGCCCCATTCGACGTTCACCGGTGCTGAGGTGTCCGGCAGGAAGCGGCGGAACGAGTTCACGTTCGGCGCGAACATCGGCAGCACTTTGGGGATGTACTTTTGCAGGCCGCCGATGTGGTGCAGGAACAGTTCGCTCATCTTGCCCTCGGCGTCGGCGAAGATCGGCTGACCGGTGGCGATGTCCACCACGCTCTGGTGCAAGTGCATGGCGCTGCCCGGCTCATCGCCAATCGGCTTGGCCATGAAGGTCGCCGTGACATTGTGCTTGAGCGCCGCTTCGCGCAGGGTGCGTTTGAACACGGTGATCTGGTCCGCGAGGTCGAGGGCATCGCCGTGACGGAAGTTGATTTCCATCTGCGCCGGGCCGTCTTCGTGGATCAGCGTGTCGAGGTCCAGACCCTGGAGTTCACACCAGTCGTAAACGTCTTCGAACAGCGGATCGAATTCGTTGGCGGCATCGATGGAAAACGACTGCCGACCGCTTTCCGCGCGCCCGGAACGCCCCAACGGCGCCTTGAGCGGCAAGTCCGGGTCTTCGCAGCGCTGGGTCAGGTAAAACTCCATTTCCGGCGCGACAATCGGCTTCCAGCCCTTGTCGGTGTAGAGCTGCAGGACTTTCTTCAGCACGTTGCGCGGCGACAGTTCGATCGGGTTGCCGAACTTGTCGAAGGTGTCGTGGATGACGATGGCGGTCGGCTCGATGGCCCATGGAATCACGTAGACCGCGTCAGCGACCGGGCGACAGATCATGTCGATATCGGCCGGGTCGAGCAGGTCGTAGTAGATGTCGTCGTCGACAAAATCCCCGGTTACTGTTTGCAGAAGCACACTTTCCGGCAGGCGCATGCCTCGCTCATGCAGGAACTTGTTGGTGGGTGCAATCTTGCCGCGAGCGATGCCGGTCAAGTCGCTGACCACACACTCGACCTCAGTAATCTTGTGATCTTTCAGCCACGTGAACAGCTGATCGAAAGGGACATTCATAAAGACCTCGTTATTGGTTTTGGTAACGCCGGGGAGGGCGGTCGCATCCGACAGACACTTCCCCTGAAGCGCGTTGACGACTATCTTGGGCGAGCCTTGCGGTTCCATCTATCCACTTTAAGCAGCACCAAAACGCACCAAACGAGTGCGTAAGGTCACCCCATGACAGTGTGCAATCCGTTACAAGTCCAGGCGTTCAACACCGCCGATGTCGCTGAGCAAATCCGCGCCACGCCGGGTTGGGTGCAGCATTACCAGCAGATGTCGCCAGGGCATTTCGCCGGGTTGGTGCGCTATCTGGACCTGCAAGGCGTGGAGATTTACGAAGAGCACATGAACACCCGGGTCGAGCAAAATTTCAGCGCGCCGCAAGGCTCGCTGGCGTTCTGTTTCGATCGCAGCGACAACTCGCTGTATGTGTTGAATGGCGAAAGTCGCAACATCTGGATCACCCCGGAGAACTACCAGGAGATTGCCGTGGTGTTCGGTCCGGAGTTCGTCCAGCGCCATGGCTTGAATGCGGCGCGGCTGGATGGCCTGTTCATGTCGCCGCTTAACTGCCAACAGAACGCGCTGTTCAGCCGTTGGCTCAGTACCACCTTGACCCGACTGGCGCAGACGTTCGATCCGCCCAGCCGCGAAGCGTTGACCCTGCAATTGCTGGAAGACTGCCTGTACATCCTCGACAACGCGTGCGTGCGCCTGGATCGCGGCGGCCTGCAGCGACGAGCCGAAGAGCGCACGATCATGAAACGGGTAGGGGAGTGGGCTGCCGATGCGCCGGAAGAAACCCTCAACCTGCTGGAACTGTCCCAGGTGGCGGAAGTGTCACTGCGTCAGTTGCAGCATGCGTTCAAGGCTTTTACCGGGATGACACCGACCCATTGGCTGCGCTTGCGCCGGCTCAATAGCGCGCACCGTGAACTACTCAGCCGCACGGCGATCGATACGACGGTCGCCGAAGTGGCGATGCATTGGTCGTTTTGGCATTTGGGGCGGTTTTCCAGCAGTTATTACGCGTTGTTCAAAGAGTTGCCCAGTGAAACGCTCAAGCGTGGAAGCCGAGTGTAACTAAGACACCTATTAATACTTGGCTGTAGGACATGTCCTGCATATGTAGCTCGATGTTTCGATCTTTCGATATACCCCATATTAATCAATGGCTTAGTTTTTTTTCGGTCATTCAGATCATTTGACGCTTGATCATGCTCATCTAGCTTCTGTTCATCGATACAACGGGTGTATCGAACTTAATGAACCGAGGCAACGTTATGGCTGTTCAGTTGAAAGATGCAGAAGTCAGTAATGATCTTCCCAAAGCCGTACTCCATTTGATTTCGGGTGAATATCCCGGTGTGGCGCGCAGCGCCGGGGTATTTACCAAAGAGGATCTGATCAAGATCAAACAGTATGTGAAGAAGGGCCTTTCGCTGCCGAGCGAACTGCCGGAAGTCGAGTCCTACCTGAAATACACCAAGCTCGAAATTCCCGGGTTGGAGCCCAGCGATATTCAGGTGCTGTTCAAAAAAATCCGGATTCATGCCTCCAGTTGGGATGCGGTCGAAAACAAGATCATTCAGCAAAGTATCGACCTGAGTTCGGCGGCTAAAAACATTGTCAGCAGTGGTAGCGAGATCATTTCCTTGATCAAGGAAATGCCGATCATGGAGCGAGTCAGAACCACCCTGGGTCAACGGAGCAAAGATGAATTGGAGGGCATCCGATACACGTCGGACGATGGTGAAGTCGCGTCGGCGGTGCCTGAAATCATCGAACTGATGAAGGTCGACATCCAGCGTCAGCAAAGCGCAACCAAAGAGCTCAAGGACCGCATTTCCAACTTCAAGATCGAACTGGCCGGTGGTGAGTTGTCGACCGGTAAGCGAGTGTTTGGCTTGCAGTCCGAGGTTAAGAGTAAGTACGACTTGATGGAACGCAACAGTTTGCTCGAATCCATCGCCAGTTCAAAAGAATCCATTCGCACCAAAAAAAACCGCATCATTCAGTTGGACAAGGACTACGACTATTACGTCGGCATGTCGTTTTCCGGTGGCTTGCCGATTTTCTGGCCGATTTCCGGTTCAATCTTCGGCCCGAAAGCGGAATCTGCCCGTAAGGAACGTAATGCGCTGAAAACCGAAGTGGATGAACTGGAGCAGTCGGTCAGCGGCAAGGAAAGCTTGCAGGGCGCCATGGAAAGTTCCTTGTCTAACTTTAGCGATATCGGCATTCGCATGGCCGGTGCAGAAGCGGCGCTGAATATCTTGAACACAATGTGGCAAACCATCCTGAGCAAAATCGATGCTTCCGCCGAGCAGTTTGCGCGGATCAACGATGCCATGCGCCTGACTTCATTTGTCGCGGAATTCGCGATGGTGATCGACCCGTGGCGCGATGTGAAAAACACCGCAGGCGAATTGGTGGTCGTGTTTAACGAAGCCCTGGAAGAATACAAAAAGAACTTCAACTGATTGCCCGGCGACCAAAGGATGACTGCCATGAACAATGTGACACCGATCGACACCCCGTTTATTCCCGCGATTGACGTTAAAAAGATCATTCAAACCATTCGCGACGTCTCGCGCCTGGCCAGCTTTCGACAGGACCGGTCTGAAGTCTTGCAGGAAAGAGCGCAACGGGTAGCCGCGTATTTGAATAACATCGACAAAACCATGCGGGAATCTTTTCCGGTACTGCTGACGGCACTGAACAGCGCTTCCGGGCAGAGTTATTTTGATGCCCTCGCGGAACTGAACGACGCCTTGGCCCGGAATGATCTGACGGCACAGGATCGGATAATGGTCAGCGAAGAAGTCGTGAACATCAAACGCAACATCGAATCGATGCTGGAAGGGGTCGAGGCAAAGTTCACCGACCGCTCGCGATTTCTGGAGAACGAAGTGCGCAGCTTATATAAGGTCGAAATCGATGAGCGAGCGGACGAACCGCTGAAGGTGGCCAGGGACCGCAAGGCCCGGATCCTGCTGACACTGAATGATCACAGTTTGAACAAAGCGAAATGCGTGGAGCAGCGAGACGCACTGATCAAGGCGCAGGACGTCATTCGCGAATTCAACCTGGCCGACATGTACAAGAACTACATCCCTGACGGCGACGCACTTGATGACCTGGACATGGAGAATCCGAAAAAAGAAGCGGTGAAGCAGGGGATCGAACTGGTCAGACAGGTGTTAGGCGTTGTTTCCGACGGCATCAAATACAGCGAACTCGCGGCCTCCAGGAACAATCTGGATAAAGAAATTCAAAGCCTCACTCTATTAATGGGGGGACTGAACCGCGAGTTGCAGACGGCAGAGGATGCTTTATCCGATATCACTGCCGTCGTAGAAATCGGCCGGCAACGCAAAGTCATCGGCGAGGAAATCATTGTGGTAGTTGGTGTGTGGCTGGGGTTTTCAACAGGCCTCGATCAATTGAAAAACACCGATTACACCCAAGCCGAACTTTCCAGGTTTCTGAGTCGATACAAGACTCATCTCGAGGTGCTGACCGCTGACTACAACAGCATCATGATCCATTAAGAACGCGGCGCGGTTGATCATGCGTGATTCAGCCGCACCGGCATCCCGTATCACTCAAGCATTTCAAGTGTCGCGCTGTTCGAAGGCGCTTATACTGCGCGGGCTTTTAACCAACCTGTTAACCGCCTCGGTATTCCCTTGATACGCGACCTTCGACTTGCCACGTTACTGACTGCCCTGGTGTGTATCTCCATGGTGCTGATGACTGCATGGCAGATCTGGACCTCCCGCCAAAGTACGTTGGGGGATATCCAAACCGACACATTGAATCTGACGAATGCCCTCAACACGTACACCGAAGGTACTTTCAAGCAAAGTGAACTGGTGCTGCTGGGCCTTACCGAGCGCATCGAACGAGACGGGACCGGCCCGCAGCAACTTGAACGCTTGAGTGCGCTGGTCGCGCAAGAGATGCAGGCACTGTCGCAACTCAACAGCGTGGTGTTGTATGACGCAGAGGGAGACTGGACGTTTTCGACCAACGCACCGATGTCATCGGGCAGCAATAATGCGGATCGTGCGTTCTTCAAACATCATCGCGACAATCCCGATCGAGGCCTGTTTATCGGCCCGGCGATCCTCAGTCGTGCCACTGGCGTGTGGGTCATTTCGGTCAGTCGGCGTATCGACCATCCGGACGGCAGTTTCGCGGGAGTCATTGCTGCCACCATCAGCCTCGAACACTTTCTCAAGCTCTATCGCACCATTCACGTCGGGCAGTTTGGCGCGATCAGTCTGACCACGTCCGAAGGGCGGCTGTTAGTCAGATACCCATTCAAGGAAGAAGACATCGGCCTTGATTTGTCGCCGGCGCCGATATTTTCCGAGCACCTGCGCAAAGCATCATCGGGCAGTGTGGATTTCGTTTCAAAAGTGGATGGCATCCACCGTATTTACGCGTTTAAACGCAGCGATCAATATCCCTTTGTGACCACGGTAGCGGTGGGGCAGAGGGAAGCGATGCAAGCGTGGTGGAACCAGACAGAGCAGTCTGTCGCGGTGGTCGCTGTGCTGCTTGGGCTTTTGATTGCGTTGGGACGGCGGTTGATTTCCCATATCAATCGGCGGATCGGTGCCGAGAAAAAACTACGCTCGACCCAAACCGAATTGATCGAACTCAACCATACGCTGGAGATACTCGCCAGCGAGGACAAACTCACCGGGTTGGCCAACCGCCGGCATTTCGATAAATTCCTGGATGTCGAATTCAAACGCGCCAAGCGACTGGGCAGCCCATTGTCATTGATCCTGATTGATGTGGATTTTTTCAAACGCTACAACGATCACTATGGGCATCTGGCCGGAGACGAGTGCCTGCGGATCATCAGTCAGACAATCAAACAGTGTGTGCGACGTCCTGGTGATATGGCGGCGCGCTATGGCGGTGAAGAAATTATCGTAGTGATGCCCAATACCAACGAGGCGGGCGCACGCTCGGTCGGCGAGGCGATTTTGCTCGGCATCACTGATGAGCGGGTTGCGCACGTGACCAGTCCTTTCGGCATCGTGACGGTGAGCCTGGGGGTGGCAACTTATGGTTCTTATGATGACGACAGCGACGAACAAGCGCTGATCGAAAGGACCGACCGCGCGCTTTACTCGGCAAAGTCTCAAGGCAGAAATCGACTGAATGTTGCCGTTGAGCAAGTGCAGGGCGAGCATATTTGAGGCGATCTAATATAATTAATAATTATAACTATGCTAAATGGTCGTTTAGTTTAGTTATTAAAAACCGATCAAAACCGGCTTCACTCAGAAGAAGGACGCAGAATGACGCACAGCCAACCCAATGCTCGAGCACTCATCACGGCACTCGAACTGGAACAGCACGTGGAAGGCGGTTACTTCCGCAGAACCTTTCAATCTGATGACCGCGCAATGGTCGAAATCGAAGGCGGTCAGCGCTATTTGATGACGTCCATTTATTACCTGTTGACCGAGGATTCTCCCATTGGTCATTTTCATCTGAATCAATCCGACATCGTGCATTACTACCATCTGGGTGACGGGATTCAGTACAGCCTGATTTTTCCGGATGGCACATTGAAAACTGTGGTGATGGGCAGCGACGTCATTGCCGGTGAATGTTTGCAGTTGCATGTGCCTGGTGGTGTCTGGAAGGCTTCGCAGCTTAAGGATGGCGCTGCAGGTTACGGTCTGATAAGTGAAGCCGTTTCCCCAGGGTTTGATTTTGCGGATATGGAATTGGGCAACAGGCAAAAACTTACAGAACAGTTTCCCGAGCATTCAGCGCTGGTTGAAAAGCTGACGCAGGTGTAACGGCTAAGGTGAGTTTGGGTGAGCGGTCGCTCAAGCAATGAGCCTGGTGTGGAGCGCTGCAATCTGCGGATAACCAGGCTAATCCTGAAACATATTGTTACGTGTAATGTATATTATGTTAAATAATGGATTATGGCTCACTACAAACTCTGAACACCGATCAGCGGCCCCTGCCTGGTATCCACTCAAGGCACCAGCAGCGCTTCATGGATCTCAATATAGGGAATGGCGCCTTCTATGCTGCGCCAATCGCGGTTTAAGTGGAAAGCCCTTTGCTATTCCCCTGAAACCCTTGATCCCCAAGGGCTGGAGCGCAGCCAGCATGCCATTGCGACAGGTTGTTTTTAACAAAATCAGTGGAAAAATCTGTTTAATGAAAATTCGCAAGTTACTGATTAATAACGATATTTATTGAACAGCCTCAAATTGAATAGCTCCCGAGTCTATGGAGAAATAAATGGACTGAGATCCGAAGGTGCGCATCCTTGGCTGCTCTGAAGCCCACGGAAGACGCGGGTTCCAGCGATTTTTGAAGAAATGAGTAGACATTCCCACCCCCCGTTTCTTGAGACGAAACAAGTGGACATTCCATGCCGACAGAGTGCTGCCAAAGGTCTTGCCGGAGACCTGCTTAAGCCTAGCGTCCGCATGCTCATAGGGCCTAAGCTGAAGCTTCTCAAAGCCGCATCAACCTCTCCAAAGTCCAGTAATAAAGGGCCAGTGCCATGGACGCCATGGTTCGTGTTGCAATCGCGCAATGATCCTTGTCTGCTCGTCGCCGCTCCTGAACGACATGATCAACAACACGTAGCTGGGTCGTAGCCTCCCTCGATGGCGCCGTTATTTATTGACAAAATAAGTGGAAATGCCATGTTCTAATCAGACTTAAAATCCGTGCAACCCACGAAACTCGAGCTCTCACGGGTATTTAACAAAACAAGTAGATGTTCCAGAGTGCGTTTCCATCAAAAGATTTAAATGGAGAAACCAATCGTGCTTTTCCACTCATTTCTTGATTTCTGCCTGAGCTTCGTTGAAGCGAATATTATTCCGAAAATGCAAAGCCCGAAGCATGAATTACACAACAATTGCCACTGACCTTGTGTCGAACAAAGCCGCTCCAATGAGCTTAACTCCGTTTTACGCTCATGAAACCCAAAGAATAAAAATGGAGTTCGCACACTTTGACAATATTGGGTTAATGATTTTGATAATGATCCAGAAAGGTTTAAATGCATAATGCAGCGGTGAATTCAGATTGGTCTGACAATACATATTTAAATATAAAGAAATTCTGCGCATGACATGAGGCGCAAAAAATCTACACAAAGTAATTAGCGGAAAAACCAACAGGGCAATCGCTGCTTAGTGCAGACTCCAGGCTTTTGTCAAGCCCATGCTAAAACTATGTCTGCTGAGCAAGGGTAGTTGCAACGGAGTCTTTCAGGGGCTACCATCGATCAATGCTCATCAGTTCAGATTAAAGAAGATGGAAAATACAACCACCCTGCCCTAACTTCCAGTTACTTCCATTACTGGAAGTTTCTCATCGAAGCAAAACTATACGGTAAAGCACAACAATGGTTACGCAGCCAATGCCTCTATTCGAGTCCTACGAAATCTTTATAGAGATGGACTTTAGTATGCGCAAACCTGTTATGGCTTGCGTCCGTGAATACATCGAACAATTTCCATCTTCCGTAGAGGCTATCAAGGGCTACCTAACAGCCCGTGATTTTCTGAGAGCGTTTTCAGATAACGATCTGACATTCACTTCTTATAGAACCCATGTTGAGCGCTTGCTGCTATGGACGCTCATCATCAAGCAAAAGCCTTTTTCTCAGCTCAAACGCCAAGACGCGGAGGACTATCTGGAGTTCTGCCGTAACCCTCCAGCTAACTGGATCGGCCCGATCGTGCGCGGCCGATTCGTGACAAGCGATCATACTGAATCAACTTGGGGTGATCCTGTCATGCCAAACGAGAAATGGAGGCCATTCAGATTGAAACAATCCAAGGACTCATCGAATGAGCTGAAGTCACCTTCAGACGCTACGTCCCGGGATGGGGAGCAAGGCATAGCCGTCGGCGTCACTCTTTACAAACCTTCCTCGAGCACCATCAACCAGATCTACACGATCTGCAGTCGTTTTTTTGAGTACATGGTCGAGGACGGTTCGGTTGCGGCGAACCCTTTCCGGATGATCAAGAAGCGGAGCGTTAGCGGTGGAGCGCCACAACAGGAAGCTGTGAACCGCGCCCTTACGCCCTTGCAGTGGGACTACGTACTGGAAACCGCTGAACGGATGGCCGTGAATGAGCCAGAGCGGCATGAGCGCACCTTGTTCATCGTGGCTACTCTGTTCGCAATGTATCTGCGGGTGTCCGACATTGTTGGGCGCCCGAATTGGCGCCCAGTCATGGGTGATTTCCGCCAAGATCCGGAGGGCAACTGGTGGTACCACGTGATCGGAAAAGGTAATAAAGCCGGCAAAGTCGCGGTGAGGGACGAGTACGTCTCCAAGTACTTGACGCGCTACCGCCGATTCGTTGGGCTGTCTCCATTGCCTGAGTGGAATGAGCAGACGCCGCTGCTCATGACGCTCCGAGGACGCTCAGGGCTTTCTGGTCGGCAGGTGCGCGCCCTCCTCCAATCGGTCTTCGATAACGCTCTAGCGCGAATGCGCGATGAGGAGCGCGCGGAGTATGAGATGAACAGCCTGCGGGCAGCTTCCGCACATTGGCTCAGGCATACCTCGGCGACGTTCGACGCGCCCCTGCGCAGTCCGAAGGATCTCCAAATGGACTTGCGTCATAGCAGTCTCAGCACAACCCAGAACGTCTACTACCATTCGCATGACCAGGAGCGCAGTCAATCCGTGCGTGGCGTAAGCATGCGCGACAGGGGTTAAAAGTCCTCGGCGACTTGCACCGAACCTAAATTCTAAACTTTGGCCGGTCGTGAATGCCTTGACCGACTAGGCTCAAATTGGCGAAAAGTACTTCCGTTGATGGCGATCAATGCGCCCAAACCGCTGCCGAATTTTTGCTTGAGGCCGCATACTCACACGTTATAGTCTCAAAGTTCTCTGGGACAGCAACTGAACGAAGAAACGATACTTTTCTCCATTCGAACGTTATGAACTCGTCTAGAACAGGAGCAATTAAAGCCAAACGCTTGTCGGCGTCCAGAAACACCATGCTTTTAGTGGCGCTATCTATGTTTGCACAAGGAGAGTACGCATTGAAATCTACCGCGTGGGCAATCCTGTAGATCATTTGATCCCTCGAACTCTCCCTGTCGATCCTGAAGTGCGAAAACCCCGCCATGGTAATAAATGAAATTCCTGTAACGACCTGGCAGACTATTAGCATGAGCCCTTTGCCATGATGGCTTCCTTGCAATACTGAACTGACCACTAATAAATTGCACACAAAACCTGAGATAATGAAAAACCAAAACAGAATACTGATCATATGTAACAAAGTGGTTGCTGCTAAGGTCATCGGAAAAGCACTGGCCTCCATGTGAAATATTCGGTTGATATCCACTGACGCTCTTGTTCTAGCGACGTAGCCTAGGCACGCCACGAAGAACGCCCACAATAATAAACTTGATTTCAGATTCATGAGGCGATGCATGAGGGTGACTTCAACCAAACCCATGAACACATAAATCGAGCCTAGCAGGACACCACACATAAAAAGGGCAAACTTTTCGGGTTCAGGGTCAGAGCCGTTAATACATGAGATCGCGATGCCAAACATTGCAATGACCCCCAGGGTTACGCCAAACAGAGCCTGGGTAGCGGACTCTTTAGCTTTATTTTCACTAGGCGGAATGCTGTAGGAATTACTCAACGCTCTATAACCTTATTTGATTCGTGAATGATGACAGCCGCAACGACAGGAGCGACCGCTTTCTGAAGAAACTAGCTATGCTTGCCCGGGTGTCGGGGATCATGATGGGGCAGCCTGGGCGGTTACATTTAGAGACGTGAACTACGACTGCCCTCTGCCTCCAAAATACGACAAATAGCGGGCGCCCCCTGAGAACCTCTAGGTGTACGGCGATTGCCAGATCGGGGCTGCGATGGTTACTAAGCCAGGCCTCGAACGCTCAGGAAATGCCGGTAAGCATTCCCTGCGAACCAGTCGTGGGGTCGAGGCTAGCCACCCTTCCCCATCAGCTTAATGATCCACTCATACGCCGCAACTGCCTTGCCCACTACCTCACCCGATGTGTTCACCAGTTCTAGGGCCGATTTGATTCGGGTCAGTTGATTTCGGTTGATACGGGTAGTGGCTATTTGTTTGCCCGGCAAAAGACCTTCAAGTTCTCCGAACAATTTGTCGCGGCTTTCCATCCAATGCTGAGCCTGCTCCGTGACCGATGGGATAAAGAGGCCACCACGTTGTAGCTCAATCAGTGGTGCTCGACGGCTGTCCAGCTCATCCGCCAGCCTCAACAAGCGCGAGATTTGCTCGTCTCTGAGAAATTTCTCAGACTCTTTGAAGGAGAATCGCGACAGGACATCTTCGAGTATCTTTCGGCCCTGACAGCCTTGAGCCACATAAGACACCACCATCCGACGATCTTCATCACTGCCATCATACCGTCGAAGCATCTGATCCAAGATTTTAGAGATCTGACTCGTCTTTGCACCGATGCTGTTGACGAGATCTTCGATTCGCTCCAAGGACTTAGGCAGCAGGCCTGCCATACTCGAAATAACTTTTTTGAAATTAGGCGTGCCATCCACAATCTTGCGGATTTTCTGCAGGAGCTCTTTGAGATGTTCTGTTGTCCACTCCTTGTCTAAAGAAAGGACAAGGGACTCATCCACTCCATGCACGACCAAGCAGAGGCATGGGAGGTCGGCGGGTTCCACGTTGAAAATCTGCATGAAGTCCGGAACGAACCGGGCCATTCCTCTTGCTGACGTCTTTGCTACATGATCACGGTGCTGCTCCCACTCATCAGTGAGATCTCGAAAGCTCGTGGTGTCCCGTAAGGGAAAAGCCACTCCTGAAAACGCCCCTACCTCACCAAGACCCCGGTCAAGCCCTACCGCTGAACTTCCAGTGGGGTCGAGTAGAATGAAGGCTACCTCTCCACCGAGCACCGCGTCTGCAGCTGAAAAGCCCAGGATCAAGTCCTTCAACTTTTGCTGGTCTTCCAATTCCGGCGCCAGCATAACGCACATGATTCGTTGTTTTTCTTGCTTGACATGAAACCAGTCAATGAGCTCCTGCGGAGTTGCGGAGGTGATCAGCATTGGTCTTCCCTTCTAATGCAAAGTTAGGTCTGTAGGTGTTTGATCCAGGGTGTTCGTAATGCTACAAAGCGACTATGCGCAGCCTTGTGGCCCAACGGCGTGGTCGATTCCGGTGATCCCTATTTAGGTCGCGAGCTCCAAAATTGACCACCCTGCCGCTTTCAGGACAGTCCTTCGCTTTTCGCCAGCGGCGCCCTCCCCCAATGAACTCTGACGTACGGCCAAGCACAGCATATGCGACGGTCGGGTCATCCCCACGTACATCAACATCATGTCTTTCTTCGCAGTTTCCTGTGGCCTCTTGACCGCTGTCGTCTTGCCCTCAAGCCACGGCATGAGCTTCTGAATGAAGTGGGTCTTCCTAAAAGTCTCTAGGATCAACGTTGCGGCGTGGGTTTTGCCCTTTTCCGAATGGATGGATGACATCCGGATATCGACGCCATCGGCGCCATCCTGGAATCGGTAGGTGTTGATCAGTGAACCGCCGCTTTCTCCGGCTTCAGTGGCTGCGGGCGCAGTGTCCCAAGCAAGATACTGGTGAGCCGGCAGGTCTACAGCCACGCCTTCGGCATCATGAAGCGCAGTTGCCAGAAGCAAGAGTTTCGGAGCGATGACTTTGATCCAGTCTTGCTGAGTCATTTCAGTCGGCACGAATAGGATCAGTTGGAGGCACTCTCGATACTGGGCAAGTGCTTGTGGCTTGGCGTTGAGCTTCTCCCCCACAGCAGCTTGATGTCTGCCTTTCAGCTTCACCATGCTTCCAGGAAAGGCCAGCGTGCCGAGGTTCACCAGACACGAAGCCAACAACTCAACCGCGGAAGCAGCTGTGGGCTCCCGCATCGCGTAACGCCGGGCAATGTGTGCACCTTCAGCGAAGGTACGGGGCTTGAACGATATTTTGGTAGTATCAGACCGATAGGATGGCCAGTAATGCTCCAAGGCCTTTGGGTACTGGTTCGCCTTGTAGTTCTCAAGCCGGTGCACAGCACCGACGGCGAACACACCAGCCTTATAGGATTCCGCCGGCAGATGCTTCAGCACCAACTTCCCGAACTCATCTAAAACACCAGTTGCATCGTCGTCAGGGAAGACGATGATTGTGTTAGGGATAGTGTCTGAGTCACGCGGAGCCCCAAGCCCTATCAATCCGTTCGTGATGGGGGCATACGCGAACGGGTTGGCGATCGATGCAATGGACTGATCAAAGCGGAAACTGCTGGTGATTTCTAACTGACGCCCTGGGTCTGGGAAGGGATCCTGCAATGGCGTCTTTTTCTCAAAGATCTCTTGGTTCGGATCGCCAACGCGAATGACGCGGACATCTGGATCGTCGTGGGGAAATACCCGTTGAAGCACTCCCGCCTGATTAGGCTGCGTGTCCTGCATCTCATCAATCAACACGCATGGGAAACGCTGGCGCAATGCGCCGCCTACGGTCGGCTCCTGATTGAGCAATGCGTGGCCTAGTACGAACACTTCATCGAAGCAGAAGTAACCAGCTTTGGCCGCGCCGCTCAGCGATTTCACCACACTCTTATAGGTCGCCGTGTGTGGTGCAAACCCAATATCTTCATCGCCAAGTGGACGGTCGAAATCGGCAGATTTGACTCTCAGGCTTTGAAGGCTTTTGAATTTGTTCTCGAAGGCAGCCAGTGCGCCAAAGTGCTCCCTGTTCGTCAGTTCGCTTCGCCGAGCCTTGTGCGTGGCCTCATCGTCGATGGCCTGCAGTTCAATCCCTTTCGAGCGTAACCACGGAGATGCAAGGAATCGGCCGGTGAAGCCATGGATGGTGTCGATGTAGTGAGGAAAACGCAGCAGCCGTTGACCCACCTCGGTGCCACCAAGGCGTTTCTCGATCTCCTCCCGAGCCGCGTTGGTGTGCGAAAGCACGCAGATACCCTGCATACGGCTCTTCCAGTGGCGAGCCAGAATCGCAAGCTTTGCGACGACCAGGGTCGTCTTCCCGCTCCCAGGACAAGCCGCCACATCTACCGTGTCCATAGATTTCAAAAAATCTCGACGGGGCTCATCCAGCGTTTCCAGTCCCATCAGCTCGATGACCCAGTCCACATCGGAGTCAGTGATGGGTGCAACCAGTTGGTTGAGCGTCATTCGGCGAGCTCTTCCAGAGAATCGGCGGATCCTGCCGGTGCTGCTGGCATCATCACGGGATGAGTGAGACTGGTTGTGGTCAATGCTGCCCCGCCGGTTGCGTACTCAATCGCATGAACAACATAGGTTGGCAACAGCCCGCGGAGTTTCGTGGCATCCAGGGTGCCGTTTTCGAAACGCAGATCGATAAAGTCGATCAGGTGCTGGGCTGCGATTGCTTTTGACGCCCTATTAAACAGCTTATAAATCGCGGAGCAACGGGCTTCCTCGGTGGCATGGGTCGTCTGGATCTTATCGAAGGCTGTCTGCGCCTTCTTCAGCAGGCTAGCTTTAGTTTCCGTGCAGTCGTCGATCTTTTCCTCATAGATGGCGAAGAACGCAGCATGATGAACTTCCTTCGAGAGCCCTTTAAACGCCAGGTCGTATTCGAGCGTCCAGTGGTCGGCAACGAATGTACGGACACATTGCCCATCGCTCTCGGCGCGCTTCTCGCGATGTTCCTTCAGGCCTTTTTCGACGTCCACTGGAGTAGAACCAAAGTCTTTTATGGAGCGCCAGCGGCGCTTGGCGATGTCTGGCCAGTCCATCCCCCTCACACCCTTCAGCCCCCGAATTTCGGGCGCGCAGTCCGGCATTACATCCATGTCGGTAACGCACGCGGTGGGCACAGTGATTTCGCCCTTGGAAGTATCCTTGCGCTGCAGGATTTTTGAATAACGCCGAAGCCCCACACCACCCACATTGATGATTGATACGCCGTGCTTGGTGAGATCCTTACCCAAACGACGTGCCAATGACGGCAGCAGTATGGCTTCCGCATCACCTTCGACAACAAGCAAGCCCTTCGCAAAGAACAGCCCCGCCTTTGAAACGTCTAAGAACCTGCTAAGGAAGCGATAATCATCAGGTGCCAAGCAGGTCTGACTCTCGGCGAGCGAGAAAGCCCTTTGCCGTTGCATCAAAACCATGTTCTGCAGCGGTATCTTTGAGCTCAGGTTGGGGCTATGGGTGCTGAGGATGACCTGAACCGGCCTCAACCCCGTAGAGGGCCTCGCCGCGGCTTCGAGAAACTCCATCAACTGGAGCTGGCGTTGCGGGTGCAGGTGCGCTTCCGGCTCTTCAATGAGAAGCAGCGGCAGACCGTCAGGTTCTTTGCCGAGGAGCAGTAGTTCGCAGGCCATGAACAACACGTTGTTGGAGCCTAGCCCGTAGATGCCTCGCGCCTCTCCAGTGGCATGATCCAGCAGCCCGAGCTCCAATCGCTCCAGGATTTGCTTGAGCTTGGCGGGATCAGTTCCGGCTTCCCCGAAGCCGATACGACTCGTAAGGGGCTGTCCAGCCAGTGACAGCGGGCGAAGGTATGTGTCGTTGATTGCCTTCTGAGCGGAGACAATGGCGCCGTGAGAGTTCACCAGGTGGCGGAGGAAATCACCCATGCCGGCAATGCTAAGCGCTTCTGCATCCGTGAGGTCGGTGGGGAGGGTTGCGGGATCAAACGTGTTGCCTGCATCAATATTAGGGAAACTGCTCAATACCTGGGAAAGCCGGGAATTCCGGCCCGGGGACATCTCCCGCTCTGCGTCGCGCAGCGGTTTAAGGTACGCAGTGGCGAGCAGTTGCCTTACGCCCACGTCCAGAGACGGGCCTTCGCCTTTTTCCCCCGAGCGAACCGAGATATCCACCCATTTGCGGGTTGAGGCCGAGGCAACAACGCGGCGAGCTGACCAGTGCACATACAGGCGGGCCATGTCATTGGTGTAGGTCACATACTCAGCGAAAGCACCTAGTTCCGAGGAGCTAAGTCCTTCCAAGGTGCATCTGAGCGTGATGGTCTCCGCTTGAGTGCCAACGCTGGCGATGTGGAAGTCCTCAATCTGCAGCCGAAGGTACTCGGCATCCCGTGTTTGCAACACGTAACGGATTGCATCGATGACCGCGGTTTTGCCCGCGTCGTTTTCGCCGACGAGTGCAGTCACGCCTTCGTTGAACTGGATGTTCAATGCATGATCGCCATGGCCGAACTGGCGGAAGTTTTCGATTTTCAATGCCGAAAGGTACACAGCGCTGTCCCCATCCTGGTTCAGTGGCAGGGAGCGAGTTTTTGCAGCGCCATACTGGCCGGCACCCTCCCTGTGCGTGCTAGCTATATGCCACGAAACACCGCAGAAGGCTACTCGATTACCGATCGCTTGCCGGGGGTCGTGACGAAGCGACATACCAAATGGTTCCTTATCCGGCTCTCAAAGGACTGGTGGCAGCAACTTGACTGGAGGCCCATATCAACTGGATAACAGTTGCCGGGCTCGGGAAAGGCCCGGTGTTCCAGTGGATTGATCGCTGTGGCAATCTGTCAGGTAAAGCCATGCAACCGCATAGCCTGATCCCTGTGCTGCGCCGAATTTTCAAAGAGGCAGGATTGCCAGCGGAGTTGTATAGCCGCCACTCGATGACGCAAGGCTTCGCGATCTGGACGCCTGCCAATGGTTGGGACAGCAAGAGGCTGATGAGCTATGTGCGCTTGAAGGATGTGAAGTCGGCGCTGGGTACGCGGATGCCGGAATGTCGTTTGGCGGCTTGGCCGCGTGGGCAGGCCGTGTGTGTCTTGAAACGTTGCCGCATTCGGAGCATCCGTAGATACTCATTAACCGTGCTTGGCCACTCGCGCGGCACCCGTTAACTCATCAAGCCGTTGCTCAATGTCGTCCGCCGTGTAGCTGAATCACATTGCACGAATCGTTCTGCGCGACATTTCCGCCGTTTCGAGAAGTTAGCTGCCGTGCACTCGCGCAACGCTTCGGATGCTCGATAATGGAACCAGAAAAACAAGCTTGACATCCTCTTACTCAGCTTGCGCTTAGCGTGGCGGCTGATCATAGTGGCGCTTGGTCACCTGGTCGTACAACCACTCCAGCAATCGCACCGTTGCCCGCCGGTAGTGGCACTTATCGGCGGTTAAACTCAATAGACACTCCGTATCCAGTTCTGAGAGCTCACAGGAGCCGACAGAAATTTGCACTCAGACTGGAGACGAAATGGCTTACGAAGCCAATCCAGTAGCGCCTGACTGTAGCTGAGCCGCCGCAATAGGTATTGACGTTAGAATTCGTTTGAGTTCAACCCCCAACGCCTCACCTTCTGATTCAGCCCCGATTTGCCAAGCTCCGATCCCATAGTCCGAGTGGTAGGTCGGGCTGGCCAGCAGCGTAACCTCGTCTGCCCTTGGGATAAGAAGCAATGAAGTGTCAGGCTTTATGCCCTTCCAGCGGAGACAATCGTGATAAATGTGCGCTGACTCCATCGCGTCCAGGACGCTGGAGCGGGCGCTGCGATACTTCGCGTCGAAAACCAAGAAGCGCTTCCCCCATGGCGATTCCAAAGTCACAACGATATCCGGACATCGTTCTCGCGATAAGCTTTGAAAACCGCGGTGCGCAGCTTGATCGATCGCGGGGCATCGGACTTGGTAACACGCCTCAACGGTGATATCAGCCGCTTTTCCCCTCCACAGGATTTCTTTTAAACCCACTGATTGATATTCACGACTCCAAACGAGTTCAGGGAACTGACGTTGCAGCTGTGAGACTACAGTCACAAAGCACCACCGCTCATAGATTTCCCATGTTGGGCTGATCCACAGCGTCTCGTCAGGATCCTTTCCCAACCATCCTGAACGCAACGCGTACCAACCAAACCGATAAGCTCGCGCATATACAGGGTGAGCAGAGATCGCATTCAATCCTGCGGCCGATAGACGTCTGTCAGTCAAGATGGAAAAAGGTCTTGCGCGTTGAAGCCGTTCAAGCTTGCGAGCAAGCGACTCGGTGAACGCGATTCGACGTACGAGCCTTGGCGCCAACGCTGATCGGGTATCGCTGGCCACCTCAGTGGCAGCAGCATGTTGAAGCCCCTTCACCACTTGCCGGCAACGTCTAAGGACATCGAAGAGAACAAGTCCAACGGCCTGATTCGCCGGATTGTCCTCTTCCTCGTAAGATCTGTTGACCTCAAATCGAAAAGTGTTCAAGGCCGGACGCTGAGTGCTACCTGGATGCAAGAGTGCCTGCCCCGCTGGCCCTCTCAGTGCCTTACGCACGGATGCAGAGTCCAACCGCTTGACCGTGTGCGCACTCACCGACATGCGATCGCTCTTCAAGGATGTTAACGGACTCTGGGATATCTGCTTGAGCGCGCGCTGCAGCCGATCCCCGTAGCGTCTCAGCCTCGCGTACTGCAGATGCGGGTTGGTTAGTGCTCCATCATGGCCAATTCCAAATTGAGCCTCTTCTGTGCCCAGAACGAGAGCCGGGTCGAAATCAAGAATTGCCTCAATCATGGCAGTGAATTCCTGACCTCCAAGCTTGTTATCGGCAGCTGAGACGTCCAGCCGGAAACTGGCGGCAGTCCGCCCCTGGTCATCCAGAAGCTCTGCCGCGACCTCTCCTGCATAAAAGCCTGGCGACCATAACCACGCACACGCCCCGTTTTGGTCGACCGTCTCGATCAAGACGTCATCAATGTAGAAGCAAAAGCCTTCAAGCGGGGTAAAACGATAAGCCTTCCTCTCCATGAAACCTGGGTTCAACTGATTTGGGTGCACGTCAAATCGAGCATCCCCCTGCTCTACCTGCAAGATGATCGACATTGTTTACCGCCAGAATCTGGTCGAGCCGGAGTGAGCCAGGTCGTCGGCCATTTCTTTGACCTTGCGCATCGACATTCCCAACCCCGCTTGTTTGAGCGTGGTATGGAGCAATGTGAAGACCTCCTGAAGTCGAGGGCTGTCTTCACCGCGCAACTTGGGGAGTATCTTCGAATAAATGGCATGGTCGAGTGCGCGCGAGAACTCGATGACACCACCTGCCTGTGTTTGCTGCAGATAGCCGATCACGTCGCTGAGCGTGCGCCACCCGAAATGCAGTCGTGCTGGACGAAGCACATCCATGAGTGAGGACATGAGATTTCTGACGATTGAAATATGTTCATCCTCAAGCGAGCTCTTCTGCCAGCCAGGAAATGCTCTGACCTCAATGTCCCAAAATTCGATCACAGATGCTCGATCCAGCACCTTGTCGCTCAATCCATGAGTGGTCTCGTCCATGTTCACAGTGCCGATGATCACGAGGTTGCTCGGATAGGGAATACCCGGAGGTACACCATCAATCTCGTCGACTTGACCGTGAAAAATGATTGTTTCGCCGGTCTCCATCGCTGAAAGCAGAGGCGCCAGATATTGTTCCGGATGAGAGAGGTTCATTTCATCAAGAACGAGTGTGTAAGGCTTCGTCGGGTTTGCGCTTGCCTGCAGGAGGAAATCCAGAACGCCGGTACGCACATACGCGTCTGATTCCAGCGGATTAACGTAACCCAGTAGACTCGAGTAGTCGTGCCAGCCTGGCTGGACAGGCACGATCAGCAACCCTTCACTTGGCTCGGGATCGTCCTGCCACAGACTCAGCGCATAGTTACGGGCAAGTTGCGTCTTTCCCGCACCGCTTAAGCCTGTGAGCACCGCGAAATGACGCCTCGGATGCCCCCACAATCCAGCATCAAGTTGTCCGATCAGCTCTTCTGGAAATCGAAACTCTTGATCAAATCGGGCAATCAGAGCGCCTAGCTTCGGCCTCTCAATTTCGATATCGAGCTGTAATGGCGGTACTTGAGCCAAGGACGGGCTGATACCTGGAATGCTCGCAAGGCCCTTGGGCTCCCAGTGAATGCGATTAACCCACTGCCTACCCCTTTCGGTGAGGCTGAGCACTTTCTCGTAGATCGTGGCCAGATCAAGGTACCTGAACCAACTAATAATTGCTGAGGGAGCAAAGTCAGACGTCCATCCAGGATTCGCCTTTCTGAGTGTGAGGATGGCATCACGGTTGGATAACGGTAGGTCACGCAATGCCGCTAGCAAATAGTCAAACCCCAAGATGCGGGTGATCATCCAGTCAATGATCTCATCTGGATCACCCGACTCGAGGAACGCTTCGCCGCGGGGTGTTAATTGCAGGTTATTTGCGTTGGCACGCAGCACCCCCCATTCGGCAATCAGAGCGTTCAGCTGAGTGTTGCAAGTCGACGTTTTTGATTGAGGGCTGATCGATTGCAAGTGTTGGATGAAGTCCTCACGAGTGCATCCATCTGTTGCAAAGTCGATCATGCTTTGAATGGTGGCTGTGCCTCCGCCAATCGCCAGCAGACCGCGCCTCCTCCTCTCAGGAGGCAAGGGCTTAAGTACTTCGTCACCTGTCTCCAGATCGGATATTTCGGTGGCTTCGCCTTCTGGGTTCTGAACATAGTTGACGAACATTAGCCAAGGCAACGTCAAACGTGAGACGCCCTCTCTGGAATAAACGTCAGCCACTTCACCCAGCACTTCATTTAACCGGTTCAATACGAGTCGGTGCAAATGACGCCTCTGACCGCTCAGTGGAAGCCCCAAGGCATGAGCCAGCTCGCGCAGTTTTCTATGATGCGCTATCGACGTGAAAGCACCTGGACAAAGCAACGCGAAGACGCGGTACATCTTAAGTCGAGGGTTTCGTTTGGTCAGCCCAGCAACTGTGGAGGCAATTTGAGCCCAGGCGTCAGCGATGAGGATCTCATTCTCAGCAGGATCCCGGGTCTGCGAATACTTTTGCTTCAGTTGCCAGAGGCTCTCTGCGATTGCCGAATCTTCGGCGACCGCAGAAATGTTGATGCGCCCCATGCCTGTTGCCGAAACAGCCTCGGTGTCCCAGATCGCCAGTTGGAAATCATTGCTTAGGAACTCCTCATGAGACACATCCCTGACACGCACCAACCATTTTTGAAATTCGGTGATCCAGCTTTGATTCCCCGCCAAGGACATTACCTGCTCTTGGAGGCTAATACATGCAGCCCTGAGCTGTTCGTCATCCTTAAGATCCAGCAAGTCCATTCTCCACCAGCGATATTTATAGATGGCGAGATAATGTCATCACTGAGAGGCGGATGCCAGATTCGGCCTTTGCATCAAGAGAAGGCACAAAACAGAATTTTCGCAGGCCCTGCACTGAGTAAGTCGTCGCTGGGGGGAGATCACTAGCAGTTGCAGCTAAACGTAATGACTTTTCAGAAAATGGCGTTCCCCGACCAAATCTGCTGATTTGCTTTGTCAGCGAATGAGCAAGGTTGGTTGAACGTCGAACGTCGCCACATACCGCCTTTGAAATCTACCCGGTCGGATCGAGTGTTCTATTTGTTTGGAGTGAAGCAGCAGGGATCCAAGTTGTAGCGAGACGTTTTCGATGTCGCGAATGGAGATGTTTCGACCAGGGGCACGCAGCAGCTAGGCTCCTATTATCAAAGTGACGGTCGCCGCTCACTTAACGAAGCTGGGTAAGCGAAGAAGAATAAAGGACTGTACGCCTCATCGAGGCCGACTCATCTGGTGTCTCTGCCCTCTGCAGGATAGTGCGCTAGCTCACCAAAACTACAGAAGCGCAGGGGTATTCTCAACGCTATGCCGCGTTACCATCCAGCGGCACACAATCTGAGCACGAACAATCAGGAGTTTAGGCCCGGATCGGCTGGTGCGTTGTGCATACGACGATGTTGGGGTCAGTCGAGCAAAGCTGTTAGCCCTGTAAGAAAGGTTTCAGCCTGTAGGCGCTGATCCAGCACTTCCTGCTTAGCTTCGACGCACTCCTGCTGACGTGCCAGCAATTGTTGATCCAAGGCGCGGCTTGAATCCGTGTACAAGCGCAAAGCCTGCTCCCGAATAAGACCTATATTCTTATCAAGCTGTCTTTGGAGCGATTCGCGCTTTTGGATTCCCGCTTCAATCTGCTGTTGACTTAAATGCTGCTGCAGCAGGTCAGTGCCTACAGACGCCAGTTCTGTGACAAGCGGAGCCAATGCAGTAATCGCCGAAGTCCAGCGCACGTAGCTGCTTGCCTTTTCCATTGCCTCCTTTGACTTAAAGATTTTGGCGATTGCGTCCTTCAATTCGTCCCCGGTCAAACCGACAAGCTCCCCGAGCTTGACACGCGCCTCCTCGATCGACATTCCAATGTCAGACTCAGCTAACTTTTTTACAGACTGGCCGAGCACAGGAAGGAAACCGAACAAGCGCTTGCTGTGCTGGGAGAAAGACCCCGACTCAGCCCCTTCTTTATTGGAAGCCTGGGCCGCAAACCCCTCCTTATTTAACAGGCTGCCGATGTCCAGCCGGCTATTGGACTCACGAATTTCAAGTTCTATTTCCTGCGCCAGTCTCTGCAGTGTTGAGGTGCTGTCCGTCGCCCACAGCCCGATAGTTTCAGCAAGCGTAGCCTCCAATTGCTCCAGCACCCTGTGTATGTCCTCCAGATCTGCCTGTGCGGTGGGGCGAAGCGCTTCTTCGATCCGGCCTCTCAAGTCCATCTCAGCGTGGGCCGCTTGGTTTTGTAGCCTTTGGCTAAACAACGCGTACCGTTGCGAGTCATTGTCAAACCGCTCTGCTTGCAACTTCAGAACACCCGACTGGGCCCGCACCGCCTCTTCCAGCTCTGCGGCTATCGAATACACAAAACGCAGTCCCGAAAGCTCGCGTAAGCGTGGCTTGTCTTTTTCCAAGCTATGGAGCGTCGTTTCAAGAGCGGCAATTCCGTCCCAGTCCCGGCCAATGTCATACATGCTTCTATCTGGATCAGACATGTTGCCAACAATTTGATACGGGTCGGCCACGACGCAATGAACCACCGCAACGTTTTTTGCCAAGTCATCCTTGGAGAGCATACTGGCAAGCTCTTGCAGCTTTTTCTCAACCTGGCCTGCATAGCCATCCGGACTGTCGCCGGGATCCACCCCTGCTTCGTCCATGCGGGAGATGACAGCAACGGTCACGCCTTTCAGCGCGGTAGCTGGCAGTTTCGGGTGAAAGAACCTACCACTGATCAGTGAGACATAATCAGACTGGCCAGAAGTAACGAGTTGCGGTGGCATTACCCAGATGTAGGCGTCAGCAAGCTGCAGTGTCTTGCGGGTTATCGTGTCATGCTCAGCGTTACCGCTTCCCAAGCCAGGCGTATCAATAAAGGTGATGGAACCCGCGCGGGTTTCTGCACTTTCGAACGTTTCACGTCGAGCACTGATCACAACCCAATCAGGCACCGGACTACCGGAATCGACCAACAACCGCTTCAACAAGCTACTTTTGCCAGCATCGTAAGCACCGAAGATGACGAATCGGGCGGTAGGTATTTCGGCAATCGTCAGCCATTGGTCGCGGTACTTCGCCACCACATCCGTGGACGGGACGTAACTCAGTAGGTGTTGCCAGATTCGGTCGATCAGGTGTGCTGTCGAGTTACTCAAGTTCGCCTCCATTCTTACCTAAAAGTATCAAGCCCCTGCTGCATAGGCTTCGATACACATCAACACGTTCTGAAGTCGTTTCATACTGCTGGCTGAGTATCAGAATATCGCGCCCCAACGCCTCGTCGCACTCTCGGAACCTGCCGACAAGCTCATCCTTTCCTCTTATGAGCCCTGGAGCGTCGTCTGTGCCCTCGGTCAAGATTTCAGTCAACTGATCCGAGGATTTATACAGCGAATCGGCCAGTGCTTTCCGGGCGGCTTCGCGCTCTGCGACTCGCTTCTCGTCTACAAAAATGAAGGCGAAGTCCACCACAACTCCGATCACTGCAATCACCGCCCCCGCTTTGGCGAAGGTTTTGGCCAGCTTTACTGCGCCCCATGGTCGGAACTTGAAACCAAGCGATTTGCCAATGCTGTAAACGACATCCCGGGTAGCGCCGCCAAATGAGCGTCCGACTTTATCGAAGATCTCAAACGCCCACCCCTTACCTTTGGCATCGTTAATTTTTTCGCCTCTAGGCTGTTCGCGTTTGAAGGCATGCCGAAAAGTGACGGATTCTATCCGACGAGAAATACGTTCATTCGATAAATGCTGCCATCGCTCCAGATCTTTACTGAACATTGTCTGCCAGTCGATAATATCCGCTTCAAGCTCCGGGTCGCTCCACCAGTTATGCAGGTGTTCCGCTTTTGCTTTCAGCTTGACTGGGTCACGCTCCGAAAGCATCGATTGCTTAAGCGCGTTTGCCTTGTTGTGCACAAGAGATCGGAGCCTGAACCGATAACTCTCACCAAGCCGATCGCCTTGGTCGATGCATTCCAAGATGAGCAGCTTGAGGTGTTCGAGCTCTGTAATTTGCCTGCGCATCTGTTCCAGCTCAGATCGCAACACCAGTATTTGTTGCCACAGCCGATGGATGCCTCCATGCAGGATCGAATGGGCTATGCCCGACATCGACAAACCTTGTCGCAATGCACGAAGCTCCACCATAAAAGGCGTGAAACCATCCCAGTTTCGATAGGGATCAAAAGCTGACGCGTCTGCTTCACTGCGGTCGCCGACGAGCCCATAGGGATCGCTCGACATGAAAAATATCTGCCTTTCATCAACATTGATAAAACGCGACGCCAGCGCCTGTCGCAGTTCTACACCTTTGCGTTCTACCAATTTCAGATAGACGTCAGGAGAAAGCTCCGGGTCGACCCCCAGTTCGTCTGAACGGTTGACGATGAAGTACGTGCTGTCTCGTTTATCAACGATTCCCTTGCCGTAGTCGCCAGAAATGACCGTACGCAACGGTGAATCATCTCCCACTATGAGGTTGGGTTGCAGGAGGAAAATGACAATGCTGGCGTCAGCCAACGCGGCCCAAGCTTCTTGAGTATGCACGTGGTGGCTGCTTTGGAAGCCAGGACTGTCAATAAGGTCGACACCGTCAATGTCGTACGTGTGCGAAACATCCGTCAATGGCTTGCCGGCCACCTTGAGCGTATCCGGCACTGGTAGGCCTGCATCTAGCAGCAGCCGCTTGATGAAGCTGGATTTGCCGGTGTTGTAGTCGCCTATAACATGAATGCGCGGCCTGCCTGACCGCGAGTAATCCACGAGGGTTTTCAGAACGTCTTCGTCTCCTGGGTAACGCGCACAAGCTTGCTGCACATCATTGAGCCACGCCAGGGAGTCCGGAAGTGTGAGGTCGCGGGTAAATCGACTAAGGAAGCCGCGCATGCCCAGAAACAGCTTCTCGAATACGTTGAGTTCGTAAGTTCTGGATCTTCCAGCGATTGAGCCTCCCTGAGTCAGCGTCAGGCCGTGCGGATCCTCAATCCAATCCTCACCTAACCAGTAAAGCGCGCCAGCATTAGGACATTGGCTGAACATCTCCCGTTCGCGATTTTGGGCGATCTCCCATACCAGCAGCTGTGCGTTGCGTGAGACATCAAGAGAGGCAGATTGCTCGTTAATGGTCTCTATGACTGTCGCGCATCTCTGCGCGACCAGGCGCAACGAAAGCGCGTTACGAACAGCTGGAAACAACAGATCGCGTGTAGCACTCAGTAGGACGAGCTCCGATTGTGCAAGCACCTCCTCCCTTACACCACTATATGCCTTGTATATGAGCTGATGCAGCTCGGCCGTGGCCCGCCGCCTTCCTTCCAGATGCTCACGCTCTGCCTGATCTCGCGCCTTCTGCCCTCCCCAACCGAAGAAGCTAGCGGCGACAGCGCCAGCAAGACCTATGGCCGCCGCTGCACCAGCTGCCCACCCGAAAGGATTCCAGGCGTTGATGGCAGCAAAGCTTCCTAATGCGCCAATTACACCGGCCAGTACACCGCCCCCCTTTATCGCCCAGGCGCTGTACTTCCAACCACTGCCCGCATCACCATCGATCGTGCATCCTTGAAGCCGAATATCCATTTCCAGCTTGGCATCACTGAGTGTCAGTCGCGCTTTAGCTTGAAGAAACCGCAAGCCGCGCACCAGCACGGACTGCGCTTGCTCGATAATTTCTTTTTCATCGAAACACTCTGCCCTGACGTCTTCCGAAGACAGCTTTTTACGACGTTCGAATGCAACGCGGACAGTGCGATCGGCTTTACTGAGCGAAGCGTGACATAGGTTGCCCAACGTGGTGCCGAGCATTAGTGATATTTGCTGAGCGTATTCCCCCTCCTGCGACGCCTGAAACCTTCCGCCTCTGATCTGTTCAAGTTCAGTCAACAAGTCCACGTCATCAACTGCCAGAGTTTTTCTTCTAACCGAATCATCTAATGCTGGATAGCCCACGAGCGCCAGCATCGGTTCAAGCATGCTCCTCTCTAGTGACTCGGCACCCAGAGTGGACTCATGCCTGATTTCATCGATAGCACGCCTCAAACTGCTAAAAACACCCCTTAGCTGGTCATTCAGGGAGCCAAGCCGAATATCAACCGCCGCATCGGTGATCACCGACACCAACAGGTCTTCGAGACGCGGATAATTAGACCATTGCTCCAGACTGTCACAGCTGTACAGATTCCTCTGTTTGGTCAAGCTTTCAAGATCAGGGCCTTCAAATGGCATTGACGCCCGAGCGAAGACAGCACGCTTGGAGCTGACCGCAACAACCGGTACGTCATTCACGCCGAGGCGCGACAATTCATCTCGGATATTGGTCGCATGCTCGCTGACTGCTCGTGAAAGATTACCGCGGGCCATTGGTGCGGACACGCGGCCCGGCATTCTCCACATAGCGTTCCGCGGGTTGAGTACCGCGATTACTGGTTTGCGATACTCGCTGACCCATGCGGTAAACTTGGCAAACTCGTCTGCCTGCTGGCTTTGGCTGTCAAAGCAGACCAGAACAAAATCGGCGACCTCGACTGCCTTACGGGCCCGCGCTTCAAGATCTTTGCGCGAGTTATTCCGTCCCCACCCGTTGATGCCCGGCGTGTCGTAGATCAAGCATGCATTCCAGGCGAGTGGTTGAACGTCAGTTGTCCAGTCACTCTCACCTTGGGAAACAATTGATCCGTTACCACGGGTGAATGCTGTGATCAGCGAGCTCTTCCCTGCACCCGTACGACCAAAAAGCACGATATTGAACGTGCTCAGTGCATTTTTTTGGCGATTAACGAGATCCAAAATCAATCGACGCTTTTCGTTCAGAATGTCAGCCAACGTCTGGGCAACGTCGCCTTCAGCACCCGGTACTCGCTGTGAGAGCGCAAAGTCTGCAGTCTTACCCATTTGGGCTAATACAGAAGCAACACGCCTGCTGAGCTTGCTCACCTCCTCCTGGCTTCTCGCGACCGCATCCGCGGTTGCCTTGGATAAGGCGTCGTCCAAAGCCTCTTTTGGTTGGTTCATCTCAGTCCACCTTTAGTGTGGCGAAGGCACTAAGTGCGGAATTGGTAGGTTTGCGCGGGGAGAAATTTACGCGGCGCGTAATTTGAGCACGGACGGAGGTAAACCGGGCAGTACAAGCCATACACTCACTTCCTTGTCGAGATGCGCTTAAGCCCGAGAGGCTAACGAGGTTATGGGCGGAATGATAGCGTGTATCCCATGCTGCGGCGTAACCGTCCCCACCTACGTCAACTAGGCGCTGAGGTGCGAATACTGTCCTCGGCTCCCAACAAACAATGGCGCTGCCGTAGCCAGCGTTTGTACTGTCCCTTACCCGTGCTCCGCCGCATTTTTAAGGAGGCAGGATTGCCTGCGGAGCTTTATAGCAGTCACTCAATGCGGCGTGGCATTGCAACCTGGGCGTCCGCCAATGGATGGGACATCAAAGGTCTGATGGGCTCTGTGGGCTGGAAGGATATGAAGTCAGCGCTGCGTTATGTCGATGCGGGCACGTCGTTTGGTGGCTTGGCGTTGCGCAATACAAGCCCCAAGCACGTGCCTCTTGCCTGACAAAGAGCAGATCCCCCTGAGGCGGCGATCTATAAAGCAACGGCTTGACCCATTTCCACGCAAACCAAAAGCTCACGCTTTACGTGCCTGCTGTTACCGCTTGGTACGCCGGCGAGCGAAAGTCCGACCCCATCGCTTCCCTCAGCCCTGACGGCCAGGATAAGCGTTGAGGCACGCTCTGAATTTAGACGCTGGATTTTGACTAGAGCTATTCCGAATTCTGAATATCATACGGCCATGGATTCCAGAAACGAGACGGCATGATGAGACAATGCTTTGGAAGGACGCGTAACGGAACCAGATGCAAAAGATCTGGAAATTGGTGGCTTTTTTGCGCTGAGCATCGACTGATGGGCCTGTTGGCTATTCCGCTAATCATCGGGGCGCTTTGAATTTCGCAGGCAATGCCACCTCGGTTCTGGGCTGGCTATCCATTATGCCATCTAACCTTGCGGGATTGATCAATCCGCATCAGGTATCGCTGCCAGATGCGATCAAGTCTGCTGTGGTTGAAGGGATCAACTACACAGCGGCACCCACCAGTGAGATTCTTGTAGCCAAGGTAATTACGCGCGCTAGCTTGGATGATGCGAACTCAGGCGCTGACATGCCTTTTCTGTTTTCGTAGGTGAGTCCGTTCAAACCTACCGGAATGAATACGATCTTCCGAGGCGACGGCTGCAGATTCCTCGGAAAAGGGAGGGGGATTTCTCAAGGCAAAAACGGAGGGTACATCGACATCGTCGGTGCGTCGTGTGTGGACGACCGTGGTATAGCTTACGAGCTCCACGCGCAGGGAACGCGTCGGCTTGGCTTTGTGGCCAACGTGGGTGATTTCACCAGCGGTACTGTGAAAGTGATCCGGGACAAAGGGGGTCACACGCTGCAGCATGCCGAGAATGTAATGCTCCGTTTCGACCAACCAGTTGCCTTACTCCTGGAAGTAGGTCGAGTGAGGTGAGAAAGAGTGCCTGGCTCATGACAACGCTAATGCAAGTGCCGGGGAAGGCGCACAGTCGTTCATAGGTGGACGGAACTTCAATGGCCGTTCGGAGCTGTGGATATTGATCCTAGCGGGTAGGAAGCCATAAGCTCGCACCTAAGAGTTTCTTCAAAACTGCACTTAGCAGCTACATCTGACTTAGCAATTGGACGATCTCATGACCGCCTCGTTTCCTCCTCGCTTGATTATCGATGACCAAAAGACGATGGTCATTCTGGATACCGTAGTCGCGCGAGAGCTTGTCGACCTCGAACACTGCCCCGCTTGGGTGGAGACGTTCGAGAAGATGACAGCGGATGGATATTCCTTCTCCCTCGCCGACGGTACGTTTATAGAGCTTGTAAACCAGAGAAGCCGCGGATCAATTACGGCAGATCAATTCCAACGCATGTGCACTCGATTGACCCAGTTCCTGAGCACTGAGCTCCCTATAGCACCCGGGCGCAGAGATTTGTTGGGGATGCTGCAACAGGACGGAGAGCCTTGGAGTGAGCAGGAATGTCGCTCAATATCTCTGGACAGTTGGGCTGAATTGCTTCGTTGCGCTGACGCTGGATATACCCCCGGCTCAACTGAGCATTTGCTGGAGGAGGAACGCAATGCATGGAGAGCGATGCTCGTGGGCTTCCAGGAAACAGTCAACACCCTAAAACACAGTGAGCAGCTTAGGATTGAAGTGCTACACGCCCTAGATGAGGCTGGCTTGCTGTCTGCCTTCGACACGCTTCCTGATCATGAATTTCTGAAAGCGTTGGAGGCTATCCACACCCTTCAGGCGAGCCCGTCCGAGGAGGTGTTGGATCTTTTCAAAGCTGTGCCAAATGTGGCACTGCAAAAGGTATTTCAGTCACTTGAGGCTCTTAGTCCGCAAGATCTGAGCGGAGTGTTGCAGCTAGCGCACCCATACAAAGACCAGAAGCAGCATATCGATGATAATTCCAAAGACCCGACCGATGCTTGGCAAGCTTGGACAGCTCAACAAGTGAGCTGGAAAGTCATTGGGCCCAAAATTAACGTGGGTGTCACCAAAGCGTTTGAGAATTCGGAGTCGGCTTTTTTCACCATGAACATGCGCAGCCACTTGGAGGTGATTTACTGCTGGACACGGTTTTCAAGCATGCAGAAAGTGAAGCGAGCCTATGACCCGACCTCCAAAAAAAGTCGCAACGACGGCGTGGATTTCGACCTATATCGCTTTTTGAAGTTGCCTGCCTTCGTGGTGACGCTGGATAAGGGGTTTCTTGAGGGACTTACTGACGTCAATAGTTATCAGGCCAACTGGTTCTTCAGGCCGCAAGAATTGGCTGACTCCTGGAACGCTGGGATTACGCCAGAACTCCGCTGGCCAGCAGTCAAGGATCTGAGCAAACGCTGAACGCATCGCAACCCTGCTTCACGAGCTCACTGTAGGAGATCAAACGCGGCTCACCAACCCTAATCTCGCAAGAGTACCGACTCGCCCGTTCCTAGAGCTATCACTAGCCAAGAATGGCGCATGGTGCCCCCGCATAGTAACCACCCGGCGGCCTGCTACTCATAGCTCTGCGTGGAAAGTAGAAACCAAACCTGGGCCTCCATTCCGGTGTCTCAGGCAAGGAGCAGTAGGGTTGCTTTCTCATAGCCGGTACCAGCAAGTTGCGGGAGCTCCCGCCGTCACCACTCGCGCATGTTGATCAGGCGCTCCTTGAGCTCAGGTACCAAAAATGCGAATAGATGATTGTATTGCCGATCGGATCGATATGCTTCATCCCGATTTTGCAGTGCAGCGCGGATAATCCCGCGTCGCTTCGCCCAAGTACCCTTCTTGTCCTGTTCGGCCAAAAGCTCGTTGTGCTCAAAGATTTCCAGTGTCCAGCCGAGCTGCAGCAGAAAGGGTTTGTAGGAGTCGAAGGCTTGGTTGCTGACGTTAAGGAGGCGCTCGAATCGGTACCCGATCGGGCGACCGTAGCGTGCGCTCAGTACAATGGAGACAGCCCCTTGAAATGGATCTGTCCAATGAAAGTTCGGGAGCTTGATATCTGGGTAAGCAATTGCCATACGCTCGCGCAGGTCGATCCAGCGTTCCCGGGATTGTGGCGTGTCCTCCCTGCCAAACTCCGTCCAGAAAGCATGGAAGTCACGGCGCAGCACGTCAGTGTTTACCGAGCTCTCCAATGCCTCTCTCTGTGCCTGGTAATCGTTATAGAACACGAGCTGCTTTTCCGGACTGAACGTCAGATCGTCCAGAAAGATTTCAGCCCTCCTCCACTCGTTGACTATGGTGCGACCGGTCAATTCCGGCACTGCGTACCAGCAATCAAACGCCATGCGTCCAGAGGCTTTGGATCGAGCTAGCGTCCGATCGTTGACGATGAAGACGTTCAGGTTGTTCAGGAAGAAAATGTCCTCCTCGGCTGTCTTGGTTGAGCTAGGATCAAAACTCTGAAATACCCAGATCATCGACCCGCCATTAGCTCGGTAAAACTCCCAGCGCCCGACGATCTCAGTCAAGAAGGTTGTCGAGAGCTGAACTTCAAACGCGATCCGCTCATTCCCCTGACGACTTGGACATCTGGCTTGCGCCAAGTGACACGGTCGGCGACTGCTTGGCCTTTCCAGACTTTTTCTACCTGGGGCTCACCGCACGATCGATCGGCAATCAGACTGTCGCGGATGATCCCTTTGAGCCGGATGTGCGCCTGGCTCTCCTTCTGCGCGTTGTACTTGATCGCGGTGATCTGAGCTGGGCTGAGCTCTCCTTTGGTGGAAATGTCGCACTGAATGAGCCCTTCAATGGTCGGGTGATGGCGGAAGTGGAAGAAACGATGCTGTGTGCGAACCAGCAAAAGAGCGGCCCCACACAGCTGGCAAACCAACCAAGGCTTATCTCGATCCAGTAGGAACCGAGAAGCCAGCTCCGCTCTATCCTGTATGACCAAGGACAATTCACGGGTTAGGAAGCTGCTAATTTCTATGGGGGCCGCGCTGTCAAGATCCATTACGTCCGTCAGCTTCATCTGTTCGGTAGGCTGAGCGTATTCCAAGGTGCGCACGAATTCCCTCCATAAGCACTGCACACGTTGCCGTGCAGACCGTGACCTGCGCCAAGCTCGTACAATGCCGGCTTCATGTCACGGTCATCCTAATTTTTGAATCCGGCCCTCTGGCCTAGCTGGCTCCCGCCCGGGATTACTTGCCGGGCTTGGGCTGGAAATAATACTGCCCGCTCGACCATTGTACCTGTCTGACATAGTGAGAAATGGCTAGACGCTGCATCACATAATCTGGCGCATCGCCTTCAATCTTATGTTCGCTCAGCTCGTTGTTGTAAACACGTAGCGTGCGGGCAAAAGTCTCGAACAACGCTCTGGGTTTCCTGGATCTGGGATTGACATACAGGAGCGAAAAGGCTTTGGTAAATGTCCAGTGTCCTGTCAGCTTGTCCTTCTCAGATACCGATTTGTGACGATGGTAGAGGTTGGTCAGGACGACCAAGTCGACATTGCAGTAGCGTGTGGGGTCTGCAAATGAATCGCCAGTGAACAGCCCCCGCTCGCCGGTCAAATAGCCCTCCCACAGCTGCATGTCCCCAGGATCATCGCAGCCGACAACGAGCACGTTGTACTGGCGATCATCTGCGCCATCTGGGAATTTTCCATGAGCATCGTACAAATAGTCCTTCAGCTTGTTATCCATATGGAAGCCTGGCACAAGGGTGCTACCAACACTCGCAAAGCTTTTTTGAAGCCTAGCGACTGTATCCCTGTAATCTGACAGCCGCCCTATGGCGCGGATAATGAATTCGCTGCCCGAATCGATCTCATGTTTGGTAGTGTAATCAGCACATTTGACCTCAACATTGAATTTGTAACCCAAGGTGCGAAAAGAACAGTCAACATCTCGTGGCGGCATCACCCTGTCTTCATAGGCAAAACTGCTGGGGAAGTAACGGGCGTAGTGAGCGCACACCGTGAGTTCCACTGCTGCTTGAAGAAACTGAGGCTCTGCCGGCCCAGGATCCTCCATGCGCAACTTCTTATGTACCAATGCCTCTAATTCGCGCTGGGTAAGGTGGGGCGCGATGCTCTGTAACGTGAGCTCCAGCCCTCGACGATACTCCCCGGCAGGAATAAAGGGATTGCAGGCCGTGATTTTCATCTGTTTTCGGGCGCCTGTTGGTTCCATTACGCGTTTTCCATGATCGTTGACTCGTAAAGTCGGGGCGTGTGTAGGTGTGCTGTTCTTGAGCTCTTCGCGCAACGGGCAGCGTGCGCTTAGGCGGTTACTCGCACTTCCTGTCCTCACAAGCCAGCGCATTCGTGGGCAGCTTGTTGCATGGTGATGCAGGGATAGATGATCGGAAGCCAAGCGATGGGGCATTTGGATCGAAGTCGGCCGCCAAGGTACGCAGCTGGATGAAATGCAGAAAGTTCTCTACGGCCGAAGTCAGCGCGCCATGGGCTGAGGATGTGCGACCCGCTCTCATTTGCCGTTCGGCTAATGTAAGAGCCATGCAGGCTTCTGTATTCGTCGGTACCTGATGCGACTGCTCTTGTAACGCTGAGTGTTGAGAAGCTAAGGTTCTAGTGCGTGTCGTGTTTCGACACTCACCCAGCGGGGTTGAGAATACAGCCGCCTATCAGGATGGAAACGCAGAATTGCTCCCAGCATTGCAAGACAATGAGATCTAGCTAGCAGAGCCGGCAAGCATGGAGCTTGGCCGAGTATTGCCGAGCTGGAAATGCCTTACTCCATCCAAAATATCCAAAGCGTCTGCGCCAGCAATCTCGATTTCCAGCCTGCGCTTATGAAGATCGAAGGTGAAGTCGGCGTCTTCGCGAGAATATTTGACACGCTTGGTACTGTCATCATCATCAATTTCTCCGCCATGAGCATCTCGGACATCTTCAAGGCTCTCGACCAGTTGATCAAAAGAGAGCTTTAGTCGTGAGAATGTAATGACCAGATAATCAAATTCGCAGTCGAACACTTCTTCGATGGCCTCCCGGTGCGCCTCCCATCCCTCTCTCAGCTCAAGAGTCCTGTAGATGACATACTCGGTGTGATCCTCCGGATTCTGTGCGCTGTAAATTGAGTATCGATAAAACTGGTATGCTAAGTCGCCAGCGCCGTGATCCTCCCCTTTTTGAACATCTCTGCGACGAGCGCCGAACGCTGATATTGTCGCTTGATATAGCTGTTGTAGTTCATCACGGATTTGCGCGTCCAGCAGCCCCCTGCAAAATTTATCAGCCGAGTCGCTGTAACCGCTTGGTTCGCGATGGATTGATCGAAATTCAGCTAAGGAGCGAATCCGGCCCGTTTCAACACCCTCCAAGAATTCTCCTTGGTTATCCAGGATTATATTGGCCAACGCTTCATTGGCTGGAGTGGCCACGGCAGGCTTCTCCTCCACGTGCCGAATCCGGAAGCTACCGCTACTTGATAGGATTGCCTGCGGGGTCTGGTGGCCTTTGATCATAGTTTCGCGAGAGATGAAGTCCGGTACTTTTTTGCGCAGGTAATCGCGAAGACTGGTGTCTGTCAGCCACCTGTCGCGCAGCGCCTCCTCATCTCGACCTTGCATAGCTTCAAGCAAAAAGTGAGTCCAGATTCCATGGCCAAGGGTATCATCCGGGTAAGATTTTTCACGGGGTGAGCAGGAAAGGTAAACACCACAGTACCAATTGTTGTCCAAAAACCGCTCGACCTCTTCCCGCTCAAGGTTCGATATCACATCACGAGATTTGGCCACCGCCGCGAATTTCTCAGCGCAAGCGTCGACGAAGATTAGTGCCTGGCGGCATTCACTGTTGCCGATATGCTCAAGTAAATCGCCTTGGAGGCTCAAGGCAGTCTCTGCGATATTAAATCTATTCGTATCGTAAACGCTCAGTCGATTTTCCCCGGCTCCATGAAATCCATGTCCAGCGTAATAGAAGATAAACAGGTCATCCTTACCAAGATTTTTTAGGGAGTTGCCTAGATAACGGAGCGCTGTGAGGGTGGCTTCTTCATCCTTAATGACCTCCACCTCCAGGATGTCAGCCGGGTAAATTTGACTCAGCGCTGCGGCGAACGCATCTGCGTCGGCATGAGCGTAATCTACAACCGGCAGTTCGCCCCTGCGGTAGTTTTCGAGGGCGACCACTATAGCGGTCACTCGCTTCGGGGAATCCAAGGAATGAGATTCATCAGCCCTATTGGTCTGCCCTGCAGATACGCCCCTTACCTTCTTCCTCATCCTTGCTCCCTCATCCTTGCTCTCTCATTCAAGCGAGAACCGCCCGAACTAATAAATGCAAGCCTGTTATGGCCGTGTGCAATGCGATTCTTAATGCTAGCGAGTCGCCTCCATTAACTCAAACTGTATGGCTCGGCTGCTGCGGATCGCTCCGATATTCCGTCTGCTTCTCGTTCCCTTAGTGTTATCAAAGACATCGCTCTCAAAAGATGCTCCCGCACGTCAGCGACCTCAGGCGGCCTTAATTATGACGCCGCTCCTGAGAGCTTCGCTGCTGGGGGCATACGCCTCAAACAATTCTCCATAAGCATATATTGCGGCTATCGGCGAGGCCTGAACGAAGTTTGCCTCGCACGTTTTTTCGTCGGCTTCTCTGGCTTATATTTGCAGCGAGGAAATCCTGAGCAGGACTCAAAATCACCGAACTTACCGGAGCGCTGCAGCACGACTCCATGCTGGCAGACCGGGCACCGTTTCTCCTGGATTGGTTCACCCTTGATGTCTGTAACTATTACCACCCCGTCGTTTACCAGCTCTGTGAGGAACAGTGAGTTTCTGGCAGTCACAGTGAACATCACGACAGACCTACGAGCCCGGGTCAACGCCACATAGAAAAGTCGGCGCTCCTCGCCATGCAGGTAGGTGTCTCCTTTGGGCATCACTAGGCCGAAGACAGGATCGTCCCCTTTCATGCTCGGAAATCCTCCAGCCATCATTCCGGGGAGCAGAACGTAGTCGGCCTGATCACCCTTTGAGGTGTGGACGGTTTTAAATCTGATCTCAAGCTTGTTGCCGTAGCGTTGCTCCCACCCATGGGGTATGAATTGCGCATCGGCTTTGTAGCGTCCAAGAACGAAGACTGTTATCAGCCGATCACTTGCCCCGGGGACTACACCGGTCGAAAGCTGCTGGTGAAGATCGTCCAGATACTGCCGCAAGCCATTCTGAACCTGATCCCTACTAGATAGCTGGAATGCCAGAAATTCGGGGCCGATCGGCTCCGTCACAGAAATCACGGTCTTCTGCAGCTGAGCAGGGTTTTTAGCCACAAACTGACTGGAAGCATCACAGATAGCCTGAGGGCACCGGTAAGTCTTCTCTAATCGGAATACCTCACCGTGGCCATACCATTCCACGAAACCAGTCATCACACTCACATCCGCGCCGGCGAATCGATTGATTGACTGCCAGTCATCACCCACCGCGAACAGGTGACTATGGGGCTCTTGAACCAACGCCCGGCAAAGCCGCGCACGTGCGCGCGAGGCATCTTGGTATTCGTCAGCCATGACCAAGCGATAAGGCGACTGGTAGCCACGCTCTAGGCAATCTGCGGCCAGGTTAATCATGTCCTCAAAATCGATCCCACGCTCTTCTTTCAGGGCGGCATCCCAGCCTTCGATCACCGGAATCGCGAGCTCCAGGAACATTTTGTACCGGAACTTGAAAACGCTGATCGGAAGAGCGTCGTACCGTTCGTGCAGAATCGCCGCCGTCAGGCTATTACTTTTGTAGTGAGAGATGAACGATCGGAGCACCTTCACCAAGTCAATATGTTCTAGTGGTACTAGGCCGGAGTCCGGGATCGGACGGTCGGGGTTTGGATCTAGCTCCACGCCCCGCGACGTCAGCTCTTGAGAGAGATGAGCGAAGATTTCACCCGTCCGCAATTGGTGTGAAGTCGACTCGATCAGCTGCGTACCGTAGCTGGCATGGGCCTTCCGCTTCCAATCGGCCCCTTCCGCATAATTCACGAAATGCGCAGGTGCCTGGCCCTCTGCATCGAAGGCAAAGTGCTCGTGATAGAGGTTCAGCTGCGGGTAATAAAAGTCGGGCGCATATTGGCGGTGATCGGCAGTTGCAGTGTCGTGCTCGTAGGGCCGCTCATAGGCGTACTCGACGCCGTTGTAGAAAAGCCAGTTGGCAATCAAGCGCTCTTCCTGACTCGCGACATGCTCACCATTGAGTGTGATTAGCCGAGCCTCCCCTTCCCTGTCGAAAGCTTCCGCCACATCTCTCAATGGCGCAGTGGAGTGATCCCGCCCGAATACCAAGCGGAAAAGATCCCACTTGGTGCGAAACTCATCTGACCTGTCTTTAAGCGCGTCAACGATCACACCAAGTTTCTCAAGCCCAAGATTCGCCTTGGTAGCCCAATTGGGGACGCTAGGTTTTTTGCCTGTCGCACCGCCAATGATTGTTAGGCCCAGTGAATGAAACGTCAGTGCATTGATCGTGACACCGGCCATACCTAGCCTTCCGAGAGACTGAGCGCCCCTTTCCTGCAGCTCCTGTGCAGCATCTTTGTTAAAGGCCAGCATGATGATCTCGGATGGGGCCACGAAACCGCGATGAACCGCGTAAATCGCCTTGGCAACCATCGTAGAGGTCTTGCCCGAGCCGGCGGAGGCAATAAGCTGAACCCGATTGTCGAAGCAAACCACGGCTTTTGCTTGCTCATCATTGAGCTCGCGGGACTCGACGTTATCCAGAAGATCTGAGCAAGCATCCAGCTCGCGGATCATGTGCGCTTTGTTACGAGTCTGCCAATGCGTTGGCCAATCCTGAGACCATTGGCGCAACCGCCCTAACACGCGCGTCTTGTTGTCTCCCAATGCAGTTTGGATAACTGGAGAATCAAACAGTGCCTTGAGATCAGCATCGTCGATTTTCAAAGCATCCTTCTCGGAAAGAAGCTCATGCTGCATGTCGTGTGTCAGCCATCGATGTTCTGCGTCTACCGTCAGCGCAACTTGATCGACCAATTTCAGCCAACCCATGATCTTGGCGTAATAAGTACGGAAATTCTGCCTGCTCGTGACGGCTCGAAGCTGATTACTCAGCGTGTGACGAGCCGACTTTCGCAAGCCGACTAGATGAATCTCGTTACCAACCCAGACAGTGACGTTCGTCCATAACAGGCCATCGCGAAAGCGCAGTGAGGAAAACGCTTCGAGAGGTATCGGATACGTTTGCTCATTCAACGTGACGCTGAATTGATCATTCTCGATCTTCAGACGCCATGATGCCGCCCTTCTGAACAGACGCGAGAGAAAAGAAGGTTTCCACTCCATTGTAATCCGCCAATCACACCGCAAAAGACAGGTAGTTTACCCATCAACGAGGCACTCGACACATACTTGCTTGCTCATGACACCTCCTTGAATCTGAGCATACCCCCAGACGCAATGAGTGAACTTCACATCCAAAGTTAACCATTCCGGGTCAAGATTTCCTTCTCCCGCTCAAGTTTCTAATTTCGGCTCCGTTTAGTTACTCATGCAATGTATTTTTTGAGGCCAATGGAAACCATGAGTACAAAACTGCCCCCGAACAGATTCTTCACGTTCAAGGATGGTTCGCCCGAGGGAGACTTAGAGGAAATTATGCTCGCTATCTTCACTCGGCCTGGCATCGCCGAGCGTGAAGTCTTGGACGATGACAACAGCTACGCAGTTCTCCTGGATACAGAATCCGACGGCATAATTTCAATCAAAATCGATGATTCGCGCTTCAGGTTCACGCCTCAGCAGGCGACGGCGCTAGCCTCAGCACTCACTGAGCTTTCAAGAGATGAAGGATGAGTCTCCGTCCCCCTTACACGGGAGTGCATCTAAGAGTCAGCAATCTTCATCATGGAGAAGTGACCATTACGCGCAAGAAAACCTTAAAGGCTTGCTGAGGAGATAGCGATTGCACGGGTTACCAGTTTGGGTATAAGCGTGCCCCTGCGGGGATGGTTGTCGTGAACCGAGCCTGGCGGAGCCAAGTCTCGGCCCTGTCGGGCTTCCATCCTCACGCCTGCGCGCTCCGCTTGCCTTTTTATGTTTTTTGGTGGTCATAGGATGGTACATCTCGACGATGCTGGCGCTCGATACGAACTCCATGCCCCAGGCCGCACGCTATGTAATTTTCTTGCGAAGTCAACGCTACGCATGGCGCTTAATGATCGATAAGATAGGGCCCTATATCAGTTGTGCGAGCCAGGTATGGCAAGGCCTCCAAAGGCAAAGGGAGAAAAAGCTCCCAACCCAAAACCGAAACCCCAGCAGAAAAAGGTCGCAAGCCCTATTTCAACTGGCGGGCGTGGCGGTGCGTTTGAGCAACGCGTACAGGCGGTGCGGTTACTCGCTATGTGCCTAGGCATCCCATGTGCCGGGCTGCGCGAAGGGTTTGCCATCGTCGGGTTGCTGTTCCAAGGTCGAGGATTTGACCACAATACTGACGACCTCGTTGTCCATGCTGCGTCGGCGAGCACTGGACAGAAAGCAACCATCAGAATGCAGATGAAGCGGTCACTCAAGGCGACTGCCAATGACGTTTTTACCGAAGCCGTAGGGCTTGCGTGGCTCGATTTCATCAAGCCAACATTCCAGCGTGGACTGGACGACAATTTGATCGTCTACCACGTGTCTAGCTCGTCATCCATGGAAGGCGCGGTAGAGGTTGTCAGGCTGGCCTTGGCGTCTCTTTCACATGAGTCCTGGTACACCCGTGTGCATTCAGAGGGTCTGAGTAACGCTCGGAACCGGACTGCTTACGCCGCCATCAAGGCTGCAGCTGAGCAATACAATGAGGCCACGGTTAACGACGAAGACCTGCGCCAGTTCGCGCTCCACCTGAAGTTCGTCCCCCACGACCTGGACTCGGATCGCACTCAGGAAGCCGGATACCAAAAGCAATTTATCGCCCAGGCATTACCTAGCCGGGACAGCGGCGCAGTGTGGTCGCAGTTATTATCTGTGTGTGCTGAGCTCAATGGCACGGCGGGAGAAATCGATCTCTCTTCCGCTTCAGCCCATCTGGGTGAGCTTGCCAAGGAATTTCATACGGCCAAGCTGATACGCGAGAGTGTGCGGGCCTACCAAATGGGTACGATGCCTGTCAGCCATGAGCGCGCGTCAGAGCTTACCCCGCTGGCGGAATATCTCGCTCCCCTCCTCTCCGTTGGCCGCGCTGCCGGCAGCACACTGCTGACTGATGACCTCCCCATCGCAATCCAAGGGTCGGAAACTACATTTGCTACGCGCCAGCTCGACCGCATCAGCACGCTGCACAACGATCGCCGATACAAGGATGCCTTGACTCAGCTGGAACTCCTCGAGGACGAGCTGGACACGTTTGATATTCACCAGAAGGCCCGTTGGTATTTCCTTCGTGGGATGTGCTTCTGGCATCTTGGGGACGATGAGATCGCCTCGACAGATCTTGAGGCAGCCGCAAACCTTTATACCGACGATGACCGTATCGCTGCGGGTCATGTCCGGGCTCACATGCTCAAAAATGATGTGCTGGCTGCCATCCAGGTTGGCCAGGCGGCACTGGCTCGCTTTCCGGAGTCGTATTCGGTATGGATCGCTTACACCAACGCAAGAGTCCTCAATAGAGAAGAGCTAACTGAAGACGAGATCCCCGAAGCCTTTCGCGATAAATCCGGGGCCTGGCAGATGGTGGCCAGTTCCAGGGCTGGCGCCGGGGACGATCTTGGTGCCGTCAACGCTATCAAGAAAGCTTTGGAGCAGCCTGACAGTTCCATTTTCATCGTCGAAAACTATCTGCGTTTTACGCTGCGACTCGCTACGGACAACCCGTTCCACGTGAACACGCGATCTCAGCCCCTGGATCGACGTGAGCTCATCATGGATGCCATGTCCAAGTTTGAGGATCGCGAGAATGCTCTATGGGCCGAGCAAAGTCCCAGGACAAAGACTGACGTCGTGTTTCACCTCGCCTATGCGTATCTGCTATTGGGGCAGCCGGCTCAGGCGTTGGACATGATCGAGCAGGGAAGACAGCGCGGCGTCCCAGAACATGAGACCTCGGCCCGAGTGGAACTTGAGGCCCTATGCGATTTGAATCGTGAAGGTGAAGCTGTTGATCGCTTCTCCGATCGCCTTGACCAGCTTCCTGATGACGCACTGGTTATCTTCGGCCAAGCATGCTTGGTTGCGGGTAGAGAGCCAATGCTCGAGTCTGCCTACGGTGTACAGGTGCAGCGGCCTGTCACGGAGGAGTCGGCGAAAGTGCTGCGGATACTCCGCCACATGCACTGGGAATTGTTGCTGCGTCAGCAACGCAATGATGCAGTTCAGCAAGAGCTTTCGCTGCTAGGTGTCACTCCCCAGACCAGCAATATTACCGATGGGGTTTTCGCTGCTCGGGCCTTTATCGATAACGAAGCAGTGCGCCAGGCATTCGAGAATCGTGTGGCTGAACTCGCACCGCAAAGCAGCGATCTGCTGGAGCTGTCCATGGCATCGCAGTGGATGCTCCATGCACGGCGTCACGATGATGCTATCGCGATGCTCGAACGCGTGCTTCCTCGCGACTCGTTCACTCCATTGCACGTTGATCTTCTTCACGCATACGCCCTAACTGATCAGCGCGCGAAGGTTCGAGATCTGCTGGAGTCGCTTCCAGGGGAATGGCGCCAGTCCGCAGATGTCCGAAACGTGGCTTTGAACGTTTACGGTAACGCCGGTGATTGGCCCAGGATGCGTGAAATCGCAGAGATGATCGTTTCTGAGAGCCCTCTTGATGCCAGTGCATGGTTGTTGCTGATCCAGGTTCTAGCCAACATAAACCCTGGGCAGATGGACGCGTGCATAGCCACGCTTCCTGTCTTTCTGGAAGGCTCCGCTCAGGATCAATTGAAACTTGCTAACGCAGAGATCAGTCGGGGGATGCATGATCGAGGCATCGCTCGCATTTACCGCACCATGCGAGTGAACTTGGGCAATCTTGAGGCTGCGGCCGGTCACATCTCACTCATGGTCATGGCATCCGGCACGGTGGACTCATTCCTCACCAACCCAGTTGAGGTCGCTTTTGGTACTTCAGTCGAACTCGAAGACAGCAACGGCGGCAGCGGCTACGTTTCAATAGATTTTGACATTGACCCACCCTTCTCGCCGACCGCGGAGTTCATCGCTGCGGACTCCGCGCAGGCTGTCGAGCTTATTGGTCTCAAAGTTGGCGAAACCACAACAATCCGCATCTTGATAGGAGAGCAGACGCTCAAGGTTAAGCGGATAGTGACCATTCACCGACGTTTGCTCGACCTATCATATGGGCAGGTCTCAAGCGCGGTCGTTCCGAGCAAAAGTTTAGTCGCCATGACCATCCCCACGCGTGAGGATGGTGAGCTGGATTTCTCCTTCTTCATCGAGCAAATCGAACGGAAAAAAACACAGGGCCTTAACACAATTGGGCTCTACAGCCAGCACATGGCTACGCTTGGGCTGATCGCGCAGATGCTCGGTGTGGATGTGATCGATCTCGTCAGAGGCTGGCCCGATGAGGGGCCATTGCTGGAGGTCTCGATGGGTGTGGGCCAGACCCACGATGAGTTCCCGGTTATCGCTGCCTCCGATCACTCTTGGGTGGTAGATCTTCCCATGCTGGTAGAGCTTGCGACGCTTGGAATGCTCGATGTACTGGAGCACATCCCCAGGCTGTATGTAGCTGCTGCCACCAAGCAAGCGCTAGAAACGAAGATCGAGTCGTCAAAGCGATTTCACAAGGGAGGGACGCTCTTCTCACACGATGGGCAACTCGGTATGCAGGAGCAGACAGAGGAAAATTGGCATCGGGAGCGTGCCTTTCTCGACTCAATCTGTGCCGCTATTGATGAGTATTGTGAGGTGGTACCGGCATATGGCCCACCCACACTGGCGGCACAGATGCATACACTCAAAGACATTCTGGGTGAAGGAGAGTATGCAACCCTGCTTGTTTGCCTGGAATACGGTGGTGCCCTACTGTCGTTAGACGCCCGCTTCCGAGCTATAGCAGGGTTCCTGGAGATCAAGGGCGCATCTCCTCAAATGCTACTGACGAATGAACTGATATCAGAGCGTTTGACGCGTGCTGAGTACTCTCGTGCAATTGTTCAATTGGTGATGACCAGGCGCAGCTTCGTCTCGATCCAAGCTGCAGACCTTATAGTCATGATGGATCAGGGTGAGACGTTTGCAAATATAGGGATCAACCGATTGCGCAGTTACTTAGCCGAGCCGAACCTAACATTTGATACTGCTGTGCCCGTCATAGCCGATTTTGTCTGTCTGATGTTCCTGCAAGTGCGCTGTAACCTAGGTGTGATGCTGCAACTGATCGAGTATTGCTTTGAACCGATGTTCCGCCACCCAAGCTGCCCTGACGATTTTCATCGGTCGGCGTACACACGGCTCCTGCTCACGTTAGCTGGTGTGGAAATCAATTCCGTGGCCCGCAAAGCGATAAGGCAGAGGCTACATGTTGCGATGCAGCGCGCAGAGCGACCTAGCAAGCCGGTGACACTGGAGGCAAAGGTTTCCTTCGCTTATGCAGTCCCTTTCTGGGCGGTCGCGGTGCCCTCACCACTGGCCTCTATTCTGCTAGAGGCCCAAAATCCTGCACCAGCATCGGTTGAGAGCGGCCATACCGAGGAAAGCAGGAAAGTGGATTAGCATCCATATAGGCGAGCATGTACAAGGAAGGCATTGGATGCACTAGACCAGCATTAGCCACGAATCCAGTTCACAACTTCCGTCTATGCAAGACTCACCAATCATCTGGTGCTTCAGGATCTACAGCTAGATTTCCTTTACCGGCTGATGCCGCGCCCTGCTCCTCGCCTTCCTCATCAGTATCCGTTACAGCCGAATCGAAGTATTCCTCATCCATACTGTCAAACTCGAAATCACGGTCGATTTCGTCATCCGAGTCGAAATCAATAGCCTCCGCTGCTTCGATCTTGACTTGGAATATAGCCGGTAGCCTGGCTTCCTGGTCATAAAAGCTAACGTCAGCGTTTAGCAGTGCTGCGAAGCAGGGGTCGGCTTCTATGAAAGCGATATCTGGATTTCCGAGCCACAGCCGGCGACCCCCTTCGTAAGCCAGTAACCAGTTGTTCCCTTTGAGTGCCTGATCTGTGAGCGGTAGACCCGTTAAAGCCGCAAGATCTACCTCACCGTCGACTAAATTTGAATGAATGAGATCCAGAGCGATGAGCGAACATACAGAGCTCTCCATCTGAAGCACTTGACGGATCAAAGGGGCGTCAAGATGGATGCTGAGTTCCTTGCACAGCCAAAGGAGCCAGGCAGTCTCACTGTGGTGATTCGCGGCGGCAGCCGACTCCAACAGATTTCGGCTGAAAGCGCCGAGCGCGTTCATATTCAATGGATAACCATAGCGATGGTAGGTCGCGAGGATTTGGGTAATTACCTGCAACGTGTTGGGAAATCCATACCCACATTTGAGAAAGTACGCTTCGGCGATCGCCCAGTTGGACTTCTTGACGATGGATGAGGACAGCTGCTTTAGGCCATATTTGACTAGGCTCTCGTCCTTGAACCTTGATTCAAGTGAGAACAACATCTCGAAATAGTGGTGAATATCGTCTTTCTGCTGACGCTTTTTCGCTGAGACGGTCAGTTTCTTGAGGCTGTATTTCCAGGATTCCTGGACGAGCTCTCGCACTTCGACGATCTTCGTCTTGGAGGCGTTGATCTGGAGCTCGTAAGCACTGACGCATTTGATGATGATTGCCAGAGCCCTCTCAGCTTCCTCACGTTTGTTGAAGAAGAAAGTGAAGTCGTCGACGTAACGAAACCCCTTCGGCCATCCACCCAGTTCAGCGCAGATGGCCTCATCAATCGACACCCCGATGATTTCCGCGATGATGTGGGAAGTGTCGGGGCCAATAGGCAAGCCAATGGTTTGGCCATCCTGTGTCCCCATGCAACGACCATCAAGGATATTTCCAAAAAAATCAGGAGTTTTTTTGGTTTTGTTCGCCTTGGCAACCGGCTTGGTGTGCAGTGCCCACGGGATGGTGTGCGTGTACACAGTTGGGAAATAGCTCGATATGTCGGTGATCAGCGCGTAACGGGCCCCTGCAGATTGGCATACGCGCTCCTCATACAAGTCGCTGAACTTCGTCAGCTCGATCGCTCTGAGACTACCGTCGGTGCCGGGTATGCTGCGAGAGATTTCGCTTTTATCGTAATGCGCCCGGATCTGAGGCCAGTACTCACAGATCTCCTTAGCCAAGGCATAGAAACTAACAGGATTAGGGATCGAGGTTGTGCGCCTGCTGTAGGAGGATCTAGCGACCGAGAATTTCTCAGACTGAGAAGCGCCGGCCTGTTTCCCCGGCGCGCCGTCCCATACAGCCTTGATCTGCTCAATGCTGTCCGCGAGTCTCTTCGTGCCGAATCCCACCGGTAGCTGAATTGGAAAATATCCTTTAGCAAGCAAATCCTGCAGCTGCATAACACTCATTCGCTCTGTATTTGAGGCTGATGATTTGTTCTTGGCGTAGGCGGCACACTGCCACCGCAGTACCGTGCCGCCAAAGCCAAATTAAGCGTATTGAGGTCTGACGAGATGTGAAGGTGTTGCCGTCAGAACAATGGACAAGCAGTACGTGGCTGTCCTGAGATTCTCAACTTGATCATTGAGTGTGTCGAGCGACTTGAGCCCATGGAAGAGGTTATTTCGCAGCCTGTAGATAATGATGAGCGTTGCCAGCAGCACATCATGCGGTTCATCGTTCTGCCCCAATAGAACACTTTCTACCAACACCCTGCGATCTCTAGCGCGAAACTCCAATCTGTCGAATCTAGGCAGTATGCCCTCTTCATTCGTATAGCGAGACCGCCAGAAGGCCACGCAACCACAAACCCCCTGATGCTGATCAGCGTTCGGTCGATACAGATCTGCAACGCGTTCGAAGGCAGCGATATTCCCCTCATTTCGGCACAGATTCCCCTCGAAGAAATTCCACATGGTGGTGAAGTCAGCGATGGAATGCTGAGTTTCAGGGGTAAGGCGCGAGCCGCCCGCTGTGTTATCGGAGAACCACTGTGCGGCGTTGAACTCGGCGGGAACAGCCATAAATAAATTCCTTTTACAATCGAACGTGAAATTCGAATAGCCTCGTAAGTCCATCACACGAGGAGCTATCGTACGTGCCCAATGGCCTGTCGATTGAGCTGTGATGCCGCAAGCTACTCGATACGATGCTTCCTGACTACCTCGCCTGCCCAATACTGGTACGCATCATGGACGTATCCCCCGCTCTGCTCGGCAAGCATCTTCAGGAACCGTCACACCCGATCGCTGCGGCCTGATGCCCTTGACCGATCAAGAGTCTTGTTGATCAGCTACAGGGTTGGTGCCCTTTTAGGTTCTAAGTCTTGCCAAGGGCTTTGTGCCGCTTTGTGCCCGAAGAAGATTCGCCGCTTGGCCCGCAGCTTTCCGGTCTGGCCCGGTGGATATCTGAGTGCCTTTGGCACGTCCACGCGCTTGCGTCCGACTGACGCCTGTTTGTGTCGGCACAAAAAAATTCTTATACGGCTCAAGGTTTCTCAAAAGGAACCGTTTTTCATATCTATGACATCTAGAGAAAACGGTTTTGAACCTACCAACGATCGCATTTTCACGCTCCCTGAAAGGCGCCGTGCCGTTTGCCGAGACCATCCAGGGTCATCGTCAACGCAGGGCGTGGGAGCGCTTGGTCAGCTACATCGCGTCCTCTGACTCCTCTTCCGACTTTGACAGAGCTGCAGCCTTCGCTGAGGGCTATGCGCAAGCGCTCGTTGATGGTGAGCAGATCGAAATCTCAACAGAGCGTGACTTACTGATCATCTCAATCGTTGATGAGTGGCGGCGTAATTTCATCCGCACCATTGGTTCGTCCACCTTTAGCACTCCCCTCCTCCAAGGACATTCATGACTTCCAAGTTTCAGCGCTACGCGGACGACGAAATTTCAGATCCAAGCCTTCGAATGCCTCGTCAAATTTTGGCAACCAGCACCAACCAGTATCCGATTGATATCTTGGTTTCTCGCTGGGAAAAACACTTGGTCGAGTCATCTGTTGCTCACGAGAAGTACCCTTGGGCTGCGGATTTTGTAATGGGCATTCCTGTTCCGTCTTGGCATCGCCCAGTAGTATGGAATCTTGGTCAAAAGGCTCGGTTCATCGTTTCTGTGTGGTCTGGAGGGGATCTCGGAAGCTATCTCACTAATGAGTGGTGTGATTCGGGTGCGGGGCGAGCAATGGCTGAGAGCAGCGATATTTTGATCGATGGCTTGCAGCGGTTGCATAGCCTTGAGGCGTACCTTCTTGATCGCTTGGCAGTCCCAGATGCTCAAGGGCAACCAAGAGTTTGGTCTGAGGTTGGCAATGGCGAACGGAAGCGTTTCTTGTCGACAGTCTTCATGCATGCGTATGTATCGTCTGATGACGAATTGTTGTTGCGAAAGACTTATGATCTTTACGCCATGGGTGTAGCTTCTCGTACGAACGAACAGCGTGCGGTTCGATAACCTAGCTTTTATTTTTCGGGCATACCCCTCTGGGAATGGCTGTCGTAAACCAAGCCTCGTCTATCGACGGGTCTTGGCCCTGCGGGCTTCCATCCTCATGCCTTCGACCTTCCTGGTCTGCGCGCTCCGCTTGCACGATGACCTAAGTCACTTCTCGGCTTGGACATTACCTGAAGCTCCCACATACTGCTTCCATCCAATCAGTGGTGGAGTTAGCCCGATGTTATGGTCATTTTGGAAAGACAATCGTCCTGAATGGATTCAGGCAGAGGAACGAGCGTTCATAAAGGCTGTGAACAGCTTGAGAACGCTGCAGACAACTCCGCGGGGCGGCATGAGAATCGACCCTGAAGAGCTCAGAGACCAGATACTTGCATCACGAGAACGGTACAAAGGGCTGGTGAAAAGATAGCGGTATCGGAGCAATTCCTCAGGAAGCTGTTGCTGCAAGGGATTAGCACCTAGACTCAATCCTGCGTCCTATGGAAGGGGCTATTTCAGGAGATCACATGCGCATACTCATCAAATATCAAGATGGTGAAGGCTGCATTACCGAACGGGAAATCTCGGATCTGCAAAAGGAAAACGATATTCTCATTGGCGCGTTTTGCCACACTCGTGATGAATGGCGATTATTTAATGTAAATCGAATAATTCATGCGGTAGCTCAAGACACGGGAGAGTTGATTAACCCGTATAGGCTGGTGCCAGAGTTGCGTGACGAGCAGTCTCTCGACTCGCTGACCTGGAAGTGGCGACAGGCTATCAAGTCGGTGAAATTTTTCTGTCTCACCACTCGAGGATTTGGTAAGCGCGAGCGCCCTCGGATCGTCGATTTCGTCAAAGTCCTAGTGGATACGTCACAGCACTCCGAAGAAGATATCACCGAGTGGGTTAACAACCTGTGGTGCGCAGACCTTTATCGATACCGCGATGGTGACGTTGATGAGTATAAAGGGCTGCTAGAGCAAATCCCTTACTCACTGCTCGACCAATGTCGGGAGTGCGCGCTGAAGATAATCGTGGGCTCAGGCCGAAAATCCGAAAACCCCGACTGGTTGCAGAGAATTGATGAAGAATTCAGCTCTCACCCCGTAGTGCGAAACCCGATCAACCTCGGGGTTTGACCATGATCGAAGGAATGAATAATGAAGCTTGTACGGGACGCACGAACCCTTAAGATCAAAGCTGTCAGTTCCCTTCGTATCGGGATGCAGTCCTTCAATAGCTTTGACGACGATGGCCGTATCACTACCGTATTGCTCCACCTTCAGCACGCCTGTGAAATGCTGCTCAAGGCAGTCCTTGTTCAGAACAAGGCCAAAGTATTCGATAAGGTTACAGGGCGCTCAATTTCGTTCGACAAAAGCCTTGGGCTTTGCATTGCCCACTATGGCCTGACTCAAGAAGAGGCCGGTGTGATGCGCGCAGTGGATAGTCTGCGTGATGCTGCACAGCATTGGTCGGTGATTGTTGCCGAAGACTTGCTGTACCTCAACACTAGGGCATTGATAACTGCATTCGATGCGTACCTGCTCCGGGCATTAGAGATTAGCCTGATTGATCACATTCCGGCTCGAGTGCTGCCAGTGTCGACTATGCCGCCAGGTGATTTTGAGTTTTTAGTGGACAGGGAATACAACCTGATTAGGGATTTGTTGGAGCCGGGAAGACGTCAGCGTGATGAAGCACGTGGCCGTATACGATCAATGCTGGCCATGGAATCCATCGCGGTGGAAGAAGTAGAAGTATCCGAGCGCGATATTGATCGGGTTGAAAAGGCAGTGCGTGGCGGCCAGGGCATCAATGAAGTCTTCCCTCGTCTTTCGATGGTGGGCACTCGTACTGACGGCGAAGGCGTGAACTTGGTCGTTCACTTCACGAAAAAAGTAGGTGCGCCTGTACGGTATATCGGCGGAGATGACCCAGCAGAGGCTGCGGCAGTTCGTGAGTTAGACCTACAGAAAAAATTTCATCTTGGAGCAGCCGATCTCGCGAAGAAGGTAGGGCTTTCCCAACCTAAAGCCAAAGCGCTACGAGCACATCTGGGCATAGACGAGGATGTGAAGTGCCGTAACGTATTCGAATTTGGATCGACTCGTATTCCCCAGTTTTCGGACAACGCTTTTACACTGATGCGCGATGCCTTAGCTAATCTGGACATTGACGAAATCTGGCGGGCACGGAAGCGCTAGTCTAAAAAACCACCTCTCAGAGCTATCTATCCGTTCTATCTAGCAGGCCCATTGGCTACGACCGCAAACACCTCCATTTTCCTACCGCGTGCAAGCATGTTAAGCACTGTCTAAACAGGCGTATGACAACAATGTCTTGTGATTGGTATGTAGGTGATCGGGCTTATCAAAAGGTTCGTGATCCAGAAAGCCTGCAGATTGAGGAGCGCGCCAGAGCCCATGCTGAGGTAGGCTACCTGTTGCCATAACCGGTCTGCAATGAACGCCGAGGGCATCGAAAGGGACGCTAGAGAAAGCCTTAAAGGCTTGGCGGTGCCTCCTGGTACTCTACCGCACCCGACTCTGTAGCTCCCCGCCGGCCTTGAACAACGCCTCGCTTAGCCAGGTTGCATCAGCTTTCGTGAATGAGTAGCCCATGAAGGGAAAAATTAACTCGTACCCCCCATCTTGGATAGTGGCGACCACAATTGATGTCGTGCCAGAAGATGAATCCTCAAAAAAATCTCCGCTCGCGCCTTCAATATCGATTTCGCCAAACGCTGCGTACTGCATTCCGCGCATTCCGGCAAGGCTGCGAATTTTGAACAGGCCATTTGGCCGTTTTTTGACTTCGACTTGGTAGCCATCATCGTCGATAGAAATAGCCAGTGCTTCTTTCACACATTCTGCGATTTCTTGAGCGACTTCGAGGGTGACACTGCAACTCACAATGTCCAGCTCGATCATGATCCGCGCTGACGGCAGCACTTCGATTGCGCACGTGTATTTCTCGTCAAAATCTAGGCCGCGCCACGAATCGAACTCTCTACAAATGCGAAATTCAGAAGATGCTTTTGAAGCTTGGTGCAGGTTCATTGAAACGTCCTTTGTGTTTGCTCTTATGAATACAAACGGATGCGTTTCGAAAAACTTGAGTTATTTTCTACATGTATTTATCGATCGCTGAACGGTGTTCCTCCAGGTGCTGATTCTCCTGCGTCCAAAGATTGATGAATTTCTCTAGGTCGTGAAGATACGACCCCGCTTCCGGTCGAGTCGAACCGATACTCGCTTGTAGAAATCGTTCCCGCCAAGGTTCGGGAATGCTGACATCCCGAACAATTTGTAGGTTGCTCGAGTGAAACTCGGTGACGACGAACCTGCGAAGCGCTTCTACCTTCACCACTGGTGTCATTAAAATGTCGGCCTCGTCCTGGCGATCAATATCGTCAAGCACAGATACGACTGGAATAGCCTTGGGATCGCCTGGCAGAAGATCAGATAGCGTCCACAAAGCTCTCCTCCTGATCTTCTCTCGCTCACGCAGACTGCGATCAGCAGCACCGCTAGACATTAGGTTTACCTCCTTCCGATGCGGACACCCTGCCCTCTTCTTAAAGTCGCTGGCTACGTTAGCTCGGGAGCTTCAATGTGGCCGTCGGCCAAATCCACCAGTATCGGCGAGTTGCTCCTCTACGAACTCAATTGAAGAATTCAGCTCGTGCTGTATTTCCTCAAAGACTGAGTCGAGCTCAGGATGAGCACCTGACTCTCTAAGCTCCGCCACTAACCGTGAAAGCTCCTTCCCCTTGGCCATCGGCATTTGAACATTGCAATACACCGTGTCTTTGTCGTCACGACTCATAAGTCCTCCGAACCAGGAAGCAAAACCGAGATGTTTGTATGTGCCGATGCTGCACTCAAGCCCCGTCAGGAAGGTGCGCCAGCGCGATCTTCCAAAGCATCCCTTCCTGAGACAGGTCAAGCCGAGTGCGGGTCGTTTTTAATTGGATCATGCTTCCTTTTTAGCATCCTGACTTTCCTCAGTTGCAGCACCGGCCGTGGCCATCGCGTCGTACTCCTGCCGAACTTGATCCTCGCATTTGTGGCAGGCGAAATATTGAATTCTTTCCATATCTCCTGTCACAAAAGCGCCGCAACGCTCACACGTAACTGCTTGCCATCCGCGATCAAAGCATGACACGCAACTCCACAAACCATCGATGACGAACACGGAAGGCCGTGCGCACTGGCAGTTATGGCATGACGCAATATGTTCGGCGCCCTCCTCCCACCACTGATCTCCCTCATGGATGTGAGCGGTACACAGATCAATCAAAGAGTCGGTGTTCAAAGCGAAGTGACACGTCGGACACTCGGTCACCTTTGCATCAAAGAACTCTATTTCTTCATTGCATCCTAGGCAGGGTAATTTGATATCAGCCTTCACTACCGCAGTGTCACTGACCCCGCACACCAGGCAGCTGTAATCTGTCCCCCAAGCGTGTACTTCACCTGCAACTGCTGAAGAAAGTTCGCAATGCCCGCACGCGATGATCGTCTTGCCTTTTTTCACCTCGATTTCGATTTTCGGCTTGAGAATTGTGAACCGCGAATTGAGAAAATCACGCTGTCTCATCATGCGGTGGTTCAGTTTTTGAAGCTCAATTTTGTAAGGCTCGAAAACGTCCTTCCATGTCTCTGTGAGCATGGCATACAGGTAGTGCCATGAGGCCCACTGCTCAACGATGACGCCCGCTTGAGTGGCTGCTAGGTCGTCATGAGCTGAATGAGCGAAGTGGACGATTTGGTTGCGGTGTTCGCCTAGAGCTTTGAAGTTATCGGACGCGGCGACGTCAATTTTCTCTCCAAGTATCGAGTTGATCCGCTTCAGGGCGTCATCCAGATAGACGGAAAGAAAGTCTCCGACGTATAGGTTTTGGAGGTCGGCAGTCTCTGGCTTGGCCAGCATAAGCGTCCAGTGCTCCGCCATTAGACGTGCTTTGAGAAAGAGTTCAATAGCCGTATACAGGTCGACGATAGAGTTCTTGGGTCTTTCCTTGACGTGATCCAGTGACGTCTCTACGAACCCCAGGGCGTTTTTCACCAAAGCGTCGAACAACTGCTCCTTCGTCCGCTTTTCCTGCTTGAGCCACTTTCTTCCCATGAGTCCCACCTAAGTCAATACCCGGCCATTTGATAGCTGATGTGCCGCTTAAGATTTTGACTCAACGGACATGATGGCGCCATGCCGGCGCAGCACCCTTTCTGTAAAAACGCGGCGTTTCACCCTCCAAACTTGGATGCGAGACCAATCAGGGAGTGATCGATGTTCACCTACGACGTAGCCCAGCCTACGGATCAAATGCTGCTGAGCGAAATCCTAAGCCTCGATAGCGGCGAGCCCTTGGACGTAGACGCGTTTCTAAGGAGAGATTTGGTCGTCGTAATACAGGATAGGAACGAACTCGCCGGCCGTTACGCTCGAGACCTAATTCAGCCATGGCTGGTATGCAGAATCTGCGGCGGTGCGGTGATGCTCGTACTTACGAAACAGCGGCGATTCCTCTTCCGTCACATCCGGATGAAGAAGGCACCAAGGGCTGCCCAATTTCGACTAAGGGGGCATTCAGCACCGATCAGATCAATCGGATGAAGTACAACGCTGCGAAAGAAAGCGCGGCTCATCTAAGACTCAAAGGGATTATTCGTGACAGTTTGTATGCTGACTCGGCCTGCTCGGAACCGTAGGTTGCAAAAGTATGGCGCGGAATGCCTATCGCTGACAGGGCAAGATGGCGCAAGCCGGATGTCCAGGTTTACCGGGAGCAGCAGCGGTTCGCGTTTGAAGTTCAGCTATCCACTACCTTTCTGACGGAGATCGTAGGCAGAAGAGAGTTCTACCGCGTCAACGGTGGTGCCATCGTGTGGGTGTTCGAGGGCTTCAATCCCCAAGAACACCCTACAGCTGAACAGGATATTTTCTACCTCAATAACCTGAACGTCTTCGTTGTGAATGAGCGAACTCTGGAGCGCTCCCGAGAGGCAAACCGTATGGCGCTGACCTGCTGGTACGCGGCTCCATACCCTAAAAGGTCGGATGATCTTCAACGAATGGCATGAAGAAGAGGTATTTCCTATCAGCTAACGGTCGATACGGAACAGCAACTGGTCTATTTCTACGACTATGATACTCGCCGAAAAGAGCTGGAAGAAACAATCGCTCCTGCCCGACTTCGCCAAGAATTCCACGACTTTTGGCTAGAGCACGGTACCAGCGAGGAACCCGAGACAGACGTGGCCTGGAGCGAACTGCGGGAACGTATGACTCTCGCGATACCCCAGATTTCTCTGCCTCGCTCATTTCATGAGGGCCGATTTCATGGCGCGGTATCCATCGTTCTCAGCGCAAGATATGGCCGCCCTATTGGCTACCGCCTGCCCCGCCTAATTAACGTGACGAATACCGCATTCGACTACTACAAAGCCTACCTACTGCCTTTCGGATGGACACTAGAAGCTTTCCACCAAGCAGCGTCGCTGGCCTCTCAGGACTCGAAAAAAACATGGGAAAAACGCCGAAAAATCATTCGAGAAGCGCTGCGAAGTAAGGATCCGGCATACTGCCAAGACCTCCAATACAATCGGCTATTCGCGTTCTTGGTGCCAGAAATCAAGGAACAACTTGCGACCGAGAGACATTGGTGAGACGTCGCCCGTTAGGTTCTGTACGAATAGTCTTGATACTCTGTGATGGTGTGTTGAAAACAGCCTCAGAATACTCATTTACAATTCGTAAACTCCGCGTCCTCTTCCTTTATTGCCTTGCCTGGCCTTCGTCTCAAGACTTTTAAAATTCCCTTATCATAGGAATATGGGCTGTTCGACCAACATGTTTGGTCTGTGCCAACCCCGCGCATAAGACAAAAAATCCTCTAGCATCCACCTGTTGGTTAACAGCCCGAAAAGATATGTCGGCTCGATGGCGTTGCACGCACCCGCTGCACGTGCAACCGCTTCTTGATATAGTCGCATAAGATCATTCTGCAAAGCAGCGCCGTGTGGCACCTTGCCGCCGTATGTCAGAGAGGTAAGCAACGTCTGGCGATGACGATTGATACAGCTATTAGCGCGTGAAGACAAGCGAAGCTTATGAATGTGAAAATCCAGATTGCGCCGGTCGTTACGTCGCACCCCTGAGAAAGCTTTTACGACGAACTCTTCCGGATGTTTTGTTGGCAATACCAACATGGCTCGGCGCATCAAGAATTTATCAATCAGAGGATGAATGAGCCGGCTACCTTTCAGTGTACTGATGCCCCGTTTTAGAACGAAGCGATCTTTTCGGCGACTGCCAGTCATGCACTTGAGTCCGCGTACGGGATCGTCAGTCTGAAGAGGTGCTTTTGGACGTGGGTGTCTTGCGAAGCGACGCCGAGCACGAATTTTCTCATTATAGTAATCGGACTTTATATTTTGACAGTCACTGCACGCAGGTACCAGATTCAAGGAAAGTGTGGAGTATTCTGGGAATGCCGTCTTTTTTCTTGGTAAATGGTGATCCAGTGTAATATTTGAGGGCATGCCGCAGTAGGGGCAGCAGGAAAGATTAAGTCGTGCTTTATCACGAAACTCTGAAATATATGAAAAACAGTCGGACGAACTTTCATAAAGATCGTGGAATGCTTTTGCAGTTGCCCGACTATGAGTCCTTTGATTGAGATACAAGGCAGGATCTTCCACTGCGATCGGGTAATGTCGAAAGTACGCAGAAAGCTTGCTTGAATGGGCTCGAAGTAACGGTGCTTTGGGTGACTTTCCGCGAGCAAAGTGTCGAATAGCCTGTAAATCATCGGCGGCGGTACGCAACCGCTGGATATAGACCGTCATGGAAGGAGGCGCTCCAGAGAACGCGCGTAAGCCGCGGCATCGTAACCGAGAGACTCGAATGCACGTAGTGCCTCTTGGCGTTGCTCGATGTCGCGGCACGCATTGATCCGCTGATCGATGCGCTCTTGATAGTTCTTCCTGACCGAACTGTCCTCGAATACATAGTCGGATATCAAGGAAACGTCACCACCCAAGGTCTGCAAGGTTGGCCGATACAGGCACGGCAGACCGCGCTGGTCAGCCTTTAGGATCAGCACACCAGACTTGTCGACCTCACGAACCACGAAGGGTGAATGAGTTGCCACCACAGCGACTGATTCGCTGGCAATCAACATTGAATGCAGCGCTTGGATGAACAACGAGATGAATTGTGGGTGCAGGTGATTTTCCGGTTCATCAATGAGCAATAACGAGTGTCGATTGCTATTCAGCACCAAATTGAAACAAAAAAGGATTATCGCGCGCTGACCAGAACTTAGCTCGAATATTTCACCATCAGGGCCAAGATGTTTGCACTCTATGGAGGTGTTAAGAAAGTTACACCCCCGAGGAGTTTCCACCAGCGAGACGAAGGAGGCTATATCACCCTCATTAGTTCGAAAATAGAGCGTGGCAGGATCGAGGATTTTGGCGATTAATAGATGGAGTATCCGCAGGTGATGACCCTTGACATCCATTAGGTAGATTTCTTGCAGCGTTCGGGTTAGCTGCAGCCAGTCTGCTCGGGTTGTGCTCAAGGGGACATACTTGAAGCCCGAGCGCCTAATGCGAGCCCACTGGTGTGTTTCGTGGCTGAATACAACCACAGAAATACGTAGCTTTCGTCCTGATTCTAGCGCTGACTCATCAGAACGATTATCGTGAGCCAATCGTGATAGCGACTTAAGAGCGCGAGTTTTACCTACGCCGTTCTCCCCAATAATAACATTAATGGGTGTAGGGAGAGGACTACTGTCTTCGCGGAAGTTGAATTTTAATGGAAGTTTATAGTGATTGTTTATTTTGAGATCTGTTGTAAGCTCATGAATTGGGTCATAATAATTTACGCCATCTGAGTCAAGAATCACACCTAATGATATAAAAGTGAAATAGGTTTCTTCATTCTCAACAAGCCCATACAAAGATGAGGACTTGGCAACCTTGCGATAGAGTTGATGAGTAGGTTTCAATGCATGAAACGCTGCGACATCGTGCGCATCTAATAACAGACGTTTGGTTTGGTATTTTCCAATGGACTTAGAGAGTCCACGATATTCTTCTCGGCTTTCGAGCAGCGTGACATCGTCTGAGCCCATTTTTTCTACTGGATACTCGGGGAGAGCAGGCGGTGACACTTCGTCATACTGGGAATGTATGTGCGCCATATATCCAACCCAAAGACCAATTTTTTCGTTGTTTTTTATGTAGTACATGAAAAAAGGCCTTACGTTTTTCCAGCTACTTTCTACTAATGCATAAATCAGACAGTTATCAAAACGACGGCCTTCGAACAATTTTCCATCTGTCAAATCGGAGTGGCGGCACTTAAAAGCACCGTTTCGATATTCGCTAGGTTTTTCGTACATCACGTAATCCTTTTATCGCCGCATCCAAATTTCTGAACAGCGCAGCTTGGAAGCACGAACATCATTGTCTGCAAGATCAAAGATTAAATCTGATACTATTTCTACTATTGACGATATCATTTAGATATCGCGTTTGTACAGAGCACTGTTTTGCAACCTAGGCTCTGTACGAAGAGCACCCTCGCAAACACCGCATAGCACAAGCCAGCAAGACCATCTCGCCGCAAAACTTGTTGCGAGTTTGTCGACGCGGGTAATAATGCGGCGATTTTCTTTCAACCACCCGAACGCGCGCTCAATGATGCTGCGCTGTCGGTATTGGGGTCTATCTAACTGCCCGGCCAAGCCCTGCGCGGGCTTTCGTTTCATGTCGCGCAGCGGGATCAGCAGCTGCATCCGATAACGTTCACAGTTACGGCGCAGCGCTTGAGCGTCATAGCCCTTGACGGCGAGCAATCATCGACAGCGTTCGCGGGGGCGGCCGCGTAGATTGGGAGTTTAAGCCTCATCCAGCAGCGGTTGGGCATAAATATTTTGCTGGCTTGTCCGCCGAAAAGCAGGAAACGGAGTCGCACACAATTGGCATCGCACAGCATGTGAATCTTGGTCGTCAGGCCACCCCGGCTGCGCCCGATTGCGTGCTTTGCAGCTCTTCACGCCCTCTTTTTTGTCGGCTCCTGATGAGGTTTAGGTTGCGCGAATGGCAGTGAAATCGATCATCCAGATTTCCAGATCGATCAAGCCTTGCTCGTTCAATTGGATGTGCAGGCGGCTTAGCATCTGATCGAAAGCGCCGCAATTGCACCACTCTCGAAACCGCAGATACACCGTCGACCAAGGGCCGAAACGCTCCGGCATGTCACGCCAAGCTGCGCCGGAACAGAGCACACAAAGCACACCGTTGAGCATCAGGCGATCGTCGGCTCGCTGGCGTCCGCTGCGGCAGGTTTTAATGAAGATGTCGGCAACCAAATCCCAAGCTGTATCGTGGAGTTCATAACGCTTTGCCATTGTGGCGTTCTGGCGTTAACGGCGACGGATTCTACCGGAATCGATATTTCAAGGGATTTCGTACAGCGCCTAGCGCTCACTTATATGGTGGTGCTGCTTCGAATTTGACGCCTACGAGCCAGCGCCAGTGCAACCGGAGAGATTGAGTAATGCGTAATTTCGACGTTGATCTGAAACGTGTGACCCACTTGCACTACATCACTGCCAAGGCGGCCATAAATTTTCCCTGGATTCACACGACTTCCGGCGGGTGGCACTACCTATAGTATTGGAACAGCACGACTGGCCAGGCGAAGGTGTCTCTTGCGGGTATTCACTATCCCGACACGTCAAAATACTTTGGCGACACGGGTATCATGAATGCTAGCGAAGAGCTAAAGCAGCGCGGGCAGATCGATCACCAGATCTACATGGCCAATCAGTTCCGTGCCGCTGGGGATATGACTCTTGCTTGGGCGTTCGGCCGATCGAAGCATTGCAACGTCGAACTGTCCGAGTGGTTTCCAGACGACCGAGATCTGGCCGACATGGTCAGTCTTCTCAGGCGCGCCCTCGATACAATGGATGGCGTAGAACGCAACCGGCTCGATCTATGGCTTGAATCGCAGCTTCGGCAAGATGGTAGGAGCACGCTGGTCTAGACGTTTCAGATCCCCCCGTTAATTAATTCGAAAGGTCATCATGACTAACCAATGGCTTCAGCACATTCTCCAACAAGTGATCGCAGTAGTGGAGCGAGCCGGCGCTCTATTGGCAGAAGAATACGAGCGTCCAGACGGCCGGAGAGGGTCAGGAGACAAAGCTGAGATTGATGTCGAAATCGAAGTGCTTCTCCGCGCGGAACTGCTGGCACTCCTGGACTGCGATTGGTGGGGTGAAGAGACCGGCCATGTTCTTTCCGGATATCCTTTCTGTTGGGTCGTTGACCCGAATGATGGCACCAGCGATTTTTTGAAGGGGCTCAAAGGCTCCGCCGTATCCGTCGGCTTGCTCCATGATAACCGTCCTGTTTTGGGCGTCGTACATGCTCCAGTAACGCAATGCGGGATCCCCGACTGCATCAGTTGGGCGCAGGGCATGGATCACTTGATTAGGAATGGAAGCCCCGTCTATGTAGACCTCTCAAAGCAGGAGCTTACGGACACGAGCTTGCTCATGGTGAGCGCTGCTGCTGGCAACAAACCGCAGACCAATCGCGAACTCTGTGCGCCGGCAGGTTTTTACCCGATGCCATCAATTGCCTACAGACTGGCAAAGGTCGCTGCTGGTGACGGAGTTTGTGGACTATCTCTGTATCCGGTGTCAGCTCATGACGTAGTTGCAGGACATGCACTGCTGATTGGTGCCAAAGGCATTTTGGTTGACGAATCCGGTGACCCGATCCAGTACCGTACAGAGGTAGAGATGCTTAAGGTTTGCCAGCAATGCTTTGGGGGAGCTCCTGGCGTTTGCGCGGAATTGGTGAGGCGTGATTGGGCCAAGGTATTTGATCCGAGAGCGAGCTAGAGTGAATCCCGAAGCACCTAATGATTTGAGCAGAAATCTCCAATCATTTCTTTGGATTTTGCCGAGCAATTTAAACGATATCTTCTGATTGGGCTCAGCCCTCCAGGAGCGGCCATTTCAACATCGCTCAGCTCTAAGGAAACCACAGTTGAAGCACCTTGCAGTGACGCTGCTCATCTTGCATTTGGTTGCTGCTTTGCCGTTTTCCCAAAGGATTTCTCGCGCAGTGCTTTCTGAAATGTACGAGCAAAAACGGGGCTACACTCCCCCTGCATTTACGTCCTCCTTCGGGAGCTGAAGATTGGCCGTATTCGATTCAGGTTTGCAGTTACTACCGCATGGAGACATCTAATGAAAGGCGAAGACCCGATCAATATCTATTTCAACGAACCAGCTAAGAGCCTCCTTTTCTCTCTGGCAGATAGGAAAGATCCAAACGGCTTGGCTACAGGCTCGGACGATACTTTCAAACACAGCATTTCAGCGGTCTTCACATTGTTTGCTTCGCTGTTGGATGAGCATACGCCTGACCTATATCCAGCAGAGTGGCAAATGATTGTGGATGCTCAGATCCCACTCCTTGATATGCACCGACTTCCGAGCTCTTTTCCCGAAATGAAAAGCAACTTAATCGTTGGAGTCGAAGATCTCACTGGTCGTGATGGCGAAATCCATAGTGGGCTTTTGGCGAATAAGCTCGCTGGCTTCTCCTCTATCCAGCTTTGTGCAATTTCGGTGCATGTGCAGCGGTATTTGGTAGCTAGGAAGCGAGGCCAGGATTACAAATTTCCGGAGATTCAGTTCAAGGGTTGATCGACTGAGAGGCTTCGTTATCTTCGCGCTAACTGCAAGGGAGCGACCTCAACGTCCGCCGAAACCTTCATAGAATCTCGGAGGTTTTGGATCGGCTGGACACCTAGACGGATCGATGAGCTCAAGTAAAAAACCGTCTTTGCCAAGCAGATTTGGCTTGCCTTTCGATTCGCTAGCTAGAAAAATTTTTGGCGTAGTAATCAATCAGTACCGACGCCTGCGTTCCTTTCCGAAATGCGAGCTGGCCCTCAATGTCTAACGAGGGGAGCATATGGATAAGCTGGTCATCGGCATAAAGTCCTAGCACTGCTTCCGGCTCAAGACCATCGCTGATACGACCAGTAATTCTTTGCGCCGCCTCAATAGCCGCACCAATCATCACATCGGCGATCTGCACGGCAGGGCTACTCTTAGAGTCGACCTGAATGACCGACGTCAGCTTGAGTGGAAAGCGGATACTCGCGAGCTGTGATTGTCGAAACTCAGCGGTGCCAACATGATTGATCTGCCGTTGCAGCAGATCGTGGTACGTCAGCAGATTTTTCGACTGGTCATGCTCTACTCGATAAGGGCCCTCCGCCATTACCTCCATGCGAGAAATCAGTGCAATCACAATTTCCAGAGCGATATCTGTGGTTACGCCAGGTGTGGCGATAGCTCCCAGGCACTCTGGGGCTGCATAGTGGGCCAATGGCCCCATCGCTTCGGGCAACTCCTGCCAACGGGTTTTGCGGGCGCACAGAACGAGATTGTCTATCGCGGAGGGGGTCTTGAGCTTCATCGCGTCTTGGAACGCTTTCTCTAGGTACACCATCGGTTGTCGGCCTAATAATTGCGGGCCGATGTAGTAGAGGATAGAGGCCAGAGAGTAATTCTGGCCGTCGGCGTAGAAGTCGATTCCTCTTTCGTAATAAAAGGGTTCCACTGCATAGTCGAGAAACTTCAGGAGCAACATGAAGCGTTTGTCGCATACATGGGTTACGCATTTGTACTGACTGAGGATATCGCCCATCAGTCCCAGTAATCGAGGATGGTTACCCGGGCGACGGGATAGCGCGCGATATTTCAGTTCGGGCGCCTGGAGCTTTGGGAAGTGCTCGCGAATCAGGCGAGCAGCCTCATTGTCATCGATGGCTATCGCCGTTGCCCCTTGGAACGGTTGATCGTGGTTCAGAAGGTCAAAGCCCGTATAACCACTCTCGTCAATACGGAAGCATTCCATGCGTGAACCTCATTGCTCGATGATGGAGGTGATCGTGACAGCCTAGCCCACCCTTTTCTTCAGAGCATCCAGGCGACGCTTCACCCCTATTTTTGGGTTCAGCGTGATTGCCTCCTCATAGACTTCGATCGCCTGACGAATCTGCCCGAGTAGCTCGTGCGCAAGGCCTTGAACCTTCAATGCATTTGGCTTCCAGGCAGGGTTGGAATCAGCACCGAGTGACCGAGCTCGCATGACAGCTGCTAGAGCCTCAGTGGCACGTTCATCCGATACATCTTGTTTCCCGAGGATCTTTTCAACTGCACGGATGATACGGCTGTAGTCGGATGGGTCGAGATTGGCCTTGTCCAGATTATTGCCATCGACGAAATTGCCGATGCTGTCATACCTGAATTTGCCTACGCCCTTGACGTCCGCGATCAGGAGCTTCCTCTCTTCATCGAAAATATAGGTTTCAAGGCCTTGAGTACCAGGCGTCACACAAAACAGTTCTTTACCCGTTTCAAGGTCGAACAGCATGACTTTATAGCCGTGTTCGGTCTTGCTATTAGCAGTGGCGCAGTACGCAAGCTTTCCATTTTTTGAGATACCACTCCCGAAGATATTGGCTGTAAGCTCTTTCGTGACGATTGGAGTGCCGGCGCAATCGAACACGTTGAAGGTACCCGACAAAGAGCTCCCCAAGTGCCAATCTTCAAGGCAGAACGATCCGTTGTTGGCAACTGAGCCATTGTTTGGTCGTTGCATCTGTCCATGCGCAGACAAAACATCGCCGGCTAAGTCCGCTAGGACATATTCCCCGTGACCGCTTTCACGATGCCCTCCTCTCCTAGCGACAGGATCCGAATCTCTCCAAGAAATCGCCCACTTCCTAGATTTAGAGAGACTGTAGAGCCCAGCGTAACCGATTGAGCTGACACTCAAAAAAGGCTTGGATACCTCTATCGTCTGAGTGCTGGATTGAATCGCCTTTCCTTTCGGTGGGATTACTATCTTTTTCTTGAACAGCCAGTCGAAGATTCCCATCTGTGCTCGGTTCCTTATTCCTTGAGCGTGTTGGCGCGATTACTGGAGCTCGCACCTGAATTTGGTTATCAATGTCCTGGTACCGAATACGCCAACCCAACTGCCTCAGCATTCGAACACCGTGCGCGTCATTCTCTGGAACAATGGCCGGAACGCTCAGGATTCACAGCAGCCATCAGTCCAACCTTGCAGCCCCAACGCGCATTCATGTTGACGTTTGACTGCTAATAACAGAAATGGCATATGGCCACTTTTTTCGAAAAAAATGATTTCTTTTGGAATCAAAAAGTAGCCGCGACTGACGTCGCAAAGGTGCGATCAGCATACACAACACTGGCTTCGCCGCCCTCCATCATGCATTCCAACGCAGAGAAAACCGAAAACAGAAGCCAAAAGATCAAAAGCAAAAGGAGCGCAAGCCTATAGAGCAACAGCAAGGCAATCGAGTCGATTGCCCCACAGCTCAAGGCAGGCCAAAAAAACGGGAGACTTTTGGAGAACGTCGCTTTTTGTTTGTTTTCAAATATAAGGTCTCCGGTTTGAAATTTTACTTTCAAGGGGGCGGGGAGAATATATTTTCGGTTTGTGTGAAGAGAGCATCCTGAAGATCCATTTTGTGAAGCTCCCAGAGCAGCAAATCAGGCGCCGAAAAGCCTCTGAAGCAGCTGCTCCGTCTGCGTTCCACTGTACTTTGCCTTCAGCTCATCAAGCTTGGCAACTCTGCGCTCGCCAGTAAGGAAGCTAAGCCCGTGCAACGCGTTAATGAGCTTCTCAGATTCGGCGTCCTGACCTCTCATTGTGATCCACGACGAGTTCACTTGCTTGGCCAAGGCTTCAGCCCTACCGCTAAGGCTCTGCGATTCAATCAACCTGTTGCCATTTACTTCTGTCTTAAGCTGACTGATGACGTGCTCGAGCTCCTGTAGCTGCTCTGAAATACTCTCTGCGCCATCAAGCGACACAGGACGCCCATCAACATAGATAGTGTCTTCTTGGACACAGTAGATTGCCAAAGGGCCGTCCCCTCCTCCCGTGCAGTCAAGCGCGAGAAAATTCCCCAGTCTCAGCGGTTTCGGAATCCACGTATGTCCCGTGCAAACTCTCCAGATGCCTGGAACACCATCACGATAATGCTTGATGACCCGTTCCCTGCCCCACAGAGCGATCTCTTCGATCTGAGTATTGTCTAGGCTCTCAACGAACTCCTGCCAAGAAATCCCTGCTGGCACATCGGCGTGAACGACACCGACCAGGCCACGTGCGGACTGAATTTCTATGGCGGTGGGAAGCTGTTCCAGCTTCTCGATCACCATTCCTTTCGACTCATCGGCGATAGTTGACCACCATCCCGCGCCGTGGGAGCTGTAGCGTGCTTGTGGGTTCTCACGGTAAGCGTTTATCAGCATCTGCTCGTGATTGCCTTGGACACAAAAGAACCAAGGTTCGCCGAGCAGCTTTAGGCCATCTAGCATCCCGGGCCCACGGTCGATCAGATCACCTACAGCTATGACCCGATCAATCGCATAGTCAAAGCCGAGCGCACGAAGTCCCTTGTGGAGTTCGATGGTTTTGAAGTGAATATCGCCGACGACGAAGTCACGGCCCAGCGGATTTCGGGGAAGTCTCAATACTCTCTGCGTCATCTGGATTCGGTACTCCGGAGCATAAACCATTGCAGCGATTGCGGTAATTCTATAGTCCTCTCGTCGTGCCGAATACTCCATCCATGCGGGGGGATCACAGACATGTTCCGCACCGCGAGGATAGGTATCCAGTCAGCGTTCCCGCTACAGTCAGCAACTCGCAGCAAGCATTACTCGATTAACGAAAAGGTCAATTATGACTCTAACTGAAGCTGTCCTGATATTGCTTTTGGCAGAGCGCATTCATGGGGCGGACGATGGCGTGCGCCAGGCAGCCAAGAACATCGTCAAGAAGTTACCTCTTAGCGAGCGGGACATCATTTACGATGTAATCGCGAGTAAAAGTCCGATGAGACTCGTCCAGCATATTGCGTTGAACCTGGACTGAGGTTTTGCTGGTGACACATGTTCTACCTACTTGTCCTCGAATGCGTAGTAAGAAACGTCACTATGCTCAACGTCATACACTACGCCTTTCACACGGTGGATACTGATTCGATTTCGGTCGAGTTCCAATGTAGGCTCATAGGATGGTGGCATCCCTTGATGGGTGAACCAGTCTCCCCTCCGTCGGTGCGGATGCTCCTGACCTTTACCCCCCCAGATTTCCGGCCGGAAGTATCTACCATCTTCGTCGTGTTCCCACAGACTCACTTGGTCGGCCTCATATTTCGATTCGTGTTTGAGTACCCCGCATGCCTTGCTGAAGAGGATCACGTTGTAGCCTGGGGTGACGCCCTCATGATTCGATACCTGGATAGAAGGAAAATAAATCCCATCTAGGCGCAGCGAAGTATGCGTTGATAAAAAGTCTGCTATCACCTGTGTGATGAGGTAGCCCCGATCTTCGAGTTCAGGCATGACAGGCATCAGCAGTTTCTTCTGAAGCTCCATCAAAAATGTACACCGTTGGGCCTGTTCTACCCGGACAGGGTCAAAATAACTAAACGCTCGGTCGGGCCTTATTTCGCTCAGGGCGGCAAGATTTAGAAGACGAAGAGGACGGATCACGTTGAAAGCAGCGGTGACCACAACACTTCCGACCGGGGAGCGAACTTCGGCAATCGCCGTCAGGTCATTTGTAGCACCATAGAAAACTGAAACCCCTTTTGCGTTCATCCGTCCAGCCTTACCAATTCCACCAGGAGGTGGGCCAAGTGAACGCTCGGGATGCTTGAATGCTTGCTCTACATCTCCATCATTTGAAAAAACTCTGGCGCGTTGGAACGAATGGATGGGTAATCCAGGGCCGATAGTCAGAATCGGCGACGAATTGTCGGTGGTATGAAGCTCCTCGATGGGCCCGAATACCCTCTCCAAGATCCGAACGGCCTCAGGATTCACAAACCGCGCCTCATCGTGAAGGCTGCGCTCCATCTTTGCCCACTCCGAAGTCATTTCCGACGTTGCATAGGTCTGCTCAATGAAGCTTGGATCGTCATCATCCCAATCACTCCATTCCTCCAGCAGAGCGCTAGCGAGGTCATTCACCAGATCCTCAGAACACCCAAGCATCAGAGACAGTACGTCCTGTAGGGGCATACCAATCGGGTCTCGATTGTACAGGACGACAGCTACCGGTTGCTGTACGTATTGAAATGCTGCGTGGAGAGCCTCTTCGCACATTGAGACAATTTCGTTTAACTCTACGACTCCCTTCTCCTCTCCGCAGTAACTGCACTCATCAATTTCTTGGTAGTCAAACTGCCCCTGCAGAAAGGAATCGGTCAGACATTTACCGCATACGAGACGTGTCATAGACACTTCCTTGCTTGGCCTGAAAATTGTTGTTGAGCATACAGGGTGGTCGAGCAATCCGCTTTAAGTCGGAATTCCAAAGCTCTCAAGAGCCCTGGTAATCCAAAACCTCCTCGCGCCATACCGCTACCTCTATTGCGTTGACCTTGACGCGACCTGTGATGAGGTCGGGGAGTCGGAATCACCAAGGCAGCTTGCAGTCGTCCCCGCCCAGATGGAAACGATTGAAGTTGGCCTGGTGGTGATCGATCTGGAAACGATTGAGATCGTCGATGAGTTCCAGCGCTTCGTTCGCCGCAGATCAATCCCATCCTCACCGACTTCTGCAAAAAGCTCACATCCATCCAACAAACGAACGTCGACAGTGCAGGAACCTATGTGGATGTTGGCCAGGAGCTGGGAACCTTTATTGCGCGATATCCGAACGCTGCTTGGGCATCGTGGGGTGACTATGATGCAAGGCAGCTTGAGCGAGACGCAGGTTTTGCTGCGTGCCCTTCCCTACTCGAAGGCTTACCCCATTTCAATGCCAGGAAATGGCATGCAGGTTTGTATGACAATCGACCGAAATCACTAAAGCAAACGGTAGAGTCGTTGGGCTTGGTTTGGATGGGTACCTATCATCGAGGGATCGACGACGCTAAAAATGTGGCTTCCATCGTCAAGGAAATGCTCTCATGAGAGCCAAGCTAAGCTGAGCCGGGCCCAGGTGCCCGAAGAAGCGATTCTCGCCTGGGGCTACTACAGCGCCTATCGAGCGGTCGGCGAAAATGCACGCAACTACTCATCGTACCAATACGAGCGCAAAATCGAGTCCTAGAATGTCCCAGAAAGAGATTTTTCTAGCCACCTCAACAGAGCTGGTAGGCAGCAGATCTAAATCGCTGGTTTCTGTGCCCTCTCCACAGCAGATGGAGCCAAAGATCCTGGCGTCTACAAACCCGTAGGACTCTATGCCTGATAGGATTCCGTGGGTTTTACCATTGGTGGCCGTCGTATCGCCTACGCGGAGGAGCGTCCAGATTAAGCGTCAGTATTCAACTCCTATCTGACGCTCACGGGTTGCTAGCACCTCACTCCCCGATCAATTTCTTCAGAATCCAGGATGCGTAAGGGATCGCCGCCAGCCCCAGGAGCCCGGACTTGAACTCACCGACTTGCTCCCAAGTGAATGCCTGCACGATGAGTCCTGAGACGATTACAATGGCTCCAAATGCTGGCCAGGCTTTAGCGAAGAGTCGAAGCAATCCCATCTTCGAAAGTGATGCCGCGATGTGGGGATAATCGCGACGGTACCCTCTACCGATGTAGGCTAGCCATAGCCCAGAAACGGCGCCAACGGTAATCAGCACAGAAGTGCTCACGTTGATTGTCGCTAATGCCCAACATAGTGCTAGTAGTTGGCTGCCCAACCAACCGAGATGCTTGATGTACTCATTGGCGGTTTTCATTTCAGGGATCGGAAATCGAGGGTCGTACAAAGATCCAAACATGTGTTTTCCTCACGCCCAGGCGAGCCCAATGCTCACACTCAGCACATCGTAATGCGGTAAAGCGCTATCGCCTAACCGAAAAAGGGTCTCCAAACTCCACAACCAGGATCAGCTGTGTCTGCGTGCTGCCTGTCCGTAGTGAACTCCCTTACTCCGTGGGTACCCTGTGCCAAGCCTTTAGTTGCCGTTCTACCGCTTAGTTTAGGGTACCTATCGCATCAGATCCGCGTAACATTAACCTTAGAGATGAAAAATTTAAAAAATAGAAACCAAGCTACTTTTTCCGAGCATCCCAAAAATTATTGGTCACATCATAAATATCGTCACTGAGCTCCCATATCAATGACGCCACATGTGACGAATTATAATTATGGAAATACTCATTCAATTCTTCCTGAAGCTGCTCGACTGTCTTCCCCTCTCGAAAATTTGAGATCCTTACTCCAAGATAACCTTTGCCGGCATGACCTTCATAAAGTCTCTCTACACACGCAATAGCCTTGAGAGCCATCCAAATATATTCTTTCCGTCCAGTATGAACAAAGCGACAACTCCAGTCGTACACCTTCTTCAGCTCAGCCACAGAGACGGGAAGTGTAAAATACGAATCACCTCTTTCTTTTAAAAACCTGAACGCCGGCCCAACAGGAAAGTGATCTGACACAAATTCCTCGTCACTGGAACTAACGCTCTTCACCGATTTGAATCCCATCATCGTGCTTAGCTTGCTTTCAATGGAGAGCCTTAACAAAAAGCTTATCGAGAAAGACTCCAGAATCCCCTTTTGGTTTAATAAATCAATTTTTTTGTAAGTTGAATTCAGTGATATAGATCGCGCCAGGGTAAATAGTGTATGACCTGGAATGACTGTCTGACCAAAGCTTATACTATTCGTCGCTATCCGTTCACGCATTTCACCTTCAAGCTCAGAAACCTCGCTGACTATCTGATTTAACAAATTAACAAGATCTTCCTCTTCTGCCCATATACCGAGTAGATACGGCTTTTCCGAACCGTTCTGCAACAACCCAGTTATCAACTGCAGCTGCTCAACGATAATAGGTAAATGCGCATGCGGCTTTGCCGACAAAGTCTTAGAGGAGGGAAAACCTCCTGAGTAACTGTTATTATATTTTTTGTGACGCCTTACTTCTTCGACGATATCTATCGCTCGCGAAACTGCGACCTCAACATCATTATCCATAACTTCACCAATTATAAATTTCTACAGTGCTACAACACTCTTTCGCACTAGCATTATTCCATGCAACAGGTTCTGATAGACGACGCAATTTAACGAATAGTAAATTTTTTAAGAGCAGCCATGCATTTAACATACGGGCTCCCTATATGCGTGTTCATACGCCGCTCTCAACCCTCGGCAGCGATTGAGCCTCAGGCTTTGACTGTAGCTTTTTCGCCGCAAAAATTGTTAGGTGATTGAGGCCTTCGATTTCCAGCCTATAGCTTTTCCCGGTATCAGAAAGCACAAGACGGCCCAGACCGAACACGCGAAAATAGTCGGCATCTTCTTGGGCGAGGATGCTGTTAAAGAAGCCTCGGAACCGGTAAGCATCCATTTCCTGGTTGGTGACCTTCAGGTAAACGCCCTTTCCATCGACACGATCGATGAACCAAAGCATGAACCCACTTCCCTTGCGCGGCTCCAGCCGAGACCCGCCATGGATAACCCGATTGGGTGACTCTGGCGTCGCTTTCGATATGTTAGGAAAGTAGGAAATAAGCGGCATCTTCCCTTCCCCGGTAACATTCAGCTGCAGGCCGAAGAACTCGGTGGCCGGAAGATCCTTGTGCGCGTTGCGGTAGTACTCGACGAGCCGCTCGAAGCTGCTAGTGCGGTTTCTACTTGAGAAGGAACTTCCCCTCGCCACACCACTGCGGCCTTGCCCGCGCCCTTGGGCCGGCTCTGATCCAGCATTCATTGACGGCCCGTCTCCACCCTTCGGTTTGACGGCGGTGGGGTCGAACTCATCGATGAAATCATGGAGCTTACGTTTGGCCTCTCGATCCTTGTGGGTAGCCTCTCCTCCCAGGTCTTGATCGCTCACAGCGGGCTCCTCACCCTGCCAGTGGCAACCAGGCGCATGACCCACACCAGGGTCGCGAAAATGCGCAGCCCGGTAGGTATCCTGTGGCAGGCTTGCATAGTTCACCGCCGTGATACTGGGTCGCCTGTTCAAAGCCATGCATTCAGAGTACGAACACTGAAACGTGAAGCGAGCCCTAGGCTCAGGCTGCGAGAAAAAGGCCCTTCGTGCTTCTGTGATTGAGACGATATCTTCCAACTCTACGCAGTACGCCTCCGTGATTTGAATCTTTGCCGGCATTCCCTATCGTCCTATCCAGATGGTTGAGGCCTAACGCGTCCCAGGCAATTCGTGCTGGGATCAGGCCTCACTAGAGGTAGGTTTATAGTCGAGAAAGGCGCGGTCTGTAAACTCGCTGAGGCCTCAAGCTAGAGAGGCTCGTGGCTTGTCGGTTTGCGGGAAATGGCCGGTCGTCTACACAAGTTTACGCTGACGATGGGTCGTCGTGTTATGCACTAATGCCGTGCCTCAGAGGCTTATGCTAAATCAGTACGTCATCTAACAATCCACCAGTCAGACGCTCGACGTTCAACGCTTGCACTACGTCCCTGGTCTAGGCATACCCATACCTCAATCGTCGAACTTCGCTGCCCTTCTACCTATCACCGAGGGATAGACGATGCTAGAAATGTGGCGTCCATCTTTAAGGAGATGCTTGGCTAAGCCGGGCCTTGGGCCCGAAAGTGCGATAGCAACAATCAACTTCAGCGGCCGCCGCCGAGCGATCGGTACAAGAAGTGTTCCGCGTCGGCCTAATGGCCTTCGGACGATCATAACCGATCGGTAATGTAGGACGAACACAGGGGCTCGACCCAGGCAGGCAATTTTCAGCTCGCTCCTTGTTCAGCTCGCCTTCAGCCTGTGCAGGAGAGTCTAGGTATGTCGGAGAGCGTTTTGAATGGCCAGCGTTTTAAAGCCGGCCACCTCCTGATCAGCGTTAGATGTCTGGCCGGATGTCGTCGAAGAAGTTCACGTGTACCTCGTACTCCAGAGAGCCAAATCGCGCAAGTAGGTCTGCTCTTAGCGCACCGTGGGCTACAGGCTCCAGATTGATCCAGTGGCTGTACGGTAGCCCATCATCCGATTCATTAGTCGTGACTTCCGCATCAGCCAGAAGCTCTGCGTCGTCGACCGGAATACCAATTCATTCGCCAAGGCTTGGGCCATGGATATGCGCTTGCCATGTTCCGCATCTTCGACTTGGGCCCAATGCTCCCATTCAGACCTACGGTCGCGATCAGCATCAGATTCACCGCTGGAGATGGACACGCCTTCATCTGTGAGCAACCACTTACCATCACGTCGCAGTAGCTCGACCGTGGCTATAAGGAAGAACGCTGTGCTGTGATACATCCGCTCTTGGTCTTGCTGTCCCTGGTAGGTTAGCGAGATCCCTAAGGTCAGCACCCCGGTTGTGTCGTTGTATTCAGCAGCATCCACCTCAAGAGCGTCTATCGTGAATCCGCTCGCGTTGGTTTCTGCAATCGCACCGGATAGCTGATCTTCCAGCTCTTGATCCAAGTCGACGTAGACATCGTCTTCATGGATCGCGTGGCTGAAGTCTTTGACCCCAAATACAGCCACCATCAAAAGCGGGTCTTTAGGGTTCCGTTGGTCGACCACAGAAAACTCATGGTAATCAGCGAAGCCAGCTTTTTGGGCCAGCGTTTCTTGAGCGGCAAAAAGCTTCAGGCCCTGATCACGAACAAGTTGTTTGGCTTGAGATTTGAAAATGCTTAGCGGGGAAAAATCAGACATGGCAATAGCTCCAAAACCTACGACGCTATGGTGACCGATTGCCTGTTCACCGGGCAGCGTCTGGTTAGGGACATGCCGATGTAAAACTGGAGGGTGTTAACGATGGGCTATTGCTTCGCGAAACAGGCGCCAGGCGACCATCACCGCCCGGCCATGATCATAAAGGTCAACGAGCACAGCTCGACAACCCTAATATTGCTCAGCGGCAACAGCCCGCCGTCTGTTTGAAGACAATTCGTCTGCTCAGATGGTCTCCAGCGCACTGGCACATCGGACGGTAGCGCCTTCAGTTACGCAGGGGCCGGTAGCTTGTGCCTAGAATTGAAGGCTCGGGTAGAATCGTGGTGGGTCTCAAGTGGGGCCTGGAGCTTACCTAAAGAGCGGAGACCACGATGATTGCCAAGGATGAACATGCGAACAACTGAAGACCTTAAGCTGGCCGTTGCGATTCTGGTTAAGAATATTTCGACAACCAAACCGCATCACCGAGTCGTAAGCTCTACCAATGTGTTTATCGCATGGCAGACATCGCCGACTGGGGAGTTTGCCAATTACCTGAGGCAAAACATTCGCAGCCCCAGTGCAGATGCGCGATTCGATGCGATTCGTATCGGTAGCACCTCAATCGACTTGCTTGACGCAGCTACAACCTTGAGAGAAATGCTCGACGGCCAATCTCTCAGAGATGGATCGGTGAGGGGACTCGTGAAAAAGGCCCAGTTTCGTACCGTGGTGATGCGCTCTACGACCATTCGCGCTAGCCATGACGCAATTGAAAGGACTGCATCCCCACCTCGCCGAGAGAGCACTGGCAAGCCAGCACCTATTTGGGTACCCATTAGCGTCGTACCACCAAGGTCAAAAGCGGGCCGCGACAGGCCTTTCAGTTCACGTAGTCAGCAAGTCAGACGTGTATTCAGAGACGAATTACGCCCGGTTATCCATGGGCGCAAGCCAGGCGCTGAGCCACCTAATCTATCGAAGACAGAGCTGCCACCGGCTAAGCTAGCCCTTAAGATTGATGAGCATTTCACAACGCATATTCTGCACTTCGGGACAGATCGGCTTTTAAACGTCAATGATGACGGCGGTGCGACATTCGGTGATGTCAGAGGTGAGGATAAAGTTACCTACGGTGTTGCAAACGTCTCGATTCCCCACGTGCACAAAGAAGGCGCGCTAGAGCGGCCTCGGCGCGGAATTAGGTTCTGGTCGCTTCCCGATGAAGACCCCAACAAACATATCGTCATCCATAAACTAACTCCCTTGGAACTCACTGACTGGTGCAGGAGCGCCAGGATTCAAGAGGGCGAGGGGCTCTTGTTCATCCATGGTTTTAACGTCAGTTTCGACGAGGCAATCTGGCGTGCCGCTCAGATCTACCATGATCTGAAGTTCGTCGGACTAAAGCTCTGCTACAGCTGGTCATCGTGTGGGGGGGTACAAAATTATCCTGCTGACGAATCGACGGTAGAATGGGCTCAGGAGCACCTTCGGACATTTCTTACAGAAGTCACGACAAAGCTAGGGCTGAGCCGCCTTCACATCGTTGCCCACAGCATGGGCAATCGAGCCCTGCTAGGAGTTCTAGAAAGTTGGCAAAACCAACCAGGTAGCACGCCGATCAGCCAGGTTGTGTTGGCTGCTCCTGATATCGACGAGGGGAGATTCAAGCAGATTTCACGAGCTTTTGGAAAGTACGAACAGGTGACCCTATATGCCTCTCGTGCCGATCGAGCAATTCTTGCTTCGACGAAATTGCATAAGTTCAATCGCGCGGGCAACGCCTCTCCACCCATAGTCATAGGGGGCTTGTCCACCGTCGACGTAACATCGGCTGGCGCGGACATGTTTGGTTTAGGGCATAGCTACTTCGCGACGTCAAAGACGGTTTTTCGTGACCTCTACTACATAATCAAGGAGCGTTTTACTCCTGACCGTAGAGCGGGGATCAAAATCTGCGATATGGGCTACTACGAGCTGAGTTGAATCGCTCAGCGATGATTCGAGCACATGATTTGAACACCACCTCCCCTCTCGCCGCTCTCGAGGTCTGCCAGGTACTGACGGACGTCGCGCGGGGAAAACACATCATGATGCGAAGCTCCATCCAGCCATGGAGTGAGGGCCTCGCAGTCAATATTTGAAATGTCAATAAACCGCTGCCAAGTGCTGGTAAAGCTCAAAGAGAAACCTAGATCGAGTAACTCATGATATGGAGGCTCTAAGAGCGCGGCATCATCAAGGCTCTTGGGACAAAGCAACCGCTTTGGTATCGCGAAGCTGCAGAGTTGAAAACCCCCAAAAAAATTCCGCCGCCTTTGACGCTATCTTCCAAGTAGGTCAGCCAGCGCATGCTCTCATTTATCATTGCTCTCGCTAGCCTCCGCCTGATTGGCTTCGATGGCTTTGATCGCGGCCGCTCCTCCTCGCTTGGTGAGGTCTATGCCGATGACCTTAATGTCTTCAACATTAGGAAACCTTGAGGCGATGACCAACCAGTACTCTCGCAATGCGATTACTAAATCATTAAACCCGACCCGGCGTTTGGTGGGCGTCTGCCATGTGGCCTGACCTCCATGGTTTACCAGCAAGAAAATGCCGCAGCTTGAGCTAATATCGCGAAGGTAATCCCCGCAGAGCTGATTCTCGAGTCGTTCGAAATGCGCGGGGCCGCTCCAGTTCTGTGAAAGCTTAAGTTCGACAGGCACGGGCGCGTAGTACTGACTGTTTTGGAATCGATAATCAGGCCTTTTGTCATCAGCGAGCTGTTCTTCCTGAGGAACAACGTAGCGTCCTGCAGCGTGATCTCTCAACCACTTACCGATAAACTTCCGAATGGAAGTCTCCTGATTGGTCTGGAGCAAAATTTCAGCGTAGCTAGAGTCGCTTTCTTCAAGATCATGCTTTAAGTCCAGAAGACGATCGATCGCCAGATTCCAGAGTTCACGATGGGTGGAAGGCGTGCTTTCCAGCGACTCAAGGAATTCGACGACTTTCGATGGTTCCCAAGGCGGAGTCTGCGAGTCGGCTGTAGCTTTCTGCTGAGCGTAGAATGCGCTCCAGGGACGCAATCGCTCCCCAGGGTGAGCCTGTGCGATTTCCTGCAATGCTAGGAACGACTCTTTCCCAGGCGTCTCACGTATAAAAGCTAAAAGCCCATCACGAGCATCTTGGGCATCGTCCCTAAGTCCTGGGGAATAGACCCCTTTCCCCGCACGAACAATGTCTTCTGCAATTCGTATGTATGTGTGCATCAGCAGGTACAGCGCTTTTGCATGCTCAACCGTTTTGTAATTCTGCCGGCAGCAACTGGCAGTGCGGTTTCCAACGATGGCAATCAGGCAAAGCATGGCAAATTTGGCTTTTTCCTCATCCGAAGATAATAAGTCGATGCGAGCTGCTAGTGCCGGGATAGCAAGCACCGGCTCCACTCCAACCCACACGGCGTACCAAGTCGACGCAATTTCTGAATTGACCTCTTCTACGGTACGCCCGCTGGCAAGCTCGGCCAAAACCTCATCATCGACGGACGAATCTTGGACGATGCTCAGGGCCAGCTGGAGAGCCTCAAAGTCGTTGATGGGCTGTGCCAGGCGGCTCATGAGCGGAGCAGCTAGCCCCCCGTACATCCAGTCACCGCCCCAGCGTAATCTTTGTAGCACACGATTGCCGCCTGACTCCAAACGTGGTGAATCCAGCTCATATTCGATTTCGCGCAATACAGTTTCTTGAATAAGACGCGGGTACAACCCGAAAAGCTTGGGAAGCCACTCCGGAAAGCCGTTCAGCTCAAGTAGCCCATAGCGAGCTGCGTACTCAGCATTGTCGGCAGACATTTCCGAGAAGCGGGATGGCTCCTCTTCCGCCTCGATAGCGAGCCCCGTCAACCCAAAAATCACTTGATATGGGGTCGAATTGGCAGCAGCCCCCTCCGATGGCAGCGTTGGGCAATAGCCCCGCCAGAAATTAATAGCGCTGGCACGAAACGCTTGAGCAACAGGCATGCCGAACTCAACTATGAGCGACTGCCAATTGCCGCTGCTCCAAGTATTTGAGGACGATGAGCCCTGTCGCATTTGATCCATTAGATAAGCTTGATTTTGAGTCATCACACCTGGCTCGGGGCTGTTTATCAGCGCCACTTCGGCGGCTAGCCCCTCACGCCAAGAGCGACGATGCTCTTCCTCTTCAGACTTGCGCTGGGCGGCCTCTTCCGCCCACTGTGCATGCTTGATCTCCCACTCCTCGACTTCTCGCTTCGGTGGGTTCAAGAGAATTTGAAGCTTCTCGCGAAGCTCGTCATGAGCATCAGCTGCTTGCCGAAGTTGAACCTCCCAAGAAGATGGTTTGCCATGCTGTATGTAGATGTTAAACGCCATGCTGAGCGCCATCTGGCGATCATGCGGATCCCCAAGGCTCACGATTTGTTCGCAGGCGAGGCTAAAGTTTTCTTTATTCAACGACCAGAATGGTTGAAAACCCAGCAACTGCCAGACTTCAGTTACGGGTTCCCCGCGATGCACCCGGCCGTTACGGGCCAATGCGACGTCATACCAGAACAGTTGATAATCGAGCTCCGGCCAAGTAGGCACGATCTCCCGGAGCTTTTCTCCGAGCTCTCGAGTATCTCGCTCATCATAAATATTAGCCCAGGCCAGCTTGCTCAGAATCGCGAGGGCAGACTCCTCGAGCGCAAGCAGGTCTCGTACCTTGACCAAACGAAGTACTGCCATGCCAGCTATCTCTGCAAGCCAGCTGTACCTCTTAGAGATAGTACTGAAACCGTGCCCTTCAGTTGGAGGTTTGTCTAAAAGCACACCGAGTCCGCAAATGAGGGGTGGCAGGTTTTCTAGCAGACAATCCATTACCAGTGAGGAAAGATTCATCGCCAGGGTGTCCCTACCGCTAAAGCGCTCCTTCTTCGCAGTTCTCTCGATCGCCTGCAATAGCCAAGGTAGCCATTGGCTATCGAGCGCAAGTCCGTCAAGCAGCTCAGCTAACCAGTCCCGGTTAACGTTGGAGTCTCCTGCCAGCAACGCTAGGCGTACATCGGCTACATCTTGGGCCGTTCCAAAGTCCATAACGGCTCGGATTGCTGCCAAACGAGTATGTTTGTGCTGAGCATCAAGGGCAAATTGCTTAGTCTCTGCAAGTGCACCAACCACCTCGCCCTGCCATACCATTCTTAAGAGGAACCAGACGATGTCATCGTTGGTACGGTAAAGCGTCAGTAGTTCTTTAATGTCCTCAGTGAGATCGTGGTGCGCGAATCGCTGTACGGCTGAATAGTCAGTCATCGTCCGACTGTGAGCAGGCTGCGCCAAGTACTCGCACGCTTTACGCAGCACCTTTCGACGCGTGCTCAGTGGAAGCTGTCCAGGATCGCCTCCCTCAAAAAACACTTCCGGAGCAACCTCCTCTAGCCTTGTACAAATGGGTTCATCCAACAGCGCAAGCCAGGGTAAAACTGGACGCATCGAAGGATTGATAACCTCCAGCCCGTATTGTGTACAGAAGAACAAGTTTTCAATTTTGACCCGCGAACCTGCGCCACGTATCAGCTCGTGGAGCCATTCCGCTGTTAGGTATTCTCGGACAGTACGATGGTGAAAACGAACCGTTCCATAGATGCCCGGCTCGAATATTGGTCGATTCAGCAAGGCTGCTGATTCTGTGTCACTCCAATCCGTCAGCACGTCGCGAATGGGAACCCCACTTTTATTGGTCTCACCATCAGGGACTCGGATCGCAGATATTTGCCCTAATGTTGTAGCTGCTGCAATTAACCGCACGCCTGCTCTGAGCCTATCTGGCGCAATAGGCCTGGATTCGGCGCGATCTTGATCACGCTCTTCAAGGCGCCGATTGATGCTGCTTTTCATTAGCTCTAAGCGCGAGCCTATACGCCGATGCTCGAGCCAGAAGTCAACGAGCTCCAAGAAGTCCAGAGGGCGAGTGGTAAGCGACCATGCCTCCTTGCGCTCAACTGCGGCGCGAAACGCTTTAATGTCTTGGACGCCAGTGGCACTTAAGAACCGATCAATCTGGTCGCCATGGATGTCGTCCAGCGTCACTAAGAGGAACGAAGTATCTGGCCCGGTATTGTATGGCTCCGTTTGCACAACGTCTTCAAAACCACCAGCCGTTGTGGAGGTTGTCTGCCGAGCTACGGGGCCAAACGCAAAAGCCTTCTCGCAGATAGCAAGATCCGTCTTTGCGCGCCATGCTGTGCTTCGCCCAGTGATGAGTATGTGCGCCAGGGCTGCGACGTTTTGGGTCAAACGGCCAAGCTTTCGAATTGCGCGCTAGAAATCCTTGGGATCATTTAATCGGGCCTCGTCGACTGAGTCCATGAGCAGCCAACCCTCGGTGTCTGAAGCGAGCCACCTCTCGAACTCATCGAAAGTCCCCACTTCGAAGGCGTCTTCCAAATCTGAAGTGACGTACTCAATACGAAGAAAGAATGAAGTCTTGCCTTGGCTCCTGAGCTGGCAAGCGACGTTTCGTATCTCAGCTGTTTTTCCTGAACCCGCCTCGGACAGCAGTATCACCCGATTACGAGTGAGCAAATTAGGCCAGCGGAGCTCTCCATGCCGGTTATGCCGACCGCTCAGGTCTGTATCGTCAGACACATCAGCATCGAGAGGGATTTGGGAGAAGGTGCGATCAAGGTCAATGAAGGCGTCCGAATGCTGGGTCATAGCGAATCTCAAAACAAGTCAGGAGCAGTCCCGGCGTGGGCTGCAGAAGCTTTACCATCCTACTCGAAATGCAACGTCCGCCGGTGCACAAGCCCTCTTCACCGAAGAACAACTCGAGCCCATATGTGATCATTCGTACTGGTGACTGCGGTATATACTTGGCTAAGGAGAGAGACAAGTGTGTATTCCTAAAAAAATCGAGCGGTAACGATTACGTGAAGCTATGCGAGTACCGTGTTAATGAAGGATGTGAAGCTTATACGCCATGGGGAAAGTGCCGCGAACGCTGGTCAAGCAAGCCTAGATCACGCGACCATCCCTCTCACCTCGAAGGGTGTTGAACAAGCGCACCTGGTGTCTGGGTCATTCACCCAGGCTCCGACTCTGATCGTTGCCTCGCCTTTCGTCCGCGCGCACGCAACGGCAATGGCGACCGTTGCGGTCTTCCCCGCTACCCCGTTCGAGACCTGGCCCATTCACGAATTTACTTACCTTGAACCAAAGCGTTGTACCAACACGACCGTTGCTCAGAGGCGAGATTGGGTGGAAGCATATTGGGCCAAAGCAGACCCCGCATTCACGGATGGTGTAGGTGCCGAGTCTTTCCTGGACTTTATATCTCGGGCTCAGTCTTTCTTGGATCGACTTGCAGAGCATCCTGCTCATGACATCGTAGTGTTTTCGCATGGGCAACTTATCAATGCCGTAGCGTGGCTGATCGAGCGCAACCCGCTGACAATCGATGGCCAGGCAATGACCGAGTGGCGCGAGTATGAGATCACCAACCACGTGCCTAACTGCTGTGGCTACAAGCTAACCAAATACCCAGACTACGCTGGCTGGAAAGTGAGTCCTGGGGAGCCGCTAAATGACGTAACTCAGCGCGTGCTAGGCAGAGCCTACCAAGCAGTTCGCGATCCCGAGCGTTTGCTCATTGAAGAGCGCGCCGAAGCTCTCTCAGCTGCAGGCTATCCGCTGCCAGTTGATGATCCGGCTATGTACGCTGAGCAAAGGCTGAAAGAGGCCAGAGCGGCAGCTCGTTCATCCCAGGTAAGTAGCGTCAGCAATAGCACTGCGGCTGAGCTGTCAGCGAGAGAGGTATGCCAAATATTGCGAGAGGTCACCTTCGAGCGACGGACGATGACCAAGGTGAGCCTGGCGTCTTGGGATGAGATTTATGCGGGCCATTTCGTGGTGGGCGTCGGGGGTTGGCGGATATCGATCTACAACGATTGCGACACGCTCGACTACTGCGAAGAATGCGAAAGTCCGGAAGGACGGCGGTGGTCGTTTGACGCAGGAGACCGCTTTGGCACTGACCCAATAGCGTTGCTCAGCACTTGGGAACATCAGACGCTTGAGCGTCTCCTGAAAGCGCTCTAGAGAGCCAAGTTCGAGCGGGCCTCTACGAGGACGGCTGTCGTGAACCAAGCCTCGCCGTTGCCGAGTCTTGGCCTGTGGGCTTCCATCCTCCCGCCTGCGCGCTCCGCTTGCTGATGACCGCACTTTACTTTTACATCAGCGTTGCCAGCTTGATGACTTCATCAAAATCGAGAGTCCCTGCGTTGAAGCAAGTGTGCTGCGCGTTGCTGCGGGTGATGACACGCAGAAATCTTCCAACAAAAGACGGTGAACCAGAGGCGACTTCGTCCCGTTCTTAGGGGGGATAAGATACGAATTCTCGCGGGTGCTGTTTTCACTACTGATCACCTGCCTGCTTCAGGTTCAGCGGCTACTCTTTTGAACCTCTGCTCCGTGACCCCGGTCATGTGTTTCATGTGATATTCAAACTAGAACCGCCAAAGGGTTGCGGTAGCAAATCGAGCGGAGGCGGCTATGAACCACGCGACCGAGGGTTTGCCTGAAGTCATCCGACGGCAAACTGAAAAGATTATTGCTGAAATTGAACGCGCCGGATCAATGATCCTGGCCGTCAAAAGTGGCGCACGAGCTAATGGGTTCGTCCTGGGATTGATTTGTGCAGGCGGAATAACCGCAGATCAGGGCGAAGCGCTATATGAGCATTTTGACCAAGAGACTGAAAAAAGACTTAAGACTCTTGCCTTGGGTTTGTCCTAGGGCATGACAGTTCAAATCACATGAGGGAACAGGATGAAGAAATTCATTTTCCTTGTGGCGCTTACCTCACTATTTGGCTGCACCTCCATGCAGACATCGCATGAGGGTGCTAATCGGGTTCCCGCATCCCGAATTTACAATTTCACAAAAAAATCTGATGCCCAGCTCGTCGTAATGCTCGAGTCGCGACTTGAAGCAGCTTGCAGTGTTAGGTTCCTTTTAGATGGGAAGCCTGCGGCTGATTTGCACGCTGGGGAGATCGCCTACTTAGGAATGACGTTCGGAGCGCATTTTCTAGAGGCGCAACCTGGTGCTGGCTGCACGAACTTAAAGCGAAGTCAGACCAGGATCACTATGAAGTCGGGAGATGCCTTATTGAAGGTTATACCATCGGCTACCGAGTCGGTCTCTCTGTGAAGCGCTAGTTCATTCCTTTGGCTGCGCTATGCTGAGTTTCCCTTAAGGAGGATACAAATGCCCAGTGAATACTCGTTGTCAGATGTGCTGGAAAGGATGTACGAGAACCAGCTCGCCCTGGAGGCAGCCCTGATGGAGTTGACCCTCCATGTGGAAGCCCACGGACATGCAGATGTTGGAAATAACGTTCGCGGGGCTCTGGAGGCAATCGGTGAGAACACCGGACATATCAAGCAAGGTCTAGCCCGACTCAAAAAACTCCCATGAGGCAGCCACTGTTCGATTTTGATCTCAAACGCGTCTCACGCCAGCACTACATAACCGGGAAAGCTGCGATCAATTTTCCATACCCTGAAAGCACTACTGGTGGGTGGCATTTTCTGTTGTACTTCGACCGAGAAGCAGGAGTGGCGAAGGTGTCGCTTGCCGGCATCCATTATCCAGATACCACCGACTTTTTTGGCGATGCGGGCGTAACTGACGTAACCGACCAACTGTTTCACAGTGGTTGGTCGGCAGATTGGAGAAAGCTCTTTATGGCTGATCACTACCGAGCAGTAGCCGACATGATTGTGAGATGGGCACTGAGCGAGTCCAAGCACTGCAGTGTCGAGATCGCCGAGTGGTTCCCTACGGAAATGGACAGGCAACGGTTGCTCGACCTCCTAGATATCGGAAGGCCGAAGCTTTGTGTTCTGAGTAGGCAAGAAAAGGTAGACGCCTGGCTGCGCTCGTGGCCTCTCAATTAGCCGCGATCACGTGGATCCCCGAGGCAGTCATCTACGCATCATTTGGCTACAACTCGAATTAGCGTTTATTAAGGAAGCTTTTTGGCATCCAAAAAGGCTTCTGATTCGCCCCAACAACCCAAATTGACATCGCGTCTTCTGGGTTATTCATAACCATAACTGGGATCTTCGCCTTTCCTTTGGTGCATAACGCTTGGGCTTGGTCAAAGGTTGAAACACCCGCATTCGAGCGAAGAGCATCAATCATTTCCTTTGTTTGCCCTTGATATTCTGGCTCGCCAGTCTTCGGTGAGATGTTCGGTAGCTTTCCGGTTAACTGGTAGGTGGCCGACACAAGCCCCAATAGAGTAGCGACGTATTCCGAAAGATCTTTTGTGGGGCATGCAAAGTAAAATTCGCCCTTTTCTATATAGGTGATCACCTTTTCTCCGGCGTCGCAGGAAGCAATCGAGCATGATTTGCTCAAATCTGTAGCGCTGGCTATTGGCGTCAGCATTACAGCCAGAAGAAAAGTCCATTTATTCATGAGGCACCAAAAGATAGCTGAAAAGATAACGAACTGGACGGAGATTAGCGCTAACACCGCAAATACCATTATTACGCTGCAGGTAGTGAAAGCAGTAGGCCTTTTTTAAAGCCTACACTTGCGAGTCTTAGCAGACATAGCAGCTCCGCAGGGCTTACAGAACGGCAAGATGGCCCGGATAGACTCAAAATGCTGGAGGTTCCCATCCATTGAAGTGTTTCAACGCGCCCAAATCCCCGATCAGATCTTTCGCTTTAGCCAGCCGCTCGATAATCACATTCCGTTCATCATCTCCGAGCCTACGCGCGGATCTCTCTATATCGTCAAAGAACGCCTGAATGCTGTTTACCTTTGCCCAAGTCTGAATCACAGCTTCTAGCTGCTCACGGCTATCCTGGATCGCCTTGAGTCGACGTTTTTCCTCTTCTCTTCTTTGCCACTCAGCCATTTGCAATTGATGCTTCTGCCATTCGAGCCCAGCCCTTTCTCGCTCAACCTCCACTTTTTTGGCAAGTCCTGGGGCTTCAGCAATCAAGAATTTGACGATGCTTGGGATTTTGCTGACCAGATCACCAGGCCTGTCCTCGATCCAGCGATTAATCCAATCTGCTCGGTAGTAAGGGGAATAAACTTGGAGGCAGAGGCGACCGGTAGGCATGTCGGTACTCATTACCCAATCATTGCGATAAGGAGAGCGACGTTGATTGGATGGAAGTGAACTTAGTCGAACGTACTCTTTGTCTACGTACTTGACCTCGACGTACTCACTGATTTCGTAGATGGTCAAACCAAAAACTATGGTTCCGATGTAAACCACGGTAGGACGTTGCGGCTGCCACAGCGAAGGATGTATGTACCTCGTTGAGGCCTTTTCCCTGTGATCAACTGACTCACGATTCATACGTGTAGCAGGATCGCTGAGCGCTACTGCAAGACCTTCTTTCATCAGAGCTAAGTAAAACTGGTTGGCAAAACCTACCGCATGGGCTATCCCGGTACGGCTCACAATTAAATCCGCCATGGAACGTTTTGTGGGCCGTAAATAACCGTTCTCGCTGTCGCGAACCTTCTTAAAGTGCTCTTCAATATCTAGTAAAAGTGAGTGCCTGCGAGGCAGTGCAGCAGGGGCTGGAGATGTTTTTCGGTTCGTTTTTTGACGTTCTTTTGGCAAAGATCGCGAAACCTGGAGAGGTGCTCCATTTCGACTCCACGCAGTCAAATCGCCAGGCCGAGATTCAGGCAACAGTGGACGCGCTTTAGCTTTGCCCGCTGCGACTTGAGCCCAATACCCCACCGGTGGACGAGGAATATTTAAGCTGGTGAAAACTCGAGCCAAATAGCTTGAAGACACGCCATATCGTTCGCCGATTTTGGTCATAGGAGCCGACCAAACCTGTTCATAAAGCGACTCTCTCGTCACGACATCTTCGGACAAGTCATCGGCTGGAGTGAGAACCTCGGATGTGTCTTCCATGGGCAGGAGCTTTAGTCATTTGGTGGGTGTCAACTGGATGATCATAGCCCATGCATTATGACGATTCAGGGCAATGGCTCGCTCACCAGCCAAGAAGCATTTTCTTCCCTACTTTGCTTCGCGAATCCAGGCGTTTGAGGGCGAATTGCACCGTCATGAGGCGATTTTGATTGACGAAAAAACAAGCGGTGCAAACAGGGCTCCTGATCGGTCTAAAAAATAAAGAAGGCCCTCAAAAAGGGCCCCTTGGGTAGTCAAATCAAAATCACTTGGCCAACAAGACTCAACAGTGTCACTGCCTGCTCTGCCTTCCTCTTCAAGCCCGCGTGACTGCAACCTTTTGTCACAATAACCTCGCCGCTGTGGGGTTTGATGTAAACCTTCAGCTGACGAGCTTTCCGTGAGCCGACTTTTGGCGTACGCAACGAAGCATGGTGACCATGCATGGGAATCTAGAGGGTTAATTACCTCCTTAAGGCTGCAGTCATTACTGGCGAGCGCTAAATCAACAAACCATTACTTTATTTATCATCAAACCTCAGATTTTTCCTGTAGAACCCACTCATCTGACACGCCGTGCTTATGCATATAGCCATGTACCGACTTCGGAATATGAGGCGACTCTTTAGCGAGCGAATCTATACGCTGACGTATATTATCCAAACATTCAAAATTATTTGCCCCACCCGATTCAAACATAAACTCCATCTCTCTTCCCAATGCATTGTAATTGGCACCAGCAGCGCGATGTTTTTCAGCAAGTTCTTGATAGCCCAGTGTACTCTGGAGGGCAGTCATTACCGCAGCCAATACACTCATAGCTCCAACCATCACCTGCCAAAAAATATCTATTTGTTGCTGCATACTGGCGAACACCGTAGTTCCAACAGCTGCTGAAAAAACAATTGCCGGGATTGAGATCATTTTATGGATAAATGAATATCGCATAGCGGCACGATAGTGACCCATTCCTATCGACGCCAACCGCGTATACCACTTATATGCCAGTTTTCCAACTTCGGAATCAGACTCAAAACTCATACTCACCCCAAGAGATAATAACGCATTAGAATTTCTTCATCATTAATCTAGCCAATTAAAATTAATACTCCCTAACCCGGCTATAGGTTGACTTTGATGTATAAATCGACTGGCGAGACTTGGCTATTCACGGAGCTCATTCCACGTAACGAAGCCACAGATAAGTCCGACCAGAGATCGCCTGTGCGACTGCAGAAATGCGTGTCTGTAGGTCTTCATCGCTAGTGTTATAGAGCGCACAGAAGTCTTTGGCTACGACGTTAGCAAGTGATGTATCAGGCGGTTCAGCACGAATGAAGCCGATGTAAGAAGCACCTACGCCCATCAACCCATAGCCATGGGCTTCTGAAAAATGACGCGCAACGGCAAAGTTTTTCGCGGGATCCAGATCCGAAGTGAAATAGCCATTCGGAAAAGCCGCGAGTGCCTGGCAGGACTGCTGAACGGGTACCAAGAGCGCTGAAAGAGGCTGCTCTAGAAGAGAGATAGGGTTGTTCTGGTAACCGATCCACTCCTGGAGGGCCTGCTGATCTAGCGTCAAACCATGAGTGCAAGCATCCTCGAAAGACGTGGCTGCAACCAGGGTCATGAAATTGCGAAGACCGATTGCGAACTCCGCTTTCGTAGTCGGATAGCCTATGTATTCACCATTCTCAAAGCACTCTGGAGGTAAACCCGCTATGTCCTGCTCCGATGCATCGTCCATCCCTAAATTATTGCGCGCATGCCCCGAGGTGTAGCGAGCTTGGTGCAGATCATCGAGCGAGATCAGGAGTTTAAAGCCTGGGTGCGCCTCAGCAATCTTACGACGAGCTTCGGTCAAATCGTCAAAGCTGGTAATCCCGCTCACGCCGTACTCATCGCATGTACCTACAGACGGGTTATCACGCATGCCATTACCGCGAAATTCGATATCCATAAACCGTGGCCTGCTCCATGGTGTTACTGAATTGACTGAGTCATCCAAAGCGTTCCAGAATCATCATCGGATTATACGCTTCCAAGCGACAACAGGCCTTTGATCAACGCCCCATGAATGGCCGATACTCCTTTTCTTATTGATGAGTATCAGCCTCCTCTGCGGGATAAAATTCGCCCTCTTTCCCCATTTTTTTCAGCCGTTCGCGCACAATTACCTCAACGCTGGCTACGGCGGTTTGATCGTCAGGGTTCACCAACTGCAAGCACAGGCGTTGGACATTCTGATCGTGGGTGCCCTCGCTCATCATCTCGTGGGTGAAGACCTGTTCGCCACGCCATAGGCATAGCTGGGTATGCGTCCCGCCGAGCCATATTTCGTTGATTGATCTTAGGTCGGTGGTAGCCAGTTGATCGACGGTGATTGTCTTATCCATTGCGCTGCACCTTAACCATGAGTAGATACAGGTAGACTTACCGGCATAGCGGGTCGTTCCACGCGTTGGCAGTTCAACCGGGCTAATGGTGGTTAAGCACGTCCCGGTTAGAACTGGGACAATTGATGATTGAAGGCGGACAATACGAGCCGACAAGGGCAATCACATTGCCGATCCTGCTGTTTCACACGCAAATGGCCGCGCCTAGATCAACCTTGATCTCCCCTCCTCCGGCCGATACTGCCTGCTCAACAGATGGCGTGCAGACTACGGGACGACCCCCAGCTATCGTCCCATTGCATCACATCGCGATCAGCGGCAGTTGGCAAGAACCGGCTGTTGACTGACTTTGCGACCCGACATCACGAGTCGAACGGTGAGGCTGAATAACGCTATTTCTTTTTTCAAACGGCCGAGTTGCCCGCTTGAAGTAATCAGAGTTCTGGGCCGCTGAATTTTCCTGATGCAATACACTCTAGAAAAATTCTTTGTTCTGGTTTAAGAAGTTTGCGTGGCGTATAGCCGTGCTCATCAGCCTCCCTTAGCCACCTCGTCAAAGCTCGGCTCGCAGACTCCTTGACAGCTTGACGCTCTGCGTCAGTGAAATTATGTTCCATCTCATGAGACATAGACTCAATTTCTTTTACTACCCAATCTTCGTCAAACCCTAAATCATCGCTTGAAAAATTCAGCGTCCAAAGATAGTTCAAAGCTATGTCCGCGAGATTATTCATAAACGTTCCTAATGGTCTATTCAGGGGACAGTTTTGGCCGACCTGGATGAGCTAATCGAATAATTTTAAGCCACTGTATAGGTAGCCTCGCTGACTCGAACAAATGCGCAAAAAAATTCGTAGGTACATTACTCGATTCGCACGAAACGTGTCGATGGGAGAGGGTTGAAGGCTCGTCTCCAACACTTTCGTCATACGGTAGACTCTATTTCATCGTTGCTGACCGGCAATTACTTTTGGCCGACCTCTGCCGGATGCGAAGCGCTGCAATGGGTCGAAAGTGGTCGTCGACAGCTTTTCGTTGCTCACACCGCACAACGCTTTCACAAGAAATCACTAACCTGGAACGGTTTATCAATCGCGAAAATCGATTCATAGACCGCGTCGTCAAGTTCATTACGGGCAAGGAACACGCTAGCACTATATGCGCGGGCCTTGCAAAACCAAGCAAAAGATCCGTCGTCGTCGCGCTCCAGCAGATAGAAGTATTGTTCCTCCATTTGAGCGCATATAGTCTCAAGTCGGGCCCGACCTCCACACGACAACAGTTCAGCGACCTCGTTAGAGTCACCCCCTACTTCATCCCGCCCAGAGAACTATACAATTAGCCACCCGCGTTTTCTCGTCTGGTTCTAGAGCATCGAAAGCATGGTGTACGTCAGGATAGCTTGACACCAACCGGTCAGTCATGGGGCTTAAATCCTCAGAGCGAGCTTGCCGATGACACCTGAATTGCCACCTAAAAGAACGCCGTAGTACGTCGGTGAAACTTCGTTGAAATCTCTTCAGGTCGAAAGCAACGTCTCGCTACTGGCTGCAATCGGCCAAAAGCGGTCTGTCAACGGAATCTATATGACAGACCTTTGCATCGTATTGCCTTATCTATTGGAGTGACTCTCCCAGAGCGCTCGCAATATCTGAAGCTTGAACGTGCAGACCATACATCGAGCCCGAATGATGTTTGATCTTTCGGATTCTTCGGCCCACCACCACCGGATTTTTCACGCGTAGTTCATGACGATCCCTCAAAAGCCCCGCATTGATTGATCTGAAGATCCAATTTGGCCGCAGCTGACCAGCAACGCTAGTATCAATCTCTTCAAGGCACACCCTGACGAGCTTGACCAACGTAATCGTCTCACTCGGAGAAAAGGTTGTTGGAGATTTGTCTCCGAAAATCAGGCCGGGGATGGATGAACGTGCCTCCCAGAATCTCTGAAGACCTGGTGCGTCGTGCTTCAGGAGCTTCGAGTACTCGCTCGAAAGCTCGGTCGCCCCGTGGATTACGTGGTTTCGCCTTAATCTCAGGTATTTAACCGTCCTCAGCAATGAGGGCTCTATTGGCACAGTATGCGTCACCAAATGCTGATTCAACGTCTCATCAATGGGATCAGCCAGTGTAATGGGGGTTTCAGCTATATCTCCCCAGTGCCGTAAAGCAGCCTCGATGAAGAGAAGCAATTGCTCGACTGCGAAAGCGAAGCTCACTCCCAGCGATGTATTGAGTTGAGCATCACGAAACGACAACAGGCGTGTCATAGGAACGTGTATTCGCTCGGCGAACTCGTTATCAGGGAACACTTCGCTCGTAAATTCAGTCGGGCGCAACGTCGCTAACTCCTGCCATCTCGCATCGACATCTTCGTGCATAAACAGGGTGAGGCACAATTGGTCGTTGACGCTCGCTAATGCCCGCATGTGAACGTTGCGGATGGGCGTTTTGGTCGGTAGCGACATTCAGAGTTCTCTTGAGTCTTGGAAGGTGGCGGGCTTTAGGTTGTCACGAATGAGCAGAAAATTCCCTGGGCTGGAGTGGTTGATCTGAATCGCCCCTGGTTTCTCAGACATCTTAAACGGCTGCAAAGGGTCGACAACGGTCGCTTGTGAGCGGCGGGCTTTTGGCCGGAAGCGATCACGGGCCAGTGGACTGATCGCCATAAGCAGACATCGTCAATCCTTACAGGATCGGTTTGGGAAACTGAAGAATCGGGCTAGAGGACGATATCGATAACGTATATCTCGCCCTTGAAATCGCCACATAGAAGAGTTTCGCGCAGGCGAATCGCTCATTTGAAAAATGGGTCGCATCGGGAATCAGCACGTGATCGAACTCCAGTCCCTTGAGTAGCAACGGAGTAGAAACTACTCGTTTTGTCGGCCCACGCCCTGTATGGCTCAAACGCTGACGCGCCTGCTGACATGCGACCGTCAAGCAATCGCTGCGTCCGAACGAAACCTCTACCAAAGCCCGTCGCGCGTCGCTTAGCAGCTCGCCTCGGTGCGTACGGGATAGTGGATGAGCCTTCTCATGTGATAATACATCGGCAGCACTCTCTGCAGAGCCGGTGAGTTCAAATTTATCCCATGCGGCCTGTCGTCGAACATTAAGGTCGTATAGGTTATCAACTGCCGCTGGTTGATCGATGTCGCGAGCCATTGCGTCATCCAACAATGCGTTCAAAGCAGCAATTCTCTGCCACGCATTCACCGATGCATCCCATTGCTGACCAAACTGGATAAGGCGCGCGCCCGCCATTTCCTCAATGGCCTGATAAGCACCTCTACTGGTTCTAGCGAGGTTATCGCAAATCCCCCGCCGACAATGGATTGCAGCTGTCGATCCATTGCGCTCATCAATGCCTTCAAAGAAAAGCGACATATCGAAGGCATTAGCTGCGGCTCGATAGTTAATTGGCCCCTGCCTTAAATCAATGGGGCTACCCGCAAGTAGTCTCTGACGAACGTCGGCGATCCAGACACCTAACGCGGGGTTACAGGTGCTCCATCGATGTGGCTCGGTGAGTTCATACGCCACTGGAAAGCTCGGAACTACCTCGGCACTCCAACTAATTTTTGACTCCACAAACTCGAAAATACCCTGCATCGGATCACCGAAGATCAGCGTAGGGACAATGCGGGCCAAGGTATTGGCGATGGTGTGCTGGAAACTCTCGCAATCCTGATACTCATCGATGTAGATCCGATCGTAGGAAGACTGAACGATCCTTTGAGCTATGGGATTAGACAGTACATTTAGAGCCCCTTGGTAGACCTGGTTCCACTCAACACCTCTCGGATTTTTGGGTGGATGGTTGGCAAGTATTGGAAATGCATATGCGTAACGGCTTGCCCAGCTCGCAATGGTGTCGATTGCTACCCGCTCTTTGGGAATGCCCAGGCGCTTCACACGATCGCTAATGGCATGCACGCCGGCATGGGTATGAGTAAGAATTAGCGAACGTGGAAAGTAGGCGGCTGCCTTGGCCAAGATCTCCGTTTTTCCATATCCGGCTGGAGCTACGATTGAGCGACAACTCAAGTTGAAGAGCCAATCAAGGTCACTGGACATACAGCCACCGCTCTATTGCTTTAAGGCAAAGAGACAATCGGCTGGGTTGGCCTTGCTCTACAAGCTGATTAACAGAAGGTGCGATGGCGCGTCCCCGCTCTTCCGACTTGAACCAATTGTACTGAACCGCAAGCTCCGCAATGCGAGATTGGTTTCCCCCACTCCCCGGCGCTGCGGGAATCCAGTTAGCAAAGGGTGCGGTTACATCACTGCCTGGAAACGAAGGTCTCAGCTGCGCCAGGATAGTCGCTGACCCCAACGTATTCGTCGTAGCTCTAAGCAGCATATCAACGATGTCAGGCCAACTTGCTTGCAAAATGGCTTGCTCAGTACAAAGGTCGTCCCCGTACTCGAAAACTGCCACGTTTATCTGCTGGAGACTCGCGGAGGTTGCCGCAGGTAAACGCCGATCAGAGTCTCGAAACAATCCGGTGCTATACCCTAATCCTGCCAGCGCGAGTGCGAGTGAAGGGGCGGCTGCTCCATTACCATCGACGATAGCCGATCCAAGATGCTCAACTGGAACATCATTGTGGCGAGGCCTGTAGAGTTCTCGCAGCCCGAGAATCAGGCCAAGTTCAGTGGCGCCCTCACAGACAAGGATCCTGCGAGCGAATAAGGCTCTAGGCGCGTGCTTCAGGACTTTAGCCAACGCATCCGTCTGCGCCTGATTGATCCATGCGAGACCATTGAACCGACGCATTACAAAGATCGATTCGCTCTTCAGCTCTGAAAGTACTACATCCGAGTGGGTCGTAATCAGGAGTTGACCTGTCGCAACGCGTGCAGTGAATGCTCGCTCATGGGCCGTCCGAAGGGCCGAAACCGCTCCAAGAACACGATGAGGCTCAAGTCCCTGCTCCAACTCATCAACCAGGACGATGGCTCCTTCCATGATCGAGGCTCGCTGGATTGCGAGAGTTGCTAATCGACGCGTGCCTAGGCCGGACAGCCTAAGTGGTGTCGTACCATCATGCAGCGCGATAGATCCTGAGCTAAATCCGCCTCTACCGAGCTCAAGATCCGGAGCAAAGCCTTCCTTAACGTATGCGCCTAACTCCTTGGCCAATTGCTCAGCACGTTCGGCTGCCGCTACCAGCGAGGGAATTGATGACAGATTGGCTGTTTGCTTAGCGACCCGATACGCCTCTGCAAGTTGCTGCGCAGCGCCCTCTTGGTCGCCTGTCATCCTAGCAAGTACAGAGCCCTGCCCCCAGGTCAGATGACGAGCTTCTTCCCCGGCTAGGCGCACCACTCCAAAGAGAGAGCGATCACGGTTGGATAGAACACGCGGTGTTGGATAACGGTCGCAAACGAGTTCCCACACCGGTTCCATGGTCGCGTCGACAGTGAGCCTGACGCTCAGTACCGGCTCATGATCTGCCGCTGGTTCGTCATGAATAATTCCATCAGATCTCAGGCCTCTGATGTACAAGCCAAACCGCTGGTCGGAGAGTAACGCCTTAGATAGCTCCCCTATCGTGACCTCGATTTTTATGACGGACTGAGTGTCTCCCTCATGGAAGTCTGCTTCATTGAATGTGAACCACCTCGACGACAATGACGCTTCAACCGCATCCAAGACGGTGGTTTTTGCACTGTCGCCTGGGCCAATAATGCAACACAGCGCTTGAGACCCGGGAGACCAGACTAATAGTTTAATACCCCGAAAGTTTTGGACTTCAAGCTTTGCAATTCGCATAAGTCAGTCCTTCACGGTTAGCGTCCATATGAAAAGCCGGAGATTCGACACTCGATGATTTCTTACCGACTGGCCCACTTCTTTCGTCTGCACTAATCACAGAATGGAGACGGCGAATGCTGAGAAGCCTCTCGCCTACTTCGCGCGGGGTCATGGCTAACCTCACGCGAGCAGGAAGATTGCTGAGATTAGTCGAGTAACGAAATATCACCACAGCGCCTTGGCTATTTTTCGGCCTGACTAAGACTTAAGGTCATCGTCAGCAATAACAGCCCCACATGGGCCTACGTCCCAATCATCGTCTGGAACGTTACCGCTCACAAACGCCCGTTGAGCACGGTTGAAATTGCATTCGAAAATATTGGCATTTCGAAAATCCACTCCTTCCAAATTCGCGCTACAAAAACTCGCACCTCGAAGGTAGGATCCACGAAAATCCGCTCCAGTTAAGTCGGCATTGTCGAAATCTGCCATCCAACAATTGACCCCCGGGAGTACCAACGGATCGACGCTAATCGAATAGAATTTTGCATCTCTGAAATTGGATTTTCTAAAACTCTTTACGTCCAATATCCAGTGCGAGTGCACAAGACTTCCTGGCGCTTGAAGATTGCTGAAGTCCGGAAGTTTTTTCCGATCAAGCACTAGGCTGATTCTGCTGAAAAGCAGGCTGCTGAAGTGAAAGCCACTGAAATCTACATTTCTTTTTTTGGCTGCGACGGCAAGGGGCACCTGATCTCGTAGGCACTCAATAAGCGCATCAAACTGAAGCAGGAATCGAGCACGACGAAACTCGCCGCTGTAGGGCTGCCTCCAGTACCCCTGCGCATAGGAATGCTGCGCGTACCTAGAAATCAGCTGCTCTTCAGCTGTGATTTCCTCGTATGTGGTCTCGTATTCTCTGGCGATGGCTCGCAGGCATGTCGCGAGCTTGATTTCTGTCTTGGGACGAGACAAATACCGAGCAAGCCTTTTGGTGGCATCAGGACAACCGTCACGGAAATCGCGAAGCAGGACAGCTGCATCCGACTTGAAAGCACTGAGGGAGGGGGTAACAAAACGACTCATGGCCAAACCTCTCACGGCCAACGTTGAACCCTAGTATTCCGTTGACCATTCGAGATGGCTGGGATGAAGAAGTTGAAGCAACGGTGCAGAGGCTTTATCTAGCTAGGGCTGAACGCCACCGTCATTGGCGCAGTGGCAATACTGAAAATTCTCTCTCTAAAAGTCAAGTCGCAGACACTAGCCCAGCAGATCTATACATTACTGTACTTAATTCGTCCGTCGAGTCGCGGTTAGTGACATCAAAAAACTGATTTTCGCAGAAAGACCGCTGCATGCCGCTGCTTTGGGTTTGGTAGGCTGTGATTCGACTTGGGCGATTTGATGAGAGCGAAGGATGACGAATTGGATATGGGTTCTGCCATCTGAGGCAGTGGTGGGTAACGTGATTGCGGGTCGAAGAATTGTCAGAATCTCTAATAAGAAGAAAATGTTATCAACGAGCTTATGCAAGGTAACGCTTCGCTCAATGTGGCCTGGCTACTACCAAAGCGTGATGATCGAGTGAGTAAATTTTCCAGCCTCATGTTTAAAGCCGAAGGACTGAGAACCATCCACCCTCCCAGGTGAAGGACATTCAAATTCGCTTCAATTTCAAATCTAAAAATCGTTAGCACCGATCAGCGCCCCACGTAAGCGGAGCGCGCAGGCCTATGGCCGAAGACGTCAGGATGGAAGCCCGGCAGGGCCGAGACGCGGAGTGGCTCGGTTCACGACAGCCATCCGCGAAAGCGGCACGCCAGCCCAGTTAAACGAGTCGGATCCTACGGCTTTATTCGGTACTGCTACCGTCGTGGGTCGAACACAGCGTGCTAACCCACTGCCCTCCGACAAGGCTGCCAGGAGCCCCGCACCTTTCACAAGTTTTCAGCGAAAGCCCGGCTGCCAAATCAACTGCTCCACGGCAATACGCGTCACCACCGTCATAAAAGAAATGAAGCTCGCCAAATTTCGATTTGATCTGGGCGACAGTCACCGGCATGACATCAGGATGCCGTGTTAGATGCGACTGCAAGGTGTCGCAAAGGGACAAAAGAAGATCGCGCCAACCTGGATCACAGAAAATCTCATCGACTCTAGGATCCGAGAAAAGCTGCGGATAGCGCGCTCTGAACTCTTCAATCTTGATTTCAGGTAAGGCATGGCCGTTTGAAGGAATATCGTTCATGTTCAGCTCAGCAAGGTAGCTCCAGTTGAGGTTCTGCCGTTTTTAGATAATTCAGCAAACTCTCGCTTCCACCATCCGGTCGAAATGTTACAAGCACGTACCTGCTGCCCACCTCATCTGATAAGACCCAATAACCCCCTTCCTTCTGAGCCATCACCACAACACCGGTTTGAATAACCCGGCAGTCTTCGAACCTTCCGTGAGGGTCGTCGCCCTGATGTCCGAATAGGACTCCAACACATGTCCGGGACTTAATGAAGGCTTCAGTGAGGTATGCAGTAACCGGTTCAGCGAAGCCTTGGGAAACGGCTCCGGCTATGCACTGGAGATCAAAGTCAGAATGCTGTTTGCTGTGAAAATCTACATCGATGGAGCCGGGCATGAAGTGTCCTTACCAGATGGACTGACCACTGCTATACGCGATCAGAAAAAAGAGAAAATCGTTTTGAGACTCGCCGTTTGAAGTCGACCTGGGCCGACCAATACATACACCGTGTTCTTCGTCTCAGCCAGGATGCTACCGTCGGACGATGTGCACATACTCGACCGCACCCAATCGCCTGGCTGAAAGCGACCACGGCTATCTTCTATTACTCGATGGGCAAAGACCACCAATGGAAGATGCCCAGCGGCGTGAATCTTGGCCAGATCATCAGCGGATACGTCTGCCTGAAAAAGAGTCCACTGCTCGACCACGCAATAAGCTTTCCTCGGAAAGCGCTCAGACACTAGCTCACGAGCCTCATCCAGGCTCAGCGATAAGCCGTCTATAAAAGCATGGTCATCATTCAACAGCTCGTTATCGTCCGCGATAGCCATTCCCCCTGCACCTCTGACGAGTCAGTGCACGCCTCGCCCAGCGTTGCGATTGTAAAGAGTGCGCACGTTGGTCAACGTCTTTACATCCAGGCTGGAGCGATACGAGTCGTGATAAATCGAGCCGCCCTCAACCGTCACTACACTGACGGCGTCACCATCTGAATCTTGCCCCAAGGCCAAGCTCTCGACCTTCTCCATCCGCCAAGCGTCGCCACCATTCATGTTGGCCGGGGTGACAATCTGAATCTCTTTGACGAAGACCTCATCGTCTTGGGACTGGAGCACTTGATGGAGCTTTGGTTCGTCATTGACCATCAGCTCAAACTCTTGCGCCCTGCCCTTCACGATCATTTTGACGGAAAGGTGGAACCAATGCTTCCTGAGCATCCTGGAAACTGCATGCCAGTGCGCAAGGCCCTGCCCGAAAACTCCTGGGACGCCTGCCAAATCATTATCGTCTGTTCTAAACATCGGTTTCTCGTTGAATCCATCGCGACGGCGATGCATTGAGGGTTGAGGGTTGAGGGCAAGGGTCAGTGCACTACGGTGCAACCATCACGAGATGGCTGACGCTAAGGTTGGCCGTGACTTGCGAATAATACACTGTATTGACGTTTATTCGTGCGGGTCAATTGTGGCTATATCCTGAGTTTTGGGCAAGTCATGGAATTGAGAACCGCATTTGCAGGGGTGCTTCGTGCGCTCCGCGCAGTACGACATGCCCGGTATGCCGACGTCTCGGACGCCACCCACCGGCGTAAGGTAAGTGCTCTGGAGAATGCTGAAACGAGCATCACACTCGAGAAATTTGCAGAGCTGGCTGAGTCGCTTGAAATGAGTCCAGTGGCGATGCTTACTTTGTGCATTGCTCGCCAAGAGGGAAAGCAGCCTCTTGAAGTGATCCGTGGATCTGCAATCGAGGTTTCAAATTTCCAAACCGCTGGAGGAACGGAAGCGCTCAGTGAGCAATTTGACGGGGATGGCTCGCTTATAAAGCGAGGTCGGGGTAAGCCGTTGAATGCTGAGAATGAGAGAGCCGTGCTAGATCTTAAGGCGACCGGCGCGACTCAGCAGCAGGCAGCGGCACAGTTGGGATTAGCATTGTCGTCTGTACGAGAGTACTGGAAAAAAAACAGAAAATGATCCAGCTTGCACTGGATAACAATCAAATGCGTCTCCGCATAAATATGTCTAATTTCCTTTGTTTTGAGCGAATTTTTTTGTAAACGCTAGGTAAACCCAAACCAAGGCACTTATCTGAACCACGATCCTGTGCCCCCATTCTATTTCCGAAGTCAAACCTGATTATGCGACTAGATGCCAGAGTCGAGAAAGGTGTGGCCCTGCCAACAGCATCGGCAAATCAGAAACCCGTCGCCGGCCTCGCCTCACTGGTCGAGTTCAATGTGTGCATGGCACCGCCACGCGTCGGACAGGAACACAGTGTCAACACTCCCAGACTAAATTCCTGAGCGAGCCGTCCATTTTTCGCAAGGTGGATTACGGGGCTATTCCGATGCAACGAATAAGTGCGCAGCAGGTTTAATGCTCCAACGTCGGAGCCGTCCGCTGTGCCTACGTCGCGGCCTTGATTCATAATGCCGGCGGTTTGCGCAGGAAAACTCATATTTGATTTGACGTCGTACATATTGAACGAAGACTTTTTATTGTCGGTGAGCAACAGATAAATCAGCCCTGGGTGGTGCAAAATCCATTAGCGTATTCAACCGAGCGGTTGATTCTTTGGAGTAGAAGATTGTTGGAAGTCCGTATGGGACTATAGAGATGACCGAGGTGACTGGCGTTTAAATCGTAAAAACTTTTCATGAGGCGATTGGCTAAGAGGCCCAATTTAGCGGATGGAAATTTCCGGATGACGCGAAGAGGGCCAAAACTGTCGAAATCCCCCCTGGCAAGTCTTGGTGACGCCAAAACCGACGCCGTATGCCTATTCAAATCACATTGATCTGCTTGCCACAACCAGAAACCGTGAGGATTCAATGTATTGATCAAGGATGGCTTAGATATATCATCACACCCTTCCTTGAATTGGATAGAGTAGGTTAGGATCTCCAAGGTAATCAAGTCCACATGCAAGACAACAACGAAGTGATGATACGAAAAGGTACCAGGGCGATGCACTAGACACCCCGGCACCCAAGTGAGTGTACTGATCTTACGCATCGTAACGAATCCGAATCAATTTAGGGATCTCCATAGATTTTAAGTTTAGGTATGAAGTTTCATAAAGCTTAAGTTCAGAAAAAAGCAAGCTCAGAATTCCTGATGTCTTGTCGAGTATTGACCATATCGCGTCAGTGCTCCAAGGTGAAAAATAACCTTCATGAAGAGTCTTCCGCGCTTGTTCACTGGTAATCCAGCCCAAAATAATGGCGCTAAAATAAAGAGCGTACACCCGAGCCAACGAAGTGCTTCGATAGATTTCCTGGTAGAAATCGCCATGAAACCCCAGGCCCGCATACGGGTCGCTGCCACCCCAATGATGAAATGCGATTCTGGGATAGCCGTGATGGAGCGCAGGACTCATCATGGCCCTCATTAGTGTCACCATGAACATCTGAACATTGAAACTCTGTCCAGATTTGGACGCAAGTCTAGTCAGTTTGTGCAAGCGCTGTTGTGCTTTTAGCGCCAGGCTATTCCTCATCCTCCAGACGTCACAGATGGCATCGCAGTTCTCCTTAAACTTAGGCTCATCCCAGTAGGACACAAATGCCTGAATTGTGTAATCGTCATGATTTATAAAAAAAATCGAAGAGTCGTGCAGTGGAATATGATGTAAATCACAGAATGGCTTGGTTAGGTAGAACCACTGAACCTTACTGATCGGAGTGCCTACCTGTTCGAAGGACGCCATAAAGCATTGCGAACAAAACGCCCTTCTGAACTGGGTCGGTATGGTCGGTCGACTGAATTCAGGAAATCGCTCACTTAACCAACTCTGAGAGATATTGAATGTTTTTTTGAATAACTCAACATAAACGTTTTCATTCAATAGATCACGATCTTCAAACCGTTCAGCCCAGAGTTCCATTGAGTCGCGATTTTTGATCTCGCCTTCCGGCGAACTGAATCGCACATGGGAGATAATAGGTATTTGAGAGTTCACTCTCCACATCCATGAAGATAGGGTTTCGTCTGCTAGTGGTTCCGGCACTACGGGCTTTGTCGAATTCACTGGTGCTGTTCCTTTGTTGGAAAGTAAATCGTTGGCGACGCTGTCATTTGCGTAGCGTAATTTGCGGACACTGTGCTTGAGCTGTGTCAGCCGAACGCCTCATATTCAATGGCATGACGAAGGTCAGACAAATGATAAAGCGACTCAGAAGTGGATGGGTTTTTTGTAAAATCTGGCATCTTCTCGTTGAAACTGTTTGATATCTTCAAAAGTTCAGAGCAAAAAATGGTTTCACACGAATAAATAATACGGTCGATAGGCATATCTTGCTCACGTTTGAAGAGTTGAGAGATGCAGGGAAATTGAACGCAAGTATCGTATTGCCCATTGCACCAGTCGTAAAACCCTCGAACAACGTCTTTTACATCGGCTGCCGATATTATTCCAGACACTGGAACAACCATGCTTTTGATGCTCCTAACCCGGCAGTAATCACCGAGCAACCTCTTGTCCCTCGTAGACATAATGATCTTGAATTCACTTGGGCATCGTGCGAGCTGTTGGAGCTGGTCAAAGAGAACCTCATGCGTATCGTTTTGGTTAGAAATGATATCCAAATCGTCGAAAATAATAATTTTTCGCGCGGCCCGACGGAATTGCATCAAGCTGTTCGGTACGTATTTGTGGCTCCGAAAATTGCTATATGGAAAAAGAGCGTGAAGTACTTGGCCAATCATGTTTAGCCGTTTTGAATAAAGACGCGGCGTCACAAAAATTACCTGGCTACGGTATTTCGAAGCGAACTCTTTAAGTATTGAGCTTATTCCTGCCCCTGCCGCCCCCCGCAACATCAGAAAAATGGCTTCATCGGAATTGGCTACGCTGTCCAAAGCTTCGATAACGTCTCTGCGCTCAGGCCAGAGATACTGGAAGCCGTGGAGGCCTTCCAGTACTGCGCGGGCGATCTGGCGTTTTTTAAAAAGTGACAGATCATGCTTCATCTTATGCAGACTGCTCCTCTTCTTCCGGGGGCATCTCTGCGCCACGAAGTGCATAGTTAAAATTCGCCATGATCTCATCGATGTTATCAAGGTGAAGGTGGTTGATGTGTTCGGTACCATCAATGATGCTGGCCATCGCCGATGCCTGCAGGATTTTCACCACGTTGTCGGTGATACCCTGCCCTTTTTTCATGATTTTCAGGAAGAGCACTTGATCCTGGAAGTTGGTTTTTTTCTTCAGTGGCAAATGGTGGATATAGCTGGACACAAAGTTGCGAAACTCTGGGCCATTTTCCCACCCATTTAGGGCCACCACGGGATATCGACGTTCAAGCTGAGGATCCTGCCGAAGTACACGCGCTGCATCTGGAACCCCGAACGCAAACACCGAGAGGCCATAGGTGGAGCCAGACAAATTCTTCAAAAGCGAAAGATTGATGCGCTGCTGAAGCTCGGTTAATGTTAGTGCATCATGAATTTCATCAATAACGATGGCGCGAATATTTTCAGTCCTGATGATGTATTGAAGTTCAGGAGTAATGTTATGGCCTTGCCGCGCCCTTCGCCCTACCCCCAAACCAAGTTCGCCCAGGATAAGATCCTTTAGTGAGTAGCCGTTAGGGCTTTGGTGCATGGTCACGAAGATCATTTTGTTTTCATTCGTCGCATTCCGGGCCTTCATCTCACCAATCAAGGCAGTTTTGCCTCCTCCTCCAGGAGATGTAACGAGCATACTGGGTGCGTTGATCTTGTTCCGCATCTTCATTGCCATTTCCATCCTTAGTATGATTTTCTGAGCGTTAGGATGGTGCACCCAGAAATCGTTGGAACAGGTGATAAGACGAACATCGTCTGGCTCATTGAAGTGAATTTGAGATGCCGGGTGTACGTGCGAGTAATCTGTCATGGGAGTTCACAAAAGTGTGAGCGCATGAATGCCTCTAGACTGATGTCTAAATAATAGACAACAAAGATCAGCCCATGCGCTCAGGTTAAATACAATATAAGCGTTTAATTAGTTGCTATCGTAAAAAGTTGGAGGTTGGTTGTAGTCAACATTTTCGGTCTTTTTGAAGAAACCGCCAATATCAAAAATATTCGACTTCTTAGATGACTTGCCGGTTTGATTTGCCTTGCCGATAGTGCTGGGCGTGTTCGGAGTAATACGGCTCAGTGTGCTGTCACCTTCTAATTTTTTGCCGTGTAAACCTGCTTGTTTTTTATAGTCAGCTTTTCCTTTTACCGTTTTCCTCCTGCGCTTTTCCTGAGTAGTTAATTTTACCTCCTTATTTTTCTGCTTTGTAATTTCACCATAAGACTGCGCTCCTTCCTTCGTCATGGTGCCATCTCGATCTCCCTTCTGCTGGCGCTGCCAACGGTATATCTCATAGTCCGAACTCCTACAGAAACTATTGCGCACACAAGGAATTCTCTCGAAAATCTCGCCAAGTTTTACGTAAATGAAACTCAAATCGTGTGGATCATACTTAACTGTCACCTCGTCGCGAACCCTGTCCTTAAGTAAGCGACCGTAATAAAATCTGCGAAAAATCTCAATACCTCCCGGCACGACTTTCTTATTAGACACTTCTGGGTAAAACCGGTATTTGAAGTCTTCATACTGGGAAGTTTCCAAAACCCGACTGTTCGGTTTTTTAGAAAAGTGACCCTCCCATGCTTGCGCGGGAGTCTTATTTAGCTCCGAGTGTTTCGTCTGATGGTAGGCGTGTAGAGTATAGGCCAGCATACGGCGCAGCCCAGTTAGCCCTATTGCAGACTTCTTGTTACTTTTCAGATGTTTACCCTGCTGAGCATTGGAGCCTGTGGTGCCTGGCAGCGGATGGATCGTGTGGATCATCAACTTTCCAATCAGACTTTCAATATGGCCACCTTGGTGTTTTTCGGGAATATCTCGATGCTCAACGTCAATGCCAAAGTCCTTGGCGTTGAGGACGAATACGTCAGATATGAACTCCTTTGCATTATCAGTGTGGATGACTTCCGCCAATCCGTAGTAGGGAAGCAGGTGTTCGGGGAGTCCTAGGCTTTTCAGAAACTCCGCTTTGGGCAAGGCGCAGTTTTCCATAAGCATTGCAACAGATACAGCGCTTGGCGGAAGTAATGAAACGTAAAAACCCAGTATCACACGTGTATGCAAATCAACCGCTAAACTTATGTAAGGACGTCCCAAGACGACCGTTCTGTCTTCCTCATCCACTACCATAAGATCGACAACAGTGTGGTCAATCTGCACCCACTCCAACGGCTTCTTAGTAGCTTTATAACCGGGCTTTGCCCCATACCTTTGCTTATTTTGGTCTCCTGTGTGAGTCATCTCGTAAAGAAGCGACTCTGTTTTGGCCTTGATCCAAGTCGAAACGGTATGGTAACTCGGCCTAAGCGTCCGCCTATTATCGGCTTGAGTTTGACAATGTTTCCAAACCGCAGCGATGGTCTTGTGGCTAGGGTAATGTTCCTCGAACATCTCCTCTATTAACTTCAATGTCTCAGGATCTGTCACTGTCAGGCCTGGCTTTCTCCCTGTCACATTCGATACCAGTGCCCTGTAACTTTTAGCTCCCTTCATGTATTTCAGTAGTTTGTAAAAGCGAGACTTCTTGATGCACAGAATCTCCATAGCTACATCAGCACTAATTGTTCCTGTCAAATAGTCCTTGAGAATTTCGTATCGCCTAACCGCCTCCTCATGCCGTCTTATTTCGGCAATAGTACTGGTTGAATCTAGCTTCAGATTAGAAGCTTCCAAAATATGTCCAGGAAGATCTTTCAATTACCATTCCTCTAACATGTGGTCAGATCTATGGTTTCTATTTTTTTGACGCAATAATCGCCAAACCTTAGATCGACCACTTTCGATTTTTTAAAGAGCGGGTTGTAACCGTCCAGCTATTGGATGGCGAGCAGTAAACCCAAATCCATTTTGAAGGTCAAGAGCGTCTCTTGGCACTGTCAATACATGTAAACTAAATTTTTTCCTAAGCTTCACTTGGCACACTAAATCGCTGGAAGCCCCAAGTAACGGGCGCTCTAGAATTTTCGAATATTTTTTATTCCTAAAAAATACCCATACCTTTATGGTTATATTGACAGCCGATTAGGACTTCCAGTTAGTCATTTGAACTCAATGATGTTATTTAACGTCAAGACCTGTCGAAAATTCAGATGCAAATAACTTTGAAGTGCTAGAAAAAGCCGATGCTGAATATTTATGGATATATTGCCACTCTCCCCTTATTTCTTTCGGAGAGCGGGGACGGATAATTTATGAGTATTGACAGAAATCTTGGCAACCAAGTGCTCTGAGTGGCGCATGCGGAGACACAGGAGAGGTGAAGGCACGGGTTAGCTAGATTTTTTGCAGGACGCTTAGAGTGGTTTGAATTAATGAGTGGCAACTCACGAATTGGGCCTAAATAAACAAGCGGAAAATCATGATTTATTTTGTTTCTTGAATGGAAAAACCGTTATGGACTCCACTCATTTCCTTAAGAGGAGGGTTTGGAGTAGGAATTGCTGCGTTTCAGGGGGGTTCCACTCAAATCGCGATTGGCGCATATGCGCCTGCTATCCAGCCAACCTCTAGTTTTCGCAACATCGAAAATCTGGCCTTGTTCCATCAAGGTCAAAATGAGTTCGTCAGAAACTCGATAACGTCCACAGTCCGGACAATCTCTCTCTTCCCATGGGCCATGACCCTGTATGCGCTCAGCGACGCCAACACAAATTAGACAATTCATCACGATCACCTTTCTTGTACTTGTACCCGACCCATCGCCGGACCGTTGCGGCGCCTTGTACACAGAGCTGTACTTGTCTGCGTAGATGAAGCTCGTTTTTTGTCGACCGAAATAAACCTGCGAAAGTTCGGGATGTTGACGCTTTCAGTACAAATGGGTCGTATCTGCTCCCGGCCTGATCGAAGGTGGTCAATGGATTGCTTTGCTGCGCAGGCCGTTGGATTCGTAGCGTCAACATACGCCCTCACCTTTTTGGCCTGACTATCGGTGTTTCACAAGCGACAGGACTACTCCTGCAATTCAACATTCATAAAAGCTTAACGAAAGTGCTGCAGAGTTCGGAGGCCCGTTATCACAAGGAGTTCCTTCGATGAAAAATTTGATGAAGTCTGCTGCACTCGCCGTTGCGGTTTCTCTTTGTGCCAGCTCCATGGCTTTTGCTGAGGAAAGCGTTCGCCTGACCGGCTCAGGCGCCAGTTTCCCGGCACCGATCTACCTCACCTGGTTCAAGGATTTCAGCAAGAAAACCGCCGGCGTCACCGTGGATTACCAATCCAAGGGTAGCGGCGCGGGTGTGCAGGACTTCCTGAACAAAACCGTCGATTTCGCGGCCAGTGACTCGGCAATGAAAGACGAAGACATTGCCAAGGTTGCCGAGGGTGCGCAGTTGCTGCCGATGACTGCGGGTGAAATCGTGCTGGCCTACAACTTGCCGGGCAATCCCAAGGGCCTGAAGCTGCCACGCGACGTTTACTCCAACATCTTTCTGGGCAAGATCACGCGCTGGAACGATCCGCAGATCGCCGCCGCCAACCCGGGCCTGAAACTGACCGATACGCCGATCACCGTCGTCGTGCGTGCCGACTCCAGCGGTACCACCGCCGTATTCACCAAGCACCTGGCGGCGATCAACCCGGCGTTCCAGAAAGAGCTGGGTGAAGGCAACACCGTCAACTGGCCGGCCAGCGACAAATTCATCAAATCGCCCAAGAACGATGGTGTGACAGCCACCGTACGCCAGACCCCGGGTGCGATTGGCTACATTGAATACGGCTTCGCCAAGCTGGCCAAGGTTGACTTTGCCCAGTTGCAGAACAAGGCCGGTCAGTATGTTGTGCCGAACGCCGAAAGCGGTGCAGAAGCCCTGGCTGCAGTGAAGATGCCGGAAAGCCTGGTGGCCTGGCTGCCCGATCCAGATGGTGCCAAGTCCTACCCGATCACTTCCTACACCTGGATGATTTTCCGCAAGCAGAACGAGAGCCCGGCCAAGGCCAAAGCGATGCGCGCAATGGTCGAATACAGTCTGACTGAAGGTCAGAAAATCGCCGACTCGATGGGTTACATCCCCCTGCCGCAATCGGTCGTCGATCAGGTTCGCAAAGCTTCCGCCAACATCCAGTGACGCTCGCGAGGTCTCTTTCGGCGGGTGCTGTCAGCCTCGCCGAAGAGATTTCCCCCACGCTCCGGAATTAGCCCATGAACAAACCATTTGTCGTACCGGTTAATCCGGACTCTGCATGCCAACCCCCTTCTGCGAAGGATTTCCTGGTTGACCGCACCTTTCGCGCGCTGGCGCGCATCGGTGTGGTTCTCGTTCTGGCGCTGGTATTTGCCTTGGTGTTCGAGGTGGGACGCAAGGCACTTCCAGGCATGGAGAAGCACGGTCTGGACGTCCTTTTGGGTACCGTCTGGGATGTGAACCAAGGCAAGTACGGCATTCTGCCGGCCATTTGGGGCACGCTCTACAGCGCCCTGATCGCGTTGCTGATCGCAGGCTTTTTCGGCGTCAGCATGGCGATTTTCCTGACCCAGGATTTCCTGCCTGCCCAGCTTGCAGCCATTTTTCGCACCATTGTCGAATTGCTCGCGGCGATTCCCAGCGTCGTTTACGGCCTGTGGGGCATCTACGTGGTGATTCCGGCCATTCGGCCCCTCACGGATTGGTTAAACAGCGAGCTTGGCTGGATCCCCTTTTTCGGCACGACTTTGAGCGGACCGGGACTGTTACCCGCAGCCTTGGTGCTTGCCATCATGATCCTGCCGACGATTGCCGCCGTTTCTCAGGACGCCCTTACCGGCGTTCCGATGAAAACCAAGCAAGCTGCGTACGGCATGGGGACCACGCACTGGGAAGCGATTCTCAAGGTGATGGTGCCCTCCGCGGCCACCGGGATTTTCGGCTCACTGGTGCTGGGGCTGGGTCGGGCCTTGGGTGAAACCATGGCCCTGGCCATGCTGGTGGGCAACTCGAACAACATTTCCCTTTCTCTGTTTGCACCGGCCAATACACTGGCGGCTTTGCTAGCGCTGAATTTCCCGGAAGCGGGCCCGACCGAGATTGAGGTTTTGATGTATGCCGCACTGGTACTGATGTTTATCACGCTGCTGGTGAACATTATCGGTTCCATGATTATGGTCTATGCCCAACGTGGTACTAAATGATGACTGACCTCACTCCTTCCGCCGCCGCGTTGCCAAGTCTGCAGCGCAAATTCGAAGGCCGCGCCCTGCGCAGTCTGGTGCTGACTACGCTGGTCTGGGCTGGCGCCCTGCTGGCCAGCGTGCCCCTGATTTCCGTGCTCTACATGCTGATCACCCGTGGTGGTGCTCGCCTCAGCCTGGAGGTGTTCACCGAGCTGCCTCCGACCGGGTTCGAGACGGGCGGTGGTTTCGGCAACGCGATGGCGGGCACCTTTGTCATGGTCGGTATCGCGGCCGCGATCGCGGTGCCGGTCGGCATCATGGCGGCCATCTTTCTGGCTGAACTAGGGCCGGACAGCAAGCTGGCAAATGCCGCGCGCTTTGCCGCCAAGATGCTCACGGGCTTGCCATCCATTCTGGCCGGGGTGTTTGCCTACGCGCTGGTGGTGATGACCACCGGTACCTACTCGGCACCGGCGGGTGGCGTGGCACTGGCGGTACTGATGTTGCCCATCGTTGTACTTACCGCTGAAGAGTCGATGAGGATGGTGCCCAAGATCATGAAGGATGCCGCCTATGGCATGGGCTGCACCCGCTCGCAGGTGATCTGGAAAATCGTATTGCCTACCGGCATGCCGGCGATCCTGACGGGCGTAATGCTGGCGGTGGCACGGGCGGCCGGCGAAACCGCGCCATTGCTGTTTACCGCCCTGTTCAGCAACTACTGGATCTTCCACGACGGCAGCCTGGCGGTCATGAATCCGACCGCATCGCTGGCCGTACTGATTTACAACTTCTCTGGCATGCCGTTCGACAATCAGCTTGAGCTCGCATGGGCTGCGTCGCTGGTGTTGGTGATGATCGTGCTGATCGTGAATATCGTCAGCCGTATTTTCGGCAAGCCAAAGTTTTGAGAATGGGAGCAAATAGTGTGAACGTATTATCTGCGCAAAAAGTCGCCCCGCTCGAGGCCCAGGCACCTGTGGTCATGGACTGCAAACTGGACAAGATTTTCTACGGCAACTTCATGGCGGTACGTGACAGCCATGTGCCGATCGAAAAAAACAAGATCACCGGATTCATCGGCCCTTCCGGCTGTGGCAAGAGCACCGTGCTGCGCAGCCTCAATCGAATGAATGACCTGGTAAAAGGCTTTCGATTTGAAGGCCATGTGCATTTCCTCGGCCAGGACGTTTATGGCAAGGGCGTCGATCCAGTGGTCGTGCGTCGCTACATCGGGATGGTTTTCCAACAGCCGAACCCGTTCTCGATGAGCATTTTCGATAACGTTGCTTTTGGCCTGCGCCTCAATCGCTACCAAGGCGATCTGGGTGACCGCGTCAAGCACGCCCTGCAGGGTGCCGCGCTGTGGGATGAAGTCAAGGACAAGCTCAAGGTCAGCGGTCTGTCCCTCTCAGGGGGCCAGCAGCAACGACTCTGTATCGCCCGCGCCATCGCTACCGAACCGGAAGTGCTGTTGCTGGATGAGCCGTGCTCGGCACTCGACCCGATTGCCACCCGCCGTGTCGAGGAACTGATGGTCGAGCTGAAGAAGGATTACACCATCGCTCTGGTCACCCACAATATGCAGCAAGCGATCCGTGTCGCTGACACGACGGCATTTTTCTCGGTGGATATTTCCCAGGGCACGCGTACCGGCTATCTGGTTGAGATGGGCCCCACAGCCCAGATCTTCGACAATCCGCGCGAACAAATGACCAGCGACTACATCAGCGGCAAATTCAGCTGACCAACCACCCTCCGGTCCAGACCGAATGCAGCCAGGGGCCAACGGGCATTGGCGTGCATTCGGTTGTACCCCCCTCTTTCATCAGGATTGCCAATGTCTGCGAAGCGTCGTCTTGATTTGCCAGCGATCGAACGCGCACTGCGTGAGGTGCAAAGTCGTTTTGCCGAACTCAGCAGGCACTTCACCGAACAACGTGATCCCCTGACGGACGAAGTGCTGCAAAACGTGCTGGAGGGCTATGCCCTGATCGACGATTACGTCGCACGCGGGGTCGACCTGTTTGATCTTCAGCAGTTGAATCTGATGCTGGAAATCAATGCCACTGTCCTCTGCGGCCGAGACCCGGCGCGCCGGCTGGAATTCGCTCAACACCTGGCGGCCACCGAGCAACACTTCTTCAACAACGTGGAGGGGGGAATCAAGGACTTATACAACTGGTACTGCGCGTATCGCAGTGAGTCCGTCTGGAAGCGAGCGGCCGGTGTGTATGTTCGAATCCTCAGCAAACCGCAATTGTTCATTGAAGGTAATAACCGCAGCGGGTCGCTCATCGTCTCCTATCTGCTCATGCGCGCCGGGCATCCGCCGTTCGTGCTGACGCTGGACAACGCCGAGGGCTACTTCAACCCATCATCGGTCATCCGCAACTCCGCCAAACACGGCGTCAAGGCATTGTACGAATTGCCCAAGATCAAGAAAAAATATGCAGCTTTCCTGGAAGAAAAGGCCCCTGATCCAGAGGAGTTTTTTCTGAGCGATAAACCCATACCCGTCTACCTGGGAGGCATTTGATGAAAAGGTCTCCGACACTCGACAAATACCGGATTTGCGGCAGTCAGGCATGGCAAGCCATCAAGCGTCTTGTACCGATGCGCCTGTCCGGGCGTCCGCAAATACGTATCTCGTTTGATATTGATGACACGTTAGCCTGCCAGCGCCACCACTGCGCAACCGAGCACAGCAGGTTGCCGGTCTGTGTTCATCGCTGGTTGGGCGAACCGTTGCGCATGGGTACACGTTCGCTGACCCGGGAGCTGCGTCGCCAGGGTTGCAGCATCTGGGTCTACACCTCGTCCGGTCGGACACCGTCCTACATCAGGCGCTGGCTCTTGCTGTACGGTATCCACGTTGACGGTGTGGTCAACAGTGTTCGGCATAACCATGCCCTGACGGCGCATGGGCTTTCGAACTCCCCTTCGAAATTTCCACCGGCATTCGATATCGACTTGCATGTCGATGATTCAGAGGGTGTGCAGATTGAAGGCTATGACCACGGTTTTCGCGTTGTGGTCGTACATCCGAATGATGAGAACTGGGCGCAGAGCGTTTTAAAAGCAGTCGCTGAAGTCCAGGCACAGTTGGCCTGGCAGCAACCGCTCAGATACAAGGAGCTCGCGCAACAACGCGCAGAAGCTTTTTCCTCCTGAATGTCGAATCACCTCGTTCTACAACTTCACTGCAAACCCGCGACGGACACGGCCTCCCTACGCACCTTTCAAATGGGCATAGCTATCTACAAAACGCTTAAATTTATGTTGGCCGCACGTGTACGCGTCGTACTTCGCGGGCAATGCCTCACTCACACAAGTGGGCACCGGCTCGACAATCGCGTCGTAATCCAAATCAATAAAGAAAGGTATTGAATAACGCTCCAGGCCGCTCGTATTGATCACACGATGCATGGTCGAGGTGTAGCGATCGTTGGTGAGGGTCTGAACCAGATCACCAATATTGACGATAAACGTGCCTTCAACTGGTGGGGCGGTGACCCACTCCCCTGCTCGGTTCATGACTTGCAGACCGCCAACGGCGTCCTGGGACAGGACCGTCAGGAAACCATAGTCCGTGTGAGCCCCAATACCGATCTCCTCTTGGGTCACCCTGCCGATCTGCGGCGGATAACGCAAAATCCGCTGAATCGTGATGGGCTTGCGCTGACGCTGTTCAAAGTAGTCTTGCACCAAACCCAGGCTGAGCGCGATTCCGCCAATCAGCTTTCGTGCGAGGGCCAATACCGCGTGATGATAAGCCTCGGCCACCTGCTCGAATTGCGGCAGTGCAGACGGCATTTGATTCGGGCCAAAAAAGGGAGAAACCTCATCGTAATGGGCTCCACAATCAAAACACTCTTTGAAATCGCGGGTATTGGCCGGGTCGACGTTTTCCGCGTACATCGGAATGTAACCCCGTAGCGTCAGGCCGGAATTCACGATATTGAGTTTGTTCTTTTCTTCATACGAAAGTTTGAAAAAGCGTTTGGTGAAGGTGTACATCTCATCGATCAATTGCTGATCGATGCCATGATTTTTTATATAAAAGAACCCCACCTTCTCGCAGGCATCACCTATTTGACCGGCCACCTGCAGCGGATTTTCACCGTTGATGAGCGACGCTATATCGATGACGGGGATTTCAGTGAACGCGGTCTGTTTGCTCGCCAAACGAATATCAAATAACTCTGTCACTTTTGCTTTCCTCTGCAAAACATCAATAGGACAGAAGATTCAGAAAGCACAACGGCGCCCTCTTCATCTCACTGAGTCACATCTGAACCGTCACCTTTAAACACTCACTGTTCCATCCAGGTCTCAGTTTCGATTGGGCGGATGTTAATCCTGGATTTTTTGCCACGCAAGCAAAATGTACACCTGTGTCACCAATCGTTGACACAGGTGTACATTTATCCTAATTTCAAGTCACCGAGTCAGATAAAGCCCACTTTGGAGCGCACTGCGATGTCCAGTGATCCCTTGCTGCAACCCTATAAAATCAAGAACCTGACCCTTAGAAACCGGATCATGACCACCTCCCATGAACCGGCCTATCCTGTGGACGGCATGCCCAAGGATCTTTACCGCGCTTATCACGTGGAGCGCGCAAAAGCCGGAGTCGCCCTGACCATGACGGCCGGTTCCGCTGCCGTCTCAAGGGACAGCCCACCGGTGTTCAACAACGTGCTCGCCTACAAGGATGAAGTGGTCGGATGGTTGAAAGACCTGACCGATGAATGCCACGAACACGGTGCAGCGGTGATGATTCAACTGACGCACCTGGGCCGTCGCACCCGCTGGGACAAGGCCGACTGGTTACCCGTGGTGTCGCCTTCGCACCGCCGCGAGGCGTCGCACCGTTCCTTCCCGAAGAAAATGGAAGAATGGGACATCGAGCGGATCATCAAGGACTATGTGGACGCTGCGGAGCGCATGAAAGCGGCAGGTCTCGATGGCCTGGAGCTTCAGGCCTACGGGCATTTGATGGACCAGTTCTGGTCGCCGTTGACCAATGACCTCGACGGGCCTTACGGCGGCTCGCTGGAAAACCGCATGCGCTTTACCTTCGACGTCTTGCGTGGCATCCGCCAGCGGGTCGGCGAAGATTTCCTGCTGGGCGTTCGCTACACCGGTGATGAAGAGTTGCCTGGTGGCTTCACGGCCAGCGAGGGCATGCAGGTGTCTCACATGCTCAAGGACAGCGGGCTGGTCGACTTCCTGAACGTCGTGCGCGGTCATATTGATACGGATGCCGGCCTGACCGATGTGATCCCGATTCAGGGCATGCGCAACTCACCGCATCTCGACTTCGCGGGCGAGATCCGTTCGTCAACAGGCTTCCCGACCTTCCACGCGGCGAAGATTCCCGATGTGGCCACCGCGCGCTACGCGATCGCCTCGGGCAAAGTGGACATGGTGGGCATGACCCGCGCGCACATGACCGATCCGCACATCGTGCGCAAAATCATCGAGAAGCGCGAAGAAGACATTCGCCCCTGCGTGGGCGCCAACTACTGCCTGGATCGCATCTACCAGGGCGGCGCGGCCTATTGCATCCACAACGCAGCGACGGGGCGGGAAACCACCATGCCCCACGACATCCCCAAAGCCGCCATCAAGCGCAAGGTGCTGGTGGTCGGCAGCGGCCCGGCGGGGCTGGAAGCAGCGCGGGTCGCCGGTGAGCGCGGCCATGACGTGACGGTGCTCGAGGCGGCCGACCAACCCGGCGGGCAGATTCGTCTGACGGCGCTGAGCGAGCGGCGGCGTGAAATGATCAGCATCATTGATTGGCGCATGGCGCAATGCGAACGGCTGGGGGTGAAGTTTCACTTCAACACCTGGGCCGAAGCCGACACCGTGCAGGCCTTCGAGCCAGACGTGGTGATCGTTGCCACCGGCGGCCTGCCAGATACCGAGGTGCTCAGAGCAGGCAACGAACTCGTGGTTTCAACCTGGGACATCATTTCCGGCGACATCAAGCCCGGCCGCAACGTATTGATCTTCGACGATGCGGGGGATCATGCCGCCCTGCAGGCTGCCGAGGTCATCGCGCAAAGCGGTGCGACCGTGGAGATCGTCACGCCAGACCGCTCCTTTGCACCTGAAGTCATGGCCATGAACCTGGTGCCCTACATGCGCAGCCTGCAGGACCTGGCCGTCACCTTCACCGTCACCTACCGCGTCGATACGGTGGAAAAACGCGATGGCGGGTTCGTTGCAACTCTGGGCAGCGATTACGGCAAGGTCCACAAGCAACGCGTGGTCGATCAGGTGGTGGTCAACCACGGCACCCTTCCCCTCGACGACTTGTACTTCGACCTGCGTCCGCTCTCCAGCAATGGCGGCGCGGTGGAACAGCATGACCTGATCGCCGGCACGGCACAGAACATCGTCACGAATCCCGAGGGTCGCTTCCAGCTGTTCCGGATTGGCGACGCCGTGTCAGCTCGCAATACCCACGCCGCCATCTACGACGCTTTGCGCCTGGTGAAAGATCTTTGACTCCGCGCCTCCTTTCCGGGATGGAACGGAGGCTCGCGATTAAAAACAGAAGGCCCTTCAACGGGCCTTCAGTCCTCATTATTGCCCCGCCTACAAACCCCGCCGCGCCACTTCAGCGCCCGCCTGGATCGCCCGCCCGACGATGGACTCGATGTCTTGATCGGCCATCGACTGCAACGCGGCTGCCGTCACACCCCGGTAGGCCATCAACGATTCAATCATTTGCCGCGGATCGCGGTTGGCCAGCATCTGCCCGCCGCCCACCACCACGCCTTGTGCTGCACGCTGCGCGATGGCAAGAGGAATTCCCGCCGCCACCGCCTGATTAGTCAGCGCCATCTGCAACATTGCCGGGAACGCCGGCCCCGTCCCGGACAATGCACTGAGGTAATCAATACCGTCTTCGTCAGGCAGCTCGTCCGACGCACCGACGCACTCGAATAAACGCTGCACCCAATCACGGTCGCGTTCATCCAGGTTGACAGCGCTGTACCAGGGTGTGAACGATTGCCCGATTTCCACGGCCGCATTCGGCATGGCGCGCACGACGCCATCTGCACCGGTGGCCGCGCTGATGGCGGCCGCTGGAATGCCGGCCATCAAAGAAATTACCCGCTTGCCGCGAGCGTTGATCCGCAGTTCGCGAAACTGTTCTGGGCGCACGGACAGCACGACAATATCGCTGAGGTCCACCAACTGTTGGTTATCGGCCAGCAACCTCACGCCGGCCCCGAAGGTGCTGACACCGGAGCGGTTCGAGATCAACAACTGCTCAGGCCTGAGGAAACCGCGATCAAGGAGCGCCTCGGCAATCGCGCGCCCTAGCCAACCGGTGCCCCCGATGATGCCCAGGGTTTTATTCTCCATCGGCAGTGGCTTCCTCGAATGTTTCGACCAGGGGCACGAAAACGCCGGGCTCTTTTTCTGCGTAGCCGAACTTTCCATAAAAACGGTCCAGCTCGCGGCGCTTCGGCACCTTGCCGGTAAACACGCTCACGTACTGCGGAATCCGTCGAAATCGAATGACGATATCTTCACTGGTTTTCATGGAGATGTAGCCAATCTGCGTGAGGTAGATCGTCCTCGCCCGGACATCGGCGCCCTCCCCGTCGTAACCAAACCGGCGGAACATGGCGGCCAGGGCATTCATCCGCGCCTCATCGGCCAGCGCGATTTCAGCGCTGACCTCGGGCGATTGCAGCGCCCAGCTGCGCACGGCAAATTCAAATTGCGAGTCGAACAGCTCAGGGTTCACCCAGCATTCGAAGACGTTGAGAATCGCTTCGGAAATGCTTTCTGCGTAACTCTCACATTGGCTGACCATACCGCCGGTGTTCTTGTCCCGCCACCGCGCCAGGAGTGCCGCGAGCAGTTGCTCCCGATCTTCATAAAACCAATAGAAGCTGGTACGGGACAAATTCAAGCGTTTGGCCAGTGGCATCACCCGCACCGCATCCACCCCCGACTCTTTGAGCGCGTCGTAGGCGGCGTCCAGCCAACCATCGACGGAGCCGCGCCAGCCTGCGTCCTGCGCTTTGGTTTTCGCCCTGCCTGTCTGTGACATTCGGGTGCACCTTTTAGTCGGAATATTCCTCTGCACTGTACACCCCAGGATCTGTGGCGTACACGGCGTGTACACAGGCGTACATTTTCGAGACGCTCGCTCATTAATGCCAATGCGGATTTGTGGTGTTTGCTGCGCGCGCAAACAACAAACATAGCGGGCGGCTATTTGTTATCGATCATTACTTTCTACTTATAAAAACGCCCGCAAGAACTATCGAGCCAGAAAGATTCTGGATAACGGCAAGTTATCTTTGGCACGGTAAAAAAGTTGTTGGACGCTGCCATCCACTGAAACTAAATAATGACTGCGCCAATAAACTACGAGGCAGGTTGCCCGATGAAATTCAATAATAAAGTGGTGGTCATTACCGGCGCTGCCGGCGGTGTCGGACAGGCGCTGGCATTACTGTTCGCCCGGGAAGGCGCGAAGCTTGTCTTGTCTGATCTGGATGAAGCCGGTTGCACATCGATTTGCGCCAAAGTCCGAGACTTGGGTGCCGACGTGCACTACGTGGCCGGCGATTTACGCCGAAAAGAATATTGCGAAGCGATTGTCCAGACAGCCGTCGATGTTTTCTCGGGGATCGATATCGTATTGAACAATGCGGGCATCATTCCTCGCGGCACGATTGAGGAAACCACTGACGACATGTGGTTCGACGCCATGGGCGTCAACCTGAACGCGGTGTTCTTCATTTGCCGTGCCGCGATACCGCACATGAAAAATCGTCCGGGTGCCGCCATCGTCAACACTTCCTCCGTGTGGGGCATTTATCCGGGCCCCGCCCACGTGGCGTATTGCACGAGCAAAGGTGCGGTCGCGGCGCTGACCAAGAATCTGGGGCGCGACTGCGCCCCGCTGGGCATCCGGGTCAATGCCGTGTGCCCCCACGAAATCAACACGCCGATGATCCGCAGCGGCTTTGAGCGTCGCGGCCTGGACCCGGACAAGGCTGTGCAAGAGTTGAACAAGAGCGTGCCATTGGGCCGCATCGCCGAGCCGGAGGACATTGCGGATGTCATCGCATTCCTGGCGTCCGACGAGGCCAGGTACATCGCCGGTGAAACGGTAGAAGTCACGGGCGCCAAGCCGGTATCCGGCTAAGGAGAACAGCGATGCTCAAAGGTAAAAATGTCGTAGTGACCGGGGGCGGCAGAGGGATTGGTCGAGGGATCACCGAACGACTGCTTGAGGCGGGCGCGAGTGTCTTGATCGCTCAGCGCCAGGCGCTGGACGCCGACTTGCAGAATCACCCTAACGTCCATTTCATCGAGGCGGATCTCGCCTCGATGGAATCACCCAATCTGATCGCGCGGTTCGCTCAGGAGCAGTTGGGCGGAATTGATGTCTTGGTGAACAACGCCGGGTTCATGTTCGAGAAATCCATTGATGAGATGACCGAACAGGACTGGGATCGCATGATGGCGGTCAATCTGCGGGCACCGGCGTTCTTGTGCAAAGCATTGGTGCCGCAAATGCGTCAGCGCGGCGGTGGCAGCATCATCAACATCGGCTCGATCGAAGGGATCGGCGCCAATCCTGAACATGCCGCGTACTGTGCCTCCAAGGCCGGCATCCATGGGCTGACCCGTGCGTTGGCCATTGATCTGGGCCGGGATGGCATTCGCTGCAACGCCATTGCACCAGGCTGGATCAATTCCGAGCTGAGCGATGCCTACCTCGCCACTCAGGCTGATCCGCGTGCGGCGCGCCAGGCCCTCCTGCGCCTGCACCCGGTCGGGCGTACCGGGTTGCCGACGGATGTTGGCGGGACCGTCGTGTTCCTGGCCTGCGAATCGTCGGCCTTCATTACCGGACAGGTGTTGGTGGTGGATGGAGGGCGCACGGCGAAATTGCCACTGCCGTTTTGAGCGATCAGCCTGACTTGCGACGGAGGGAGTCACCTGCGCTCCTCCGCTGCAAGGTGTCGCGACAAGCCTGCATTGATTACGTGGAGGCTTTACTCTCGATCAGGATAAGTTGAATGTTCACGACCTCGCTTTAATCGCATACAGCCCCCCGACAATCACCAGCGTTGCGCCGACCAGCACCCAGGTATCCGGGCGCTCGGCAAAAACGATCACGCCAATTAATGTGGCGAACACCAGAAGCGCATAGTTGAACGGCTGCAGCGAAGAAGCGGTTGCGTATTTCAGTGCTTGAATAAAGAGAATCTGGGCAACTACGCCGGTCAACGACAGAATCCCCATCATGAGGCCCTGGGCCGGAGTCGGAGAAACCCAGGCGGGTAACCCCACAAATGTGACCGTCAGCGCTCCAACTCCTGCCATAAAGAGCATATTCGTCGCAAAGGAGTCGTGCTGGCTGATCCGCCGCGTCAGTACGTTGAACACCGCGAAAGCCAAAGCAGCCAGCAGAGGAATCAGCGCCGCGAGTTCAAAGACGCCGGCACCGGGTCGCAGGATAATCAGCGTCCCGGTAAACCCGATGGCGGCGGCAATCCAGCGCCGCACACCGATGAACTCCTCAAGCACGACCCCCGCCAATGCCAGCGCCATCAGCGGAAACACCGCATAAAGCGCGTGCATTTCGGCCAGGCCCAAATAGCGTAGCCCCACTGCGAACAGGACGGTTTCACCCACAGCCAACAACGCTCGAATGATTTGGAGCCAGGGGTGCCTACTGCGAAATGAGGTTTTGCCCCTGCCTTGGTAAACGGCATATCCGAGGGCGAAAATGACAAACACCCAATAACGCACCATGACCAATTGGGCAACCGGGAAGTCTTTGACAAGTACCTTGGTCAGTCCGTCCTGGCTCGCAAAGATCAGCATTGAAAGCAGGCACAAGAAGATTCCGAGTTGGGGCCTTACGGTTGCAAAACCAGCCGCAATGCTGGGCGAAGAATTTTTTGTCCCATCGCTATCCAATTGCACTTCGCTCATGCCCTCGTCCTTAATATTTCTGTACCTGCCCGACTAACCTTCTCGCCCGGCCAAAAACTCGTGCCAGCGAATCACCGAACTGACGCCCAGTTTCGTAATGATCCTGGGCGGAAGTCTGCTGGGTCCGGGTGCGTGACTGAAGCTTTCGAGAAATGCCGAACGCGAGCCCGATGCCAACTCCGCGACCATCACCCCGGCGAGGGTACTCTTGACAGTACCCAGTCCATTTTCGCAGCACGCCGAATACAGATTTTCCTCAATCTCGCCAAACGCAGCGGCGTTGTTTCGACTCAGACACAGCCGCCCGGCCCAACTGAACTCCAGTGCCGTGGATTTCAATTCGGGAAAGCGTGCATCCAGGGAATGTCGCTGTTCCTTGGCCACCGCAGCGACACGCTCCGGAGTGACCTGGATACTCGGGTCATAAGTGAATTTGGTGCGGATGACGATGCGCGAGAGGCCGTCTGAAGAAATCTTGCGCACGGTCGCGCCCATCGGATCGGCCGGCAACAAGGCCCACCTGGCTTTGCCCGGCACTGCTTGCCTGAAGGCATCATCACGGTAAGCCGCCGTCATGGACGCATAGGTAAAGACGTGCAGCAGGCGTCCTTGATAATGGCCAAAGTCTTCAATGTGGCCGTTCACCCCCAGGATGACCTTGGGTGCGTACACGGTCCCGTTAGGCGACCGCGCGCTCCAACCACTGCCTTGCCGGGTCAATTCAATAATCGGAGAGCGTTCGAACAGGGTGATTTTCCCTTCGAGCCCGGCGGCCAGGTCCCGGATGTATTGCGCCGGTTGAATCAACACGGCGCCGGGGGTGTAGATCCCGCCGTGGTAATAGGTCGATCCGGTAATTTCACCCATTTGCGCGGCATCCAACATTTCGAACTGCTCGCCAATGCGCTCAAGGGATTTGGCGTAATTGACGTTCAGCTTCAATCCGCGCTCAGTGGCGGCCGCGTTGATCTTTCCCGAGGGGTCGAAGGTGCCGGGTGACATGCCGTACTCGCGTGCGGCCTGCGCTGCGAAGTCGATTGCAAAGCGATTCTGCGAAATCTCCAACGCCGTCGCCGACTCACTGGCCACGGAGTATTCCCCGGACGACAAACTGTGCGGCACATCAATCATGAAGCCCGAGTTTCTGCCGGCTGGCCCCTTGGCGACTTCATGGGCATCCACCACCACAATGCTGTCGCCCGGGTGCAACTGTGACAGTCGGCGCGCAGCGGACAGGCCGGCAAAACCGGCACCGATAATCAGCCAGTCCGCCGTCACGTTTCCATCAAGCATGCGGACCGGCGCCGTGCGTGTGGAAATCGCCTCCCAACCCGAAACCCCAGTGTCTACCGGCAAGCGCTTGATGGTATGGGAGCTCATTTTTCGCTCTCTTCATCCGATCGATCAGAGACATCGATCCAGATCGTTTTGATTTCGGTGTACTGGTCGTGGGCAAAAATGGACTTGTCCCGACCACCGAAACCCGACTCGTTGTAGCCGCCGAAAGGCGTCGATGCGTCACCCTCACCAAAGCAGTTGACCGTGACGATGCCGGCGCGAATTTCCCGCGACAACTTGATCGCCCGGCGCAGGCTGCCGGTATACACCGAGGCTGCCAGGCCATACACCGTGTCATTCGCCAGGGCGATGGCTTCGGCCAGCGTATTGAACGTGGTGACCGACAGAATCGGGCCAAAAATCTCTTCCTTGAACAGCCGGTTGTCCGGGCTCACGCCGTCAATCACCGTCAGTTCGACAAACGCATCGTCTTTCGTCGCACCGCCGTAAACCACCTTCAACTTGCCAGCGGTGGCGTGCTCGAGATACGACTTCACTTTTGCGAAATGCTCGGGGCTGACCAGCGAGCCGACGCGGTTTTGCGGATCGAGTGGGTCGCCCATCTTCCATTCACGGATGTGGGCGCCCATGCGCTCAAGCAATTCGTCTTTAACCGATGCGTGGACGATCAGACGTGATGTCGCGGAGCAGTTTTCGCCCATGTTCCAGAACGCGCCGTTGACCACATGCTGGGCGACGAGGTCCAGGTCCTGCGCATCGTCCATCACCACGGCCGGATTTTTTCCGCCGCATTCAAGCACGATGCGTTTGAGGTTCGAATCAGCGGCGTAATGCAGGAAGCGGCGGCCGGTCGCGGTGGAACCGGTAAAGCTCACCATGTCGACGTCGTTGTGCAAACCAATCGGCTCACCGACCTCTTTGCCCGTGCCGGTGACGATGTTGAGTACGCCTGCGGGAACGCCGGCTTCAAACGCCAGTTGCGCCACACGCAACGTGGTCAGCGACGTTTGTTCGGCCGGTTTGACGATCACCGAACAGCCGGCAGCGAGTGCCGGGCCGATTTTCCAGGCCAGCATCAGCAGCGGAAAGTTCCAGGGCAATACGCAGCCCACCACACCGATCGGCTCCCGCACCACCAGGGTCAGTGCGTCGCTGCCGACGGGGGCGGTGTTGTCATAAATCTTGTCGATCAGTTCTGCGTGCCAGCGCAAGGTGTGGATCGTGTCCGGCACATCGACCAACTGACACTCACTCACCGGCTTGCCGCTATCGAGGCTCTCAAGCACGGCCAGTTCGTGCTGATGACTTTCGAGCAGGTTCGCGAACTTCAACAGAACCGCTTTGCGCTCACGGGGAGCAATCGAACGCCAGCGTCCATCCTCGAACGCCTCCTTGGCATTGGCGACGGCAAAGTCCACGTCCTCGGAGGAACAGGCCGCGACGTCAGCCAAAAACGCTCCCGTCGCCGGATTGTGCGTGGCGAAGGTCTTACCCGAGATTGCAGGCTTGAACGCGCCATTGATGAACGCGTTGGATGGCAACGAAATGTCTTTGGCCAGCGCGGCATAGTCGGCCTTGCTCAGAAGATCACCCATGGCTGGCTCCCGACGTAATGTTGGCGACGTTGCGTTTAAGTTCGGCGATGACTGATGCCAGGCTTTGCTGTTCTGCGGCTTCAAGCGGCTGCAGCGGCAAGCGCACGTCGCCTACTGTCAGCCCGGCAACTTCGCAGCCGTATTTGATCGACTGCACGAACTTGCCGCCGTCCAGCGCGTTCATCAGCGGCATCATCGCCGACATGATTTGCCGGCCTTTGACGAAGTCGTTTTCGATCACGCAGGCCTCGTAAAGCGCCACGTGTTCCCTGGGAAGGAAGTTGGAGCCGGCGCACACCCAGCTTCTGGCGCCCCAGGCAAAGAATTCCAACGCTTGATCGTCCCAGCCGCACGACAGGCCGATATTCGGAAACTCGCGAGCGAGTAGATGCACGCGCCCCATATCGCCGGAGCTTTCCTTGATGGCAATCACGTTTTTCGATTCGCTCACCCGGCGCAGGTATTGCTCGTCCATCGATACGCACATGCGACCGGGGTAGTTGTAAAGCATGATCGGCAGGTTGGCGGCGCGATCGATGGTCAGCGCGTGGATCGCGTTTTCCTGGGACGTTGGCAGCGCGTACGGCGGCGACGTGACGAGAATGGCGTCCGCCTTGATCGCTTTGGCATCCTTGGCGTATTGAACGGCATCTTCGGTGCGAATCGCCCCGGTACTGACGATCAGTTGCACCCGTGTGCCGATGACATCCTTGGCATAAGCGGCCAGCTCGGTACGCTCTTCTGAAGTCTGCGCATAATATTCGCCGGTCGACCCGCCGATAATAATGCCGTGGACCTTCGCCTCAATCAGCGACTCCAGAACTTGCGAATACACACTCCAGTCGATCTCGCCGTCTGGCTTATAGGGCGTTACTGCTGGCGTATAAATACCTTCGAATTTCAAGATAAATGCTCCGACTGTGAAGGGTGTGGAAGATCAACGCGTGTGTCAGCCCGAATACCTTGAGGCGTAATAAAACGCCCCGGGGTTTCACCGGACAGTTGCCAATGTTCAGGCACGAGAATAACGACGGCACTTACCGGTGCCCGGCAGTTCGAGATTGTTTACCGACTAGCGCGAATAACTGTTGAATCCAGACTGGCATGGGGCAAGAAGGTGGTCAATAGAGTGTATTTCTAGTGCTGGCGCCTTTTAACGGCGTAATCCACGAACAACGATAATTTTTATTATTTGATTTTCAATAGCTTACCGATAACGCACTGACGCCAAACGCTCAATTGATAACATTTGTTTATGCATTGATCAGCGTAAAAGTTTCTTGTTGGCACATGATTAGCGTCGTAGCCTTACAACAGCGATATTTTACCAACGAATCCGCGGCGAAGTTTTTACACGCTCGCCTCATTAGTTAGGATTCACTTGCCCGGGCTCGAATAAGGTGAAGTGCAAGTATTGTTCTAAATACCCACGTCTACCTTCTGGTCCGAGGACAACAAAACGAAATAAGTGACCCTTCAGCCTTATCACGCTGAGCAGGCTGAATGTATCGCCCCCTTGATATTTTGGAGTGTGTTGACCGTGAGCACTAAATCGGCCGTTTCAAATCTTGTTGCGCAGCGCAAACCTGACCACGCGCTGCCAGGTGCCCTTTACAGCGATCCAGACGTTTACCGGCAGGATCTGCAACAGATCTGGCACAAAAGCTGGATCTTCGCCGGGCACACCTTTGAGCTGGAGAAGCCGGGCCAATACCTGTCGCTGCAACTCGGCGATTACCCGGTCGCGGTCGTCCGTGGCGCCGATCTACAGATTCGCGCCTTCCACAACGCGTGTCGGCATCGCGGTTCCAAGGTGTGCCCGGAACCCAGCGGCAAAGTGGCGAAGCTCGTCTGCCCCTACCATAAGTGGACCTATGAACTGGATGGCAGGCTGCTGTTCGCCGGGAACATGGGCGACGATTTCGATAAGTCGCAGCTTGGCTTGAAACCCGTGCATTGCGAGGTCGTCGAGACCTACATCTATGTGTGCGTGGCTGACGTCGCGCCGGATTTTTCTTCGTTCAGGAAGTCCGTCACCCCTTTCGTTGCACCGCATAACCTGGACGACTGCAAAGTCGCGTTCGAGTCGAACATCATCGAAAAAGGCAACTGGAAACTGGTCTTCGAGAACAACCGCGAGTGCTATCACTGCGATTTCACGCATCCGGAATTGATGCATTCCTTCGTGGACAACCCCTCCGTGGGTGGCGCGGGGGGTGACGAAGATCTTGAACTCAAGGAGCATTGGGACCGCTGCGAAGCGGCAGGCCTGCCGAGCCGCCTGGTCATGGATGATAAGGGTCGCTTCCGCATGACGCGCATCCCGCTGTTTTCGGGCGCCGTCAGCTACACCATGGATGGCAAGCCTGCGGTCGCTGGCCGGTTGGACACCTCCGGCGAAGCCAATATCGGGGCGCTGCTTTATTTCAACTACCCGTCAACCTGGAACCACTTTCTGGGCGATCACGCGCTGAGCTTCCGCGTGCTGCCGATCGGGCCGAACGAGACGATGGTCACGACTAAATGGATTGTTAAAAAGACCGCGCAGGAAGGCGTCGACTACGACATCGATCGACTGACTAAAGTATGGCTCGCCACCAATGACCAGGACCGCATCCTGGTTGAAGGCGCGCAAGTCGGCGTCAACTCTCCGGCTTTCGAACCGGGCCCGTTATCGGTGGCCAGCGAAATTGGCGTGTGCCAGTTTGATGATTGGTACTGCGAAACGATGCTTGAACAACTCAATGACACGATCCCGTTAAGGTCTGTCGGCTAAGTGCATCATTGCCGGTGGTGAGCACCACCGGCCTCCCCTTCATGCCAATCTCTCATCGGCTCAGGGAAACTGGGCCAGAATCCAGTCCCGCAGCCGGCAACACGCGTCGTCATTGATCCGGTCTTCACGAAAGGTCAGGTAGTGCTGACTTTCATGCAGAACCACTTCTTCTTCGATCGGCCGAATCAGCGTGCCGTTTTCAATCAGGTTGGCCACCAGGTGATTCCATCCGAGGGCGACGCCCTGGTGGGTCAGCACCATGCTGATCACCAGGTTGTAGTCATTCGCGTTGAAAACATGCGGGCTGTCGTGGGGGCGTTTCTCGATATCCACATCGTGATAAGCCAGCCAGACGCCCCAATCCACGTGCTCCGCCACCTGGGATCTGCCGTAGGGGCTGAGGTTCAGCAACACCCCATCGCGCAATCCTTCCAGGCTGGAAAGTTCGGGATGCTCTTCTTTATATCGAGGGGTGCACACCGGGTAGATCACGTCATGAAACAACGGATAACTGCGGTAGCCATCCTGAATCCTGGCCATTTTGGTGATGAAGATGTCGGGCGTTACACCCGGCTCCATCGACAAAAAGTTTTGCGTGGTGACCAGATTGAGGTCGATGTCGGCGTTCTTGGTAAAGAACCCTGGCAACTTGGCGGCGAGCCACAGGGCTGAAAACGCCGGAGAACAGCAAAGCGTCAGCGTGCGCTTGCCTGCATTGTTGGTGCGAATGCGCTCCGCCGCCTGGGAAATGTTGACGAAGGATATCTGCGCCGCATCGAAAAATATGGTGCCGGCTTCCGTCAACTCAACGGCTCGCCCCACTCGCTTGAACAGGTCCACGCCCAGGTACGCCTCCAACTCCCGAATCTGCCGGCTGATCGCCGCTTGAGTAACGCACAGCGCTTCAGCCGCCCGGGTGAAGCTCTGATACTTGGCAGCGGCCACGAATGACTTCACGGCTTTCAGCGACGGCATTTTCAGCAGCGTCATATCTGGATCAATGTGCTTAACCATAACCTAGAGTATTGGATATCCGGTTCGGGGCCCTTCGAAGGCCGTGAGGGACGAGATCAGCGCGAAGAGTCCATCTGGAGCATAGGCTGGAGCGTAGCGCAAAGAGAGGGTCTAAGACAGGGCCAGCAGCCGTCGCCTTCGCAACTAGCGCTCTCGCCGTCGCAAATAGACCTGATTAAATGATTGATAACATCACGTTATTGATTGGCCAGAAGAAATGTTGTTAGACGTTGTCTCTATTAGGTAATAACTTGGCTCTCAAGGTTCTGCTTAATTCAGCACTGATAAAACAAGAATAATAAACATCCAATAATAAAGAGGATGGTCACAATGACTAACTCCCAATCTTTCTTCCCGCTTGACTGCCCTTACACGCACCGTCTTAACTGATCAAGACACGACTACCTAACTACTTGATCTTACGTCGTATTTGCAGCAGGAGGGGTTATGAGTCTTGGTGACGAGATACTCTCGGTAAACAACATTTACAAAGTCTTCGGCACTCAGCCGAAGCTCGCGATGGAGATGCTGGCTCGCGGTGCTGACAAGAATGAAATCTTCAGCAAAACCGGCCAGGTCGTTGGCGTGTTCAATGCCAGTTTCTCCGTAAAACGTGGAGAGATTTTCGTCATCATGGGCCTTTCCGGTTCCGGAAAGTCGACGATGGTGCGGTTGTTCAATCGACTGATCGAGCCCACCTCCGGCACCATCCATTTGAACGGACAGGAAATTACCGGTCTGTCGGACGCCGACCTGCTTAGTGTCCGCCGCAAAGACATGAGCATGGTGTTTCAGTCGTTCGCCCTGATGCCGCATATGAGCGTGATCGACAACGTTGCCTTCGGCCTGGAAATCTCCGGTGTCGAGGAGAACGAGCGTCGCAAACGCGCACTGGAGGCACTCAAACAAGTCGGGCTCGAGGGCCACGCTTACAGCTATCCGCACCAGCTGTCTGGCGGTATGCAACAGCGCGTCGGCCTGGCCCGGGCGCTGGCCAATGACCCTGCCATCCTGCTGATGGATGAAGCGTTCTCTGCACTCGACCCGTTGATTCGCAGCGAAATGCAAGGCGAACTGATTCGCCTGCAAGCAGAACAACATCGCACCATCATCTTTATCTCCCATGACATTGACGAGGCGATTCGCATCGGACATCGGATCGCGATCATGGAGGGTGGCCGGGTCGTACAGATCGGCACGCCCCAAGAGCTGCTGTGCAACCCGGCGAATGATTACGTCAGAGCATTCTTCAAAGGTTTCGATGCCTCGAAGATCCTCAAGGCTGGCGACGTGGCCAAAATCTGCGCAGAGCATCCGTACGCCGTGGATCAGACCACGCCGACGTTGCGCGACGACGTGCTGCTGCAGGATGTCTTTCACATTGTGGCCGACGCCGTTAATCCCGTGGCCGTGCTGGATCGCCAGGGTGTGTTCAAAGGCACGATTTCCAAGAGCCTTCTGCTCCAGACAATGAGCCGTCACTAGTCGTCTCTACTCGCTGGCTTGCCAGGCTCGGATATTCAGGTGATTAGCATGAACGAATTCAGTTTTCTCGACCCGTTTCAATCCATCAACGTCCCTTTGGGCCAATGGGTAGAAATTGCCCTGAATTATCTGGTCCACAACTTCCGCGAGATCTTTCGCTCGATTAGATGGCCGATCGACCAAGTCCTAAATGGTATCCAGTACGGGTTGTTGGCTATTCCCCCGTCCATATTCATTATTATCGCGACGCTCTTTGGCTGGCAGGTCGGCGGAAGAAAAATAGGCATTCTTTGCTTCGTCACCCTCACGTTATTAGGCGTTATCGGCGTATGGAATGACGCCATGATTACCCTCGCTCTGGTGCTTACTTCGCTGTTTTTCTGTGCGGTTATTGGCATACCGCTGGGTGTTTTGTGCGCTCGGAGTGACCGACTGGAGATGCTGCTGCGCCCGGTCCTCGATGCCATGCAAACCCTGCCTGCTTTTGTTTATCTGGTGCCCGTGGTGATGCTGTTCGGGATTGGCAACGTGCCCGGCGTACTGGTCACGATCATCTTTTCGGTGGCGCCACTGGTAAGGCTCACCAATCTGGGAATCCGGCAAGTGCCGGAAGATAAGGTCGAGGCCGCCCGGGCGTTCGGATGCACGCCCTACCAAATGCTGAAGCGCGTTCAACTGCCTTTGGCTGCACCGACGATCATGGCGGGTTTGAACCAGGCGTTGATGTTGTCACTGTCGATGGTGGTGATCGCCTCGATGATTTCGGTGGGCGGGCTGGGAATGATGGTGCTTCGCGGGATTGGCCGACTTGACATGGGCTTGGCCACCGTCGGCGGCTTGGGCCTGGTCTTGCTGGCGATCTTCCTTGATCGCCTGACTCAAGCGATGGGCGAGCGCAGTAACCGGGCAACCCAGGGTGAGCACTGGTACCAGACAGGCCCTGCAGGTTTCGTATATCGCCTGAAAAGAAAAACTCCTAGTACAAAAATAGTGGTGAGCCCCAAAGAAAGTTAACTCGCTTAGCGGCGCGTCGTGAACCAAAAAATGCCAGCTCCTTAATCCACATCAGGTAAACGATAATGAAATTCACAACCTGCGCACTCAAACAAAATCTTATTCGTTCCGTGGCACTTCTAGCATTAGCGGTATCACCTGTTTTCGCCTCCGCCGCGACAGCGCAACAGCCTGGCAAAGGGGTTTCCATCACCCCCATTTTTCCGTCAATCGCCGAAGAGCGCTTTCGCGGCGAGATTGCCATGGCGGGCCTGAAAGAGCTGGGCTACAACGTTCAGGCGCCGAAGGAGACCGAATACTCAACCATGTTTGTCGCGCTCTCCAGTGGCGATGCCGACTTCACCGTCCATATGTGGGAAAAACTGCATGAGTCGTTCTACGACAAGGCCGGCGGCGACGACACGATGGTTAAATCCGGCGATATCATGCCGGGGGTATTGCAGGGCTACATGATCGATAAAAAAACCGCGGATGAGCACAACATCAAGTCGCTCGAAGACTTGCAGAAACCCGAGATTGCCAAGTTGTTCGATGGCGACGGTGACGGTAAGGCCGACCTGACGGGTTGCAACCCTGGCTGGGGCTGTGAACTGATCATTGCCCACCAGATGAAAGCGTATGGCCTGACCAAGACCGTTTCCAATAACCAGGGCTCCTACTTTGCGCTGATGGCCGACACCATTGCCCGTTACAAGCAAGGCAAGTCCATCCTCTATTACACCTGGGTGCCTCAGTGGATTTCCGGTGTATTGGTCGAGGGTAAAGACGTTGTCTGGCTGACCGTGCCGCGTACCGATCTTCCGAGTGGTAAAAATGATACCAACACCACATTCAACGGCAAAAACCTGGGTTTCCCGGTCGACACGGTCAAGGCTGTGCTGAACAAAGAGTTTGCCGAAAAGAACCCAGTGGCCACCAAGTTCTTGTCTGAAATGCAAATCACCACCGATGATGAAAGCGCACAAAACCTGAAAATGCACAACGGCGAAAAAAGTGCCGCGGACATTACCCGGCATGCCGCGGAATGGATCGCCGCGCATCGTGCGGCCTACGATAGTTGGTTAGCCGATGCACGCTCCGCTGCCAATACAGCCACCGCACAAAAATAGTTTCCTCGCTTAAAGCAACCTGAAAAGTTGCCCTCGATCGGGCAACTTTTTATCTATCGCGGCATTCATCCTTCAGGAATCTTGCAATGCAGTTGTATTCGTTCGTCCAGAATTTCAGTTACAAGGACGCGCCCCTGCATACACGCGAGCTGGTTAAAACGTGCCTGCTCGACATTATTGGCGTGGCCGCCGGCGCTCGCGACAACCAAACCAGCGTGATGCTCAAAACCTACGCGGACACCCACTACAGCGCCAACAAGTTGTCCAGCCGCCTCTGGTTCGACGGGCGAGCCGTGCATCCATTGGGCGCGGCGTACGCGGGTGGTTTTTGCGTCGATAGCCTGGATGCCCATGAAGGTCACTTCACCTCCAAGGGGCATGCGGGTGCAACCGTTGTCCCGGCGATTATTGCCTTGGTGGACGCGTATCTTCGTCAAGGTCAGGACATCAGCGGCGAGGAGTTCTTCAGCGCCCTGTGCATCGGCTACGAAACCGGTTTGCGTGCGGGCCAGGCCCTGATGGCCACGGCCCCGGAATATCATGCCTCTGGGGCCTTTTCCGGGATCGGGGTGGTTTGCGCCGGCGCCCGTCTGCTCAAGCTGGATGAAGCGACGTTCCGACATGCGCTGGGGATCGCGGAATACTTTGGCCCGCGGTGCCCGATGATGCGCCTGGTGAGCTTTCCAACGATGTTGCGCGATGCCCACGGCGCCGGTGCCTATGCCGGGCTGAACGCATTGCTGATGGCACAGTTGGGTGTCACTGGCGCCCCAGCCGCCACGGTCGAGCCTTCAGAGGTTTCCGCGTTCTGGCAGGACATCGGAACCCGCTGGGAGATCGACGAACAATATTTCAAACCGTGGCCGGTCTGTCGCTGGGCGCAACCGGCCCTCACGGCCATGACCGATTTGATGCGCGCGCATCCCGTGATCACGGCTGAGTTGATCGAGAGCATCGATGTCGAAACATTCCATGAGTCGGTGTGCTTGCAGGGGCATTTTCCGAAGAATGCAGACGAGGCTCAGTACGCACTGGCGTTCCCGCTGGCAGCCTTGATCGTTCGCGGCAGGCTGGGCCCGAAAGAGGTCACTGGCGATTCGATTCATGCGCCAGACATCTTGAGCATCAGCGCGAAAATAACCCTTCATGAAGCACCTGATCTGTCCGCCCGGTTCCCGGAAGAAATACTCTCCCGCGTCAGCGTTACCCTGAAAGATGGCACGCGTCTGACGAGCCCGACCGCGACGGCCAAGGGCGACCCCGGCAACCCGATGTCGAGTGCCGAACTCATAACCAAATACCATTTACTGGCGGATGACAGCCTGGGCACCCCACTCAGCCATGCCATCAAACACAGTGTTGAAACACTGCCCGAACGCGACGACTGCCACGCTTTCCTTGAGTTGTTGCTGTCCGCCGCAAAAACCGCGGTCTAGATGGCATGCCATTCGTATTCGAGAGCGTGCTCAAAGACAAAAACAGGGGGTATGCCTGCGCCACGGAGAAACCAATAAAGCCGCAGGCGGTGACCCATGTCGCGTTCGTGCTGCTGAACCATTTCTCGATGATGTCGTTCACCGGCGCCATCGATGCGCTGGTGACCGCCAACCTGATGAGCGAGGCGCCGACGTTCGAGGTGTTGACGGTCGGCATCAGGAGCCGTCTGGTCATGAGCGACCTGGGCATCGCCATTTCAGCCGACCTGGAGCTGTCCCAATTACCCGAGCGTATTGACGTGCTGATCGTCGCCGGTGGTTTGCGAGTGAAGCTGATCAGCGACCCACTCTTACGGCGCAAGCTGCGTAACGCCGCCTCGCTCGGAGCGACCATGGGCGGGTTGTGGAACGGCGCATTTTTTCTGGCGGACGCGCAATTGATGGACGGTGTCGAGTGTGCCTTCCATCCCGATGGGCGCGCGATGATGGAAGATGTTTTCCCCAAGGTGCGAGTCTCCTGTCGAACCCACGTCATCGACAGAAACCGCATCACCTGCGCCGGCGCCAGCAGCTCGTTACGCATGATGCTGGAACTCATCAGCGCCAGACACGGCCTGTCGCTGACCCACGCGGTCGAGGAAATACTCAGTTGCGATCAAACGTCTGAAGTGTCGGGGATCTCGACGGTCATGCTTGACTCTGACCCTACCCTGCCGCAAACCCTGAAGCTCGCATTGGAGCTGATGCAAAAGAACATTGAAGAGCCGCTGTCGATCGATGAACTGGCCGGGTGTGTGAACATTTCCCGGCGACAACTGGAGCGTCGCTTCTGCCGCTTTGTGGGCGCCACGCCCACACGCTATTACCTTGAGCTGCGCTTGACCCGAGCGCGACAACTTATTCTGCAGAGCAATCGGCCGATCACGGATATCGCGATTGCGACCGGTTTCTGTAGTTTTGCCAACTTTCATATGCGCTTTCGCGACTTCTTTGGCGTCGCGCCCAGTAGCTATAGAGCGACGTATGAGCGCAGGCGCTAAGGTTTCCGAAACCCTGGCCGGCATGATCGATAAGGATGACCGAGCACTATGAATGCGACATCACCGGTGTTGATTTCCACGGCCAACCACAGCGAGCGAATGTCCACGCGCATCGCCTTTCTTATCGCGGGCTTGCTCATGTCCGCATGGGCGCCCCTGGTGCCATTGGTCAAAGCACGTGCGGGCCTGGACGATGGCAGCCTGGGGTTGCTGCTGCTGGGCCTGGGCGGCGGCTCTATCGTGGCCATGCCCTTCGCCGGGTATCTGACGGCACGCCATGGATGCCGTCCGGTCGTCATCTGGGCGACGCTGGTCTTGTGTGCCGTGTTCGTGCTGTTGAGCACGGTGGCGTGGCTACCGGGTCTGGTCATCACCGTGATTATTTTCGGCGCCAGCATGGGCATGCTCGATTGCGCCATGAACATCCAGTCCGTCATCGTCGAGAAAAACAGTGGCCAGGCGCTTCAGTCCGGCTTCCATGGCCTTTACAGCGTCGGAGGCATTGTGGGTGCCGGGGCGATGACCGTGTTCCTGACACTCGGACTGGGTCCATTGATAGCGGCGCTGTGTATTGTTTTCATCGTTTTGGGATCGCTGTACAAGGCTGCACCGGCGTTGCTGACCTATGGCACTGAACAGGGCGGGCCCTTGTTCGCGGTGCCCAGGGGGATCGTGCTGTTGTTAGGGACGCTGTGTTTCATCGTCTTCCTCACGGAAGGCGCCATGCTCGACTGGAGCGCGGTGTTCCTCATCTCGAACCGGGGACTGGAGCCGAGCATCGCCGGCCTGGGCTACGCGTCCTTCGCCGCAGCGATGACGGTGGGCCGTCTGACAGGCGACTCGATCGTCAGCAAACTCGGCGGCGTGCGCGTGGTTGCGCTGGGCGGACTCTGCGCAGCCGTCGGCATGCTCGTGTCGCTGGGTACCGATAGCTGGCCTGCGTCCTTGATTGGCTACGCCCTGGTCGGGGCAGGCTGCTCGAACATTGTCCCGGTGATCTTTACCGCTATCGGACGGCAGCAGCGTATGCCCCAAGCGGTGGCCATCCCTGCGGTCATCTCGATGGGTTACGCGGGGATTCTGATCGGCCCTGTATTTATCGGGGCGGTCGCGCATCTGAGCAGTTTGCCATTCGCGTTGGGCGGTTTGATCTTTCTACTGGTGTTTGTCAGCGCGACGGCCCGATTGATTCGTCATTGATCCACCGACAAGGCGCGCCCTGCCCCGCTGATGCGCAAACCAAAACGCCGCTCAAAGAGCGGCGTTTTTGTGTCTGGAGCAAGCTTGGAGACTCACCTGCAGGCAGGGAGTCTCAGCGGTTTCAGCTCCAGGGACGGTCTCCATTCTCGTCCTTGATGCGAGTCGGCAGGCCCATTACGTCCAGCGCCTTGAGGAACGGCTCAGCCGGCAGTTCCTCGACGTTGACCATACGCTGCACATCCCACTCGCCACGGGCAACCAACAGGGCTGCGGCGACTGGCGGCACGCCTGCGGTGTAGGAAATGCCCTGACTGTCGGTTTCCGCGTAGGCGTCTTCATGATCGGCCACGTTGTAGATGAACACTTCGCGAGGCTGGCCATCCTTGGTGCCCTTGACCAGGTCGCCGATGCAGGTCTTGCCGGTGTAACCCGGCGCCAGCGAACTCGGATCAGGCAGCACGGCCTTCACCACTTTCAACGGCACAACCTCCAGGCCTTCGGCGGTCTTGACCGGTTGCTCGGAGAGCAGGCCAAGGTTCCTGAGTACGGTGAACACATTGATGTAGTGCTCGCCAAAGCTCATCCAGAAACGCACGTTGGGCACGTCGAGGTTCTTCGACAGCGAGTGCACTTCATCGTGGCCGGTCAGGTACAGGTTCTGTGCCCCTACGACCGGCAGATCGTCGGTGCGTTTGACTTCGAACATGGTGTTGCTGGTCCACTGACTGTTCTGCCAGCTCCACACCTGTCCGGTGAACTCGCGGAAATTGATTTCCGGGTCGAAATTGGTGGCGAAATACTTGCCATGGGAACCGGCGTTGACGTCGAGAATGTCGATCGAATCAATGCGGTCAAAATACTGTTGCTGCGCCAGCGCCGCATAGGCGTTGACCACACCCGGGTCGAAGCCCACACCGAGAATGGCGGTGATGTTCTTCTCTTTGCACTCCTCAAGGTGGTTCCACTCGTAGTTGCCGTACCAGGGCGGCGTCTCGCAAACCTTGCCCGGCTCTTCGTGAATAGCGGTGTCGAGGTAAGCCACGCCGGTATCGATGCAGGCACGCAGCACCGACATGTTTAGGAAGGAGGAGCCGACGTTGATGACAATCTGCGATCCGGTTTCACGGATCAGCGCCTTGGTCGCTTCGACATCCATGGCGTCCAGCGAGAAAGCCTTGATGTCGGCGGGCACTTTGAGGCTACCCTTGGCCTTGACGCTGTCGATGATGGCCTGGCATTTGGAGATGTTGCGCGACGCGATAGCAATACGACCGAGTTCGTCGTTGTGCTGCGCGCACTTGTGGGCCACCACCTTGGCGACACCTCCTGCACCAATGATAAGAACATTCTTTTTCAATTGCTTGAGCTCTCCTTTATCTGTCCGCTTTACGAAAGGCTGGACAGGTAGTCTTGGTAACCAAATTCACGAACCACTTCGACTGTACCGTCGAGTTGTTTCACCACGATGGACGGCATTTTCAGACCGTTAAACCAGTTTTTCTTGACCATGGTGTAACCGGCGGTGTCGATAAACGACAGACGGTCACCGATGGCCAACGGACGGTCAAATTGATACTCGCCGAAGATGTCCCCGGCCAGGCACGATTTGCCGCATACCATGTAGGTGTGCTCACCCTCGCTCGGCGCCAGTTTGGCATTCAGGCGATAGATCAGCAGGTCAAGCAGGTGGGCTTCGATGGAGCTGTCCACCACGGCGAGGTTTTTGCCGTTGTAGAGCGTGTCGAGCACGGTGACTTCCAGCGAGGCGCTGTTGGTGATCGCCGCTTCGCCCGGCTCCAGGTAGACCTGCACGCCGTACTTTTGCGAAAACGCCTTGAGCCGCGCGCAGAACGCGTCGATTGCGTAGCCTTCACCGGTGAAGTGAATGCCGCCACCGAGGCTGACCCAGTTGACCTTGTGCAACAGTTCGCCGAAGCGTTCTTCGATGGTGCTGAGCATCTGGTCGAACAGGCCGAAGTCGCCGTTCTCGCAGTTGTTGTGGAACATGAAACCGGAGATCTGGTCGATAACGCCGTCGATCTTCACCGGGTCCCATTCGCCCAGACGGCTGAACGGGCGCGCCGGATCGGCCAGCAGGTAATCGGAGCTGCTCACTTGCGGATTGACCCGCAGGCCGCGGATCTTGCCTTCGGAACGCTCGGCAAAGCGTTGCAGTTGGCTGATGGAGTTGAAGATGATCTTGTCGCAGTTGTCGAGCATCTCCTCGATCTCATCGTCGGCCCAGGCCACGCTGTAGGCGTGCGCTTCACCTTCGAACTTCTCGCGGCCGAGCTTGAGCTCGTAGAGCGACGACGACGTGGTGCCGTCCATGTATTGCTGCATCAGGTCGAACACCGACCAGGTGGCGAAGCACTTGAGCGCCAGCAGGGCCTTGGCCCCGGATTTTTCGCGGACATAAGCGATCTTCTGCATGTTCGCCAGCAGCTTTTGTTTGTCGATAAGGTAGTACGGGGTTTTGATCATTTCGAGGCCTCCGGCAAGGCCAGCCAAAAAAGGATGCGCATTGTGCCCTCGCTGACGACATATCGAAAGAGCAGAAGTTACAGTTCACAGAGTGATGCGAGTGCTCAGAGCGTCATTTACTGCCTGTGACGCGTAACACACGGATATAAAAGCGAAGGCATTCAGCTTTAGACAAGGCTGGGCCGCGTCCTTGATTGGCCGCGGTGCTGGAGGCTCAAGTGCTCTGACGATTCGAATGTGGCGTTACATGACGTTGTAGGTGTAGTTGAAGATTAACCGGCTTACGTGATGGAAAGGTGCGCCGCCAGATCGCCCTGGAAACACGCCGTTTAACGTGAGTCGAGCTCCGGAATTCAAGGATCCACCTGGACCGTTACGCGGCTTTCTCTTCGAAGGGCTCTATAGATCTCAGAAACCACCAGCATCGTTGCCTCTTCAATCGTTCCTTCATTACGGCATAAAACCCAGCCGTGATCTGCAATCGCTTGCTCGAACGCCGTGGTACAAGCGACATGTTCTTCCAGCTTGTGCATCACAGTACTGCTCAGCCCACGCCGTCGTGCCGCTGCCCTCGCCCATGAAATATCAGGGGCGGTGACAATCCCGACATGCAGGTCTGGCACTTGCACGTTCCGGTCAATGTTCAACTGCAGAATCTCTGCAAACGGGACTATCCGGCGAAACGCGGCATCAGACGGGTACCAGCGATCGATCAGGATGATGCTGTCTGGTGGCTGTTTAGTCAGCACGTGCCGGGAAATCCAGGAACGGCTATCAGCAAAGCGCTCACAAACCTCCAACTCCAAATCCCGGGAGGGATTTCTGACGAGTTGGTTAACGAGGGCCATTGTGTCACCCCGATAGGGATCGCTTTTACTCTCGCTAAGTCGGATTACCTTTTTATTGTCGGCCCTCAATGCTTTCGTAACGGCTTCCAACAGTGTGGTTTTACCGGTTCCCTTGGGACCATCCAGAGAAATAAACAGCGGACGATTCATTCTTCACATAACGATTGATTTACGGTTTTTATTGCCCGGCTCGTTCGCTGAAGCCGCTTGGCGCGACGACGCGAATCGAGTGGAGGCCCTTTTAACAGACTCGATGAACACTCTAACGTAATTCGCCATTGAACCTTCCCACTCCTTGCAGCCTCTGCATCCTTTGCTATATCTAAAACTCCCCAACCCAACTTAATGAGGCAACGGAATGTCAGTCGCGAAGAAAATGAGTGTGGGGCAACTGACGATGTTGACGGCCGTCAACATGTTGGGCTCCGGCATTGTGCTGCTACCCACCAAACTCGCCGAAGTCGGCGCCATTTCCATTCTTTCCTGGCTGATTACGGCCACTGGTTCGCTGGCTCTGGCGTATGCCTTTGCCCGTTGCGGGATGCTCAGTCGCAAGACCGGCGGCATGGGTGGTTATGCCGAATACACCTTCGGTAAAGCCGGTAACTACCTGACCAACTACACCTATGGTGTGTCGCTGTTGATTGCCAATGTGGCGATCAGCATTACGGCGGTTGGCTACATTCAGGTGCTGTTCGACGTGAAACTGGATTCACTGCAAGTGGGCCTCGCGACGATTGCGTTGCTATGGGTCACCACCTTCGCCAACTTCGGTGGCGCGCGGATTACCGGGCGGATCGGCGCGGTGACTGTCTGGGGTGTCATCGCTCCGGTGGTTCTGGTGTCGACAATCGGCTGGTTCTGGTTTGACAGCAGTGTCTACGCCGCTGGCTGGAACCCCCACGACAAGGGCTGGTTCGAAGCCGCCGGTGCTTCGGTGGCGATAACCTTGTGGGCATTTCTCGGGCTGGAATCGGCGTGCGCCAACACAGACGCCGTGGAAAACCCCGAGAAGAACGTACCGATCGCCGTGCTCGGCGGCACCCTGGGTGCGGCAGTCATCTACATTGTTTCAACCAATGTCATCGCCGGCATCGTCTCCAACCCGGAACTGGCCTCCTCCACGGCCCCGTTCGGGCTGGTGTTCGCCAAGATGTTCACCCCTCTGATCGGCGATATCGTGATGGCGGCGATGATTCTGGCCTGCATCGGCTCGCTGCTCGGTTGGCAATTCACCATTGCCCAGGTGTTCAAAAGCTCGGCGGACACCGGCTACTTCCTGCCGATCTTCGCCAAAGCCAACAAGGCCGGCACGCCGATTGTCGGCATGTTGATTCTCCTCGCCGGCCAGACCGCGTTGGGCCTGCTCACCATCAGCCCGGACCTGAGCAAGCAGTTCGACACCCTCGTCAACCTGGCGGTGGTGACCAACCTGGTGCCGTACATCCTGTCCATGGCGGCGCTGGCAACGATGCAGAAAGTCTCCAACGTGCCGGCCGGCAAGGCTTTGGCCACCAACATCATTGCCTGGGTGGCGGCGGCGTACAGCTATCTGGCGCTCTACAGTTCCGGCGAGCAAGCGCTGATGCTCGGCGGCGTCGCGACGATCTTCGGCTACACGCTGTTCGGCTTCGTCAATAACCGTCTGATCCGTCTCGAAGCACTCAATAACAGCGTGCCGACCCAGACCGTCAGTGCGCAGCACATCACGGGCGAGCCGGTGCCGGTCAACCACTTGCAATCCGCCACTTTGGAGCCTCAATCATGACGGAATATAGACAAACCCTCGGGATGCTCACGCTGTTGGTGAGCAACCCGCCGGACAAACGCACCGTCTTCGGTCGCGCCCTGGATCAGTTGATCCATGATGTGGAAGAACGTGCGGTCAACGTCATCGCCTCGGAAAGCCTGAGCGACGCCACCTCGATCCTGCGTTCCGATTCCGCCATTCAATGCGTGCTGCTCAGCTGGGAAATGGACAAAAGCGAAAGCCACGAGGAATGCATCAAACTGTTGGTCAGCCTGCGCGAACGCAATACCCGCGTCCCGGTGTTCCTGATCAGCGACCGCAGCACCGCGTCGAGTATCCCGCTGGTGGTCATGCAACACGCCGACGACTTTATCTGGCTGCCCGAGGACACCAGTCGCTTCCTCAGCGGCCGCATCCTGGCCGCCATCGAACGCTATCGCCAAGCCGCGCTGCCACCGATGTTCGGTGCGCTGGTGAAATTTGCCCGAACCTACGAATACTCATGGCACACCCCGGGTCATGCCGGCGGCACGGCGTTCCTGAAAAGCACCGCCGGCCGCGCGTTCTACGAATTCTTCGGGGAAAACCTGCTGCGCTCCGACCTGTCGATCTCGGTCGGCGAACTCGGTTCGCTGCTCGATCACAGCGGCCCGATCGGCCAGGGCGAGCGCTACGCCGCCAAGGTCTTCGGCGCCCACCGCACCTATTACGTCACCAATGGTTCGTCGACGTCCAACCGCGTCATCCTGATGGCCAGCGTCACACGCAATCAGGTTGCCCTGTGCGACCGCAATTGCCACAAGTCCGCCGAACACGCGATGACCTTGTCCGGCGCCATTCCGACGTACCTGGTACCGACCCGCAACCGCTACGGCATCATCGGCCCGATTCTGCCGCAAACCCTGAGCGCCGAGGGCGTGAAAGCCGCCATCGCCAACAACCCGTTGGTCAAGGACGGGATCGACCCGACGCCGATTCACGCGATCATCACCAACTCCACCTACGACGGCCTGACCTACAACGTCACCCGCGTCGAGGAACTGTTGGGCCAGAGCGTCGACCGTCTGCATTTCGATGAAGCCTGGTACGGCTACGCGCGGTTCAACCCGTTGTATCGAGAGCGCTTCGCCATGCACGGCAGCCCGGACGATCACGACGCTACGAAACCGACGGTGTTCGCCACCCAGTCGACCCACAAACTGCTGGCCGCCCTCTCTCAGGCTTCGATGATTCACGTGCGCAACGGCCGCAACCCCATCGAACACGGGCGTTTCAACGAGTCGTTCATGATGCACGCCTCGACCTCGCCCAACTACGCGATCATGGCCTCGTGCGACGTCAGTTCGGCCATGATGGAAGCCCCGAGCGGTCAGATCCTCACCAGCGAGTCCATCGAAGAAGCCGTCTCGTTCCGCCAGGTCATCTCGCGCATGCACAACGAGATGCTGAGCAAGAACGATTGGTTCTTCACCTGCTGGCAGCCGCCGACCGTGCAAGTGGGCAACGCCACGGTGCCGTTCCATGAAGTCGATCCGGTCCTGCTGAAAACCGAGCCGAACTGCTGGGTCCTGCACCCGAACGAGGTGTGGCACGGTTTCGGCGACATCGAGGACGGCTATTGCATGCTGGACCCGATCAAGGTCTCGGTGCTCAGCCCCGGCATGGGCGATGACGGTAATCTGCTCGATTCGGGTATCCCGGCCTGTGTGCTCACGGCGTACCTCGGTCGCCAGGGCATCGTGGTCGAGAAAACCACTGACTTCACCATCCTGTTCCTGTTCTCGATCGGCATCACCAAAGGCAAATGGGGCACCCTGGTCAACGCCCTCCTCGACTTCAAGCGCGATTACGACGACAACGTCGAACTGGAACTGTGCCTGCCGGACCTGCTGGCCGCCAATCAGACACGATACGCGGGCATGGGCCTCAAGGACCTGGCCGACGACATCTTCGCCGCCATGAAGAAACACAAGACCACCGCCAACATGGCCCAGGCCTTCGGCATGCTGCCCAAAGCCGAATTCAGCCCGGTGGAGGCCTACGAAAAACTGGTGCGCAATGACATCGAGCGGGTCACCCTGGAAGAAGCCGCCGGGCGCATCGTCGCCACCGGCATCGTGCCGTATCCACCCGGCATTCCATTGTTAATGCCGGGCGAGAACGCCGGGCCTGCGGACGGGCCGTTGCTGGCGTATCTCAAGGCTCTGGAGGCTTTCGACAAATCCTTCCCCGGTTTCACCCACGACACCCATGGGATCGAAAGCGAGGCCGGGGTTTATACCTTGCTGGTGTTGAAGTGAGGTAAGCGGGCTCGGTTGTCCTGAACCTAGAAACGCCCTGACGACCTGTCGGGGCGTTTTTGTATCCGGATTCAAATACTCCCGCACTTCCCTTCCGGCCCTCTGCGTCCGCTGGGATCAGGCGCAGGAAGCGGGACATCCGTGAGCGGATACGGCATGACAACCGGAAGTTGAGGATGAGTCTCGCAGATCTTTTTGATCAACTCCGGTTCCTTTTGCAGCCTCGAAACTTCAGGTTTGTACGGATCGTTTCCAAAAAAATCCTCCCAGTGCCCTAGTGCAAGCAATCGCGGTCTGGTCACCCTCAACAACGCCGAAGGATATTGATTGACCTGACTCCATGACGCTGCTGCGAGGATTTCAACGTCAACGCGCTTTGCGTCTACCGATAGGGGAGGAAAACCCATGGGCGGGCTACTGGCGGAGTCTTGATAGTGGATGCGATAGACCGTTTTTCCAGTGTCGTCGACCAGATCCACAAGCCATGCGAGTGTAGTGCCCTCCTTCCACCCCCACACTGTTCTGGGGAATGTCGACAGGTCTTGGCAATAGGCGCCCGGAAGTAAATCCATTCCCAAGATATGCGGGGCATGCTTGCTTTCGATGGGCATGAAACGGAAAGGCCCGGCGCTTATCCAGGTTCCGGTCTTTGCCGCACGGCAGTGTGTTTCTCCATCTTCGTTACAGGTCACTTTCGCCATCTTCGGCTCAACATTTTCAAAGTTCAGTCGAGGCCGGGCAGCCGCCAGTATGTGGCCGGCTGTCTCCGGTCCGTAGGCTTTGGCACGAGGAGTGTATTTCTGCATGACCCGGGGAACATCCAACAGGTGATCGTAGTGGGAATGGCCAATAAGCAGGACAGTCACGTCGGATGCCTTTGGCATGTACCGATCAATCCTTTCATGATCTGGCGAAACCAGAATGGGCGGAAACGACGGGTTGCTGAATGAGGGAGCAAACAGCAGGGCTTCGTTTCTCCATTGCACCAACCATCCGCCTACTCCCAGGTAAGTCAGTTTCGGCACCTTAAGCTGGGTGATCTGGGTAGTCGGTAGCTTGAGGTCGGCAACATCTTGGGTGCAGCCGGTGATGCACAGCCATATAAGCAGGGTGATCAGGCGCATTTCCATTCCCTCAAGATGGATGCCTACAGCGTAGTGCACGCTTCGTCTCGAACCGAAGCATCCGGGCGACGTATCTGAGTGGAACTTCACCCGCTTGGGGTTATAGTCCATTTCAGTCAATGTTCCGGGTGAAGCCACCATGAATACGGTCACGGCCCTTTTCACCTGTCTGTTCGCTGCCAACGTGTATGCGGCGACGGATGCCGACGCTGAGCCTCCTGCGCCGATCAAGACCACTTTCGACTGCACCCAGGCAAAGGCCTCCGTCGAGAAGCTGATCTGTCGCGACCCGCAATTGAAGCAGATGGATATCGAACTGATGCGTCTCTATCGCCTGGCGCTCACCGATGAACGTGCCGTTCCGCGCCCGGACAAAATCGTGATCGACCAGCAGTTCTGGATGAACGACCGCAATCAGTGTGGCGCCGATCCGGATCCCAAGGCCTGTGCGATCCGCAGCTATGCAGCGCGCGCTCACCAGTTGCGTCAAGGCTCGGCAATCGTGAGAACCAAGGATCCCGACAGACTCACCGAAGGCCCACTGGCTTTTCGCTGCAGCGGGTTGAACGCGCTGATTGCTGCCACGTTCTACCTCACTCAACCCGGTGCCGTGTACCTGAAATGGGCGAATAGCTCGATCACCCTGAACCAGGTGCCGAGCGATTCGGGCACCCGATACACCGGCAAGGATAAACAGGGGAGCTACAGCTTCTGGCAAACCGACAACGGGGTGCTTTTCCAGAAGCCAGGTTCAGCGGCCATGAGTTGTACGGCCGAGCCGGTCGGCTGAGTTCATCAAGTCAGCCGAGTGCCCGACATCAGCCCTTCCGTCAGCAGCGACACCAGAGGCTGGACAAGATGCCGGGTGCGGACGTCGTCGCCAATCACCGACACTTCGGTGCTGGGTAAGGTAGGCAACTTTTCCGACGGTTCCAGAATCCGCATGCCTTCTTGCAGAAACGACGTTCCCAACGCGGTAATCCCCAGCCCGCCGGCAACGGCGGCCTGAACCCCCATCAAGTTGCTGGCCACGCACGCCGAAACCCATTCCCGTCGCACCGAAGCCAGGGCGTCGATCATGATGGCCCGGTACGCGCAGGGCGGCCGCATCATCACCAGCCGCACGGGTCTGGAGGCTTCCATGGCGTAATCCTTCGCGGCGATCCAGACCAACGGTTCGCGCCAGATGACTCGACCCCGCTGCGCCGTCGGACCGGCTCTTTGCTTGGCAATCACCACGTCCAGCAACCCGGCTTCGTGATCGGCCAGCAAGTCGTGGCTCAGGCCGGTGGTGAGCTCCAGTTGAATATCGGGATACACCTTGCAAAAGCGCGATAACAACGTGGGCAGTTGCGTAAGCACCAGGTTCTCAGAGATCCCCAGACGCAGCAGTGTCACCGTTGCAGGCGCCTTGATATCGCGGATGAAGGTATCGAAATGCACCATCAACTTACGCGCCCCCACCAGCAGACGTTCGCCATCGGGCGTCAGGGTCAGCGCGCGGCTGGTGCGCTCGAATACACGAAAACCGAGTATGTCTTCCAGCCGGATAACCTTCTGGCTGACCGCCGATTGTGATCGCGCAATCACGTCCCCTGCGGCAGTAAAACTGCCCGTTTCCGCCACCGCAATAAATGCCCGCAGCAGGTCGATCTCAAGGTCGCTGGTTTGCATGATGAATTCGCCTTTCAACTGGATGCCATAAGATTTATGCGTTTGAGTTCTGGATAGCAAGCACCGAACATCGTACTCAATCTGAAACGAGGGGTTCGAAATGACTAACAACACAGCCGTAGAAATCGTAGAAAGCTTTTGGCGCGAGGTGTGGCAGGCAAAAGACCCGCAAGCTGCCGCGCGCTTCGTCGCCGAAGACTTCGTGATCACGTCCGGTGGTATGGATATCGTCGGTCGCGAAGCCTTCATCCGCTGGATTGGCGCCTTCCTGTCGACGATCGAAGACTTCGAATTCGGCGCCATCGAGACGTTCCAGAATGCCCAAGGCACCCGCGTCGCCTCGCGCTGGAAACTGGCCGGGAAGAACCGTGGGTTTATCGGTGGCCGTTCCTGCAACAGCCCTTTCGAAATGCTTGGAACCGCCGTCTGGGAAGTGCGTCCGGACGGCCTGCTGGCGCACAACTGGGTGGAACGTAATGCCCTGGAGGTTCACCGGGACATGATCGGCTTGGGTTGATCGGGGCTGAAGACCAGACCCGAAGCAAACACCACCCCCAGGATGACGCCAGCCGCACCGAGCAATTGCCAGACATTGGGCAACACCCCCAGGATCGACGACACCAACATGGTGAACACAGGCGCCAGGTTGAAGAAAATCGAGGTCCGCGCGGCGCCAATGGCATGGATGCCTTTGAACCACAGCAAGTACGCGATCAATGAACCAAAGACCGCCAGGTAGATGACCGCACCATGAATGGCCAGCGACGCGTTGCGGATATCGGCCAGCGGATCTTCATAGATGAAGCCCAGCACGATCAATCCGATGACCCCGAACAACATGGAAAACGTCGTCGTTTCCAGCGGCGTCGAGTCTTTGACAAAGCGCCGGGTGCCGACCATGTTCGCCGCCCAGGCCATGCTGCCGGCCAGGATCATCGCGTCACCGCTCGCCATTTTCAGCCCGAGCAGCACCTGGATATCCCCGCGAGTGATCACCAGGCCAACGCCCAGCAAGCCCAATATCAGGCCGATGGCGCGGCCGCGATCAATGCGTTCGCCTTCCAGCAATACGGCAAAGATCATGGTCCACAGCGGCGTAGTCGCCAGGATCAGCGCGCCGTTAATCGGTGTGGTGGTTTGCAGGCCAAAGAAGGTCGCGAGGCTGAACGCGGTGAATCCGAGCAGGCCCAAACCGATAAAGGCCGGCAGATTGTTTTTCAGCGTGCTGAGCCGCAGTTTTCCGGCCAGACTGAAAATCAGCACCAGCAACAGGGTCGAGAGGGCAAAGCGCTCAATGGACGCGCTGATCGGTGCCATGCTCTTGATGATGTACGCGCCTGCATTGAAGTTGGTGCCCCAGAAAAACGTGGCGCCGACAATACCGGCGTACGCGAGCGGCGTTGATTTAGACATGACTGTTTCCTCGGCAAAGCGTGCGGTGAACGTTCAAACCTGCTCATCAGGTTTTGAAGGATTCTTGCAGGCTTGCCGATGGGGCAAAATTCCCTGTTTATTCACCCTTAATGTGAGAAAACGCCCATGTTCGATTGGGAGGATCTGCGCTATTTCATCGTTTTCGCCCAGGAACAGTCGTTATCGGCGGCGGCCCGCACGCTCAAGGTCGACCATGCCACGGTGGCGCGGCGCATCAGTGCACTGGAGAGTTCGCTGAACCTCAAGTTGGTGGACCGGCGCCCGCGCGCCTACGTCATCACCGAGGACGGCGAACGTATTGCGCAGTTGGGAAGACGCATGGAAAGCGAGTCCTTCGCGGTTCAGCGCACCGCATTGGCCGGGCAGGACAGCTACGTCGGCGAAGTCACGGTCAGTGCCCCGCCCGCCCTGGCCTGCGCGTTGATAGCGCCGCACCTCAATGAGTTGCGGGCGAACTATCCGCAGTTGTCGTTGCAACTGATTGGCAGCCTGGGCAGTGCTTCGTTGTCGCGGCGCGAAGCCGATATTGCCGTGCGCCTGAGCCGCCCCAAGGAACCGGACCTGGTGGCCCGCAAGGTCGCGACACTGGCGTTTTACCTGTACGGCTCGGCGGACTATTTAGCCACGACCGCCGCGCAAGACCTGGCCTTCATCGCCTACGACGAAACCATGGAACAATCCCCGCAACAGGCCTGGCTGAAGCAGCAGGCGGGGGATCGACCGATCCTGCTGCGCAGCAATGATTTGAACATCCAGGCCACCGCCGCCCAGGCAGGCGCCGGTGTTGCGGCATTGCCCGGTTTTCTGGGTGAACGCTATGGTTTGCAAGCGCTGCCGTCCGTGGGGGCGGATCTGACCCGTGATGTGTGGCTGGTGGTGCACAACGACATCCGCCACATCCCGGCGGTCCAGGCGGTGATGGGTTTTCTGGTGTCCTGCTTTGACAAACAGACGCTCGCTTAGCTGTTCGGCGATTTGTGCCACGGATAGCCTTTCGCGCTGCGTTCAAAGGCGTAATCGAACAGGCGCTTCATGTACTCGCCATCGAATTTATGATTGCGCGGACAGAGAAAATCCGCACCGATGTACGCCAGATTGAAGTCCGCCCCGTCCTGCTGCGCAATTCGGTAAATTCGATCCAGGTCGCTGATGCCTTGGGTCTGGATCAACGTGCTGATGGCTCGACCGCCGATGCTCAAGGTGCGGCGCTTGGTGCCGGACCATTGCGGTTCGAGTTTGCCGTTGCGAATGACATAGAAATGCCGCTCCCGACGCAGGCGCGCGCCGGGCACTTTGTTCAGCTCCATGACGGTGGCCGGCGGGTAAAGGAACACCTGAGTCAGGACGCCGCCATCGACGTGCATTTCCTGGAACTGTTTACCGTCAACTTCGACATCGATCATGACCGGTGACACGGCACCGGGAATGCTCATCGACGCGACCATGATGTTGCGAAACAGCGCGAGCGCCCCCGGTGCGTCGCTGGCGGCAATCGCGCCCATGTTCCAGGTGACCGGGCGCCCTGCGTCCAGGTCGGTGGTGCCAATCATCAGCAGGCGTCCTTTGGCGTATTGCGCGGCAATGGCCGCCAGCACTTCGGCAGTGACGTACTTGGCGATCAGCCGCGACAGTGGCTTGCTGTCCGCGATGCCGTCGCTGGCCAGGCGGGTCAGCACATTTCGCGAATGGAACACGTCTTTCGGGCCGATACCGTTGCAGATCCCTTGAATCACCGCGTCGTACTCGGGCCCCAGGTAAGCGAACGGCGCGACCAAAGCCCCCGCACTGATGCCGGTGACGACTTTGAACACCGGCCGGGTGCCACTCAACGTCCACCCCGCAATCATGCCCGCCGCGAAAGTACCGGCGTCGCCGCCCCCCGAAACGGCCAGCATATCGGCCAGCGGCAGCATGTCATTCGGTTCCTCGGTACTGCCGAACGCCTCGTACTCTCGAACATTGGCCTCACCTGCATCCCGGATAAAGGACGACAGGTCATGGTCCAGCCAGTAGCGGGCATTGGGGATGCCGGGGATGAGCGCTTTTTCCGTTAACGTTTGCGGCACAGCATCAAGGCGTTGCAGGCACCCTTGGCGCAACATGTTCAGCGTTGAGGTGCTGGGCCTGGGCAGTAATGGTTTCAAGACGCCTCCTCCCGTCCCCGAAATCGACAGAGAACGCGCTCGACTACTTGGCGATGAACGATTTGTTCATCTTTCATGCTAGCGCACGCCCGGGCAGTCAGGACGCCGGCAGGACGTCCGGTCTGGCTTAGCGCAGTTTCAGTGGATCGACCAATTGCGCCGCGATGGCCATGCCCACCAGATCCGGCAAGGTATTGGCCTGCATGCGCTTCATTACCCGCGAGCGATACAGGTCGACGGTTTTGGCGCTGACGCCCAGTTGTTCGGCGATTTCCCGGGTGGTGTAACCCTGCACCAACGGCAGCAATACATCGCGCTCCCGGGGTGTCAGCGTGAGCAGGCGGGTCTGTAATTCTTCGTGGCCGACATTGCCCGAGCGATTCGCCGCGCAGTTGCTCAGGGCCTGCTGCACGCTGTCGAGCAGCAACTGTTCGTTGTAGGGTTTTTCGATGAAGTCATGGGCACCGGCCTTGAAGGCACGGACCACGATAGGCACATCGGCATGGCCGCTGACGAAGATAATCGGTAATTTTAGTTCGCGCTCGCGCATGGCTTCCTGCACGTTCAAACCGCCCATGCCGGGCATGCGCACATCCAGCAGCACGCAGGCATTGAGCTTCGCATCACAGGCCTCGAGAAATTCGACGCCGCTGGTGAACGGCAAGGCTTTCAAACCCACCGACTCCAGTAACCAGACCGTCGAATCGAGCATGCCTTGATCATCGTCGACCACGTACACCACGTGCTCCGTCACTGCTGCCATTGCGTTATTCCTGTTGTTGTTTTGTTGGGCCGGCCAGCGGCAAGCGGCAATACACCAGCAGCCCGAGCGGTTGCCGGCGCGCCTGCAATTCGCCGCCGAAACCTTCGATGATGCTGCGGCTCATGGACAAGCCAAGGCCCAGGCCATCGGGCTTGCTGGTGTAGAACGGGGTGAAGATCTGCTCAAGCTGTGACTCGCTGACACCCGGCCCCTGATCGTGCACGCTGATCTCCACCGCTGCGCCCCCGACCTGCCCCGCCGCCATCACGATCAGTGACGGCCGGCCCGGATGTTGTTCGCGGTTGGCATCGATGGCATTGCGCAACAGATTGAGCAGCACCTGCTCCAGCTGCACCCGGTCGGCATAAACGGGCGGCAGATTATCCGGTAGGCGATCTTCAATTGTCACGTGGCACTGAGTCGCCTCCCAGGCACACAAACGCACGGCGCCACGGGCGACATCGGCCACGTTCAGCGCCTGCATGCGCCGTTGGCCCTTGCGCAGAAATCCGCGCAATCGGCGAATGACTTCCGAGGCGTGAGTGGCGTGCAAGGTGATGCGTTCCAGGCCTTGGGCCACCCGCTCGGCGGCTTGCGGATTGGTGCCCAGGGCCTGCAAATAGCGTTGGCTGGCGTTGGCATAGTTCACCACCGCCGCCAGTGGCTGGTTGATTTCATGGGCAATGCCCGAGGCCAGTTCCCCCAGCGTCACCAGGCGCGCGGTATGCGCCAGTTCGTCTTCCAGACGCCGGCGGTTTTCTTCGGATTGCACGCGGGCGGTGATGTCCCGGGAGACGCAGACCACTTCCACCACCGCCCCGGTGTAGGTTTCACGAATCGCCCGGCTGGCGGTTTCGAACCACAGGTAATGCCCGTCGCGATGGCGGATGCGATAGGTCATCGTGTGATAACCGTCCTGCTCCAGCGCATCGCGGGCGGTTTGCACCAGGTTGGCCAGGTCCTGGCCGTGGAACAGGCCTTGGGCCATTTGCCCGCGCAACTGTTCGGGCCAATAGCCGAGCAAGGTCCAGGACGCCGGCGACGCATCGAGAAAACGTCCGTCGGGGGTATGCCGGGAAATCAGGTCAGTGGTGTTCTCGATGATCAACCGATACAGGCGCCGCGCCGTGGCCGCCTCGCGTTCTGCCAAGACTTGCGTCGTCGCCACCTGGCAGCGGCCGAGCACGCGGTTGTTCTGCGGGTCCGGGATAAACGTCCAGATCAGAATTTGCGCCTGGAACTCCGCCTCGACCCCTTCGATGGCGCGCTGCTGCGCCAGACAGGCGCGCACCAGGTCCCGATGATTCTTTGGCAAGAACCCGAGCACGTGGCTGTGCGGATTCTGCTCGAGCAAGGCCAGCAGCGCCGCGTTCAACTCCAGCGGTTGACCCTGGCTATCGAGCAGCACACTCGGCTGTGGGTCATAGCTCAATAAGGGAGAGTCAGGCGTCATCACAGGTCCGCTACGTTAGGGAAACCAAGGATATACCGGCCTTGGAGGAATGGCCGCATTCATTTAGCGCCAGAAGAATAATCTATAGTACATATACTATACAACGTAGGTTGTACTTCCATATATTCGGTAGATTGTTATATAAAGCACACCGGACATAAAAGTTGACTTCAGCGGCTACGCTGAAAGGTCAGCCATAGAGCTAACAATCAGCCACCGAGTACCCGTCATGTCGATCTTCGAACAAGGGCTTAGCCCTACGGCTGTCAATCATATTGCCTTGTCGCCGCTCAGCTTCCTCGAGCGCACCGCCCACGTTTACCCCGACTACCCCGCCGTCATCCACGGTTCGATCCGCCGTACCTGGGCGCAGACCTACAGCCGCTGCCGACGCCTGGCGTCGGCGCTGGCCGGGCGCGGGATCGGCAAGGACGACACCGTTGCCGTGATGCTGCCCAACATCCCCGAGATGCTGGAAGTGCACTTCGGTGTGCCGATGATCGGCGCCGTGCTCAACCCGCTCAACGTGCGCCTGGACGCCGAAGCCATCGCGTTCATGCTGCAACACGGCGAAGCCAAGGTGCTGATCACCGACCGCGAGTTCCACAACGTGATTCATGCAGCGATCGGCATGCTCGATCACCCGCCGCTGGTGATCGACGTCAACGATCCGGAATATGGCGAAGGCCAGGCCGTCAGCGACCTGGACTATGAAGCGCTGCTGGCCGAAGGCGATCCGACATTCGCCTGGCAATGGCCGGACGACGAGTGGCAAGCCATCTCGCTGAACTACACCTCCGGCACCACTGGCAATCCGAAAGGCGTGGTCTATCACCATCGCGGCGCCTACCTGAACGCCTTGGGCAACCAGATGACCTGGGCCATGGGCAACCACCCGGTGTACCTCTGGACCTTGCCGATGTTCCATTGCAACGGCTGGTGCTACCCGTGGACCATCACCGCATTGGCCGGCGTGCATGTGTTTTTGCGTCGGGTCGATCCGCAGAAAATCCTCACACTGATCCGCGAACACCAGGTGACACACCTGTGCGGCGCGCCGATCGTGCTCAATGCGCTGGTCAACATGCCGGACTCGGCAAAAGCCGCGATCGATCACCCGGTCAACGCCATGGTCGCCGGTGCCGCGCCGCCGGCCAAGGTGATCGGCGCTGTGGAAGAAATGGGCATCAAGGTCACCCACGTCTACGGCCTGACCGAAACCTACGGCCCGGTAACGCTCTGCGCCTGGCATGCCGAGTGGGATGAATTGCCGCTGGATGAGCGCGCGCAGATCAAGTCCCGCCAGGGTGTGCGCTATCCAACGCTCGAAGGTGTGATGGTCGGCAATTCGACAACCCTCAGACCGACCCCGCGTGACGGCAAAACCATCGGCGAGATCTTCATGCGCGGCAACACCGTGATGAAGGGCTACCTGAAGAACCCCACCGCAACAGCCGAGGCGTTTGAAGGCGGCTGGTTCCACACCGGCGACCTGGCGGTGTGTCATCCCGACGGTTATGTCGAGATCAAGGATCGGCTCAAGGACATCATCATTTCCGGCGGCGAGAACATTTCCACCATCGAGCTCGAAGGCGTGCTCTACCGCCATCCGGGTGTGATGGAAGCCGCGGTGGTTGCGCGTCCCGACGAAAAATGGGGTGAAACCCCGTGCGCCTTTATCACCTTGAAGGCCGATCACCAGGACGTGCGCGAGGCGGACATCATCAGCTTCTGCCGCGAGCATCTGGCCGGGTTCAAAGTGCCGCGCACCGTGATCTTCACCCTGTTGCCGAAGACGTCCACGGGCAAGATCCAGAAGTACGTGCTGCGCGACCGGGCTCAGGCCCTCTAACCCTCACTGACGCTTAACCCTTCAAGCGGCAGGTCCCGGACCTGCCGTTTCGGGCTCGTGCACGCGCAATTCGGCGGCACGGCCCTGCCCACACACACCGACAACAAAAACAATGTGGAGCTACCGATGATCGACATCCATTCAACCGACACCCAGCGCTGCGAACGGATTCGCACCAATCCGAAATTCCTTCAACTGGTCAGCAGCCGTTCGCGCCTGGCCTGGACGTTGAGTGCCACGGTGCTCGGCACTTACTACCTGTTCATGCTGGTGGTGGCGTTTGCCCCCAAATGGTTGCATGCCCCTTTGGGCGAAAACCGAATGTTGACCCTGGGCATGCCGGTCGGCGCGGCGATCATCATTTTTTCCTGGCTGCTGACGGGCTGGTACGTCTACCGCGCCAATACCCGTTTCGACGCGCTCGGCGCCGCGATTCTTGAGGAGAGCAAGTGATGACTCTCTTCAGGAAACTGACCTTGGCCGGTCTTGGCCTATTGCCGGCCTCTGTTGTACTCGCCGCCCCACTGACGGGAGCAGCAGAGAAGCAACCGCTCAACCTGAACGCGATCAGCATGTTCTTCGTGTTCGTGCTCGGCACACTCTGCATCACCTGGTGGGCGGCGCGGCAGACCAAATCCACCTCGGATTTCTACACCGCGGGCGGTGGCATCACCGGGTTCCAGAACGGTCTGGCGATTGCCGGTGACTACATGTCCGCCGCCACGTTGCTGGGGCTGTCGAGCCTGGTGTTTGCCAAGGGTTACGACGGTTTCATCTACACCATCGGCTTCTTCGTCGGCTGGCCGATCATCACCTTTCTGATGGCCGAGCGCTTGCGCAATCTGGGGCGTTACACCTTCGCCGACATCGTTTCTTATCGACTGGACCAGAACAAAGTGCGGATCTTCGCCGCGTTCGGTTCGCTGACGGTGGTGTGCTGCTACCTGATCGTGCAGATGGTCGGCGCCGGCCAATTGATCAAATTGCTGTTCGGCCTCGACTACCCGGTGGCGGTGGTGATCGTCGGCGCGCTGATGCTGGTGTACGTGATCTTCGGCGGCATGATCGCCACCACGTGGGTGCAAATCATCAAGGCGGTGTTACTGCTGGCCGGCGGTACGACCCTGGCGGTCATGGCCATGTCGCAGTTCGGTTTCAGCTACGAAACCCTCGCGACCAAAGCGGTCCAGGCCCATGCCAGCGGCTGGAACATCATGGGCCCGGGCGCGATGCTCGCCGACCCGATCAACACCGCGTCGATGTCCCTCGGCCTGGTATTCGGGATTGCCGGCCTGCCGCACATCCTGATGCGTTTCTTCACCGTGCCGAACGCCAAGGAAGCGCGTAAGTCGGTGTTCTACGCCACCGGTTTCATCGGTTTCTTCTTCCTCGTGGTCTGCACCCTGGGCTTCGCGGCGATGGTGATCATCGGCACTGACCCGCAGTACTACGTCAACGGTGAAGTCGGCGGCGCCTTGATCGGTGGCGGCAACATGGTCGCCATGCACCTGGCCAAAGCGGTGGGCGGCAACCTGTTCTTCGGTTTTCTCGCGGCGGTGGCGTTCGCCACCATTCTGGCGGTGGTCTCCGGGCTGGCTCTGGCCGGTGCATCGGCGATTTCCCATGATCTCTACGCCACGGTGTTCAAGAAAGGCAAGGCCAGCGAGAAACAGGAAATGCGCGTGACCCGCATGGCCACGGTCGGCCTGGGCATCGTCGCGATTCTGCTGGGCATTCTGTTCGAGAAGATGAACGTTGCCTTCCTCGTGGGCCTGACCTTCGGCATCGCCGCGTCGACCAACTTCCCGGTGCTGATCATGGCCATGTACTGGAAAGGCCTGACCACCCAAGGCGCGATCCTCGGCGGTTTCGCCGGTCTGATCTGCGCGCTGGTGCTGGTGATTCTGTCGCCCGCCGTGTGGGTCACCGTGCTCGGCCATGCCCACGCGATCTTCCCGTATGACCACCCGGCGCTGTTCTCCATGCCGCTGGCGTTCCTGGTGATCGTCGTGGTGTCCCGCCTCGACCGCAGCGTGCGGGCCGACAAGGAGCGTGACGCCTATGCCGACCAGTTCGTGCGTGCCCAGACCGGCCTCGGCGCCGCCAGCGCTTCCAGTCACTGATTGAAAAAGCACGGCGCACCTGTTGCGGCGCCGTGCCCACCGTCCCAAAGAGGTTCACGTTATGCCCGAATTCAACGCTCCCCTGCGCGACATGCGCTTCGTGCTGCATGAAGTGTTCGACGCCCCGGCCCTGTGGGCACGCCTGTCGGCCCTGGCCGACAGCGTCGATGCCGACACCGCCGACGCCATTCTTGCGGAAGCGGCCAAAGTCACCTCGCACCTGATTGCGCCACTCAATCGCAGCGGCGACGAAGAAGGCGCGCATTGGGTTTATGGCCAGGTCACGACGCCGATCGGTTTCAAACAGGCCTATTCCACTTACATCGAAGGGGGTTGGGTCGGTTTGTCCGGCAACGCCGAGTTCGGCGGCATGGGCATGCCGAAGATGCTCGCGGTGCAGTTCGAAGAAATGCTCTACGGCGCCAACTCAAGCTTCGCGCTGTATTCGGCGTTGAGTTCGGGCGCATGCCTGGCCATTGATGCTCACGCCAGTGAAGCGCTGAAGAGCCTTTACTTGCCGCCGATGTACGAAGGCCGCTGGGCCGGTTCCATGTGCCTGACCGAGGCCCACGCCGGCACGGACCTGGGGCTGATCCGCACCCGCGCTGAACCCCAGGCCGACGGCAGTTACACCCTCAGCGGCAGCAAGATCTTCATCACCGGTGGCGATCAAGACCTGACCGAAAACATCATCCACCTGGTGCTGGCCAAACTGCCGGACGCGCCGGCCGGCCCCCGGGGGATTTCGCTGTTTGTGGTGCCCAAAGTGCTGGTCAATGCCGACGGTTCCCTCGGCCATGCCAACGCCGTGAGTTGCGGCTCGATCGAACACAAGATGGGCATCAAGGCCTCGGCCACCTGCGTAATGAACTTCGACGGCGCCAGCGGTTGGCTGGTGGGCGAAGCGAATAAGGGCCTGGCGGCGATGTTCACCATGATGAACTACGAACGCCTGTCCATCGGCATTCAGGGCATCGGTTGTGCAGAGGCGTCGTATCAAAGCGCGGTGAAGTATGCGCGGGAGCGTGTGCAGAGCCGCTCGCCGACCGGCGCCATGGCCCCGAACCAGATTGCCGACCCGATCATCGTCCACCCCGACGTGCGCCGCATGCTGCTCAGCATGAAAGCCATGACCGAAGGTGGCCGTGCGTTCGCCAGTTACGTCGGCCAGCAACTGGACCTCGCGAAGTTTTCCGACGACGCCCAGGAACGCGACAACGCGCAAACCCTGGTCGCGTTGCTGACCCCGGTGGCCAAGGCGTTTTTCACCGACACCGGCCTGGAAAGCTGCATCCACGGCCAGCAAGTGTTCGGCGGCCATGGCTACATCCGCGAATGGGGCCAGGAACAATTGGTGCGTGACGTGCGTATCGCGCAGATCTACGAAGGCACCAACGGCATCCAGGCGTTGGACCTGCTCGGGCGCAAAGTGCTGGCCGACAGCGGCGCGGCCCTGCGTCAGTTCACCGGCGAGATCCGCCACTTCGCTCATCAGCCTTTTGCACCTTACGCCGAGCAACTGTTCGATGCCGTGCAGCGCCTGGAAAACCTCAGCGACTGGCTGCAAGACCAGGCCGCGACCAACCGCAATGAAGTCGGGGCCGCGTCGGTGGAATACCTGCATTTGTTTGGCTATGTCGCCTACGCCTGGCTCTGGGCGCGGATGGCCCAGGTAGCGAAGAAAAAGCGCAATGACGACCCGGATTTTTATGGCGCGAAGATCGCTACGGCTGACTTCTACATCGAGCGCTTGCTGCCACGGATCTTGAGCCTGGAGCAGTCCATTCGCGCCGGCAGTGGCTCGCTGTATGGCCTGAGCGCCGAACAGTTCTAACGATTGAACCGCACGCGGCGCCCCCCGCTCCTCTCTTTGGGCGTTCGCGTTTTTTACTGAATAAGCCCTCGCCGGTCTGGCGAGGGTGTGTGAATCGCTATTCCAAAAAAATAAAAACAAAGGGGCTTCACCATGGACCGTCACACCCGCACGCTCGCTACCCGACTGTTATTGGCCGGTGGCGTCATCAGCCTCTCGGCTCCCGCCTCGGCGGACTTTATCAAGGACAGCAAGGCCAGCCTCGAGCTGCGCAACTTCTACTTCAACCGAGACTTGCGCCAGGACAACGCCGCGCAATCCAAGCAAGAGGAATGGGCCCAGGGTTTCCTGCTGCGCTATGAGTCCGGTTTCACCGACGGCTTGATTGGCTTTGGCGTCGATGCCATTGGTTTGGTCGGAGTCAAACTCGATTCCAGCCCGGATCGTGCCGGTTCCGGCGTGCTGCAACGTCATCGCACCACGAGCAAAGGTGCCCAGGATGAATACGGCGAACTGGGCGTGACCGCCAAGGTGCGCGCGTCCAAGACCACGTTGAAACTTGGCACTTTGCTGCCGAAGTTGCCGACCGTGCTGGCCAACGATTCGCGACTGTTGCCGCAGACGTTCGAGGGCGGTCAGTTAACCTCGCTGGAAGTCGACGGCCTGACCGTGGACGGCGGGCGCCTGAAACAGGTCAACCATCGCGATTCCTCCGATTACGAAGACATGAGCATCACCAAGACCGGCGCTAAAGGCATCACCACACCGCATCCCACCAGCGACAGCTTCGACTTCGCCAGCCTCAACTACAAATGGACCAGCAACCTCGCCACCGGCTACAGCTATGGTCATCTCGATAACCTGTACAGCCAGCATCTGCTCAACCTGACCTACGTGTTGCCGGTGACGGCGGGCCAGTCGTTCAAGAGTGACCTGCGCTTCGCCCGCTCGACCAACGATGGCGGCAGTAATGTCGATAACAAGGCGCTCGGGGCGATGTTCACCTACACCCTCGGCGGGCATGCGTTGGGGCTGGGTTACCAGGGCATGAGCGGCGACACCGGGTTTGCCTACATCAACGGCACCGATGCGTTCCTGGTGAACTTCGTGCAGATCGGCGACTTCGCCAGCAAGGATGAAAAATCCTGGCAGGCCCGCTACGACTACAACTTCGCAGCCATCGGTGTGCCGGGGCTGACCTTCATGACCCGTTACCTCACTGGCGACAATATTGATCTGGGTGGGAATCGGCCAGAGGGGAAGGAATGGGAGCGCGACACCGATATCGGTTATGTCGTGCAGAGTGGCCCGTTGAAGAACGTTGGCGTGAAATGGCGCAATGCAACCGTGCGTTCGACTAACTTTGGCAGTGATCTGGATGAGAATCGGTTGATCGTCAGCTATAGCTTGCCGATCTGGTAAGTCACACGAGCTTCACACAGGGGACTTGCTTAGCGGCGGGTCCCTTTTTTGAGCCGGGCTCTTTGGTGTTCTGGCGGGCCTCTTCGCGAGCAAGCCCGCTCCCACAGGGGATCTGTGAACGACGAAGATCCAGGTAGCTGGTGGAACGACTGGTTTGTCTGGCTGGCCGAACACGCCGAGGAGCGTCAGCCCTCTACGCTGCGCACCGGCAACGCGCAGTACCCGACGCTGGAGTCGGCACCGGGGCGCTATGTGAAGCAATAATCCAACGCCCTGCGCGATGAATGAACGTTGCGCAGGGCTCACAAACCCCCGAAACACAGCACACCGACTCAATATCCCCAGCCGAATCTGCGTAACCATGAGCCTTCACTCACTCCCGTAAGGACCTCGTGATGGCCATTGCAAAAGCAGTTCCCGGCAAAACCCTGCTGACCCCTACCGATCACACCCTGATCATGATCGATCACCAGTCGCAGATGTCCTTCGCGACCAAGTCCATTGATGCCGTGACCCTGCGCAACAACGCCGCACTGGTGGCCAAGGCTGCTCGTGGCTTCAAGGTCTCGACCATCCTCACCACCGTGGCTGAGAAGAGTTTTTCCGGGCCGATCTTCGATGAAATCAAGTCGGTGTTCCCGGAACACAACGTGATCGACCGCACCAGCATGAACACCTGGGAAGACGAGCGCATCGCAGTTGAAGTGAATAAGTTCGGCAAGCAGAAAATCGTCCTCGCCGGGCTCTGGACCTCCGTGTGCATCGTCGGCCCGGCGCTGTCGGCCATCGACCAGGGTTTCGAGGTGTACTTCATCGCCGACGCTTGTGGCGATGTGTCGATCGAGGCCCATGACATGGCGATCCAACGCATGATCCAGCTCGGTGCCCGGCCCATGACGTCGCTGCAATACCTGCTGGAACTGCAACGCGACTGGGCGCGCAGCGAGACCTACGAAGAAACCGTGAAAACCTCCATCGCCAACGGCGGCTCGTATGGTCTGGGGCTGATCTACGCCAAAACCATGTTTGGCGCGTCCGAAGGCCATTAAGCAACACCAGCGACTGCGTGGCTTGCCTGCGCGGTCGCTGCTCTCGTGGTGATCGATCGATGATGTTTTCTTCGCTAAATCGCAGCCTGTGGTTGTCGATACTGTTCACTGGCACGGCCCTGGCGGACGAACCGGCGCCCACCGGTTTTCTGGAAGGCGCAACGCTTGGGGTGCTGAGTCGCAACTTCTACCTCAACAGCGACTACCGAACGCCCTCGCCCTCTGGCAAAAGCTACAAAGCCGAGTGGGCTCAAGGGTTTATCGGTACTTTTGAATCCGGTTTCACCGAAGGCATGATTGGCGTTGGCCTTGATGCCCATGGTTTTTTCGGGCTCAAGCTGGATGGCGGCAAGGGGCATTCAGGTACCGGGTTGCTGCCGGTGAATGATGACGGTCGCAGCGACAGCAACTATTCCAGTGGCGGCGGCGCGATCAAGTTCAAGGCGTCTCGCACCACCCTGGCCTTCGATGAAATGACCGTGGAAACCCCGGTGTTCGACACCTCGGACAAGCGCCTGCAACCGGAGTACGCCACGGGTTTTCTGATGAACAGCCGCGAAATCGACGGCATGAACCTGGTGGCCGGGCACTTCACCGCGTTCAAGAACCAGGACAGCTCATCGGGCAAGGACGATTTTTATGGCTACGGTGCCAATACCGAGGCCGGCGGGATTTCGTTCCTGGGCGCCGATCTGTTCACCAACAGCCCGGTGGGCGGTGCGTTGTATGCCTCCGAGTTGAGCGAGACCTGGCATCAGTACTACGGCAACCTGCACTTCAAGCAATCGGATGTGTTCCTCGACGCCAATCTGTACCACACGCAGGACACCGGCCGGGCGCTGGCGGGTGCGATCGACAACACGGCCTACAGCGTGTCGGGCAAGTACAGCCTGGGCGCGCATGGTTTCACCCTGGCCTATCAACACATCAACGGCGACACACCGTTCGATTTCGTCGGTGGCGACTCCATCTACCTGGCCAACTCGATCAAATACGCCGACTTCAACGGTGCCCATGAACGTTCGTGGCAGGCGCGTTACGACCTCGACCTGGGTGCGTTTGGCATTCCGGGGCTGAAGTTCATGACCCGCTACGTGACCGGTCGCGACATCGACGGCACCCATGCGCCCAAGGGCGGCGCCTACAACCCGTTCGACGAGGACAGCGGCCAGTACATTCCTCAACAAGGCGATGGCGGACGGCATTGGGAGCGCGACATCGATTTGCACTACGTCGTGCAATCCGGGTCGGCCAAGGGGTTGTCCCTGCAACTGTCCCACGTCTCCCATCGGGGCAACACGGCCCAGGCGGGCGATGACATCGACCGGGTGTATGTCGTCATCCAATACCCACTGACCTTCGGGCCTTTCTGATTCACCACAACCAAATGTGGGACTCACAACCCCCTGTAGGAGCGAGGCTTGCCCGCGTAGACGGCAGCAAATCCAACATTGCCGCTGCAGACAGACCGCTTTCGCGAGCAAGCCCGCTCCCACAGGGGAATGGCTGCGGTCGCGGGATTGGGCTTCACACAGGACAAAATGTGGGAGCGGGCTTGCTCGCGAAAGCGCTGGGCCAGACAACCTCTCTGCCGACTGACACTCCGCTTTCGCGAGCAAGCCTCGCTCCTACAAGTGGAATGGCTGTGGTCGCGGGATTGGTTTCACACAGATCAAAATGTGGGAGCGAGCGTGCTCGCGAAAGCGGTGGGTCAGGCAACATCTCTGCCGACTGACACTCCGCCTTCGCGAGCAAGCCCGCTCCCACCGGTTTGGCCCTGTATTGAATTCAGGGCCGGTGATCGTTCGCTTACTTGACCTGCCGCTGCGGGGCCTTGTGCACCATGGTGTAGGCGTAGTCCACGCCCATGCCATAGGCGCCGCTGTGTTCGCGGACCAGTTCCATCACCGCGTCGTAGGTTTCCTTGTGAGCCCAGTCACGCTGGTATTCGAGCAGCACTTGTTGCCAGGTGACCGGGACCGCGCCGGCCTGGATCATCCGTTGCACGGACATGTCGTGGGCTTCCTTGGTGGTGCCGCCGGAGGCATCGGTAACGATGTACACCTCGTAGCCTTCCGCCAGGGCTTCCAGCGCCGGGAAGTTCAGGCAGACCTCAGTCCACAGCGCCGCCATGATCAGCTTTTTGCGCCCGGTAGCCTTGACTGCGGCGACCAGCGCCTTGTCTTCCCAGGAGTTCATCGAGGTGCGCTCGATGGGCTGTTGATCCGGGAACACACCGAGCAATTCCGGCCAGATAAAACCGCTGAAGCTTTCGGTTTCCACCGAGGTCAGGATGGTCGGCACGTTGAAGATCTTCGCCGTTTTGGCCAGGGCCACGGTGTTGTTCTTCAGGGTCTGGCGATCGATCGATTGCACACCGAAGGACATCTGCGGCTGGTGGTCGATCAGGATCAGGGCGGAGTTGGTTGGGTTGAGCAATTCACGGATGGACATGGCGAGTTCCTTTTGATGTCGATGAGTTCTGTTCAGTGGGTTAGCCGGTGTTTGTTGGCGGCTTGGTTGCTAATTTAGGCGCTAGCCATAAAAGGAACAATTCCCTAGAATCGGGAATCATTGATTCCAAATTAGGGACAATCCTTGGACCGTATCGAATGCATGCGCGCGTTTATCGTGACCGTCGGCGAAAACGGCTTCGCCGCCGCAGCCCGGGCGATGGATGTGCCGCGCTCAAAAGTCAGCAAACAGATTCAGGCGCTGGAAGAAGCGATCGGCGTGCAATTGCTGCAACGCACCACCCGCAGCCTGCACTTGACCGAGGCCGGCGCCGAGTATTACGACGCGGCGCGGGAACTGATCGCCTCGTTGGATGAAGCCGAGCAACGGGCTCGGGACGGCGTGGGCGAATTGCGTGGCGTGCTGCGGATCAACGCACCGATGTCGTTTGGACTGCGGCGTTTGGGACCGCTGATTCCGCTGTTCCATGAACTGCACCCGAACATCGAGCTGCAGCTTGTGCTGAGCGACCAACAGGTGGACCCGGTGCGCGGCGGTTTCGATGTGACCCTGCGGATTGCGAGCATGCCCGACTCGTCCATGGTCGCCCGCCTGTTGGCCCCGGCGCCGCGAATCATGGTGGCCTCGCCGGCCTACCTGAAACGTGCCGGCACGCCCCAAGTGCCCAAGGACCTGACCGCCCACCAATGTTTGAACTACGGCTATCTGCAAAGCGGCGTCAGCCTGCAACTGAGCAATGGCAAGGACACGCATCGGGTCAACGTCACCGGCCCGTTGCACGCCAACAACGGCGACTTGCTGGCCCAGGCTGCCGAAGCCGGCATGGGCATCGCCCTGCTCCCGGATTTCATCGTCGAAGACGCGCTGGCGGCGGGTCGTCTGGTGTCGGTGCTGTGCGACTGGCAGGCGCCACCGATCACCATCAACGCGGTTTATCCCTCGGCGCGGCGGGTGCCGCAGAAAACCCGCACGTTCATTGATTTCCTGATCAAGGAGCTGGAGCCACGGTGAAACTGGCGGAAGGCAGCCGGAGTCGAACCTGCCCGGGAACGGATGCCGTCCCCAACCGGGTTTGAAGCCCGGCCGCGCCACCGGGCGCGATTGCCTTCCTTATTCGTTGGTCTGGGCCAAAGCACTGTCGCGGCGGATCTGGCGCCGATCACCGAGGCGTCGGGTCAGGCCGATCCGGTCGAAGTACTCCAGAATCTGCACGCTGCGCTTGCGACCCAACCCCACAGCATCACGAAACGCTGCCACCTCGACGACCGGGTTTTCACCGGCCAGTTGCAACAGCATAGCCGCCAATCGGCGCAGCACCGCGTCGGTGTAGAACAGGTCGCGCACCACTTGATGCAACAGCCCCAGTCGCGCCATTTTGCGTAGCAGCGAGCGCACCGCCGCTTCGTCATGGCCGAGGTCACGCACCCACGGCGGATTGAAACCGGCCTGTTCGATGACGGGCTGCAATTGTTGCCATAAGGCTTCGTCTTCGGCGCTGAGGCGCACTTGATGCTCGGGCAGATGCAGCCATGGTCCGCTGCTGACGATAGCGCCGCTGGCGAGCAATTCGTCGAGCAGGCTGATAAACGTAGGACGGTCCAGCGCGGAGCCCGCGAACCGGCGCAAGCGATCGCGGTCCGGGCCCATTTGGTCCGGTTCCTGTTGATGGAAGCGTGCGAGGTGTTCCAGCAACGGCGCCTTCAACGCATCCCAACGGGCGGCGCTGAACAACAACGGACCTTGGCGGGTGTGGATCAGGCGCACGTCGTCAGACAGGACCCAACTATCGCGCGGACGATTGAACTGGCGCTCAAGACGTTGCGGATCGAGTCCGCTTTCGCTGTTACTCAGCAGCGCAGGCATGACCGCTTCAAGGCTGTCGATGCTGGCGAGGGCCTGTAACTGCGCCAATCGCTCGGGGCTGCGCCGCTGTCGGCTCGGCGCAAAAGGATCGAGCACCCGGCCACCGCCGAGGGTACGCTGGGCGCTTTGGTCGCGCAGGATCAGCGGATCGCCCTTCACCGCGTGTACCGGCGTGTTCAACAGCAGTTGCGCGAACATCCGCTCGCCGGGGGCCAGGCCCGGGCCTTCCAGCAATGCCACACGCCCGGTCACGTCCTGCGTGCCGAGGTGCACGTGCACCGGGTGAAAGTGCGGAAACGCGGTGGCTTCGCTGGGCAACAAATGCATCTCGATATCCAGCCGCTGAGTCGGTGCATGCAGCCATTCGGCGAGCAACCATTGGCCACGGTGAATCTGTTCCCGGCTCAGGCGTTCAGCGCTCAGGTTCAGCGCCACCCGTTGGCCGGCGAACCCGTTGTCAGCCGCTTGATTCTGAGCATGCAGCCCGCGTATTCGCACCGGTTTGCCTAACGGCCCGAGCAGCAACGTATCGCCCACGGCCACGGTTCCCGACAGTGCCGTTCCCGTGACCACGATACCGGCGCCGGCAACGCTGAAGGCACGATCAATCGCCAGACGAAAGCCGCCACGGGTACTGCGTTGCAGGACATGTTTTTGCTCAGCGAGCAGCGCTTCACGCAGCGTCTCGATACCTTCGCCAGTGACACTCGACAACGCAATCAGCGGCGCGCCGGCAAACGGGCCAGGCGCCAGCAACATTTCGACTTGAAATCTGACCTCCTCAACCCTGCCCGCCTCAACCCGATCACACTTGGTCATCGCCACCAGCGCCCGAGGAATGCCGAGCAACTCGACAATCGCCAAATGCTCGCGGGTCTGGGGCATCACGCCGTCATCCGCCGCCACTACCAACAGCACCAGATCGATGCCCTGCGCCCCGGCGAGCATGTTGTGAGTGAAACGCTCATGCCCGGGCACGTCGATAAACCCGGTCAGCTCCGCCCCCGGTTCCAGCGCCGCATAGAGGTAGCCGAGGTCGATGGTCATGCCCCGTTCGCGCTCTTCGCGGCGACGATCCCCCGCCTGACCGGTCAGTGCCTCAAGCAATAACGTCTTGCCGTGGTCGATATGCCCTGCGGTGCCGACGATCACCCTGCTCTTCCTTTAAACTGATCGAGTTGCGCCAGCCACGCCGCTTCGTCGTCCAGTTGCCGCAAGTCCAGCCACAACCCGTCATCGTCGATGCGACCGAGTACCGGAATCGGCAAGGCCCGGAACGCTGCTTCCAGCCCATGCAATGAACGCCCCCGCAGGCGTTTGGAAACCACCGGCCGCAAGCACAACGCCGCACTCGGCAAGCGCGCCACCGGTTGGCTGCCGCTGCCGATCATGCCGAGCGCTGGCACCGCGCTGACGCTCCAGCCCTCGCCTAGCACCCGCGCCAATACCGGTTGCAGGCGTTCGGCCTGGGCGAGGATGTCGGCCTGAGGCCGGGTCAGCAAACGCAGACTCGGCAAGCGCTCAGCGAGTCGATCCGGATCGCGATACAAACCCAACACCGCCTCAAGCGCCGCCAACGTCAACTTGTCGACGCGCAATGCGCGTTTCAGCGGGTTTTTCTTGATCTTCGCAATCAAATCCTTGCGCCCGACAATCAACCCGGCCTGCGGCCCGCCCAGCAACTTGTCGCCGCTAAACGTGACGATATCCGCGCCATCCAGCAGCGCCTGACGCACCGTCGGTTCGGCCGGCAGGCCCCAACGCGTCAAGTCCAGCAGACTGCCGCTGCCCAGGTCTTCCAGCAACGGCAAGGCATGTTTGTGCGCCAGCTCAGCCAGTTCCGCCGTCGGCACGCTCGTGGTGAAACCGGAGATGGCGTAGTTGCTCGCATGCACGCGCATGATCAAGCCACTGCGCAAACCAATAACCGCCTCATAATCCCTGGCGTGGGTGCGATTGGTGGTGCCGACTTCAACCAGCTTCACCCCGGCCCGGGCCATGATGTCGGGAATGCGAAACGCGCCGCCGATTTCAATCAACTCGCCCCGGGAAATGATGCCTTCCTTGCGCGCGCCCAGGCTGTTGAGGGTCAGCAGCACGGCAGCGGCATTGTTGTTGACCACCGTGACGGCTTCGGCGCCGGTCAATTCGCGGATCAGGCCTTCGATCAAATCATCGCGGTCACCGCGTTTGCCGCTGTGCAAATCGAACTCAAGGTTGATCGGATAACGCGCGGCCATGTGCACCGCGTCGATGGCTTCCTTTGGCAACAGCGCCCGGCCCAGATTGGTATGCAAAACCGTGCCGGTGAGGTTGAACACCCGACGCACATGGCTGCGATGCTGCGCAATCAAACGCTCACCGACGCGGCCCGCCAGCACTTCAGGGGTTATTTCGAAAGCGTCGAGTTCACCGAGCTGCACCGGCCCGCGCAGGTCATCGAGCAACTGCCGCAGACTCGCCAGCAATGCCTCCCGCCCATACCGCTCAGCCAGCGGCCGACACGCTGGATGGCGCAACAAACTGTCGATGGAAGGCAGGCGCAGGTTGGACATCGGCAACTCCCGAAAGCGATGGACCGTCGCGCCTGAGTGTAGACGCAGAGCTTTCAGGGGTAGCCTCAGTCGCCTCCGGGGGCCAACAACAGATTCGGTGCCAGCCGTTGATAGCCTTCCTGCTCCAGCCGCATATCCAGCAGCAGGCTGGTCAGGTCCGTGGACAAGGCTTCAGCCTCGGCATCGTTTTCCAGATACAGCAGTTTCAAATAGCTGTTGCAGCCCGGACAGACCTCCGCACGCAACGGCGCCTGATCCGCCGCGTATCGATCGTCATCGAGGCTCACATATTCCAGGCCTTTGCTCTGCTCGCAATACACGCACTTGACCCGCACCACATGCCATTCACAGGCACACAGCGAACACACCAGATAGCGCAAACCGTTGAACTTGCCGCGATGACGAATCACCCCGGCCATCGCCGGCGAACCACAGGCCGGGCATTGGCTCAGGCTGTCGCCGGGTTTGAGGTTGAGGTTCGGCGTGTCCAACAACCAATGGCTCCAGGTCACTTGCAACGCCGCGCCGAGAAACGGCACCACTTCGGCGGGCAGCAACGAATATTGACCGCTGACCAGGGCAACGGCCCACGCCTTGAGCTGTCCGGGGTTGGCCCCTAGCAGCATGTTGATCGCACTTTTGACCGCCGGTTGTGGCGGTGGCTTGTAGCGCAGCAACAGCGCGTACATAAACGGCAGCCATTCGCCTTCGCGCACCAGACTGTCAGCGGCGAACGGCGGCAAACCGTGCTGCTGGCAGGCGTTCAAGCGCTCGGGGTCTGGTATCTCATCAACCGGCAGATCATCCAGCATTTCCTGTTGGAGATGACACAAGCCCGCCACCAACCGCAGGTAGTCCGCCAGCGGATGCCCTTCGGCCAAGCGCTCCAGCCGCTGCGCGCGCAGGGTGAACAGGTTACGCGGCGGCAAGTGCAGAAACGGCGGGGAACTCGCCGCCGCTTCGATCTCGCCAGGCTCAAGAATCGTCGCCAAGTGCTTATCCTTTTCTGATCGGTCGGTCGGGGTCTTCGTCGCGGGTCACTTCCCGATACCAGAGTTCATGGTGCTTCTTCGCCCAGGCACGGCTGACCCAACCGTGGACCATGGCGCTGATCGAGCCCTTGATCCATATCCCGGCGTAGATGTGAATGATGATGCTCAACACCAGCACAAACCCGGCCAGCGCATGCAGCAACATCGCCCAACGAATCACTGTGATGCCGAAATACGCGCTGAAGTAGGCACGCCAGATCACCAGCCCGGTGAACAACAACCCTAACATGCATAACAGCAAGGTCCAGAACAGCAACTTCTGGCCGGGGTTGTACTTGCCAATCGGCGGCACGCCCTCCTCTTCGTTCTGGATCACCCGGTCAATGCGCTTGAGCCACAGCCCATCGTTGCGAATAAAGAAGTTCGCGCGCCAGAAGCGAATCACCAGCCCGAGGAACAGCACAAACATCAGCACACCCATGAACGGATGCAAAATCCGCGTCCATGGCCCGCCACCAAACAGGTTGCTCAGCCAGAACAGCGCCGGGTGAAACAGCGCCAGCCCCGACAGCGCGGCCATGAAAAACAGGATCGCCACCAGCCAATGATTGGTCCGCTGGTTGGCGGTGTAGCGCAGGATCTGTTTGCGGATCATGGTCTGTCCTCCCCGCGCGGATCGAAGGTGTGCACCGATGGATCGACCTCGTGCACCGCCGGATCCTTGTACGGTGGCAGTTCATCTTCTTCGACAATCTGCGGCCCGATGCGCACGTAATGGAAGAACCCGGCCAGCACCGCCAGGCCCATGGCCAGCAAGCCCAAGGGTTTGCTCACGCCTTTCCACAAGCCCACCAATGGACTGATTTCAGGATCTTTCGCCAGCCCGGCGTAAATCTGCGGCGTGTCGGCGTGGTGCAGCACGTACATCACGTGGGTGCCGCCGACCCCGGCCGGGTCATACAGACCGGCGTTTTCAAAGCCACGGCTCTTGAGGTCGACGATGCGTTCGGCGGCGTGTTCCTTCATGTCTTCCTTGGTGCCGAAGACGATGGCGCCGGTCGGGCAGGTTTTCACGCAGGCCGGTTCCAGGCCCACGGCGACCCGGTCCGAGCACAGCGTGCACTTGTAAGCCTTGTGATCCTTTTGCGAGATGCGCGGGATGTTGAACGGGCAACCGGTGATGCAATAACCGCAGCCGATGCAATGATCCTGATCAAAATCGACGATGCCGTTGGCGTGCTTGATGATCGCCCCCGGACTCGGGCATGCCGCCAGGCATCCGGGTTCGGCGCAGTGCATGCAGCCGTCCTTGCGAATCAGCCATTCGAGATTGCCGGCGTCGGTTTCGTGTTCGGTGAAACGCATCAACGTCCAGGTTTCCGAGGTCAGGTCCTGCGGGTTGTCGTAGGTGCCAAGGTTGTGACCCACGTCGTCGCGCAACTCATTCCATTCCGAACACGCGACCTGGCACGCCTTGCAGCCGATGCACTTGGTGGTGTCGATCAGCTTGGCCACTTCCTCCTGATTGCGCGCCGAGGGCGGTTCGGTGGTGGTGGCCGAACGGGCGATGATGTCTTGGCTGGCCATTTAGACTTTCTCCACGTTGACCAGGAATGACTTGGATTCCGGGGTCTGGGAATTACCATCGCCGAGGAACGGCACCAAGGTGTTCGTGAGATAGCCGTGGCGCGTGAGCCCGGTAAACCCCCAGTGCAGCGGGATACCGATGTGGTGCACCACCTGGCCGTTGACCTGCAGCGGACGAATGCGCTTGGTCACCACCGCCACCGCTTCGATAAAGCCGCGCTTGCTGCTGACCCGCACCTTGTCGCCGGCCACGATGCCCTTCTCTTTCGCCAACACTTCGCCGATCTCGACGAACTGCTCCGGCTGGGCGATCGCGTTGAGCTTGCAGTGCTTGCTCCAGAAGTGGAAATGCTCGGTCAGCCGATAGCTCGTCGCGGCGTACGGGTAATCCTTGGCCACGCCGAGGGTGTCCCACACCGAATCGAAGATCCGCGCCGCCGGGTTGCTGGTGGCGTTCTTGTTGTTGGGGTGCAGCGGGTTGATGCCGATTGGGGTTTCGAACGGTTCGTAATGCTCAGGGAATGGCCCTTCATTCATCTTGTCCACGGCGAAGAACCGCGCCACGCCTTCGGGGTTCATGATGAACGGGTTCATCCCGGCCTCCGGTGCCGAATCGACCTTGAAGTCCGGCACATCGGTGCCGCCCCAGGCCTTGCCGTTCCACCACACCAGGCGTTTTTTCTCGTCCCACGGTTTGCCTTGCGGGTCGGCCGAGGCGCGGTTGTAGAGAATCCGCCGGTTCGCCGGCCAGGCCCAGGCCCAGCCCAAATGTTGCTTCATGCCGTAGGGGTCGCTGTTGTCGCGGCGGGCCATCTGGTTGCCCATTTCGGTCCAACTGCCGCAGAAAATCCAGCAGCCGGACGCGGTACTGCCGTCGTCCTTGAGCTGCGCAAACCCCGCCAACTGCGCGTTGCCCTTGATCGCCGCGCCCGTGGCATCGGTGAAATCGACGGTGGCGTTGCCGTTGATTTCTTTGGCCAGTTCCTCCGGCGATGGTTCGTCCGGGATTTTGTACGGCCAGGACAGCTTCAGCAGCGGATCGGGGTAAGCGCCGCCCTCCGCCTGATAACGCTTGCGCAGACGCAGGAACAACTCGCCCATGATCTTGATATCGGTGAGCGCTTCGCCCGGTCCGTCGGCGCCTTTCCAGTGCCATTGCAGCCAGCGGCTGCTGTTGACCAGCGAGCCGTCCTCTTCGGCGAAACAGGTGGTCGGCAGGCGAATGACCTCGGTGTGGATGTCAGCGCTGGTCACGTCGTTGTATGGCCCGACGTTTTTCCAGAATTCCGAGGTTTCGGTGGACAGCGGATCCATCACCACCAGCCATTTGAGCTTGGCCAGCGCCGCCATCACCCGGTTTTTATCCGGCAACGCGGCAATCGGATTGAAGCCCTGGCACATGTAGCCGTTGACCTTGCCCTGGCCCATCAGGTCGAACATTTTCAGGATGTCGTAGTTCGGGATATCGAGTTTAGGCAGGTAGTCGTAGGCCCAATTGTTCTCGGCGGTGGCGTTGTTGCCGTACCAGGATTTCATCAGGCTGACGTGGAACTTGCTGTAGTTCTGCCAGTAGGACAATTGCCCCGGCCGTAACGGTGTCTGCGTGCGTTTGGTGATGTAAGCCTTGTAATCCTGCTCGCCATCCACGGCCAGGGTCAGGTAGCCGGGCAGCGCATTGGAGAGCAAGCCGAGGTCGGTCAGCCCCTGGATGTTCGAGTGCCCGCGCAAGGCGTTGACCCCGCCGCCGGGCATGCCGACGTTGCCCAGCAGCAGTTGCACCATTGCCGCGCTGCGGATGATTTGCGAACCGATGGAATGCTGGGTCCAACCCAGGGCATACAGAATCGTCATGGTCTTGCCCGGTGTCGAGCAAGTGGCGATTTCTTCCCAGATTTTCTTGATCGCGTCCACGGGCATGCCGCAGATCTGGCTCGCCAGGTCGATGTTGTAGCGGCTGTAGTGGGTTTTCATCAGTTGATAGACGCAGCGCGGGTCTTGCAGGGTCGGGTCAACCTTGGCAAAACCGTCCTCGCCCAGTTCATAACCCCAGCCGGACTTGTCGGTGTACAGGCGCTTGGCCACGTCGTAGCCACTGAAAATCCCGTCCTCGAAGCCGTATCCGGCTTTGACGATGAACGAGACGTCGGTGTAGTTGCGCACGTATTCGTGCTGGATCTTGTCTTCGGTCAGCAGGTAATTGATCAGTCCGCCCATGAAAGCAATGTCGGTGCCGGTGCGGATCGGTGCGTAATAGTCGGCCACGGACGCGGTGCGGGTGAAGCGTGGATCAACCACGATCAGCCGCGCCTTGTTATGCGCCTTGGCTTCGGTCACCCATTTAAAGCCGCACGGGTGCGCTTCTGCTGCGTTGCCGCCCATCACCAGGATCAGGTTCGCGTTGGCGATATCGGTCCAGGTATTGGTCATGGCACCACGGCCGTACGTCGGGGCAAGACTTGCCACCGTCGGACCGTGTCAGACACGCGCCTGGTTATCGAATCCCAACATGCCGAGGCTACGAATCACTTTGTGAGTGATGTAACCCGCTTCATTGGACGCCGCCGACGCCGCGAGAAACCCGGTGGTCAGCCAGCGATTCACGGTTTGACCCTGGGCGTTCTTCTCGATGAAATTGGCGTCGCGGTCGGCCTTCATCAGGTCGGCCACGCGGTCCAGGGCTTCGTCCCAGGAGATCCGCGTCCATTCAGCGCTGCCAGGCTTACGCACTTGCGGGTACTGCAAGCGGCTGGGGCTGTGAATGAAGTCCAGCAGGCCCGCGCCTTTGGGGCACAGGGTGCCGCGATTGACCGGGTGATCAGCGTCGCCTTCGATGTGGATGATGCTCTGGGCGACGTTCTTGGCCTGGTCGCCCTGGCTGTACATGATCAAGCCACAACCCACCGAGCAATACGGGCAGGTGTTGCGGGTTTCATGGGTGTGGGCGAGTTTGAAATGACGCACTTGCTCGGCAAAGGCCGGCGCCGGGAGCATGCCCAGCGCGCCGAGGCTCGAGCCCGCAAGGCCGATACCGGCGACCTTGAAGAACTGACGACGGTTGAGGTCCATCGTGCACTCCTGATCAGGTGGAAACCCGGTGCTTTGCCGGGTTTTTCTGGACAAACACGGTTGCGGCAGCTTGGCGGCCGGTATTTCAAACTTTAGGCCAATGAAACGGCGTCCCAGATGAAAACCGACCGTCGGCACAACACCAATCCCCTGTGGGAGCGAGCTTGCTCGCGATGGCGGCGGGTCAGTCAACAATGATGTTGAATGTGAGATGGCTATCGCGAGCAAGCTCGCTCCCACATAGGTTGGGGGCTTATCATGGCCGCCGTGATTAATCCCCGCCCTTTATGAGACTGAGCATGACCTTCGATTTCGATCAGGTGTTCGACCGCCACGCAACCGGCAGTACCAAATGGAGCCGTTACCCGGCCGACGTGTTGCCGATGTGGGTCGCAGACATGGATTTCGCCGCGCCGCCGGTGATCATCCAGGCCCTGCAAAAACGCCTGGAACACCCGTTGCTGGGCTACAGCGTGGCGCCGGAGAACCTGCGCGACGCCATCGTCGCCGACCTCTGGAACAAATATGCCTGGCGCGTCCAATCGCAGGAAATCGTGTTTCTGCCGGGTGTGGAATCGGGTTTCAACATGGCGCTGAATGCGTTGGTCGAGCCACAGCAAAACGTTGTGGTGCAGACGCCCAACTACCCGCCCCTGCGACATGCGCCGGGACATTGGGGTCTGAACAAGGTCGAGCTGGAATTTGTCGCCCAGGCCGACGGTTCCTACGCCACCCCGCTCGATGCATTGCGCGAATCCCTGACCGGTGGCGGCGCGCTGCTGCTGAGCAACCCGCACAACCCGCTGGGCAAGGTGTTCCCCCGGGAAGAACTGCAAGCCGTGGCCGATATCTGCCTGCAACAAAACGCCTGGATCATCTCCGACGAGATCCACGCCGAGCTGTGCTTCGACGGGCGCGTGCACATTCCTACGGCGTCGCTGAGCCCGGAAGTCGCCAAACGCACCATCACCCTGATGTCGGCGAGCAAGGCCTACAACATCGCTGGTTTGAAGACTTCGTTCATGATCATTCAGGACCCGGCGCTGTTGTCTCGGGTCAATCACGCCCGTTGCGGTCTGGTGGACAGCGTCAATCCGCTGGGCCTGGAAGCCACCCGCGTCGCCTACACCGAGGGCGGTGCATGGCTCGCCGAGTTGATGACGTACTTGCACGGCAACCGTGACTATTTGGTGAACGCGGTTCGCACCCGCCTGCCGGGCGTGACCATCAACGTGCCCCAAGGCACTTACCTGGCGTGGCTCGATTGCTCGGCGCTGGGGCTGGACGATCCGCAACGGTTCTTCCTTGAACAGGCCAAGGTCGGCTTGAGCGCCGGGCTGGACTTTGGCGATCACAGCCATCAGTTCGTGCGCCTGAACTTCGGCTGCCCACGGGCGTTGCTGGAAGAAGGCCTTGCGCGGATGGAGCGCAGTTTGCTCAATCGATGAAAATCTCCCTGTGGGAGCGGGCTTGCTCGCGAAGGCGTCGTGTCAGTCGACATCTAAATTGACTGACCCACCGCCTTCGCGAGCAAGCCCGCTCCCACAGGGGATTTGTGTGGTTTGTGATATTTGCGCTCCAGGCTCCGCCATCCGAAATCCAACCGAACTCCACGCAAAAGCCCAGGGTCAACCCTCCAGGAGCGGCATCCGCCCTCGCCCTTTTGCCTTGTGACTGGAGATCGATGATGACTGACTACCCAAAACCGCCCTTCGCCAAACAACCGCAATCCGTGCCCGGCTCGCAAAAGAAAATGGACCCGTATCCCGACTGCGGCGAGCAGAGCTACAAGGGTTCCGGCCGACTGGAAGGCAAGATCGCGCTGATCACCGGCGGCGACAGCGGCATCGGGCGCGCGGTGGCGATTGCCTTCGCCCGTGAAGGCGCCGACGTGGCGATCTCGTACTTGAATGAACACGAAGACGCCGAGGAAACCGCGCGCTGGGTCGAACAGGCCGGGCGTCAATGCCTGCTGCTGCCAGGGGATCTGGCGCAAAAAGCCCAGTGCCAGGCCATTGTCAGCCAAACCGTCGAGCGCTTTGGCCACATCGATGTGCTGGTCAACAACGCCGCGTTCCAGATGACCCACCAGAACTTCGAAGACATCCCCGACGAAGAATGGGTGATGACCTTCGACGTCAACATCACCGCCATATTCCGCATCTGCCAGGCCGCGCTGAAACACATGAAGGCCGGCGGCTCGATCATCAACACCAGTTCGGTCAACTCCGACATGCCCAAGCCAACCCTGCTGCCCTACGCCACCACCAAAGGCGCGATCGCCAACTTCACCGGCGGCCTGGCGCAGATGCTCGGGCCGAAGAACATCCGCGTGAACAGCGTGGCGCCGGGCCCGATCTGGACGCCGCTGATCGTCTCGACCATGACCGATGAGGAGGTGCAGAACTTTGGTGGCGAGACACCGCTCGGCCGCCCTGGCCAACCGGTGGAAGTCGCACCGATCTACGTGCTGCTGGCGTCGGACGAGGCCAGTTACATCACCGGCCAGCGCTACGGTGTGACGGGCGGCAAACCGATGCTTTAAATGGAACCCGCCGCCGATTCCAGAACTCCACACTGTATAGGCCTGCCCCTGGTGGGCCTTTGATATCTGGAGGTCGTCATGTCCGCACCTATTATCAAGCTGTTTACCCAACCCAATTACGCCTGGACGGATATTCGTCACGAGGAAGAAGAGCATCCGCGCCACTACCTCGCGCATTTGGTACTGCTCGCCCTGATCCCGGCGGTATGCCTGTATATCGGGACCACCCACGTCGGCTGGAGCCTGGCCGAGAACGAAATCGTGAAACTCAGCCCGAGCAGCGCGTTGCAACTTTGCGGGTTGCTGTACCTGACCATCCTCGCCGGCGTGGCGCTGATGGGGCTGTTTATCCGCTGGATGTCGCGCACCTTCGATGCCCGGCCTACCGTGAATCAATGCATCGGCTTTGTGGCCTACACCGCGACGCCGTTTTTTATCGCCGGTTTCGCCGGGTTGTACCCGAACCTGTGGCTAGCGGTCATTGTGCTGGCGGCGGCCTGTGCCTATGCGACGTTCCTGTTGTTCGTCGGCCTGCCGACGTTCATGCATGAACGCAAGGAACAGGGCCTGCTGTACGCCGCCAGCGTCTGGGGCCTCGGTCTGCTGGTGTTGGTGACCATCCTGGTGGAAATGATTCTGCTGTGGACCAACGTCCTGGCGCCTGAATACCTGCGCGCGACCGTCGGTTGAGCCGGCGAATGCACCCACCCAGCGAGCGTCCGGCATGAGTTTCATTTTATGGGTGGCGGTGTTGGGTGCGGTGCTGCTGACGCTGGCGCTGACGTCGTCGTTTCTGCGCTGGATGCCGGTGACCACTTCGGCGGTGTGCCTGGCGCTCGGAGTCGGCATTGGTCCGGCGGGCATGGGTTTGCTCAAGCTGGACATCAAGGACGCGGCAATCTGGATGGAGCACCTGACGGAAGTCGCGGTGCTCTTTTCGTTGTTTGTCTGCGGATTGAAGTTGCGTCTGCCGTTCAGGGATCGCAAGTGGCGAGTCGCGTTCGGCCTCGCCGGCCCGGTGATGCTGTTGAGCATTGCCGGCGTGTGCCTGTTACTGCATTACGGCCTGGATCTGGCGTGGGGGCCGTCGATGCTGATTGGCGCGATCCTGGCTCCCACCGATCCGGTATTGGCGTCGCTGGTACAGGTCAACGACGCCAAGGATTACGATCCGGTGCGTTTCGGGCTCTCGGGTGAGGCGGGACTGAACGACGGGGTCGCGTTTCCTTTTGTCATCCTGGGTTTGCTGTTTCTGCAGCAGAGTGGCAGTTCCAGTGCCTGGCTCGATGACTGGGCGTTGAAAAGTCTGTTGTGGGCGGTGCCCACCGGGTTGCTGACCGGTTACTGGATGGGTCACGGCATTGGACGAGTGACCTTGTCGATGCGCATCCGTAATGCCGACAGCACCTTTTCGCCCAATGATTACCTGACCCTGGCGCTGATCGCCCTGGCCTATGTGGCCGCCGAGTCAATCCACGGTTACGGCTTTCTCTCAGTATTCGCCGCCGGTTTGGGGCTGCGTCAGGCCGAGGTCAAATCCACCGGCGACACCCAGACCCCTGCCGAGCATCTGGTGCAACCGGTGGTCGGTCATCAGAACGTCGAGCCTGAAGCCGCGATACACGGCGATGTGGAAAAACTCGAAGACACCCAGGTCGCGGCCGGCATCATGATGGGCGATATGCTCGCCTTCGGCAGCCTGGTGGAGCGGGCCATGGAAGTGTTCCTGGTGACGTTGCTCGGGGTGGTGCTGGTGGCGCACTGGGACTGGCGGGCGCTGGTGATTGCGGCGGTGTTGTTCTGTGTGATTCGTCCCTTGAGTGTGTGGCTGATCCCCTGGGGCCGTTTGCTCGATGGGCGTCAACGATCTCTGATCGGCTGGTTCGGGATTCGCGGCATCGGCAGTTTTTACTACCTGTTCTATGTGCTGAACCACGACCTTCCCCCGTCCGTGGCGACCCTGTGCACCGACCTGACGCTGTCCGTGGTGGCGCTGAGCATCTTGATTCACGGCATCAGTACGCAACCGATGCTCGCCCGGTACGAGCGTCGAAATAATCAAGATTCCTGATTATTTTTACGATAGCCAGCTAAATATCCATCCAATTTTCCGCCTGAAAATAATGAAATTTCCTCCAGAGGCCAATAGTCACACCTTTATCCAGCCCTCCGTGGCTCTCCCCAAAACAAGGTGAACGCTATGCAGTACTTCTCGGCCCCGGTGAACCCACAGGCTTGCCGCGACTTCGCACTTGAATGCAATCGTCAATTGTTCGAAGACGCGCATCGACTGAGCCAGGAGGCGTTTGAACTGCTGGAAAAGGTCGAGCTGGATGCTGAATTGTTTACTCAGTACCAGGCACTACGGCACAAGGCTGATATGAAGTTTCAGGAAGCGATTGATCATCTGCGGCTGATTGAAGAAGAGTTTCCGTCGGCGCAGACCTTGGCTTTGCTGCATGCAAAATCCCGGACTGACGGTTTCGATTCACGGATTTAAGCCATACAAAAGATCGCCGCCTTCGGCAGGACTTGCCGAACGCGGCGATCTTTTTATTTAGGGGCTGCGATTTGCACTGAACAGCCTCGTCAATTCATGCACCTTGCACGGCAACAATTCTCAACAGACCTCTCAACCTATTGTTTTAAATTTGTTTTTACCTCGACTGAAAACAGGCACGGGAAATGCTCCTGCACTGTAAGCGACTGACGGCAACCCGAGCGTCCGCGCTGTCCAGTGACTAAAACAAGAGGTTCGACCATGAACGCCATTGACCTGTTGAAAGCCGACCACGAACGCGTAAAAGGCATCCTTGGCCAGTTGAGTGAGTCCACGGAACGCGCGGTGAAAAAACGCACGGAGTTGATCGCCAAACTGGAAATGGAGATCACCATCCACACCCGTCTGGAAGAAGAAGTGCTGTACCCCGCCTACAAAAAGGCCGGTGGCAAAGAACAGGAAGTCATGTACTACGAAGCCAAGGAAGAACACCGGACCGTGGACTCCCTGGTACTGCCGGACTTGAAAACCACCGATCCTTCGACCCCTGAATTCTCGGGCCGGGTGAAAGTGGTCAAGGAACTGCTGGAACATCACATCGAGGAAGAAGAAACCGAGATGTTCCCGCAAGCCAGGAAGCTGCTGGGCAAAGCCACGCTCGATGAGCTGGGGCAGCAGATGGAAATGCTCAAGGCTCAATACAAGAAGGAAATGACGGCGGCCAATTTGGCGGCTTGAAGTTGATGCAAGAGGCCCGGTGAACACCGGGCCTCGCGTTTAGGCCCCTGGATTCGTGACCTGAATGTAAACCGCATAACTGCCCAACAGCATCCAGAACGTCGCAAAAATCCATGGCGTGCGCACCGAGAACAACAGCGACTTGCGATAACCCTTGTGGCTCGACTCTGTTTCAGCGAACAGCGGCGATTCATCGTAGGCCAACCCCATCAACGGTTCGCTGCTCAGCAACTGGCTTTGCTTGAAGTGCCAATGATCGATGATGTCGTACGCCGCCCGAATGCCCGGCCAAGCGTTCAACGAGCTGAGCACGCCCAACAGTGCCAGAAAGGGTGGCACCACCAGGGTAAACAGCTTGCCCCACTCCGGATTGAGATTCGACATGCAGGACGCGAAGGCGATCACCAGGAACGATTGCGCCGCCAGATAGGCGTCGGTGCGGTTGGCCAGAATGCTGGTTTCGTATTGGATTTCCCGGCGATAGAAGTCCAGGCGTTCCTTGGGCGAACCGAACATCTTGGCGTTGTGCTCGGTCAGCGCTTCTTCGGCAATGGTTTCGGTCAGTATTCTTGGCACGGCGCTCACACACAGAGTGGAAAGCGTTTAGAAGAAACCTGGGTTGGCAAAGTTCAGCCCGATTCGCCCCCGGTCATTTCATCGCTTGGGCAATGATCTCCACCAGATGCAACTGGGTAAACGGCTTGGACAAACGCGGAAGTTCGGTCACAAAGCCTTCCAGACGCTCGGCGTAACCGGTGGCCAGGATGATCGGCAGATCTGGCTTGCGGTTGCGGATCGCCTGCGCCAGTTGCGCACCGTTCATTTTCGGCATCGCCATGTCGGTGATGACCAGGTCAATGGCCTGACCGCTTTCAAATGCCTCCAGCGCCTGCGCCCCGGATGCCGCGCTGATCACCCGATGACCCAGGTCTTCGAGCAGCAGGCTGGTACTGGTCAGTACCAGGCTGTCGTCATCCACCACCAAAACGCTCAGCCCCGGGATCATCGACAGGGCCGGCGTCTCGATCACAGGTGCGACCACCGAGCCGGGCGTGGCGACGGGCAACCAGAGTTCGGCCGTGGTGCCGGCGTCCTTCTGACTCTTGAGAATGAAGCGTCCGCCCAGTTGCGCGATAAAGCCGTGAACCATCGACAACCCCAGGCCTGTGCCTTTGCCCACGCCTTTGGTGGTGAAGAACGGATCCGTCGCCGACGCCAGCGTAATCGGGTCCATGCCTTCCCCGGTATCGGCGACGCTCAGGCACACATACCGCCCCACCGGCAAGGATGATCGGGCCGGATCGCTGACCTGTTCGTTCCGGGCGCTGATAACGATCTTGCCACCGTCGGGCATGGCATCACGGGCGTTGGTTGCCAGATTCAGCACCGCCAGTTCAAGTTGATTAAGGTCGGCCGCTGCCGGTTCGAGATCGGGGGCGAATTGGGTTTCGAGATTGACCGCAGGCCCCAGGGAGCTGCGCAACAGGCCAGTGATCCCTTGGATCAGCGCCGGGATCTCGACCGATTCGGTCTTGAGTTCCTGGCGCCGGGCGAAGGCCAGCATGCGCTGGGTCAGGGAGACGCCTCGCAAGGCACCTTGGGTGGCGTTGTCCAGCAAGCGCAGGATTTTGGGATCGTCCGACACCCGTTTACGCACGATTTCCAGATTGCCGAGGATCACCGTCAGCAGGTTATTGAAGTCGTGGGCAATCCCGCCGCTGAGTTGGCCGATCGCCTGCATCTTTTGCGCCTGGAACAACGCTTCGCGGGTTTGCTCAAGGGCCTGCTGGGCTTGCGTCACTTCGGTGATATCGCGGGTGATCTTGGCGAACCCGAGCAGCGTCCCCGTCTCGCCCCAGATCGGGTCCACCACCACATGGGCAAAGAACTGCGTCCCGTCCTTGCGCAAGCGCCACGCCTTGTTTTCGAAACGCCCTTCCCGCGCCGCCGTCGCCAGCGCTCGTTGTGGTTCGCCGGCTTCGCGGTCCGCCGGGGTGTAGAACATCGAAAAATGCTTGCCGATCACTTCTTCCGGGCGATAACCCTTGATGCGCTGGGCACCGAGGTTCCAGTTGGTCAGGTGCCCGTCCGGGGAAAGCATGTAGATCGCGTAGTCGGTGACACTCTGTACCAGCAAACGAAACTGCTGCTCGCTTTGCTTGAGGGTTTCTTCCGCCATTTTGCGGTCGGTCAGGTCCCGGGTAATCTTGGCAAAACCCAGTAACGTGCCTGACGGGTCGATAATCGGATCGATCACCACGTGGGACCAGAACAGCGTACCGTCCTTGCGCACCCGCCAGCCTTCGGCCTCGAAGCGCCCTTCCGTCCTCGCCGTGTCCAGCGCGCGCTGGGGCAAACCGGCCAGACGATCCGCCTCGGTATAGAAGCGCGAGAAGTGCTGGCCAAGAATCTCAGCCTCTTCGTAGCCCTTGAAACGCTTGGCGCCGGCATTCCAGCTGGTAATGATGCCATCGGGGTCGATCATGTAGATCGCATAGTCCACCACGGAATCGATCAGCTGACGAAAACGGCTGTCCTCGATAGCCTTGGTTTTGCTCCGATCACCGCTCATTGATCCCTCCCGACGTTATTGTTCTGTGGAGTATGCGACAAACCACAGGATAGGACAGCCGTATTAGCCGGGCCGTGGAATGTTGTAGTGGAGTGACGATTACAGAACACCTATTCTCGATGCCACCTGCCACGTCCGGCCAAGGAACATGCCCTCGATGATTCTGATTCTGTTGCCGACCCGCGATTACGATCCGACTGAAAGCAGCGTGCCCTGGCAGGCCATGCGCCAGGCCGGTATCGAGGTGCGTTTCGCCACGCCCGATGGCGTGCCCGCCCACGCCGACCCGCGCCTGGTGGACAGAGGTTTCGGCCTGTTGAACCCGGTCCTGATGACGCGCAAACCCGATCTGGCCAGCTACGCCCGAATGATCGAGGACGAAGCGTTCCTGCGGCCCTTGGCCTACGCCGATGTCGAGCCGGCGCAATTCACCGGATTGCTGATTCCCGGCGGTCACGCCAAAGGCATGCGCAGCCTGCTCGAATCCGGACAGGCGCGGCGCATCGCCCTGCACTTTTTCCAGACCGACAAACCCGTGGCGGCGATTTGTCATGGCGTGCTGTTGCTGGCCCGCACCCTTGACCCCGACACCGGGCGCCCGGTCATCGACGGGTACAAGGTCACGGCGCTGGTGGCCCGCACCATGGAACTGCCGGCCTGGCTCCTCACGGGATTGTGGCTTGGGCGTTATTACCGGACCTATCGGGACACCGTCGAAGCCGAAGTGCGCGCCGCCCTAGGCAAACCTGCAGATTTCCAGCGTGGCCCGTGGCTGTCCAAACGGGATTCGGCGGACAACCCACAACATGGCTTTGTGGTGCGCGATGGGCAACTGCTCACCGCTCGCTGGCCGGGCGACTGTCATCGCTTTGCCGCCGAATGGCTACAGCTTATCGGTACACGTACTTGATGATGTAGGCATGCAGGTCGTTGTAAACGAAGTCCGGGACATGTTGAGCGTAGGCCCCGGTCTTGAGCAATGCCAGGTGACATTCCTTGACCATCTCGTCGCGATCCGCCCTGGAAAACACATGATTGTTGATGATCGTGTCGTACGCACTGTAGTTATAAGGGGTCGCCACGCCACTGACCGTCAGTGAACCATCGTCAGCTTTGGTGTAGGTACTGTGGCCGCGCAAGGTTCGTTCCTTGAGTGCGCCGAATCCGCGTTCATACAAATAGATTCGCCCGCCGCTGACTGCTTTCGCGGCGGCGTCGAAGGCGAGGATGGTCGCCTGGGCATTGCTCATGCTGGTTTGCAATGCATCTAGATTGACGAAGCGTTCCAGCTCCTGCTTTTCCAGGCTCCTGAGCGCCCTTTTGATACTCGACAGATGCGCGAACTCTTGATTGCAGCCCACGATATGGGTTTCGAACTGGTAGCCGAGCGCGGTGGCCGACGGCGGGAATAAGGCGAAGTCGATGCTGTCGAACGCGCACTCCATGATGATGTTGTATTTGCGCGTAAAGGCCTCGACGAAGATCTTTGTGCTGAGCTCCCGGACAAACGCTTCGGTGTGCTCATAGGCATGCAAGACACCCTGTTTGATCATGTCCGCGTATTGAGGGTGTTTTTTCCGGTACTCGGGCAGGTACAGACGTACGTAATTGATGTAACGGTTGGATGGCAGCAGGTTTTTTTCCAGCAGCCAGGTTTTTCCCGAGCTTGGCAGCCCGGCGATGATAAGCATTTTAGGGGTGGGTTCGGCGGTGATATCGGTTAATAACGTTGACGTGATTTCAGTGAAGGCCGTGGTGACTTGCTCAGGGGTGTATGTGTAGTTCGATTTATGAGGCATACCTTGATTTCCTTATCAAAGAATCGACTGAAAGTGGATTACTGCACCTTTAATAAAGCAGCTATCGTCGATTGTTCAAAAGAGCTTGTTTATCAGGATATGTCTTTGTTTTTAAAGGGACTCGTCCTACATAAAACTCCGAAAAAACCTCTGTTCCAGCGCCCCTTATCGCCTACATCGATACGCCCCGGCCTACACCCACTGACCACCAACCCGGCAGCAATTGCTTGACCTTGCTATCACCGAACCGGTCATCGATCAGCATCACAACGCCGCGATCCTGCTGGGTGCGGATCACCCGCCCGGCGGCCTGCACGACTTTCTGCACCCCGGGATACAGGTAGGTGTAGTCATACCCGGCGCCGAAGATCGCCGCCATGCGGTGTTTCATCTGTTCGTTGACCGGGTTCAGTTGCGCCAGCCCCAGGGTGGCAATGAAGGCACCGATCAGCCGCGCGCCGGGCAAGTCGATGCCTTCGCCGAACGCCCCGCCCAGCACCGCGAAACCGACGCCCTGGCTGTGTGCGGTGAATTGGTCGAGGAAGTCCTGGCGCTGGGTTTCAGCCATGCCCCGGGATTGCGACCACAACGTGATGTGCGGATGCCGCTCGGCCAGCAACTGCGCCACTTGCTGCAAATAATCGAAGCTGCTGAAAAACGCCAGGTAGTTGCCGGGGAGCTCGGTGAACTGCCGGGCGATCAGCTCGACAATCGGTTCAAGGGACGCTAGGCGGTGAACGAACCGGGTCGAAATCTGGCTGACAATCCTGACTTGCAACTGATCGGCATGAAACGGTGACTCGACGTCGATGCAGACGGTATTCGCCGGGGTGCCCAGCAGGTCGGCGTAATAATGCCGCGGGCTCAGGGTTGCGGAAAACAGCACGGTGCTGCGCGCAGCGGTCAGGCGCGGGCGAATGAACCCGGCGGGCACCACGTTGCGCAGGCACAGTTGCGACAGATTACGTTTGCGCTCCAGGTCGCGTTTGCTGATGTCGAACAGGTACTGCTCATCGAACAGCTCCGCCACCCGGCCAAACTGCAACATCTCGAAGTAGAAGTTCTGCAAGGCGCTGTCCAGTCCTTGCGGGTGATCGTTCAGGTAGTCGCCAATGCTCGCAGCGCACGATGACAAGGCTTGCAGCAGTTTTTCCGGGGCCTTGTCGTAAGCCTGATAAGGGCTGAGTTGCTGATCATGCAAGGCGTTCCATTCGCGATTGACCCGTTGCAAGGACTTCTTCAGCGGCTCAGGCGCGGTTTTGCGCACGCCGTTGAGGGTCGACTGGTCGAGGCTGGCGCTGTACATCTGCCGCCCGCGCTCTACCAGGTTGTGGGCTTCGTCTACCAGTACCGCGACCCGCCAGTTGTTGGCCTGGGCCAGACCGAACAGCAAGGCGCTGAAGTCAAAGTAATAGTTGTAGTCGGCGACCACCACGTCCGCCCAGCGCGCCATTTCCTGGCTCAGGTAATACGGGCAAACGTTGTGCTCAAGCGCCACCTCGCGCAACGCACGCTGGTTCAACAGGCTCAAGCGGCTGGCGGCCTGGCGCGCGGCGGGCAAGCGGTCGTAGAAGCCTTGGGCCAACGGGCAGGATTCGCCGTGACACGCCTTGTCCGGGTGCTCGCAGGCCTTGTCCCGGGCGATCATCTCCAGAACCCGCAACGGGGGCGCGTCGGCGCTGTCGAGAATGACCTGCGCCGCGTCCAGCGCCAGTTTGCGCCCCGGGGTTTTCGCCGTGAGGAAGAACACCTTGTCCAGTTGCTGCGGCGCCAACGCCTTGAGCATCGGGAACAGCGTGCCGACGGTCTTGCCGATCCCGGTAGGCGCCTGCGCCATCAGGCAGCGGCCGGTGCTGACGGCTTTGAACACTGATTCGGCCAGATGCCGTTGCCCCGGACGAAACCCGGCATGGGGAAACTTCAACACTTGGGCCGCTTGGTTGCGGGCTTCGCGATGGGCCATTTCCTGTTCGGCCCAATGCAGGAACAACCGGCAATGGTGCTCGAAGAACGCCCCCAGTTCAGCGGCACTGAAGGCCTCGACCAGACAGGTTTCCTTTTCGCTGACGATGTCGAAATACACCAGCGCCAGATTGATCTCGACCAGTTGCAGCTTCTGACACATCAGCCAGCCGTAGACCTTGGCCTGGGCCCAGTGCAACTGGCGGTGGTTGGCCGGTTGTTTGCTCAGGTCGCCGCGATAGGTTTTGACTTCTTCCAGGCAGTTTTGCGTCGGGTCGTAGCCGTCCGCCCTGCCCTTGACCTTCAGCGTTTGGTACAGGCCTTCCAGCGCCACTTCGCTCTGGTAGCGGTCGTTGCGCCGGGACGCCACCGTGCGATGGCCGACGATGCCTTCCAGCGCCGTGGGTGACGGCGTGAAGCGCAGGTCGAGGTCGCCGACCTTGGCGGTGAACTCACACAGCGCCCGCACCGCAATGCTGTAGCTCAAGCGCTCTGCTCCGCCCATTGCACGTAGCACACGGCAATCGGCATCTGGTGTTCGTGGCAGAACTCGAGCCAGCGCAGTTGATTGTCTTGCAGGCGATCGCCGGGGCCTTTGACTTCGATCATGCGGTAGGTCTTGGCCTGCGGCCAGAACTGGATCAGGTCCGGCATGCCGGCGCGATTGGCCTTGATGTCCAGTAGCAAGCGGTCGAACCAACGTTTCAGGTGCTCGGCCGGCAGGCAGTCCAGCGCTTGATCGAGCAGTTCTTCGCTCAGCGCGCCCCAAAACACGAACGGCGACTGCACGCCCCACTTGGCCTGGTAACGCTCGCGGATCGTCTGGCGGTAACGCCCGTCTTCCAGTTCGGCGAGGCATCCCCGGAACAACTCGGCGCGGCGCTCGTGGAAGTCTTCATTGAGCAAGTCCACCGGCCCGCGCTGGAACGGGTGGAAAAACGCCCCCGGCAACGGCGCGAAGATCGCCGGCCAACAGAGCAGGCCGAACAGCGAGTTGATCAGGCTGTTCTCGACGTAATGCACCGGCGCTGCGTCTTCGGCCAAATGCGCCTGCACGTAATACTCCACCGACAGCGCCAGATCGGTGCGGGGCAGTTGCAGGTCCAGACGCTCCATGGTCCGAGGCGCCGCGCGTTTCATCGGCGGTCCGCCCAACTTGCGCCGTAGCCGTGGCAGCACCCGCAGCAGTTTTTGCTGTTCGGCGGCGCTTTCCGGCGACAACTCGGCGATGACCGCCAGCTCCAGCGCCAACGCGTATTCACCACAACGCTCCAACACCCGGATCAGGCGCAAACGCGCGCCGGGATAGGCGCATTCACGGTAGATGGCCAGGGCATTGGGAAAGTCGGCGATGCGTTCGCAATACTGACCGATCTGGAACAACAACTTGCCCCGACGGCGTTGCAACCACGGATTGCCCAGCGACAATGCGTTGATCTGCTCGACAACCTCCGCCACCGCTTCCCCGGCCTCGAAGCGCTGCTGACATTCGTGCAAGAACACACAGGCGTCCACGTCTTCACGGCTGCGCAAGCCTCGGGACTCGGCGCAGAACTCGACTTTTTCATAGGTGTAGATGCCGAGGTCAGCCAGCACGAACTCCGACCAGTCCTGGTAAAGATTGCCGAAGAACATCAGGCGCAACCGGTCGCACAGGCCCATGATGGTCAGACTGAACAGTCGGTCATCCAGAGTCGGGCACCAGTCCCGGAAGCAGCGGGATTCGGGAAACTGCTCGCTCAACAGCGGCAGCCACTCAGTCTTCTTGCCTTTGGGCTGCTCGATGGCGTGGCCCAGGCATTGCAGAATCTCGGCCTTGAGCAATACGTCGAACACGTCCTCTATAAAGAGTGGCGACTGCCCATCGATCCAGCCCAGTTCCAGCAACGGACCGGCAGCGCGGGCGATATCGCCAATCTCGACGTAATGCAGCTTGCCGGCCCTGAAATGCAGTCCCTTGCGCATCACCATCCGCACCAGCAGTGCCCGGGATTCACGGGGCAGCCGATTGAACTGAACAATGAAATGCTGTTCTTCCGGGCTCAACACATCGGCATAGCGATGTTCAAGCCAATCAAGTACTTGCATGAAGTTGTTCAAGTAATAGAACGGATCGTCGAGCGGGTTTGCAATCACAGGAAAAAGGGCCATGGCGAGCGAGTACTGGTTATGCGTACAGATACCAGCTCCGCACGGTCTGATGCAAACGAAAAAGGATGGGCGGCGCGGCTCGTAGCAGCTGCCGAGGCACGAGGCTGCGTTCGGCTGCGAAGCAGTCGTAAAACCTGAGTACGCAGGTTTCCTGAAATACCGCGTCGGTTGATTTCACGACCGCTGCGCGGCCGAACGCAGCCTCGTGCCTCGGCAGCTGCTACGGATTGCGTTAAGGCTTAATGGATTCGCCTCAAGTGGCGCGGCGAATCAAGCATTTTTCAGGTGACCATCGAACTTTCCGGCGATCCACGGCACCAATCGCCATAGCGCTGATTTTTTGATCATGGAGGTACGTATGAATATCAAGACCCTGGGCCTGCCCCTGGCCGTTGCAGCCTTTCTGGCCCTGGCGGGTTGCTCCACGCCAACCGTGGTGACCCTGCAAAACGGCACCCAGTATTTGACCAAGGACATGCCGAAAACCAAGACCAAAGACGGGTTCTATGAATTCGAAGATATTTCCGGAGCGAAAGTGAAGGTCAATGCCAATGATGTGGCGACGGTTCGTAAAGAGGATTGAGACCGCGTTATCGTTCTTCGCGAGCAAGCCCGCTCCCACATTTAATCTGCGTCGTACACAACATTTGTGACTGGCGCAGTCCCCTGTGGGAGCGGGCTTGCTCGCGAAGAGGCCATCACAAACGCTGCAAAACTAAGGCATCCCCGGAACACTGGTATCGCAGACAACATAGCGATCCCCACGCTTGAGCATCTCCGCCCGCAGCTTCTGGCACCGGTCATATTCCTGCTGCACCGAATTATCGATGCTGATGTTGCCGGTCACTTCCGGCCTCTTGCCGTCACCGATCCGGATCGTCGCCCAAGGCTGCTCCGGCTCGATATGAAAGCGGCTTTTCTCTTCGACAGGTGCTTGGGTGTCGATCACTGCCGGTTTCGGCAACTCATCGGGCGTCATGCCATAACGGCTCAAAATCGAGTTGTGCGGCAGTTCTGCTGTGGCGTTCGCCGATAACACGGCCAAGGCCAACCCCAAAACCCTCTTGCTGTTACTCACGTGGCTGAATCTCCTGTACTCAATGGCGGCATGCCGCTGGTGCGTTATGGGAATAACGCAGAAGTGGGCGGATGCTTTAGTGCCGATTCCTGTTGGTGCAGGTGTTTGAGTCCAGGGATGAGTTTCGAGTCACGGTGATCGGCAGGTTTATCGCGTTATCGTTCTTCGCGGGCAAGCCTCGCTCCTACAGGGACAGCGCTGGTCACACATTGTGTGCACGACGCCGATCCAATGGTAGGAGCGAGGCTTGCCCGCGAAGAGGCCCTTACCGGCGCCACATCATCTTCAGGCGATGACGATCCCGGAGCCAGACACACTCTCCAACCCAACTCCCAGCACCGTCCGACGTCACTTTGCCCAACTGACCACTTATCCGAAAACATCGCCAACCTGTAATTTCTGACAGTAGCCGTTCCAACGCCTTCGGTATTTCATGAGTCATATCCCCACCGAAGCCACAGGTGCACCATGGCAACTGAGCAACCAGACACCGAAATCCTGATCAACCGCCCGCCCATCATCATTGGTGCTACCGAGAACGTGATCCCCGATCCGAGAGAACCGGTGGTGGGTGTGCCGTTGGCGCTTTTCAGGATGGTGTTCAATCAGCAGCAAGGTGTATTGGCTAACGCGGTATCCGTCCTGGTGGACCCACCACCGCGTGAGGGCACCGGCTCCGACCCCATTTCCATCGCGCTCTGGCTCAATGATTCTCTGCTGGAAGAGCGCCAAATCCAGGATGCCGATCGAGACAGACGCACGTCATTCGATCTGTTTGAGTCGTCGTTGGTGGATGGCATCAACAACAAGCTGGAATACAAAGTCCGTCGCCCCAGCGGCAATGTCGGCGATTCAACTCCGCTGTGGGTGCTCTACAGCGAACAATTGCCCGGCGGCAACATCGTGCCCGGCGGTGGTGACCATCCTTACCTGGACATCAGCCTACCCCCCGAGTTGGGCGATCCGCCGGTCATCGGCAAGGAGGATGTTGATAGAGGCGTCCCCTTGACCCTGTTCTACCCGTACATGAAAGCCTATGACGTCATCACCGTGGAGCTGCGGCGCGAGCGTTTCACCTTCACGGTTCAGCCAGGCCAAGTCGGCCAGCCGCTGGTCATTACCCTGACCCGAGCGATGTTTGAACAGGCCGGCAACGCCCCGGACTTCGCGATTTCCTACACCGTGATCGACCAGTTGCTCAACCCGACGGAAAAACGCCGCTGGTCGATCATGCTCATAGCCGATGTGGATGTGGATCGGGTGGTGCTGGATGCGCCGATTTTGCGTGAGGACCTGACCGACCCCGCAGATGATCCCGCGACGGTGGATCGCGACAAGCTCAACGGCGCCCCGTTGCTGGTGGTGGTGTTGCCCGTGGCGCCGCAGTTCGAAGTCGGCGACCAGGTCGAGGGACGCTATACCGGGATGCCGTCCGGGGTGGATGTGTCGTTTACCGGCATCATCGACAAAGATGTTTTTGGCCGATTCAATCCTTGCATCATGGAAATCCCCAACGCCCAGGTGGTCGTGAATGATCAGGTGCGGGCGACCTATACGTTGCTCAGGGCTGGCAACAGTGTCGGGATCTCGAAACCCGCCATGGCCCGAGTGATCGGCGCGGGCACCATCACCTTGAACCCACCGACCTTGGTGCCTCCGGCCACCAATCCGATTAATGTGCTGGAGTACGACGCAGGCGTGACCGTGCGCGTGACGTTCGCCGGCAATCCCGGTGACCAGGCCCAGTTGAAAGAGCTCAACCCGCCAGTCGGTGCCCAACCCTTTCCTCGACAGGACATCATCGGTGGGCAGTCCGATTTCACCCTCAGCCAGGCATTTCTGGCAGCGCGCCAGAACAGTGTGATCGAGCTGACCTGGGAACTGTTTCGCGGCGGGGTGTCGGCTGGTGAATCGACACCTTTGCGGTTGACCATAAACCGAATGATCGATCACGACCCTCGGTTACCCACTCCGACCATTCCCCACGCAACCGATGGCATTACGCTGGACTTGACCAGTTTTGCCGGTGATTCCCGATTCGACGTCGTCGCCTGGCGGGGGATCGCGGTCGGGCAAAAGCTTTGGGCATCGTGCGAGGGTCAAAACGCCAGCGGCACCACGGTGACACATACCATCTATAGCGGGGTCGATGTCCCTTCGACCGGTAATCAATGGGGACCAATTCCCCGCGCCTTTTTGGAGCAATTGGCTGACGGTTCGCAAATCAAAGTGTTGATATCGGTGAACTTCAAAGGGGAGATGGATGAGGTTGCGGCGGTGAAGTTTCCATTTAGGGCGTATACCGTTCGGGCCAGCTTTAAAATGGATACCAGCCTGATGACCTTGAGCGGACTGAACATCAATTCGGACAGACTGGCACTGACCGGAAATGACGTACCGGGGACCGTGCAAACTCGCGTGCCTTCATCGGGAGATGGGGCATATTCGTATCTCTCAAGTAACCCTAATGTGGCCACAGTAAGCACGACCGGCAAGGTCACCAGCGTGAACAATGGAATGGCCACAATAACCGTGACAGAAATCAGTAGCCAGCGTCAGGTTTCCTACAACGTTCTTGTCACCAATGTCATGAGATTGGTGATGACCTCCACTTTTAACTACAGCATTACTGCCGCCATTAACTGGATGAACTCAGTAAGTGGTTCCCCGGTGTCCAATGCGGCAATAGACGTGTTGAAGGTCAAGTACAGACCGCTGGTGTCATCTGCCGGCGGATGGTTATGTCGTAGTGATGGGTGCAATCCTGGTACGTATTTATGTGTCAGGACCGACAGCCCTAATAGTTGGGCGATCGTCTGTTTTACCGGCAACAACTCCCAAGCACATGGCTGGTGTTTGGTTAACTAGCCGAGAAAAAAGGGACAACATTATTTAATTCGCATTTATTTAACAGGTCGAAGCAAGCAACGTAGGAGCTGCCGAAGGCTGCGATCTTTTGATCTTGATTTTTAAAGGCAAGATCAAAAGATCGCAGCCTTCGGCAGCTCCGGGGTTGGGGGCGGGCCTGGAAAACGCCTACGGGAAAAACAGCTGTTTCGGGCATTGCTTCGGTTGACTGCCCTGCCCTCACTCCCTATCCTCACGCCCGTCACGACTCATTCGTGATCGGGTTTGACGGCCTGGTAATTCCAAGCGCGCATAGTTCTCCAACTTGCTCGTGCACTTGTGCCCGACGCAAATTTTAATGGTGACTGTGTGCGGGGCACTTTCGAGTGCGCCGGGTACTTGGACCGGTCCGTCAACCTGCACACAGTTGCCACCCCATTCGTTTGACGGCGATGCAGTGGCAGCTCTTTGACTACCAAGGAGCTTCACCAATGACAGACCCAATCACAAAATCCACCCCCTTCGCCCCCTGCGACCACACCGACCACCACCTCTTCGCCGTACAACCCGACATCCCCATCCTCGACGCCCTGGAACACGCCTCGGTCTACCTCAGCTGCGCCGAAGCCCTCGCCCATCAAGCCCCCAATGCCACCCGCCCAGAACACATCGCGACGTTACGCTGGGCCAGCAAACAGATGCTCGGCACTGCGCGTTCATTGCTTCAAGCCTCGATCGACGGCATGCACGCCGCGCAAGCGGGAGGTGAGGCATGAACCCGCATATGCCGATGACCAGTAATGAAGACGATATCCCGGTGTTGCTGGTGGCCACGCAAGCGCCGCTGGATGTTTTGCACAGCAATGCCGCGACGCGGATTTTGGCGGGGACGCAGATGATGGAGAGCTTGGCCAGCCTGGATATTTCCCAGGCCAAGGGCGCTGATGTGCAGCAATTGGCGCAGGCAGCGGCGATGTTGTTGCGCGATGGCTGTGATGTGATGGATGTGTTGGGGCGGCGGATTCGGGCTCGGGGGTAATCGCCGAATTTGATGGTGGTGACAGGACGCCTTCGCGGGCAAGCCTCGCGCCTACAGGGGATCGGCGGCGTATGCAAAAGTCGTGTACCACACCAAGCCCCTGTGGGAGCGGGCTTGCTCGCGAAGGCGGTTTCACATTCAAGGCTGAGGGTGACTGACACACCGCTTTCGCGGGCAAGCCTCGCTCCTACAGGGGATCGGCGGCGTATGCGAAGGTTGTGTACGACACCAAACCCCTGTGGGAGCGAGCCTGCTCGCGAAGGCGGTTTCACATTCAAGGCTGAGGGTGTTTGGCACACCGCTTTCGCGAGCAGGCTCGCTCCCACACTGGATCGGCGTCGTGCACACAATCTGCTGCACATGCGGTCCCTTGTGGGAGCGGGCTTGCTCGCGAAGAGGCCCTATCAGGCGATGACGATCGCGGAGCCAGACAAACTCTCCAACCCAACCCCCACCAACGTCACTGAATCCGCGCCGAACGTCAGCACGGTGTCATGCCCGACCGCCGTGGCGTGGGCGCGGAAGTTATCGTCAGGCATCACCCCCTGAACCCCGAGGAACACCAGTTTGTCGCTGGCCTGATACCCAATCACCTTGTCCTGGCCAAACCCGCCGGTGAACAGGAACGTATTGATCCCGCCCCCCGACTCCATCAGGTCATTGCCGCCGCCACCGACAAACACGTCATTACCCCTGCCGCCGATCAAATGGTCGTTGCCGTCCAGGCCAAACAACCAGTCGCCGCTGGCATGCGCCGTGAGCGTATCGGCACCCGCGCCGCCCTTCACCGTCGAGGCGTATTGGGTGACGTTGTTGCCAACCTTCAGGCCACCCGCCGTGACGCTGTGGGTCACGTCGTCCTTGAACACGCCCCACAGGAACGCCGGCTCCTTGGTGATGATGTTGCCGATGTCGCGGGTGATGCTGATCCCGCCGTTGGCGTCCTTGACGTAGAGGTTGCCGACGCCGTCGTTGGCGAACACGAAGTTTTTCACCGACTGCTGCAGGTCCAGCACGTTGCTGCCCTTGCCGCCGAGCACGATGTTGTAGCCGCCACCGTCGCGGAAGGTGTCGTTGCCGTCGCGGCCTTCAAGGTAGTCGTTGCCCTTCCCGCCCTGGATCAGGTCATTGCCGTCGCTGCCGATGATGAAGGTGCTGCCCTTGTGGGTTTCAGCGTTGCGGTTCAGGTCCTGGACCCAGGTGTTGGCCCGCGCCGGGTCCGAGAGGTTGGCGACGATGATGGTCGAGTCTTTGCTGGTGAGGTCGTAGAACTTCGACTCGATCACCCGGTTCATCCCGTCACCGTACGCGGTCGGCAGGTGCGAGATCCAGGTCGGAATGTTGAGGATGGAAAACGGCAGTACGTTCCATGCGGTCGAGGCGTAGTGATCGTTGAAGCTGACGATGTTGTCGGTCGCCGAGGCCTTGGCCGCGTCATGCACGCCCACCGACGACAGGTTAAAGGTCGAGCCGTCCAGTGCGCGGAACACCGGGTCGTTTTCGTAGCCGACGTTCAGCACTTTGTCGTTGCTGCTCTGGGTCGGCGAAGCGTAGGCGATGTAGTTCGAGTCCTTGTAGAACCCCGACCACTTGTCCGTGCTCAGATCCGCCAGGCTGTTCACCGCCAAGCCGCCGAGGCTGTGGCCGCTGACCAGCACGTCCTTGCCCGACAGGCCATGGGCACTGGCAAACGCTGCGACGTTGCCGAACAGTTTGCCAAAGGCTTCACCGGCGTAGTTCTTCGCATAATCCTTGGGCCCGAGCGCGGCCAGCAGATCGTTGATCGCGTCGCCGATAGAGTCGCCGATCAGGATTTCCCGTGGGCCGCTGGTGCCACGAAAAGCGATACCGATTTCCGTGAGATGGCCCTGGGCGTCGTACTTGCCGAGGATCTCCACCTGCGCGCTGGTGAACCCGGCCTTCTCGCCGTAGAAGGTTCCGCGCGCGTCGGTCTTGCCGTCATAGCCCAGTTGCGAGGCGGTGATCGGCGTCCAGCCGGCCTGTTTCACGGCGTCGAGTGCGAGTTTTTCGGAATCGGGATTCCACGGCACACCGGGGATGACGCCTTGGGAATCGGTGCCACCGATCAGCGCGGTGACCAGGGTCGCCGGCAGCCCGAGGCCGAAGCCGTTGTGCTGATAACCGGCGGCAAAGCCGTTATCGAGGTTGTGATAGGAGTACAGCGTGATGGCCATGGCGTCACTGAACAACGCCTTGGATTCTGCTGTGCTGAAGTTCTTGTAGTCGTACACACCCATTGAAGTTGCCTCTCTCTTTATTGGAATTGTCAGAGATAGCTCACAACCAGGACGCCTCACTGACGAGGCGCCCCGGAGCATTCAGTGCATGCAGCTTGTGTTACGCGAACGTGATGCCTGAAGCCGACAGGTTATCCAGTCCGACACCGACCAGGGTCACGGCAAAATCGCCAATCTTCAGCACCGTGTCATGCCCGGATTGGGTCGCATGTTGCTTGTAGTCATAGCCCTGCCCTGCGCCCTGGACGCCCATGAACACCAGTTTGTCGCCGCCCTGGTAGCCATTGATCGCATCGAAACCGAACGCGCCGCTGAACAGGAAGGTGTTGTTGCCGCCACTGGCATGCATCACGTCATTGCCCGCGCCACCGACGAAGGTGACGTGGCTTTTGTCGCTGCGCAGCAGGTCATCGCCGGCATTGCCGAACAGCCAGTCGCCATCGACGGTGGCCGCCAGGGTGTTGCCGTAGGCGTCGCCGTTAAGCGAATGGTTGTAGTGGGTCAGTTCAGTGCCGTTGAGCAAGCCATTGGCCGTGACGTTGTAGGTGACGTCCTTGGTGCCCAGCCACGAGCCAGGTTCCTTGCTCACCAGTGCGCCGATGTCGCGGGTCAGGCTGATGCCGCCGTAGGCGTCGCGCACATACAGCGTGCCGTCGCCGTCGTTGGCAAAGCTGAAGTTCTGCAACGGCTTTTGCAGCTCGAAAGTGTTGCTGCCCTTGCCGCCCAGCAGGATGTTGTAGCCGCCGTCATCGCGGAAGCGGTCGTTGCCGTCCCGGCCCTCGATGAAGTCATTACCGGCGCCGCCCTTGAGCAAGTCGTTGCTGTCGGTGCCGATAATGAACGTGCTGCCGGTGTGCGGCTCGCCACTGCGGCCCAAGTCCTCGACCCAGGTCTTGCCCCGGGAATCGACCGTCAGGTTGGAGACGATCAGCGTCGAGTCCTTGCTGGTGAGGTCGTAGAACTTCGAATCGATGACCCGGTTCAAGCCGTCGGCATAGCCCAGCGAACCATGGGCCGACCAGCTCATGGGATTGAGGATGCTGAACGGCACCAGGTTCTGCGCGGTGGAGGCGTAATGGTCATTGAAGTTGACGATGTTGTTGGTCGCCGACGCCTGATAGCCATCGTGCTTGCCCACCGAGCCGCTGCTGAACGTGGTGCCGTCCAGCGCGCGGAACACCGGGTCGTTTTCGTAGCCGATGTTCAGCACGTTGGTCGAGACGCTTTGGGTCGGCGAAGCGAAGGCCACGTAGTTGGCGCCTTTGAAGAAGCCGCCCCAGTTGTCGCCGCTCAGTTCCGCGACACTGTTGACCCCGAGCCCGCCGAGGCTGTGCCCGCTGATCAACACGTCCTTGGCACTGAGACCATGGGCCATGGCAAATGCGGCAACGTCCTTGAGCAAGGTGTCGAAGGCGTTTTTCGCGTAGTTCTTCGCGTAATCCACCGGGCCGATGGCGGCCAGCAGGTTGTTCTTGATATCGCCGAACGTGTCGCTGTAGCCCAGGCCACCGGTGCCGCGAAACGCCACGCCGATGCCGATCAGCTTGCCCGCCGCGTCGTACTTGCCGAGCACTTCGGCTTCGGCGCTGGTGAAGCCGTCCTTCTCGCCAAAGAACGAACCTTGCGCACTGACCTTGCCTTGATAACCCAGCGCCGTGGCGCCAATCGGCGCCCACCCGGTGGCAGGCAATGGCTGGCCCGTCGGTGTGTAGGCGTAAAGCGTCAGGGCGATGGCATCGCTGTACAACGCCTTGCCGGCGGCACCGCCGGCATTTTTGTAATCAAACAGTCCCATGTGTTGGCTTCCTTAGCGTCAAATCAGAACTGCCAGTCCAGGGTCAGGCCCACACCGTGGTCCTTCTCGTTGGAGCCGAGCAGCCCGTTGTAATCCAGGTTTACACGAGTCGCTTTGTTCAAGGCCAACCCGGCACGCAGACCAACCACGGCGGCATTGCGATCCATCGATACGCTCTGCACGTTGAACCCGGTGCCGCCATTGGCGAACGCGAGGTGTTGATCGGTATCGACACTGCTCAGGTTGTGCTGCCAGCCGAGGCTGCCGGACAGTTCAAGGCTCTTCTGGCCGGACAGCGCAACGGCTTTGCTCGCCCGCAGACCGAGGGTCGACAGCACCGCGTCGCGGTTGTCTTCACCGCCCTTGAGCGCGGCGGCATCACCCTTCTCGGTGAAGCTCTCACTGTTCAAGTGTACGTAGGCCAGTTTGGCGAACGGTTCCAGGGCCAGGGGTTGCAGGTCCAAACGGTAAGCCGCTTCGGTGAACACCTGCGCGGTGCTCGCATCGTGCTTGGTTTTCTGCTTGCCGCTGACGTCCGCAAATTGCAGGTCACGTTTTGCATCGATGCGATGCCAGCTGTAGGCACCGCCGACGCTCAGGCGCAGGGCATCGATTTCATGCCCCAGGTACGCACCCAAGTGGTAGCTGTCGACGTCGGCCGATGAATGCGTGCCATCGCCCATGCTCAACGAACTGTTGCTATAACCGGTGACGAAACCGAGACGGGTATCTTTAGCGATCAAGCCATCGCCACCCACCAGCAAACCACCGATGGAGCTGTTGGCACTGGCGTTGTCATTGCCGCCATCGCTCTTGCCCCAGGCGCCAAGGACTTTGACCCACAGGTTGCTGTTGTCGTCGGTCGGCGCGCCGGCGTCGAACAGATCCCGCTCACGCAGACGATCGCTGACCGCGTCACGCAGGTAACGGCTGTCGTTGATCAGCATCGTGCCGATGGCCGGGTGAATCTCGCCGGACAACTGTTGGAACGCTTGCTGGGCGACGGCGGCGTTCGGTGCCAACAGCAGGGTTTCGTACAGCGCATTGCCCGCGCCCAATTGTTCGGCGGCAGCGGCCACGGCGCGTTGGTTCGGGGTCTGGCCGATAGCGCTGAAGGACGTGGCGTTGCGCTCCACCGCCAGTTGAATGCCGGTGGCCGAGTAATCCAGGGCGCCGCCGATAAACAGGTAGTTCGGCAGTACCGCGCCGAATTGACCCTGGATACCGCCCGCCGCTTGCAGGATGTTGTATTGATGGCCGAGCAAGGTTTGCGTCTCGGCGGTGGTCAGCAAGGTCGGACTGTTTTCCAGGGACAGGCTGACGGTGGCGCCATCGATCACAGCTTTGCCGCCCGCGATGATCTGGTCGCTGCTGGTTGGGGACAGTTCCACGGCGTAGGTCGAGCCCGGCTCGAAGACCACGTCGCTGGCCACTTGCAAGGTGCCGATGGAATTGCCCGGCGCCACGGTGCCGCCGCTTTTCGCGGTGAGTGCGCCGATGCGCCCGTTACCGCCGAGGATGCCGCTGTCGTTGACGGTGACGGCTGAGGCCAGCGAACCGTTGATCGCCAGACGCCCTTGATTGACCAGCGTCGGGCCGGTGTAGGTGTTGGCACCGGTCAGCACCAGGGTGCCGATGCCCTGCTTGGTCAGGCCGCCGTGGCCGGAAATATCGTTGCGCCAGGTGTCGAGCCCGCAGTGCACGTCGTTGCACACGCGTTCGGTGGGTTTGCCGGCGTCGATGATGCCGCCGATGCCCGGCAGGTCCGCGACAAACTGGCTGGAGCCGTAGGCGCCCTGGATGCGGAATTCTTCGGGAATGTCCTGCTCGGTGACGAACATCGCCGGGCCGTCGATGCCTTTGCCCAGGTTGATCATGCCCCAGCCGTACAACGCATCCACGCCAGGGGCGCCGAGGTCGGTGGCGGTGGTGCGCAATACGCTGGCGACCTGGGCGCCGGTCATGTACGGGAAGCGCTCCATCAACACCGCCATGGAACCGGCCACATGCGGAGCGGCCATCGAGGTGCCGTTGTAGTTGGCGTAGCTGGTGCCGAGGTTGTCGGCGCTAGTACCGGTGATGATCGAGCTGAAGATCTTGCTGCCCGGCGCCGACACGCAGTAACTCGCGGTGTAGCCGCAGCGCGACGAGAAGGTGCTGATGTTGTAGAGGTCGGCGCTGGTCAGGTCCGGGTTCTTTTGCAAGGCCGCCACGGTGATCCAGTTCGGCGCGATGTCCGGCACGAAATACGCCAGGCCGGCGATGGCATCCGGGTTGTTGAGGTTGTAGTCGTTGCCGGCGGCGAAGATCGTGACGATGCCGCTGCGCGCTGCGGCGATGGCGCCGTCATAGGCACCGCCCGGTTTGGTGCCGAGCAAGGGCTGAATCTCGTTGAACTGCAACTGCGCGTCTTGCACGGTGAAATGCGGGAACGCCGGGTTGCGACCGCCAAGGTCGAAGCGATCGGTGATGCCGATGCCCCAGCTGTTGTTGATGATCCGCGCCCCGCTGGCGATCAGGGCATCCCAACCGGCCTTGTAGACCGCGCCGTCGTTGCCGCGAATGATCCCGTCTTCAGGGCCTGGGTCGCCGTTGTCGGCGCTGATGATCTGCGCGCCGAAGGCCACGCCGTGCATCGGCCCGCCATCGCGGCTGCCGGCGGCAATCCCGCCAACGTGGGTGCCGTGGGCGCCGAGCTTGCCGTCGGAGCCGACCGAGGGCGCGCCGTTGTAAAGGAACGCGTCCCCGGCTTTGACCGGGATGTACGGGTCGGTGTATTCGCGGATGCCGCTGGTGACCAGGTTGATCACCTTGTTGGTCCCGGAAAACTCCGGGTGTTGGGCGTAGACCGGCTGGTCGAAGATCCCCAGCTTCACGCCTTTGCCGGTGTAACCGGCGGCGTAGGCTTGCTGCGCATTGATCGCGCCCACGCCCCAGTCGGCGTTGAATTCAGCGCTGCGCCAACTGTTGGGATCACCGAGTTTGCCGTTTTCCACGTAAGGCGCGGCGTGGGCGGTACCCAGCGTGGCCAGTGCGCAGAGCACCGCAAGGCTGAGGGTTTTTAAAACAAATTTGTTGTTATTTACAACAGTCATCCAGCTACCTTCCTTAGTTGTGTTGCCAAAATCCCTACGCCTTCAAGGCGCACTTTTTATCCCGCGACCTGTAGCAGCCGCCGAGGGGCTGCGTTCGGCTCGTGTAGCAGCTGCCGAGGTACGAGGCTGCGTTCGGCTGCGGAGCAGTCGTCAAACCTGAGCACGCGGTCCTCCTGAAACACCGTGTCGCCTGATTTCACGACTGCTTCGCAGCCGAACGCAGCCTCGTCCCTCGGCAGCTGCTACACGAGCCGTGCGCAGCCTCGTGCCTCGGCAGCTGCTACGGGGATCGCATTAAAATTGCCAATTGAGGCTCAGCCCCACGCCGTGGCTTTTCTCGCGGCTGGCCAGTTGGCCGGTGTAATCGAGGTTCAGGCGAATATCGCGGCTCAGGGCCAGGCTCGCATGGGCGCCGACCAGCGCGGCATCGCGTACCAGCGGCGAACTTTCCACCGCGAACGCCGTGCCGCCGCTGGCAAACGCCAGGTGTTGTTCGGAATCGACGCTGCTGAGGTTGTGCTGCCAGCCGAGGCTGCCGCTCAAGTCCAATTGCTGCTGACCGGACAGGTTCAAGGTTTTCAACGCCCGCAGGCCCAACGTGCTGAGCACCGCATCGCGAGTGTCGCCACGGCTTTTCAGCGCGGCGGCGTCGCCCTTCTCGGTGAAACCTTCGGTGTCGAGGTGCACGTAGGCCAGGTTGGCGAACGGCTCCAGCGCCAACGGTTGCAGCTTCAAGCGATATGCCACTTCGCCAAACACCTGCGTCGTGGCGGCATCGACCTTGGCTTTCTGCTTGGCGCTGACGTCGCCGTATTGCAGATCACGTTTGACATCGGCGCGATGCCAGCTGTAGGCACCGCCCGCGCTCAGGCGCCAGGCACCCAGTTCGTGGCCGGCATACGCGCCCAAGTGATAGCTGTCGACCTGTGCCGAGGAATGCGTCCCCGAACCCATGTTCACCGAGCTGTCGCTGTAACCGGCTACCAGGCCGATGCGAGTTTGCTCATCCACGGTGCCATCGACACCCGCCAGCAGACCGCCAATCGAGGTGGTGTAGCCCGCCGTGTCATGGCGATCATCGGTCTTGCCCCAGGCACCGAGTGCCTTGATCCAGCCGTTGCTTTGGGAACCCTTGGCGTCATTGAGGCGCTCACCCACCGCATCGCGCAGGTAACGGCTGTCGTTGATCAGCACTGAGCCCAGCGTCGGGTAGATTTCCCCTGACAACTGCTGAAACGCCTGTTGCGCTGAACTCGCGGTTGGCGACAGCAGCAGGCTTTCGTACACCGCGTTCCCCGCGCCCAGCCCTTCCACGGCACTGGCCACAGAGCGCTGGTTCGGCGTTTGACCGACGCTGGCAAAACGCGTGGCGTTGCGCTCAATGTCCAGGCCAATGCCGGTGGCGGAATAATCGAGCGTGCCGCCGATAAACAGGTAGTTGGGCAACACCGCGCCGAACTGGCCCTGAATGCCGCCGGCCGCTTGCAGGATGTTGTACTGATGGCCGAGCAAGGATTGCGTCTGGGCGGTGGTCAACAAGGTCGGACTGTTTTCCAGGGACAGGCTGATCGTGGCGCCGCTGACCGTAGCCGTGCCGCCGGCGACAATCCGGTCGCTGCTGGTGGGTGACAGTTCCACGGCGTAGGTCGAGCCCGGTGCGAATGTCACGTCACCGTTGACCTGCAAAGTACCGATGGAATTGCCCGGAGCCACGGTCGCGCCCGAGTTGGCGGTCAATGCGCCGATACGTCCAGAGCCGCCCAAGGTGCCGGTCTCATTCACGGTCACCGCTGACGTCAGCGAACCGTTGACCGCCAGCAAACCACCGTTAACCGTGGTCGGTCCGCGATAGGTGCTGTCGCCGGTGAGCATCAGGCGACCGGCACCGGACTTGATCAGGCTGCCTTCGTAGACGCGGGTGGCGGCCGCGGCATCCCGGGCCATGCCGACGGCGTAGTCAGTCTGATCCTGTTGACTGGCGCCGGCCGCCAGACCGTTTTGCCAGCCTTTGTTTTGCAGCGTCTGTTGCCAGGCGCTGTGTTCGGCGGCGTCTTCAACTTGGCGCTGAATCAGTGCCTTGTCGCTGATGCCGTTGCTCCAGACATCGCTCTGCCCTGCCCCCAGATTAGCGTCGAACGCACCAAGCAATTGCCCCGGCCCGTGCAGCGCCCGATCCAGGTTGGCGACGCCCCAACCGACCTGGGCGTTCGGCCCGTCGGTGATCGAGCCGTCGAGCTGGGTCGCGGTGGTCAGCAGCACTTGCAACGCTTGCTGGTTGTTCATGTACGGGTAGCGTTCCATCACCATTGCCAGGGCGCCCGTGGCGTGCGGCGCGGACATGGAGGTACCGGACTTGATTGCGTAGCCGCCATCGGGAATGGTGCTGTCGATCTTCGCGCCGGGGGTGGTAATGCACCAATATTTGGCGATCCCGCACTGGTTGTACTTTTGCAGATTGCCTTGATCCAGCCCCGAAACCGCCAGCCAATGCCCTTCAAGCTCCGGCTGAAAATACGGCAGCGCCGAACGCACGCTGGCGTTGGGGTAACCGCTGTTGCCGGCACTGAACACATTGATCACGCCACGACGGGATGAAACATCGGCCGCCGCATCGAGCCAGGTGCCTTTATTGAAATGCTGAGCGTAGGCCGCGTGCAGATCATCGAGGGTGCGGTAGCTGACATCCGGCGGCTGGCTGCCCCAGCTGTTGTTGATCGCGCGCACACCGGCATCCGCCAAGGCGTTGTAAGCCGCTTTGAAATACTGCGGATCGGGATTGGGACCGAACAGGAAACTGTCGGTCTTGTTGGTGTTGGCCACGTAGAGTTGCGCGTTGTACGCCACGCCGTGCATGCCGATGCCATCGCGGGAGGCGCCGATGGTGCCGGCGACGTGAGTACCGTGGGAATCGTTGTTGGCGTTGAGCGTGCCGTTGACGTTGAACGGCGTGCCATCGACGTAGCTGCCGCTGGCCATGACCCCGTGATAACGCTCGGTGGCGAACTCGGGGTGGGCGGAATCGAAGCCGGAATCCAGTTCACCGATTTTCACGCCTTGGCCGGTGATGCCGGCGGCATAGGCTTGATCGGCCCGCATGCGCGCCAGGCCCCAATCGCGCTGAAACTCGACCGAACGCCAACTCGCGGCGTCGCCGGGTTTGCCGGTTTCAAGGTACTGGGCCTGGGCCGCTGCGGGGATGGCAGAAACCAGGAGCAATAGCGTGCCGACCGAAATCGGCTTGATCTGTACGTCCATGTCTTCTCGCTTTTTTGGCGTTTTTAGAGTTTTAGCCCCCTGTCCGCGGGGGTGGTCGTGCTGTTTTGCGGTGTTGCTTAAATGTGTGTCTGGCTGAAGATTCACCCCTCACCCCAGCCCTCTCCCCAGTGGGGAGAGGGGGAAAGGGAGCCGTTCTGCGTGCCGTTCAAACCTGAGTTCGGCTCGGTTTCTCAGGTCGATGTCGTTCGAAAGAACAATTCGGTCAGTCCCCTCGCCCCTCTGGGGAGAGGGGGAAAGGGAGCCGATCTGCGTGCCGTTCAAACCTGAGTTCGGCTCGGTTTTTCAGGTCGAACTAGTTCGAAAGAACAATTCGGTCAGTCCCCTCGCCCCTCTGGGGAGAGGGGGAAAGGGAGCCGATCTGCGTGCTGTTCAAACCTGAGTTCGGCTCGGTTTTTCAGGTCGAACTAGTTCGAAAGAACAATTCGGTCAGTCCCCTCGCCCCTCTGGGGAGAGGGGAAAGGGAGCCGATCTGCATGCCGTTCAAACCTGAGTTCGGCTCGGTTTTTCAGGTCGATGTAGCTCCAAGAACAACTCGGTCAGTCCCCTCGCCCCTTTGGGGAGAGGGTTAGGGAGAGGGGTGGCCCTCAAGACCACCCCATCACTGCTTGAATCCCCCCCGTCCAAACGCCTCGTCAACTTTCGCCAGATCCTGCTCATTCAACGTCCCGGCGTAGTAATGCAGCTTGGTCCACGCCATCAGGTAGTCATAGCGTGCCTGGGCCAAATCGCGGCGGGTGGTAAATAGTTGTTGTTCGGCATTCAGTGCATCGAGGTTGACCCGCTCACCACCCAGGATGCTTTGCTTGGTCGACACCACCAGCGCTTCGGCGGAGGTCAGGGCCTTTTGATAAGCCTTCAGCTTGTTCACCCCCGACAGGCAGGCGCTGAACTGACGGCGCAGTTCGATCAGGGTTTCCCGGGTCTTGCCGTCCAGGTCGTACTCGGCCTGCTCCATGGTGCGGCTGGCCTGACGGGTCATGGCCGACACCCCACCACCGGCATACAGCGGCACGCTGACTTCAATACCAATGGTGTTGGTGTCGTAACGCTGGTTGTAGGTGTTGCCGCTCTCCGATTCGTTCTGGCGCACCGACGCATAAGCGCTGACTTTCGGCAGGTGCCCGGCGCGGTTGCGTTCGACCTCGTAGCGCGCCACTTCCACGGCCTGGCGTTGGGAGGCCAGGTTCGGGTTGTTGGCCACCGCCATCTCGTGCCACGTGTCGTAATTGGCCGGTTGCAGGGCGAAGGTCTGGAAGTTCTGGTCCAGTGGCGCCAGGTCGCCGATGTTGATCGCCGGCACGCCGATCAGCGCGCCCAACTCTCGCAACGACGCGTCCTGCTCATCCCGAGCTTCGATTTCCTCGGCCGTGGCCAGTTCGTAACGGGACTCGGCTTCCAGAATATCGGTCCGCGTGCCCTCACCCTGGCGGAACATGTGCTCGTTCTGCTGGAACTGTTGTTCGAAGGCCTTTTTCTTCGCCAGGGCGATGTCGATCTGATCCTGGGCGAACAACGCCTTGGTGTAGTTCTCCAGCACCCGCACCAGCAATTCCTGGCTCTTGCCGCGAAAGGCTTCGTCAGCGAACAGCGATTGCGCGACGCCTTTGCGGTACGACGCGTAAGCCTCGTAGTCGAGCAGCGGTTGTTGCAGGCTCAGGGTCGAGCCGTAACTGCTGTAGTTGCGGTCTTCGGTGAAGTCTGGCCGCCCTTCATTGATCTGGGTGACCTTGGAGGTGTTACGCCCCTTGTTGTAGGTGTAACCAATCTTGGGCAACAGCCCGGCGCGGCCAATGATGCGGTTTTCAAGGCCGGCATCCCGTTCCTTGATGGCGCCGAGGAACACCGGGTCATTGCGCAACGCTTGTTCGTAAATTTCAAACGGCCCCAGGGCCATCGCACTGTTGCAGGTCAGCAACGCCAGGGCTGCCCCGAGCATGGAGAGCTTATTCATACAGCCGAACATCCTTATTCCTCGGTCAACGCGGAGTTTGCCCGGTCGAGCAGCGGCTTGAACAAATAGTTGAGGAGTGAACGTTCACCGGTGCGCACGAACATTTCTGCGGGCATGCCGGGCTTGATCACCAACCCGTGGAGTTTTTCCATGGCCTGGTCACTGACGCTGCTGCGCAGTACGTAATACGGCGCGCCGGTTTTCTCGTCGATCATCTGGTCGGCGGAAATCAGGCTGACTTCGCCCGGCACTCGCGGAGTGCGGCTCTGGTTGAACGCGGTGAACAGAATGTCCACCGGCAAGTGAGTGCCGACCTTGTCGATCAGATTGACCGGTAAGTGCCCTTCCACTTCCAGGGTGGTGCCTTGGGGCACGATTTCCAACAGGGTTTCCCCCTGGCGCACCACGGCGCCTTCGGTATGCACCCCGAGGTTGACCGCAATGCCGTCGGCGGTGGCGATGATCTCGCGGTGTTGCAGGTCGAACCCGGCGGAAGTCAGTTGCTCCTTCAGGGTCACGCTTTTGAGTTGCGCGTCGGCCAATTGGGTGCGGACTTCTTTCTGGTATTCCTCGATGTGCTGCTGCAGCTTGAGTTTCGCTTCGAGGATGCCCTGCTCCACCCGACCACTTTCGCCGGTGTTCTCCGCCAGTTGCTGCTGCACTTGCGACAGTTGACGCTGGTACTCCATCAAGCGATTACGCGGGATGTAGCCGTTGTCCGCCAGGGGCTGAAGGTTGCTCAACTGCTGTTGCAGCGAGCTGGCCTGGGCCGTCAGGTCGGTGCGCGCACGGCGCATGCCGGTCAATTGCGCGCTGGCGCCTTCGATATTGGCGCGCAGCCCACCCTGTTCACGGGCGTAGGCTTCGCGGCGGCTGCTGAACAATTGGCGCTGGCCTTCGAGGACCAAGGCCAGGCGTGGATCGGCGTCCTTACTCAGTTCGGCGGGGAAAGTCACTTGCTTGAGGTTGTCCCGTTCGCTTTCCCAACGGGCCACGCTGGCCCAGGCCATGCGGTATTGCGCCTGCAGCGAATCAACATCCGCAGCGGCCTGGGTCTGGTCGAGCTGGAACAGCGGCTGGCCTTGTTTCACCGCCTGCCCTTCGCGCACCAGAATCCGGCTGACCACGCCGTTGCCAATCGACTGCACGGCTTTGCGTTTGCCGGAGACGACGACCGTGCCTTGCACTGGAATCCCTTGATCCAGCGGCGCGAGGCTGGCCCAGGTGAAGAAACTGCCGGCGCCGACGATCGCCAGAATCCAGCCCATGCGCGCGAAGAATTTGGCATCGCGTTCGGGGCGCTCGGCGATGTAGTCGTGTTCCATCGTTGCTTCGTTTTCAGTATTCATGCGTGCGCTGCTCATACACCCGAATTCCTTGTCGTGGGCTGATACTGCCGGCTCATGCTGAGCCCGCCCGGTGCCTGCGCGGGTTTTTGTTCCTGATTTGCCGATTGATTGCCGGACAGCGCCTTGAGCACTTCCTGACTTGGGCCGTAGGCCTGCAAGCGACCGTCGTTGAGCACCAGCAACTTGTCGGCCTGGGCCAATGCCGAGGAGCGATGGGTGACCAGAATCACGCTGGTGCCGCGAGCTTTCATGTGCGCGATGGCGCCGGCCAGTGCTGCTTCGCCGACGGTGTCGAGGTTGGAGTTGGGTTCATCCAGCACCACCAGGCTCGGGTTGCCGTACAACGCACGGGCCAGAGCCACGCGCTGCTTCTGGCCGCCGGACAAACCGCTGCCGTCTTCGCCGAGCATGGTGTCGTAGCCTTGGGGCATGCGCAGGATCAGTTCGTGGACACCGGCGTGTTGGGCCGCTTCAACGACTTTCTGCGGGTCGGCCTCCCGGAAACGCGCGATGTTTTCCGCAATGCTGCCGCTGAACAACTCAATGTCCTGGGGCAGATAGCCGATGTACGGACCGAGGTCGTCGCGGTTCCAACGATGGATGTCGGCGCCGTCAAGCCGCACCGTGCCGCCGAGGGTCGGCCACACGCCGACCAGCACCCGGGCCAGCGTCGACTTGCCGGAACCCGAGGCGCCGAGCACGCCCAGCACTTCCCCGGCGCCCAGGCTGAAATTGACCATGTGCAAGGTCGCCGCGCGTTTACCCGGTGGACCGGCGCTGACTTGCTCAAAAGTGATCTGGCCCTTGGGGGCCGGCAGTGCCATGGCATCGTCGCTCGGCGGATAGGCTTGCAGCAGCGAGTCCAGACGACGGTACGCGAGTTTGGCGCCACTCCATTGCTTCCACACGGCGATCAGTTGATCGATGGGGCTCAGGACGCGGCCCATCAAAATCGACCCTGCGATCATCATCCCGGCGGTCATGTCACCCTTGATCACCAGCAATGCGCCCAATCCCAACACCAGCGATTGCAGGCACAGGCGCAAGGTTTTGCTTAGCGAGCTGATCACTGCGCCAGTGTCGCTGGCCTGATTCTGCAAGCCGAGGAAACGCGAATGCACCTGGAACCAGCGCTTGCGCAAGACGCCGAGCATGCCCATGGCCTGGATGGTTTCGGCGTTATGCAGGTGACTGGTGGCCAGTTGGCTGGACTTCTGGGAAAACCCTGCGGCTTCGCCCAAGGGCTTTTTGGTCATCGCCTCGTTGAGGCACGCCAGGCCGATCAGCAACACCGCACCGGCCGTTGCCAACACGCCGAGCCAGACGTTGAACAGGAAGATCACAAACAAATACACCGGGAACCACGGCGCATCAAAGAAAGCGAACAGCGCAGGGCCGGTGACGAATTGGCGAATGTGAGTCAGATCCCCAAGCGATTGTCCGGCGTTGCCCTCGCCCTGGAACAGGTTGCGCTCGAACGCGGCCTGATAGACCCGCAGATTGAAGCGGCGCTCCAGTTGGCTGCCAATGCGGATGACGATGAAACTGCGAACGACCTCTAACATGCCAATGAAGGCAAAGAAACCGACGACCATTAACGACAGCATGGCCAGGGTTGTTTCGTTTTGCGAAGACAGCACCCGGTCATACACCTGGAGCATATAAATAGACGGAACCAACATCAGTACGTTGATGAGTGCAGTAAAACAACCGACGCTGATCAAGATGCTCTTATAGTCACCCAGTGCCTTGAATAACGGTGCGGTGCCTGGGGCCTTCGCCATCTTCATTGATTTTTCCTGAGATGATAGTCCTCGCCATTCTTTGACGAGGGTTCAATTAACTGCCTGCGCACAAGCCGAGGCACGCTTTGCTAGTTATCGCTTACAAATGAATAACAACTCTTTTTAATCAAACGAGAGTCAGGGTTATTGATCTTCGGCCTATAACTGCATTGATGGGCCTTATATCCAGCGCTGAGAGCGTCGATTCTTGTACTTACGCTTATTGCGCGGCGCGCTTGAGCGTAATGATCAGTCCTGACTTCAAAGTGCTTTTGTAAAGCCCTTCGCGTTGTCGGCTGAAAAACACAATTCTTGAGCCTTCTTTACCCGTGATCGCAATGCCGTCCGGCTCGGTGAACCAGCCAATCGCAGGTTCTTCCAGCCAGGCACTGAGGCATTCGGCGCCGTCACCCAGGGTCTGTTTTTCTTGAAAATCGAGGGTGCAAACGTTCGACGGCTTGTCCTGCAGTGCCTGGGACTCAGCGGTGTCTTGCGGGGCGTTGAGGGTGGCTTGCCAAAGGCCCGCCAACTCCGAGGGGTCCGCTAATTTCAGGCTGCTTGCCATGGCTACATCTCCAAAAAACATCATCAGCGTCGCCAATAGCCACGCGGTTGCTTTGTAGGTAAAGGCGTTATGGGTCATAGGACGTTTTACTCCGGGGTGTAGCCTCACCCACAGCGGGTATGGATGCAAGGACAGAGCGCGGCGCATTACGCGCCGTGCTCCTTTTTGCCTTGTATCAGGCCACGATGTCCGTGGTTGCTGCCTGGCCAACGGTGCTGACCAGGAAATCAGCCACGCCGTGCCCAGAGAAGTCCACCGACAACAGGCTGTTGCCGCCCGAAGAGGTCAGCACCGCATCGCCTGCCGCACCGGTGAACGAGTTCACGAAGTGCAGGCCTGCGCCTTTGGTGATGCCAGTCAGGTCGATCTTGTCCAGACCGCTGACAAAATCGAGGATCTGATCGGCTGCACCTGGCTTGGAATCAGTACTGGCGGCAAACACGAAGGTGTCCGAACCCGAACCGCCCCACAGTTTGTCCGCACCGCCCGCGCCGTAGATCAGGTCGTTGCCGGCACCGCCCTTCAGTTCGTTGGCCACGCTGTTACCGATCAACAGATCGTTGCCCGAACCGCCGATGGCGTTCTCGATGATCGCGCCTTTGGCAATGGACACGTTACCGACCAGGCCGCCAACGTCGGAGAACGAGGCGTCATTGAGGTTGATTTTCTGGTTTTGGGTAAAACCGGAGAAATCCAGGGTGTCCTTGCCGCCCGCGTCCCAGACCGAGAAAACGAGCTTGTCGGCGGACGACGAAGCGCTCAGGAAGTCACGGCCGGCGTTGGAATTGAAGCCGTAGGTGGTGTCACCGGTACGGGTTTCGAGGTTGGCGCCGTAGAGTTTCTGGATCGCCGCGATATCGTCCATTAGCGGGCCGGAAGCATAGGCTTCAACGCCGGCCTTGCTGAAGTTCTGGCTGGTGTTGCTTTCACTCCAGTAGCTCATGAGGCTGTAGCCACGGGTGTCCTGGCCGTAGGACGCGTCGTTGTAGGTCGGGTTGCCTTCGCCGGCGTTGTAGTCGCCAGGGTGAGACAGGCCCAGGGTGTGGCCGATTTCATGGGTGAGTGTCTGACGCCCGTAGTTGTTCACGCCCGGGGTCTTGTTGACGTTGTAGCCGCTGCCGGTCAAGTACCAGGACTGACCGTCATAACCCGGCTCGGTGCCCGGCAGGAACGCAAATGCCGCCGCGCCGTCCTGACCACCGCTGTAGTTACCGAAGCTCATGTGCCCGTCGCCGCCCCTGGATGCTTCGGCAAAGGTGACGTTGGCCACATCGGCCCAGGATTGCATGGCGAGCACGGCCTGGGCTTTCTGCAGGGCGCTGAACTGACTGAAACCGGTGACGCCCAGGCCGCTGAAATTCGAGGTCTGGGACGTCAGGAAGCTGTAGGTCAGTTCGATCTTGCCGCTGCCGTTGAGATCGTGCCAGGCAGCACCATCGCGCAGCAGTTGAGTCGCGGCTTGATCCACCGAGAAGGAGGGTTTGCCATTGACCGTAAGGTTGCCGCCACGGTCATACTGATGGCTGAAACTATTGATCTGGTTGAACGCAGAACTCGGAGCGGCCAGTGCTTGCAGTGGCTGAAAGGCCAGTTCGGCGGAATCAATAGCTTTGGCTTTTACTTTCGACATAAACACACTTCCTTGTTAAGCAATGGAACAGTTTTTGTCCGATAGCGACAATCTCTGGCGAGATCGTCCTATCACTCGCCCAATGAAGGCGAAAGAAAACTGACACAATTTGAAATCAAACGTCTAGTACTTTTTTGAGGTCAAATTGTTGTATTCCAGCAAGTGCCCGGAAACAAGGGTCGCGGTATCGAAATATAGTTTTTAGTGGCGGGTTCTGGGCGAATTGTCTGACAATTCAATATTTAAATATTAAATAGGGCTAAGTTGCTTTTTGTCGAAGGTGTCTCACTTTGTTGGACTCATTAATATAAGTGCCAGTGCATTGCCATCAACTAATTAAACACTTAGTGAATACTCATTGTGGCGTACACCA
>NZ_JAAVVC010000080.1 GCF_018449725.1 Pseudomonas sp. dw_612 | reverse complement strand
GATGTCGACGTTGATTGCTTCGCTCGAGGTCGAGTAGTCGACGGTGTCGGTACCCAACGCGCCGTCAAAAGCAATCGCCCGGCCATCGGCAACAATCGTGTCGTTGAAGTTGGAACCACGGATGCCTTCGATGTCGGTGTAGGTGTCGCCCGTTGCGATCCCGGAGTTGACGCCGGTTTTCAGGTTGAGATTCACTCCGACAGTGCTGTCGGTATACGCCACGGTGTCCAC
>NZ_JAAVVC010000079.1 GCF_018449725.1 Pseudomonas sp. dw_612 | reverse complement strand
TAGAAGCAGCTTCAAGCTTTAAGCTACACGCTTCAAGTTTGATTGCGCTAAGCATCAAAATTGGGTCTGTAGCTCAGTTGGTTAGAGCGCACCCCTGATAAGGGTGAGGTCGGCAGTTCGAATCTGCCCAGACCCACCAATTTTGTTATGGGGCCATAGCTCAGCTGGGAGAGCGCCTGCCTTGCACGCAGGAGGTCAACGGTTCGATCCCGTTTGGCTCCACCATTTACTGCTTCTGACGTTAGAGTTTAGAAATGAATATTCCGATGA
>NZ_JAAVVC010000008.1 GCF_018449725.1 Pseudomonas sp. dw_612 | reverse complement strand
AAAAAAAAGCCCCGACACACGCCGGGGCTTCATCTCGACATCGACTACTGGCTACGAACCGGCCGACTTGCGCGTGCCTTGTAAGCCGGCAGGGACGCGGCGAATGCCAGTGCCTCTTCCCGGCTGCCAAAAGCGCCCAACCGGTCACCTTTGGTGCACACCCGCCATGGGCCGTGGTTCACGCTGAGTACGTCGTAACCGTTCATGTGCATCTTGGTCAGCATCGCAATGCTCATAGTCACCTCCTTTTGGGCAGTGAAAATCAAAGATTGACCGGCCTACCTTACACCCGCCCCCGGCGCGGGTGCCGACCAGACGTCGCGACATCGGGTGGCACTTTCGGCTTGCACGGTAACTCCAACCCTTGAAACCGCCGAAATACGGGGCCTCGGCCCGAATATTGCAGTTTTATGACTGTTTTATGACAAACGGGCAATCAGGTAACACATGAAAGTACGCGCCACCGTTATTTGCGAGCAAGATCGACACGTCCTTCTGGTGCGCAAGCCCAGGTGTCGCTGGACCTTGCCCGGCGGAAAGGTCGAGCCTGGCGAAACCAAAATGGACGCCGCCGTGCGGGAACTGGCGGAGGAAACCGGCCTTGGGGTCGACGGCATGCTGTACCTGATGGAACTGGAGGACGGCAGCACCCGCCACCATGTTTATGAAGCGTCGGTAGTGAACCTGCATGAAGCCCGGCCGCTCAACGAGATTATCGATTGCATGTGGCATCCGCTGGACGCGGTCCAAAACCTGAAAACCAGCGACGCCACGCTGCGGATCGTCAAAGCGTTTCAGCGTCGCCTATAAGGTGCTCAGCCCTGATCGCCACCGCCCACCGGCATGATCATCCCGGTGATGTACGAGGCCTCGTCGCTGGCCAGAAACAGGATAGCGCTTGCCTGCTCATTCAGAGTGCCGTAACGCTTCATCAGACTGCTGTCGAGGGTCTGGTCGACGATCTGCTGATACCAGACCTGCTCCTGGGAGCTTTGCCCGGTACTGTTGCGCGGAATCACTCGCGGTGGCGCGTCGGTTCCGCCGGGCGCCGTGGCATTGACCCGAACCCCACGCCCGGCGGTTTCAAAGGCCAGGCACGCGGTCAGCGCATTCACCCCGCCCTTCGCTGCGCCGTAAGGCACGCGATTGATGCTGCGGGTGGCAATGGAGGACACATTGACGATGGCGCCGCTGCCCTGCTCCAGCATGAACGGCAGCGCGGCATGGCAACACCACAGTGTCGGGAATAGTGAGCGACGGACTTCGGCCTCGATCTGCGCCTCTTCGTAATGTTCGAAGGGCTTGGCCCAGATTGTTCCGCCGACGTTGTTGACCAGTACATCCAGGCGCCCAAAGCGCTCGACGGCAGTTTTCATCACGCGACTGCATTCGCTGTACTGCTCAAGATCGGCGGTCAGCGCGAGCCCCTGATGGGTCTGGCCCAATTGCTGTTGCACCTCGAATATCAGCTCCGAACGATCGACCAGTATCAATCGCGCACCCTCTGCCGCCATTCGCTCGGCAACCCGCCGGCCGATGCCTTGGGCGGCGCCGGTGATCAACACGACTTTTTCCTGAAACCTGTTCATATATCCCTCACTTGCACAAAACGCGATCTGTAGCAGCTGGCGAAGCCTGCGTTCGGCTGCGAAGCAGTCGTAAAACCTGGGCACGAGGTCTTCCTGGAATACCGCGTCGCCTGATACCACGACTGCTTCGCAGCCGAACGCAGGCTCCGCCAGCTGCTACAAAAAATAAGTTGTGGCGAAGATAGTCACGCCGCGCTGGCGGCAAATTTCTCGTAGAAGAAATTGGCCGGCGCGATGCCCTGCTCGCGGATGAACTGGCTGACCGCCTCGACCATCGGCGGCGGACCGCACAGGTAGACATCGACGTCGCCATCGTTCAAATGCCGGGGCTCGATGTGTTGTGTCACGTAACCCTTGAGCGGGTGCTGGCTGTCGGGGTTGGCCACGCAGGCGCTGAAGCTGAAATTCGGGATGCGTGCGACAAAGGCCTCCAGTCGATCCAGCTCCACGAGGTCGAAGTCATTGGTCACGCCGTAGATCAGATGCAGCGGCTGTTCACTGCCCTGTTCGGCAATTTTCTCCAGCATCGCGGTAAACGGTGCCAGGCCGGTGCCGCCCGCCAGCAATAACAGCGGTCGGCGGATTTCGCGCAGGTAGAAACTTCCCAACGGCCCGGCCATGGTCATACTGTCGCCAGCCTTGGCCATGCCGGTGAGGAAGCGGCTCATCAAGCCGCCGGGCACGTTGCGAATCAGGAAACTGACCTCGCCGTCACGCTGCAACGAGCTGAAGGAGTACGCACGGGTCTGCTCGCTGCCGGGCACTCCGAGGTTCACATATTGCCCCGGCAGAAACGCCAGTTTGCTCAGGGCCTCGCCCTTGATCGACAGCGCAATCGTGCTGTCGGACAACTGGCGCAGGTTGCTGATGGTGGCTTCAAAACTGGCCTGACGAGTGCGGCAGACATCCGACGACACCGGCACCCGCACCACGCAATCGCTTTGGGCGCGCATCTGGCAGGTCAGGACAAAACCCTGCTCGGCTTCTTCCGCACTGAGCGCATCTTCGATGTACTCCTCGCCCAAGTCGTAACGACCGGCCTCGGCAAAACATTTGCAGGTGCCGCACGCACCGTCACGGCAGTCCAGCGGAATATTGATGCCCTGGCGGTATGCGGCGTCGGCCACGGTTTCGCCGGGGTTGGCGTCGATGAACCGGGTGACGCCGTCTTCGAAACTGAATGCGATGGAATGAGTCATGACGGCCGCCTCACAAGTGGTAAACGTCGATGACCTGGCGAACGTAATCGTTCTTCAGGATCACTTTCTTGGCCTTGATCAGCGGGTTTTCACCACGCACATCGAGGGTGTAGAAACTGCTGCCGAAATAGCTGTCGACGGTCTTGTAGCGAAAGCTCAGGGTGTGCCAGTTGAAACGCACCTTGCACAGGCCATCAGCGTGTTCGAGCAGCTCGATATTGCTGATGTTGTGCGAGGTGCGGGTGTCCGGAATGCTCGCGCTGGAGCGCTCGGTCTTGATACGGAAGATGCGGTCTTCCAGGCCGGTGCGGTTGCCGTACCAGATCAGCGAGATTTCCCGTTGCGGGTCTTCGGTCAACTCGTCGTTGTCGTCCCAGGACGGCATCCAGAACGACGCATCGGCAGCGTACAGTTCCAGCCAGTCGTCCCATTGTTTGTCGTCCAGATAGCGCGCTTCGCGGTAGAGAAAATCCCGCACGGCTTCATGAGTGATGGTCATTGCACGCCCTCCACGGGGATCCGCTCGGACTGCTCGGCGGCCAACGCCTTGAGCATCGTCTGCTGCCAGTATTTGTGTTGCAGCACGAACAGGCCTTCATCCTCGGTGCGCACACCGCTGAGCAGCGGATGCAGGTCGATTTCCCTGGCCGCGTCGTCGGCGCCTTCGACCCAGTGTTCGGCACCGCGGGACATGTCGTTCCAGGTGGTGACGCTGCCCTGATAGCCGGTCTGGCAGGAGCGGAACTCCTCCAGATCGTCCGGCGTGGCCATGCCGCTGACGTTGAAAAAGTCCTCGTACTGACGAATCCGGCTTGACCGCGCACTGTCGCTTTCACCCTTGGGAGCGATGCAGTAAATGGTGATTTCCGTGCGGTTGACCGAGATCGGCCGAGCGATGCGAATTTGCGAGCTGAACTGGTCCATCAGGTACACGTTCGGGTACAGACACAGGTTGCGCGAGTTCTCGATCATCCAGTCGGCGCGGGGCTGGCCGAAATCACGAGCCAGCTCGTCGCGACGTTCGAACAATGGGCGGTCCTCAGGGTTGGACCAACGGGTCCAGAGCAGCATGTGGCCTTTATCGAAAGAGTAAAAACCACCGCCCTGCTTGGCCCAGGTGCCGGCGCTCATGGTGCGAATGTCTTCACCGGCCTCGCGTTGTTTACGCTGGTTCTGGGTGGCCGCGTAGTTCCAGTGCACCGAGCTGACGTGGTAACCGTCGGCGCCGTTTTCGGCGGTGAGTTTCCAGTTGCCTTCGTAGATATAGCTGGAGGACCCGCGCAGCACTTCCAGGCCATCCGCGGACTGGTCGACGATCATGTCGATGATCTTCGCCGACTCGCCCAGGTGTTCCACCAGCGGTACCACATCAGCCTTGAGGCTGCCGAACAGGAAACCGCGATAGGACTCGAAACGCGCAACCTTGGTCAGGTCGTGGGAGCCTTCACAGTTGAAACTCGCCGGATAGCCCGCTTCGGCCGGGTCCTTGACCTTGAGCAACTTGCCGGAGTTGTTGAACGTCCAGCCGTGGAACGGGCAGGTGTAGGTGCTTTTGTTGCCGGTCTTGTGCCGGCAAAGCATGGCACCGCGATGGCTGCAGGCGTTGATGAACGCGTTGAGTTCACCGGTCTTGTTGCGCGCGATAAAGATCGACTGGCGGCCCATGGTGGTGGTGTAGAAATCGTTGATATTGGGGATCTGGCTTTCGTGGGCCAGGTACAGCCAGTTGCCTTCGAAGATGTGCTGCATCTCCAGGTCGAACAACCGCGGGTCGGTGAACATCTCGCGCTTGCAGCGGTAGATGCCGTGTTCTTTGTCGTCTTCCAGCAGGGAGTGAAGGTATTCGGGTCGCAGGGACATGGCCGCCGCCTCCATTGTTTTTATTCAGGCAGGGCCATGCTAGGACGGGGAATTGAGGTGGACTATCCGATGGGTGCAGACCTTTATCCGTTTACTGCAAAGATTGATACGCACGCACCTGTAGCAGTTGCCGAGCCTGCGAGGCTGCGTTCGAGTGCGAAGCACTCGCAAAATAACCCGCGCGGTGTTTCAAGCAGACCGCATTATTTCGATTGGCGAGCGCTTCGCACTCGAACGCAGCCTCGCAGGCTCGGCAGCTGCTACAGGGGATTTACGGTACTCAGTGTCGGCGCTTGAGGGTATCGGACGGCAACTCGCCAAACTGCTTGCGATAGCTGTCGGAAAACCGTCCCAGATGCAGAAAGCCGTAATCCATCGCCACTTCCGTGACATTGCGCACGTTGCAGGTCGGGTCGCTCAGGCTGGCGTTGATGCGTTCGAGGCGCTTCTGGCGGATGTAGTTTTTCGGCGTGGCCCCGGCGTTGCGTTCGAACAGGCCATACAGCGAACGCACACTCATCCGCGCCTGACGGGCCAGTGCTTCGCTGTCGATGTCTTGCTTGAGGTTGCGCGCGATGTAATCGGCAATCATCTCGAAGGTGGCCGACGGCGAGCCGAGGCTGATACGGCTCACGTTGGTTTTCATCAGACTGAGCATCTTGCTGACGATGATTTGCGCGTAGTGCTCCTGCACCCGAGGTATCTGCTCGGTAGCCTCGGCCTCCTGACAAATCATCGCCAGCAGATTGACGAAACCTTCCAGTTGATCGAGCTGATAACGGTTCTCCAGGAATCGCACGCCCTGCCCCGGATAACCCCAGCGTTGCTCATCGCACACTGATTCCAGCAACCGGGTCGGGACTTTGAGGATGAATTTTTCGCAATCCTCGGAATACGTCAGGTCCACCGGATCATCGGGGTTGATCAGCAGCAACTCACCGGGTTCGAAGTAATGTTCCTGGCCATGCCCGCGCAACAGGCAGTGGCCGCGCAGCAAGACTTGCAGGTGATAGATGCTGTCGAGCGCACCCGACGTGACTCGCACACTGGCGCCGTAGCTGATGCGGCACAGGTCAAGGCTGGCGAACTTGCGGTGATCGAGACTGGCCAGCGGCTGGCCGGCACGGGGCATCAAGAGGCAATGGTTGCCGACGTGTTGATTGACGTAACCCGACACCGCGTATGGGTCGGCGTGGTCGAATATTCTGCTGCGCTGACTCAACAGTTGCGCGTGCATCATCGGATCACTCTCGTTGTTGTGTGTAGGGGGGGAACCCCTGTGGGAGCGAGCTTGCTCGCGAAGGGGCCGTCACATTCAACATCCTTTTCGCCAGACGCACCGCTTTCTCGAGCAAGCCCGCTCCCACACTGGATTTGCGTCGTACACACCACCTGAGGTCATCAAGGCGCCCCTGCAATATAGAATCTCCCCCAGGCGTGCGCTGTCAGTCTTCGAGTGCGCGCACCCGCTCGACGCGTTGCTGTTCATCAGGCTGGGCGGATGATTGCAAGGTGAAATCGAAGTCGATTTCGGCAAACCGACCACTGACACCATACGCCGCCGCCCGTTGCGGATCGTCGCTGAAGGTGATGTGAGCAATCAGCTCATCACGGGTGGCATAGGCGAAATCGTCGTGCAGGTATTTGTCGCCGTCGAGGTTAATCTGGGTGGTCAGGTGACGATGGTCCGGCGCCGAGATAAAGAAGTGGATATGCGCCGGGCGCTGACCATGACGACCCAATTGATCGAGCAGTTGTTGGGTCGGACCGTCCGGCGGGCAACCGTAGCCCGACGGCACGATGCTGCGAAAACGATAACGACCCTCGGCATCGGTGACGATGCGCCGACGCAGGTTGAATTCCGATTGCGTGGCGTCGAAGTACGAATAGGTGCCACCGGTGTTGGCGTGCCAGACATCCACCACCGCCCCGGCCAACGGTTCGCCGGCGGTATTCAACACCTGGCCTTGCATGAACAACGTCACGCCCGGATCGACGCCGTCATCGAGCCGCGCCTCACCTTCAGACAGCGGCGCACCAGCCACATACAGCGGCCCTTCGACGGTGCGTGGCGTGCCGCCAGACTTGCCGGCCTGCTCGTCTTCGGCGTCCATCAACAGGTCGAGGTAATGTTCCAGTCCGAGCCCGGCCACCAACAAACCGGCCTCCTGACGCGCACCCAGCACGTTGAGGTAATTCACGGCTTTCCAGAACTCTTCCGGGGTCACGGCCAGGTCTTCGATGATGTTCACCGAGTCCCGCAGGATGCGGTAAACCAGCGCTTTGACCCGAGGATCACCGGCGTCGTTGAGCAGGCCGCTGGCCTCTTCAAGAAACTTCTGGGCACTGGCAGTGTGGGAAATCTTGACGTTCATGGGGGTTCCTCATCTTGTAGTTATAAGCGTAGCGAACTGAACGGGCCGGGTTCAGCGGTCATCCTCGCGAATGGAAGAAGGATGCCGGCACAGCGCATCGATCTCGATGGCCATGTACGGAAACAGCGGTAACTGCATCAGCAGGTCGTGCAGTTCCTGGACGCTGTCGACATCGAACACGCTGTAATTGGCGTAGTGCCCGGCGATGCGCCACAGGTGCCGCCACTTGCCCTGCTCTTGCAGGCGCTGGGCCAGGGCTTTCTCGTCGGCCTTGAGCCGGGTGGCCAGTTCGGGATTCATGTCGAGCGGCAGGTTCACGGTCATTTTTACGTGGAACAGCATGATGCTCTCCTCAGGCTTGATAAACGGCAGTGGTTGACCTGTCGCGACGGAAAAACGCCAGGCGTTCTGCATCCAGACTCAGGCCCAGGCCCGGTGTTTTCGGCACATGCAGTTCAAAATCGCGATAGATCAGCGGTTCGCTGAGAATGTCTTCGGTCAGCAGCAACGGACCGAACAGCTCAGTGTCCCAGGCCAGTTTGTTCAGGGTGATGAAGGCATGGGCCGAGGCCAGCGTGCCGATCCCGCCTTCGAGCATGGTGCCGCCGTACAGGCCGATACCAGCCGCTTCGGCAATCGCGGCGGTTCGCAGCACTGCGCGGGGGCCGCCGTTCTTGGCAATCTTCAGGGCGAACACTGAAGCGGCACCTTCGCGGGCCAGGTTGAAGGCGTCTTCCACGCACTCGATGGATTCGTCGGCCATGATCGGCGCCGGGCTGATCGCGTTCAGACGCACCATGCCGGCGCGGTTGTTGCGCGAGATCGGTTGTTCGATCAGGTCGATGCCGTTGGTGCCGAGGATTCGGCAGGCGCGCAGTGCCACCGATTCATCCCAGGCCTGATTGACATCGACCCGCACACTGGCGCAGTCACCGAGGGCTTTCTTGATCGCGATGACGTGGGCCAGGTCGCGGTTGACCTCACCGGCACCGATTTTCAGTTTGAAGATGCGGTGACGCCGCAGGTCGAGCATTTTTTCCGCTTCGGCGATGTCTTGTCCGGTGTCGCCGCTGGCCAGGGTCCAGGCGACCGGCAGTGCATCGCGAACACGGCCGCCCAGCAGCTCGCTCACCGGCAGGCCAAGGCGTTTGCCCTGAGCGTCGAGCAATGCGGTTTCGATTCCGCACTTGGCAAACGTATTGCCCCGAATGCTGCGCTCCAGACGCAACATCGCCGCATTGATGTTGCTGCTGTCCTCACCGATCAGTAGCGGTACGAAGTGTTGGTCGATGTTGGTCTTGATGCTGTCCGGGCTTTCATTGCCATAGGCCAGGCCACCGATGGTGGTGGATTCGCCGATACCTTCGATGCCATCGGCGCAGCGCACACGAATGATCACCAGGGTCTGGTTCTGCATGGTGTGCATCGCCAGTTTGTGCGGGCGGATGGTCGGCAGATCGACGATGATCGTCTCGATCGATTGAATGGCTGTTGCACGCATGTCGATACCCGTCAGGTTCTTAAAGTTCTGAATCGGATTCTCATACGGCTTTTCCGTGGCGGCCAATATAGAATTGGTCTGGCTTGATACCTTAAAGGTATGCAACTCGCCAGCATTTGGAGGCCCCATGGAACTGCGTCATCTGCGTTATTTTCAGGTATTGGCTCAAACCCTCAACTTCACCCGCGCCGCCGAGCTGTTGCATATTGCGCAGCCGCCATTGAGTCGTCAGATCCAGCAACTGGAAGACGAACTCGGGGTGCAGTTGCTGGAGCGTGGGCGACCGCTGAAGCTGACCGACGCCGGGCGGTTTTTCCATGAGCATTCGAGCGCGCTGCTGGAGCAACTGGGCAAGGTCTGCGACAACACGCGGCGGATCGGCCTGGGGGAAAAGACTTGGCTGGGCATCGGCTTTGCGCCGTCAACGCTCTACGGCGTGCTGCCGGAACTGATTCGGCGCTTGCGCAACCACGAGCGCCTGGAGTTGGAGCTGGGTCTGTCGGAAATGACCACCCTGCAACAGGTGCAGGCGCTCAAGGCCGGGCGCATTGATGTGGGTTTCGGGCGCATCCGCATCGACGACCCGGCGATTATCCAGACCGTGCTCACCGAAGATCGCCTGGTCGCCGCCCTGCCCGCCGGCCATCCGCTGCTGGCCGGCCCCATCAGCCTGCGCGAACTGGCGAAGGAACCGTTCGTGCTCTACCCCGGCAACCCGCGACCGAGCTATGCCGACCATGTGATTGCCCTGTTCGAATCCTATGGCGTCAGCATCCACGTGGCGCAATGGACCAACGAACTGCAAACCGCGATTGGCCTGGTGGGCGCAGGCATCGGCGTCACCCTGGTACCCGCCTCGGTGCAATTGCTGCACCGCGACGACATCGGCTTCACCCCCCTGCTGGAAAACAACGCCACCTCACCGATCATCCTCAGCCGACGGCTGGGCGATGTATCACCGGGATTGAGCCATTGTTTGCAGATAATTGATGAGCTGGTGCCACGGCACTGAATCAGAACCCGGTACCCGGAACCTAATGTAGGAGCTGCCGAAGGCTGCGATCTTTTGATTTGGCTTTTAAAAACAAGATCAAAAGATCGCAGCCTTCGGCAGCTCCTACATGTATCTTTTAACCGGCAAACGCCCGGCGCCCCGCGCGCATTTCGGTGCGAAGTTCGCCAATCAGGTTGGAAATATCGCGAACCGTGGTCAGTTGCGCGGGTGAAACCCCGGTGAGCAACAGATCGATGCGTCCGGTCGCCGGTTCGAAGACCTTGATCCGTAGCGTGCCGTCGGGGTTAACCGAGCAGTCGCACGACAGTGGCTGAAATCCGGATGTCACGATGCGACAAAGCTCTGGAATCGAAACCATGACGGGGCCCTCCATGGCGATTGATTGGATTCAACCCCATCAGCGTAGATTCGCTTTCGCCACCCTGCACCCACGAACGACAAAAATTATTGGCGAGCCCTCAATGGCTATCGCCATCCCACAGCCAGTTCCAGATGCCCGGCAATTGCACCGGCTCCGCACTTTCGGTGACGGTACGGGCCATGGCCGCGCGCAGCAATTGGCCCTGATCGTCATAAAACGGCTTCGGCGCGGTTTTCACCCCGGTGGCATTGGCGCTGTCGAGCAGGATTTGCAGGTATTCGCGGGTATGCCGGGCGGTGTAGCGATTGAGGTCGTGGAAGGTCACCACCACCGGAATCACCCCGTCCACCGTGGGCAGTTCACCTTGGGCGATACGTTCACGGATTTCCGATAACTGCCGCAGCATGTTCGCCCGGCGCCGGGGGCTGGCGTTGAAACCCCAGATCTTGCCGTCATTGGCGCTCACATCGGTCAACAACACGTGCATGCCATGCCGTTGATAGGCGGCGAAGGTGCGCTTGTCGTAATTCCAGAACGGCGGCCGCACCAGGCTCGGCGGCGCGCCGGTGATCGCAGTAATGTCGGCGCTGCCCTTGCTCAGGGACTGTTCCAGGTCTTCAGGGCTCAACGAGCGATGGTTGGTGTGGAAATGGGTGGCCGTGTGAAAACCGAGGATCTGCCCTTCGGCATGCTCGCGCTGCATGACTCGTCGACCGATGTCGCTGTCGCCGGCCCGTGGCGCGCCGGTCTGGACGAAGAACACCGCTTTGATGTTCGGTTGCAGCGGGTTTTGCGCGAGACCATCGAGCACGGTGTCAGTCGGATTCCAGAAGCTTGAGGCGCTGGGGCCGTCGTCGAAGGTCAGCAGAAAACGGATCGGTGGCTGGGTTTGCAGACGTTGTTGAGTCTGCGGCGTCAGTTCGATGGGCGATGCGATGCAGCCCGTCAACCCGATTGCCAGGGCCAGCGCCGATAGAACCTTGAACAGATGCGTCATGTTTTGCCTTGGGCCAGACCGTTGCGGTCGTCACGTTAATGGCAAAAACCCCTCGCCCGGTGATCCTCCAATGAGCCCGCAGATGGCGGCGGGCTCAGGTTGGAACAGGGTACACAGTTTTGGTTCAAGTGCCGCTATATCAGGTGTTTCATAGCGCCAGATCGAGCAACGCCGCCCCCAGCGCCTTGCCGTGGGCGTCGAGGGCCAGGGAGCGGGTGACGCCACCGCGCAAGATGCCGGGCAAGACAAAATTCAGCGCGTGGACGTTGGGCAATTCATAGCGGCGCACCGGCGGCCCCTGCGGGTCCAGCAACTCGGCGAAATGCGCGGTGACCCGCTCCACCGTCAGCCACTCACGCAACCGTGGAAAGTCGTCGGACCGGAAGGCAATCACCGAAATGTTCGAGATGTCGCCCTTGTCGCCCGTGCGGGAATGGGCCAGTTCACGCAGTTTCATGCCAAGTCCTCCGAATGAATCTGCAACGTGACGGCATCACGCGGCAACAACAGCGACGCCACCGCGACCACCTGACGCACCGACTTGCTGGCCCCGCCACCGCCGTAAGGACCGTTGGTGTAGAGGGTTTCCACCTCATTGCCGATCCGCACGGCCTCGGCGCGATCCGCACAACGGGCGGCGACTCGCAGGCGCACTTCCCAAGGCTCACTGTCCGCCCGCGAACCCAACTCAACACCGTGCAAGGCATCGACACCAATCAACTCGGCACGAATCTCCTCAAACACCACACCGGTCAGCTTCAAGCGTTCCAGAACCACCTCTCGCGCCAATCGCCCTCGCGCCAGCGCGCCCGGCCCGCCATAGGACATCTGGCCTTCGCCGATCCAGCCATCCAGATAACCCACCGAGACTTTCAACGACTGCGGTCGCGCCCGGCCGTCAGCACCTGACGCCAGCACCCGGTCCGGCCCTTGAACACTGAACGACACACCAGAAAAATCGGCGCTGACATCCGGCGTGAGGTACGCCGCCGGGTCATGCACTTCGTAGATCATCTGCTCGGTGCAGGTCGCAGTATCGATGCGCCCACCCGAGCCGGCGACCTTGCTGATCACTGCCCGCCCCGAAGCATCCACTTCGGCCAGCGGGAAGCCGAGGCGCGCCAGATCCGGCACGTCCTTGAACCCCGGATCGGCAAAATACCCGCCGCTGATTTGCCCGGCACATTCGAGCAAATGCCCGACCAGCGTACCGCGCCCCAACCGCGACCAATCGTCCGCCGCCCAGCCGAATTCGAACATCTGCGGCGCGAGGAACAGCGACGGGTCCGCCACGCGACCGGTGATTACCACGTCGGCATCGGCGCGCAAGGCCTCGATAATGCCATCCACGCCCAGATAGGCATTGGCGGAAATCAGATGCTCGCCGAGGGAAGCCAAGGTCTTACCGTTATCCAACGTCTGCGATGGATCGCCCAGTAGCGTCGCCAGCACATCGTCGCCGGTCAGCGCGACCACTTTCAGGCCTGACAAACCCAACTCTCCAGCGATGCGCCGCACTTCCTGCGCCGCCGCCAGAGGATTGGCCGCGCCCATGTTGGTGATCACCCGCAAGCGCCGACGCTGCCCCTCAACGCCGCGCCCGACAAAGGGCAACACCCGGCGCATGCGCTCGCCCAGCAGTGGATCGAAGCCTGCTTGCGGATCGAGCAACCGCGCCTGTTGCGCCAAGGCAATGGTGCGCTCGGCCAGGCATTCGAACACCAGGTAATCCAGGTCGCCGTGCTCGGCCAGTTCGATCGCCGGCTCGATGCGGTCGCCGGAGTAACCGGCACCGGAACCGATGCGTAAGGTTTTCATCAGAAGACTCCAAAGAGCAGCGCGGTCAGGGTCATCAGCACCGAGGCCGCGAACAGAAACGGGATGGTGAAGCGCTGGTGGTCCGCCAGCTCGATCTTGCACAGGCCAACCAAGAGAAAGGTCGCCGGGGTCAATGGGCTGACCGGGAACCCGGTGGTATGCACGCCCAGCAGTGAGGCCTGGGCCACTTGCAGCGGGTCGACGCCCAAGGCACGGCCGACTTCAGCCACCACCGGCATGATGCCGAAATAGAAGGAATCGGGATCGAACAGCAGGCTCAGGGGCATCGAGATAAAGCCCACCACCATCGGAATCAGCTTGCCGTGCCCGGCGGGAATCTGCGCCACCGCGACTTCGGCCATGGCTTTGAGCATGCCGCTGCCCTGCATGATCCCGGTGAACACCCCAGCCGCGAGAAGAATGCTGGCCATGGTCAGCGCGGTTTTGGCATGGGCGTCGATGCGCGCACGCTGGGCATCGACGTTCGGGTAGTTGATGCACAGGGCCAATACGGTGCCGAGCATGAACATCACCACCGGGTCGACGACCCCGGCAATCATCACGCCCATCACCACCACCGTCAGCACCAGGTTGAGCCAGAACAACCGTGGCTTGCGCAGGGCGATTTCAGCCTCGGTCAACACCCGTTGCGGCATCACGTCCACCACCGCACCGGCGCCCAGACCCAGGCGTTTTTCTTCGCGGCGGCCCAGGAACCATGCGCAGGTGAAGACGAAGATAAGGCCGACAATCTGCACCGGAATCAGCGGTTGAAACAGGTCGGCCACCGGCACATGCAAGGCTGCCGACGAGCGCAAAACCGGGCCAGTCCAGGGCAAAAAGTTGACCCCGGCCGCCATCGCCGTGACACAGGCGAGAATGCGTTTGTCCATGCCGAGCCGCGTGTACAGCGGCAGCATCGCCGGGATGGTCACCAGAAAGGTCACCGCTCCGGAACCGTCCAGATGCACCAGCAACGCCAACAGCGCGGTGCCCATGACGATGCGTGTCGGACGGGTGCCGACGCGTTTCAGGATGCGGTCGATGATCGGGTCGAGCATCCCGGCGTCGGTCATCACGCCGAAGAACAGAATCGCGAACACAAACATCCCGACTACGGGGGCGACGTTCTTGATGCCGGTAATGATGAAGGCGCTGGTTTGCAGGCCGAAGCCACCGAGCAGCGCGGCGATGATCGGCAAGGCGATCAGGGCCACCAGGGGCGACAGGCGTTTGCTCATCACCGCGACGAGCAAACAGAGAATGGTGATGACACCGAGTGTGGCAAGCATGGGCAGGTCCTGTTCGGCATTTCTGCTCGCGGCGGCGATGAAATGCGCTGTTGTTGTTTTCACCGAGTATTGGAATTGCAGGTAATCTTTGTAAATTGAAATGTTCGGCGCCCTGCATTCGGAAAAACAAAATGAAGAACTCGATCCAGCACATCCGCGCCTTCCTGGTCGTGGCGCAAACCGGCAACTTCGCCAAAGCGGCGGTGGCACTGAACCTCTCGCCATCGGCCCTGACCGTGCAGATTCAACAACTGGAAGACTGGCTCGGCGTTGCCCTGCTCGAACGCAGCCCACGGCATGTCGCCCTGACCAGTGCCGGGCAAAGTGCGCTGTTGCCCATGGAAAAACTGCTGCTGGACCTGGACAACATCGTCAGCGCTTCACGGGATTTGGCGGCATTGCGCCGGGGCGTGGTGACTATCGCGGCCCTGCCGTCGCTGTGTGCCGCTGCCCTGCCCCCGTTGTTGAAGCAGTTTCGCGAGCAGTTTCCGGGGGTCGAAGTGCGATTGCGGGATGTGGTGGCGCAACGGATCGACACGCTGGTGCGCGATGGCGAAGTGGATTTTGGTTTGGGCGTACGGGCGCGGATGAGCCATGGGCTGGAGTTTCAGACGGTACTGGAAGATCGGCTGTGCCTGTTCATCCCGGCCGACCACGCCTTGGCCAGGCGGCGCGCGGTCAAACTGAACGAACTGACGGATCAACCGATCATCCTGACCGGGCGCGACAGCAGTGTGCGGGAGTTGGTGGAGCAACTGTTCGCCGACGCACAGTTGCCGTTATCGCCGGGACTGGAAGCCAACTACATGTCGACGGTGCTGGCACTGGTGCGCCAGGGTTTGGGCGTGAGCCTACTACCGGAATCGGCGGATGATGGCCGGAATGATCTGGTCAAAGTGCCAGTGGATCATCCCGGCGTCACGCGCCAGATTGGCCTGATTACCCGCACGGGTCAGGCCATGGCACCGGCAGCCCAGCGCTTTATCGACCTGCTGCAGGGTGTCGGCTTACTCGGCGAAGGACTTCTGGAATGAGTGGTCGATGATCGGCGCCGTCGCGAAGGCCGCTGGCAGTGCCTTGACCTTGAACAGGAAGTCCGCGGTGCTCTGCAAATCCGCGGCCGCTTGCTGATCCACCGGGCCGACGGTCATGTGGGCCTGGCGCAACCAATGGCGCGAAACCTCCTGATCGAGGTTGGCCTTCTTCGCCCAGAGGTCGGCGTATTCGTCGGTGTGGCTGTCGACCCAGGCCCGGGCCTTTTTCAGGCGACCGAGGAAGTCGGCGATGGCTTCACGCTTGCTGTCGATGGCCGGTGTCGAAGCGGCAATCGCGCTGAGGCCGGGCATCAGGTTCTTCGCGGTGAGAATTGGCCGGGCACCCGAGAACAGAATTTGTTGCGAGATGTACGGTTCCCACACCGGGAACGCGTCAATGCTGCCCTGGGGCAAGGCTGCCGCCGCGTCAATCGGCATCAGTTTGATGAAGTCGACGTAATCTTCCGGCAGGTCGGCTTTTTCCAGGGCACGCAAGGTCAGTTGCTGGCTCCAGGCACCGGGCCAATAGGCGACTTTTTTGCCCTTGAGGTCGGCGATGGTTTTGACCGGCGAATCCTTGGGCACCAGTAAGGCGATGGTGTCCGGGTTCTGCCGCGACACACCGATCAGCTTCACCGGCGCCTGTTTCGCGGCGAGGAACAGAAAACCTGAATCACCGAGAAAACCCAGGTCCAGTGCGCCGGTATTCAGCGCTTCCGCCAATGGTGCGGCGGCCTGGAAGTGTTTCCAGTCAACGGTGTAAGGCGCCCCTTCCAGCACACCCGACGCCTCCACCGAGGCGCGAACGTTGTAGTAGTTCTGATCGCCGACGTGCAGGACGACGGGCTCGGCGGCGTAGGCAAAGGGTGCGGCGAATAGCGCGCTGATCAGCAAGCTGCGTAGGAATCGGGACGGGTTCATTGGAGGCTCCGGGGGTGTTATTCCGATAGACCATAACGCTCTTATCCCAAGCATTTTAAATTCGATTTATGCATAAGCTCATGACTGGCACCGCTCAGTGTTTGCCCAGCAACAGCGGTGCAACAGACTGTTTCGCTGGACACAGCGCTTTCTCTTTCCAATCCCCCGAAAAGCCCCGAAAACCGCTGAAATCCGTCACATGGCACAGAGCCTGCAATATTCCTTTTATGCAGGAAGCATTCATACAAACCAATTATTAGGACATAAGAATCCCGTTGCCTTGCCGGAGTTTCACCCCCATGAATCGTCTCTTCCGTTTTCCCAAAGCCAGGCACCTGATCAGCGCCGTCGCCATCGCCTTGAGCTTGCAACCCCTGGCCCAGGCCGCCGAAACCACGCCGGCCGAAGTGCATCTGGATTACGCCTATTACTCGCCGGTGAGCCTGGTGCTCAAGCACTTCGGTTTCCTGGAAAAAGCCTTGCCCCAGACCAAAGTCGGCTGGGTGCTGAGCCAGGGCAGTAACCGTTCCCTGGAATACCTCAACAGCGGTGGCGTCGATTTCGCGTCTTCCGCCAGCCTGGCGGCGGTGTTGAGCCGCGCGAACGGCAGCCCGATCAAATCGGTTTACGTGTACAGCCGCGCCGAATGGACCGCGCTGGTGGTGCGCAAGGATTCACCCTACAAGACCGTGGCCGATCTGAAAGGCAAAAAAATCGCCGCGACCAAAGGCACCGACCCGTACCTGTTTACCTTGCGCAGTCTGCAACAGGCCGGCCTGAGCAAGGACGACGTGGAACTGGTGCACTTGCAACACCCGGACGGTCGCACCGCCCTTGAAAAAGGTGATGTCGACGCATGGGCCGGGCTCGATCCGCACATGGCCGCGAGCCAGGTTCAGGCCGGTTCCCGCTTGCTGTATCGCAACACCAATTTCAACAGTTACGGGGTGGTCAGCGTCACGGACAGCTACGCCAAGGAACATCCGAAAACCATTGAAACTGTATTGAACGCCTACGAACAGGCGCGGGAATGGGCGGTAAAAAATCCGGAAGAACTGGCCAAACTGCTCGCTACTGAGTCCGGTTTGCCGCTGGAAGTGGCCAAGCTGCAATTGTCGCGTACCGACTTGAGCAACCCGCAATTGAGCGCCAAGGATGTGATCGCTTCCAAGGCTGCGGCGCCGATTCTGGTGTCTGAGGAATTGGTTCGCAAAGGGGTTAACGTCGACCAAGTCATTGATCAGTTGATAGACACCGGTTTTAAGGAAACCGTGGCCCGTCAATAAAGCCAAAGATCCTGGCCCTTGTAGGAGCAAGGCTTGCCCGCGATGAACGGTAATGCGGTCTTTCAGAAAGACCCTGTAATCGTTTATCGCGGGCAAGCCTTGCTCCTACAGGGGCGGCGATCTTTTGATCTTCGCCTGGAGACCTTAATGACCAGCAAAAGTAAATCCCTGCCCGCCAATCTGGCATTGCCCACACCACGACGCCTCAACAACGCCTGGCGATTACGCCTCAAAGGCCTGGCCCTGCCGATAGCGATCATCATCGTGCTGGAATTTGTCGTACGCATCGGCTGGCTCCCCTCCTACCAGATGCCCGCGCCCAGCGAAGTGGCCGTGACCCTGAGTGATCTGGCCGAAGGCGCGCTGTGGAAACACATCAGCGCCAGTCTGTTGCGGGTGCTGCTGGGGTTCGCGATCGGTGCGAGCCTGGCCCTGGTGTTTGCCGCGTGGGTCGGTTTGAGCCGCGAAGCCGAGGCCTATCTGGAGCCGACCTTCGCCGGCCTGCGTTCAATCCCGAGTCTGGCCTGGGTGCCGCTGTTGTTGCTGTGGCTGGGCATCGACGAGACCTCGAAAATCGTCCTGATCGCCATCGGCGCGTTCTTCCCGGTGTACCTCAATGGCGTCGCGGCGATCCGCGACATCGACCGCAAACTGGTGGAAGTCGGGCAAATGTACGGTTTCAGCCGCGCGCGTCTGGTACGGCGGATTTTGCTACCCGCCGCCCTGCCCGGCCTGTTCACCGGGTTGCGCAGTGGCATGAGCCTGGCCTGGATGTTTCTGGTGGCCGCTGAACTGATCGCCGCGACCAAAGGCCTGGGTTACCTGCTCAGCGATGGTCGCGAAACCTCACGCCCGGACATCGTCCTAGCGGCGATTATCGTATTGGCGGTGCTGGGCAAACTCAGCGACGGCATTCTCGCCGGTCTGGAGAAACGCTTCCTGGCCTGGCGCGACACCTTCAACGGCCAAAGCGCAGAGGATTGAGCCATGACCGAACACCTGCTGGACATCCGCGTGGAGCGCAAAACCTTCGCCGCCACCACCGTGCTCAACAACATCCACCTGCAATTGAAGCCCCGGGAAACCGTCAGCCTGCTCGGCCCCAGCGGTTGCGGTAAAAGCACCTTGCTGCGGATCGTCGCCGGGCTGGAAAAGGACTTTCAGGGCGAACTGAAAAACACTGCCGGTGAAGTGGCGTTCGTGTTTCAGGAACCGCGCCTGATGCCCTGGCTGACGGTGGAGCAAAACATCGGTTTCAGCGCCGACAACCAGTACGACAAGGCCTGGGTGGCGCAGTTGATCGAAGAAGTCGGCCTCGGCGGTTTTGCCCAGGCCTTGCCCAAAGCCTTGTCCGGCGGCATGGCGCAGCGAGTGGCCATCGCCCGCGGCCTGTATTCGCGCCCACAGGTGTTGTTGCTGGACGAACCCTTCAGCGCGGTGGACGCCTTTACCCGGATGAAACTCCAGGACCTGCTTCTGCAACTGGCCGAGCGTCACGCCATTGCCCTGCTGCTGGTGACCCACGATGTCGATGAAGCGCTGTACCTGAGCGACCGGGTGCTGGTGATGGACAATCGGCCGAGCAGCATTCGTCAGGAACTGGCGGTGGACCTGACCCATCCGCGAGATCGCCGCGACCCGTTGCTGGCGCAGCTCAAGGCGTTGTCGTTGACCGAGTTGCAGCGGGCACATGTCATCTGAGTTGAAATCTGCGCCGCGGAGATACGCGTACGACTGTCTTCAGTTTTAACCAGTACCCTTACAAAAAACTCGCCTATATAAACAGGAAACTCAAACGTTACATTAAGTGTTTCATGGAAGAGACACTTATATAACTGCGGCTGTTTGACGCATAACCGCTTGTCTGACATTCCAACCGTCATACATACATTTAACAGGACTACAGATAGCATGCGCGCCGCATTTCCATAAGCATTCCAGGTTGACCCAACAGTCAACAACCCAAGGAAATCCCTACAACTTTTACACCTTGCAGAGAAATAAGTTGCGCGACGATTTTGCAATTAATCAAGTCGGTGAGCTGGCGTGTGTCTATCTATCGATGACAGAACACTTGCAACTCGACTGCTTTATCGGCAATTACATAAAAACCCGAAACCTGCGCGCCGTCGCTGATATCAGCAGCACGCTGCGCACCACGCTGCAAAGCTATCCGGGCAAGCCGCCGGTGATGATCAACGAGCTCAACGCCTGGATTGACAATACGCTCGGCTATCGGGCAGCCCACCCCGACTTCCCACAGTTGGAAGACGCCTGAAGCAACGCTCCAGGGCCACGTCAGTACAAGAACTGAACGAACCGGCGCTGGAGACACTCTGAAGATAGAGGTCATACCGGCCTCTTTTTTTCAGGCGACCCTATTTCTGCATGACACTGGCACCGCAGATCTCTCTGAATTCCCTGTTCAACGACTAAGCCGATGTCATGGCTGGCTCCAAATGGAATTACATGAGCGAACTTGTCCCTTATGCCGTGCATTACCTGCTCGACGGTGTGCGACAACACTTTTTCAAACTGGCAGTGGGGTTTTCCGAGGTGGAAGCCATCCATTCGGCCTCGGCCCATGCCTACCCCGAATCCGGGCAAAACATCCCCCCACACAGCAGTCTCGAAACCGCACGCAATAAAGCTCAGCAATTGGGTATTACGCATATTCGGTGGAATGAGGCGATTTGATGTTGCGCGGTTGCTAAATGTGGGAGCGGGCTTGCTCGCGAAGGCGTCCGGTCAGTTGATGGAGATATCGCCTGACACACCGCTTTCGCGAGCAAGCCCGCTCCCACACTGGGTTTCATTGCTTTCAAAGAATCAGGGTTTCAGCGGAATCTCTATGTCGCGATCGGACAATTCCTTGCCATCATCCGGATGCTTCCAGTCCGGCGTCGAGCGCCTCTGCCGCTGGATCTCTTCTTCGCTCGGTTCGTCCGTGTCGTCATCCAGGTCCGGCTGCTTGGGATCAGTTGCCATGTGCACCTCTCTTCCTGAAGGGATCAGCTCTCCGTTTTAAGCGTAGAACATTTCCCCCCGCCCGGCTCAAAGCCACCAGCGCAGCAAAAAGAAGAAGCCCATGCTCAACAACATGCTGAGCAGCGTGTTGCGGGTATAAAGCACCAGCCCCACGGCCACCAGCGAACTGATCAGGTAGGGATTGTCCCACTGCAGGTTCAGTTGTTTGTCCGGCATAAACACAATCGGCCCGCAAATCGCCGTCAACATGCCCGGCACGGCAAACCCGAGAAACTGCCGCGCATTGCTGCTCAGGCGTACCGGCAGTCGCGGTTCGAGAAACACGTAGCGGTTCAAGAACACCAACACGCCCATGCCGATAATCACTGCCCAAACGATCATGTGCGCTCCAGGTACAGCTTGTTGCAGATAAACCCTGCGGTCATGCCCGCCAGCCCCGACAGCACCAGGGCCGAGCCCCATTGCCAATAGCTGAACAACACCGAACAGAACAGCGACACCGCCACGCAAACCACCGTCGGCACATTGCGCACCACCGGAGTGATCAGGGCGATAAAGGTCGCCGCGATGGAGAAATCCAGGCCCAGGTGTTCCAGGCCCGGGATGCTGCTGCCCAACACGATGCCGGCCAGGGTGAACAGGTTCCAGGCGATGTAGAACGTCAGCCCCACGCCCAAGGCGTACCAACGGTTGAACTGTTGTTTGTCGTGCTGACTGGTCAGGGCGAACAACTCATCGGTGAGCAAAAAACCCAACCCCACCCGCCAGCGAGCCGGCAACGGCGAAATCACCGAACGCATGCTCATCCCGTACAGCAAATGCTGGGACGTCAGCAGCAACGTGGTCAGCAGAATCGAAAAGACCCCGGCCCCGCCCTTGAGCATGCCGATGGCCACCAGTTGCGCGGCACCGGCAAACACGATGCTCGACAAGCCCTGGCCTTGCAGGGGCGTGAGGTTGGCCTCGATGGCCATGGAGCCGGCCAACAGCCCCCACGGCGCGGTGGCCAGGGATAAAGGCATGATCGCCGCCGCGCCACGAAGAAAGGCGCTGCGCGGCATGTGTGAATGGGACATAACGCTCTACAACCAGGGGAATGACCACCGACTGTGCCACCAGATGCCGGCGAAGGCTTGAACAATCTTGCGCACTTGGCGCGATGGCGCACTGTTTTGCCCGAGCGCATTGAATCGATAGAACCCGGGCCACCCGCCCGAGTACCATGGAGCCATTCAATTGAAGAGTCAGGGAATCGACATGCTTTACCGAATCGCCGCCGACGGGCTGGTGCTGTTTCACTTGTTGTTCATTCTGTTCGTGTTGTTCGGTGGGCTGCTGGTGCTCAAATGGCGCCACTTGATCTGGTGGCACCTGCCCGCCGCCACATGGGGCGTGATCGTCGAAGTCTTTCACCTGACCTGCCCGCTGACCTATTGGGAAAACCTGATGCGCGAAGCGGCCGGGCAAACCGTGTATGGCGGTGGTTTTGTCGAGCACTACGTGTTGCCGATCATCTACCCGGCCGGGCTGACACCCGCGATTCAACTGGGGCTTGGCAGCGTGGTCCTGGCGGTCAACTTGGTGGTTTACGTACGGCTGATCCGATTGTGGAAGTTGCGTCGGGCCGCGTGAATACCGTTAAAAGATCGCAGCCTTCGGCAGCTCCTACGGGGGATTGAGTCCCCCTGTAGGAGCTGCCGAAGGCTGCGATCTTTTGATCTTCGAGGAGCTTGAACATGCTGTCGATTGAAGACCTGGCCCTGCTTGAAGCCATCCGCGCAACCGGCAGCCTGTCCCGCGCCGCCGCGCATCTGGGCAAGGCACCTTCCACCGTTTCCTATGCCGCCCGGCAGCTGGAAGAACGCTTCGACGCCCTGCTGTTCGACCGTCGCCGCTACCGCTTGCAGCTCACGGCGGCCGGGGAATTGCTGGTGAACGAAGCGGCGCGGCTGGTGCAGGACGTCTCGCGCCTGACCCAGCGTGTCCAACAAGTGGCCAACGGCTGGGAGAGCCGGTTGTGGATCGTCACCGACGAACTGCTGGAGTTCGACACCCTGATCCCGGTGATTCACGAATTCGACGCGCTGGAATCCGGCGTGCCGTTGCGCATCACTCAGGAAGTGCTCAAAGGGGTCTGGGAAGCCCTGCGTGAAGGTCGCGCCGACCTGATCATCGGCGCCACCAACGAACCGCCGGCCATTCCTTCATTGCGCTGGATGCAACTGGGGGAAATGCAGTGGGTGTTCGCCGTTTCGCCCAAGCACCCGCTGGCCAAGGCCAAAGAACCGATCACCCGGGCCATGGTCACGCAGCACCGCGCTATTGTCGTGGCGGACTCATCCCGGGCCACCGAAGGCAGCACGTATGGGGTGTCCGGCGGGCAACCGGTCCTCGCGGTGCCGACCATGCGCGCCAAAATCCTCGCCCAGTGCGATGGCTTGGGCGTCGGCTGGTTGCCCCGGCATCGGGTCGGTTCCCTGCTGAGCAACGGCACGTTGATTGAAAAACAGATGGCCGATCCCCGCGAGCCGAACATCCTCTACGCCGGTTGGCGCGGCGACCATGACGGTCGCGCCCTCGGCTGGTGGCTGGAAAAGCTCAAGCAGCCCTGGCTCGCGAGCAAACTGGTCCAGGGCAGTGATCGCTTTGTCTAAACTCAGTTGGCGATGACGCTCATGTTGCGGCCACTGGCCTTGGCCACGTACAACGCCTTGTCCGCCGCCCCGACCAGATCATCGGCCCCGGCTTGTGAGTCTGGGTGGTAGGCGCAGACACCCAGGCTCACCGTCACCACGCCATCAATACCCTCCGTATGCTCGATACCCGCCAACTGCACCGCGCGGCGGATTTTTTCCGCCACCAGGAAAGCGCCGACATAGTCGGTACCGGGCAGCACCACCGCAAATTCCTCACCGCCATAACGGACGGCCAGATCACCGGGGCGCTTGATGTTTTCCGTGATGATGGCGCTGATTTTGCGCAAACACACATCGCCCGCCACATGCCCGTAGTGATCGTTGAACAGTTTGAAATGATCGACATCGATCATCAGCAACGCCAGGCCCGTCTGGCTACGCCGGGCGCGTCCCATCTCCGCCACCATGAACAGATCGAACTGACGCCGGTTGGCCAGCCCCGTCAACGCATCTTCCAGGGCCAGCAGCTCAAGGCTGCGATTGACCTCGATGAGCTTTTCCTGAGCGTCCAGCAAGACGCTTTGAATGTGATTCTGCTGCTTCATGACCCGGATCAGCCGATAACCGAGCGTGCCCAGGAACACCAGCAACAAGGCGACGATAGAGGCACTGTTCATGGATTCCTGGCGCCAACCAGTCAGCACTTCTTCCTTGTTGAGCGCCGCAAAGACAATCAGCGGATAACCCTCGACCCGGCGAAACCCCACGACCCGCACAACGCCATCCAGGTACGACTTGACCATGGCGGTGCCGGAATTGCCCAAGGGCAGCAATTGGGTGAACAGCGGCCCCTTGGCCACACTGCTGCCGACCTCGGCGTCTTTGAAGGGCCGGCGAACGACGATAGTGGCGTTGTCGGCGATCAGGTTGATGACGCCGTTATCGCCCATGTCGATGCTGTTGTACAAATCGAGAAAATGGTTGAGATAAAGCGTTGCCAGCGCCACCCCGGCGAAACTGCCGTCGGGATGATTGATCCTTCTCGACACCGTCATGATCCAGTCACCGGTCGAACGACTCTTGATCGACGGGCCAATATGCGGGCCCCGGTCGGCGTGATCGCGGTGGAAGATAAAGTATTCACGGTCGGAGTTATTGGCCTCCGGCACATTGGCGCCATTGGAATTGGCCAGCCAGCGGCCATCTTCGCCGAAAATGAACAAGCCGTGGAGTTGGGGCAATTCGCTGCGCTGGGCATTGAGCAATCGCTGCAACCGCGGCATCTGCGCTTGAGCCATACCCTCGTTTTCGAGGCGGTCCACCAGGGAAAACAACAGCGTATCGGCTTGTTTGATCGAGGCTTGCGCCTGGGACGCCAAGGTCTGCGCCAGGTTGGACATCGCCACTTCTTTGTCATGCAAGTGGTACTGACGCGAATTCCAGGCCTCCCAACTCGCAATGGCCGCCATGGACAGGCACACCGCAACCAGCAACACCACGGCATAACGGACCTTGAGCTTCGCCTGGACCTGTTCGGCCAGAAACGACGCCGTGGGTTGAAGGGCTTCGATACGAACTTTTACGGACGGTTGTCCCATGACATTCCCTGAATTCTGTTGAAGAGGCGATGCTTCCTGATCGCGTCTTTGGCCCAGCGGGCGCTTCACTACGCCTGATCATCGCTCAGACTAGCTGATGTCGTGTTTTCATCATCCTGATTTTTAGCGCGACGCCTGCTGCTTCACGGCCTCAAGCCACGCCGGATTCAATCGGGTCTGTTCGGTGTCGAGGCCCAACGCCTCCATCCGCGCCTTGTGCTGATCCATTTCCCGGGTCAACTGGCTGTGATCGCTGGAGTTGCCGTCCAGTTCGTGCATCTGGCTCAACCCCAGGTGATAGAAGCGCAGCAGTTTCATGGCCGTCGGATCGTCCTTTTCCACCGCCGCCGTCACCTGATGCATGACGTTGGTGACACTCATCAGGCTGCGCTTGAGCCGCCAGCCGTAGACCGCCGGAGCCATCCATTCCTCGTGCCAGAACCGGCCACGCATCAGCGCCACCATCAGCAGCACCGCGACAAACACACCGCCGACGTTAAACCGCAGGTTGTCGCCGCCCGGTTCGCCGAACAACGCCACCGCCGCGGTCGACAGCACCATCGCCAGCGCCAGGAAAATCAGGGCAATGATCACCGTGCTACGCCGGGTCTGGCGGCGGAAGGTTTCGGCATTCATCGGCTGGATTTCGAACATCTTGGAGGGGTTCCCTGCATCAGTGGTAAAAGGCTCTGTGAGCAAAAAGAGTGCGCGCATTATCGCCTCTGTGGGGGATTTAGCTATGCTGGGGCTCCTTTTCATCTTTTCATCGTCAAAGGAGAACATGGCGAGACCCCGTAGTTCGTGCCATCTTCTTTCATGGATACACATTATTCGGATGCCAATCGCTCCTCCTGTATGACTGGCATCGTTTTAAGGATCATTGAATGTCCCAACGACAAGTAATCAACGCCTCTGTCAGCCCTAAAGGCAGCCTGGAAACCCTGTCCCAACGTGAAGTCCAGCAACTGAGCGAAGCCGGTTCCGGCAGCACCTACACCCTTTTCCGCCAGTGCGCCCTGGCCATCCTCAACACCGGCGCCCATGTTGATAACGCCAAGACCATCCTCGAAGCCTACAAGGACTTCGAAATCCGCATTCACCAGCAGGACCGTGGCGTGCGTCTGGAACTGCTGAACGCCCCGGCCGACGCCTTCGTCGACGGCGAAATGATCGCCAGCACCCGGGAAATGCTGTTCAGCGCCCTGCGCGACATCGTCTACACCGAAAACGAACTCGACGCCCAACGCATCGACCTGAGCACGTCCCAGGGCATCAGCGACTACGTCTTCCACCTGCTGCGCAACGCCCGCACCCTGCGCCCCGGCGTCGAGCCGAAAATCGTGGTGTGCTGGGGTGGCCATTCGATCAACACCGAAGAATACAAATACACCAAGAAAGTCGGCCACGAACTGGGCCTGCGCAGCCTCGACATCTGCACCGGTTGCGGCCCCGGTGTGATGAAAGGCCCGATGAAAGGCGCGACCATCGCCCACGCCAAGCAGCGCATCCACGGCGGCCGTTACCTGGGACTGACCGAGCCGGGCATCATCGCCGCCGAAGCGCCGAACCCGATCGTCAACGAACTGGTGATCCTGCCGGACATCGAAAAACGCCTGGAAGCCTTCGTCCGCGTCGGCCACGGCATCATCATCTTCCCGGGCGGCGCCGGTACCGCCGAAGAGTTCCTGTACCTGCTGGGCATCCTGATGCACCCGGACAACGCAGGCCTGCCCTTCCCGGTCGTGCTCACCGGACCGAAACACGCGGCACCGTACCTTGAGCAACTGGATGCGTTCGTCGGTGCCACCCTCGGCGAAGCGGCGAAACAGCACTACACGATCATCATCGACGACCCGGCGGAAGTGGCGCGGCACATGACGGCTGGCCTGAAACAGGTCAAGCAGTTCCGCCGCGAGCGCAACGACGCGTTCCATTTCAACTGGCTGCTGAAGATCGACGAAGGCTTCCAGCGCCCGTTCGACCCGACCCACGAAAACATGGCCAGCCTGCAACTGAGCCGCAGCCTGCCGGCCCACGAACTCGCCGCCAACCTGCGCCGGGCGTTCTCCGGCATCGTTGCTGGCAACGTCAAGGACAAGGGCATTCGCCTGATCGAAGAACACGGGCCGTACCAGATCCGTGGCGATGCGGCGGTGATGCAACCGCTGGATCAGTTGCTCAAGGCCTTCGTCGCTCAGCACCGGATGAAATTGCCGGGTGGCGCGGCGTATGTGCCGTGTTATCAAGTGGTTGCGTAAACCAGGCTTGCACCAAACCTGTGGGAGCGGGCTTGCTCGCGAAGGGGGCGTCACATTCAACATGGATGTTGCCTGACACTCCGCCTTCGCGAGCAAGCCCGCTCCCACAAGGGAATGTGCCTGACTCGTTAGCCCCTGAGGGCCGCAGCCTGTATAGCCGGCGCCTCCAGCACGGCTCCCGCCGCCCCATGCCGGGCCACCCCCAACATCGCCTGCCCCACCGAAACGGTGGTCAGCACCTGCCGTGGAAACAGGTTGCGCAAAAGCGGCAACAACGGCCCCATCACGAGGTAGGTCCAGCGATACGCCGAGGTCTTGGACCGGGCGCCATTCAACGGCTGGATCACCCCCGGCCGAAACAGGTAAACCGCCTTGAACGGCAAGCGCAGCAGGGCATTCTCGGTGCGCCCCTTGACCCGCGCCCACATGCTTTTGCCCTTTTCGGTGCTGTCGGTGCCGGCGCCCGAGACATACACGAAGGTCATGCCCGGATTGAGTCGCGCCAGCACCTCGGCCACCGCCAGGGTCAGGTCATAGGTGAGGCGCGAATACTGCGCTTCATCCATCCCGGACGACGAAACGCCCAGGCAGAAAAAGCACGCGTCGAAACCTTGCAACTGCGCTTCGACCGCGCCGAGCCGGGTCAGGTCCGGCACCACCAGCGATTGCAGCTTGGTGTCCGTCGCCTCAATCGCGGTTCGGCCGACAACGACCACCTGCTCGACATCCGCCGCCAGCAGGCTTTCACGCAATACGCCCTGGCCGACCATGCCGGTGGCGCCGAAGATCAGTGCTTTCATGAACGGCGAATCCCTATTGAGTCGAACAATCAAATACCTGTGGGAGCGGGCTTGCTCGCGAAAGCGGTGTGTCAGTCGACTTCAATAGCGCCTGACACTCCGCCTTCGCGAGCAAGCCCGCCCCCACAGTGGTTGGGTGCCGATGTTACAGGTGATCAGCGTCAATCACCGCTTTGGCAAACGCCTGCGGATCTTCCTGCGGCAGATTGTGGCCAATGCCGCCATTGATCAAGCGGTACTCGTACTTGCCGGTAAAGCGCTTGGCGTAATCTTCGGCCGCCGGATGCGGCGCGCCATTGGCGTCACCTTCCATCGTGATGGTCGGCACGGTGATGTTCGGCGCCTTGGCCAGTCGCTGCTCCAGCGCTTCATATTGCGGTTCGCCCTGAACCATGCCCAGGCGCCAGCGGTAGTTGAAAATCGTGATCGCAACATGATCAGGGTTGTCCAGCGCCGCAGCGCTGCGGTCGAACGTAGCGTCGTCGAAGGTCCATTTCGGCGATGCGGTTTGCCAGATCAGCTTGGCGAAATCATGGCGATTTTTTTCGTAGCCGGCCTCGCCGCGATCCGTGGCGAAGTAGAACTGATACCACCATTGCAATTCAGCCTTGGGCGGCAACGGATTCTTGCCCGCCGCCTGGTTGCCGATCAGGTAACCGCTGACGGCGACCAGCGCCTCTACTCGCTCCGGCCACAGCGCCGCGACGATGTCCGCCGAGCGTGCACCCCAGTCATAGCCGCCGAGCACGGCTTTTTTGATTTTCAACGCGTCCATGAAGTCGATAACGTCACTGGCCAGCGCGGCAGGTTGCCCGTTACGCAGGGTTTTTTCAGACAGGAAATGCGTATCGCCGTAGCCACGGGCATACGGAATCAGCACCCGGTAACCCTTGGCCGCCAACAACGGCGCCACATCGCTGTAGCTGTGAATGTCGTAGGGCCAGCCGTGCAGCAGAATCACCACCGGCCCATCGGCGGGACCGACCTCGGCGTACGCCACGTTCAACAGCCCGGCGTTGACATGCTTCAGCGCGCCGAACGGGTCCGCCTTGAGGGTGCTGGCGCTGGCCGGCACGGGCGCCGTGGTTTTGACATCGGCATGCGCTGCAAACGCAGCAACGTTCAGGACCGCGAAGAAGCTGGCGACAGCGAGTTTGTTCCAGTTCATGGTGATTTCCTCAGGGGTGCAATGACCAGTGGTTGCCAGGCAAGTCGGCTTGCCTCAATGGATCCATTCAAGCGTCCCGAGGTATCTGCCATGTGTCGTAAAACCACTGCTAATAAGGCGTAACGTGTCCAACGGTGCGTGAGATACAGTGCGATACAAACAGGTGTGGAACCCTGTGGGAGCGGGCTTGCTCGCGAAGGCTGATCAACATTCAACAAAGATGTCGACTGTTACACCGCTTTCGCGAGCAAGCCCGCTCCCACAGGGGGGTTGTGGCGTACTGATAATAAGAGGGTTGAGCAATGGACCATGTGGACCACATTCTGATTGTCGACGACGATCGCGAGATCCGCGAGTTGGTGGGCAATTACCTGAAGAAAAACGGTCTGCGCACCACCGTGGTTGCCGACGGCCGCCAGATGCGCAGCTTTCTGGAGGCGAATCAGGTGGACCTGATCGTGCTCGACATCATGATGCCCGGCGATGACGGCCTGCTGCTGTGCCGCGAATTACGCGCGGGTAAACACAAAGCCACGCCGATCTTGATGCTCACCGCGCGCAACGATGAAACCGACCGCATCCTCGGCCTGGAAATGGGCGCCGACGATTACCTGACCAAACCCTTCGCCGCCCGCGAGCTGCTGGCGCGGATCAACGCCGTGCTGCGCCGCACCCGCATGCTGCCGCCGAACCTGCTGATCACCGAAAGCGGTCGGCTGCTGGGTTTTGGCCGCTGGCGCCTGGACACCACCGCTCGCCACCTGCTCGACGAAGACGACACCATGGTCGCGCTCAGCGGTGCCGAGTACCGTTTGCTGCGGGTGTTCCTCGATCATCCGCAACGGGTGCTCAGCCGTGACCAGTTGCTCAACCTGACCCAGGGCCGCGACGCCGACCTGTTCGACCGCTCCATCGATTTGCTGGTGAGCCGATTGCGTCAGCGGCTGATGGATGACTCCCGGGAATCGACCTACATCAAGACCGTGCGCAACGAAGGCTACGTGTTCTCTTACCCGGTGGAGATGCTGGGCGCGCCGTCATGAGGGGGATTTGTATCCTTGTGTATAAAACCCCGGGATAGATACGCAACACCCGACTTCGCGGCCTTCCGGCACACATCACCGATACACCCGAGCGTTTAACTGTGAACACCAGACAGCACTGACCAACCCGGTGCTGCTGACTCACTCAATCATTAAGCGCACGGAGAATCACCCATGTTCAACTTCTCGAAAGTCTCGTCCCTGGCACTCGGTCTGGCATTGATTGGCGGCCTCGGCCTGTCGAACCTGGCCTCGGCCAACACCCTGAGCGCTGCCTCCCACAGCCCGGTCCAGCAACTGCTGGCGGAAGGTGGTTCGGATCGGCTGCAACAGAATCGCGTCGCGGAATATGGCTCTGAAAACCTGCAAAAGAATCGTGTCGCCGAGGGTGGCTCGGATCGGCTGATCCAGAATCGCGTGGCCGAGGGCGGCTCCGATCGCCTGATCCAGAATCGTGTGGCCGAAGGTGGCGCCGATCGCCTGATCCAGAATCGTGTCGCCGAAGGTGGCGCCGACCGCCTGCAAGAACTGCGCGAACGCGTCGCACTGTTCAGCCCGAGCAACGCCGTGCACGCCGGGGTTGTCGTTGCGGAAAACCGCCCTGAGTTCGGCTCGAAATATCAGCGCTACTGATCACGATCCACAGCACAAGCTAGATCCCCTGTGGGAGCGAGCTTGCTCGCGATGGCGGCCAGACAGTCAATAGAGATGTTGAATGTGATGCCCTCATCGCGAGCAAGCTCGCTCCCACAGGGGTTATGTGCCAGGCACAAATAATGCGCTCAACGCCTATCAATTGTGGGAGCGGGCTTGCTCGCGAAAGCGGTGTAACAGGCGACATCTTTGCTGAATGTCAGGCAGCCTTCGCGAGCAAGCCCGCTCCCACAAGGGGTCGTGCATGAATCAACGCTCTTGATATCGACTATGCGCAAGGGTGTTTTTTCATCCTCGCGTTCCAGCACTAGAGTGGCGACATCTTCTTCCCCCACTCTGGAGCAACATCATGAAAAGCATCATCGGCCTTACCCTTGCCCTTACCGTCCTTGGCGCCACTTCGGCTTACGCAACACCACAAACCCTCGCTGCCGTAAAAGTCGGCCAGCCAGCCACCCAGAACGTCAACAGCGTCAGCATCGACACCGAACGCAAAGGCAGCGTCAACGTGCAGCAAAACGCCGAACAAGCCAAACTCTACGTGGCTGAAAACCGCCCTGAGTTCGGTTCGAAGTATCAGCGTATTGATTCTTGAGTTTATGCGGCTGACACAAAAAACCCCGGGTAGATCCAATCTACCCGGGGTTTTCTCGTTGTAGCAGCTGCCGAGCAGCGCGAGGCGGCGTTCGGCGGCGCCGCCGTCGTAAACCCTCCAGGCACGGTCATTTTGATACACCGAGGTCGCTGATTTTACGACGGCTTCGCCGCCGAACGCAGCCTCGCAGGCGCGGCAGCTGCTACGGCCAGCCGCGCCGCCAAGGCCTTCGCCTGACTCGCCACATCCGTCACCGCCGTGCTCTCCCACCACATGCCACGCAGCGGCGGGCCCATGGCGAATAGCCGTTGGGCGACCTGCCCTTCAGCGTCCACGACCGCGCCATCCACCGCCGCCGCAATTCCCAGCGCCAACGGCCCCGGCTTGATCAGTCCGCGCGCGAGCAATTGCTGTGGCAGCGGCCGGGCGACCCGGCGCCAGTCGTATTCGATGCCGCTGGAATTGATCAACGCCGCGCCGCTGACGATCACCGTTTCCGCTGCGCCACGGCGGCGGATACGAATGCTCACTTCGCTGCTCGAAGAAGGCGCCAAGCCTTTGAACGACGCCGCCTGAATCCGCAACCGCCCTTCCCCGTGCAACCGCTCCACCAATTCCGCGCTTAACGGCGGCGAGCGATGGTGATGACTCTCCCACCATGGCCGCACATGCCGCACAAACTGCCGACGCTGGACGTCCGTCGCCTGGTTCCACAACCGGCCGATGTGCGCCCGTACCGTGTCGAGCGGCGATTGCCAGTCGATGCCTTGGGCGACGGCGTCCTTACAGTGCCGACGCAATTCCCGCAGCAACTGACGCGGTGTGCGAATGCTGTGATCCTCGGCGAGAAAGTCCACCCAAACCGGCGGCTGCCGTCGTACATGGGGCAGCAACCCATGCCGGGAAAACACTTCGATCGGCCCGCGATGCCCGGCCTGTTCCAGCGATACCACGGCATCGACCATGGTCAGTCCCGAACCGATGATCAGCACCGTGGATTGCGGGTCGAGTTGGCGCATGGCGGCGACATCCCACGGGTCCAGCGCCGCCGCGTTCAAACCGCTGGATTCGGTCTGCGGCGTGCGCGCGGCGGGGAACATCCCCGTGGCCAACACCGCAAAAGCGCCCTGCAAGTGTTGACCGTCACTCAAGGTCAGTCGCACTGAATCGTCGAGCGTTTGCAGGTCCACCACCTCGGCCCGCACGTGCTCGACCGTCGAACCGTTCAACGCCCCAGCAGTTTGCGCCTCAGCCAAACGCTGCTGCACATACAGGCCAAAAATCCCCCTCGGCGGAAACAATTCGCTGATCGACACATGTTGTTCGTCAGACTCCGGCCAGCCACCCGCCGCGATGTATTCAGTCAACCATTGCGTCAGGTCATCGGCGTTGTCCGGGTCGACACTCATCCGCGCCGCGTTGCCGTTCAGCGTGTGGCCCAACTCGACCGCGCTGTAGGCCTCGCCCCGACCCAGTTCGGCGCGGGGCTCGATCACCAGCAGCGAGCGCTTGCCGGGCAAACGCAACAATTGCGCCGCCAGCATCGCGCCGCTAAGGCCGCCGCCAATGATCAGGATGTCTGCGTGGCGGATGGCGTCGGTCGCCTGTCCGCTGGAGGTTTGGTTCATGGCGTTCTCACGGTCAATGTTTGCCTAGATAAAAGTCGTGCAAATCGCCTCGGGCCAGCAGTTCTTCGGCTGTTCCGGACAACACCACGCGCCCGGTATCGAGCACATAGGCCTGGGACGCGTACTTGAGCGCCACATTAATGTTTTGCTCGGCAATCAGGAAGCTCACCTGCTCATCGCGATTGAGCTGGGCGACGATCTCGAAAATCTCCTGGACGATAATAGGCGCCAAACCCATGGAAGGTTCGTCGAGCAGTACCAAAGTAGGACGTGTCATCAACGCCCGGCCGATGGCGACCATCTGCTGCTCGCCACCGGAGGTCAGTCCGGCCTGGGTTTTGCGCTTGGTTTTCAGACGGGGGAACCAGGCGTAGATCCGCTCTAGGTCCCGGGCCAGGTCCTGGCGACTCAAGCGCCGGACAAACCCGCCGCTGCGCAGGTTGTCCTCCACCGTCAGTTGCGGGAACACGTGTCGGCCCTCCAGCACATGCACCATGCCCTGGCGCACCCGCACGCTCGGATCGACGCCGGCCGTATCGCGCCCGAGAAACTCGATGCTGCCGCGACTGACCTCCGCCCGTTCGGCCCGCACCAACCCGGAAATCGCCTTGAGCGTGGTGCTTTTGCCCGCGCCGTTGGCCCCGAGCAACGCAACGATGCCGCCCTTGGGCACCGTCAGCGACACCCCGGCCACGGCCAGGATCGCGCCGTCGTAGATCACTTCGATGTCCTTGACCTGCAACAACTGCTGCGCGGCGTTATCCGTGGCGGCGTGGCTCATGGCTTATTCATCCCCGGTGCAGGTGCGTGGCGTCAGGCCTTTTTCCTTGGCAAACGCGGCGGATTTTTCATCGATCAACGGCCGCAACAAGGCGCGATCCGCCGCAATCCAGTCGCTGATCAGCGTCCAGTTCGCACCGTCCCACTGCTGCACCCGCGCCGAACCGCCGCCCTCGTGATCCTTGCAGGACAACTTGAGGTTCTGCATCAGCCCGAAATAGCCCATGTCCTTGAGCCGTGTGTCATCGATGTTCAAGTGCTCCAGGCCCCAACGACCTTCTTCGCCGTTGAGCGGACGTTTGCCAAACTTGCCCTGGGCAGTGCGGATCGCCTCGACCATGACGGCGGCATTCACCAGCCCGGAGTTGTAGTAGACGCTGCCGAAATTCTTCAGGTCCTTGAGGTCGCTCTTACCCTTGTCGAGGATGTATTGCTTGAGGCGTTTGTGGATCTCGAAATCGGTGCCAGCCGGGTATGGCGTCAACGCCAGGTAGCCTTTGGCGGCGGCACCGGCGGGCAACACGTCTTCGCTGGAACTGGCCCAGATGTCACCGACGATATGGTCCACCGGGAAGCCGAAACGCGCAGCAGTCTTGACCGCCACCGGCGTGGACACGCCCCAGGTGCGCAGGAACACCCAATCCGGGTTGAGCTGGCGAATCTGCCGCCATTGCGACGATTGTTCGTTGCCCGGATCGGCCACCGGAATCTGAATGTTTTCAAAGCCGTACTTCTCGGCCAACAGCTTCAACGGGCCGAGGGTTTCGCGACCGTACGCCGAGTCGTGGTAGACCGTGGCGATTTTCTTGCCCTTGAGTTTGTCGAAGCCGCCCTCGCGTTGGGCGATGTAGTTGATCAGGCTCGACGCCTCGCTGTAGAAGGTCAGCATCACCGGAAAGTTGTATGGGAACACCGTGCCGTCGGTGGCTTCGGTGCGGCCGTAGCCGAGGGTGATCAGCGGGATTTTATCGACTTCCGCGCGCTCACTCAGGGCATACGCCGCCGGGGCGCCGTTGGGGGCATAGATCGCCACTGGCGCGCCGTCCAGGCCTTTCTTGAAGCGCTCATAGCACTCGATGCCCTTCTCCGCCGTCCACTCGGTTTCGCATTCCTGCCAGACCAGTTTGACGCCGTTGATCCCGCCTTCCACCTCGTTGATGTAGTTCAGGTAATCGAGCATGCCCGCCCACACCTGTACGCCGCTGGAGGCGTAGGCGCCCACGCGATAGGTCGCCAACGGGAAGAACTGCTGGTCCGGCGAGGCCTGGACCACTGGCACCGCAGTGCCGAAAACCGCCAGCGTCAGAGCGGCGCCAAGCAGGGAACGTTTCAAGGATGCACGCATGTTGTCTCTCTAATAGGTGAGGAATTCAGAAGCGCAGCGGCCAGTGACTCAGCCGTTCACGAAGGTTGCCCAGCAGGCGAATCAGCCCTTCCGGTTCCTTGATCAGGAACAGGATGATCAACACGCCGAAGATGATTTTTTGCAGGTTCTGCAATTGCCCCGCGTCCACCGCGCCGCCGAACAAGGCTTGTCCGGCGTGGCTGAGCAGGATCGGCAGCAGGCTGATAAACGCCGCGCCGACGAAGTTGCCGGCGATGCTGCCCATGCCGCCGATAATGATGATGAACAGGATCTGGAAGGAGCGATTGATATCGAAGCTGCTGGCGCTGGCGGTGCCCAAGTACGCGAAGGCCCACAGCGCCCCGGCGATGCCGAGGTAGAACGAGCTGACGGCGAAGGCCAGGTGTTTGTAGCGCACCACCGGGATGCCGATCACGGCGGCTGCGGTGTCCATGTCACGGATCGCCATCCAGTTGCGGCCGATCTGGCTTTTCACCAGGTTCACCGCGACCCAGGTCAACAACAGCACCGTGGTCAGGGTCAGCAAATAACGCCCGACCGGCGTGTTCAGGTCATGGCCGAACAGCGCCAGTTTCGGCGCGGAAATGGTCCCGGATGAACCGTAGTTGTAGAACCAGGGGAATTTGACGAACAGCCATTCGAGGAAGAATTGCGCGGCCAGCGTGGTGACCATCAGGTAAAAACCCTTGATCCGCGAACTGGGCAGGCCGAAGACAAAACCAACCACGGCGCTGATCAAGCCGCCGCCCAGCAGCGCAACCGGCAAGCCCAGCTCAGGCAATCGCAGCAAAAATCCATAGGTGGCAAATGCGCCGACTGCCATGAATCCGGCCGCACCGACCGAGGTCTGGCCGGTGTAACCGGTCAACAGATTGAGGCCGAGCCCGGCCAGGGACAGCACGAGGAACGGGATCAGAATCGCGTTCAGCCAATAATCGTTGCCGGTCAGCGGCACGATGACGAAGGCGATCAACAACAGACCGAGCAGGCCAAACGGCACACGACGCTGGACCAACACCGACGGCGCGGTTTCGCGGGTAAGGGAAGTCGACATGGGTTCAGACTCGCTCGATGGCGCGCTCGCCGAACAGGCCGGCGGGACGGATGTACAGGAAGACCAAAGCCAGGACGTAAGCGAACCACGGGGTGATGCCGCCGCCGATCAGCGGGCCGATGTAGACCTCGGCGAGGTTCTCCGCCGCGCCGACAATCAGCCCGCCGACAATCGCCCCGCCAATCGAGGTGAAGCCGCCGATGATCAGCACCGGCAAGGCTTTGAGCACCACCAGCGACAGGGAAAACTGCACCCCTTGGCGCGCGCCCCAGAGCAACCCGGCGACCAGGCCGACAATGCCGGCCACCGCCCATACGATCTGCCAGATGCGGTTGAGGTTGATACCGATCGACAGAGCGGCCGTGGTGTCATCCGCCACCGCGCGCAGGGACACGCCGATCCGGGTTTTGTTGAACAGCAGCGCCAGCACCGTCACCAGCACGATGGCCGCAGCGGCGGCGATCAGGTCGAACTGACTGACCATCATCCCGCCGATGAAAATTGGTATGTCGTCAATGCCCAGGTCCAGCGCCCGCACTTGCGAACCCATCAGCCCTTGGGCCAGGCCTTCAATGATGAACGACAGCCCCAGCGTCGCCATAAACAAGGTGATCTGCGAACGATTGACCAAGGGCCGCAGCACCAGGCGTTCGATCAGCAGCGCGCCGATGATCATCACTACAACCGTCAGCAACAACGCCAAGGCAAACGGCACGCCCTGGTCGTGCAGGCTGACGAAGGTCAGCGCGGCGAACAACAGCATCGAGCCCTGGGCAAAATTGAACACGCCGCTGGCCTTGTAGATCAGCACGAAGCCGATCGCGACCAGGGAATACATGGTCCCGGCGAGCAAGCCGCCAAGCAGGGTTTCGAAGAAGAACGTCATCAGTGCACCACTCCCAGATACGCCGCGATCACCTCGGGATCGGCCTGCACTTCGGCGGGCGTGCCGTCGCCGACCTTGCGCCCGTAATCCAGCACCACCACATGGTCGGACAGACCCATGACCACGCTCATGTCGTGTTCGATCAGCACCACGGTGGTGCCGAGGTCGCGGTTGATGTCGGCGATAAAGCGCGCCATATCCTGTTTCTCTTCGGCGTTCATCCCGGCCATCGGCTCGTCGAGCAGCAACAGGCGCGGGCCGGCGATCAAGGCGCGGCCCAGCTCCACGCGTTTTTGCAGGCCGTAGGACAAATTGCCCACCGGCACGTCGCGGTGGGCTTGCAGTTCGAGGAATTCGAGAATGCCTTGGGCCTGTTGGCGAAAGTCTGCGGCTTCACGCCGGGCGCGCGGCAGGTTGAGGGCTTGTTCGATGAAACTGCTGCGCAGGTGCCGGGACAGGCCGGTGAGGATGTTGTCGATCACGCTCATTTTCTTGAACAGCGCGTTGTTCTGGAACGTGCGACCAATGCCCCGACGTGCGGCGTTCAGCGGGTCGATGCGTTTGAATGGCTGCTGCTCGAACACGATCGAGCCGGCATCGAAGCGGTACACGCCGTTCAGCACGTTGAGCAGCGAACTTTTGCCCGCGCCGTTGGGGCCGATCAGCGCGCAGATTTCGCCCCGGCGTACGTCGAAGGACAAGTCGTTGATCGCCTTCACGCCTTTGAACGACAGGGAAATGCCGCTGACTTGCAGGATGGAATCGGTCGAGCTCATGCGATGTCCCGTTTGAATTCGGCGAGCCAGGTTGGCGCGGGTTGAGCACCGGGCGTGCGGGTGGCTTGCCAGATGAAATGCAGGTTGTGGAAGCCCAGCAGTCGGCGAACCCGGTTTTTGATCAGACGTTGCAGGGGTTTTTCCGGGTGGGCGATGGCCCAGTCGCACAGGCGTCGGCGCCAGGTGTTTTGCGGGGCGAGACGGCTTTCGATTTCGTCGGCCAGGCGTTGCAGGCGTTCGGCGGACAGCAGCAGCCCGGACGGCGCGACTTCCCGGCGATCACGGCTGGCGCTGCCGGGACTTTCCGGGAAGGCCAGGGCTTGGCCGCTGACCAGCCATTGATCCAGCAGAACGCTGAGGCCGTCCTGCCATTGCGTGCCCTCTTCGCTCCAGAGTTGCGCGCCGCAGAGGCCGAGGCGCTGGCGTTGCGGCGGTTCTACCGGGCCGAGCAGTTCGGTGAAGTCCAGCAGGGTTTGGCCGTGGTTGAGCCACATCTGCCGGGTTTGCCGGCCCTGGATAAAGGCGTGAGTCGGACGGCTGCGCCACAGCGCTTTGTGCAGGGTCTCGGCGTCGAGGGTGTCGGGCACGGTCAGCACTTCGCCGCCGACGTGCTTCGCCGCCAGCGCCAGCAGCAATAGGTTGGGTTCGAAAGCACCGCTCAGGGCCAGCCGCGAATCTTCGGTAAAGCCCTGCTGGCGCAAGCCATCGGCCAGGCGCTCAACATCGCGCAAGGCATCGATCCAGCGCCAGACACACCACTGGCCGTGGCGCTTGTGCCGCAGCGCCGTGTGCAACGGACTGACCTGCCCCCAATGGCGCAATTGTTCCAACGCCTGGGGCGCCTTGACTTGCCATTGCGCAGAATCCGCGCTGGGCGGACGCTTGAGTTCATGCACGCTCATGGATTGACCTCTCTGTCATGGGCAAAAGCGTGCGGTGGTCCGCTGGGCTGAAGAATTAACGCCATCCCCTGTGGGAGCGAGCTTGCTCGCGATGGCGGTTTAACCGGCGACATCGATGTTGGATGTGGCGATCTCATCGCGAGCAAGCTCGCTCCCACAGGGGATCTTTGTCGGGCCGGGCATTTGTGTACAACCACAATCCAATTGTGGGAGCGGGCTTGCTCGCGAAAGCGGACTGCCTGGCGACACTGATATTGGATGTGCCGGCCTCTTCGCGGGCAAGCCCGCTCCCACAGGGGTTCTATGTCGGGCCGAGTATTTGCGTACAACCCGGTCACCTTGTGGGAGCGGGCTTGCTCGCGAAAGCGGTCTATCAGCCGACATCAATGTTGAATGTGCAGGCCTCTTCGCGGGCAAGCCTCGCTCCTACGAGATTTATGTCGGTCGCATTTTTTGTGAACAACGCAAATCCGTAGGAGCGAGGCTTGCTCGCGAAGGCGTCTACGCCGACACCACTTTCTTCTCCTGCTGCCGCAACCCGGCCAAATCCCGATAGCCCGCCCCCGGATGGATGTCGGGCAAGCGCGGCCCTTCGCCAAACAACTTCTCGCGCAATGTCCCCGGCGCATATTCGGTCTTGTACACGCCGCGCTTCTGCAACTCCGGCACGAGCAATTCCACGGCGTCGATAAAGGTTTCGTGGGTCAACGCATAGGCCAGGTTGAAGCCATCCACATCGGTTTCTTCAACCCATTCCTGCAACAGATCGGCGACGGTTTCCGGGCTGCCGACGAACAACGGACCAAACCCGCCAATCCCCACCCAATCGGCCAATTCATTCGGGGTCCAGACTTTGTTCGGGTCCGCCGTGGAGAACGCTTCGACCGCCGATTGAATCGCATTGGTGTGCACGTGCTTGAGCGGTTCTTCCGGTTTGAACTGGCTGAAATCAATCCCGGTCCAGCCCGAAATCAGCGCCATCGCGCCTTCATAGCTGACCCAGGTTTTGTACTCCTCGAACTTGGCTTTGGCCTTGGCATCGGTCTCGCCGAGGATCACCGTTTGCAGGTTGAAGATCAGGATCTTCTTCGGATCGCGCCCCGCTTCAGCCGCACGACGGCGGATATCCGCAACGGTTTTCTTCAGCAGCACTTTCGACGGCGCCGCGACGAACACACACTCCGCATGCTCAGCCGCGAACTGCTTGCCGCGACTCGACGCACCGGCCTGATACAACACAGGCGTGCGTTGCGGCGAAGGCTCGCAGAGGTGAATACCCGGCACCTGGAAGTGTTTACCAACGTGCTGGATCTCATGGATTTTGCTCGGGTCACTGAAGATCCGCCGCTCACGATCGCGCAGGATCGCGCCCTCCTCCCAACTGCCTTCCCAGAGTTTGTAACAAACCTCCAGGTACTCTTCGGCGAAGTCATAACGGGCGTCGTGTTCGGTCTGGTTTTTCTGGCCGAGGTTCTTTGCGCCGCTCTCCAGATAGGAGGTAACGATGTTCCAGCCGGCACGGCCCTTGGTCAGGTGATCGAGGGTCGAAAGGCGTCGGGCGAACGGATACGGGTGTTCGAAGGACAGCGACGCGGTCAGGCCGAAACCCAGGTGCTCGGTGACCAGCGCCATCGGCGGGATCAGTTGCAGCGGATCATTGACCGGCACCTGCGCCGCCTGACGGATCGCCGCGTCACCGTTGCCGTTGTAGACGTCGTAAATGCCCAGCACGTCGGCAATGAACAAGCCGTCAAACTTGCCGCGCTCGAGGATTTTCGCCAGGTCGGTCCAGTATTCGAGGTCCTTGTATTGCCAGGAACGATCACGGGGATGCGCCCACAAACCCGGTGACTGATGGCCGACGCAGTTCATGTCAAACGCGTTAAGACGAATTTCACGGGCCATCAAACGGCGCTCCTGAAGCTTGGGGGATGGATGCCGTTGAGGCGGAAGTTGCCGATGAGGTGGAGTTTCCAGCGCAGCGGATCGTGCAGTGAACCGTGCAACGGGGTGCGTTGGCCGGTGAGTTCAAATTCGGCGTTGCTGACAGCGTTCAAGGCATCGGCGCTGGCCAGGTGCGATTCAGCGATGGCGACGCTGATTTCAGTGTCATCTTCATGGCTATCGAGGAAGGCTTCGGCACGTTCCAGCAGCGCGGCGGCGACTTCGATGCGAATGTGCAAATCACCGAAACGGCTGATGACGTAAGGATCCTGCGCGGTTTGCCCTTGTTGGCGGACAAACCGCAGGGTCGCCTCCAGCAGGTTGCGGGCGTTGTGCACGTCGTGCTGACTTTTGGCCAGGGGTTGCCCGGCACTAATCGGTTGAGTCAAGGCATTCATGGTGGGCTCCTCAGTTCCAGGCGTGGCGCGCGGGTTTCACGCCGTTGAGCAGGTAGTTGCCGATCAGGTGGAATTTCCAGCGCGCCGGATCATGCAGTGTGTGAGTCCGGGCGTTGCGCCAGTGGCGGTCGAGGTTGTATTTGCCGAGCACCGAGCGGGTGCCGGCCAGTTCGAAGAGTTTGCTGCTGGCGAGCAACGCGATCTCGGCGGACAGCACTTTGGCCTGGGCCACCACCACGGAGGCATGGGCGACGGTGTCTTCGTTGGGGTTGAGCAACGCGGCGTCGATGGCCAGCCCGGCCTTCTTCAGGATCGCTTCGGTGCCGTGGACGCGCCATTCAAGGTCGCCAATCGCGGCGATGCTGAACGGGTCCTGCCAGCCGTGATCGTTTCCGCTGTCGATCCACGGGCGGGATTCGCGGGCGTAGCGCTTGGTTTCTTCCAGCGCGCCGACGGCGATGCCGGTGTCCACGGCGGCCTGGATGATTTGCGAAATCGGGCCGTCGGCGGTGGGTTCGTCGAAGGCTTTATGGGCCGGGATGACCGCGTTCAACGGTACTTTCACCGCATTCAGCGTCACGCCACCGCTGGCCGTGGTGCGCTGGCCGAAACCGTCCCAACTGTCGATCACGGTCAAACCGGGATTGTCGCGTTCGATGAAAGCAATAAACGCCTGATTCTGCTCGTTGACCGCCACCGCGGGCACGATGTGCGCGAACAACGCGCCGGTGCAGTAGAACTTCTCGCCGTCGATTTGCGCGCTGTCTTGATCGAAACGGATGCGGGTTTCAAAGGCACCGGCATTTTTGCTTTTGAATTCGGAAAAGGCATTGCCAAAGCGGTGGCCCTGCAGGACTTTGCCGAAGTAATAGCGCTTCTGCTCCTCGGTGGCGGTTTGCAACAGGATGTCGAGCACGCCGAGGTGGTTTTGCGGGATCTGGCCGAGGGATGAATCGGCGGCGGAAATGATCTTGATCACTTCAGCCACGGTCACGTAGGACACCCCGGCGCCGCCGTAGTCCTTGGGCACGGTGATGCCCCACAGACCGCTGGCGGAGAACTCGTCGAGTTCGGCCACTGGCAGGCGTCGGTCGCGATCCCGAACGCTGGCCTCGACGGCGAAGCGTGCGGCGAGCTTGTGCGCGACCGCGATGGCTTCGGCGTCCGAGCGGATCAGGTGGGCAGTGGGAGGTGAAGTTGTCATGAGCCGACTCCGTGGTTCCGGGTGAATACCCTGGAGCTTTTGCAGGAGTCGTGCCTGAATATAAATTCGTTCTATTTCAATAGCTTGTCGAATTATCCGAGAAATACTTGCAGCTTAAAAACAGCAAAGTGTTCATCCACTGTTGGCCTGTAAACAGTCAGATCACCACATTGCGCACAAACCGCGCCGCCACGTCGCCTTCATTGCGATAGGAATGCGGCTGGTTGCTGGCAAACATGAAAAACTCACCGGCGGCGATTCTCTGCGGGGTGTCGCCGAGCATCAGGGTCAGGCAGCCTTCGAACACGTAGATCTGTTCGCTCCAGCCGTCGGCATCCGGTTGTGACGGGTAGATTTCCCCCGGTTGCAGGCACCATTCCCACTGTTCCACTTCACGGATAGCGGTGGCTTTGGAGAGCAACACCGCTTTGCTGCCCGGGATTTTGCCGGCCCAGGCCACTTCGTTGATGCGACTCGTGTCGCGGGCATCCGGCGCCTGAATCAGGTCGCTGAACGCCACGTCCAGCGCTTCGGCCACGCGGTCGAGGGTGGTCAGGCTGACGTTTTTCTCGCCAGCCTCGATGGCCACCAGCATTCGGCGACTGACCCCGGATTTTTCCGCGAGCGCGGTCTGGCTCATATCGGCGGCGTGGCGCAAGCGTCGAACGTTCTGGCTGACGTGCTGGAGGACCGAAGCCCGCGGCGGAGAATCTTTGTGCACTATATTGCTCACTCGATGGGGTTGGGCAGTATACTGCGCAACATTCGGGCGCATTGTGCGTCCGCCCCAAGTAGCGCGCAAGGTCATGATGTCAGCGAACTCCCCTCAGGCTTCTTCCCGTTTCTCGCGGTTCAGCAAGGCCGAGTGCGTGCTGGGCCTGATCACAATGGTCTGGGGCGGGACGTTTTTGCTGGTGCAACATGCAATGACCGTCAGCGGGCCGATGTTTTTCGTGGGCCTGCGCTTTGCCGCCGCGGCGTGCATTGTCTCGTTGTTCTCCTGGCGCAGCCTGCGGGCAGTGACGCTGCTGGAACTCAAGGCCGGCTTCTTCATTGGTGTGGCGATCATGCTCGGTTATGGCTTGCAGACCGTGGGCTTGCAGACGATTCCCAGTAGCCAGTCGGCGTTTATTACCGCGTTGTATGTGCCGTTTGTGCCGTTGCTGCAATGGCTAGTCTTTGGCAAACGGCCGGGGTTGATGCCGAGCATTGGCATCATGCTCGCGTTCACCGGGCTGATGATGTTGTCCGGGCCGTCCGGTGCTTCGTTGAACTTCAGCCCCGGCGAAATCGCCACGTTGATCAGCACCGTGGCGATTGCCGCCGAAATCATTCTGATCAGCACCTATGCCGGTCAGGTCGATGTGCGGCGGGTGACGGTGGTGCAATTGGCGGTCACGTCGATGCTGGCGTTTCTGATGGTGGTGCCGACCCAGGAAGCGATTCCGCACTTCTCATGGCTGCTGTTGGGCAGCGCATTGGGTTTGGGTGCAGCGAGTGCGGCGATTCAGGTGGCGATGAACTGGGCGCAGAAAAGCGTTTCGCCGACCCGGGCGACATTGATCTATGCCGGTGAGCCGGTGTGGGCCGGGATTGTCGGGCGGATTGCCGGGGAGCGCTTGCCGGCGATTGCGTTGCTGGGGGCGGGGTTGATTGTGGCGGCGGTGATTGTCAGTGAGTTGAAGACCAAGGGTAAACAGCGGGAGCAGGTTGAGAGCGTCTCGGAGACTGAGGCTGTCGATTAGTTTGATGTGACTGATACACCGCTTTCGCGAGCAGGCTCGCTCCCACAGAGTTCGGCATGTAAACCGCAGACCCCTTGTGGGAGCGGGCTTGCTCGCGAAAGCGGTCTATCTGGTGACATTGACATTGGATGTGCCGGCCCCTTCGCGAGCAAGCCCGCTCCCACAGGGGATTGTCAGTGAATGCAGGATCTGTGTCCGCCGTTGATCCCTGAGGGAGCGAGCCTGCTCGCGAAGGGGTCGGACCTGCTGCAATCATTCCCGTCAGAACGAGCAAAACCGGCCTATCCCGCCTACCTTGAAGGATCCTGCCACAGGTTGCCGTTTGGTGATCCTGATTCCGGCACGTATGATGCATCACAAACTTCCGCAGATTAGAAGCCTATGTCCCTGATAGTTCTACTGCTTCTGCCTTTTATCGGCAGCTGTGTCGCGGCTTTGCTGCCACATAACGCGCGTAACACCGAATCGCTGTTGGCTGGCCTGGTGGCCTTGATTGGCACCATCCAGGTCGCCCTCCTGTACCCGCAAATCGCCCATGGCGGCGTGATACGCGAAGAGTTTTTCTGGCTACCGAGCCTCGGCTTGAATTTCGTCCTGCGCATGGACGGGTTTGCCTGGTTGTTCTCGCTGTTGGTGCTGGGTATCGGCACGCTGGTGTCGCTGTACGCCCGCTACTACATGTCGCCGGACGATCCGGTGCCACGATTCTTCGCGTTTTTCCTGGCATTCATGGGCGCCATGCTCGGGCTGGTGATTTCCGGCAACCTGATCCAGATCGTGTTTTTCTGGGAGCTGACCAGCCTCTTCTCGTTCCTGTTGATCGGCTACTGGCACCACCGCGCCGATGCGCGACGCGGCGCCTATATGGCGCTGATGGTCACCGGGGCCGGGGGTTTGTGCTTGCTCGCGGGGGTCATGCTGCTCGGCCATGTGGTCGGCAGCTATGACCTGGACAAGGTCCTGGCCGCCGGCGATCTGATTCGCGCACATGCCCTCTACCCTATTCTGCTGCCCCTGATCCTGATCGGCGCCTTGAGCAAAAGCGCGCAATTCCCCTTCCACTTCTGGCTGCCCCACGCAATGGCGGCACCAACCCCGGTTTCGGCTTATCTGCACTCGGCGACGATGGTCAAGGCCGGGGTGTTCCTGCTCGCACGGCTGTGGCCGTCGCTGTCCGGCAGTGAAGAATGGTTCTACATCGTCAGCGGGGCCGGGGCCTGCACCCTGCTGCTCGGCGCGTATTGCGCGATGTTCCAGAACGACCTCAAGGGTTTGCTAGCCTACTCGACCATCAGCCATCTTGGCCTGATCACCCTGCTGCTGGGCCTGAACAGTCCGCTGGCCGCCGTGGCCGCGGTGTTCCACATTCTCAACCACGCCACGTTCAAGGCCTCGCTGTTCATGGCCGCCGGGATCATCGACCACGAAAGTGGCACCCGGGACATTCGCAAGCTCAGCGGCCTGATCAAGCTGATCCCGTTCACTGCCACCCTGGCCATGGTCGCCAGTGCCTCGATGGCCGGTGTGCCGTTGCTCAACGGCTTCCTCTCCAAAGAGATGTTTTTCGCCGAAACCGTGTTCATCAACGCCACGGCCTGGGTCGAGATGGCCTTGCCGATTGTCGCGACCATCGCCGGTACGTTCAGCGTCGCCTACTCCCTGCGCTTTACCGTTGACGTGTTCTTCGGCCCGCCCGCCACCGACCTGCCGCACACCCCGCACGAGCCGCCACGCTGGATGCGCGCGCCGGTCGAGTTGCTGGTGTTCACCTGCCTGATCGTCGGGATCTTCCCGGCGCAGGTGGTCGGCCCGTTGCTCGCGGCGGCGGCATTGCCCGTGGTCGGCGGCACGCTGCCGGAATACAGTCTGGCGATCTGGCACGGTTGGAACGCGCCGATGATCATGAGCCTGATCGCCATGTCCGGCGGCATCGTGCTCTACCTGCTACTGCGCAATCAGCTCAAGCGCGGGCGCTTCAAATTCCCGCCGCTGGTTGGCCGCTTCAATGGCAAGCGCCTGTTCGAGCGCAGTCTGGTGGTGATGATGCGTCTGGCCCGTCGCCTGGAACGGCGGATCAGCACCAAACGCCTGCAAACCCAATTGTTCCTGATGGTGCTCGCCGCCGTGCTGGCCGGGTTGATCCCGATGCTCCACAGCAGCCTGAGTTGGGGCGACCGGCCGAAAATCCCGGGTTCGATTGTGTTCGTAATCCTGTGGCTGCTGGCGATTGCCTGCGCCCTCGGCGCGGCGTGGCAGGCCAAGTACCACCGTCTCGCCGCCCTGACCATGGTCAGCGTGTGCGGGTTGATGACCTGCGTGACCTTCGTCTGGTTCTCGGCGCCGGATCTGGCGCTCACGCAACTGGTGGTCGAAGTGGTGACCACCGTGCTGATCCTGTTGGGCCTGCGCTGGCTGCCACGCCGCATCGAAGAGGTGTCGCCGCTGCCAAGCACCCTGCGCAAGGCGCGCATCCGTCGTATCCGTGACTTGCTGCTGTCGACCCTGGTCGGTGGCGGCATGGCATTGCTGGCCTACGCGATGTTGACCCGCCAGACGCCGAACGATATTTCCTCGTTCTACCTCAGCCGCGCCCTGCCCGAGGGCGGTGGCAGCAACGTGGTCAACGTGATGCTGGTGGACTTCCGTGGCTTCGACACCCTCGGTGAAATCACCGTGCTGATCGCCGTGGCGCTGACCGTGTTCGCCCTGCTACGCCGTTTCCGCCCACCGAAAGAAAGCCTGCAACTGCCGGCCCAGCAGCGGTTGCTCGCGCCCGACGTGGTCACCGACCTGGTCAACCCACGCCACGCCAGCGATACCGCCCTCGGTTTCATGATGGTGCCGGCGGTGCTGGTGCGCCTGTTGCTGCCGATTGCCATGGTGGTGTCGTTCTATCTGTTCATGCGCGGCCACAACCAACCGGGCGGCGGTTTTGTCGCCGGGCTGGTGATGTCCGTCGCCTTTATCCTGCAATACATGGTCGCCGGCACCCAATGGGTCGAGGCGCAAATGAGCCTGCGCCCTCTGCGCTGGATGGGCACCGGGTTGTTGTTCGCCACGGCTACGGGGCTGGGGGCGATGGCGGTCGGCTATCCGTTCCTGACCACCCACACCTGGCATTTCGAACTGCCGGTGCTGGGCGACATTCATATCGCCAGCGCGCTGTTCTTCGACATTGGCGTGTACGCCGTGGTGGTCGGTTCGACGCTGTTGATCCTCACCGCCCTTGCCCACCAATCGGTACGGGGTCACAAAACCGCAGCGCAGCCTAAATCCGCCGTGCTGCCCCGATCCGTTGCCGCCAAGGGAGCCGTCTGATGGAAGAAGTCATCGCAATCGCCATCGGCGTCCTCGCGGCATCTGGCGTCTGGCTGATCCTGCGACCGCGGACATTCCAGGTGGTCATGGGCCTGTGCCTGCTGTCCTACGGCGTCAACCTGTTCATCTTCAGCATGGGCAGCCTGTTCATCGGCAAGGAGCCGATCATCAAGGACGGCGTGCCGCAGGATTTGCTGCATTACACCGATCCGCTGCCGCAAGCCTTGGTGTTGACCGCGATCGTCATCAGCTTCGCCATGACCGCGCTGTTCCTGGTGGTGTTGCTCGCCTCCCGGGGCCTGACCGGCACCGACCATGTGGATGGCCGGGAGCCTAAAGAATGAATGCGATGACGCACCTGATCGCCGCACCGATTCTGCTGCCGCTGCTGACCGCCGCCATCATGCTGATGCTCGGCGAAAAACATCGTCCGTTGAAAGCCAAGATCAACCTGTTCTCCAGCCTGTTGGGCCTGGGGATTTCGGTGTTGTTGCTGCAATGGACGCAAACCACTGGCGTGCCTGGTTCCATCGGCGTGTACCTGCCGGGCAACTGGCAAGTGCCGTTCGGCCTGGTGCTGGTGGTGGATCGCCTCTCGGCGTTGATGCTGGTCCTGACCGGGATCATCGGCGTCAGCGCCCTACTGTTCGCCATGGCTCGCTGGGACGGTGCCGGCTCAAGCTTCCACGCGCTGTTCCAGATTCAGATGATGGGCCTGTACGGCGCGTTTTTGACGGCAGACCTGTTCAACCTGTTCGTGTTCTTCGAAGTGTTGCTGGCCGCGTCTTATGGCCTGATGTTGCACGGTTCGGGTCGGGCGCGGGTGTCGTCGGGGCTGCATTACATCTCGATCAACCTGCTGGCCTCGTCGCTGTTCCTGATTGGCGCGGCGCTGATTTATGGCGTCACCGGCACGCTGAACATGGCCGACCTGGCGCTGAAAATACCGCTGGTGCCGGAAGCCGATCGCGGCCTGCTGCATGCCGGCGCGGCGATTCTGGCGGTGGCGTTCCTGGCGAAGGCCGGGATGTGGCCGCTGAACTTCTGGCTGGTGCCGGCCTATTCCGCAGCCAGCGCACCGGTGGCGGCAATGTTCGCGATCATGACCAAGGTTGGCGTCTACACCTTGCTGCGATTGTGGACGCTGCTGTTCTCTGGTCAGGCCGGGGCGTCCGCCTACTTTGGCGGAGACTGGCTGATCTACGGCGGCATGGCGACCATCGTCTGCGCCGGGGTGGCGATTCTGGCCGCGCAACGCCTGGAACGCCTGGCCAGCCTGAGCATTCTGGTGTCTGCCGGGATTCTGCTGTCGGCCATCGGTTTCGCCCAACCCAACCTGATTGGCGCGGCGCTGTTCTATCTGGTCAGCTCGACCCTGGCATTGAGTGCGCTGTTCCTGCTGGCCGAGTTGATTGAGCGCTCCCGTTCGGTCAACGAAATGCCGCTGTACGACGACGGCGACCTGCTGCCACGGCCGATGGAATCCCTGCAACCGCCCAAAGGCATCAACCTCGACGACGAACAGAAAGCCGTGGTCGGCCAGGTGATCCCCTGGACCATGGCGTTCCTCGGTTTGAGTTTCATTGCCTGCTCGCTGCTGATCATTGGCATGCCACCACTGTCCGGGTTTATCGGCAAGCTCGGCTTGCTTAGCGCCCTGCTCAACCCAATGGGTATCGGCAATAGCGGTGACGTGCCGGTATCGAACGCGGCGTGGGGCTTGCTGGCATTGCTGGTCCTGTCCGGGCTGGCTTCGCTGATTGCTTTCTCGCGCCTGGGCATCCAGCGTTTCTGGACCCCGGAAGAGCGGCCATCGCCACTGCTGCGCCGCTTCGAATGCGTGCCGATCATCGCGCTGCTGGGGCTGAGCATCGTGTTGACGTTCAAGGCCGAACCGCTGCTGCGCTACACCCAGGCTGCCGCGGATGCCTTGAACAACCCGCAGCAATATGTAATGGCGGTGCTCGGCACCCGCGCGGTTCCGAGCCCTGAAGCCAAGGCTGCGATGGCGGAGGTGCAACCATGAAGCGTCTGTTTCCGGCACCGTGGTTGTCCCTGGCGCTGTGGCTGTTGTGGCTGTTGCTGAACCTGTCCCTGAGCCCCGGCAATCTGCTGCTGGGCGCGGTGCTGGGGCTTTGCGCGCCGCTGATGATGCGCAAATTGCGGCCGCTCCCCATCCGCATTCGACGGCCCGGCGTGATGGTGCGGCTGTTTTTCCTGGTCGGTCGCGATGTGGTGACGTCCAACCTCGCGGTGGCCTGGGGCGTGCTCAACGCTGGTCGGCGTCCACCACGCTCGGCATTTGTCAAAGTGCCGATGGACTTGCGTGACGCCAACGGCCTCGCGGCGCTGTCGATGATCTGCACGGTGGTCCCCGGCACGGTCTGGTCAGAACTGGCGCTGGACCGCAGCATCCTGTTGCTGCACGTGTTCGATCTGGATGACGAAGCGTCGTTTATCGAGCATTTCAAGACGACCTACGAGCGTCCCTTGATGGAGATCTTCGAATGAGCGCCTTGCTGTCGAATGCGATCCTGCTGAGCCTGTTCATCTTTTCCGTGGCGATGATCCTGACGCTAGTGCGCCTGTTCAAGGGGCCATCGGCCCAGGACCGTGTTCTGGCCCTGGATTACCTGTACATCATCGCCATGCTGATGATGCTGACCCTGGGCATTCGTTATGCCAGTGACACCTACTTCGAGGCGGCGCTGCTGATCGCCCTGTTCGGCTTCGTCGGCTCGTTTGCCCTGGCCAAATTCCTGCTGCGTGGCGAGGTGATCGAATGAATGGCGAACTGTCGTTGTGGGTCGAGATTCCGGTGGCGATCCTGTTGGTGCTCAGCAGTCTGTTTGCGCTGATTGGCGCGGTCGGGTTGCTGCGGATGAAGGATTACTTCCAGCGCATGCACCCGCCCGCCCTGGCGTCGACCTTGGGCGCGTGGTGTGTGGCGTTGGCGTCGATCATTTACTTTTCGGCGCTCAAGTCCGCGCCGGTATTGCACGCGTGGCTGATTCCGATTTTGCTGGCGATCACGGTGCCGGTGACCACGTTGCTGCTGGCGCGGGCCGCGTTGTTCCGCAAGCGTATGGCCGGGGATGATGTGCCGGCTGAGGTGAGTAGTCGGCACACCGAAAGCAAAAGTTAGAAGCAAAAGATCGCAGCCTTCGGCAGCTCCTACAGAGTTATGTGTACACCTGTAGGAGCTGTCGAAGGCTGCGATCTTTTGATCTTGCTTTACTCCCGGATCAGATCCAGGCCACTGCCAATAACCCGGCCCCCAACACCACACACAACGGCGAATAAGCCCAGGTGTCGAGCCGGGCAAATTTCGAACCCTTGACCTGCTTGAAGAACCCCATCAGGTTCGAATCGCCGATCGCCCGGGCGAACATCAGCATCGCAATGGCGCTGATCACCCATTGTAGCGACCAGTGCTGCACCGTCGGCAGGTACAGACCGACCCGCAAACACACCAGCATCGCGATCAGCAGCAAACCCACCGCCACCAGCAATGTGGCAAACCCCGAAGGCTTGAACGCTGGCCTTGATTCCCCGCCACCCTCCCCGGGCACTCGCGGCACTGCCGCCTCGCTTCCCAACTTGCCGCCTGCCGCCCAATACAAGTGAATCAGGCTGATCAACAGGAAGATTGCAGCAATCCATTGCGCGACCATAAGGCTCATATTCAGACTTCCAGCGTGAAATGTCGCAGCAGGATGAACTTCATCGAGCATTTTTGTAAGGGTAAATGTCATCGGCGGTGGTAAAGTGCCGCCCCATGAAATTCGCCCGAACTGATCGCACATTGATGGCCTGGATGCTTTATTGCTGCGTCCTGTTCAACGTGTTCGCCTGCAGTATCGGTCACGGGCAAATGGTCGGGATGCAGCTCAACGGCCTCGGCGGCCAGTTCTGCGCCGTCGATCCGGCGACCCAGGCACCCGCCGCCTCGGACACCTCCGAAGAGAAGCTGCCGACCCTGTCCAAGGCGTTTGGCTGCCCGCTGTGCTCCACCGGCGGCATGGGCCCGGCGCTCAATTCCAGCCTGACCCTGGCGATCCTCCCGCAACAGCACAGCCCACCACTGGCCGTTGTTGCGCACATCGACCTTCCCACCCGCTACACCTGGCCGTCCGCCAACCCTCGCGCCCCGCCTTTCGCCTGAACGACTTCGCCTTCTGATCAGCCCACTGCGCTAACGCGTGGCGTTTGCCTGTGCGCTGTTTCCTAGCCAAGCATTCAGGATTCACTGATGAAACATCTTCCTCTTTTGGCCAGCCTGTTCGGCTGCCTGTCCGTTAACACCTGGGCGCAATCCACTGTGGATCTGGCGCCGATCACCATTGACGGTGAAGCCGGCAACGAACCCGGCCTGAGCCTTGACCAACCCAGCGGCATGGCCTCGCGGCTGGGCCTGAGTGTGCGGGACACCCCGGCCTCGGTGGCCATCGCCAACCGCAATGACATCGAGCGCCACGGTGCGCAGAACTTCCAGGACGCCGCCAATACCTTGCCCGGCGTGAACGCCAGCGCCCCACCGGGTTTCGGCGGGTTCGTGTCCTATCGCGGTTTCACCAACAGCCAAATCACCCAGATGTTCAACGGCATCAACGTATCGAGCGGTCTGGCGCGCCCGGTGGACGCGTGGATTTATGATCGGGTGGAGCTGGTGGGCGGCCCCTCGTCGCTGATCAATGGTGCCGGTTCCGTGGGTGGTTCGCTGAACTACGTGACCAAACTGGCGACCCGCGAAGAGCAAGCCGCCGAAGGTCGGGTCAGCTACGGCAGCTACGACACCACCGAGACCGCATTTGGCCTCAACCACGCCCTCAGCGAAGCCGGGGCGGACGTTCAGCACTACGCGCGGCTCGACGTCAGCCACAACACCAGCAACGGCTACATCGACCGTCAGGAGCGCGACGCCTGGAGCATGGCATTTTCGCTGCTCAGCGACCTGACGCCCAACCTGTCCCACACCCTGGCCCTGGAATATCAGGACGAACACGAGGACAGTCCTTATTGGGGCACGCCGGTCCTTAACCCCAAGGCTGGCGAGTTGAAGATCGATAAACACAATCGCTTCAATAACTACAACGTCGAGGACGGTCGCTACGAACAGCGCACGATATGGGTGCGCTCGATCATTGATTACCGGATCAACGACAGCACCACTCTGCGCAACACGCTGTATCACCTCGACAGCCAGCGCGACTATCGCAACCTGGAAACCTACCAATACAACGCCGATAACAGCGCGGTGAACCGTTCCACGGCGTATCAGGTGCGGCATCAGGGCGAGCAGAACGGCGACCAGTTCGAGTTGCGTCACGACAACACGCTGTTTGGGTTGGACACCACCTGGTCCGGCGGTTTCGAGTACAAGGTCAACCAGACCACCAACTCGCCGCTGAACGTCAAAGGTGCCAGCACGGTTGATCCGAACAACTTCCAGCCCGGGCACTTCTATGACATCCCCGGCACCAACCCGAAGCTGATCAGTGACAAAACCAACGAGGTCACGACCAAGGCGCTGTTCGTCGAGAACCGCCTGGCATTGACCGACAAACTGGCGCTGCTGACCGGCCTGCGTTACGACGACATCGACCTGGACGTGACCAACCACCGCGAGGTGACCGCCAGCAATCCCCGGCACCTCAAGCGCAGCTGGGAACCGGTCACCGGGCGGGTCGGACTGACTTACCAGTTCATCCCCACGGCCAACGTCTACGTGCAATACAGCACCGCCGCCGAACAGCCCAATGGCACGCAAGATTTCGACGTATCCACCGGCAAGCAATGGGAAGTCGGCAGCAAGTTTGATTATCTGGGCGGTCGCGGCTCGGCGACGGTGGCGGCGTATACGATCGAGCGCAAGGATTTCGCGGTGACTGATCCACTCGACCCGACGCAAAGTATTCCGGTGGGTCAGCAAACCTCGAAAGGCATTGAGTTGGCCACATCTTTCAGGATCACCGACAAACTGTTGGCCGAAGGCAACTTCGCCTGGGTCGATGCGCAATACGACGAGTTCAGCGAGAAGAACGCGGCGGGCGTGGTGGTTTCACGTAAAGGCAACACACCGACCAACGTGCCGGATCGGGTCGGCAACCTGTGGCTGACCTACGACTTCGCGCCGCAATGGCAGGGTGGCGTCGATGCGCGATACGTGGCTTCAGTGTTTGCCGACAATGCCAACACCATGACCGTGCCGTCGTACACGCTGTTCGGAAGTTTCCTGAGCTACAAGGTCGACCAACACACCACCGTCACCGGCCGGGTGCGTAACCTGACCAACGAGGTGTATGCCGAGTTTGCGCATGTGTCGCCGGCTTACTACCTCGGCACACCGCGCACTTTCGAGTTAGCCGTACAGACTAAGTTCTAAGAGCAAAAGCTTCGCGAGCAAGCCCGCTCCCACATTTGGAATGCGTGCCCCTGTAGGAGCAAGGCTTGCCCGCGATGGCGTCAGTGAAATCGCCATCGCGGGCTAGCCTTGCTCCTACAGGGAATGCGGTCAGTTCAGTGACGCGCTAACCTTATCCGCCACATCCTTCGGCACCCACGCCTGCCAAACCTGCGGATGCGCCTTCATGAACGCCTCGGCCGCCTGGCGCGGTGCAGTGTGCTTTTCACTCATTTCCGCCAAGGCTTTGTTCAACGGCCCGATCGGCAAATCGACCTTGCTGAAGAACTCGGCAATCTGCGGGTACTGTTTCTGGAACGGCGTGGACACCCCAATCGATAGCTTTGAAGCCAACGAACGGGTCGGTTTCGGATTCGGGTTGTCGGCGTCGGTCAGGGTTTTCCAGGCTTCGGCGTCAAACGGCGGTTCTTCCAGTTGAATCAACTTGAAGCGCCCGAGCAACGGCGTCGGCGACCAGTAATAGAACAGCACCGGCTTGCCACGGCGGATCGACGAAGCAATCTCCGCATCCAGCGCTGCGCCGGAACCGCTACGGAAATTCACATAACTGTCGTTCAAGCCATAGGCCGTGAGTTTCTGCTTGTTTACCACTTCCGAAGTCCAGCCGATCGGGCTGTTGAGGAAGCGCCCCTTGCCCGGGCTTTCCGGGTCGCTGAACACGTCCTTGTAGCGCGGCAGGTCGCTGACGCTGCGCAGGTCTGGCGCCAGGGGTTTGATGCCCTTGGCCGGGTCGCCCTTGATCACGTATTCCGGCACCCACCAGCCTTCGGTGGCACCCTTGACCGTATCGCCCAGGCTCGCGACCTTGCCTTCGGCTTCGGCCTTGACCCACACCGGACTGCGGCCGGCCCACTCTTCACCAATGACTTGGATGTCATTGTTGGCCAGGGCGGTTTCCAGGGTGATGGTGGTGCCCGGCAACGTATCGGTCGGCAGGCCGTAGCCCTTCTCGACGATGATCCGCAGGATATCGGTGATCAGGCTGCCGCTTTCCCAGTTCAGGTCGGCGAAGTGGATCGGCGCCTGGGCGGCGAACACCGGGACCGGCGCAGCCAACAAACCAAAGGTGGCCAGGGTAGCGGCCAGCAACCGTCGAAGTCCTTTCATGCTTTTGCACCTCGTGCTGTTCACAGCAATAGCAGGATGGCCTGACAGACAAGACCGCAAGCCTCTGAATACTCAGTCCATTGACTGTAGTAGAGGTTCCCGCTTTTTAGGGGTGATGAGGTACGAGGATTACTTTTCAGAAGGTTGCTGCAACCGGGCCAGCTCCCTTCGCACCATGCTGGCGTACTCAGCCGGACGCAAGGTGTAGATCTGTGACGCCACCCACGTCAGCCAGCCGCCCTGCAGAATCGCCTTCTGGTCGAACAGGCGCTGGGCCTCGACCTGTGCACTGGCAAGGTTCTGCACATGGAAATCGGCGCGGGTCAGAGGCATTACTCGCTGGCCTTGAAGGTCACCAGTTCACCTTTGCGCCATTTCGCAGCCTTGGCCGTCACGGCTTTCAGGGTTTTGGTCAGGCCTTCCTGCAACTGCTGGTGGGCGGCGAATACCATCACCACGCTATGGCCTTCCTTGAACACGATCCCGTGACCATCAGCGGTGGTGACAAACGCGTAATCGCCCAAACCGTAAACCGTCAGTTTGATTTCACGGAACTTGATGTCCAGTTTGCCGCCTTCGCGACTGGGCAATACCGAGGCGCTGAAGTGATCGCCGACCTTGAGTTTCAGGCCAGGCTTGTCGTCCACCACCAGCGCTTCTTCGGTATCGATTTCGGCAATGTAGATGCCTTCGGCGTTCTGTTCGGTGACATAGACAAAACGGGACTGGAACTGTTTAACCAACTTCGCACGCAAATCGCCCAGGACGAACAACGCGTGCATATCAAGATTACTTACTGCCAAGGAAACATCCCCACATCTGAAAATGATGCTGCACGCAGGAAAAACGCACAGCAGAAAAAAGCGGCCATGGCGAAGGTGTTGCCGAATGGGCCGGGTCGAATCCTGAACTGAGCAGAGCGCTCATCCATCGCGAGGTAAGAGAGATTACTGGATTGTCACTCGCGCCGTCCTCCCTGACGTTCGCCAAACGTTGAAGGAAAACACCCTTCTGGAGGCCAGAAAAGGCGGCCTACCAACTTTAGGGAAAAATCCCTTCAAGAAAAGCACTTTTCCGACATATCGCCCGTAAAAAATTGCTTTAGATGGATGCCAATCGTCAACCAGTGTTGGCGATTCTAGAGCAGCCATGCTCGTCGAGACTACTCAAAACGACGAACACACGTCGGTAAAAATACGAAAAGGACTTCTTATGTGCACCATGACCCACTTTGCGAAGCACTCGACGCCTCACACAAACCCTCCGGCGCCCCTGCCCCCACTGGTGTTTCAGGCCTTTGCCCCAACCCTTCAAGCGCTTGCCCTGCCTGCTTTTCAGGTGGTGCCGGCCGGCAAGGCGTTCTTCCACATCAAGGAAACGGCCACTGGCCGTGTCAGAGGTTTCCGCGCAGACCATAACGAAGCCTGCGCCCTCGCCCGCTCGCTGGCGGCACGCACCTGACGTCAAGCCTTGCATTCCCTGATGACGTTTCGTCACGCCGACGACTTAACTCAGCCGTCGGCCGGCAACTACTGCCATACTGCGCAACCCATGAATCCCGGCCCCTCGGCGGACGGTTTTCAATACAACAGAATATTTTCAAGGGAAGGCTGCTACGTGACGGAATTTGATATCGGTGAATTTTTTATCCGGGGCGAAGCCAGAGAAGTCGACGGCGAATTCCAGGCTGTCATTGTGATGCGTGCCAAACCACCCTTGACCACCGTGACCTATCACCAGGTCGAGAAGGATCGCTGGTTCAAAACCTCGGACGTCGCCTTCATCGCCGCCCAGGAAGCCGCCAAGGCGTTGAAGCTGGCGGTCGATGACGGTGCATTGAAAGCCTGATCCGGCTTTGCCGTCTATGCTCTCTCCTGCTTTCGACCATCGCAATCGAACTCCTGAAGCGCGGCTCCCTCAGATGCAGTGAAGCCGCCCCTCAGACCTCGCACTCGACGCGACCCGCAAGGAGATGAACATGGATTCACCTACACACGATTTAAAAGGTTTGTTCGACCAGCTCGGCCTGGACTCCAGCGAGAAGGCCATCGACGATTTCATTGGCAGTCACTCACCACTTCCCGACGACAAAAAACTGATCGACGCCGAATTCTGGACGCCGCAACAAGCAGGCTTCCTGAAAGAACAACTGCGTGAAGACGCGGACTGGGCACGGGTGGTGGATGATCTGAATCTGCGGATGCATCAGGTTCACTAGCCCCCCACCTGTAGCAACTGGCATTCGCTCGTAGCAGCTGTCGAGGTACGAGGCTGCGTTCGGCTGCGAAGCAGTCGTGAAATCAGCCGGCGCGTTTCTTCAGTAAGACCCGCGCGTTCAGGTTTTACGACTGCTGCGCAGCCGAACGCAGCCTCGTACCTCGGCAGCTGCTACAGGCGAAACCTTGCTTCGACATCTGTATACAGAACCACGCACCTAGCGTGGTTTCTCCGGTTTATACCCCAACCGCAACCCACCCCAATGCCGCCCCTTGACCATGATCGGCACCGACAAGTCGTGCATCAACTCACCGGTATCGCGGGTATACGTCTGCAACAGCACCGGCTGCTGATGGCTGCCACAACGAATCCCGGTGCGATCAGCGAACTTGCGTTTGGTGCGGTTCTGCAAGGTATCGACCTGAGCATCCCCGGTCAGCGGTTGGCTGAACACCGTGTTATGAGTCGGCACGTAGCCCTGCTGGGTGCAGGCGATGGCAAATACCAAACCCTCATGACGCGGTAGCAGCGGTTCCTGAATCGCCGGCAACACCTGATCGGTGTAACGGTCGAAGCGCGTCTGGAACTTGGCCGGGCTGGTGTTGGGAATCGCCTGGTAATTGCGATCGAACAGGTCATCGAGGCTGACCCGCCCCTGATCGATATCCGCCTCAAAACGCGCGGCAATCTGACTCGCACCCTCACGGGCCAGGTCATAAATCCGTTGGTGATAGTCGTCCAGCCCGACCTCAGCCAGGCGCTCGCTGATGGTTTCAGCCTGCCCTTCCATCTGCACCGCAGCCTTGGCCAGATGCTGAGTCTGCTGATCACTGATCGCCAAATCGCTGCGCATCTGCTCGATGGCATGAAACAGGCTGTCCAGTTGTTCGCGGTTGGTGTCGGCGCCCCGGGCGATTTCGCCGACCTGATGCTCCACACCGGCAGCCAGGCGCGCGATGTTTTCCAGATGCTGGCCGGTGTGTTCCACCTGTTTGACGCCGACGTCCAGGTCGCTGGAGAGCTGGCGAATCTGCTCCACCACTTGCGCTGTGCGTTGCTGGATGTCGGCGACCATCTCCCCGACTTCACCGGTCGCCGTTGCGGTGCGGGCAGCGAGGCCGCGCACTTCATCCGCCACCACCGCAAACCCGCGACCGTGTTCCCCGGCCCGTGCCGCTTCGATGGCGGCGTTCAGCGCCAGCAGGTTGGTCTGGCTGGCGATGGACTGGATCACCAGGGTAACCCGCTGAATGTCATCGCTGCGCAAACTCAGGGCTTCGATCAATTCTCGGCTGGCGCTGGCGCGTTGGCTGAGCTGATGCATGCGCGAGATGGATTCGATCAGTTCGGTGCGCCCGGCAGCACTGCTCTGGTGGGCCTCACTGGCCGCGGTCAGGGCTTCTCGGCTGAGTGTCGACGTCGCCTGCTCGGTGCTGATCATCACTTCCGCGTTGCTGACGATCCGCTTGGCCGCGTCGAGTTGTGATTGCACCTTCTCGGCCAGTTGCTTGACCGAAAACGCCACGCCAGCGGCGGACAGTGCGTTGTGACTGGTGGTGTAGGAAAGGTCGCGGGTCAGCTCGGCGATGGCGCTGGTGTTGTCCGCCGGGGTTGAATCGGGGATCGCGCGCGAACGCAGGCGCGGCAGCCAGATGATCAGCACCGCCACGGGCAGGCCGATGTAAAGCGATGCGCCGCCCAGGCTCATGCCACAGAGCAACAGCACCAGGGCGATGCTTTGCACAGTGGGCGTCAGCCAGAGGTTTTTCGGCGCAAGCACTGGTGCAGGCACATGCCCAACCAGAGATCCGTCTCTCGTCATCTTCGTCACCCCATGCGATTTCTATTTGTTGTGACTGCATTAAACGCCACTAGTGGGCCATTATCTATGGTCCGTTAGTAGTGGATGTTGCAGCAGGTCAAAAGAAGTGCGGAGAGTTTCGCAGACGACGAAAAGCAAAGATCGCAGCCTTCGGCAGCTCCTACGGGATCGGTGTAGGCGCTGCCGAAGGCTGCGATCTTTTCAGGGCACCCCACAATGTGTGGGTTGCCTTGCAGAATCAAGCCTGACGCTGGTGCTTGTCGATTTGCTCGTGGCGCTCTTGAGCTTCGATGCAGTACTTGGTGGTCGGGCTGATCAGCAGGCGTTTCAGGCCAATGGCCTCTCCGCTGTCGTCGCACCAGCCGAAGCTGTCTTCTTTGATGCGTTCCAGAGCCTGTTCCAACTGAGGCAGCATGCGCTGGTCGCGATCGATCGCGTTGACCAGCCAGGTGCGCTCTTCTTCAACGGAAGCCGCATCGGCCGGGTCAGCCGGAGTGTCCAGGCTTTCGATGGCGATACGGTTCTGTTCGATGCGCTCGTGGGTTTCGACTTTCATGTTCTGCAACAGCTCATAGAAAAAAGCATGTTGCTCGGCATTCATGTAGTCATCCGCCGGCATGGCCAGCAACTTGTCCTTTGTCATTGATATCTCTATAAAAAAACGTGCATTAAGGCGAATTAGGGAGCGTTCCGTCGGACCTCGTCGGCCGTCGGAAAGGCGCCATGTACTCCAAGCGCCACCCGGCACTCAATTTACGAGGGGCGGCAGTCTAAGGCCGACTTGAGGCCTCAGCAACTGAAAAGACAGCGAATTTGTCCGACAACACCCGGAAAGTGCGCTTTGGCAGCGGTTGCGGTGGTTATCGGAGTGCGTTTATAGCAAGAAATTCAGTCAAGCGGCTGTATATAGAAGACAAACGGCTGCGCCACGCGGATCAGGCGTGGCGCATTTTGCGGTTTGTTTCGGATTCAGCGCTTGAGTTTGCGCTTGTTGCGGTACTGGTCGATGACCACGGCCACAACAATAATCAATCCTTTGATGATGTCCTGAATATACGCATCAACCCCGACAAAGGTAAAGCCGCTGGCCATCACCCCGAGAATCAACGCGCCAATCACGGTCCCGGTGATGCGCCCGACGCCGCCCGCCAGGCTGGTGCCGCCGATCACCGCAGCGGCAATCGCATCCAGTTCATACGACATGCCCATCCCGGCCTGCCCGGTCGCGGCACGGGCCGAAGCCACCACACCTGCCAGGCCCGCGAGCAACCCGGCGATGCTGTAGACGATCACCAGATGCCGCTTGACGTTGATCCCGGAAGTCCGCGCCGCCTGCATGTTGCCGCCGATGGCGTAGGTGTATTTGCCGTACTTGGTGTAGCGCAGGGCGATGTGGAAGATCACCGCCACCACCAGGAAAATGATGACCGGCATGGCGCCGTGGCCGATGGCGGTGTAGGAATCGGACAACATGCTCACCGGTTGGCCTTCGGTGTAATACCGCGCCAGACCACGGGCCGAGACCATCATGCCGAGGGTGGCAATAAAAGGCGGGATTCCGGTGATCGCAATGATGCTGCCGTTGATCGCCCCCGCCAGCAACCCGACCCCAAGCCCGGCAATCACCGGTATCCACACCGGCAAATCGGTCAGCGACGGAAACACCGCCCGGGCAAAGTCCGAGGTCTGGGCCAGGCTGGCGGCAATCATCGCCGACAGCGCCAGCACCGAACCGGAGGACAGGTCGATACCGGTGGTGATAATCACCTGGGTCACACCGATGGCCAGCAGGCCGATGATCGACACTTGCAGGATCATCAGCACCAGACGCTGGGAGTTCATCAGGAAACTCTGATCGCGCACGATCCAGCCGAACACTTCAAAGACCAGGCCGATGCCGATCAGCACCAGGAAGATGCTCAGTTCCGTCGGAAAGCGCCGACGACTCTTGGTCGGTGCCGTTGCTGGCTTGTTTTCCAGTATCGCGTTCATAACCACTCACCCTTCTATCCCGTCGCCAGCGCTGGCCGCAGCCATCGCCGACATCAATTAGTGAACCGCGGACATGCCCGAGGCCAATTGCATCACCCGTTCCTGGGTCGCTTCGCTGCGGTCGAGGGTGCCCATCAGGTCGCCCTCGTGCATGACCATCACCCGGTCGCTCATGCCGAGCACTTCCGGCAGTTCCGAGGAAATCATGATCACCGCCATGCCTTCGCTGGCGAGGTAAGAGATGAGCCGATAAATCTCGGCCTTGGCGCCGACATCGATGCCACGGGTTGGCTCGTCGAGAATCAGGATCCGGGGATTGGTCATCAGCCAGCGTGCCAGCAAGGCTTTCTGTTGATTACCGCCGGACAAGGTGTCGATGCATTGCTCCAGCGACGGGGTCTTGACCCGCAGCTTCTTGCACATGTCTTCGCACAACACCCGCAGGGCTTTCTGCTGGATGAAACCGTGACCGGCGTAATGCGGCAGCACGGCCATTTCCATGTTTTCCAGCACCGACAGGCACGGGAACAGGCCACTGAGTTTGCGATCCTCGGTCAACAGCGCGAAGCCCTTCTCAATGGCCATGTGCGGATCGCTGATACGCACCACCTGACCATCGAGGCGAATCTCGCCGCCGTCGCTGGGAGTGATGCCGAAAATCGCTTCGGCGACGTTGGTCCGCCCGGAGCCCATCAACCCGGCGATGCCGAGAATCTCCCCGGCATGCAGGTCAAAGGACACGCCTTTGAAAATGCCGTCGAGCTTGAGGTCGCGCACCGACAGCAGCAAATCGCCAATCGGCTTCTCGCGCACCGGGAACAACTGGCTCAGCTCACGGCCGACCATCATCGAAATCAGGCTGTCGCCGTCCATGCTGTCGGCCCGTTGCAGGCCGATGTAGGCGCCGTCACGGAACACCGCCACTTCGTCGGCGATGGCGAACACTTCGTTCATTTTGTGGGTGATGTAGATGATGCCTTTGCCCTGGCTCTTGAGGTCGGCAATGATCGAGAACAGGTGGGCGACTTCCTTGTCGGTGATGGCCGAGGTCGGTTCGTCCATGATCAGGACGTCGGAATCGTAGGACACAGCCTTGGCGATCTCGACCATCTGCCGTTCGGCGATGCTCAGGTTGCCGACCTGCTCTTCCGGATCGAGGTTGATGCGCAGGCGTTCCAGCAGTTTCGCCGTGCAGCGGTGCATTTCGCGGTGATCGATCATGTGGAAGCCGTTGAGCTGCTCGCGACCGATCCAGATGTTCTCGGCGATGCTCATGTGCGGCATCAGATTCAGTTCCTGGTGGATCATCGCGATCCCGGACTGCAACGCCGCCAAGGGCGTTTCGAAGACCACCGGTTTGCCCCGCAGGCGAATTTCACCGGCGTCCGGCTGGTAGATGCCGGCGATGATTTTCATCAGGGTCGATTTGCCCGCGCCGTTCTCGCCCATCAAGGCCAGCACGGAACCGGGGCGCACCCGCAGTTGCACATCGGACAAGGCCACCACACCGGGAAAACCCTTGCTGACGTTGATGATCTCCAGCAGGTACGGCTCATCGACAGGTGTTGCGGTTGGCTGGCTACCCACCAACGGGGTGCTCGAAACAGTCGCTGAAGCGAACATGATCAGGTACTCCATCAGCAAGGTCGCGGTGGCAACCTTGCGTGCTTATTGTTGTTATTGAACGGACAGGCTATTTGAACGTGTCGACGTTTTGCGGGGTGATCAAGCGGTAGGGCACCCAGACGTTCTGTTCAACCGGTTCGTTCTTGGCCATTTTCACCGCCGTGTCGATGGAACCATCCGCCTGACCTTTGGCGTCCTGGAACACCGAGACCGCCATGTTGCCTTTCTTGATCGCGTTCAAGCCGTCCGGCGTACCGTCGACCCCGGCGATCAGCACCGTGCTTTTGTCGACGCCGGCCTGACTCAGGGCCATCGCGGCACCGATCGCCATTTCGTCGTTGTTGGCCACCACCGCATCGAACTTGCGGCCCTGGGTCAGCCAGTCGTTGACCAGGGTCATGCCTTTATCCCGCAGCCAGGTACCGGTCTGCTCCTGCTCGATCTTGATGTTCGGGTATTTGGCCAGCACCTCTTTGACGCCTTTGGTGCGGTTGGTGGTGGAGTTGTTTGCCAGATCGCCGAGCAGAATCACGATGTCGCCCTTGCCGCCCATTTTGTCGGCCAGGTACTGCATCTGCATTTCACCGGCCTCCAGGTCATTGGAAGCGACGGTGACCACGCCTTTGGGCAGTTTCAGGTCATCCGGGCGACGGTTGACGTAGACCAGCGGAATACCGGCCTTGACCGCGGCGTCCGTGATTTTACGGGTGGCGGCGGTGTCCACCGGGTTGACCACAATGGCATCGACCTTCTGGCTGATGAAGTTTTCCACCTGGCTCAACTGCTTGACCACATCGCTGCGGGCATCTTCGAATTGCAGCTGCACGCCATCGGGGTAGGACTTGGCTTTCTTGTCCATGGATTCGCGCAGGTAGGTCAGCCAGGTGTCATCGAACTGGGACATGCTCACACCGATCTTCATATCGGCCAGTGCAGCGCCGCTGGCGAACATCAGGGACAAGGCAAGTGCGGTGAAACGGATCTGGGTCTTCATGAAAAGTCTTTCTCCACATTCTTGTTGGTTTTATGGATAAGGCGTGACGATTTCAGTGACGGGGCAAGCGGACAATCGGTGCGCCTGGGATGCAGCAGACCAGGGCGCCGTTGCGTTCAACGCACAGCAAACGGGAAATGGAATGAAACGAGGCGCGAGGCAGGTCGCGAAAGAGGTGTGAAGCGGAACGTAAAACATGCAAAGCAGCGTTAAAGGTTTTCATCGACGGTACCTGGCTTTTGTTTCTTGTTTTTGGTTCGTCCTGCACCCGTTCAAGCCTGGCTTGAGCGTGATTGGACGTTGATTGTCGGCAACCTGGAAATGACTTTATTGGAAAATAATTTCTATATCAACTCATTTTAGAATTTTATTCTGATTTTATTCCACGGGCGTCGAACTGGCCCAATTCCACCACTTGCTGGCGTTCAGCGCTCAATCGCGCAGCGTCCAGCACACGGGTGGCCGCCAGTGCATCACGGGCCTCGACCGGCAGTGGGCCACCGCTCTGTAACGCGGTTTGTAGCTGTAAATAGAACTGGTTCCAGCAACCGCGCTCGGACGGCACGCGCTCGCGCACTTCGCCCTGTTCGAACCAACCCCAGCGCCGGTGCTCTTCAACACCCCAGCATTCGCCTTCGGATTTTGGCGAGAGCCCGGCCAGCGCCAAGGCCTCCTGCCCGTCCAACCCATCGACGCTGTAGCAGCCTTGGGTGCCGGTGACTCGAAAACGCGGTCCGGGGGTGTTTTGCAGACAACTGCCGCCCAGGTGCGAGGTGACGCCGTTGGCGTGGGTCAGGGACATAAAGAAGCCGTTGTCGAAGGCCTGGCCTTTTTCCAGGTATTCCAGCTCGGCATACACCTTCGTGACGGGGCCGAATAACAGCAGCGCCTGGTCCACCAGATGGCTACCCAAATCGCGCAGGAACCCGCCGCCGCTGCCGTTGTTCACCGCTTGCGGCGAGTAGCGTTCGATGCGTGATTCGAAACGGGTGATCTGACCCAGCGCACCGGATTCAATGAGTTTGCGCACGGTGAGGAAATCCGAATCCCAGCGCCGGTTCTGGTAAACGCTGAGCCGCACACCCTGGCGCTCGGCCATGGTGATCAGGGTTTGCGCCTGTTGCGCATCGGCGGCGAACGGTTTGTCGCTGACCACCGCCACCCCGTGCTCGATGCCGTCGAGCACCAGCGCCGGGCGGCCCTTGAGCGGCGTGGACACCACCAGCACATCGATCCCGGCTTCCACCAGTTGGCCGATGCTGTCAAACGCCGGTACGTTGGGGTGTTCGGCGGCGAGCAACTGTCGGCGCTCCGGGGAACGGGTGACCACGCCGACAAACGTGGCGCCCGGCAGGCTGCTGAGCAGCGGAGCATGGAAAAACCGGCCGCCATGGCCGTAACCGACAAGTCCGATACGCATGTGTGCATTCCTTCTTATTGTTATGTAGCCGCTGGCTGGATCTACACCGGCCCTTGTAGGAGCGGTCGAGTGAAACGAGGCTGCGATCTTTTGACTTTGATTCTTGAAAATAAGATCAAAAGATCGCAGCCTCGTTTCACTCGTCAGCTCCTACAGGGTTCTGTGGTGGCCGTTAGCGACAGAGTTCGCTTTTGACCCGTTCCAGCATCATCCGATTCGACTCATCCGGCCGGTCTTCCCACGCGAACACCGACACCGTCGCGATGCCGTCGAACTGAATCTCGCGCAAGGTGCCGAAAAACGCGTCCCAATTTACCTCACCCTGGCCGATGTCCAAGTGCTGATGCACCGTGGCGACAACGCCCGGTGGGTTGACGATGTAGCGCAACCCCGACGACGCTTTGTGGTTGTAGGTGTCGGCAATGATCAGGTGGCTTAATTTCGAGCCGGCGTACTTGAGCATCGAGGCGATATCCCCCACGCCGTCGTCATAGAAAAACGTGTGCGGCGCGGCGTAGAGGTAGTTGATCCAGTCGCGATCGAGCCCGCGAATGATGTCCACCGACTCGTTATTGCGCTCGCAGAAATCATACGGATGCGCCTGGATATCGAGCTTGATGCCTTCGCGTTCGAACTCGGGGATCAACTCATCCATGGAGCGCATGAACTGGTTCTCGCACACCAGCGGGTTGTCCGACTGGCCGGTGAATTCGGTGTTGACCAGCTCGCAATCCATCTCCACGGCGATCTGGATCGCGCGCTTCCAGTTGCGCACAGCGGCGACTCGCAAGCCCTCGTCGGCAGCGGCCCAGTGGTACATCGGTAATAAGGAAGAGAGCTTGACCCCGGTGTCGCTCAGGGCTTTGCGAAACTCCTTGATTCGCGCCTTGTCGACCCGCGGGGCTTTGTAGAACGGCAGGAAGTCTTCCCGGGGTGATAGCTCGATGTGTTCGTAACCGAGCTCAGCGACTTTATCGACCATCTTGCCCAGGGACAGGCTGCGGTACATGTAGGGGTCTAGTGCGATGCGCATGTTTTTGTTCTCCTTCACCCGAAATCGACACCGTCCCCCGTAGGGATCGGCGGTCGGGGGTTAGCCGTAGAAGTGTGGGCGCTCCGGCAGGCCAACCTTGACGATCTGGCCGCTGTTTTGCGCTTCGATGCACGCGTCTGCCGCCACGGCTGCGGCGAAGCCGTCCCACGCCGAAGGCCCGCCCACCTGACCTGCGCGAACGCCATCAATGAAGGCCTGAAGCTCAACGTCGTAGGCAGCGATAAACCGATCCTTCCAGTCCATCAGAATCGCATTCGATAACTTCGCGCCACTGCGCAATTGCACCTGTTGCGGTTCCGGCAATTTGGCGATACCGGTCTCCCCCACCACTTCGCACTGGATGTCGTAGCCGTATTGGCAATTAACAAACACTTCCACGTCGATGCGCGTGCCTTTGGCGGTTTCCAGCAGGACGATTTGCGGGTCTTTCAAATGCGCGAGGGCTTTGCTGGATTTGCGCGGGAACACGACCTGCACCGAGACGTAATCGTCATCAAGCAACCAGCGCAGCACATCCAGTTCATGGATCAGCGTGTCGGTGATCGCCATGTCGGTCTTGTAGTTCTCGCCCACGGTCGGGTTGCGGTGCGCGCAGTGCAGCATCAGCGGTTCACCGATCTGGCCGCTGTCGATCACGGCTTTGAGGGCGCGATAGCCTTCATCGTACGGGCGCATGAAACCGACCTGCACCAGACGCTTACCGTGGGCCACTTCGGCCTCGACGATCTTGCGGCAGCCTTCGGCGGTGACGGCCAGGGGCTTTTCGCAGAACACCGGTTTGCCCGCAGCAATCGCCGCCAGCACGAACTCTTCGTGGCTCGGGCCCCAGGAGGTGACAAGGATCGCCTCGACCTCTGGCGCCTTGATCAGCGCGTGACCGTCGGGATAAACCTCGGCGGTCAGCTTCAGGTCGGACACCACGTTCGCCGCTTGCTGCAAATTGATGTCGGTGACCGCGACGACCTGGCTATTGAGCAAGGTCTGGCTGCAACGACGGATATGGTCCTGGCCGATGGCCCCGGTGCCGATGACGCCTAGCTTTAACGACATGAAGATTCTCCTGCGAAAAATTGTTGTTGGTTTCAGGGGCAATCAGTACTGACGGGCCTTGGCCAGTCGTTCGTTCAGGGTCTTGGCCACCGCATCGGTGCGCGCACTGGTGGAAACCTGCGCCACACCGACCCGCCACCACGACAGGTATTTGTGAATCATCGTTTTGGGCAGAACCTTGATATCGATCAGGGTCGACACCGTCTGCAACCGTGCATCCGCCAGCGCCGCTTGCAGCTCTTCAACGGTGTTCACTTTGTAAGTCTTGCAGCCATAGGCCGCCGCGCTCATGGCGAAGTCCACCGGCACGAAGCCGCCGTCGAGCTTGCCGGTTTCCGGGTTGCGGAAACGGAACTCGGTGCCGAAGCTGTCCATGCCGTGTTCCATTTGCAGGTTGTTGATGCAGCCGAAGGTCATGTTGTCCAGCAGCACCACGTTGATCTTGCGCCGCTCCTGAATCGAGGTCGCCAGTTCCGAGTGCAGCATCATGTACGAGCCGTCACCCACCAGCGCATAGACCTCGCGATCTGGCTCGGCGAGTTTCACGCCCAGTGCGGCGTTGACTTCGTAACCCATGCACGAATAGCCGTACTCGACGTGGTAGGTGTTCACGCCTTTGCTGCGCCAACTGCGCTGCAAGTCGCCGGGCAGGCTGCCGGCGGCGGCGACGATCACCGCGTCGTCGGCCAGGGTTTCGTTAAGCACGCCGAGCACGCGGCTCTGGGTCAGGCAGGAACCGGTCAGCTCGATGAATTCCCGCAGTACGGCCGGGTCCATGTGGTCGTTGATTTCCGGGACGAAATCCTTGGCCTGGTATTCGACCTGATAGATGCGATCGACTTCTTCATCCAGTTGCGCCTTGGCCTGGCGCGGCTGATCGCCCCAGCTCGAACGGTAGTCGCCCAGTGCATCGGCCAGTGCCAGCAGACCGCTTTTGGCGTCGGCCAGCAGTTGTACGCCGTCGAGCTTCAGCGCATCGCACGGGCTGATATTCAGGTTGAGAAATTGCACATCCGGGTGCTGGAACAACGACTTCGACGCAGTAGTGAAGTCGCTGTAGCGGGTGCCGATGCCGATGATCAAATCAGCATCCTTGGCCAGCAAATTCGCCGCCAGGCAACCGGTTTCGCCGATGCCACCGAGGTTCAGCGGATGGCTCGACACCACCGCGCTCTTGCCGGCCTGGGTTTCAGCGAAAGGAATATCGAAGCGCTCGGCAAACGCCTGCAATGCCGCGTTGGCGCCGGAGTAACGCACCCCGCCACCGCAAATGATCAGCGGCTTGCGCTTGCCTTTGAACAGCGCCAGCGCATCACCGAGCATGGCTTCGGTGGCCGGACGCCGCTCGATGCGATGCACGCGTTTTTGCAGGAAGTAATCGGGGTAGTCGTAGGCCTCGGCTTGCACGTCTTGCGGCAAGGCCAGGGTCACGGCGCCGGTTTCGGCGGGGTCAGTGAGCACGCGCATGGCGTGGATCGCGGCGGTCATCAGTTGCTCGGGACGGTTGATGCGGTCCCAGTATTTGCTCACAGCTTTGAAGGCGTCGTTGGTGCTGATGCTCAGGTCGTGGAACTGTTCGATCTGTTGCAGCACCGGGTCCGGTTGGCGACAGGCGTAGACATCGCCGGGCAGCAGCAACAAGGGAATGCGGTTGGCCGTGGCCGTGGCAGCAGCGGTCAGCATATTGGCCGCGCCGGGGCCGACCGAAGAGGAACAGGCGTAGATCTTGCGCCGCAGGTGTTGCTTGGCGAAACCGATGGCGGCATGGGCCATGCCTTGCTCGTTGCGGCCCTGATGCACGATCAAGTCGCCGCTGTCCTGTTCCAACGCCTGGCCCAGACCGAGCACGTTGCCGTGGCCGAAAATGGTAAAGACCCCGGCGACGAATTTGCTCTGGACGCCATCGACTTCGATGTACTGGTTATCGAGGAATTTCACCAGGGCCTGGGCCATGGTCAGTCTTGTTGTGGTCATGCTTGCACCTTCCTTTGAAGCCAAATCCGGTGTGTGCCTTGAAATGCGATCCCTGTGGGAGCGGGCTTGCTCGCGAAGGCGGCGGCACATCCAGCATCGATGTCGCCTGACACTCCGCTTTCGCGAGCAAGCCCGCTCCCACAAGGGGGATCTTCATTAGCCTTGAGATTGTTGCAGGTGGTTCATGCTTGCGCCGATCGCCTGTTCGATGTCCGCCAGGCCATGGATGCTGTCGGCAAACGGTTCGAACGACAGGTAACCGCTGTAACCGGAGCCCAGCAAGGTTTCGATCTGCGCAGCGTTGCCCAGAATATCGCCCTCGCCCACCAGCACCCGATGGCCGTCGCGGATGCTGTTCAGCGGCGCTTCGGCATCCTCGACGCCGGAGATGTGCACCAACCCTGTCAGCTCAGGGAAAAACTCCTGTTCGCCGGCCAGATGATGGTGAAAGGTGTCATGCACCAGGCGGAACACATCCAGCCCGCCAATCGCCTTGATCGCGTCCACCGCCGGACGTTTGCGCCGCAGCGAGCACTCTTCAAACCCCAACGGCTCGATAAACCCGAGAATCCCGTGATCGCGCAGGATCGGCGCCAGTTCAGTCAACGCCGTGCGCAACCCCGAAGCACGTTCCGCCTCATTGCGCGAATCGGCGCGGTCATTCAGCGGACACATGACCAGCCCCTGCGCACCGCAATCCCGGGCATACGCAGCCAGCTTCAAGGCCTGCACACGGCGCTCGTCATTCCACACATCAAACGGGTACAGCGCGTTGATCGACAGCACGGTGATGCCTTTGGCCGTGCACAGTTCACGCACGCGTTCCGGCGCGGTGCCGTCTTCGATTTCGATGCCTTTAAGGTCGTTGCGAATTTCGATGGCGTCGGCCTTGAGGGTCACCGCCAGCTCAATGAACGCCGGTAGGGACAAACGGGGGGCGACCATACGGTTCAGGGCGAAACGCAGGGGCTTGCTCATTATTGTTGTTCTCCGCAGTGATCAGTTATTTGGCGGTTGGCATGCTGAATTCAGGGCCCTTGGCGATGCTGTCGGGCCAGCGCTGCATCACGCTTTTGTAGCGGCTGTAGAAGCGGATGCCTTCTTCGCCGTAAGCATGGTGGTCGCCGAACAGCGAGCGCTTCCAGCCGCCGAACGAGTGCCAAGCCATCGGCACCGGGATCGGCACGTTGATGCCAACCATGCCGACCTTGATCGTGCGGGCAAACGCTCGGGCGATGCCGCCGTCACTGGTAAAGCACGACACGCCGTTGCCGAACTCATGGGCGTTGATCAATGCCACGGCGCTGGCAAAGTCCGGCACGCGCACGATGCCCAGCACCGGGCCGAAAATCTCTTGTTGGTAAATACTCATCTCAGTCGTGACGTTGTCGAACAGCGTCGCGCCGACAAAGAAACCGTTCTCGGCGCCGGGCACCTTGAAGTTGCGGCCATCGACGATCAACTGCGCGCCCTGGGCCACGCCTTCGCCGATAAAGCCTTCAACCTTGGCCTTGTGCTCAGCGGTGACCAGCGGCCCCATATCGCTGTCGCCCTGCATGCCGTTGCCGACTTTCAATTGATCAATACGCGGCAACAACTTGGCAATCAACTGATCGCCGACATCACCCACCGCCACCGCAATCGAAATCGCCATGCAGCGCTCGCCAGCCGAGCCGTACGCCGCGCCAATCAAGGCATCGGCGGCTTGATCGAGGTCGGCGTCCGGCATGACGATCATGTGGTTTTTCGCACCGCCCAGGGCCTGCACGCGTTTGCCGCGAGCGGTACCTTGCTGGTGGATGTACTCGGCAATCGGCGTCGAACCAACAAAGGAAATCGCCTCGATGTCCGGGTGTTGCAGCAAGGCATCCACCGCGACTTTGTCGCCCTGGACCACGTTAAACACACCGTCGGGCAAACCGGCTTCAGTGAGCAAACGCGCCATGAGCAAACTGGCCGACGGATCGCGCTCGGACGGTTTGAGGATGAAGCAATTACCGGTCACCAGCGCCAGCGGGATCATCCACAGCGGCACCATCACCGGGAAGTTGAACGGCGTGACCCCGGCGCAAACACCCAGGGGCTGGCGCAGGTTCCAGTTGTCGATGCCGCCACCGATGTTGTCGCTGAAATCGGTTTTCAGCAGGTTCGGCGCACCGCAGGCGTACTCGACGATTTCGATGCCACGGGTGACTTCACCCTTGGCGTCCGAGAACACTTTGCCGTGTTCGCGGCTGATGATTTCAGCCAGTTCATCGTGGTGGCGGTCGAGCAGTTCCTTGAACTTGAACATCACCCGGGAGCGACGCAGGGACGATTGCTCGGACCAGGCCGGGAAGGCTTTTAATGCCGAGGCAACGGCTTCGTCGACGGTCTTCTCGCTGGCCAATCCGACCCGCGCCTGCACCGCACCGGTGGCCGGGTTGAATACGTTGCTGAAGCGTTCGCTACTGCTGTCTTGCACCTGGCCGTTGATGTAATGGCCTAAAACCGGGGTGTTGCTCATTGTTCTTGTTCTCCGTGCAAAGTGTCGAATTCAAGCTTTTTAGTTCAAAGATCAAGCAGCCAACTGTGCTGCGGATCGTTATGGAACTGCCAGACGCGTTTCGGCCCGGCCATCACGTTCAGGTAATACGACTCGTAGCCGTACGGCACGCTGACCGGGTGGTAGCCCTTGGGTACCACCACCAAATCGCTGTTTTCCACGGCCATGGCCTGATCGATGCTGCGGTCGTCGGTGTAGACCCGCTGGAACACGAAGCCCTGGGGCGGGTTGATCTGGTGGTAATAGGTTTCTTCGAGAAAGCTCTGGTGCGGCAAATCGTCGGTGTCGTGCTTGTGCGGCGGGTAGCTCGACGAATGCCCGGACGGCGTGCGCACTTCCACCACCAGCAGCGAATGAGCGGGCTCGGTGTCGGGCAGGATGTCGCAGACGTAACGGGTGTTCGCGCCCTTGCCGCGCACGCTGCGCTTCATGGTTTCGGGTTTAATCAGGCGTGGGCCGAGGTTGTTGGCGGTTGAACCGGGCGCGGCGCACACGGCGATTTGCACGTCGCTGAGCGCCACCACTTGCGCCTGACTGCCCGGCGGCAAATACGCGGCGAACGGCGATTTGTCTTCGAACACCGATTGCCGATCACCGAGGTTGTCCCAGTCGAACGCGCCCTGCCCCGGCGCTTCGCCCTTCATGCTAATACGACCGCTGAGCAGCACCAGGCACAGTTCTTTATCGCCCGCGCTGACCGGCAAGGTTTCACCGAGGCTCAAGCGATACGCGGCGAAACCGACGTATTCCAGCTCACCCTTGCCCAGTTCGACCATGGTCCGACCCCGGGCATTGCTTTTGACCAGCAGGCTCATCGTGCAATCCTCTCGTCGAGCAGCGCGCGCAAGGTGTCGAAGCCTTTCTTGGCGTAGACGTAACTCGGCGCCACCGCTGGATCCTGTTCGGCCTCAACCACCAGCCAGCCGTGGTAATCGGCGGCCAGCAACACGTCGAGCAACGCGGCGAAGTCGATGTCGCCATCCCCGGGCACGGTGAACGTGCCGTTGATGATGCAGTCCGGGAAGCTCCACAGATGGTTGCGTGCCAGTTGCACCACCGGTTTGCGCACGTCCTTGAAATGCACGTGGCAAATGCGTTCGATGTGTTTGCGCAGCACGTGCAACGGTTCGCCGCCGCCCATGTAGCAATGGCCCGAATCGAACAGCAGGCCGACTTCGCTGCCGGTCAACGCCATCAACTTGTCGATGTCCGCCGGGGATTCGACGTAGGCGCCCATGTGGTGGTGATACGCCAGGCGCACGCCTTGGGACAGTGTGAAACGCGCCAGTTCGGTGAGTTTGTCGGCGTATGCCTGCCACGCCTGTTCGGTGTGGAAACGCGGGCGCTCGACCAGTGGAATGCGCTGGCCCTGAATCGAGTCAGCGACTTCGCCGTAGACCAGCACCGTGGCGCCGTTCTTGGCCAGCAGCTCGACATGGCTGCCGATGGCGTCGATTTCCTCGGCCACCGAACGGCGGGCCAACCGACTGGAGTACCAGCCGGACACCAACGCCAGATCGTAAGGCCGCAGCACGTCACCGACGCCTTTGGCATCCTTGGGGAATTTACCGTTGAGTTCGAACCCTTCGTAACCGATTTCCTTGCCTTCGCTCAGCGCGGTGCTCAGCGGCGTCTCGCCACCGAGGGACGGCAAGTCGTCGTTGCTCCAGGAGATCGGGTTGATGCCAATTCGGATAGCGGGCATGGCTGCACCTTTTATTGTTGTACCTAACCGTTGAATACGGCACTGAACCCTGTGGGAGCGAGCTTGCTCGCGATGGCGGTGTCTCAGGCGACATTAAATGTTGAATGTGCCGCCGTCATCGCGAGCAAGCTCGCTCCCACAGGTTCAGTGTTACATATCGAAAATGTTCAGCTTCGGGCCGTGCGCCACGCATCTATCAATTCGACAAACGTGCCTTGCACCTGGCGGATCAGCGTTTCATCGTCGATTTCCCCCGCCATCCACGCCCGGCTCGGTTCCTGGAAGATCGTGCGGCCCACGGCAAATCCACGGCACGTCTGGCTCTGGCTGGCCTGCTGAAACCCTTCGGCCAACGCCGCCGCCGGCGCATTCAGGCCCAGCAACACCACGCCACGGCAGTACGGGTCGCGCTCCTGAATCAACTCATCCAGCTGTTTCCATTCCTCGGCACTTTGCGCTTCGATCTTCCACCACGCCGGGTAGATGCCCAGGTTGTAGAGGCGTTTCAGCGCACGGTACAGCACGTCGGGATGGGCCGATGGGTGATCCTTCGGCGGGATGATTTCCAGCAGCAGTTCATGACCGCTGACCTGGGACGCCTGGTACAAACCCTTGAGCTGCGCTTCCTGTTCCAGACGCAGCAGCGGTTCGTCGTCCGGGTGGAATTGCACCAGGCACTTGATGATCTGCTCTTGCGGCCAGGCAATCAGGTTGCTGCCGATAGACCGCCCGTGTTCGAAGGCCAATGGCCGCGAACCCTGCACTTCCACCGGCCGCGCCACCCACCAGCCGCGACCGGTGGCAGCGTTCAGCGAATCCTGGCCGAAGCGTTGATCGGCGAGCAGCCCGACATCCGCTTCGATGCCTTGCGCGCGCAAATCCACTTCGACCCGCTCCACGGCTTTAATAAACAGTTGTTTCAGTTCGCCGATCGCCGCGAGATCGCGACCGCCCTTGTGCGCCAGTTCCACCAGTTGCCCGCGATGGTCGAAGGCGAAGATGAACAGTTGCTTCCACTGTTTGCGCGGCACGCTGACTTGATGCAGGCGTTGTAACGTGGCGTCCTGATCCGGCCGGGTAATCGGCACCGGGCTGTTGAACAGATAGTCGAGTTCGGCGCGGGTCGGCATCGCCGGGGCGCAGGCGTGGCGCGACACCACCAGCCCACCGCAGGCATTGGCCAATTGGCAGCAACGCTCGTCGCTGGCGTCTTCCAGCCAACCGGCGAGGAAGCCCGACATAAAGGCATCGCCGGCACCCAGCACGTTGAGCACTTCCACGCGCACGCCGGGGTAGATCGCGCCGTCTTCAAGACGCACCGGGATGACGCCGTGAATCACCGTACAACCTTGCGGGCCGAGCTTGACCACCAGCGTCGCATTACTCAGACGCCGCACGTTACGCAAAGCGGTAAGCAAATCCTCGGAACCACCGGCAATCAAAAACTCTTCTTCAGTGCCGACGATCAAGTCGAAACGCGGGAGGATTTTCTGCACATGCTGGCTGACGTTCTGATCGGCGACGAAACGGGTTTCACCGTCCGCCTTACCCGCCAAACCCCAGAGCACCGGGCGATAGTCGATGTCCAGAATGCGTTTGACGTTGTGCTTCTCGGCGTAATCCAGCGCCTGGATGCTCGCCTTGTACACGCCGTCGGTGGAGAAATGCGTGCCGGTGATCAGCAAGGCTTTGCTGGAGGCAATAAAGGCTTCGCTGATGTCTTCGGCCCGCAGCGCCATGTCGGCGCAATTCTCGCGGTAGAACACCAACGGAAAGGTTTCGCGGTCCTTGAGGCCGAGCAGGACCATGGCGGTCAGACGCTCCGGATCGACCTTGATGCCGCTGACGTCACAGCCTTCGCGGGCCAGGGATTCAAGCAGGAAGCGGCCCATGTGGTCGTCGCCGACCCGGCTCAACATGGCCGACTTGAGGCCCAGGCGTGCGGTGCCGAACGCGATGTTGGCGGAGGATCCACCGAGGTATTTGGCGAAGCTTGAAACATCTTCCAACCGCGCGCCGACTTGCTGCGCATAGAGGTCGACGCCAAGGCGCCCCAGGCAAATCAGATCCAATTGACGCCCACTGGCAAAACGAGTCTGGCCCATGCTGGCTCCTGTTATTTTTATCAGCCTGCGTTCGGGACGATGGACGAGCCGAACGCTCTTGGTGGATGCAGACTAAAACGACCGGGACCGAACAATCAATATTTATTCTATATATTTTTTACGTGGAATATTTTTTCCAATAAACTCCGGTACGAGCGTTCCAGACGAGGTTCATCGTTTCAGCAGACCGCTTGCCGACGGCAAGCCCAAGATTTTATTCCGGCCTACCCTGTAGACTGCGCACAGCCAACCTATTGTCAGGGGATGACCGATTCGTCATTCCTATAAGAACAAGCCAGAAGGATTTCCTATGTCCCGCACCGATCAGCCGGCTACGACCGAGAGCACGCCCGAGAGCGATCTTGAGAGCCCACCGATCAACGCCGAGCGTTTGCTGCAGCTGATCACCAACGAATACGAAAGCCTGCCGCGCCAGCTCAAACGCATCGCCAGCTACATGAGCCAGCAAAGCGACCGGATCATGGTCGATCGCATCAGCGACATCGCCCGGGAATGCGAAGTGCACCCGTCGGCCATCGTGCGTTTCTCCCAGCGCTTCGGTTTCAGCGGTTTCAGCGAGATGCAGGCGTTGTTCCGCGAGGCCTACACCCACAAAACCACGCCGGTGCAGAACTACCAGCAGCGCATCCGCAGCATGATCGCCAACAAATCGCAGAAGGCCAGCGGCGGCGACCTCGCGCGCGAGTGCGTCAACGCCACGTTGTCGGGCATCGAACGCCTGGGCATGGAACTTGACGATGTCGCCTTCGACAAGGCTGTGGACCTAGTGGTGAACGCCGACAACATCTACGTGGTCGGCGTGCGTCGTTCGTTCGCGGTGGCGGACTATCTGGTTTACAACCTGCAACACACCAACAAGCGCATTCACCTGGTTTCCGGCCTCGGCGGCAGCTATCGCGAACAGATGCGCAGCGTACGCGCCAATGATCTGGTGATCGCCATCAGCTTCACGCCCTACGGCAAAGAGACCCAACATTGCCTGCGCATCGCCCAGCACCATCAGGCGAAAACCCTGATCATCACCGACAGCAACCTCTCGCCGCTGGCCAAGCGCGCGAGCACAGTGTTGTTGGTGAATGAAGGCAGCTCGTTTGCGTTTCGCTCGTTGAGTGCGACGTTGTGCTTGTGCCAGGCGTTGTTTATTGCGGTCGCGTATCGGTTGGAATTGAAGGTGGATGAGATTCATGAGCAGGTGGGGTTTGAGGATTAGCGCGGGCGCGTTTGCAGGTTGCAGAACCGCTGGCTAAGGTTGTCCGCATCGCGAGCAAGCTTTGCTCCTACAGGGGAACGTTGATGAAATTGATCGGCATGCTGGACTCGCCCTATGTGCGGCGTGTGGCGATTTCTGCCAGGCATTTGGGCATCGATCTTGAGCACGAATCGGTGTCGGTGTTTCGGCATTTCGAGCAGTTCCAGCAGATCAACCCGGTGGTCAAGGCCCCGACGCTGGTGCTGGTGCTGGATGACGGTGAGGTGTTGGTGGATTCGACGCTGATCATCGACTACCTGGAAGCGCTGGCCGGCCCTTCGAAAAGCCTGATGCCGGGTGATTTGAAGCAGCGTCTGCGTTCGTTGCGGGTGATCGGGCTGGCATTGGCAGCGTGTGAAAAATCGGTGCAGCTTTACTACGAACGTAATCTGCGGCCGGCGGACATTCAGTATCAGCCGTGGGTCGAGCGGGTTGAAGGGCAACTCGCTGCGGCCTATTCGGCGTTGGAGCGGGAGCTGTCGAAGCAGCCATTGTCGGGTGGTTCCGAGATCGCCCAAGACGGGATTACCGTCGCAGTCGCCTGGAGTTTCACTAACCTTGTAGTGCCGGATCAGGTCGATGCTTCGCGGTTTCCGAGGATCGCTCAATTCACCGCCGAGGCGGAAAAGCTTGAGGCATTCGTCGCGACCCCGATAACCTGAGCCTCCCTCCGCCACGGACTCGCCCATGACCGCCGCTGAAACCTCTGCCCCGGCGCTGAAGGAAATCTTCAACGCCGAGCGCCTCAAGCACATCGCGACCGAAATGACGGCGGTTTACCCGGCGTTCAATGCCAAAGCCTTCCTGAAAATGGCCAATGACGGACTCGCCGAGCTGTCGATCATGCAGCGCATGGCGCGGGTCAGCGAGTGCCTGCATGCGGTGTTGCCGTTGGGTTATGAACAATCCCTCGACGTGCTGCGCGCCCTCGCCCCTCGGCTGAATAGCGGGTTTGTCAGCATCTCGTTGCCGCATTATGTGGCGATGTATGGCGCGCATGACTTTGAGCAGTCGATGGAAGCGCTCAAGTTTTTCACCTCATTCGGTTCCTCTGAGTTCGCAATCCGGCATTTTCTGCGCAGCGATCTTGAGCGCTCATTGGCGCTGATGCAGGTCTGGTCCCTGGATGAAAACGAACATGTGCGCAGGCTGGCCAGCGAAGGCAGTCGCCCGCGTTTGCCGTGGTCGTTTCGCCTGGAACCGATTCAGGCTGACCCGACGTTGGCGGCGGCGATTCTCGATAACCTCAAGGCTGATGAAAGCCTCTACGTGCGCAAGTCCGTGGCCAATCACCTCAATGACATCACCAAGGATCATCCCGAGTGGGTACTGGATTTGATCGAGGGTTGGTCGCTGGAGAACAAACACACCGCGTGGATTGCCAAGCATGCGCTGCGCAGTTTGATCAAACAGGGCAATCAACGGGCGTTGGCGGTGATTGGGGCTGGCGGCAAGCCTGAGGTTGAGATTGTCGGGGTGAAGGTTGAACCGGCCGTGATTCGGTTGGGGGAGAAAATTGCGTTGTCGTTTACGGTGAAATCCACGATGGCGGCGAGTCAGCGGTTGGTGATTGATTATGCGATTGACTATGTGAAAGCCAATGGCAGCACTTCGGCGAAGGTGTTCAAGCTCAAAGCACTGACCCTGCCAGGGCATGCCAGTGAACTCGTCAGTCGTGGGCAGCAGATCAAGGAGTTGACCACGCGCAGGCATTACGCCGGTGAGCATGCCGTGCACATCATGGTGAATGGCGAGCGGTTGGCCAGTACCTCATTCGAAATCCTCGCCTGAAATACGCTCCCCGTAGGAGCTGCCGAAGGCTGCGATCTTTTGACTTTGCCTTTAAAACAAGATCAAAAGATCGCAGCCTTCGGCAGCTCCTACATTGACAGCGTAAGGCGCAAATGTAGGAGCGAGGCTTGCACGCGAAGAACGATGACGCGGTGTGTCAGACCTGACGCCTTCGCGAGCAAGCTTCGCTCCTACAAGGGAAACGCCCGGCTGCTACCCAGGCTTGTGGTTATCCAGTACGCGATTGACCGCTAACTCTCCCATCAGGATCACCCGATGCAGCACCAGCATCGTACGGCGTCGCGCGCCGTCCTCCAGCTCGGCGAGGTCGTTGACCATCTCGCGGGCTGAGGCCAACGATTCGCTGGCGTCGACGAGCAACGTTTCGTCATCCACCGCTGCGTCGATGGTGAAGAAGGTGCCGGACCTGCGGGGCGGTATCTGCGTTTTCGTCGCCCCGGGGTTGAGGTAGAAGCTGAGGGCGCGGTCGGCCGCCGCTTTTATTTTCTTGGGGTCAAGATCAAAAGAGGCGTCGTAGGGTACTGGACCGGTATCTGGGGGGTTGGGAGTAACTTTGAACATGGATGGAACCTCTGATACGAATTTTAGGGAGCCATCACTCTCGCTACCAAACGAAGGGTGGCGGCCATACGTGGGTTGGTAGACCGGTCGTACCAGAACCCGGCGCCCACAAGGGGCCCCACGCATGACCACCATAAAAACAGAGTCCCAAGAAAGAGACGTCATAAGGTGTTGCCATGCGGCTGATAACGAAGCGGGCTACCAAACCCGATCACTGTTTTGCAGTGACCCGGAAACGATATAGCCCCCCCCAAAGCCGCACAAGCCGGCGGATTCTGGCGTACGCGTAGGCAACGGCGCAAGGCGTTGTAGCCGCTTATGACGTAACACCGAGTGTCTTTAAACAGTCGTGGTTAAACATGTTTATGCAGTGCGCCAACTGCCGCCATCGCGAGCAAGCTTTGCTCCTACAAGGGACTGTTTCGGCCACAAATCCTGCGAACAGCGCCGAACCCATGTGGGAGCGAGCCTGCTCGCGAAAGCGGTGTGTCAGGTGACATTGCTTGTGGCTGTGGCGGCGCCTTCGCGAGCAGGCTCGCTCCCACAGGGGATCAGAGTCGGCCAAAAAATTCACGAACACCCTCCGATCAAAAAACAAACAAGCGCACTCCCGCGACGTTAATTTCTTTTGGCACTGACCACTTGATCAGCTTGGATATAAGAGAAGTTGGCGGTCCCCGCAGCTGAAGTTGCCATGGTCAGACGGATAATCGGCACGGTGATGCGCGGGTTAGTGGAGTTGTAGAAATCCCGTTGATTGTATTGAGCGTCGGCCAAGGCTGTACTCGGGCCTCCCTGTACGTAAAAGAATGCCATCAGCGGAAGTGTGTTAGGTCGACCGGCCGGCCAGGTTTTTATCACGATCTCGTTTTGTTCACCGAATCCGGTAGCGCCAAGCAACCCCTTCGCCCGCACAAACTGATAAAACGCAGGGCCGGCCAAGGTGTTTCTTTCGTCCCGGATGTCGAAACTGCATTGCCGGATGTTCTGGTTCGAGGGCGAACTGTTCCAGAGAGTCATCCATTGTTCGGCGATGATTATATTTGAATTCTGACAAGGCCCGCTTTGGCTCGGATAAGAAGCGTGTATGCCACAAGGCGAGGTGCGGTGCCAGTTCCAACCGTCCATGGGGTAGGCACACAGATAGTCCACGTCAATCTTGTCTACCGGGGCCTCGAAAATGGGGTAGAAAATCAAGCCATTGGTATTGCCCCACGCCAGCCGCCCAAAATTGCTGTCGGCCCGCAAATAGGAAAATGACACACCACCGCTGGCCACTGACGTTGGACTGGGGTCCCATACTTTATATACGCCGGCCGGGTCTTTGACCGTGACACGCAGGGTGACACCGGAACACAGGAATGCCGGTTGCGAATCCGAGTTGTTGCAGTTGGTAAATCTTCGTCCGTATAGCGTATTGAGTTGAGCAGCAACTTCCGGGCCGGCCATTGTTTGGCTTAATGGCGTTCTCGGAACAGTGGTATCAATAACAGGTTGAACCGATTGCTGACTGCAACCGACCATTAGCGTCACGAACAGGAATGCAATTATTTTGCGCATGAGAATGCCCTCGCCTGAAGACAGCGACAATAAGTCGCTGTATTTAAGCCCGATAAAAATGGGTTAGCCGGAGTTCGAATGCCGCGTTACAGTTGCACTCTCAAACACCAGGAAAATTGAATAAGTTCGCTCGTGCCGGTTTTTCTCAGCGTGTAGTTGAAGATGACGTCCCTGCTCATGTTTTCAGTCAGCCAGTCTCGCGGGATGGCGATGTCCATGTAGTCAGGCCTGTTGATATAGATCTCGTCAGAATTCCTGATAACGACACCGTACAACCTCAGCCGCACTCGGTACTCGCCAACCAGGGCGGGGTAATACACTCGGGCATTATTCCTGCCGGCATTGAGTGTCGGTTCGGGAAGACGAAGCGGTTGAGCGGTGACATCGACACCGAGCGATCGCGATTCCTTATCCTCACTCGTACTGGGCAGCCTGACGGTGTAGTAGAACGTCATGCGCGAACCGATCGAATCAACTACTTCCAGACGCGGGACCCGGAAGGTCAAGGTTTGCCCGGTGGCCTGGACGGTCTGGATTTCCGAACCGTAAGTATTGGCGCGGCCGATGGCATACAACTTCACGGTTTGCCCGGGTGCGGAGCCGGTGTAATTGACCGTCACGGTAGCGAAATCCGCTTCATAAAAGTCTTTCTGGAAGTTCAGGCGTGTACCACCGGCTTCCCTGGCTTCCAACACCACGGGTGGGCGCAGGTCCAGGTCCACTCGGTCAAGGTGAATATCGATGTTAACGGTCGCCGATTGCGCACGATTACCCAACTGATCCTCGGCGACGAAAAAGAACGGCGCTGCCGGGTTATCGCCGGCCCTACGGAAAAAATCGGTGTAGAGCGTAAACAATATGGGGGAGTTCTGCCCCGCCACCACCGTTCGGCTGTCGGTGGCGGAATTACCGGTCAAGCGCACCGTGTCATAGGCGTGGGGCGTGCTGTAGTGGCATTCGCAAATCACCCCTTGTGCGGCGCGAGCGGCACTGACACCGTCCCGCACCACATCCGCTGGCAGGACCAGGCGCAAACTCGTGGGACCCGGGCGATAAAACAACACGTTCAGTGCGTTCGAAGACTCACGATTTCCGCTCACGCGGATAACCTCGTAATGAAGTTGGTTGACACCGTCGCGTAGCGCACCAACAGGTACATACAGAGCGACTCGATCGTTCTCCTCGCCTAGAGCAATGGTTTTGCCGTCCACGGGCCGAGTGTCGCCATTGAGGTGCAGATTGACCCGGTCAAAGACAGCCAATACCGCAAACACGCTGTCTGGCCACGGATCAATCAAGCACAGAAGTCCTCTGGCGTTGTCTTGCTCGGCCACCTTAATAGAGACCCCACCATGAGCCAGGCCTGGAGGTTGAACCGTTTGTACCCAGCCAGGCAGGATTAGATAGTCCAGCGCAAGCGCGCCAGATACGTTTGATGTGTCGGATTGCTTGCTCATGCTTTGCTCCTTTCGACGTAATAACCCGTACCCATGGGGATATCAAACGCTCGGACAGGAAAGGTTGGCTACTGTCAGAAATTACAGGTTGGGGTAGTTTTCGGATAAATGGTCGGGACTGAAGGCAACCCCCATCATCGTGATAAACAATTTCACGGCTACTAAGCAACGATTCAACTATCGCGAAGCGCTCTAAAGAACTGTCATTTATGACAGGTCAATTTCATTTCAGTCGGGGATAAGCTGCGCCCACTGGAATAACTTGAGGTGTTCGTCATGTCTCGCGATCGTTATTTGTTGCCGCTGAGTGCTCTCTTGTTGGCGATGCTGTTGATGTTTCAATATGCCCAAGGTGGGCAGTGGACGCCGCTAAAAGATGAAGTGACCTTCCAATGCGACAACGGCGTCACGACACCGGGCTATAGCGTTTATGTTGTGGGCAACCATCCGAACCTGGGGAACTGGGACCCGGCCAACGCCATAAAGCTCGATGCTGCTGCTTACCCTACATGGACCGGGAAAGTACTTTTCCCCGGTGCGGACGACGGTAAAAATGTGGAATGGAAATGCATCGTGCGCAACGAAACCGTACCGACCGACGTGCAGAAGTGGCAGGCAGATCCCAACAACATTGTTAAGTTGGCTTTTACGGCGAAGAGTGTCGGGACTTTTTGACGTGTTGTGGGCGAGGGGCTGATGAAAGGATCAAAAGATCGCAGCCTCGTTTCACTCGACAGCTCCTACAGGGGACTGTGTTGGCCATAAATCGTGCGAACAAATGTGGGAGCTTGCTCGCGAATGCAGTGTGTCAGGTGACAGGGGTTCTGGCTGTGCCGACGTCTTCGCGAGCAAGCCCGCTCCCACAGGGGGATTTGCATTTACAGGGGATTGGGGCCCAGCAATAAGTCTTGCTCGCGCTCACACAACCCCACCACGTAATCCCACAACACCCGCAGCCGCACTGACTTGTGCAACTCCCGCCGCGTGCTGATCCAGTAGCTGCGCAGAATGCTCTCCTCCGGCAATAACGGCACCAATTGCGCATCATCAGCGGCCATGTAACACGGCAGCACCGCGATCCCCAGCCCCGAGCGCGCGGCTTGTTGCTGGGCGATGACGCTGGTGCTGTGGAACACGACTTGGGGGTTGCGACAGAAGCTGTTGAGGAACATCAGTTCCTGGCTGAACAGCAGGTCGTCGACGTAGCCGATCCACGCATGGCGGCCGAGGTCTTCGCGGCTGTTGAGTGGTGGCGCTTTGTCGAGGTAGGCCTGGCTGGCGTAGAGCGCCAGGCGATAGTCGGTGAGTTTGCGCGTGACCAGCATGTCGGCGGCCGGGCGTTCGAGGTGGATGCTGATTTCGGCTTCGCGGTTGAGGATGCTGACGAAGCGCGGCACGGCGACCAGTTCCACTTCGAGGCCGGGGTAGCGTTCAAACAGGCCGTTCATGCGGCTGGCGAGGAACATGATGCCCAACCCTTCGGTCACGCCAACGCGGATTTTGCCCAGCGGCGCGGTGGATTGGGTGATTTCTTCCTGGGCCAGCAGCGCCACGTTTTCCATGGCTTCGGCGTGTTTGAGCAGCGCCTCGCCGGCCGGGGTTAGCTGGTAACCCTGGGCGTGCTGGACGAACAGCGCCGTGCCGAGGCTTTTTTCAATCGCCTCGATGTGCCGGGCCACGGTGGCGTGGGTGGTGTTCAAGCGGCGGGCGGCGGTGAGCAAGCGGCCGCTGCGTTGCAATTCGAGAAAAAACCGTAGGTCGTTCCAATCGAACATCAGGCTTCCTTAGGGCTACGCTGTCTGAAAACGCACAGCAGCTGCGCAAAAACTAACATTCTTTATACGAAAGCTAACAACTAGGATGAAGCCCAACAACAAAAAAAATACGAGGTAAGGGATGCAGACCTCCCAGGATGAATACGATTACATCGTGGTCGGCGCCGGGCCGGCCGGGTGTTTGCTGGCCAATCGATTGTCGGCCAACGCGCAACACCGGGTGCTGCTGCTCGAAGCCGGCGGGCGCGATAACTATCCGTGGATTCATATTCCGGTGGGTTACCTGTTCTGCATCGGTAACCCGCGCACTGACTGGTGTTTCAAGACCGAAGCGCAATCCGGCCTGCAAGGTCGCACGCTGAGCTATCCACGGGGCAAAGTGCTCGGTGGTTGTTCCTCGATCAACGGCATGATCTACATGCGCGGCCAGGCGGGCGATTACGATGGCTGGGCGGCGGACGGCAATCCGGGCTGGGCCTGGAAAGACGTGCTGCCACTGTTCAAGCAAAGCGAAAACCACTTTGCCGGCGACTCGGAATTTCACGGCGCGGCCGGGGAATGGCGGATCGAACGCCAACGGCTGTCATGGCCGATTCTGGATGCCTTTCGCAGCGCTGCCGAGCAAAGCGGCATTGCCAGCATCGACGACTTCAACCAGGGCGATAACGAAGGCTGCGGTTACTTTCAGGTCAACCAGAAGGCCGGGATTCGCTGGAACGCGGCCAAGGCGTTTCTCAAACCGATCCGAAATCGCGCCAATCTCACTGTGCTAACCGACGTTGAAGTCGATCGCGTATTGTTGGAAAACGGTCGCGCCTCTGCGGTCATCACTCGCTACCAAGGCCAGGCGAAAACCTTCAAGGCGCGCAAGGAGATCGTGCTGTGCGCCGGCTCCGTGGGTTCGCCGAGCATCCTGCAACGCTCCGGGATCGGCCCGCGTCCGTTGCTGCAACGCCTGGGAATTGGCGTGGTGCATGAGCTGCCCGGCGTGGGCGGCAATCTGCAGGATCACCTGCAACTACGGCTGATCTACAAACTGGAAAACGCCCGCACCCTGAACCAGATCGCCGGCAGTGTGTGGGGCAAGATGGGCATGGGCCTGCGCTACCTCTATGACCGCAGCGGGCCGCTGTCCATGGCGCCGAGTCAGTTGGGCGCGTTTGCCCGGTCTGGGCCGGAACAGACGTCAGCGAATCTGGAATATCACGTGCAGCCGCTGTCGCTGGAGCGGTTTGGCGAGCCGTTGCATGGGTTTCCTGCGTTCACGGCGTCGGTGTGTGATCTGCGGCCGCAGAGCCGTGGACGAATTGAAATTCGCAGTGCCGATCCGCAGGACGCGCCGTTGATTCAGCCTAACTATTTGAGTCATCCCGAGGATCTGCGGGTGGCGGCGGATGCGATTCGTCTGACCCGACGCATCGTGGCTGCACCGGCGCTGGCGGCGTTTAATCCGGTCGAGTATTTGCCGGGTGACAGTTTGCAGAGTGAAGAGGAATTGCACGAAGCAGCGGCGCGGATTGGTACGACGATTTTCCACCCGGTGGGTACGTGCCGGATGGGCAATGACGGGGATGCGGTGGTGGATGCCCAGCTCAAGGTGCATGGCATTCCCGGTTTACGTATCGCCGATGCGTCGATCATGCCGCGTATCACCTCGGGCAACACCTGTTCGCCTACGCTGATGATTGCCGAGAAGGCGGCGCAGTTGATCCTAAACCCTGCTGTACACACCCCACCTGTGGGAGCGGGCTTGCTCGCGAAGGCGTCCGGTCAGTCGACAGAGATATTGACTGACACACCGCTTTCGCGAGCAAGCCCGCTCCCACAAGGGATTCGCATCTGATTCACGGACACGCAACACCAGTGGAACAACAAAAACAATCACTGTGAGGGATACCGATATGTCAGAACACGTTCAGCCCCTGGAAGCCACGCGCAGCGCGGGCGTCAGCAGCGGCACCAAGAAAGTCATCTTCGCTTCGTCCCTGGGGACGGTGTTCGAGTGGTATGACTTTTTCCTCTACGGCGCCCTCGCGGCGGTGATCAGCAAGCAGTTTTTCGCCGGGGTCAACGACACCACGGCGTTTATCTTCGCGCTCATGGCGTTCGCTGCCGGCTTCATCGTGCGGCCGTTCGGGGCGCTGGTGTTCGGTCGGTTGGGGGACATGATCGGACGTAAATACACGTTCCTCGCGACCATCGTGCTCATGGGCCTGGCGACGTTCTGCGTCGGTTTGCTGCCGACCTACGCCAGCATCGGCATCGCCGCGCCGATCATTCTCGTGGTACTGCGCATGCTCCAGGGCCTGGCCCTTGGTGGCGAGTACGGCGGCGCCGCGACTTACGTGGCGGAACACGCGCCGATGGGCAAACGCGGCTTCCACACCAGTTGGATTCAGTCCACTGCGACCCTCGGCCTGCTGCTGTCGTTGCTGGTGGTGCTCGGTTGCCGCTACTTCACCGGTGACCAGTTTGAAGTCTGGGGCTGGCGCATTCCGTTTCTGTTTTCCATCGTGCTGCTGGGCATTTCGACCTGGATTCGCCTGAGTCTGCACGAGTCGCCGGCCTTCGTGAAAATGAAAGAAGAAGGCAAGCTGTGCAAGCAGCCACTGCGCGATTCCTTCGGCAAATGGGAAAACCTCAAAGTGGTGCTGATTGCGCTGTTCAGCATCAACGCCGGGCAAGCGGTGACCTTCTACGCCGCGCAGTTCTACGTGCTGTTCTTCCTCACGCAGTTCCTGAAAATGGACCCGGCGCTGGCCAATAGTCTGCTGATTGTCAGCGTGATCATTGGCGCGCCGTTCTTCATCTTTTTCGGCTGGCTGTCGGACAAGGTCGGGCGCAAACCGGTGCTGATGATCGGCCTGTTGCTGGCCACCGCGCTGTACTTTCCGATCTTCAAATCCATCGCCCACTACGCCAACCCGGCGGTCGACCAGGCCCGCCAACAGGCACCGATAACCGTACTGGCCGACCCGGCCACCTGTACCTTCCAGTTCGACCCGGTGGGCAAGGCGAAATTTGACAGCCCGTGCGACAAGGTCAAGACCTTCCTCGTCAAACAGGGCCTGCCTTACACCAGCGCTGCCGCTCCGGCGGGCGCGGGCGTGCAAGTCAGCATCGGCGACGTGAAAATAGATGGCTACGACGAAGCGGCCCTGCGTGGCGCGGTGACTCTGGCGGGTTATCCGTCGCAAGCCGATACCCAGCAGGTCAACAAAACCATGATCGTGGCGTTGATGGTCGTGCTGATCATTATCTCTGCCATGTGCTACGGCCCGCTGGCGGCGCTGATGGTCGAACTGTTCCCGACGCGCATCCGCTACACCTCGATGTCCCTGCCCTACCACATCGGCAACGGCTGGTTCGGCGGGTTCCTGCCGACCGTGTCGTTTGCGTTGGTGGTGTACACCGGGGACATCTTTTATGGGCTGTGGTACCCGGTGGTGATTACCGGGGTGAGTTTGATTGTGGGGCTGATTTGTTTGCGTGAGACGAAGAACGTGGATCTCGATAAAAACTGATCACCCCGAATTACGCCCTTGTTGCAACTGCGCTCGGCTCGTGTAGCAACTGCCGAGGCACGAGGCTGCGTTCGCCCTGTAGCAGCTGCCGAGGCACGAGGCTGCGTTCGCCTGCGAAGCAGTCGTCAACTCTCGGCACACGGTCTTGCTGAAACACCGCGTTGCTTGATTTCACGACTGCTTCGCAGCCGAACGCAGCCTCGTGCCTCGGCAGCTGCTACAGCACCTCGCAACAGGTTAAGCTCGATGAACATTTTAGCCCCGCCACCCCACAGAACGAGGCCCCATGATCATTTCATCCGCATCCGACTACCGCGAGGCCGCACGGCGCAAACTTCCCCGATTCCTGTTCGATTACATTGATGGCGGCGCTTATGCCGAGCACACGCTGCGGGCCAACAGCGCCGACTTGACCGGCATCAGCCTGCGTCAGCGCATTCTGAAGAACGTCGAAACCCTGAGCCTCGAAACCACCCTCTTCGATCAACCGCTTTCGATGCCGATCATCCTCGCGCCGGTTGGCCTGACGGGCATGTTCGCCCGGCGTGGTGAGGTGCAGGCCGTGAAAGCCGCCGAGAACAAAGGCATCCCGCTGTGCCTGTCCACGGTGTCGGTGTGTTCGATCGAGGAGGTTTCGGCGCAAAGCCAACAATCGATCTGGTTTCAACTGTATGTGCTGAAAGACCGGGGCTTCATGAAAAACGCTCTGGAGCGGGCGAAGGCTGCCGGGGTGAAGAATCTGGTGTTTACCGTGGACATGCCGACGCCTGGTGCTCGCTACCGGGATGCACACTCGGGCATGTCCGGCCCGTTTGCCTCGTCGCGGCGAATGCTTCAGGCGATGACCCGGCCTGATTGGGCGTTCAACGTCGGCCTTATGGGACGCCCGCACGACTTGGGCAATATCTCGAAGTACCTGGGCAAAGCCGTCACCCTCGAAGACTACATGGGCTGGCTGGCCAATAACTTCGACCCGTCGATCAGCTGGAGCGATCTGGAGTGGATTCGTGAGTTCTGGAAAGGCCCGATGATCATCAAAGGCATCCTCGATCCGCAGGATGCAAAAGATGCAGTGAGCTTTGGCGCGGATGGGATTGTCGTGTCGAACCACGGCGGGCGGCAGCTGGATGGCGTGCTGTCGACCACCAAGGCGTTGCCGCCGATCATGCAGGCCGTCGGCAATGATCTGACGGTACTGGTGGATTCGGGGATTCGCTCGGGGCTGGATGTGGTGCGGATGCTGGCGCTGGGGGCGAAAGGCGTGCTGTTGGGGCGGTCCATGGCTTATGCGTTGGCGGCGGATGGTCAACGCGGGGTGGAAAACATGCTGGATATTTTCGCCAAGGAAATGCGCGTGGCCATGACGTTGACCGGGGTGACGTCGATTGGGCAGATTGATGAATCGACGTTGGTGGCTGCGCTTCGCTAAATTGAGCAAGCCTTGAGGCGAGGAAGCTTGCCCCGATGCCAGTCAGTCAAGTCACAGAACCTGTGGGAGCGAGCTTGCTCGCGATAGCGGACTGGCAGACGACACATGCGCCAAGCGATAGATCGTCATCGCGAGCAAGCTCGCTCCCACAGGGATTGTGGTGCCCGAGGCTTAACTAATAGGCCTTAGGGCAAGCGTCCTCACCACAATCACTCAAAATTTTCAATGATCTCGAACTTCACCTGATCGGGATAGAACGCGACATAGTTGCGAATCTGCTCCACAGACACCTTGGGGTTCTCATAACTCCATACCGCATTCGCGCCTTCATGCCCCGGAATCTGCAAACTGAAATAGCTGGCATCGCCCTTGTAGGGGCAATAACTGGTGTGATCGGTGCGGGCAAAATACTTTTCGTCGATGTCTTCGCGCGGGACGTAATACACCGCAGGATAGTTGGCCTCAAGCAACACCAGGGCCCGGGCGGAGGCGGCCACCTGGATGCCGTGGAACTTCACCAGCAGGCAACCGGGTTGCTCGGCGATGGTGATGACAGGACTGGGACCGGAGCTTTTCATGGAATGCGTTCCTCATGACGGTGATGGACCTGTAGGAGCAAAGCTTGCTCGCGATGAACGAAAACGCGGTGTGCGGCAGCCCTCAAAAATCTGTGACCACGACTGTCAGGTATAACGCATGTTTGGCTGACGCGACTGCTTCGCAGCCGAACGGAACTACAAAATCAAAAGATCGCAGGCTTCGGCGGCGCCCACAGGCGCGTAGGAGCTGCCGAAGGCTGCGATCTTTTGATCCAGCCTTTTTTCAAATCAAGCCACGATATCCGTCACCGCCGCCTGCCCCACCGTCCCCACCGCAAAATTCACCGCGCCATGCCCGGTCAGATCCACCATCAAACTGGTCTGGTTGGTCTGCGCAAAGTACGTCAGGATCGCATCGCCCGCATGCCCGGTAAATCCGCTGACGAAATTCAGCGTCGCCGCGCCCGAGGCAAATTGGGCGATGCCCGACAGGTCGATTTTGTCCTGTCCACTGGTGAAATCCATGATCCAGTCCGGCGCGGTCATGGTCGAATCACTGGCCGCACCAAACACAAAGGTGTCCGCCCCGGCCCCGCCCCACAACGAATCACCGCCACCAGCGCCGTAAAGGATGTCGTTACCGGCCCCGCCTTCCAGACTGTTCTCCACCGCGTTGCCGAGCAGCAGATCATTGCCCGAACCCGCCACGGCGTTCTCCATGGTCACGCCATGAGCGATGGAGACGTTGCCGACCAGACCGCCGACGTCGGAGAACGAACCGGCGTTGAGGTTGATCTTCTGGTTCTGGCTGAAACCGGAGAAATCCAGGGTGTCGTTACCACCGCCGTCCCACACCGAAAACACCACTTTCGAGGCCGCCGACGTGGCGCTGTAGAAATCCCTTTCGGCATTGGAATTGAAGCCGTAGACCGTATCGCTGGCGCGGGTGTCCAGGTTGGCACCGTAGAGTTTCTGCACGGCAACGATGTCGTCCAGCAACGGGGCCGAGGCGTAGGCGCCGCTGCCGTCCTTGCTGAAGTTCTGGTGCGTGTTGCTTTCGCTCCAGTAACTCATGAGGCTGTAGCCACGGGTGTCCTGGGCGTAGGTCACGTCGTTGTAGGTCGGGTTGCCGTTGCCGGCGTTGTACACGCCGGGGTGCGACAGGCCCAGGGTGTGGCCGATTTCGTGGGTCAGGGTCTGGCGCCCGTAGTTGTTGGTGTCCGGGGTTTTGTTGACCTGGTATTGGTCGTTGATCATGTACCAGGACTGGCCGTCGTACTGGCTGCCCTGGGGCAGATAAGCGAACGCCGCGCCGCCGGTGTTGTTGCTGTAGTTGCCGAAGGTCATGTGACCGTCGCGGCCGGTGCCTTCGCTGAAGGTGACATTGGCCACGTCCGACCAGGATTGCATCGCCAGCACGGCCTGGGCTTTTTGCTGGGCGCTGAATTCACTGAACGTGCCAAGGGCCGGGTCGTAGTTCGCCGGTTTCGCGGTGAGGAAGGTGTAACTCAGGTCGATCTTGCCGTCGCTGTTCTGGTCGTGCCAGGACGCGCCTTTGCGCAGGATCTGGTCCGCCGCCTGATCGGCGGTGAACGACGGCTTGCCGTTCACCAAAACGCTGCCGCCACGGTCGTACACATGGCTGAACGTATCGACTGTCGAGTAGGCGTCACTGGCCCGGGATTTTGCTTGAGACATTGCTTACGTCCTTGTTCAAAAGTAGTCAGTTTCCGACAGACCACGGCGATCCCTTGGCGAGATCGTCCTGTCACTCGCCCCATTACAGGCGCGGTGAAACTGACACAGCTTGAAACGTGGCGCTAATCAATTTCTCGATAGCTGCAGGGTTCAACCATCGGTGGAGCGCGTCACCGCCTCCCAGCCATCGATCTCCTGCGCCATGTTCGCTAACCGTTCGCGCACCAGTTGCAGCGCATCGCTACCCAGCAATAAATGCGCGGGCGGTGCGTCGCTGGCGATCAGGGTGAGCATGGCGCGAGCGGCTCTCAGCGGGTCGCCCAACTGCTTGCCGCTCTTGTTCTGGCGCGCGGTGCGGATCGGGTCGAAAGTGGCGTCATAGTCGGCAATGCTGCGTTCGGAGCGGCGCATCGAGCGCCCGGCCCAGTCGGTGCGAAACGAGCCCGGTGCCACCGCGGTGACGGCGATGCCGAACGGTTTGAGTTCTTTGCTCAAGGTGTCGGAAATGCCTTCCAGAGCAAACTTGCTGCCGCAGTAATAGGCGATGCCGGGCATGGTGATGAAGCCGCCCATGGAGGTGATGTTGATGATGTGCCCGGCCCGACGCTGGCGGAAAAACGGTACGAAGGCTTTGGTCACGGCTACGGCGCCGAACACATTGACGTCGAACTGCTGGCGCATCTCTTCCAGCGCCGATTCTTCGAAAATACCTTCGTGGCCATAACCGGCGTTGTTGACCAAGACATCCACCGGCCCGAGGGTGTTTTCGACCTCGGCGACGACGGCATCGATGGCGGTGAAATCGGTGACGTCCAGGCACCGGCCGAATGCGTTTTTCGAGGGGTGCTGTTCAAACTCGATGCGCGCCGTTTCATTGCGCACAGTGCCGATCACCCGATGCCCTGCGGCCAGGGCTTCGTTGGCCAGGGCCCGGCCGAAGCCGCTGCTGACGCCGGTGATGAAGAGGGTTTTGTTTGCCGACATGGTCGTGTTCCGCCGTGGGTTGTGAAGTTGTTGATCATGATAGGGAGGCAGCGGTGACGGCTGAACGCCAATTACTGTGGGTGTTTTGCCTAATCCTATGAGCCGATTGCTTTGCGTCGCGCAGCGGTTCACATTCAGTCCCAGTGATATTGAATGGGAAAGGCATGTGGGCGCTTCAAGGGTTGATCAAAACGATGACCAGCAACGGATGATCGCGCTGCTGGGGAAACTCGCGCCGAACGAGGGTTACAACCTGACGGCATTGGCTGATGTGCGCTTGTTGCGCTCCAACCGGGCGCTGGCGCGCACGCCGGTGCTCTATGATCCGGGCATTGTCATCGTCTGCCAGGGCAGCAAACGCGGGTATTGGGGCGACGCGACTTACCTCTATGACGCTCAGCACTATCTGGCGGTTGCCGTGCCCGTGCCGTTCACCATGGAAACCGACGCCAGCGCTGAGGAACCGCTACTGGCGATCTATTTTCACCTGGACTTCAACCTCGCCGCCGCCCTGATGTTGCAACTCGACGACGCGCCCACCGCCGAGCCCAAAGGCATGTATGCCTCGCCGATGGAGCCACGCCTGAGCCAATCGGTGTTGCGTCTGCTGGAAGCCCTGGACTCGCCGCTGGATGGGCGCATTCTTGGGCCGTCGCTGGTGCGGGAAATTTATTACCGGATCCTCACCGGCGCCCAGGGCGGCTCGATGCGCGCCGCCCTCACCGCCCGCGGCCGCTTCGGCCGAATCTCCCTGGCCCTGCGCAAAATGCACGCCAGCCTTGGCGAACGGCTCGACGTCGAACAACTGGCCTCGGAGGCGAACATGAGCGTGCCGACCTTTCACGCGCACTTCAAAGCCATCACCCACACCTCGCCGATGCAGTACCTGAAATCCACCCGCCTGCACCAGGCCCGGCTGTTGATGGTGCGCAATGGCTACAGCGTGTCGATGGCCGCCTCCGACGTCGGGTATGAAAGCGGCTCTCAGTTCAGTCGCGAGTTCAAAAGACTGTTTGGCCGAACGCCCACCGATGAAGTGGCGCGGATGAAAGGCGCATTTGCACTGCCGCCGCCGGTGGAGAATTCGGTGTTTGTGTCGTCGCATTGAGGCCAGCGTGGGAGCGCGCCTGCTCGCGAAAAGGCCGGCACATTCAACATCCCTGTCGCCAGACACACCGCCTTCGCGAGCAAGCCCGCTCCCACACTAAAACTGCGCCAAGCACACCCTCCACAAACACCCCCCATCCATTGTGGGAGCGTGGCTTGCCCGCGAAGAGGCCCGCATATTCAGCATCCCTGTCGCCAGGCACACCGCTTTCGCGAGCAAGTCGAATCGTTGCTCCGCCGCTCCCACCGTTGTCCTGCTTCAGTCATCATCGGCAACCTTTTATCTGTATATCCATACAGATAAAGGTTGCTCCAATCAAAATCCCTGCGCATTCTGTTCACCTTCTTCAAACCGACTTGAACGATGGTGGTTATGCAGCTGTACCTCTGTGAAAAACCTTCCCAGGCCAAAGACATCGCCGCAGTGCTCGGCGCCAAGCGCCGGGGCGACGGTTGCTGGCTGGGAACGAACGTCACGGTGACCTGGTGCATCGGCCATCTGCTGGAAACCGCACCGCCGGATGCCTATGACGCGCGCTACAAGCGCTGGGTGCTGGCGGACCTGCCGATCATTCCCGACAAATGGAAGATGACGGTCAAACCGCGCACCGCCAGCCAATACAAAGCGGTCAAACGCTTGCTCGGCGAGGCCACTGAACTGGTGATCGCCACCGACGCCGACCGCGAAGGCGAAATGATCGCCCGGGAACTGGTGGAGCATTGCCGTTATCGGGGGCCGATCCGGCGGTTGTGGCTCTCGGCACTCGACGATGCCTCGATCCGCAAAGCGTTGGCGGCGCTCAAGCCGGGGGCGGAGACGTTCAGCCTCTATCACTCGGCGCTGGGCCGCTCTCGGGCCGACTGGCTGATCGGGATGAACATGAGCCGTCTGTTCACTCTGCTTGGGCGACAGTCCGGTTACCAAGGGGTTTTGCCGGTGGGCCGCGTGCAAACGCCGACCTTGCGGTTGGTGGTGGACCGGGATCGCAGCATTGCCGATTTCGTCCCCGTCGCCTATTGGGCCATCGACGTGCAATTGCTGCATGACGGCACGGCGTTCACGGCGCAGTGGCGTGCGCCTTCCGATGCCTGCGACGATCAGGATCGCTGTTTGAATCAGGCCCTGGCGCAACAAGCGGTGGCGTCAATGAGCAGTGCGACGAGCGCCCGGGTGATCAAGCTGCGCACCGAGCGTATGCGTGAAATCGCGCCGTTGCCGTTCGACCTGGGCACCTTGCAGGAAGTCTGCTCGAAGAAACTCGGCCTCGGCGCCCAGGAAACCCTCGACATCGCCCAGGCCCTCTACGAAACCCACAAAGTCATCACCTACCCGCGCAGTGATTGCGGCTACCTGCCCCTGAGCCAGCACAGCGAAGCCCCGGGCATTCTCGCCGCGCTGCGCCAGGCCGACCCAAGTCTGAACGCCTTGAACGAGCATCTGGAGCCGCAGCGGCGTTCCCGGGCCTGGAACGACGCCAAGGTCAGTGCTCACCACGGCATCATCCCCACCGCAGCAGCAAAAAACCTTGAGCGACTGGTGGGCAAGCAACGGGCGGTTTACACCCTGATTCGTGCGCGTTACCTGGCGCAGTTCCTGCCTAACCACGAATACGACCGCACCCAGGCCGACTTCGATTGTGCTGGTGAAGCCTTGCGCGCCGTGGGCAAGCAGATCGTCGAACCTGGCTGGAAACGTGCCTTGCCCGAAGCGTTGGCGCCGGCCAAGGGGCGTGAGGCGCCAGCACCGCAAACCCTGCCGGCATTGGCCGAAGGACGCGATTACGCGGTAGATGACGTCAAACTCAAGGATCTCTGGACCCAACCGCCCAAGCCGTTCACCGAAGGCGATCTGATCAAGGCGATGAAGAACGTCGCCAAACTGGTGGAAGACCCGCTGCTCAAGCAGAAACTCAAGGACACCACCGGAATCGGCACCGAAGCGACCCGCGCCTCGATCATCCAGGGCCTGCTCGATCGTGGTTATCTGGTGAAAAATGGCAAAGCGTTGGCCGCCACGCCGGCCGCGTTCAGCCTGATCGACGCCGTACCGCGAGCCATTGCTGACCCTGGCACCACCGCAATCTGGGAACAGGCCTTGGACATGGTGCAAAGCGGCGAAATGAGCCTGGAAGAATTCGTCACCAAGCAAGCGGCATGGATGAGCAAGCAAGTCGCCCGTTGTGCGGGCCTGAGCATGACCATCAGCGGGCCGGCAAGCCCGGCCGGTCGAGGCGCCACACCATGGAAGAAAAAACGCAAGACCGCCCCGCGCAAGCCCGCGACCGGCACTAAACGCGCGGCCAAACCGGCGAGTAAAGCTTGAGGGCACTTCGGCCAGCCACGAATGGTCTAGTGTTGCTCAAGCCCGGCGATCGCCCCACTTTCTGAAAAGGCACCGACCATGATCATCGTCCATCACCTGAACAACTCCCGCTCCCAGCGCATTCTCTGGCTGCTGGAAGAACTGGCCATCCCCTACGAACTGAAGCTCTATCAGCGCGACCCGAAAACCAATCTCGCGCCGCCGGAATTGAAAGCCATCGATGCTTTGGGCAAATCGCCGGTGATCGAGGACGGCGCGCAGAAGCTGATCGAATCCGCCGCGATCATCGACTACCTGATTCGCCGTCACGGCCAGGGTCGCCTGCAACCTGACCCATCCACCGCCGCCTACGATCAATACGTACAGTGGCTGCACTTCGCCGAAGGCTCGGCGATGCTGCCGCTGATGTTGAATCTGTACGTGGGCAAGTTGGGTGAGGCCGGCGCGCCGCTACATCCGCGAATCAACTCGGAAGTGGCCAATTACCTGAGCTACCTCGACGCCGCACTGAGCCAGTCCGATTACCTGTTGGGCGATGAATTCAGCGCCGCCGATATCGAGATGAGTTTTATCGGCGAGATCGCCCGGGCCCAAGGCAAGTTGCGTGACTATCCTCATATCGCCGCGTGGATTGAACGCTTCCAGGCACGTCCGGCCTATGCCGCAGCGTTGAAAACCGGTGGCAAATACGACTTCGCGCCCCACTGAAGCCTGCGCCCGGCTCTGTAGCAGCTGCCGAGGCACGAGGCTGCGTTCGGCTGCGCAGCAGCCGTGAAATCAGGCGGCGCGGTGCGTCAGAAAGACCGCGTGCTCAGGTTTCACGACTGCTTCGCAGCCGAACGCAGCCTCGTACCTCGGCAGCTGCTACAGAGCCGAACGCAGCCTCGTGCCTCGGCAGCTGCTACAACTATCAGGCCTTACCAGAGCGCTCCCGCCATGTCTCGAATCGAATTGCATGCCGCCCATCGCGATGAGCTGGAAACCATTGAAAACCTGATGCAGTTCTACGTGTACGACTTCAGCGAATGGTTGCCGTTGAAACTGGGCGAGCAGGGTTTATTCAACATCCAGCCTAAACCGGGTTACTGGCAGCAACCGGCCACGCGCCCGTTCTTGATCAGGGTCGATGGCGAACTGGCCGGGTTTGTGACCGTCGATGATGACATTCACGTTGCCGACGCCGAATTCAACATTGGCTACTTTTTTGTCAGCCGACGCTTTCGTGGCCAAGGCGTCGCGAAGTTTGTCGTCTCTGCCCTCTTGAGCCGGTTGCCCGGTCAGTGGCAAATTTTCCACATCGATGCGAACCAGCCTGCGCGGTTGTTTTGGGCCCATGTGATCCCCGCTCTGACCCAAGGTGAGTTCACCACGCATCAACTGGCGGTGAGCGGCTATCCGTGCACGCTCTATCGCTTTGAAAGACCGCCCCAAAGCCCTCCAGCACACCGTTCCTAATTCCAAAACCACTTTGTCCGACAATATGTAGTGACTAAAAATAATCACTACATAACCGTTGACGCCGTCGATTTGCCCTTGCATGATGCAGACGTCTCCCCGATCGGGAGTCCAGGCAACATGTTTGAGCAAGCTCGTCTGACCGCCGAGCTGTTTTTCCCGGATACACGCTGCCCACAAGGCAGATTGAAGAAGCTGACCTGGCCCGAACGTCCAGTACAAGGACGAGAAATGCTGGCGAAACGTTCTCATGAAGCTTGTGGCCGACCCTGAAAACGTCGGCAGTGGCCTCCAGGTTTTCGCCGCTTCTCTTCGTTGTGACGCTATTGCGTAGCAGTTATTCAACACGACTACATGCAGCAGACGCGAGACCCCGTCAATTCGACGGCTGACCGCTGACGTCCTGGTTTCGGTGCCAGGGATCAACTAACCGATGGGCTACTTGTATTAGCGAATCAACTTTGAAAGATCACCAAATGGTCAAGGGGCTTACTATGAATCTGAACAATCAACCTACTATCGATGAACTGGCTCGTATGTTCGCTGCTCAGAAAGACAGCCACGACAGCCATATCCTGTGGATCAGCAAGTCGGGCCAGGTGCATATCGACAGCCTGTCGCCCCATGCTCACGAAACAGAGTTCGACCAGAACCACCAGGACCTGCTGGCCCGCCTGAAGATGTACCGTCGCGGCCAGGGTTATGTCGGCAAGAAGGCCGCAGCCGACAAGGACTTCATGGGTAATGTTCTGCAAACTCTGAAACAGGCGTGGGCATCGCTGCAGAACCAGAACGAAGTTCGGGTGATTGATCGGTTCTACTGAGTAAGATTGAAAAAAGGGCCTGCTCCCATTAACTGGAGCAGGCCCTTTTTTATGCCTGAGATTTCACACAAGACTTGTTAACACCATAAACAATCCTGTGGGAGCGGGCTTGCTCGCGAATGCGGTGTGTCAGTTGACATAAAGGCTGACTGGCACGACGCCTTCGCGAGCAAGCCCGCTCCCACAGGAGACTTGTGGTGATTAAGAGAAATCGCGACCCAACACCGCCTCCACAAACGCCAACGCCGCCGCACTGTGGTAGTTATTGCGCCGCCGCAACAACGCCGCCCCTCGCTTGGGCGCCTCACCCTGCACCGCAATTCTGCGCAACGCCCGATCTTCAGTCGCAATCGCCTCCGGCAAAATCGTCGCCACCGCCGTATGCCGAATCACCTCCAGCAGCGTGCTCACCGAATTCACCTCGATCACCACTTTGGGCGTGATGCCTTGCTGGCGGAAATATTCGTCGATGGACGATCGGGTAATGAACTCCGGCGCCAGCAACGCGAATTCCAGTTGCGCCACTTCGCTCGGCGCCAGCGTGGCCTGGCTTTCGTACAGCGGATGATCACGCCCGACCATCACCCCCAGCGTCTCGACAAACGCCGGAATGCACTCGATCTCAGGATTACGAACCGGCGTAAAAGCGATGGCGATGTCGAGTGAGTCGTCCGCCAACCCGGCCTCGATGTCATCCATGGACAACTCGAAAATCTCCAGATGGATATTCGGGAATCGCGCCACGTAATCGCGCACCAGCGGCCCCACCAGGTACGCCATAAACGTCGGCGTCATGGCCAGGCGCAAGGAGCCACGGGACAAGTCCTTCACGTCGTGCAACGCACGCTTGCCTGCCTCCAGTTCCACCAGCACCCGCCTGGCGCACTCGATGTAGGCCTCGCCGGCATCGGTGGGTTTGACCGTGCGCGACGTGCGGTCGAACAGGCTCACGCCCAGAGTTTCTTCCAGTTGCCGGATCTGCTGGGACAGGGTCGGTTGGGAAACGTGCAGCGCTTCGGCGGCGCGGGTGAAGCCGCCGTGGTCGGCGACGGCGATCAGGTAACGCAGATGTCGGAGCAGCATCGGAACACCGTCTATAGGCTGTGCTTATGCTCGGCATTGTATATCGATCTTGGACGCTATGGATTAATCGGCAGAAGATTGCTCCACACACAGCAACAACCCAATCCGATAAAGGAGTCACACCATGCAACAGTCCCACGCTTACAACGATCAGAGTCTGGCCCTGACCACTTCGATTCTCGACGCCAAGGCGCGCAAAAACCTGTCCTGGCAGGACCTGACCGACGGTACCGGCCTGGGCCTGGCCTACGTCACCGCCGCCCTGCTCGGCCAGCACCCGCTGCCGGAAGCCGCCGCCAAAGTGGTCGGCGAGAAACTGGATCTGGACGCCGACAGCATCGCCCGTCTGCAAATCATCCCGCTGCGCGGCAGCCTGTCGGGTGTGCCAACCGACCCGACCATTTACCGCTTCTACGAAATGATCCAGATCTATGGCACCACGCTCAAAGCCCTGGTTCATGAGCAATTCGGCGACGGCATCATCAGTGCGATCAACTTCAAGCTCGACATGAAGAAAGTCGAAGACCCGGAAGGCGGCTCCCGCGCCGTGATCACCCTGGACGGCAAGTTCCTGCCACTGCGTCCTTTCTAAATCAGTACCGGCCCGCACTCAACGTGCGGGCCAACCACCCAAACCACTCTGCTCACCCAATTCACCTGGAGGCTGCCCCATGCAAAAAATTCTGCTCGCACTGTCGCTGATTGCCGGTCTGGCGACCCAGGCTCAAGCCCAGGACAGCGCCGTCGCCTACCACTACGGCATGGACCTGGACATCGCCCAAGTCGTGAATATTACCCCGGTCGCCGATGTCTGCGGCCCGTCGCCGGTAGAGATGACGTACCTCGACTCGAAAGGCGCCACGCACATTTTGCAGTACAGCGAATTCGGCACCGGCTGCTCGAACTGAGTCGCCACTGTTCATCACTTATGAGGAAGCACCCATGAAAGCGCTCATCGACGGTTTTTTGAAGTTCCAGAACGAAGCCTTCCCGCAACGCACCGACCTGTTCAAACACCTGGCCACCACCCAGCACCCCGGCACGTTGTTCATCACCTGCTCCGACAGTCGCGTCGTACCGGAATTGCTGACCCAGCAAGAGCCCGGTGAGCTGTTCGTGATCCGCAACGCCGGCAATATCGTGCCATCCTACAGCCCGCATCCGGGCGGTGTGTCGGCGACAGTCGAATATGCGGTCGCGGTACTGGGCGTCACTGATATCGTGATCTGCGGCCATTCGGATTGCGGCGCCATGACCGCCGTGGCCAAGTGCAAATGCATGGATCACCTGCCAGCCGTCAGCGGCTGGTTGCAACATGCTGAGTCGGCGAAGGTGATCAACGAATCGCGGCCTCACGCCAATGAAGCGGCCAAGGTCAGTTCGATGGTGCGCGAAAACGTGATCGCGCAACTGGCGAATATCCAGACTCACCCAAGTGTGCGTCTGGCTCAGGAAAAAGGTCAGTTGAACCTGCATGGCTGGGTGTACGACATCGAAACCGGTTCGATCGATGCGCTGGACGCTGACAGCCGCAGCTTCGTCTCGCTGATCGAGCACCCGACCACCTGCGCGGTTTACGCGAAGGCCGCGCAAGTCGCCTGAGCGCTAAAAGTAAGCCCCGACCACCTGCTTCACTTTTATCAGCGCCAGACGAAGAGCGTCCATGTCCACCGAGCCCAGCGCCAACCGGATCGCATGGGGGACATGGACCGAGGTCGCAAACGGTTCGGCGGTCGACACTGACACCTGCTCATGCAGCAACGCCACGGCAATCTGATCCGCCCTGGCCTCTTCCGACAAGGGCAGCCACACAAAGTAGGACGACGGGTGACGCACATAGTGCCAACCCGCCAGCACCTCGTCGACCACCGCCTGCCGGGCCTGGGCATCCGCGCGTTTTTGCGCTTCCAGCAGGGTCACGGTGCCATCGTCCAGCCAAGCGGTGGCAATCGCGGTCATCACCCCCGGCGTGTTCCAGGTGGTGGCCCGGATCGTGCGCTCCAGCGCCGGCAGCATGGCCAACGGCGCGGCGACGAAACCGACGCGCAACCCCGTCGCAATACTCTTGGATAACCCGGAAACGTAAACCGTCCTTTCGGGCGCCCATTCAGCCAAGGGTGGCGGTGGCGCTTCAGCCAGAAACGCGTAAGCGGCATCCTCAATAATCAGCAAATCATGTTGGCGCGCAATCGCCACCAGATGCTCGCGCTGATCGGTCGGCATCACCCAGCCCAGCGGGTTATGCAGGGTCGGCATGCTGTAGACGGCGCGAACCGAACGGCTGCGGCAAAGTTTTTCCAGAGCGGCGAGATCAGGCCCGGTATCCGTGACCGGAATCGGCACCACTTCCAGATGCAGCGTCTCGGCCAGCACCTTGAACCCCGGATAGGTCAGGGCGTCGGCGGCGATTACGTCGCCGGGTTGCAGCAGCGCCATCATCGTCACCGCCAAGCCGTGCTGGGCGCCGCTGACAATCACCACTTGTTCCGCCGCCACCGTCAGCCCGCGTGTCAGCAGATGCCGCGCCCCCGAGGCCCGCTCATGCAGGCGCCCGGCGTGAGGCTGGTAGCGCAAGTGGGATTCCAGATCACCGGACAACGCCAGTTGGCGCAAGGCCATGCGCAACAGATCAGCCTGCCCCGGCAGCGCCGGATAGTTGAAATTCAGATCGCGCATCCCCGCGACCACACTGGGCTGGTGCACGCCCAGACTGGGTGGCAGCGAAGTCTCGCGGACAAACGTACCGCGCCCGGTTTCGCCACTGACCAGCCCCATGGCCTCCAGCTCGGCATAGACCCGACTGGCCGTGACCAGCGCCAGACCTTGCGTATTCGCCAGTTGACGATGGGTCGGCAAACGCGTGCCGGGTGGCAATCGGCCTGAACGGATATCGGCGGCAAAAGTATCGACCAACGACTTGTACCGGGAGCGGGGCATCGGAAATGTATCCATGACAATTTTTTGATTGTCTTGATCTTCGGTCATAGGATGCGCTGAAAGCAACCCGACCTGACGAGACCCGCCATGGAACGTACTTCGAAGCTGAATAATCCGTCGCTGGAAAACAGCACTCGCGGCTGGATCAATGGACTGATCGGCGTGGTGATCTTCAGCGGCTCGCTGCCGGCGACGCGGGTGGCGGTGCTGCAATTCGATCCTGTATTTTTGACCATGGCGCGAGCGACCATCGCAGGGATTCTCGCTCTGTGCCTATTGTGGTTGTTCAAGGAAAAGCGCCCGGCGCGCCATCAACTTGTACCGCTGATTATCGTCGCGCTGGGGGTGGTCGTCGGGTTTCCGCTGTTAACCGCGCTGGCCCTGCAATACGTGACCTCCGCGCACTCCATCGTGTTTATCGGCCTGTTGCCGCTGGCGACCGCCGTGTTCGGTGTGCTGCGCGGTGGCGAGCGCCCGAAACCGGCGTTCTGGTTGTTCTCGATTCTCGGCAGTTTGCTGGTGATCGGGTTTGCCGTATCCCAGGGTTTGACCGCCTCGCCCACCGGCGATCTGTTGATGCTACTGGCGGTCATCGTGTGCGGGCTCGGTTATGCCGAAGGGGCAAAACTGTCCCGGACACTGGGTGGCTGGCAGGTGATTTGCTGGGCGTTGCTGGTGTCGTTGCCGGTGATGGCGGCACTGACTTGGTGGCGGCTGCCCGCGTCGTTTTCGACGATCAGCACGCCAGCCTGGCTGAGCCTGGCGTATGTGTCGCTGTTCAGCATGTTGATCGGTTTCGTGTTCTGGTATCGCGGACTGGCCCAAGGCGGGATTGCCGCCGTGGGCCAGCTTCAGTTGCTGCAACCGTTCTTTGGCCTGGCGCTGGCGGCCACACTGCTGCACGAGCAGGTCAGCCCGGGGATGCTGGGGGTCACCGTTGCGGTGATCCTGTGTGTGGCCGGGGCGCGAAAGTTTTCCCGCTGACCGCCAGATTTATTGATCGTCGAAGCTGCCAGGCTTGAACACATGCGTGCGCAAGGCATTGGCCTCGACGTCGACGACACCCTGGACCGAACGGGTCACTTCAATCGCCTGGTCACACTGGCGGTGGGTATCGACCATGCCGCTCAACGCCACCGCGCCGCCATGGGTTTTGACATGGATATGCAAGCCAAAGTTGGGATCGGCCCGGGTCAGGGCCGATTTCACCCTCGCGGTCGTCCACGAGTCGCGAGCGGCCATGGCCAGGTCATGGGAGTAATGCTCAAAGGAATGAAGTTTCATGGTGCAAACCTCCATTACGCAAAGACAGACACCCGATAAGTATAGTGCGGTCCCAGGGGCTCAGCGTTTGACCGACAAATCAGTCTGGGTCATGCGGCTGCGGACGGTGAACACACCATCCCCCGACAGAATCGCACTGCGCGCGAACAGGCGACCGCTTTCCCAGTTCGAAAGCCCCAGTTCCGGCTTGTTCAGCGCGTACTGGCCGTCGACCCAACGGGTGATGCCATTGCCGACAAACGGCGCATTCACCGCGTTGTAGAAACGTTCATGCGCCGCCGCTTCTTCGCTGATCAGCGACACAGTGAACTGCGGGCTGTAGCGATTGAACAGCGCGATGGCCTGGTCGAGGTCGTCGACGATTTTCAGGCTGACTTCCGGGGTTTCTTCCCACTCCCACTCGCGGCCCAATTGATCTTGCGCCAGCGGCTCGGCCAGGGCTTCGGTGACGTAGCCTTCGGCGCGGTAGACCTCGACCGTGGCGCCCTGCCAATCGCTCGGCAAATACGCCTCACTGCCCTCGACGATGTGCAATTTGCAGCCCTGACCACGAGCAGTGCCAGCCTGTTGCAAGGCCTCAAGAAACAGCGGCACCAGTTCAGCGGCGCGCTCGCGCTGGATCAGGCAAACATTCAGGGTGTTGCAGACTTTGCGGTCCAGGGAGTTGCGCACCACGGCGGCAAAACGCGGGGCGTCGGCGCTTTTATCGGCAATCAGCCAGGCGCCACCGGTGCCGTGCAGGCTGACGGCGGTACCGGCCTGTTGGGCGATGCTGCCCAATTGACTGACCGCGCGACCCGAACCCCGGGCCACGGCCAGCGACAGACGTCGGTCGGCAAACATCGCCCAACCGGCGGCGTGATTGATGCTTTCCACCAGCGACACCGCACCGGTTGGTAATCCGGCATCGGCCAGCGCCGGGTTCAAGGCGTGGGTGACGATGGCTTGCGCGGTGCCCAACGCGTCACTGCCAATGCGCAGCACCGCCGTGTTACCGGTGCGCAATACGCCAGCGGCGTCGGCAAACACATTCGGCCGGCCTTCGAAGACGAACGCGACAATGCCCAGCGGCGACACCACTTGCTCGACTTTCCAGCCGTCATGCTCGACACAACTGATCACTTTGCCACGGGTGGCCGGCGCATCGCGCCAGGCCCGCAGGCCGGCGATCATGTCGCGACGCATGCGTTCGTCAGCCAGCAACCGCGTGGTGGAACGCCCGCGAGCCTTGGCGCGTTCGATGTCGGCCAGGTTGGCGGCCTCGATCAAGGCCCAGGTTTCGGGGGGTTCCAGACGCTGGGCGAACAGGTCGAAGAACTGGCTGATGGCTTCATCCGACACCACCGACATCGCGTTGAACGCCGCTTGCGCACGCTCGATTGCCACGCTCGCCGCTTGCTGATCCACCACCGGAATCAACAGCAACTCGCCGCTGACTTGCTCGACCAGCAAATGGTCACCGGGCTGGAAGCGCGCCGCCAGTTCGGGGCTGACCACAGTGACGCGGTTACCAGCGAAAGGGATCGGCGTGCCAGCGACTAGACGTTCGAGCGCAAGAGACATGAAGCGGTTTCACCATGCAGGGGGGCGGGCGGAAAAATGTATAGCAATTTTCCCGAACCGTCATTACCAACGCCCCGTCAGAACACCGACCAGCCAATCCGCTGGCTCAACAACTCCAGCGCCGCCATGCCCGCCAGCGAGTTGCCGGCCGCGTTCAGTTCCGGCGACCACACGCACACGGTGAACTGCCCCGGCACCACCGCGACAATCCCGCCACCGACGCCACTTTTGCCCGGCAGGCCGACACGGTAGGCGAAGTTGCCCGCTTCGTCGTAGAGGCCGCTGGTGGCCATGATCGAATTGACTTGCTGAGTCTGGCGCGCGGTAAGGATTTGTTCGCCGCTGTGTTTGCAGAAACCGTCGTTGGCCAGGAAACAGAAGGCGCGCGCCAGGTCGACGCAACTCATGCGCAAAGCGCAGTGGCTGAAATAGCTGCGCAACACGGCTTCGACGTCGTTGTGGAAGTTACCGAAGGATTGCATCAGGTACGCCATGGCCGCGTTGCGCGCGCGGTGCTGGTATTCGGAGTCGGCGACTTTGCCGTCCACCATCACTTGCGGATTGCCCGACAGACGCCGGACAAAGTCACGCATCGACAGGGCTGGCGCGGCGAAGCGCGACTGGTTGATGTCGCAGATCACCAGCGCCCCGGCGTTGATGAACGGATTGCGTGGGCGGCCGCGCTCGAATTCCAGTTGCACCAGGGAGTTGAACGGCTGGCCAGACGGCTCGTGGCCGAGGCGTTCCCAGATCGCTTCGCCGGAGTGGTCGATGGCCTGCACCAGGCTGAACACCTTGGAAATACTCTGTACCGAGAACAGCGTCTGCGCGTCGCCGGCGCAATACAACTCGCCGTCATTGCCATACACGGCAATGCCCAATTGGTTGGCCGGCACGGTGCCGAGGGCGGGAATGTAGTCAGCCACCTTGCCCTGGCCGATCAGGGGACGAACTGCGTCAAGAATCTCGTTCAACAGCGCTTGCATGCCGGGTTCCGAAGTCTCGCCCCATGGGTTTGCGGGGACACAGTCGCTAGACGCCGTTGGCGCAGGGCGGATCACAGTTTTGTAGAGGAATGTATCTGGCGCCGGTCCTGATACATCAAGAGGCTTTCAGGACATATCGCCAACACACCGCGCTGGAACACTCAGGTTGTCTGCCGACCCTGGTCGGCCCTTGTTTCGGAGCGTTGTTATGAATACCTCAATTCCGCGTTATCACGGCTGGTCGCTGTTTGGTCTGCTGTCCTTGCTGGTGCTGCTGATGACTGGCCTGATCCTGGTGCTCAACCCCGATCTGGTGGAAGCCACCCGCAGCGCCATCCGCGCCACGGCCCGGACCTCGTTTGCGCTGTTTCTCGCGGCGTTCCTCGCCTCGGCCTTCGCCGTGCTGGTGCCCTCGCCTTTCACCAAATCCCTGGTGCGCGAACGGCGGTTTATCGGCCTCGCCTTTGCGTTTTCGCACCTGGTGCATGCGGTGTTGATTTATAGCTATGGGCAACTGAATCCTGAGTTCTGGCCGGGACGCACCACGGTGGGCAACATTCCGGGGTCGGTGGGTTATCTGTTTATCCTGTTGATGGCGCTGACTTCGTTCAAAACCACCACACGGGTGATCGGCGCCAAAGCCTGGAAAGCCCTGCACGTCACGGGCATGTGGGTGATTGCGGCGGTGTTTACGTATTCCAACTTCAAGCGGATTCCGATGAGTGCCTGGTATGTGCTGCCCTTCGGGATGATGTGCGCGGCGATTGCGCTGCGGTTGGTGGGGAAATGGGCGGTGAAGAACAAGCGTAGTCAGCGGGTTGCCTACAGCTGAAATCCACCACTGATCCCCTGTGGGAGCGGGCTTGCTCGCGAAAGCGGTGTGTCAGCCAGCAATGATGTTGACTGACACACCGCTTTCGCGAGCAAGCCCGCTCCCACAGGGGGATTTTTGGTGTATGGAGATTCTGCGTCTGGCTATGTATCTGAGTGTGTACAACCCCGCCCCAGACACACCAAGGCTTCAAAACCCCGCCCCCGCGACACACCGCAGATACACCCGCTTGATCAAATAACCCTGTCGATTGGCCCCGCCGATCAAAGCCCTCAACGGAGATCAAGCCCATGAACACTTCACTGTCTTCGGCCGTCAAAGGCCTGCACCTGAACCTCGACCGTGCCGGCAACTGGATTGCGCCGCTGACGTTGCGCATCTTCCTCGCCTGGGAGTTTTTCGAGTCGGGCCTGGAGAAATGGAACGGCGAGAACTGGTTCGCCGACATTCAGGATGCGTTCCCGTTTCCGTTCAACCACGTACCCGCCACGCTGAACTGGGAATTGTCGATGTGGGCCGAGCTGATCTGCGCCCTTGCGCTGCTGGTCGGCCTGGGCACGCGGGTGTCGGCCATCATCCTGATCGTGGTGACGGTCGTCGCAACGGCGGCTGTTCATTGGCCAGCCGATTGGTCTACATTGAGTGAACTTGCCCAGGGCTACGCCATCACTAACAAAGGACACGGCAACTTCAAGCTGCCACTGATCTACCTCGCGGCCCTGATGCCTCTGTTGCTGGCGGGCGCTGGAAAACTCAGCCTTGATGCATTGCTGGCCCGTTTGTTCTGGCGTCGTCACAATGACTGACACACTCGCTTTATAACCTGCAACCTCCCCCTCACTGACGAAGACAGGAGCCACCATGAGCGTGACCACCCAATGGATCGAAATCGACAGCCCCGACGGTAAATTCGGCGCTTACCTGGCGATTCCCCATACCCAGAAGGGTCCGGGGATTGTGTTGATCCAGGAGATCTTCGGCGTTAACGAACACATCCGCTCGGTCGCCGAGCAATATGCCGCCGACGGTTACCTGGTGATCGCACCGGACCTGTTCTGGCGCAGCGGCCCGCGCATCGAATTGACCTACGACGAAGCCGGCTGGAAACGTGCGGTCGAGTTGATGAACGCCACCGACGTGAACGCGGCACAGGCCGACATCAAACTGGCCATCGATGCCCTGCAAGCCCAGCCGGGCCTGGATGGCGGCATCGCGTCGATCGGTTATTGCTTTGGCGGCCTGCTGTCGTACCACACCGCCGCCAACGGTTTCGTCGACGTGGCCATCGCCTACTACGGCGGTGGCATCCAGAACCAACTGGAGCGTGCCGATGAAATCCAGGTGCCATTACTGATGCACTTCGGTGAAGCGGACAGCCACATCTCATTGGAAGCCGTGGAGAAAATCGCCGAGCGTTTCGACACCAACGACAACGTGGAGATCGTGGTGTATCCGGAGGCCGAACATGGCTTCAACTGCTCCCACCGCGACAGCTACAACCAGCGTGCGGCCGTTGAGGCCCATGGCAATACCCTGATTTTCCTGGGTATGGAGCTGTAAAACCGACAAACCAGCGACGCGAACCCGGTTCGCGCCGCTGGTGATTTGATTGCTACTTCGCTACATCAATCGACACCAGCGTCGCCGTCGATCCCGCCAGTTGGAACTCGAAATTAACCGAATCCCCGACCTTCACCCCGGCCAATTGCGCCTCGGTGGCCCGAAAGCCCATGGTCATCGGCGGCCACTGCACCACCGGCACCGCGCCGTGGGCGATGGTGACCGTGTGTTTCTCGCCGTCGATGGCCTTGATGGTGCCGGCGGCCCTGGCCACCGGGGCTTGCTGGGTCATCGGTGCGGCGTCCATCTTCATTCCCGACATGTCCTCCGCATAGGCAGCAAAAGACAGCGCAACGACAGTACTGGCGACAGCAATCAAACTCAGTTTCATTGGATATTTCCTTCAGTGAGGGTGGGTTGAACAGACAGCTGACGGCGGCGCATCAAGCGATACGCTGCCGGAATGACGAACAGGGATAACAACGGCGCGGTGACCATGCCGCCGACCATGGGCGCGGCGATGCGGCTCATGACTTCGCTGCCGGCACCGCTGCCCAGCAGGATCGGCAACAGCCCGGCGATGATCACGGCCACGGTCATGGCCTTGGGGCGAACCCGCTGCACGGCGCCTTCGCGAATGGCCGCGACCAACCCCGAATCGGTACGGTCGCCAGCGTCTTCGCGCTCGGCCCAGGCGTTCTTCAGGTACAGCAGCATGATCACGCCAAACTCGGCAGACACCCCGGCCAAGGCAATGAAGCCGACACCGGTGGCCACCGACAAATTGAACCCCAGCCCATAGAGGAACCACGCGCCGCCCGCCAGTGCGAAAGGCAGCGTGGCCATGATCAGCAACGCCTCGTCGAATCGGGCGAAGGTCAGGTACAGCAGCACAAAGATGATCAGCAGCGTGGCCGGCACCACCAGTTTGAGCCGGGCGTTGGCCCGTTCCAGAAACTCGAACTGCCCGGAATAGCTCAGGCTCATGCCCGGCTGCAATTTGACCTGCTCACCGACCACCCGGCGCAGGTCGGCGACCACCGAGGCAATATCGCGCCCGCGTACATCGATGTACACCCAACCGGACGGTCGCGCGTTTTCGCTCTTGAGCATGGGCGGGCCATTCGTGACCTTGACCCGCGCCACCGTGCCGAGGGTGATCAGGCTACCCAACGGCGTGGAGATCGGCAGTTGCTCCAGTTCACCCACCGAGTCCCGCCACTCCCTTGGGTAACGCACGTTGATCGGAAAGCGCGCCCGACCTTCGATGGTTTCGCCGACGTTTTCACCGCCGATGGCCCCGGCGACGATGGCTTGCACATCGGCAATGTTCAGCCCGTAGCGCGCGGCCGCCTGACGGTCGATACCGACATCGATGTAGCGCCCGCCGCTCAAGCGCTCGGCCAGCGCCGAAGTGACACCTGGCACCTCTTTGGACGCGCGTTCGACCGCCTGGGTGACGGCATCGATCTGCGTCAAATCGTTGCCGGCAACCTTGACCCCGATCGGGCTCTTGATGCCGGTGGCGAGCATGTCGATACGGTTGCGGATCGGCGGGATCCAGAGGTTGGTCAGCCCCGGCACGCGGACCACTCGATCCAGTTCTTCCACGAGTTTTTCCGAAGTCATGCCCGGGCGCCATTGATCCTTGGGCTTGAACTGGATCGTGGTCTCGAACATCTCCAGCGGCGCGGGGTCGGTGGCGGTTTCGGCGCGACCGGCCTTGCCGGACACGTGCTCGACTTCCGGCACAGTCTTGATCAGCCGATCCGTCTGTTGCAGCAATTGCGCAGCTTTGCGTGCCGACAACCCCGGCAGCGCCGACGGCATGTAGAGCAAGTCGCCTTCGTCCAAGGGTGGCAGGAACTCACCACCCAGGCGCGACATCGGCCATAGCGAACTGACGAACACCAGCAGCGCCACCAGCAGGGTGACTTTCGGCCAGCGCAGCACCGCGTCCAGCGCCGGTTGGTAGACCTTGATCAGCCAACGGTTCAACGGGTTATGCTGCTCATCCGGGATCCGTCCGCGAATCCAGTAGCCCATCAACACCGGCACCAGCGTCACCGCCAACCCTGCGGCCGCCGCCATCGCATAGGTCTTGGTGAACGCCAGCGGGCCGAACAGCCGCCCTTCCTGCGCCTCCAGGGTGAACACCGGAATGAACGACAGCGTGATAATCAACAGGCAGAAAAACAGCGCCGGCCCGACCTCCACCGCTGCGTCGGTCATGACCTGCCAATGCCGCTCGCCCTTCAGCTCTTCCCCTGGATGATGACGGTGCCAGGCCTCGATCTTCTTGTGGGCGTTCTCGATCATCACCACCGCGGCATCGACCATGGCGCCGATGGCAATTGCAATCCCGCCCAGGGACATGATGTTGGCGTTGATCCCCTGATGACGCATGACGATGAACGCAATCAACACCCCCACCGGCAGCGAAATGATCGCCACCAGCGCCGAGCGCAGATGCCAGAGGAAGATCCCGCAGACCAGTGCGACGACAATGAACTCCTCGATCAGTTTGTGGCTGAGGTTTTCCACGGCGCGGTCGATCAACTTGCTGCGGTCGTAGGTGGTGACGATCTCCACGCCGGGCGGCAGGCTGCTTTTGAGTTGGTCGAGCTTGGTCTTGACCGCGGCAATGGTTTCACGGGCATTCTTGCCGCTGCGCAGGATCACCACCCCACCGACGGTTTCGCCCTGGCCGTCGAGTTCGGTGATGCCACGACGCATTTCCGGACCCCGTTGAATCGTTGCCACATCGCCGAGGGTCACGGGGACGCTGCCGGCCCCGAGCTTGAGGGGAATGGCGCGAAAGTCATCGAGGGTCTTCAGGTAGCCGGAAGCGCGCACGATGAATTCGCTCTCCGCCATCTCCAGCACGGCGCCGCCGGTTTCCTGGTTGGCCTTGCCGATGGCGTCGGTCACTTGGGTTTGCGTGATCCCCAGGCTGGCCATTTTCAGTGGATCGAGCTGCACCTGATACTGCTTGACCATGCCGCCGACCGTGGCGACTTCGGCGACGTTGGGCAGGGTCTTGAGCTCGAACTTGAGGAACCAGTCCTGCAGTGCCCGCAACTGCGCCAAGTCATGCCCACCACTGCGATCCACCAAGGCGTACTGATAGATCCAGCCGACCCCGGTGGCGTCCGGCCCCAACGCCGGTTTCGCGCTGGCGGGCAGGCGACTCTGGACCTGACTCAACGACTCCAGCACCCGGGAGCGCGCCCAGTACAGGTCGGTGCCGTCCTCGAACAACACGTAGACAAAGCTGTCGCCGAAGAACGAATAACCGCGAACCGTCTTCGCTCCCGGCACCGACAACAGGGTGGTGGCCAGCGGATAGGTCACCTGATTCTCGACAATTTGCGGTGCCTGGCCGGCGTAGGGCGTGCGAATGATCACCTGCACATCGGAGAGGTCCGGCAGCGCATCGATGGGCGTACTTTGAATCGACCACACGCCCCAGGCCGCGACGAACAGGGTCGCCAGCAGCACCAGGAAACGGTTGGCCACGGACCAACGGATCAGCGCGGCAATCATGGCTGCCCCCCGGTGTTGTCCAGGGGTTGGGCGACGATTCCTTTGAGGCTGGCGTCGGAGTCGAGCAAAAACTGCCCCGAGCTGACGACCTGCTGCCCCTCCTCCAAGCCCTTGAGCACGGCGGTCTGGCCTGCGTTTTCCGCCCCGGCCTGCACCTCCACCGGACGGTAGCGCCCGCCCTCCTCGGCGAGCATCACCAGCACCCGTTTGCCGGTGCGGATCAACGCTTCGCTCGGCACCCACAGCACCGATTGCCCTGTGTCACTGTTCAACCGCACCTGCACCGTCAGGCCGGGGCGCAAGCGGCCGTCGGGATTGCGCAGTTCCACCCGCACGCTGACGGTGCGGCTGTCGGCCGTGGTTTGCGGCAGGATCGCGCTGACCGTACCGCGCAGAATGGCGTCCGGGTACGGCACCAGCCTCGCCTCGACGGTCTGACCGACCCGGACTGATCCGGCGAGGGATTCCGGTATTGCCACTGCCAGCCAGACGCTGCCCAAGCCATTGACCCGAGCCAGGGTTTCGCCGACGGCCACGGTCATGCCATTGCGTACATTCAACTCCTGCAAGGCACCGGCAATCGGCGTGGTGAGGGTCTGGTTCAGTTGCACCTTGCCGCTGCGCTCGACCTGAGCAATCAACGCCGCCGGCATCCCGGTCAGTCGCAAGCGCTGGCGTGCCGCGGCCAGCAGTCCGGCGTCGCCCATGCGCTTGAGCGCCAGAAACTCCTCCTGAGCCGCTGCCCATTCCGGCACCAGAATGTCCGCCAACGGCGCGCCAGCCTTGAGCACATCCCCCGGCGCCAAGGCGTACACCCGCTCGACAAACCCCGCTGCGCGCGCCTGAATCACCGCCACTTCGCGCTCGTTGTAGCCCAGCACCCCGGCCGCGTCGAAGCTGGAGGCCTGGACACTGCGAGTGACCGTCGCCAGGCGAATGCCCAGGTTCTGGGTCACGCTCGGGTCGATCTGGATTGCGGCCGTGTCTGTCGCGCTGTCGGCGTAACGCGGCACCAATTCCATGTCCATGAAGGGCGACTTGCCGGGTTTGTCGAATTTCTGCTGCGGGTACATCGGGTCGTACCAGTACAGGGCCTTGCGCTGGTCCTGAGCGATGGCCATCGGCGCGACCGTTTCAGGTTTGTGAGCCAGCCAAAAGCCACCTGCCCCTCCTGACACCAGCGCCAAACCAATCCACAGAACGCCTTTAGAAAGTCTCATTGGCAGCCTCCCCATAGGCGAAATACAGCCGAGCACTGGTCAGCGCTTTCTGTTCATTGATGTCGATCTGCGTCAGTCGTGCTTCGATCAGTTCACGTCGGGCAGCGACCACCGCCGACACATCGCTTTTACCGGCGCGGTAACTAGCCAGGGTCAGTTCGGCTTTCTCCTTGGCCAGCGGCAACAGGCTGTCCTGGGTTCGCCGCACGGCGCGGTCCAGGCGTTGGTAATCCGCCATTTGGGTTTCCAGTTGCTCGGTGTGTTCACGCAGTTGCGCTTCGCGCTCGGCTTCCAGTTGATTGAGCTCGGCGTGCCGGGCGGCGATCTTCGGGTTTTGCCGGGTCTCGGGGAACAACGGCAGGTCGAAGGTGAACTGCACGCTGACCATGTCGCCGAACTCGCGCCCACGCTTCTGGTAGTCGAGTTCCCAACTCCAGTCGGCGGTTTTGTCGGCTTCGGCTTCACGGACTTTGGCCTGGGCTTCACGGGTCATCGGGCCGAACGCGGCCAGGACAGGGTGATGCTGAAGCTTGTGGCTGTAACCCAGGGTATCGATGGGCCATTGCGGCCAATTACCGGTGGGGGGTTGATTGGCGGCCGGGCCGATCCAGCGTTTCAGGGCGGCGCGGGCCTGGACACGTTCGAGTTGCAACTGATCTTGCTGTTCTTCCAGTTGCGCGGCTTCCTGCTTCGGTGTGACGGCATCCGCCGGTTGGGCGCGACCGCTGGCGATCTGCGCGCGGACGGTGTCGCTCAGTAAGCGATTCTCGCGGTAGAACTGCTCAAACAAGGCCTGCTTGAGTTCCACGGAATAGCTGCCGATCCAGGCCAGCGCCGTGGCCTGGCGCACGTTCAGGCGTTCAACCCGCCCTTGGGCTGCCGCCAGATCAACCGCGGCCTCGGCGACTTCGGTGCGCGCCCGGCGCTTGTCACGGCTGGGCATTTCCTGCATCACGCCGACCATTTGCATGGTCATGAAATCGTGATCCAGGGTTCCGCGATCGGGGCCGCCGACGGGAAAGTTCTGCACGCCCAGCAACAGCTTCGGGTCGGGTAATTCGCCGGCCGGGATCGCGGCGCTTCTGGCGGCCTGGAGTTTGTCCGCCTGGGCGGTGAGCGATGGCGCGTTGTTGTCGGCCAGCCGTAAGGCTTCATCAAGGGTCAACGGGGCAGCGACGCACGGCAAAGCCAGTACGCTAGCCGCCAAGGCAGCCGCAAGTGGCCACCCTGTGCGAGAGCACATGGAGTTCATGTTCATGATTCCTGTAAGGATCCACCGCGCGCTTTTCAAAGCGCACAGCAACGCCATCCCGCGCAGGCGGAATGGGGCTTATCGGGGAACAGGAATCAGATGCGAGGGGGTCGCCATACCCCGGACGGGGTCTGGACAGGCAGCATGTCGACGAAGTAAGTCGCTACCACGGGGCTGAACAAGGTGACGGGAGGTTTGGCGATGAACACTTGGAGCATGCCCCCGGTCTTGCACTCCTGACCGGGTTTGCACGGCTTGCCATGATCGGATGGCATGCCCTTGTCCTGGCAGCAGTCCTTGCCCATGTCACCCATCATCGACATGCCCATGGTTTTCATCGGGCAGGGTTCGGCGGGTGCCTGGACGCCCGCCATTCCACTCAAGGGAAGCGCGAGGCTGATCAGGAAAACGAGGCAAAACCGCAGATAGCGTTTCATGGGGCACGAGTCTAGCTTCAGGCCCTTGTTCTGACAATTACCGAACGGTGACGTTTTCGCGCCTGGAAGCCGATGGTTGATCGGCTCCCAGGACGTCGATATCAGAGACTGACTGCTTCCGGAGTTTCGGTTGCCGCCAATGTAGGCTGCGCACCGCGCTCATGCACATGCGCCGTCGGCGTGCGGTCGATCAGCAGGCTCAACAGTTCCGGACGGCTGTAGTGACCGCGCGAATCCATCATGCGTTTGCGTTTGTCGATCAGGAACATATCCAGATCCACGATCACCTCGCCCTCACCTTCTTGCAGCGAACCCAGCACCACGCCATCCGGACTGATGATCGCGGTGAAGCAACCACCCGAGATCGGGCCGATCGGGCAACCGGTGTCGGCCATGATTTGTGCCTGCTGTTCCGGGCTCAACCAAGCCGTGGAGTTGACCACGAAGCACGCCGATTCGAGGGCGTGCTGGCGAATGTTGACTTCCATTTGCGAGGTGAACAGCGGGCCGGCAAACGAGCCGGGGTACATCGAGGCGTGGATCTGTTCGCCATCGGCCATCAACGCATAACGGGCCAGCGGGTTGTAATGTTCCCAGCAGGCCAGTTGGCCGATGCGACCCACGGCACTGTCGGTGGCGCGCAGGCCGGAGCCGTCGCCCATGCCCCAGACCATGCGTTCGTGGTAGGTCGGGGAAATCTTGCGCCGGTGCTGGATCAAGGTGCCGTCGGCGTCGAACAGCAACTGCGCGTTGTACAGCGTGCCGCCGTCACGTTCGTTGACGCCGATGGAGACGACCATGTTGGCCTGCTTCGCCGCCGCACCGATGGCCTCGGTCGTCGCGGAAGGAATCGTCACGGCCTGATCCAGCAATTTGTAGTGCTCGGCGCCCATTTCAAACGGCGACTGCACGAAGGAAAAATACGGGTAATACGGCACGATGGTTTCCGGGAACACGGCGAACTGCACGCCTTGTTCACCGAGTTCGAGAATCTTCTGCACGACTTTATTGACGGTGCCTTCACGGCTGTAAAGGACCGGGCTGATCTGCACGGCGGCGGCTTTGACGATGGACATGGCGGCGATCTCATTGAGGGATTGGGCTTTAACGAGATCAAGATTACGGCAATCATATTTTGTCTCAAATGACGAATACACCACCTTTTAGGACATCAGCCGCGATTGGCCCGCTGGATCACTTGCGGCGGTTGCCCGAACGCACGGATAAACGCTCGACGCATGCGCTCGCGATCACCAAAACCGGTGTCGGTGGCCACCACATCGATGGAATGCCGGCCGGTTTCCATCATCAGCCGCGCCGCTTCCACCCGCAGGTTTTCCACGGCTTTGGCCGGTGATTGACCGGTTTCAGCATGGAACACCCGACTGAACTGCCGAGGGCTGAGATTGGCGGCGCTGGCCAGTTCTTCGACCGACAGCGCGGACTTGAGGTTGTGCTTGGCGTAGGTCAGTGCGGCCTGGATGCGGTCGGTGCGGGGCTCAAGTTCGAGCATCACGGAAAACTGCGACTGGCCGCCCGCACGGCGGTGATAGACCACCAATTGCCGGGCGACGCGACGGGCGATGTCGGCGCCCAGGTCCTTTTCCACCAGGGCCAGCGCCAGGTCGACACAGGCACTCATGCCCGCTGCGGTCCAGACATTGCCGTCGTTGATGAAGATGCGGTCCTCTTCGACGATGACCTTCGGATAGGCCTGTTGCAAGGCTCGCGCATGGCACCAATGGGTAGTCGCGCGCCGGCCATCGAGCAATCCGGCCTCGGCCAGGGCGATGGCCCCGGTACAGATCGAGCCCAGACGCCGAGTGGTCAGACTGGCATTGCGCAGAAACGCGACCATGCCGGGGGACACCGGACGAATCAGGTTGTCGCCCATCACCAGTAAGGTGTCGAAGGGACGCTGGTCGAACGCCGTGGTCTCCACGCCAAACCCGGCCGACGTCTGCACCATGCCGCCCGCCTCCGACAGCAACGCAATGCTGTAGACCGGCTCGTCCGCGACACTGTTGGCCATCTCGAACGTTGCGCACATGGCCAGGCCCAACACTTGGAAGCCGGGGTAAACGATGAGTCCGATGCTGTGCATGGCGCAGGTCCTTTAGAGGCGGTAATGGTGGCCCCGCAAACTTTCCGGCCATTGAGCGTGGGTTGCACTCTAAGCCTGGGTGAGCGGGGATACCAGCCGTTGACCTGGCACGGGTGGTCTAGGCGACGAATTGCGCCATCGGCAGACCGCAGAGCTCATTAAAGTCCCGACGTGAGGATTCAATGACCACCGGCGCACCACACGCGTAGACATGGCAATGCCGCATGTCCGGGAAGTCAGCCATGACCGCCTGATGCACATTGCCGATGCGCCCGTCCCACTGATCCTCAGGCTCGGGCGCACTCAGTACCGGCACAAACGACAGGCCGGGCATGACCGCCATAACCTGCTCCACCCACGCTCTCAAATAAAGATCGGCACCACAGCGCCCGCCCCAGTAGAGGTACACCGGATGGTGCGAACCGGTTTCAAGCAGGGCCTCCATGATGGCCTTGATCGAACTGAACCCGGTGCCCGAAGCCAGCAAAATAATCGCCGCGTCCGGCACTTCCGGGGCGCCACGGTAGTAGAGCTCGCCGAAAGGGCCGGCAATCGCCAGGTTGCCCGGTTTGCCACGGGTGTCCAGCACACTGGTGATGAACTGACTGCTCGACACTTCCCGGACATGCACGTCAATGGTGCCTGAGGTGCAGGCGCCGCTGGCAATCGAGAAGCTGCGCCGTGCGCCGTCGGCCAGTACCAAGTCGATGTATTGGCCGGGACGATAGGAAAAGCTGTCGGCTTCGAGCGCCAGGGTGATGCCGAGAATGTCGCTGGCCAACCGGTTGACGTCCTGGATCTGGCACGCAATGAGTCCGTTCAAGTGAGTCTTCGCTCTAAAGGTTCTGGTGGTTTTATCGCGTGAGGGTTATTCGCCGAGCACCGGGTAAATGACGATCCCCTGGCCCGCCGCCGCTGCACCTTGCAAGGCGGGCAGCACCTTCTGCACCTGGCCCGTTGTAATGCTGTGGGTGGTGATGATGATGTCGGTCGGACCGCCCTCGCCTTCGTCCTGGACAATGGCGCTGACCGACACATTGGCGCTGGCAAAAATCGAACTGACCTCAGCCAGCACACCCACTTTGTCTTCGACCTTCATCCGGAAGTAGAAACGGCTCTGCCGGGCGTCGGCACGCAGGTACGGCCGGGCCGTGATCGAGCTGCGTTTGAAGCCCATGTTCGGCAAACCCACGTAATGCTCCCCGCGAGAGCCCTGGGCCAGGTCGATCAGGTCGGCCAGCACCGCGCTCGCCGTTTGTACGCCCCCGGCGCCGGAGCCATAGAGGAACGCGGAGCCGAACAGGTCACCGACTAACGCGATGCCGTTCATGGAACCGTTGACATGGGCCAGCATGGACGCGTCGGGCACCAGCGTCGGGGCCACCGACACCCAGACTTCGTCGTCTTGCAACTGCGTGCGCGCAATGAGCTTGAGCTGGTACCCCAGCCGCGCCGCTGCGGCGATATCGGCCGCTTCAACCTCGGTCACGCCCTGAAAATCCACCGCGGCAAAGTTGACCGGAATACCAAAGGCCAGGGAGCTGAGCAAGGTGATTTTATGCGCCGCATCTTCGCCATTCACGTCCAGGGTCGGGTCGGCTTCGGCGTAGCCTTTTTGCTGGGCCTGGGCCAGCGCCTCGTCGAAGGACGCGCCATGCTGGCTCATCTGCGACAGGATGTAGTTCGAAGTGCCATTGAGAATGCCAATGAGCGAGGTCACCCGGTTGGCGGCCACCGACTCCTTGAGGGTTTTGATGATCGGGATGGACACCGCCACGGCGCCCTCAAACAGCACACACACGCCCATTTGATCGGCGAGTTCGAAGATTGCCTCACCATGCTGGGCCAGCAACGCCTTATTCGCCGTGATGATGTGCTTCTTGTTGGCGATCGCACGCATCACCAGGTCCTTGGCAATACCCGTACCGCCAATGAGTTCGATAACAACATCAATGGCCGGATCGTCCACGACTTCCCAGCAGTCCGTTACGATCTCGCAACCTTCGGGAACATGCCCTTCGGCGCGTGCCACGGTGCGGGTCGCCACTTTGACGATTTGCAGATGCACGTCCGTCTTGGACGCGATCAGGTCCCGATTCGAGATGAACTTCTGGACCGTTGCCGAAGCGACGTTGCCGAATCCCAATACACCTATTTTCATGAATGTCTCGCTCTGCTCTAAGGCTTTTTTGTGCACGTACTCAACCACAACATCCGGACGTTGTCGTTGGGCAATGGATTTATTACGCGGCGTTCAGTTGGTCACGCATGTCGCCGGTCAAGGGGATATCCAGATTGAACCCCATGTCGGGCAGCAACCCGGTAAACCAGGAGGCGTAGAGGGTGTCGAAAGCCGGCGCTGCCATAAGCCGCGCCAGCTCGGCATCCACTTCAGCCTGGAACGGCGCGTCGTCCAGGCGAATCATGAAACCGTAAGGCTCGCTGCCCAAACGCTGTGGCAGCAGTTGCACATCGGCCATCGCGGCATTGAGCATCAAGGCCTTGAGGATGACCTCATCGGCCACCATGGCATCGACCTGCTCGTCCTGGCAAAAACGCTCGAAAGCCGAGGCAATGTTGGCGCAGCCGCTGAAGCGATAGTCGTGGCCAACCGTCGGTCCCGCCATGATCGCCGCGTGACTGGTGGAGTCTTGAATGCCGACGACCGTCATCGGCGTTTTGGCTTGGCCGGCGCCGGTCATTGCCGCGTCCTTCACCAGAATCCGGTGCGCGGTGAAGAAAATCGGGCGGCTAAAGCGGTTAGTGTTTTCGCGTTCAGGCGTGATCGTGGTGGAACCGCATTCAATGTCGATGCTGCCGTTTTCCAGCAGGCCCAGGCGTGTCGAGGAGGTGACTTCCACGGGGTAGATTTCACAACGCTCGATGCCGTGTCGACGGGCGATACCGGCCAGGACCTCGCGCAACAAATCAACCGAATACCCCAGCGGTACGAACGGGGTTTGGCTGCAATACGAAAAGGGCGGCGTGTGCCGCTGAAAGCCGACGCGGATCACGCCTTCTTTACGGATTCTTTCAAGGACAGACTGTTGCGGCATGACGCTTCCCGTTAACAAGGATGGGTTTGAGGTAATCAACAAGCTGTTGCTGCGCGCTCACGGGGTAGAGATGCCCGCCAGGGATCTCGGACAGTGCGAATGAGCCGGTGGTCAGCGTTGCCCATTGCGCCATCGCTTCCCGGTCTACCAGGCCGTCGGCGCGGCCATACAGGCCATGCACATCAAAGGGATAAGGCCCGGCAGGCGCCTGCGCAAGCTCCCGGTCCATCCACGCCAGATCGTGTTCGAAGGCCTGGCAGAACAGCGCCCGCACTTCAACGTAATCAAGCGCTTCGGGATAAGGCTCACCCATCCGCGCGAACCAGCCTCGCAGGTCGGCGGTGGGCCGCAGATCCCCCAGACGGCGGGGTTGCGGTGATTGCGCCGAGAGGACCAGCGTGGCCCGCACGCCATGGCAATCCCAGAGCCTGCCAGCCACCGCCCAGGCGAGCGAAGCCCCCATGCTGTGCCCGAAAATAACCAGCCGGCGCGGGGCAAGGGTCAGCAGTTCGCCTGCCAGTTGCGCCACCAGGCTCGCCAAGGATTGCGTCAGCACTTCCTGAAGGCGGTCTTCCCGCCCGGGCAACTGGACGAGCGCCAGTGTCACCTGCTCGCCCAGCAGACGCGGCCAGTCCCGGAACACCGAAACGCCCGCGCCAGCATGCGGAATGCAGGCGAGCACGGTCCCGGTGGGCGCGGCGCTGACCCGCATCAGTCGGCCAGGGCTCGGGGCCACGGGCGCCTCAGGACGGCAAGCGTTCAAGGCCTTCCCGGTATTCATTGGCCAGTGCCTGATATTCCAGCGCCGTGTCCCTCAGGTTCTGGATATCACTCTTGCTCAACTCCACCAGCCGCTTGGCCGGAGAGCCGGCGATCATGCTGCCGGGGACAAAACGCGGTCCGGCACTCAAGATCGAGCCCGCCGTCACCAGCGAATCCGCCGGTACGCTGGAACCGTTGAGCAGGATGGCGCCGATGCCGATCACCGAGTTCTCGCCGATGGTGCATCCGTGCAGCACCACGGCGTGTCCGACCGTGACATTTTTATCGATGGTCAACGGATAACCCGGGTCGGCATGCAACACCGCGTGCTCCTGAATATTGCTGCCTTCCCTGATCACAATAGGGGCCTTGTCACCCCGGATCGTCACCCCGGGCCAGATGCTGACATTCTTCTCGATATGCACGTCGCCAATGATGACGGCGTCCTCGAACACATAGGCGTCAGGATGGATCCGGGGCGTCACGCCCTTGAAGCGGTAAGTGGTCATTGCTGCTCACGTATCAGAGAGGAAAGGAGGCGCAGACTGTCCAGGGTGTCGCTACCGGTCACGCCAAAATCGACCAGGCAGGCCACTTCATCGACCCCCATCGACTTGAAGTTTTTCAGTATCGTTGCCGCGCGTTCAGGGCTGCCGATCAAGGAGCTGGTGTTGATGTAGCGACTGAACACCATGTCGACGAAATCATCGCTGTCGGTGCCCACCGCGCTGATGGCATTGACCTTCGCATCCTTATCGGTGTTGGCCGTCTGGTGTTGGCCCACGAACGACTTGAGGTAGTCGCTCAACGGTGCGCGGACCGTTTCGATGGCCTGCTCGTCAGTCTGGTCCAGATAGGTATGGAGCATCAGCGACACCACGCCGTTGGCCGGATCAAACCCCGCCGCAGCCCTCGCCTCGCGGTAGATCCGGATGCGCTTCTCCAGATCCTTGGGACCAAAGTTGATCAGTGCCGTCAGCACATTCAAGCCGTGCTCGCCGGCAAAGCGCCAGGCGTCTTCCTTCTGCGATGTGGTGAGCCAAAGCGGCAATTGCTTTTGTACCGGCCGTGGGTAGGTGACGATCTGCTGAGTGTCACCATTGGCATCAACCCGTGAACTCTCATTGCCTTCCCAGAGCGAAGACAGTTCACGCCGGTACTCATTGAGGATGTCGAACCGGGCGGCGAAATTCTCAGGTTTGAGCACGAAATCGCGCACGTGCCACCCAGGGGCCAACGCCAGATCCACCCGGCCACCCGACAGGTTGTCGACCACGGCCCACTCCTCCGCCACCCGCATCGGATCGTGCAAGGGCAGATTGATGCTGCCGGCGCGCAGGCGGACACGGCGTGTCACCGTGGCCAATGCTGCCGCCAGGACCGAGGGATTCGGGTAGGCGCCACCGACTTCGGTGAAGTGTCGCTCCGGGGTCCAGATGGCATTGAAGCCATTCTCATCAACGAACTTCGCCACCTCCAGCAACAGCTCGTAGGGGTTCTGGCCGGCGCTCAACCCGGAAAAGAAGATGACCCCCAGTTCCGGGATCGTCCTGGCGCCGGTCACCGCCGTCGAGGCAGCCGCCTCACCGGGGCGCAACGCTTTGAGCCGGGCATGCAGCGCGGCCATTTGTCTCGGGGAAAACGTCGCGGCTTCAGACATGTTCAACCTCGTCTTCAAGCAACTGCTCGGCGATCTGCAGCGACATGGCCGCCACCGAACTGTTGTCGTAGAAACCACGCAACGGAATGTCGAGACTGAAGGTTTCGCGCAGTTTGTTGATCATCTGAATGGCAATCAGCGAGTTACCGCCCAGGTCGAAAAAGGACAACGACGGGTCGACCCCTTCTCCGAGGTAAGCGGCGTAGATCTCGGAGACGATGGCTTCCACCGGGTTGGCTTCAGTCGTGGCCTGGGGCTTGGGCGCCGCCGGCTCGGCACGGGCGACACTTGGCGCGGGTGCTGCAACCGCACACGCCGTTGCGGTAGCAGCGCCCTCCCCGCGTGGGCGGAAGCCAATCACTGGATCGATCCAGTGCCGGGTCTTTTCGAAGGGATAGACCGGCAACACGGCGTTGCGCTTGCCCTCGACGAAAGGCGTCAGTTCGAGGCTTCCGGTCAGGGTCCAATACGCGGCGATGACCGAGAGGAACGATTGATACTCCTCTTCCACCGCGCCCAGCGCAGGCACGATGCGGACCGGATCGGCCGACTTTCCGCCCCAGTTCGACTGGATCAGGTGTTTCATGGCAAAGCCGTGACCGATCTCCACGAAGGTACGCACCCCCAGCTCCCGCAGGGTCTGGATCGACTTGGAGAACTGCACGGTCTTGAGCAGGTGGTCAGCCCAGTAGATCGGGTTCTTGTATTCGTACTCGGTCAGCAAGTGGCCGGTGATGTTGGAGATCAGCGGAATACGCGCCTGGCCGAATTTGACCTCTTTCATGAACGCCATGAACTGCGTGGCACCCTCTTGCATCAAGGGCGAATGGAACGCGTGGGAGGTGCGCAAGCGTTGGTGTGCCACACCCGCAGCGGCGGCCTTGACGACGATCTCGTCGATACGCTCGAAAGAGCCCGCGAGCACGCTTTGGGTCGGCGCGTTATGGGCGGCGATGGCGACACCGCCGAGCAGGTGCCCCAGCCCGTCCAGGCGCTCGATCGCCAGCATCGCCCCCGGCTCGCACTGATCCATGCATTGAGCACGCTTGATGATCAGGGCGGCCGCAGTGTGCAGGTCAAACACCCCCGAAAACGTTGCAGCGATGACTTCGCCCAGGCTGTGGCCAAACACGAAATCCGGCACAACCCCGAACTCGCCGAGGGTTTGGGCGATCGCCAACTCCACGGCAAACAGCAATGGTTGGGTGATGAGCGTCGAGGTGATGGCCTGGGCTTTATCGAGGTGCCAGAGATAGGCCGCCAGGTCCAGATCATGCTCTTCCTTGAAGACCGCGAGGATGCGTTCAAGGTTGAGTTTGAAGGCCGGGCATTGCGCCGCGAGGTCGGCGCCCATTTCGATGTTCTGGGTGCCTTGCCCGGAAAACACGAAAGCTGACAGGCTGGAATCGCCGCTGAGGTACTGATGGAATTTGCCGGCAGCCAGCAGCGACTCGGCGTGGCGACTGGATTGCGCAACCAGCGCGACCCGGCAAGGCAAGACCGGGCGACCGTGGTAGGCGGTATGCGCCGTATCCGCGAAGGGTGTGCGGGTCTGGTCGAAATACTGCTGATAGTCACTGACCAGGCGTTCGACGGCCGGGCGGGACTTGGCCGACAGGGTAAAAATCCGTGGTTCGTCAGCGGGCTCGGTGAGTGGTGTTTCGACGACAGCCTGGCGATAGCCTTCAAGAATGACGTGGCCGTTGGTCCCGCCCATGCCGAAAGCACTGACGGCCACCACTTGCGCCCGTTGCGGGTCCAGCGCCTGGGCCTGGCCCGTCACATAAAAACGCGAGTCCTCCAGTTCCAGGAGCGGGTTGGGCGTGGTCAGGAACAGGGTGGCCGGGATGGTCTTGTGCTTGAGAATCAGCGCAGCCTTGATCAGACCAATGACCCCGGCGGCAATGTTGAAATGCCCGAAGTTGGCTTTCAACGAGCCGATGCCGCAGGCCAGGCCCGCCTCGCCGTAAGCCTGCTTGATCGCTTCGACTTCAATCGGGTCGCCCAGCGCGGTACCGGTGCCGTGGGCCTCGATGTACTGAATGTCCTGAGGGTCGATACCGGACACCTCAATGGCTTCGGCCAACGCTTGAACCTGGCCCTTCACGCTGGGAGCGGTGAAGCCGACCTTGCTGGCGCCGTCATTGCTGATCGCCGCGCCCTTGATGACCGCGTAAATCTCGTCACCATCGCGAATCGCCTGGCCCAGCGGCTTGAGCAGGACCAGTCCCAGACCATTGGTGAACAGCGTTCCGTTGGATTGCGCATCGAACGGACGGCAATTGCCGTCGGGCGACAGCACGCCGTCCGGCTGGTAAAGATAGCCCGTGTGCTGCGGCACCTTGATGTTCACCGCGCCAGAAATCGCGGTATCGCATTCGCCGAGCATCAAGCTTTGGCAAGCGGCATGAACCGCCACCAGCCCTGTCGAACACGCGGTTTGCACGTTGACGCTCGGGCCGCGCAAATTCAGCTTGTAGGAGATCCGGGTGGCGAGAAAATCCTTGTCGTTGCCATGGCGAACCATCATCTCACCCAGCGAATCGACCACATCGCTTCTTTCGAGTACGCCGAACAGGTACGAACTGAAGGCCGACCCGGCGAACACACCGATTCGGCCAGGGAAGCGCGCAGGATCGATGTTGCCACGGTTGAGCAAAGTGACCGACGACTCAAGCATCGTGCGCTGCTGCACATCGAGCACATCGGCCTCAATGGCGCTCATGTCGAAATACTGCGAGTCGAAACGATCGACATCCGGCAGTACGCCGGCACGCTTGACGTAGTTGGGATGGCGCAGGCGCGATGCAGCTACGCCACTGCGCAGGATGTCGTCGTCTTCAAGGTCAGACAGGGTGCACGTCCCGTCGCTCAACACGTCCCACAATTGTTCAATAGTTGCGGCGCCCGGCAGCCGGCAGTCCATGGCAATAATGGCGATGGCGCTCGGGTCAACGTTGGATTCGGTGGTCATTGCACACTCACTTGGTTGGTTCGACGGGCGCGCGAAGCGATCAGACTGCGGCGGTGGACAAGCCGGGGATCGGAGGGCAGATCGTGCAGGTGGGCGGCACGCAAGGTGGTGGTTTCACCGGCGTGCATGCGCACCAGTTCGACCTGACTATCAATGGTGGAATACTGAAACAGCCGAACCAGAGGGATCTTTACGTTGAACTCGCGCTGCAAGTGCTCATGCAACACGACAATGGACAGCGAGTTGCCGCCCATGTCGAAGAAGTTCTGCGTGCGACTCACCTGCTGGCGGTCGAGCACTTCCCGCCAGACGTGTTCAAGCCGCTGTATCACGCTGCGACTTTGATCGAGCTGGGTATTGGCCGTGAACTCGATCGGTTGGTTGGCCAGTTCCGTCAAACGCTTGCGATCAAGCTTGCCGTTAGGCAGGCGCGGCAACGTAACGAGTACATGCACGTCGGAAGGCAACATGACCGAAGGCAACCTGTCCCGCAGGTAACCCAACAATTGATCGACAGCGCAGGCCGGGGACTCGACAAAGGCAATGATGGTCTTGGTGAAGCGCGTGGTCCGGGCGCAGGCAAACACCGTGGCGACGCCTGGAAAACCCAGCATTACTGACTTCACTTCGCCCAGGTCGATGCGTACGCCATTGATCTTGATCTGGTCGTCCTGGCGCCCAAGGATCTCGATCTCACGGTCGAGACCGCTGCGCCCGATATCGCCCGTGCGGTACACCGCCAGGCTCGGGTCCGGCGCATAGACACCGGTCACGAACGGCGAGATCAGCACACCATCGGCGAAATAGCCGTGGGAGCCGTAAGGCGTGGCAATACAGATTTCTCCGGTTTCGCCGACACCGCAAACCGTCCCGTCCTCGGCCAGCACAAAACTCGTCGCCCCTTCGATCGGATGGCCGACAGACTGAATACCCGCCGCCAGCGGTGTACCCAGGCGCTTGAAGTGCTTGGCCAGCGTGGTTTCAGTCGGCCCGTACAAATTGACCACTTGCGAACCCGGGAACAGGTTCGTCCACTGAGTCACCAATCCGGCATCCAGCGGCTCGCCGGCAAAAAACGAATAGCGCAGGGTTTCGATGGGTGGCTCGCCTGCCTGCTGACTGACCCACAAGCCGGCAATGGACGGCACCACGTGCACCGCCGTGATCGCGTTTTCACGGATGAACGAAATGGCCGCCTGTGCACCGAGCAGTCGTTGCTCGGGAATACAGACCGTCGCCCCGCTGATCAACGGCGTGAAAACATCGCGAAACCAGACATCAAACGACAGGTTGGTGAACTGGGCGAATCGATCGTCCGGCGTGATCGAAAACTCGCTGCGTTGCCAGACCAGGAACTGCGACAGGCCGTTATGGCTACCGACAATCGCTTTGGGCTTGCCCGTGGAGCCGGACGTGAAAGCAATGTAGGCATAGTCGCTGCCGGATTTCTCGAACACCCCGGCACCCGCGTCGGCCGACGGTTCGACGATCTCGATCAGCGAGCCCGCAGCGGCCTGGCACCGGATCACGGCGCGCGTTGGCACCGCCTTCAACATGGCCTGTCGGCGCTCGTCGGGCAAGCCGGCGTCGATCAGCATGAGCGTGCAGTCGGCCGCCCAAACGGCCAGCGCCGTGGTAATCGCCTGCGCAGAACTTTGTGCAATGACGGCCACGATACTGCCAGCGACCACGGCGCTGGCCTGGATGTCGGCCTTGATCGCTTGAACGGTTTTGTGCAGTTCGCCATAGGAGATCTGCCCATCGCCCTCGCACAGTGCGATGCGTTTAGCGTGCGCCTTGCAGGCACGCTGGACCAACGTATGAACCGGGTCGAACGTTCTGACTGAAGGTGTCTGGTCTTTCATGATGAGCCGCCTGAAAGAGGAGTTAAACGCCAACTTGGTGGAAGGTCGTCAAAACGGCTGCCGCGACCATAAACAGGAAGCCGAACACCTTATTGAGCATCTTCATGTGCGCTTCGGTTTTCAGGTAGGACAGCGCTTTGGACGCCAGCCCGGTGTAACCCGCCATGACCACCAGGTCGGTGAATGCAAACGTCAAGGCAATGAAGAGGTATTGCGAAGGCAAGGACGCCTTGTAATCAATGAACTGCGGAATCACCGCCAACATGAAGATGTAGCCTTTGGGATTGACCACATTCAACGCCCAGCCTTTGGACACAAGGCGCCCCAGAGTGGTGGTGTGGACGTTCTCGCGGTTGATGCTCACCGGCGAACCCTTGGACACCCACTGGCATACGCCGAGGTAGAACAGGTACGCGACACCGGCCCATTTCAAGACGTTGAAAGCCAGTGGCGATTCCTGAATCAGTGCGCCCAGCCCGATAACCACGGCGATGAAGACGGTCCACAAACCCAGCACCAGACCGACGACGCCGAAGTAACCGCGGCGGAAGCCATAATTGAGCCCGTTGGTCATTGAAAACACCGAGCCTGCGCCTGGCGACAATGAAAAAATCCACGACGCCAAAAAGCAGGTAATCCAGATACTGATAGTCATGTTTAGTTCTCCCCGAACAGTGTTTAGTAAGTTACAAGCAAAGCAAACCCATGGCCGTTACATGACGCCCACGACCGCCTTTATTTCAGCAAGTTGTTATCCGGTATTGTCGTCAAACAAAATCCGGGCACACGAATACATCAAGCCTTCATAGAGAAATGACCTTGGTTGATATCCGTGCACTCTCTAAGTACCGGCGTTCCAGTAACGACAACTTAGTATTGACACGAAATGCTCGAAACCTGAGTTCGACCTGGACAGCCAATTCAGCTCGCCGTGCGTTCGAATTTTTCAAGGCGCGAAGTTGCCCCCGAAAAAAACTTTCGAGAAATACTGAGGACGCTATCGTTTCCGCCTGTGTCGCTCGCCAACCCCAGGCAATAGCTACCACTCAGCCGATCGCCCACACGCTGGCGACAAAGCCGGTGCCTGAGGGAGAAATAGGGACGGGGGGTAACTTGCACTGAAAGCGAGCACAGTTACAGTGCGCTGCACTATTTTGGTGTTAGTTGTTTCATTACTATCCTTAGTACGTTGGATCCATTTTTTGAAATTATCAGCAGATGTGTCAGGAGTCAAACTTATATATCGACTTATTAAATAAAGATCGAACAAATTAAATAACGCATAAACCAAAACCCAGCCCCAGCCTGCACAGGCAAGGTCTCTCGCTTTGATAGACAGATATTTAAGTTGGCATTGACGCCGGATATTTGGCGGGAGTTGTACGTTGTCATTACAACCGGTGTTAGTCATTACGCTATACGTAACAAGAGCGGGAACTGAATGAATATTGAATCGACAGCCGCAGGCAGATATCAGTTAACTACGGTGCTCACGAATACCCTTCGCCGCCCAACCTGAAAAAAATTTCATTTTCCACGGGACCAATCTTTTCCTGATACGGCGTCCAATTCATCAGCAGCGTCCACTTTCGGATGCACGCCTAGAGGAGTTGTCATGAACGTTGTGCGTCCCCTGACCAAGTTGCGGCTTGTCTTGCTCGTCCCTCTGGCGCTGGCAGCGCTGGCGAGCACGCCGGTGTTTGCTCAGCCCGAAATTATCATTCGCCAGGCGCCGCCGCCCGTGCGCATGGAGCAAGTGCCCATGGCGCGTCCCGGTTATGCCTGGGACAACGGCCACTGGCGCTGGGACGGTCGCGGTTATGTCTGGGCGCCCGGTCATTGGCAACGGATGCGACACGACGGACGCTGGATGCCGGGGCACTGGGAGGCGCGCGGGCCGAACTGGTACTGGATCGAAGGGCGCTGGGTGCGTTGAGCCCTGAACGCTGGATCTACCGGCTCACCATCCGGACGCCGGTTTGTATGAATCAAGGAATCAAATAATGTCTCGACTATTCAAGACCACAGTGATTGCCGGCCTCATGGCGATCACCCTGTCCGGCTGCGTCATCGAACCTGCACGTCCACACCGACCGCCACCGCGGGTTGAAATGGTCCCGGTGATGCCCGCACCGGGTTATCACTGGGTGGCCGGGCAGTATCGTTGGTCTCACAACGAATGGGTGTGGGTGCCGGGGCATTGGAAAGGTTATTGATGCAGGATCGTAAATTTGCGTGAAGCTGATGACCTCTTCGCGAGCAAGCTCGCTCCCACAGGGGATTTGTGAACGACACAGATCCAGTGTGGGGGTGGGCTTGCTCGCGAAGGCGGCCTGACAGTCAACGCAGAAACCGGACCCTGCCCGCCTACCCATCATTTCTCTCGATCATACAAATCACGAAAGCGAATTTTTCATTTCCCCCCGACCTGTTCACCATGGCACCACCTAAAACAGATCGGACGAACTCCTCATGAATTTCAATTTGGCGATTGCCTGCGTCATCGTAGTGTCCTTTGCCATTGCACTGGGTCACGCCTGACCGCGCTATTTCGCGTCGCCGTCATGGGGTTTGTAGAACGTGAACAGGCCAATCTGGGCAGTCTTGATGTACTCATGCGCCCAGTCCGGTTTCACCGTCCGGTCATGGAAATACATTGCGCCGTGGGTGCGATCCGGTAGTTGTTTGTTCAACGCCTTGCGCGCAATTTCCTTGGCGATCGCGTAAGGCGCTTCTTCCTGAGCCGTGTCCGGCTTGCCATCACACCACCACGAAAACTGGCAGGCATGCTTTTCCGAGCCCTGCTTGACGATCCCGCACACCGTATCCGGAAAGCCCTCGTGCCCGAGGCGATTCATCACCACGTTGGCCACCGCCTCCATGTCGGCGGAGTCCTTGCCTTTGGCTTCCCAGTAAATGCTGCGGGCCATGCAGGTGATGGCTTCGTCCAGCGGCGCGGTGCCGGCCGGGTCGACCGCCTGGACTTCGGATTGAGTGATGGTTTCGGCCTTTTTCGGCGCAGGGGCGGTGCTGCCTTTATCGGCGGCTTTCTCTTCCAGGACTTGAGCCTTGTCCACCGCCACTGCTTTTTTTTGTTCCTGGTCGTCCGCCATGACCTGGCCGGTGAGCAAGGTGAACGCGAGGCAGGTTGCAATCCACGGGAAGCGCATGATGGGCAGGCTCTATAGGCGTCGACGGGCGACTTCGCTTCATTGTAGTCCGCAAATCACCTCATAAAATCGCGAACAATCTGCAAAAAGCCATTGCCCCGAACGGGACGAAATCGCGCATCATGGGCGCAGTCCGTTCAAGGGGGATTTTCATGCGCGTCTTATCATCCGTTTTGCGTGTTGCGGCGTTGTCGTCGGGCCTGGTGTTCGCCACCACTGCCCTGGCCACCGACGAGACGCAACTGGTTCAGTCGATCAACACCTATCGCAGCCAGGTGCAACGTTGCGGCGGTCAGGCATCGCCGGAATTGCCGCCGTTGGCGAGCGATCCACGCCTGGTGTTGTCCGCCACCCAGAACGTCGACTTGCAACAGGCGATGGCGCGGGCGGGTTATCCGATGGTCAACGTGCAGGCGATCACGCTGGCCGGTCCGCGTGATGCGCAGTCGGCCATGAAAGCCGTGCAGGAAAGCTTCTGCCAGGTCGTCCTGAACCCGCAATTCATTGACGTCGGCGTCAGCCGTGAAGGCAGCCAGTGGCGCATCGTGCTCGCACGCCCACTGTTGAGCGGACGTCTGGGCGATGCGCAGGCCGAAGGCCAAAAACTCCTGGAACTGCTCAACGCCGCCCGCACCCAACCGCGCCAGTGCGGCGGTCAACCCTTCCCCGCCACCACGCCGCTGGCCTGGAACGCCACGCTGGGTGCCGCCGCCGAAGCCCACAGTCGGGACATGGCCAACAACAATTACTTCGATCACAAGGACCGCTCGGGCGGCACGCCCGGTGACCGCGCGGAACTGGGCGGTTACATCGCCCAGCAGATCGGCGAAAACATCGCCGCCGGGCAAGACACCACACGCAAAGTCGTCGACGGCTGGCTCGCCAGCCCGGGACACTGCGCCAACCTGATGAATCCGCAGTTCCGCGAACTGGGCGCGGCGTATGCGGTGGACCCGAAGAGTGATTCGGGGATTTACTGGACGGCGATGTTCGGCACGCAGTAAGCGCCCCGCCGCATTCCCTGTGGGAGCGGGCTTGCTCGCGAAAGCGTCGGCACATTCAACATCCATGTCGCCCGACACTTCGCTTTCGCGAGCAAGCCCGCTCCCACAGTTGTTCTGTGGTGAATCAAGGATTTGTGTACGACCATAAGCCCTTCCCCACAATGGGGTCCCGGTTATGTACGGCCGACTAGCCGAACCGCCCCGCCGCCGCTACTGTTAGCCACTCGCTGATCCGAATAAGGCTTATCTCTTGAGCGACGCATCCGAACAGATTCAAGCCAAACCCCAAGCCATCCCCCTGCGCGAAGCCTTTCTGTTCTGGCTCAAGCTCGGCTTCATCAGTTTCGGCGGTCCGGCCGGGCAGATTTCGATCATGCACCAGGAGTTGGTCGAGCGTCGGCGCTGGATTTCGGAGCGGCGCTTTCTGCACGCACTCAATTACTGCATGCTGCTGCCCGGGCCGGAGGCGCAACAACTGGCGACCTACATCGGCTGGCTGATGCACCGGACCTGGGGCGGCGTGATTGCCGGTGTGCTGTTTGTGTTGCCGTCGCTGTTCATCCTGATCGGGTTGTCGTGGGTGTACATCGCCTTCGGGGACGTGCCGGTGGTGGCCGGGTTGTTTTATGGGATCAAGCCAGCGGTCACCGCGATTGTGGTGCAGGCCGCCCATCGCATCGGCTCGCGGGCGCTGAAGAACAACTGGCTTTGGGGTATTGCGGCGGCGTCATTCATTGCGATCTTCGCGTTCAATGTGCCGTTTCCGTTGATTGTGGTGGGCGCGGCCGTGATCGGCTATTTCGGCGAACGTCTGGCTCCGGAGAAATTCAGCAACGGTGGCCACCGAGCGACGAATAAATCCTTCGGCCCGGCGTTGATCGACGACGACACCCCGACACCCGAGCATGCGCGTTTCAGTGCGGTGAAACTGCTGCGCCTGGCGCTGGTCGGCGCCGTATTGTGGGCCTTGCCCATGGGGCTGCTCACGCTATTGTTCGGTTGGAACGGCACGCTGACGCAGATGGGCTGGTTCTTCACCAAAGCCGCACTGCTGACCTTCGGCGGCGCCTACGCCGTGCTGCCGTATGTGTATCAGGGCGCGGTCGGGCACTACGGCTGGCTGACGCCGACGCAGATGATCGATGGCCTGGCGCTGGGCGAAACCACCCCCGGGCCGCTGATCATGGTGGTGGCCTTCGTCGCGTTTGTCGGCGGTTATGTGCAGCAGGTGTTCGGCGCCGACCACGTCTTCCTCGCCGGCGCCGTCGCCGCCACGCTGGTGACCTGGTTCACCTTCCTGCCTTCCTTTCTGTTCATCCTCGCCGGCGGGCCTTTGGTGGAATCGACGCACAACGAACTGAAATTCACCGCCCCACTCACCGCCATCACTGCGGCGGTGGTCGGGGTGATTCTCAACCTCGCGTGTTTCTTTGGTTACCACGTGCTCTGGCCCAACGGCTTTAGCGCTCATCTCGACTGGCCTTCGGCACTGATTGCCATTGCAGCGGCGGTGGCCTTGTTTCATTTCAAGCGCGGGGTGATCGAGGTGTTGATTGGCTGCGCATTAGTGGGCCTGGCGGTGCATCTGGTGCGCTGAAGGATGATCAAAGCGCGATGTCGGCTTGCACCACTTCGATGCCCAGGCGCTGGTAATCCTCGACATTGCCCGAGGCCAGATGCCGCTCGGTGATCAGCGTCTGGATGCGCCGGCACGGCGCCACAACAAACGGCTCCACCGCGCCCAGTTTGTCCGCCATGCTCACGGCCACCACATGGGCGGCGCTGTCGAGCATCGCCTGTTTCACCGGCACCTCGTCGAAATGCAGCGAGCTGATGCCCACCTCGGGATGAATCGCGCAAACCCCGGTGAACAGCACATCAGCCTTGATCCCCTGCAGCAGGCGCAACGTTTCATGCCCGCTCGCCGACATCGTCGCCGGATTGAGCTGACCGCCCGCCAGAATGACCTTGATGCCTGTGTACTCGGCCAAAGCGATCGCGATGATCGGCGAGGCCGTGACCGCTGTGATGACAATGTTCGCAGGCAGGGAACGGGCGATCTGCAGCGTCGTCGAGCCCGAATCGAAAATCACAATCTGGCCATTCTTCACATACCGCGCAGCGAGTTGCGCCAGATGGGATTTCACCTCATCGGTTTCGCTGACCCGAGTGAAGAAATCCTTGCCGGTGTCCTTCGGCCGTGGCAACGCCCCGCCGTGCACCCGCTGCACCAGACCAGAGCCGTCCAGTTCTGCGAGATCACGGCGGATGGTGTCTTCGGACACGGCGAAATGCTGGCTCAACTCGGAAGCCATGACCTTGCCGTCACGTTCGAGGATCAACAGGATTTTTTGTCGGCGCAGGGAAGGCAGTTCGGCAATGGAATGGTCTTGCATGGTAATGCCTGTTTTTGCGGGTTTGTGCGAGATTAGCCAAAGCACCGCATAAACACAATCGGGGAAGTCGTTAAACTTCCTCCTCAGTTGGTCGCCATCCGTGCCGCAGTACCCGACTTCACCAGCGCATTCAACGACGCATCAAACTGCTTCAACGCGTTCACTTGCAGCTCGGTCTGCTGGTCAATCTGCGCCGCAATCTCCGGCGCCGCTTTACCGCGAACCCATACCGAAGGCATTTGCTGTTCACGGGCGCCTTCAGCCTGGCCGATGTATTGCAGGTTCGCGTCGTAGAACTTGGCGAGGAACCTTGCTTCAACCTGATCGTTGCGCTTGCTCACCAGGCGGCTGTAGGTGTCGAGCATCACCACCACGTCCGGATGCGCTTGCACCAGGGCGTCGAGGTTGTCGTAGACGGTCACCGAGGCGAATTGTTTCTGCAACGAGCCCATCAGCCAGTTGATCGCCAGTTTTGGATCGGAGCTTTTGATAAAGGCATTGCTGATGCGCGAATCGAGTGCGGCGTTCTTGCTGCCGTTAACGGCGACCGTGTGGTAGTTCTCAAGGTATTCGAGGGTGTTGATGGTGTTTTCGCTGTAGAGCACACCCACCGATTGGGATTGCTTCAGTTCGGCGCTGCTGTCCCCCATCGGCAGGAAATGGCAGGCCTGTGGGTCAGCGGCGTAGGCCGGGGCGGTGGCGGCGAAACCGCCAGTGAGGACGGCGACAAGGGCCAGGACAGTTGAGATTCTCATCGCGCAGGTTCCTTCAGAAGCGAGATCGGTATGACGCTATCCTCCTCTGATGACAAAAAAACAGAACTCGCATTTTTTGATGATGACTATCGATTGAACGAATGGTCAGGAAAGCCTATAGCTCAGGCTTGCCTGACGATATCCACCGCCACCTCCGTGCCGCTGTTTTCAAGCCAGTGGGTGTTCCTGCCCATTGCGCACACCTCTGGGTCTGGTTACCTGAACTAACCAGAAGTGCAACGCCCCCCTGCTGCCGCGTCAAGCGGTCGCCACGCGTTCGTTATGGCTACTCACTTCAAACTGCCCTACGAGTTTTTGCAGTTTGTTGGCATTGAGTCTCACCGTTTCGGCACTGCTTTGCAGCACCACCACCGTTTGACGCATCTCTACGGAAGACTGGTCAACTTTCTTGATCGTCTTCCCGTAGTCCAGGCTTCGCGTGTTCAGTTGCTGAATGATCGCAAACATACTCTCCACCGCTTGATGCAACTGCACGTTTTCCGACGAGGCATCTTCGGCCAGACGCAGGCTGTTATCGACGTCCTTGACGCCCTCCTCCATGACGCAGACAGCTTGTTGAGTTTCGCTCTTCAAGCCTTCGACCATTTGCCGAATGTCGTCGGCAGCGCCGGACGTGCGCGAAGCGAGGCTGCGTACTTCGTCGGCGACCACCGCAAATCCGCGGCCATGCTCACCCGCGCGGGCAGCCTCGATGGCGGCGTTGAGTGCCAGCAGATTGGTCTGGTTGGTGATGTCGCTGATTACGCCGGTGATTTTGCCGATCTCGGTCATCCGACTGTCGAGCGACTGCACGCTCGAAGAGGATCGCTCGACCACGTCCCGAATGGACTGCGTGCCTTGCTGCACGGCCAGGAATTGCTCGCGGGCACGGGTCACGACTTCATCCATCGCCTGTTTCATCTGTTCAGCGCTGGCGGACGCTTGCTGAATCTCGCCCAGTTGATCTTCAACGATAATCATCATGCGATGCACCGCGTCCGCGACCTCAACGGACGTCAGGCTGGCCTCCTGACTGCGGCCCAGCATCATCTGATTGGTGGTGCCGACATTGCGACTGGCCTTCACCACTTGCCCGACCACCGAGTCCAGATGATCGATGAAACTGTTGATCCAGCGCCCCATGTCACCGGTTTCATCGTTGGCCATTCTCGTCGTGTCCAGACGCTGACGAAGGTTGCCCTCGCCCTCGGCAATGGTTCTGATCACTCCCGTCATCTCGCCCAACCTCGTCGCCAGCCGTTTTGGACCCAACTGGCTGAACAACACAGTGGCGCAGACCATGCTCAGCACCTCGATGCTATCGATCAAACCCTGTGCCAGGCCGCTGTAATGCTGGATTACGAAATTGCAGGCAAACAGACCTGCCATGGTAGCGAGATAGGGTTTCATCAAGCCATAACTGAGCGAGCGCCGGCGGTAGACCTCCTCCAGATCGGCCTCGCACATCATGCCCCAGCGATCAGGCGATCCTGGCAGCTGGAACGTCACCCCCTTGCCGACCACCGGAATGTGCCGGTAGTCCGAATAACCGGGATACGTCACGAACAGATTGGAGCCCATGCGGATCGTTTCGCGCACGCCGGGATGCAGTTCTTCGGTCGCCGGGTCCGTGAAGCGCAGTTCCAGCTCGGTGTGCCGCTGGATTTTCACTGTCTTCCAGGACGTGCGTACGCCGGTTTTCAGATTGTCGCCATGGGTGAACGTACCGTCCTCGAAACGTGAACGCGACAATGCGGTTCCCGGCGCAATGGCCGGATCAAAATGCGACTGCGCCATGAACAGATAGTTGTCACCCGACTCGGCATAGATGTGCCCGGCCTCGCGCTGGATAAGGTCGCCCAACACATCGTTGGGCACGCGACCGCAGAGGCAGCCGAGGACTTTTCCATCGATCTTCAGGGGCTGATAGAACATCAGCGTGACTTCGTCGTGAAAGCGTGACGTCGATGGACCGATTTGCAGGGTCAGTGGATCGCTGTAAGGGCCGTGGAGAAACGGCGCCTTCAATCCTTCTGCCAAGGCGCGGGTTTTCCCGGACTGGTTTTTACCGCGTCCACTCCAGGTCGAAGCGATGACAACGCCGTCGACACCAACGACAAACAACTCTGAAAAATCTTCCGCCTGGCTGAGCTTGTCGGTCAGCGACGTATTGTCGATATGAGCAAAATCGCGACTGAGATTTTCCGCCAGTTCAGCCAGGTGTTCCCACTGCTCGCGCGTCCAGTTGTGAAGCAACTGCGCACGCGTTTGAGCAATGGCTTCGAAGGTTTGCTCGATCACCGGGTAAGCCGACTGATTGAGCCCGCATGACCAGCCCATCGCAATTTTTCCGGTTTTGCCGAACCAGGGTAACCAGTGCTTCTCGCTAGAGGACAACTGCATGAAAGTACTTGATAGCGACATTGGCTTCTCCAACTGCGACATTCGGATGGCAATCTGATAGCAACTATCAGGCCAAGTCGTAAGCACACTAATAATTAGTGCGCATCTAAGAGTATTCGGGGAGGGATCGCATTTTGGTTGCTTGAGCGCTCAAGACCGCATGCTTCAACTCAGTGCATCACGCGACACGCGCTCTAGAAAAGGGCTGACTCAAACAAAAACCAGCTTGCCGAATACATATGGATATCCGTATATTCGAATCTCCACACATTGACCGGCCTCGCCATGCTCAGCCCTCCCGCCATCTACAAATGCCTCTGCGACGAAACCCGCGCCCGGGCCACGCTGCTGATCACTCGTGAAGGCGAGTTATGTGTCTGCGAGCTGATGTGTGCGCTGGATGACAGCCAGCCCAAGATCTCACGCCACTTGGCCCAACTCCGTGCCTGTGGCCTGCTGCTTGATCGACGCCAGGGCCAATGGGTGTATTACCGACTTAACCCCGAACTACCCGCCTGGGTGCGCGCCGTGCTGGAAACCACCCTGCACGCCAATGCCGACTGGCTTGAAGAAAACAGCGCCCGCCTCAAACAGATGAGCGACCGTCCGCTCAATTCCGCAGCGTGCTGCTGACCTGACCCAACGGAGTTTCCATGCGAGTGCTATTCATGTGCACGGCCAACAGCTGCCGCAGCATCCTCTCAGAAGCACTGTTCAATCACCTGGCGCCTGCAGGTTTTGAGGCGGTCAGTGCCGGCAGTTTTCCCAAGGGCCAGGTGTTGCCGCGCAGCCTGACCACGTTGCAAGCGGCCGGGATCGCCACGGATGGCTTGAGCAGCAAAGGCAACGACGCGTTTGAGAGCAACCCTCCGGACATCGTCATCACCGTGTGCGACAAGGCTGCCGGTGAAACCTGCCCCGTGTACTTCGGCCCGGCGCTGAAGGCGCATTGGGGGCTGGAAGATCCATCGGAAGTAACGGGTGACGAAGTTGCAATATCCGCCGCTTTCCACGCGACCCTGACGCGTATCGAAACCCGCTGCCGGGCCTTTCTCGCCCTGCCCTTCGCCGACCTTGATCGCGATGCCTTGAAGCGCGAACTCGACCGCATCAGCGCCCTGTAACCGGAGCCGCCCATGACTCATCCATTGCCCAACCTCGACGCGTCATTGATCCAGACCCGTGATAGCGACGGTCGACACAAACCGCGAATCCTGCTGCTGTACGGCTCGACCCGCGCTCGCTCCTTCAGTCGCCTGATGGTCGAAGAAGCGGCCCGTTTACTCGAACACTTCGGCGCCGAGACACGGATTTTCAATCCCTCAGGTTTGCCACTGCCGGACGATGCGCCGAACGATCACCCGAAAGTCCAGGAGCTGCTGGAATTGATGCAATGGTCGGAAGGCCAGGTCTGGTGCTCGCCGGAGCGCCACGGTTCGATGTCCGCCGTGTTCAAGGCGCAGATCGACTGGGTGCCGCTGGCCATTGGCGCGGTGCGTCCGACCCAGGGCAAGACTCTGGCGGTGATGCAGGTGTGCGGCGGCTCGCAATCGTTCAACGTGGTCAATCAACTGCGTGTGCTGGGGCGCTGGATGCGGATGTTCACCATCCCCAATCAATCCTCGGTGCCGAAGGCTTTTCTGGAGTTCGACGAGAGCAACCGCATGAAGCCCTCCGCGCTGTATGACCGGGTGGTGGACGTGATGGAGGAACTGGTGAAGTTCACCCTGTTGCTTCGTGATCGCCCGGATCTGGTGGACCGCTATTCGGAGCGCAAGGAGTCGGCTGAAGCGCTGACCCAGCGCGTCAATCAGCGGTCAATTTGATTGCACACTTGGCCTTGGCAATCACACACCTTGTGGGAGCGAGCTTGCTCGCGATAGCGGACTGGCAGGCAGCAAATATGTTGAATGTCAGACCACGATCGCGAGCAAGCTCGCTCCCACATTTGTTCGGTGTTGGTCGCAAGATATGTGGCCGACAAAAATCCCTGTGGGAGCGGGCTTGCTCGCGAAGAGGCCGGCACATCCAGCATTAATCTTGACTGACCCACCGCCTTCGCGAGCAAGCCCGCTCCCACATTTGTTTAGTGTTGTTCACAAGTCTTTCAGCCAGCACCGTTCCCTGTGGGAGCGAGCTTGCTCGCGATGGCGGTCTTACGTTCAATATATGTGCTGCCTGCTACTCCGCTATCGCGAGCAAGCTTTGCTCCTACAGGTTTTTCGCTTGCCCAATCTCCACCACGCCCCCGCTCAACCGCACCGGCCAAACCCGCAGCCGCTGTTGCGGATACTCCAGGCAACTGCCGTCTTCAAGCCGGAAATGCTGTTTGTAGATCGGCGACGCCACCACCAGATCGCCCTTGATGCTGCCAACCAGCCCGCGACCGATGACATTCGCCCCGGATTGCGGGTCATGGTTGTCGATGGCAAACAGGGTCTGGCCCTCGGCACCCGGCAGGTAGAACAGCGCCACTTGCGCGCCGTCGAGCCACACGACCACGCCGGAGTTGTCGACCAGGTCCTGTTGCGCGCACACGGTTTGCCAGGCCTCGGTGTTTTCCAGGACAGCACTGTGTTGGGTATTGGATGGGCTCATCAGGCAATCTCCTCGGTGACCGGGATCAGGTTGAGTTCGGCGGCCATGATCGGGCGCCGTTGGCCGCGCTCCTGGACAAAGTGGATGTCCGGGTCCGGGCGTTTATCGTTGACGAAGGTGCGGAAGCGCTTGAGTTTTTCCGGGTTTTTGAGGGCGTTCGCCCACTCGCATTCATAACGATCGACCACCAATTGCATCTGCGATTCGAGCTCTTCACCGAGCCCGAGGCTGTCGTTGATGATCACGTCCTTGAGGAAGTCGAGGCCGCCCTCCAGGCTTTCACGCCACACCGAAGTGCGCTGCAATTTGTCGGCGGTGCGGATGTAGAACATCAGGAAGCGGTCGATGTAGCGGATCAGGGTTTCATCATCGAGATCGGTGGCGAACAACTCGGCGTGACGCGGACGCATCCCACCATTGCCGGCGATGTAGAGGTTCCAGCCCTTCTCGGTGGCGATCACACCGACGTCCTTGCTCTGGGCTTCGGCGCATTCGCGGGTGCAACCGGACACGGCGAATTTGAGTTTGTGCGGCGAGCGCAGGCCTTTGTAGCGGTCCTCGATGATCAGGGCCATTTTCACGCTGTCCTGTACGCCATAGCGGCACCAGGTGCTGCCGACGCAGGATTTCACCGTGCGCGTGGATTTGCCGTAGGCGTGCCCGGTTTCAAAACCGGCTGCGATCAGCTCGCTCCAAATGTCCGGCAACTCATGCAACTGCGCGCCAAACAGGTCGATGCGCTGGCCGCCGGTGATTTTGGTGTAGAGGTCGTATTTCTTCGCCACCACGCCAATCGCGATCAGTTTGTCGGCGCTAATCTCGCCACCGGGGATGCGCGGTACCACGGAGTAAGTGCCGTTTTTCTGCATGTTGGCCATGAAGGTGTCGTTGGTGTCCTGCAACGGCACCAGCGACGGGTCCATGATCGGCTGGTTCCAGCACGAGGCGAGGATCGAGCCCACCGCCGGTTTGCACACGTCACAACCGGTGTGGCCACGGCCATGCCTGGCCAGCAGTTCTTCGAAAGTGGTCAAGCCTTCCACCCGCACCAGCGCATAGAGTTCCTGACGGGTGTAGGCGAAGTGTTCGCACAGGCTCTTGTCGACACTGACGCCACGGGCAATCAACTCATGCTCGAAGACTTGCTTGAGCAACCCGGCGCACCCACCGCAACCGGTGCAGGCCTTGGTCTGCGACTTGAGCAAGCCGAGGTCGGTGCAGCCACCGTCGATGGCCGAGCAGATCGCACCTTTGGTGACGTTGTGGCAAGAGCACACCGTGGCCGACTCGGGCAACGCGCCAGGGCCGAGGGTCGGTGCGCCTTCGGACGACGGCAGGATCAGACTGGCCGGTTCCGCCGGCAAGGCAATGGCGTTCTGCATGTATTGCAGCAGCGTGTCGTAATAGCTGTTGTCACCGACCAGCACTGCACCCAACACGTACTTGCCGGTAGGGTCGACCACCAACCGCCGATAACTGGCGGTGGCTTCGTCGATGAACTGATAACTGCGCGCGCCCGGCGTATGGGCGTGGGCATCGCCGATGGAACCGACGTCAACGCCCAGCAGTTTGAGCTTGGTCGACATGTCCGCGCCCAGGAACGGTTCGGCGGTCTGGTTGCACACTTGCGCGGCCACCCCACGGGCCATTTGGTAACCCGGCGCGACCAGGCCGAACAGGCTGCCATTCCACGCCGCGCACTCGCCGATGGCGTATATGTTCGGGTCGCTGCTCAGGCACTCGTCGTTAATCACCACGCCGCCGCGCGGACCGATCTCCAGCGCGCATTGGCGAGCCAACGCGTCTTGCGCACGAATACCGGCAGAGAACACGATCAGGTCGGTTTCGAGGAATTCGTCGTTGGCAAAGTTCATGCGATAGCGGTAATCCGTGCCCGCGCTGATCGATTGCGTGGCACGGGACAGGTGCACACCGACGCCCAGCCGTTCAATCTGCGCCTTGAGTGCCAAACCACCGAAGTCATCCAGTTGCACTGGCATCAGCCGTGGAGCGAACTCGACGACATGCGCTTCCAGCCCCAGGCTTTTCAGCGCATTGGCCGCTTCAAGACCGAGCAAGCCACCGCCGACCACCACACCGCGCCGGGCGTTGGCCGCTGCTGCGCGAATGGCATCGAGGTCTTCGAGCGTGCGATACACCAACCGCGAATCACCCTCGGCGCCTTCGATGGGCGGCACAAACGGATAGGAGCCGGTGGCCAGGATCAATTTGTCGTAAGCGACACAGCCCAGGGCAGTAATTACCTCGCACCGGGCGCGGTCGATTTCCAGCACCGGCACACCCAGATGCAGGGTGACGCCGGGCGTCTGGTACAGCGACGCGTCCGACAGCGCCAACGACTCAGCATCGCGGCCAGTGAAATACTCGGACAGATGCACGCGGTCGTAGGCACGCATCGGCTCTTCGCTGAAGACGTGCAAGCGGTAGTGGTCCAGCGCTCCGCGCTCGATCAACTGTTCGACACAATGATGTCCGACCATGCCATTGCCGATCACGATCAGCGTTTGCAGTTTGTTCAACGCGGCAACATTGGAATTCATAAAAAGCACCCTTCGCACGGCCAATCACGGTTCAAAAAGCAAAAAAAAACGCCTGAAACCTTGCGGTTCCAGGCGTCTTTGCCTGTTCTTTTGCGGTGTTCAAACCCGACGTCTATGCCCGGTCCACCGATGTTGCCCACGACCTGTTCGGCCATTCGATCGTCGTTGACCGAGGGGGCGACCCACTGCATGTATGACGGTGGGTTTGAACAAGGGCTTGCAGCGTTTGTGCCAATCGCCGGCAATTGCTCGGAAAACCGCAGGCCTTACCGGTCGCAGGGCTGCCACGATGAATGCGAGAGGCTGGCGAAGGTTTATTTTTTGCCTCCGACTGGTGCACCGCGCGATATAAAAGTGCATCGACGCTCCCTTTGATCGCCCTCACGAATACCTTCCCTTTGTGCGGAACCCGGCCAGAACCCGCTGATTACCTGCCGCTCAAGCCTGAATAAATCCCTATCGAAAATTTCTGGCGCGTGACTTGCTAGTAACACAAGCAAAGCAGTCAACGCTGATTGCCCACCTACGACAAAGGCGCCGTGTAACCCCCGTGTTTTTAACGGAGGGTCACATGGCGCTTTTTTTGTTTCCGGGTCGGGCACGTGCAGGCAAGAGGTCAAGGGGCGAGGATGATAAACACCAGCGTACGCAGCGTCTGTCCTTATTGTGGCGTGGGTTGCGGCATCGTCATGCAGGTCGCGGATAACCGGGTCGTCAAGGTCACCGGCGACAAGGCTCATCCGGCTAACTTCGGTCGGCTCTGCACTAAGGGCACGACCTGCGGCCAGGCGATCGCCGAGTCGGGACGCATGGAAAACGCCTATCTGCGTCACGAGCGCAATCGCGATCCCGTGCGGATTGCCATGGACCAGGCCATCAGCGAAACCGCCAGCCGACTGCGCGCCATCCTTGATCGCCACGGCCCGGATGCGTTGGCGTTCTACGTCTCCGGGCAGATGTCGCTGGAGGCCCAGTACCTGATCAACAAGTTGGCCAAAGGCTTTGTCCGCACCAATAACATCGAATCCAACTCGCGCCTGTGCATGGCCAGCGCCGGCAGCGGCTACAAGCTGTCCCTCGGCTCCGACGGGCCACCCGGCTCTTATGAAGACTTCGATCGCGCCGAGCTGTTCTTCGTGATCGGCGCCAACATGGCCGACTGTCACCCGATTCTGTTCCTGCGCATGATGGATCGGGTCAAGGCCGGGGCGAAGCTGATTGTGGTCGATCCACGGCGCAACGCCACCGCGGACAAGGCCGGTTTGTTCCTGCAAATCAAACCCGGCACGGACCTGGCGTTGCTCAATGGCCTGCTGCATCTGCTGGTGAAAAACGGTCACACCGACCCGGACTTCATCGCCGCGTTTACCGAAGGCTGGGACGCCATGCCGGCGTTCCTCGAAGATTATCCGCCGGCCACCGTCGCCGGGATCACCGGCATTCCCGAGGCCGACATTCGTCAGGCTGCCGAGTGGATCGGCCAGGCCGCCGAGTGGATGAGTTGCTGGACCATGGGCCTCAATCAAAGCACCCACGGCACCTGGAACACCAATGCCCTGTGCAACTTGCACCTGGCTACCGGCGCAATCTGCCGCCCCGGCAGCGGGCCGTTTTCCCTGACCGGGCAACCGAACGCCATGGGCGGTCGCGAAATGGGCTACATGGGCCCCGGTCTGCCGGGACAGCGTTCGGTGTTGGTCGAAGCCGATCGCTTGTTCATCGAAGACTTGTGGCGCATCCCTCACGACAGCCTGCCCCGGGAAGTTGGCGGAGGCACCGTGGCGATGTTCGAGCAGATGAGCGCCGGCCAGATCAAAGCCTGTTGGATCATCTGCACCAACCCGGTCGCTTCGGGCCCCAACCGGCAGAAAGTCATCGAAGGCTTGCAGACCGCCGAACTGGTCATCACCCAGGATGCGTTCCTCGACACCGAGACCAACCGCTACGCCGACATCCTCCTGCCGGGCGCCCTGTGGGCCGAAGCCGAGGGCGTGATGATCAACTCCGAGCGCAACCTGACGCTGATGCAAAAAGCCGTGGAGCCGCCCGGCGAAACCCTGCCCGACTGGCAAATCATCGCCCGGGTCGCCTGCGAAATGGGCTTCGCCGAGGCGTTCACCTACACCAGCGCTTCAGACGTATTTGAGGAGATCAAACGCGCCTGGAACCCCAAGACCGGTTATGACATTCGCGGCGCCAGTTACGCACGCCTGCGGGACAAACCGCTGCAATGGCCTTGCGCGGCCGATGAGGCGACGGACCGCCACCCGATTCGCTACCTGAATAACGGCGTGAGCCAGACGCTCAAGCTCGACCACGATGGCAACCCACCTGCCCTCGTGTTCGCCACCGAGCGCGGCAAAGGCATCTTCCTCCCGCGCCCGCACATGCCACCGGCGGAAATGCCGGGCGAGGACTTTCCCTTTGTGCTCAACACCGGTCGCTTGCAGCACCAGTGGCACACCCTGACCAAGACCGGCAAGGTCGCGACCCTGAACAAGCTCAATCCGGGGCCTTTCATCGAGCTGCATCCGGAAGATGCCGCCAACCTCGGCATCAAGGACAAGGACCATGTCGAAGTGCGCTCCCTGCGCGGCCGCGCCGTGCTGCCGGCCGTGGTGACCGACCGGGTGCGCCAGGGCAACTGCTTTGCGCCGTTTCACTGGAACGACGTGTTTGGCGAAAACCTGGCGATCAACGCGGTGACCAACGACGCCGTCGACCCGATTTCGCTCCAGCCTGAATTCAAGTTTTGTGCGGTCGCCCTGCAACGCGTGAAATTGATCGAGCATCAGTTTCTCAACGTGCCGACGGCTATCGATACTCCCCACTTGTCCGAGGAATTGTCCATGTCGCGTATCGAGGCCTTCGCCGATCTCGCCGGCATCAGTCGCGTGCCTTCTCCGCAACTGAACGAAAGTGAACGCACCTACCTCGCCGGTTTTCTCAGCGGCTTGCAGTCCCCGGCCGGGCGCCAGGCGGTGGGTGTCCCTACCCTGCCCGCCAATGCGCCGCTGGCCGCTGATTCGCGGTTATGGCTGGATGGATTGCTCGGTGGGTTGTTCAGCCGTATCGAATCAAGCACTCCACAACTGAACAGTGAAAACGGCCCCAGCGTGACCTTGTTATGGGCCTCACAAACCGGCAACGCCGAAGCCTTGGCCGAGCGTTTTGCCGCGCGGTTACGTGACGGCGGGATCGCCGTGAAATTGAGCGCGATGGCGGATTTCCCGGCGAGCAAACTGGCGAGCACCCACACGCTGGCCCTGATCAGTAGCACCTTCGGCGACGGCGATCCGCCGGACAATGGCGAAGGTTTCTGGCACACCTTGAAGACCGCCGAAACCCGTCTGGAATCCCTGCGATTTGCGGTGCTGGCGCTGGGCGATCCCAGCTACGACCAGTTCTGCAAGCACGGCAAGCAACTCGATCAACGCTTGCAGGAATTGGGTGCGACCCGGTTGCTGGAACGGGTTGATTGCGACACGGAATTCGAAGAACGAGCAGAGGCGTGGCTGAGCCAATTTCAACAAACGCTGAAACCGGCGACACCGAGCATTGCCGTCAGCCCCGTCGAGACGCCCGGCAAAGCCAAGCCCCACGCTTCACGTCTGCTGATCAACCGACACCTGAACCAACAGAGCCGCCACAAGGAAACCCGCATGTTTTCCCTGGACCTGGCGAACTCCGGGCTCAGCTACGAAGCGGGCGATGCGTTGGGCGTGATACCACGCAACTGCCCGGAACTGGTCGATGAATTGCTCGACCTGACCCGACTCGGGGCCAACACCCCCGTGAACCTCGACAAGCTCGGTGAAGTCCCGCTGCACCAGGCACTGACCGAGCACCTGGAAATCGCCCGGCCCAACCTCGACACCCTGACTTTCATCGCCGAACGCAGTGCCAATCCGGCGTTGAAGCACCTGCTGGGCAGTGAACGCAAAGCTGACTTGAAAGACTGGCTGTGGGGCCGACAACTGGCGGACGTGCTACAGGAATTCCCGATCGACTGTTCGGCGCAAGAGCTGCTGGGTACGCTCAAACGCCTGCAACCGCGCCTGTATTCGATTGCCTCAAGCTCCAAGGAGCACCCGCAGGAAGTCCATCTCACCGTGGCCGCCGTTCGCTACGGCAAACGCAAAGGTGTGTCCTCGACCTTCCTCGCCGACCGCGTAGAGAGCGGCGACGTGCCGGTATTCGTCCAGCCATCCAAACACTTCCGCGCGCCCGCCGATGGCGATCTGCCGATGATCATGATCGGTCCCGGCACCGGCGTGGCGCCGTTTCGCGCCTTCCTGCAAGAACGCCGCGCCCGGGGCGATCAGGGCCGCAACTGGCTGTTCTTCGGCGAGCAACACGCCGCGACCGATTTCTACTACCGCGAGGAACTCGAAGGCATGCAGCACGATGGCCTGCTGACACAACTCAGCCTGGCGTTTTCCCGTGACCAGCCAGAAAAGATCTATGTGCAGGACCGAATCCGCGAACAAGGCGCCGAACTGTGGCGCTGGCTGCAGGAAGGTGCGCAGGTATACATCTGCGGTGATGCCAGCCGCATGGCCAAGGACGTCGACCAGGCATTGCGCCAGGTTGCGCAGCGGCATGGTGGGCTGAGTCAGGAAAATGCCGTGGATTACTGGCGGCAAATGAGTGAGCAGAAGCGGTATTTGCGGGATGTTTATTGATGTTGTAAAAGCAGCACCGCAGCGGCACGGTCCTTATTCTCAAGCGTTGGATGTGCCGGCCCCTTCGCGGGCAAGCCCGGCTCCCACAGGGGTTCCTTGTCGATCACAGATTATGTGTACGACGCAGACCCAGTGTGGGAGCGAGCTTGCTCGCGAAAGTGGTGTGTCTGCGAAGGGGATGTTGAATGTGATGGCCTCTTTGCGAGCAAGCTCGCTCCCACAGGGGTTCTGCGGCGACCTCAGATGATGTGCCCGGCGCAGATCCCAGTATGGGAGCTTGCTCCTACAGTGTTTGAGGAGTGTCGTGATTACGAACGCAGTACTCCGATCGCCCGCCGATACTTCTCAACCCGCTCCAGGTCATCCCACGACGGCTGGGCTATGCGCGACAAGTCGCTGTTCTCTTCCAGGTCCGCGAGTTTGACCACTCGCCCGATCGGGTTCAGCGCCGCGCGTTCGACGAAGGCTTCATAGGACTCGCCGGGCACTTTGGTGACCGACGCGATGGCCTCCAGCACTGTTTCGCTGAAGCCTTCCTGACGCAGTGTGTCGAGGCTGATGCCGGTGTCTTCGACCACGTCGTGCAGCACGGCGACGATCCGTTCTTCCAGGGTCGTCACCCGCAGCATGACTTTCAAAGGATGCAGGATGTAAGGCGCGCCGCCCTTGTCGACCTGCCCTTCGTGGGCGGCAGCGGCGATGGCGATGGCACGTTCCAGGGTCTGGCTCATCTTGGTTCTCCTTGAGTTAAACGCCGTGTGCTTAAAGCTTGTAGGTCACATACCGCCCACGCCCGGTTTTCTTGGCTTGGTACATCACGCGGTCCGCAGCCAGCAGCAGTGTATCGGCTGAACTTTGCCCGTTACCCAACGCAATACCGATCGAAACACCAACGATGCACACCGTGCCGGAAATGAAGAACGGCGCGCTCAAGGACTCGATGCAGTGGGTCGCGACGGTGCCCAGCGTCTCTTCGGCATGGCTTCCCAGGTCGCTCAACAGCACGACAAACTCGTCACCGCCGATGCGCGCCAGGGTGTCGTTCTCGCGCACCACCGAAGAGAAACGCCGCGCCACCTGGCGCAAAACCTCATCGCCGGCCTCGTGCCCCAGGCTGTCGTTGATGTGCTTGAAACCATCGAGGTCCATAAACAGCAAGCCGACTTGCGTGTCGGTGCGTCGCGCCTGAGCCAACACTTGCCGAAGCTTGCCAGAGAGATGATGCCGGTTGGTCAGCCCCGTGAGGGTGTCGTGATGGGCAATTTTCTTGAGTTCGTCCTGTTTGTCATTGAGCTTGAGCAACAAGCGATTGAACGCCGAGATCAAGTGCCCGACTTCATCATTGCGAATGACCGCCAGGGGCGCGTGTGGCAGTTCATCGCGGGTCATGCGGTCAGCCTGCTCGGCCGCCCGGAACAGGTGACGAAAGACGAAATACAGCCCGATGGAGGCGAAGGTGGCAAAGAAAATAATCGATAAAAACGCCCCTTTGATCAAAAAATGCTGGGTGCGCGTCACCGTGGCAAACGCCTCGCTGGTCGGCAAGCGAGCCACGATGTACCAGCCGGCACTCGGCACCGCCGCGATCGCGGCGACTTCCTCGACGCCTTTGGAATTGAGCGTCAACCCGGTGCCGCGAAACCCCGCGATCGCCCGATCGTGCAGCGCATTGACGCCGGGAGGCGACGTTGGCTTGAGTTGCACATCACGGCTGGAGGACTCGACAAACAAATGGCTTTCGGGAAAAACCAGCAGGAAATCCCCCGTGGCATCCCCCACGCGACTTTGCAGCAGCGCATCCAGAAGCCCTGTCGTACCGAGTACGCTGACACCCACCAGCACAGCCTGGACGTCGCCGGCGGCATTCTTGATGGGAGATGACATGGGAAGGACCGGATCCTGGGTCGCCCTGTCCACCTCTGGTTGACCGATAAACGAACGCCCCGCCAACCCGGCCTTAACGTAATCACGTTCGGCGTAATCGGTATTCATCGACTGCGGGTAGTTCGCGAGCGGACGCCCCTGCGGGCTCACGATGGCTAAATCCGCAGTGAACAGCGCTTGGTAGTCGTAATGCGCTTTGAGCCACGCTTGCAATGGCTCCGGCCGGGTCAGCAAATCGACCGGGACAGTGTCGGCAAGGCGATCCAGCAGCAACTGACGCTGGACGATTTTGTAGTCGATATCGCGCGCGACATAGGTCGCCAGGGTCAATTGCTGGCCTTCCACCACCGCGCTTAAATCCTCGCGCAGGAAGTTGGTCAAGACGAAATACCGCACCACCGCGCCAAAAATGACTATGCACAGCGCCAATAACAGCAGTCGCGTGACGATGCTGCTACTGATTCGGGTGAAATCCAGCGGCGTGTGATGATGTTTTGGCATCACGCGAGTGTATCCGAATATGCCAGCACGATCCCGAAGGCTATGATCTTTTGATCTACCTCTCGACACTCGCGCAATAACAAAAATACAGGAGTTGAAAATGTCAGAACTGAAACTGCATCCCAGCGCAGCAGCATCCTTGAACCAGTGGCACGAGATGATCCGCACCGGCAACTTGAAAGCCTTGCCCGAATTGCTCGACCCACAAGCGGTATTCCGCTCGCCCATGGCGCACACACCTTATGCGGGCGCGGCCGTGGTGTCGATGATTCTCAACACCGTGTTCAACGTGTTCGAGAACTTTGAATACCACCGCGAACTGGCGACGGCGGATGGGTTGAATGTGGTGTTGGAGTTCAGCGCCGACGTCGGGGGGAAAGCGTTAAAAGGGATCGACATGATCCGCTTCGACGAACACGGGAGAATCGTTGAGTTTGAAGTGATGGTTCGTCCGCTGAGTGGCTTGCAGGCGTTGGGGGCGGAAATGGGCGCCCGGCTGGGTGCGTATCTGGCGGCTAGTAAAGCCTGATCCTCGAAAACGGACAGATTCATGTTCTGAAATCTGTCCGTTTTTGCGCGTGTAACGCCAGGGTATTTACTGCGGATTCCAAGGAAAAAGGGTGACGGTTTGATCAATCGTTTGCGGCTGGCTGTTGCCGATGCCTGCCGCGACGCTGACACCCGGATCGGAAGCCGAACGCAGGCCGAACGTTTGTATGCCAGCTTGCGCCACCAGGTACAGCGTGAGGTTAAAAGAGAAGGCGCCGCCACCGTCAGCGCCCCAGGACGTATTTATCACCACCACGCTGGCGTCAATCGAAAAGGAATAGACCGGAAGAACACTGCGGTTGGTGGCATGAATACTAATGCCGCCCCCGCCTTCAAAAACAGGACCTGTGCTCCACGCAACCTGCGAGCCTTGCGCCGACAATTGCACCCCGATTCGCTGGCCTGGCTGAGCATTGCTGACTTGTAATTGCACTTGCTGATAGACGTTATCGTCGCTCATCGGTAAAAACTCCTTCTCGGTCAATGGATCAAAAACAGCATTCCTTCGAACAAGAACCCTAGCTGCAAACTGAAAAATCGGCGTTGGGAATTGAGGCGTGCGCCTGTGGGAGCGGGCTTGCTCGCGAAGGCGGTGTGTCAGCCGACGTCAATGCTGAATGAAACACCGCTTTCGCGAGCAAGCCCGCTCCCACAGGAGGTATCGGGCACCATTCAAATAATCTGCGCCGCGACCGCCGCCTTGTCGATCACCGACCAGACATCGCAAATCTTCCCGTCCTTGAACTCGTAAAACACATTCTCGCTAAACACCACTCGTCGCCCATTCACCGACACGCCAAACAATTCCCCGACCGGCGTGCAATCGAAGCACAGCCTGGCGGCGATATGCGGTGGGTCGGCGATGAGCCGTTCGATCACAAAACGCAGATCCGGGATCGCGCGAAAATCCCGTTCCAGCATCGCCCGATAACCGGCCAACCCGACACGCTCGCCGTTGTAGCGCACGTTTTCATCGAGCAGTTGACCCAATACCGACCAGTCCTGGCGGTTAAGGCAGTCGATGTAGGTGCGATAGGCGTCGCTGAGTGCTTGTTTGTTCATGGCTCAATCTCTCCTTTCCAACCGTTTAAAGCCAGGCCCAAACCCTCTGCATCCGTTATTTATGCTCAGTTCCCAGCTTAATAATATTTTACCGATATCAGAGTGAACCCTAGTCTTGACCCCAAGCGATGGCAGGCCATAACCGACCTGACTCCCACTTCGAAGGGTATTGAGATGACCACAGAAAAAATAAAAACAGACACGCTGATCGTTGGCGCCGGTCAGGCTGGCGTGGCCATGAGTGAACACCTGAGCAAACTCGGTGTGCCGCATCTGGTGCTGGAGCGTAGCCGCATTGCCGAGCGCTGGCGCACCGGGCGTTGGGATTCGTTGGTGGCCAATGGTCCGGCCTGGCACGATCGTTTTCCCGGCATGGAATTCGATGACCTGAGCCCCGACGGCTTTGCCCCGAAAGAACGGGTGGCCGATTACTTCGAAGCCTACGCCAAGAAATTCAATGCGCCGATCCGTACCGGCGTGGACGTGCTGAAGGTCGAGCGCAATGTCGGTCGCCCGGGCTTCACCATTGAAACCTCCGAAGGCGTGATCGAAGCCAACCGCGTCGTGGCCGCCACCGGACCGTTCCAGCGCCCGGTGATCCCGCCGATTGCGCCGAAAGACGCGCCTTTCACCCAGATTCACTCCGCCGAATACCGCAACCCGCAGCAACTGCCTGAAGGCGCGGTGCTGGTGGTGGGCGCCGGGTCGTCGGGGGTGCAGATTGCCGATGAATTGCAGGGCGCGGGCAAGAAAGTCTATCTCTCGGTGGGCGCCCACGACCGCCCTCCTCGCGCCTATCGCAACCGTGATTTCTGCTGGTGGCTGGGGGTGCTCGGCGAGTGGGATCAAGCGGCGATGAAACCGGGTCGTGAGCACGTGACCATCGCGGTCAGCGGTGCCCATGGCGGTCGCACCGTAGACTTCCGTGGCCTGGCCCACGGCGGGATGACGCTGGTCGGCCTGACCCAATCGTTCAATGGCTCCGTGGCGTCCTTCCAGTCAAACCTCGCCGAGAACCTGGCGCGGGGCGATGAAAACTACCTCACGCTGCTGAATGCCGCCGACGCCTACATCGAGCGCAATGGCCTGGACCTGCCCCTAGAGCCCGAAGCCCGGCACGTGTTCTCGGACCCGGACTGCGTGACGAACCCGATTCTTGAACTCGACCTCGTCAAGGCCGGCGTGACCTCGATCATCTGGGCCACCGGTTTTGCCACGGATTACAGCTGGCTGAACGTCGGCGCCTTCGACGATAACGGCAAGCCGCAGCATCAGCGCGGTGTGTCGAGCGAACCGGGCGTGTATTTCCTCGGCCTGCCCTGGCAGTCCCGTCGCGGCTCGTCGTTTATCTGGGGCGTGTGGCACGACGCGAAATACGTGGCCGACCACATCGCCATCCAGCGTTCGTACCTCGAATACCGCGATGCGGACCAGCGTGAAGCCGAAACCGCCCCCGTCGCCCTTAAAACCAGCGCCAGCGCTTAATTCTTTTCCAGGAGCCGCACATGTCCACCCCAACGCATACCCGTATTCGCATGTTCAACACCAAGGAAACCTACCCAAACCAGACCCTGGACAATGACCTGTGTCAAGCCGTCCGCGCCGGCAACACCGTGTATGTTCGTGGCCAGGTCGGGACTGATTTCGAAGGCAACCTGATCGGCCTCGGCGACCCGCGTGCGCAAGCCGAACAAGCCATGCGCAACGTCAAACAACTGCTGGAAGAAGCTGGCAGCGACCTGAGCCACATCGTCAAAACCACCACCTACCTGATCGACCCGCGCTACCGAGAGCCGGTGTATCAGGAAGTCGGCAAGTGGCTCAAAGGCGTGTTTCCGATTTCGACCGGGTTGGTGGTGTCGGCGCTGGGGCAGCCACAGTGGTTGATGGAAATTGATGTGATTGCGGTGATTCCCGATTAAACACGGGAAGGCTTAATTACGCCGTTCCATGTAGCAGCTGGCGAAGCCTGCGTTCGGCTGCGAAGCAGTCGCAAGACCTGAACACGCGGTGCTCCTGAGGCACCGCATCGCCTGATTTCACGACTGCTTCGCAGCCGAACGCAGGCTTCGCCAGCTGCTACAGGTTGCGTGCCCCCTCTCCAAGGCTGAACAAGGAGCAAAACCCATGACCTTCTCCATCGCCGCAAGATGCCCCGAAACCGGTCAGTTCGGCATCGCCATCAGTTCTTCCAGCATCGCCGTCGGCGCCCGTTGCCCGTGGCTGCTGCCGGGTGTCGGCGCGGTCTCGACGCAAAACATCACCCTGCCGTCCCTCGGACCGGACACCCTCGCCCTCATGGAACAAGGCCTCTCGCCCTCCGATGCACTGGACAAAGTGCTGACCCGCAACGGCTACAGCCAATATCGCCAGATCACCGCGATCGACCACCTCGGCCGCACCGCGCATTTCAGCGGCTCGGAAACCCTGGGCAACCACAACGCCGTGTCCGGCGAGCAATGTGTGGCGGCCGGCAACATGCTGGTGGATCGGTCGGTGATCGACGCCATGGTCCGGGCGTTCGAACAGGCTGAAGGGCAACTCGCTGATCGCTTGCTGGCGGCGATGCAAGCCGCCATGGTGGCGGGCGGTGAAGCCGGGCCGGTGCATTCGGCGGCGATGGTGGTGGTCGGCGAACTGACCTGGCCGATCATCAACCTGCGGGTGGACTGGGCCGATGAAGACCCGATCGGCCAACTCGAAAAACTGTGGGACGCCTATCGCCCGCAGGTTCAGGACTACATCGACCGTGCCCTGGCGCCTGATCGGTCCCCTGGTTACGGCGTCGCCGGAGACGACCGATGAGCAACAGCCGCGATGTGCTTCAAACGTTGGTGGCGTTCGACACCACGAGCCGCGAATCCAATCTGCAGCTCATCGAGTTCGTCCGCGACTACCTCGCCCAATTCGATGTGCCGTGCGAACTGGTCTACAACGAGCAACGCAGCAAGGCCAATCTGTTCGCGACCATCGGCCCGGCGGAACTGCCGGGCATTGTGCTGTCGGGGCACACCGATGTGGTGCCGGTCGATGGCCAGCCGTGGACTGTTGCGCCCTTCGAACTGACCGAGCGCGACGGCAAACTATACGGTCGCGGCACGGCGGACATGAAAGGCTACATCGCTTGCGTGCTCGCCTTGGTGCCGTCGCTGGTCAAGGCGTCGTTGCGGCGGCCGGTGCACATCGCGCTGTCCTACGATGAAGAAGTCGGTTGCCTCGGCGTGCGCTCGCTGCTCAAAGCGCTGGAGCAACGCCCGGTCAAACCGATGCTCTGCATCATTGGCGAACCGACCGAGCTCAAACCGGTGCTCGGCCACAAGGGCAAACTGGCGATGCGTTGCGATATTCATGGTGAAGCCTGCCATTCGGCGTACGCGCCGCTGGGGGTCAACGCGATTGAATACGCCGCCGAACTGATCGGTGAACTGGGACGAATTGGCCAGCGGCTGAAAGCGCCGGAGCATCACGACGCCCGGTTCGATCCACCCTTCAGCACCGTGCAAACCGGCGTGATTGCCGGCGGCAAGGCGTTGAACATCGTCCCCGCCGATTGCCGCTTCGACTTTGAAATCCGCGCCCTGCCCTCGTTTGATCCGAACGATGTTGCGCAGGAACTGCAAACGTACGCCGAGCAGCAGGTTTTGCCGCGTATGCGCGCTGTGAGTGCGCAGAGCGACATCCGTTTCAGTGAGTTGTCGGCGTATCCCGGACTGGCCACCGATGCCCACAGCGAGGCCGCTGAATTGATCGCGGCATTCTCGGGTTCCCGGGAGTTTGGCACCGTAGCATTCGGCACCGAGGGCGGTCTGTTTGACGCGGCAGGGATCCCGACGGTGGTCTGCGGTCCGGGCAGCATGGACCAGGGCCACAAGCCGGACGAGTTCGTCAGCGTCGAGCAGTTGAATGGTTGCGACGCGATGCTGCAACGGATGCTGGCATCGATCAGTTGAGCGCCAGGCCCGACGCTCAGGTATAGAGTCGGGCCAGTTCTTCCTGGCAATAATCCACGAACAACTGCACCGGTTTGGTCAGTTGCGATCGTCTGAGCCACGCCGCCGATAACCCCGAGCCCGTCACCGTTTCCGCGAGCGGAATGCACACCAGTTGTTGCCCGTCGTAGGTGTAGGGCGAAAACGGTTTGGTCACCAGAATCGAGAAACCAAAACCGCGCCCGACCATGCCGCGCACCATCTCGATTGAAGGCGAGCTGAAGACGATGTGCGGGGTCAATCCACGCTCTTCGAAAATGCTGACAAAGTAGGTACGGCTCGGTACCACGTCGAGCAAAATCATCGGTTCCAGCACCAGGTCATCCAGCGACACTTTCGCCTGTTGCGCGAAGCGATGGTCCGCCGGCAGTAACGCGTAGGGCTGTTGTGGCGGCATCAGTGGAACGGTCTCGATCGTGCTGTCCAGATCGTGCTCGAACAGCATCGCCAAATCGATGCTGCCAGCGGTCAGGGCCTGCACCAATTCCTGTTGCTCGCCATCGCGAATGCGGATCTCCACGCCTGGCCAGCGCTCCTTGAAACCGGCGATCAAACGCGGCAGGTACAGCGGCGCCACGGTTTCAAAGCAACCGATATCGATCTGCCCCGCCACCACGTCATTGTCCGCCAGCGCGTTCTGCTCAAACTCGTGCGCGACCCGCAGCAACTCCAGCGCCTTGCGGTAAAACCGCGAGCCGCTCGGCGTCAGCGAAACACCCTGGGCGTGATGGCGGATAAACAGTTGTACGCCGAAGCTTTCTTCCAGGTGCTTGATCGCCGTCGAGACCGACGGCTGGGCGATATAGAGCTTGCGCGAAGCCTCCGCCACGCTGCCGCACTCGGCGGTGGTGACGAAATAACGTAGCTGTCGCAGGTTGTAAGCGGCCATGCGGATCTCCAGAAAACACAACAACCATGGCCCCACACCTCCCCTGTAGGAGCTGTCGAGTGAAACGAGGCTGCGATCTTTTGATGTTAAAGATCAAGATCAAAAGATCGCAGCCTCGTTTCACTCGACAGCTCCTACGGGGATCGTGTCGCGCCAGTCTGCGGGGTATCTGAACGCCCGCGATCTATCCAGAACATACCGGACCCACCCAATCGCCGGGCATATTTTTTTTAAGGTTTGAAGCAACAAACTTACTAATTTATCTATGCCGAGGCTTTGCACATGATCACTCCAACAAAAAAAGCGTCGCCCACGCGGTGCTCACCGAAGTACGTCCACGTACTCACATTGCCTTGGAGTTCGTCATGGTCACCTCTGCAACAACGTCCGCTCCGCTGATCGAGAAGCACACGATCGGTTATGTCCCGCCGCAAGATCGCCATGGAAAGGTCCGGGACTTGTTCACCCTCTGGTTCGGCGGCAACATCGCGCCGCTGCCCATCGTCACCGGCGCCCTCGGCGTGCAACTGTTTCACCTGAACCTGGTGTGGGGTGTCATCGCCATTCTGGTTGGGCATCTGGTCGGTGGCGTGCTGATGGCGCTGCACTCGGCGCAAGGCCCGCAAATGGGCATCCCGCAGATGATCCAGAGCCGTGCGCAATTCGGCTCTCTCGGCGCGCTGCTGGTGGTGCTGATCGCCGGCATCATGTACATCGGCTTCTTCGCCTCCAACATCGTCCTCGCCGGCAAGTCCCTGCACGGCGTGGTCGACAGCGTGCCAGTGCCGGTGGGCATCGTCATCGGCGCCCTCGGTTCGGGGATCATCGGCATCATCGGCTACCGCTTCATCCACGTGCTCAACCGCATCGGCACCTGGGTGCTCGGCGCCGGCATCGTGCTGGGCTTCGGCTACATCTTCACCCACGTGCAGACCGCCGACTTCCTCACCCGCGGCAGCTTCAACATCTCCGGCTGGCTGGCCACGGTGTCGCTGGCGGCGCTTTGGCAAATCGCCTTCGCCCCATATGTGTCCGACTACTCGCGCTACCTGCCGGCCGACGTGCCCGTCGCATCGACGTTCTGGACCACCTACCTCGGAACGGTGCTCGGCTCCAGCCTGTCGTTCATCTTCGGCGCCGTCGCCGTGCTCGCCACGCCCGTCGGCATGGACACCATGGACGCCGTCAAACTCGCCACCGGCTCCATCGGCCCGTTGATGCTGGTGCTGTTCCTGCTCAGCGTCATCAGCCACAACGCCCTCAACCTGTACGGCGCCGTACTGTCGCTGATCACCCTGGTGCAAACCTTCGCCTACCGCTGGATCCCCACCGCCAAAAGCCGCGCCGTGCTCTCGATCATCGTCCTCGGCGCCTGCTGCTTCGCCGCCGTCGGCGCCTCGGCAGACTTCATCGGCCACTTCGTCGACATGGTGCTGGTGCTGCTGGTGGTGTTGGTGCCATGGACCGCGATCAACCTGATCGACTTCTACGCGATCCACAAAGGTCAGTACGACATCGACTCGATCTTCCACGTCGATGGCGGCATCTACGGACGCTACAACCCCCAGGCATTGTTGGCCTACGCGATCGGGATTGCGGTGCAGATTCCGTTCATGAACACGCCGCTGTACGTCGGGCCGATTTCCGAGCACATCAATGGTGCGGATTTGTCTTGGTTGGTGGGGTTGGTGGTGACATCGCCGTTGTATTTCTGGTTGGCGAGTCGGGATAGTGCTTATAAGCGGCGGTTGTCCGTGGGGAAACCGGCGAGCAGCGTGTAAACGTTCAGGCATGAAAAAACCCGCTTTGAGACGCGGGTTTTTTGCTGTTTTGATGCACCGCTTCAGAATTACAACAGTGTCAGCGTGGCTTTACTCCTTTGGTGCTGGCAATGTCTTCTGCTTGACTGGTTACAGAGACGGCGTCGCCGTCCAGAATGGTGCCGTCGATATTCGTCACTTGATAGACCACCTCAGCTGTCCCTTGGAAACTAATCTTATTATTTAGAAGCCAGCGTTTTTTGAGGATTTGCGTGTCTTGGACGCTCAACGCATAAGTCATGACCGGATGCTCCCTGATCACACTCTCCATCGAGGTTAACGCCAGGTCGGTTAACAACTGCGCATCCGGGATGGTCAACGCATTAACCCGGGCTGCCAGCGCCTCCCACGTCTTGATCTGCAAGTTTTGCGTTATCGTTTGCCTGGACTTGGGTAGCGCATCGAATTCGCGACGTTTGGTGGCGACTTCAGCCGCGAAGTCCTGCATGAACTGAACCTTCTTTGCAAACTCCTCAATGGTGGTTTTTAGCCGGTCGCGATCCGCTTTCCTGGCCAAGGATCGAGGATCAAATATTGCCCAGCAAGCGCTCAGCCGCGACTCAAACAGGTCCTCCCTTGCGGTCGTAGTGACCATATTGAAGGTTTTGTCTGTACGGAAAGCTCCTGCAATGTTGTCGACACCATTCATGAGGTACTGCGCGGCCATGAGGGACTCCTGGAGACCTAAAACCATTTGGTTTCGCGCCGCAAACCACGTGTCCTCCTTGCTCCCTTTTACATCTGCAGCCCTTTCAGGCGGTTCCAGGCGCGTGTTTTTCACTGTGTCATAAAGAGCCGTAAACCGTGACATCCGGAGTTTTGCTGCAACCATCTCCGTCAGTCGCGCCTCGCTCAATGCAACAATCCGGGTCTTGGAACCAGACGACGCGGGTGGAGGGAGTGGCGTCCCAGGCGTAAGAGGTCTAAGACCTACAGCGCTTCGTACCTGGGCATTTTTTGTCAGCGCGCTGCAAATTTCGTCTGCCGCATCACGCACTGCGGCAATGCCACCCTGGCGACTTTGCAACATGATGTTCTGCGCTTCAGTTGTGAAAGCGATCGACCCATCAACACCGATTTTCTTCGGATCGCCCAAGGTCGTTTTAAGCGCATTGATTTCGGCCAGGTCGCCTGTTGCATTGGATGTAGCAGTCGCACTTTTTGACGCCGCGATGGCGGCCTCGTCGGCGCTCTTTCCCACTCCCAAAGCAGTGGCCGTGGCCTTTTGAGCCTCGGCAGTAGCCTTCTGTGATTCCGCTATTGACTGCTTCAAAAGAGCAATTTGTTTTTGTTTTTCCAATGCGTCTTTTTGATCATCCAAGGCGTCCGCGAAGACCGGGGCACCGAGAAGTAACGCAAGAAAAGACGTGCACGTGTAAACACCGAACAAACGTTTGGGAAATCCATGCATAAAGGCTCCGCGTCGGCTTGAGTCGACTGTTGGTTTTCTAAGTAGATATAGGGAGTAAGTATTCGTTTTGGGTAAGCAATCTGCCCAGCGCGGCATGTTTAACCGCCTGGCTGAATACCGACTGATACGTCCGAGAAAACATTTCTACATTCTGTCGGACCATCCATCCAGTGCAATTTCAGTCGCTATGGGCTTGGGTTTGTTTTTGATAGCCAGATAGTTAAAGGCCCGCTTCGCTTTCTTGGTCAGGTCGGTATATGTATGTTCATTGCCTTTGACCGCTGACATCCAGACCGCATCACCGTTATAACGAACATCGTGCTGCATGAGAAACTTCCTCCCATACTGAGCCGGTAGCGCCTCCATATCATCATCATAGGCATCCTCCGGCATTCCCTCTTTGCCTTTGTAAGCGACAGAGACTGCAGCGTCGTAACCGACAATCATCACCGGTTCGTTGGTGTCTACTGCCGTGGCGTAGGCTTTCAGAAATTGCTGTGCAACCGTTGGGTCTTTTGCTTGATCTTTAGGGTTAATCGTCCCTGACCTGCACACTTCCAGAACAATTTTCCGGAATACCGGCCAACCCTCCAACACCGCCTGGGCCCCTACTTTTTTAGCCACGTCAGCAGCGGGGGTTCCGGCTAACGACCCGACCGCGCCATGGGCTACGACGATAGCCCCCGCGTCACCACCGCCAGGATTTTTTGCAGTCCTGAGGCCCGCGTTCAGTTGTTCAAGGTCCGCTTCGCTTCTGATCTCGATATCGCCGCTGTAAGCTATCTTTCCGTTCCACACAGCCTTCTGGGCCCACGTATTGGCGGTTCGTCGAAAGTCCCATAGCTCAACGTTAGACGTACCCTCCCTACCGGCATATTTATAGAACAGCCCCTCTGCGCTCTGGTGCAGAGTGTCTTCATCCAAGCCATTCAATATGCAAATGATGTAGAGATTTTCAACACGCATTGAATTCACTCCATTGAACGCTTACTCGATCTTTGAGCGTAGAACGAAAATGGGAAACGGCCAGAGGTTCGAGCGGCTGATTTGGCTCGCGCGCAATCTCCATGAATTTAAGGCAATGGAGCGGGTATGGATGACTTTCCACTGCTCGCGCAGCTACTTTTCGTCGCGGCCATGACCTTCACGATCGCGCTCATATCGTCTAGCGAATGCAAACACCGGTAACCAGGACTCACGACGGATAATCCAGCTTTCGTAAGACGGGATCAGTTGATCTGGGGCATCCAGGGAGCCGAGGCTCACTTCGATTTCGTCGCCAGTGCGGGCAAAAACCGATGAGCCGCAGTGCGGGCAGAAGAACCTCCCGGCGTAGTCCCGCGCCTCACCTTCTACCGTTACCGCATCCTCAGGGAAAATTGCCGAGGCGTGAAACAGTGCTCCATGGTGTTTGCGGCAGTCCAGGCAGTGGCACAGGCCAACGCGGTAGGGTTGGCCTGTTGCTTCGATTCGGATGTTGCCGCATAGGCAGCCGCCGGTGAATCGATCCATGTTGCGTCTCCTATGAGATGGAACAGTCCGGATGTTTGAAAATAGCAGTTGGGGGTCAATGGAGTGCCATCAGCTTTATTGATCGACAACCTTAATCTGCGTCAGCCCTACCCGCTTAGCCTGCTCTAAAACCTCCGCCAGTGTCGCGTCCGCGCTGGGCATGATCAGGCTATTTTCTCCGTCCCCAAAGTGCAGCTGTAGCAGGTGCATCGCTGCCTCGTGAATCGCAGTTGATGCTGCTTGAGTTCGAACACGTGGGTGCGGGGTTCGCCGTCGAACAGGTATTCCAGGGTGTAGTGGCGCATGGTGGGATTCTCGTCAGGGAAGAAGTGCCGTTAACAATCCCGACTTGATTAACCAGCGCTTGGTTCAACTATTTGGAGTAAAGGGACAGATCTATTTTCGTTAAATAGAGGCGCCTCCCTCTTTGGAAACAAAAAAATCTCTCATCTCACACTCACAATCTAATGGCGATTTCCTTCCAGATATACCCGTAGTTATATTCCAGCCAACGAACAAGTAACTTATCAAACTGCCTACGAAACCAATTGTTTCTCCTGGCTGCACACCTTTCTTCAATCATGGCATTGAGGGAGTCCGGGTCGAAACCCGTCCATACGGTAGGAACGGCAGCCGCAATATTGGTGAAACATACCGGCGCAACTTCCGAGTAAAGGATTTCGTAGAGCGTTTTAAGATCTACGCCTTTCACTTGCGTTGCTATGAAGTCGTAATCGACCGGGAAGTCATTAAACGGGTCCGAAAGTGCGACCCTGATCTTTGTCAACTCTGACTGACTCAAAGAATATCCCAATGTGAAAACTCCTCTAATTCCTCATCGAGCAAGTCTGCTACCGCTTCGCCTGCTGAACGGAAAATAAATCTGTTCCTTTTTGCTTCCTGACCTACTCCGCAATAGGAGTTACATGCGGTTATTATCAACCACGAGTTTTATAGGCCTGACGGAGCATTCAAGTGCGGCTTTGTCCAACGAAAATATCGAAAAATGACAATGGGGTAGATTTTTTCCATAAATAAATCCGGTCCCTGGATTCGTGCAAGAAAACTCGCAAGAATCGAAGCGTCTAATTCGACAGATTTTTTTCTCGACGCACTTCGCGCACAGATCGCTGATCTGACTTGTACAAGCCTTGGGTATTCCCATCGAGTGAGGAGCAGCGGACAGCAAAGCCAAGGGTTAGGACCTTATGGACCATTGTCGCTTCATCAACTTCCTCCCCTGCCTCCAATGTGTTCCCGCCAGCCCCGCCACGTGAAATGCGATAGGCAATTATTCCGGTGCTCCTACGCTTCATTCGTACCGGGAATAATTCAATGCCGTTGCTAAGAACAAAACTGAACACGCGTGAGAAACGATCCTGATCCGCAGCCATAGATGACGATCCTTGGAGATGGGTAAGCAAACTGTAGTTGATCTACGTGCTCCCAGAGGGTGAATTCATCGCCACCGCCCGCTTCGGGTAGGTTGCTGCCCTTCGCGACGGGCAGAAGCCGGCTATGAACACTCATTCAAAGCTAAAAACGCACTATCCAGGCCTCTGCACTTGCCATCAAATGTGTTGATCGACAACCTTAATCTGCGTCAGCCCCACCCGCTCGGCCTGTTCTAAAACCTCCGCCGGCGTCGCATCCGCGTTGGGCATAATCAGGCTATTTTCACCATCTCCGAAATGCAGCTGTAGCAGGTGCATCGCCGCCTCATGAATCGGCAGTTGAGGCTGCTTGAGATCGAACACGTGGGTGTGGGGCTCGCCGTCGAACAGGTATTTCAGGGTGTAGAAGCGCATGGTGGATTCTCGTCAGGGAAGAAGTGCCGTTAACAATCCCGACTTGATTAACCAGCACTTGGTTCAACTATTCGACGGGGAGCGTTTGATGCGCATAAACATGTTTAACGATGCGCGTTTAAAGACACTCGGTGTTACGTCATAAACGGCTACAACGCCTTGCGCCGTTACCTACGCGTACGCCAGAATCCGCCGGCTTGTGCGACTTTGGGGCGGGCGATATCGTTTCCGGGTCACTGCAAAACAGTGATCGGGTTTGGTAGCCCGCCTCGAAAACATCCGCATGGCGGCACCTTATGTAGTCTCTTTTTGGGACTCAGCTTTATATGGTGGTCATGCGTGGGGCTCCTTGCGAGCGCCGGGTTTCCCGTTTTCGACCGGTCTACCAACCCACGTATGGCCGCCACCCCTCGTTTGGTAGCGAAGGTGATGGCTCCTCTATCTTAAGTTCGAAAATGGGAGTTTCATCTATGTTCAAAGTTACACCCAATCCCCCAAATACCGGCCCAGTGCCCTACGACGCCTCTTTTGATCTTGACCCCAAGAAACTGAAAGAGTCGGCCGACCGCGCGCTCAACTATTACCTGAACCCCGGGGCGACAAAAAACGCAGATACCGCCCTGCAAACGCAGCACCATTTTCACCATCGACGCAGCGGTGGATGACGAAACGTTGCTCGTCGAGGCCAGCGAATCGTTGGCCGGAGCCCGCGAGATGGTCAACGATCTCGTCGACCTCAATGACGCTCCGCGACGTTATACGATGCTGATGCTGCACCGGGTGATCACGTTGGGAGAGTTAGCGGTCAATCGCGTACTGGATAACCACAGGCCTGGGTAGCAGCCAGGCACTGTAGGAGCAAAGCTTGCTCGCGACGGCGTCAGGCCTGATACACCGCGTTATCGTTCTTCGCGGGCAAGCCTCGCTCCTACACACCCAAAATCAGGCCGGACATCTGTAGGAGCAAAGCTTGCTCGCGATGGCGTCAGGCCTGATACACCGCGTTATCGTTCATCGCGAGCAAGCTTTGCTCCTACGATTAAGGCGTCGTGCCTGACATACCGTCGCTAGAGATCCGCTTCATTCACTGCCGCCACGAACTTGCCGCTGGTGCTCGCATTAGCGACCACTATCTTCATCGTGGGATTGTTGGTTTGGGTGTTTACCATCTGGTAGCTAATGGCGAGATCCGTTGCAGTATTGGTCACACTGCCAGAAACCGGGGAGCCCGACGGCCAGTTCCATACAGGGGCGATGCTGCCGCCCGTGGCAGGCGTCAGTAAAATCTGACCTCCGAGTGACGATAGGGTATTGGACACACCGTTAACGTAGGTTTGCTGTTGGGTGGCGCAGATGACTGTGCCGGGAACCGGCGGCGTCATCCACTCGCCACCCGTCAGCAAGCCATAGTTGACAGTAATGTCAGCACCACTTGAATTGAATATATCTACCGTAAGGGATCGTACGAACGTGCTCATCCTTGGCCTTCCATTTGATGATTAGCAAATGACATCTGCGCCCCCAGAGTAGTAGCAAAGAGCAAATCAACAATGTTTTTTTGTGGATAACGGGACAGATCTATTTTCCGGATAACGGGTCCATTCAATAAATCCGCCCCCTATTTCGGCTATCATTCGAGCGTTTTCAAGCCCGGTAGACCGAGATGAATCGTCAAAAAAAATTACAGCAACTGTTTAAGGCTAAAGCCAAGAAGGCCAGTGCCAAACTGGCACCGCAAAAAAAGGATAAATACATCAGTAAGGCCGACCGGTTGAAGCTGGAGGCAGAAGCCGATCAGGACGCCATCAGCGCCTCTGACAGCTGATCCATGAGCGACGATTCCTACACGCGATACATACGCTTTCAGACGCCCAACCCTGGCATCGCCCCACGGGAACAGGCGCCGATGCTTGCTCAGGAGAAAGCCTGGGCGTATGAGCGTGCTTCCGGGCATCGTTTCAGTTGGATCGCGGTGTTATTGCCACCGTTGTGCTTTGGCCCGGTTCTGCCGGGTATCGTGTGTTTACTGGGCCTGCTGCTCTGTCGATCGTTATTCGCCCCTGATCTGGATATCGACCGGGTCATCGGCAACTCTTTTGGCTGGCTCGCGCTCGCAACGCTGCTGTTCATGGGCGCCTGGGGATTTCGCAATTTCTGGCGCGATACCCGCGACCCGACCAAACGCTACTGGCAGTCCATGCCAGACCAAGGGCTGGTCGAGCTTGAGCGCCATACCCTGGAATCCGGCACCAGCCTCTGGTCTTCCGATTACGACCCGGACTGCAACAGCGTCATGCAATGGAAAAACGGCAAGCTTGAAAGTATGCAGGACAGCGGGGTTGCGCAATGGGTTGTGGCCAGGACCTCGGCAGGCCATTGGCTGGTGCTGAAGGAACAATTTCCGGGGAGTTTCAGCTACGGCCGGGAAGGGAAAATGCCCGCGCCGGACAAGCAACTGCAACCCACTCAGGAACTGGCGATCGCCTTTGCGCCCGGCACTCATCTCGCGCTGGGCCGACGTTTCAGCGGCGCGCCGATGCCCTTGGTGGACACGTCGTATTGGCTGTCAGCCGACGAACTCAAGCGTCTTGCCGAAGTCGCCCATCACTGGATTTTTTTCCCGCCGGACCGCTACGCCGTGGTCAATCAGCCGGATGCCGAATGGCTGCATCGGCTGATGGACAAAGCGCAAGCCAGCGTCGGGTAAAAGCTGCCGCGCCTGCCATGGCGACGAGGCTCATCAAAGCCGAAAGTGTTGCTGTATGGCCTGGGCGAGCAGGTTCACGGCTTCATCGTCGTCGGTGGATGGCGCTCGAATAAACACGATTTCATGCTCCGGTATAACCGGCAAACCGTCGAGGATCTGCATGTTGTCCGTCACAAACGCGCGGTCGATCAGGCTGATCGCCAACCCCGCCTCGACACACGCCTTGATCGCCTGATTGGAGGGACTTTCCAGCACCACTCGCGAGCGCCGGCCGCTGTGTTTGAGCAACTCGGTCATGGCTTGTCGATACGGGCACTGCGCCGCGTGAATGGCCAGTGGCAGCGGGTCCATCGAGGCCACGCTGGTGTTCGTCGGCCCGACCCAGACCGGTGTGGTGGCGACGAGCACGTGCGCACTCGGTTGGCCCTTGAGTTGGGCTATCACCGCCGTCTGAAGCTTGCCTTGCTGAACCAGATCCCGCAGCGCGTAGCTTGGCCCGGTTCTCAGTTCCAGCACCACGTTGGGCCAGGCCGCCGCGAAAGTCGGCAGGATGTCGCGGATGACATGCACGGCGTATTCATCGGGAACGCCCAAAGTAATGCGCCCGGCCAAATGGGTGCCGTGCAGGTCGGCGAGCACCCGGTCGTGGGTGCTCAGCAGTTCGGTGGTGGACAACAGCAGACGTTTGCCTAATGCGGTCAGGGACACGGACTGATTATCGCGGTTCAACAAACGCCCACCGGCTACGGCTTCAAGCCGCTGGATATGCACGCTGACCGCCGCCGGACTTTTGTGCAGTTGCTCGGCCGCCGCACTGAATTTGCCAATCCGCGCTACGGCATGAAATGTACGGACCAGCTCGATATCGAGTATTGCTGTCATGATTCAATCTTCGTGAATGATTGCTGCACTTAATTTTGATTTATTAGATTACGCCGGTTTCGTAGCCTGTGGCGATGAACCAGCCCACTCCGATGACCGCTCATCCGCAAGCCGCGCCAGACTGGCGTCAGGCTATTCCGCTGCCATTACTTGAGGCGGCGCTGATTCTGACCTGGAGTTCCGGGTTCGTCGGCGCGCGTTTCTCGATTGATTACGCCCCCGCCCTGTTGGTGGTGTTTTGGCGTTGCGTGGTGGTCACGCTGATCCTGTTGCCCTTTGTCGCCAAGCAACTGCGGCGTACTTCCCCCGCGACGCTGCTGAAAAACGCCGGCATCGGCCTGCTGGCCATGGCGGGTTATCTAGCCGGCGTCATCCAGGGCATCGCCCTCGGCGTCCCGGCGGGCCTTGCCGCGTTGTTCGCCGATCTGCTGCCGATGGGCATGGCGCTGCTCGCCGCGCTGGTACTTGGGCAACGACTGGCCTGGCAAGTCTGGGCCGGGCTGGTCATCGGCCTGGTCGGCGTGGTGTGGGTGACCCATGGCACGCTGGCGTGGGGCAACGCGCCGTTATGGGCGTATGGCCTGCCGCTGCTCGGCATGCTGTCTCTCGCCGTCGCGACACTGTGGCAGAAGCATTTGTCCACAACGGAGTCGCTGGATCTGCTGCCCAACCTGTGGCTGCAATGTTGCGTGTCGAGCATCGCCTTCGGCATTGTCGAGGGAACCCAGGGCAGCCTGGCGCCGATCCCCAGCACCGGGTTTGCACTGAGCGTGCTGTGGACGGTGTGTTTGTCGACCCTCGGCGGATATGGGCTTTACTGGGTGTGCCTGCGCCGCGCGACCGCGACCCGCGTCGCCAGCGTTTTGTACCTGAGCCCGCCGGTGACGATGCTGTGGGCCTGGGCGATGTTCAACGAACCACTGTCTTGGCAGATGGTTTCGGGGATGGTCGTGTCCGGAATTGGAATCTGGATGGTGGTGCGGGCGGAGGCTCGCGCAAAATAAAACCACCCAGTGCAGCGTTGCTGCCAGAATCACCCAACGCGGGACAACGTAGCAAACGCCCCCAGACAGCACGATTCATTACGCATCCAAGGATTTGATGTATGAGTTTATCGCCTGACGGGCTTGCCACTTATAGGGCGCTGACGGGATCCGCTGCCGCCCAGACCTGTCGCCGCGCACGCGATGCCCTGAAAACAGGCCTCGCACTCTTTGTTTTGACGCTCCCAATACTGTGCGACCCCGTACAGGCATCCACCTGGCAAATTTGCAGGATGGACGTGCGTGTCACCGAAGTCATGAAACGGCCGTACCCCCAACTCCAGGCGCAGATCCTGAAAACCATCCCCGCATCCACCACGGTCGAATGCCCGAAGGTCGGCGCGACGCTCACCTTCACCCCGGAAACGACTGACTACCAAACCACCCTTCCACGCCGTCAATGGCCCACCAAAGGGCAGTCGGTGCGCGTGGATTACCGTTATCTGGATGGCATCTGCAAAGGCGATGGCCAGGATTATCCGTGCCGTATCAAACACTACCCATTGGATGGTCGCTAAATGAGTTCCTCTTCCGATCAACCCGCTGACGAAAAAAGCCTGCCGCGTTTATTGCTCGATCTGCTGTGGCAAATCGCCGTGCTGTTGATCCCGATTTTCCTGGTGACGGTCATTCCGTTGCTGTGGGCGCTCGGGGTGGTGCTGGGGTGTGCGGCCCTGATGTGGCTGACAGCGCGGGCCGGCTGGCTGCGCACCGGTCGCGGGGTTGCGCGGTTGATGACCTCCGCCGCCATCGGCCTGGGTTTCAATCTGGGCCGGGCGTTGCCAGCGTATTGGGATATCGCGGGAGCGGCGGTGGTGATGTTCTGCGGCTTGGCGTGCGTCAGTCATCTGGAACGACGTTTTGGCCTGGCCGACAAGACGCCGGCCAAGTCGTCGCCGCTATCGGGTGGTCAGTCCGCCGGCGGGCCCAGTGCCTGGGGTGGGGACGAACCCCGGCAAACACCCGAGGGCGAGACCATCAGGGTGTTCAATTACAGTGAAATCGCCATGGGCGGGCCGGTCCTGTGCGATTACCTGTTTCCCGATGGGGTGCTGCTCCAGAGCCTCGGGTCGTCGGCGCGGTTCTCGAATGACGGACGCTATTTCGCCGCGCCGTTACCCTCGCGTCAGGCCTGGGGGTTGGTGATTCTCGATCGACAGCAGCATCAGCTCTACCAGTGTGCGTGTGATGAATTCTGGGAACTGGATGCCTTTAACGATGGAACCCTGAGTGGGCGTTACAGCCCGCTCGTCGACAACGGCGCACGGCAGATCAGCCTGGAACAACTGCTGGCGACGGCTGAAAGGATCGATATGGTGCCCGTGGTTGATCTTTGGCTTGAGCCGGGTGACTGGCAAAAAAACCTTGAGCTCAAAACGCTCCGGCATACCTCCCCCGATGGTCAGCAACACTTGGACGCCCGTCTGGCGCTGCCGGCGAGCTTGCGCGAATTGGCGCAGCCCTGCGACCCGCTGAGGAACCCGGAATACCGCGTGAACATTAACGGTGAGCCCACTTCGCTACTGATCAGGGCCGACACCGCGATCATCTGGAATCCCGATAGCCGCGCTTTCGCCTGCCGCGCGCGGAGGGGTGAAGATCAAGCCGTCGACTACTGGCTCTGGCACGCAGACCGAGGCTGGCAGACACTGCCTTGCCCGTGGATCACCGCTGACAGCGAACCCTCCCTGGGCTGGAGCGAACCGCTGGCGCTGGATGAGCACTTCCTGCGTCTATCGTCCTACTTCGACTATCCGCAGCCTGATCGCGGTCGCTATGGCTACGGCTTGTACAGCATCCACAGCGACTGTGATTCCCAGGTCGGTCATGCGCCAAACGGCCGGATACAGGTCGCGGAGCGGCAACTGACGCAAGTGCGGTTGGCCGTGCCGCTGGCGGGTGATGGACAGCGCGGCGCGACGAGGGTCGAGTCGGCACCCGTGACCGATGAGACGCGGGCTCAATTCAGTTGGCAGCAGGACAACAGTCTGGGCCTCGGCGGTTATACCTGCACGATTGGCGACTGGGCGTTACCCGGCGTCTGGCTGCTCGATCATCGCGTTTCAGACACCGGACGCTACATCGCCTTGATTCCGTTCACCGTGCCGCCCGCCACCGCCGGGCATGTGGTGGTGGCCGACGCACAGGAACGCCTGTTGATGCACAGTCCGCCTCTGTTGGCCGCTCGATTGCTGGACTTTCGTGGACGGCGACTGAGCCTGGCGGTGATTCGCGGTCGCCTGGATCAGGATCGGCCAAGCAGTCCGTTGCAGCGCTTTGATCAATCGCCCCCCGAGGCGGGCAATGCCGCTGAGTTTTCTCAGTATCGACCGGACTCGCGACTTTACTATGAGTGGTGTGAGCTGAATGTCGGCCCACAAGGCCTGACCGCCCTCCCCGACTGGCGCCTGGTCCAGCAGCCACAGTCTGCGATCGCCGATGGCAACTTTGTCCAGCCCGCACCGCTGGATAACGACGCCGCGTGGTTGTTCGGGTGTGAAACGGAATACGCCGACAGTTGGCTGCGCGTCCAAAGCCCACGCCTGGGCGGGTATTTGCTGACGGCGTCCGGTTGTGCCATCAGCGATCTCGCGCCTTCGATGATCTGGTCCGAGGATGCGCGTTATCTCGCGCTGACTCGACTCCATACCGGCGTCGACGATGACCACGGCGGTCAGTTGGCCTGGCAGGTTTTGCTGCTGGATGTCCAGGCGCGAACCTTGAGGCAGTCACCGCAGTGGCTGCGCAATCGACTGCAATTTGAAAGTTTCAACGACGATGCCTTGACGGTGCGTTTGTTTCTGCGCGACTGGGAAGCCGAGGACGAAACCGACCGGGGCTCAACCACTGTGCTGAAATTGAGCGACCTGCTGGCGCTCCCCGCCGAGGCACTGTGCCCGAGCGCGGGCCTCTGGCTGACGAAGGATCAACGGGGGAATGCCGAAGCGTGGCAAGCCTTGGACACCTCGGCGTTGAGCCACTGGCGCTAGTCACGCTTGGCAAAAAAAGGGACAGATTGATCTGTCCCTTTCTGCTTTAAGAACGCCCTACCGAACCACTGACCGGAAGATTCCCCAGCAACTTGAGCCCGGTACTCTTCACGAACGCGTCATAGTCCATCGGTCGCTCGATACGGGTTTCGGCGTTGGGCAGGACGTACGCCCAGGCACGCTTGGACGATGCGTCGTAAACCAGTTTGAACAACCGGGTCGGCACCCAGACCTTGTTGTCGCCAATGGTGGCGTGGCCCGAGTCAAAGAGCGGGCCGGTAAAGACATACACATTGCCATCGGCGCGCTTGGCAAACTTCCTCACGTCCGCCTCGACCTTGCTCCAGATCTTGCGATTGTTGGTGGGGTCTTGCGGCACCATGTTCGACAGCGCAAAGGACTGGGCCATGGCATTGGGGCTCGGTGCATCGGCGGCCGGGGATTGATGACCACGGTCCACGGCCGGATGTTGGCTGCGGTAGTCGCTCAACTCTGCCCGCCCGCTCTTGGGGATCCGCGGGTCCGGGTAGAACTGGTTGGTGCGCTCCTCGCCTTTGGCGTCCTGCAACTGGGCGGAATTAAGGCGTTCGACCACTACCAGCGGCGTCCTGCTGGTTTGCGAGTAGAGCACCGCAAAGTTGTCGGAACACAGGGCCAAGGGTTTCATGGTGGCCGGCACCGTCGCCGTGTTGATCGGTTTCGCTGCCGGAAACAGATCGGCGCAACCGTCAAACGATGCCTGCTTCTGCTTGTTTGAATAAAGGTCCAGGGCCGCGTTCTGGCTGATCGAGCCCGAGTGCGACGTTTGGGTCTGATGCTGGGTAGGCGGCTTGAGGAGATCCAGCAGACTGCGGGCTTCTGCGCCAGTCGAGAGCAAAACAAGGGCCGACAGCCCAACTGCAATTTTGCGTAGGTGCATGCTTTAAATTCTTCGATTTGGATTGAGGAGTAAACGTACGGCGAGTCCCGATTCACGGAACCAGGCGGAGGCGGCGGATTATAGTGCGGCGAGCATGCTTTCACTGTCCTTGATCAAAATACCGATGCGGATCCGGTCGGCTCCGGGCAGTATGACCGCTGACGGTCGTGCGGGGTTTATTGACCATGACTTGCCGTTTTAGTGCTGGGCAGTCCGTACGTTTCCCCCCTCGATATTCTTAGGCGGCGATAAAGTTTCGGATAGCCAGTTGCAACCTTCGTAATTTCTCCAGCGGCGATAGTTAACACCTTGCTCGACGAGGCCTGTTCCCATTCGACCCGCTATGATGCGCCATTCATAAGTAGAGAACCTGTAGTCATACACTCCATCCAGTCTGAGCTCAGGCTTTAGGTATTAAGGGAAAAATGCATGAAGACTATGAGAGTTGCCAACGTTGAAGAGGCCGTGGCGCTTGCCAATCAACTCAAACAGGAAGGTGAATACAATTGGTTCCGAGGCCAATTGCGCGAGTGGACACCGCAGTCATCTCTTGAGCGATGGCTGGATAAAAACCCGAACGAAAAACCCCAGCTTGATGCAAAACTGAACCGGTTTTTCGCTTGGGTCAAAGATCAACCCCAGTTGGCTTATCTGGCAGATCCCGAGCAAATAAATGCGCTTTTTGCGGTGCTCCAGCATTACGGTTTTCCGACGTCTTATATCGACTTCAGCACCGAGCCCGCCGTTGCAGGATTCTTTGCATCCGATACTGCGCAACCGCCTGAGCCCCCTGGTAACTGCGTCATCTACTGCCTGAATACAACGGAGCTTGTCGACCTCTATGGCGACTTGAACCAGGTCAGCGGCCTTGAACATTTGCTCGTCGAGCCCGTTGTGGTGGACGTACCCAATCTGTGGCGCTTGCAGTCACAACGTGGCTGTTTCCTGTACACGAACCACGCGTGGTATCACCACTTCGACATGGACCGCATCATTTTCCCCTGGACTGGTATTCCCGCATTTCCTTCTCGCGAACGGATCTATCCCGTTGACAAGAGTTCTCTGGAGCATCTGCTGGACCAGTACTTCTTCAATGAGAGAAGACTTGAAAACCAGGCGTTCCTACGCACGATGGCTAACGTCACACATATTGATTTAGACGAGTTCACAACGGACACCCAGGATTACTTCATCGCGCCTCCCAAGCCTATTGAGCAGTGGAGCAGCGACCAACTGCAGGCTTGGTCCAATGCACCCATTGAGCACTTCGATTCCACCGTCGGCCGACGAATGCCAGTATCTCTGCGCAGTGGAGACGCTGCGCCCACCCCTGCTTATCAGGTTCAACAATCGATAAAGAATGCGCTTGATTGGCAACCCGCACTGAGGGCCGAGGCCGTCGAGTGGCACTTCACGGGCTTACCCGACAATGTGGATAAACAACACTTTGAAGCGTCGATACGCGCTGCGTGGAACGGCATGCGCAACCTTCCTTACACGAACGAGGATATTGCCGCTGCGATGTCTGCCCTGGTGACCCTTTGCAGCCTCTCGGACTGTTACGGGAACGATGGTGGAAACGCAGACGAGGCATTTGCCAGCTGGATTCCTGATGCGGTGCGGGTGGAATTGGGTAATCCGGGCAGCGTGTACTCTCAAGCCTACTGTTCCGACACCCACTTGCTTGACGCCCTGGACGCTGGCTGGAGAGCTAACCTGCAGAACCCGGAGCTCGTTTCCATCGTCACAGCACTGTGTTACATGCACGACCCGCGCCTCATGTTCGACTTTAAACGGTTGTCCTGGATCTTTGCTCGAGAAGTGATCCCGTCACAACTGGCCATGAAACGTCCCGTTGTACTCTTCAACCCCACCGAAATGGACAGTTTTGGCCTTGCATAAACCAACACCCCTCTCGGTCATGCGTTCTCATTGCCCGACCGGGTAAACGAATACCGATCAATATCGGTCCTGAGCCGCCAGCCTTGGCTATGCCAATACTCGGCGGCTGCTTCGTTGGTCTTGAACACATCGAGATGACATTTAAGTATTCCGAGCGCCTCGAGACTCGCTAGACAGCGCCCGACCAACGCATTGGCGATGCCTTGCCGCCGATGCTGCGGCAGGACCACCAAATGCTGCAAATAGCCTCGGCGGCCGTCGTGTCCACACATCACGCAACCGCCGATAACGCCACCCACCTCCGCCACGAAGCTCATCCCCGGATTGCGCTCCAGATACTTTGAGGTCGATTCGCGAGAGTCGGCATCACGCAGGGAGACGCCTGGCGTACGCTTCATGAGATCGATCACGGCGTCGTAATCGTCCAGGGTCATGACACGGAGGGTGAACATTGAGTGAGCCTTGCTTTGGTAACTGTCGGGTCCGGCAGACTAGCAGAAGCCACTTGAAAGTAGCGCTGGTGACGAGATCAATCAGGAAATACGCCACACAGCGCATTGCCCTCGTACCCATGAACAATCGGTCCGAGGACCATCAGCGGACCGCAGGCGTACATGGGCGATGTCAGGGACTGCCCCTTTTGCAGCTTGCAGACGGGTAATTTCAACGGAATCGGCACAACCACCGCCCACAGCGTTACACCGCACCACACCCGCGTGGTCTGGTCGCTATCTGATGGTGGGTCGATCAAGGAAGCGCGTTGTGTTTCCCGACCGAACGTTGAAACTTCAATCCCGACACAGCCAGTGAGAAACAGGAACATGGCGGTTATGGCGGTGATTTTCCTGGTGTGAAACGGGAGGAGCATCGTTGGTTTCATCCGTAAATCCAATGGTCAGACAGTGACAGTCGACAGACCTTGTCGAATCACGTTGAGACCGCTCGCAGGGCCGCGAAGGCACAAAAGAAAACTATTCGGTACTGACAGGCTAACCTCTGCGAAAACCAACCCCAAACGCTTACAATCGCAGTCCCTCACCGCAAAACAGACAGGCCCGCCAGGACATGCCGCTCGACCCGTCCACGATGTTGACACTCTCGGTCGCCCTTGCCGCGGCCGCTGCACTGTACCTGGCGATCGAATGGCGCAGCATTCGCGAGCCTTCGCTGCTGTTCTGGAGCGCGGGGTTTGCCACGATCACCGTGGGCTCCACGCTCGCCTTGCTGCGCAGCAGCGGCTTTCTGTTCATCGGTATCTGGTTCGCCAACGGCCTGCTGGTGATCGCCCATTTCCTGTTTTTGCTCGGTGTCGCGCGTTTCACGCAAACGCGCTTGTCCCCAGGCTGGGCGCTGATTTTTGTCGCGTGGCTGGCCATGCTGTTATTGCCGGATGGGCCGACCTGGTCGAAAGTCATGCTGCTGGTCAATTCGCTGTTGGTCGCGCTGTCGACGCTTCGGGCCAGTTTCCTCCTGCGGCCCCATGGCAAGTCGTTGAGCGTCGGCGCGGTGCAGCTGCGTTATGTGTTGCTGGCCCACGGGATGTTCTATGTGGCCAAGGCACTCACGGCGGTGATTCCGGGCACGCTGATCGATCTGGCGGCGCTGCGCGGCGCGATCATTCAGATTTCCCTGGTCGAAGGCGTGATGGCGATCATGCTGATTGCGTTGTCGATGACCGGCACCGAGCGCTATCGACGGGAGAAACAGATTGCCCACCTCGCCGCACGCGATCCGTTGACCGCCCTGTACAACCGCCGAGCCCTTGAAGTGCGCGCGCCGCGCCTGCTGGAGGACGTCTCGTCGACTCGCCCCGGCGCCTTGCTGCTGATCGATATCGACAACTTCAAACTGGTCAACGACCTGTACGGCCATACGGCTGGCGACCGACTGCTCGTTGCGCTGAGCGAGATGATTCGTTCGCTGTTGCCCGACGATGCGCTGGCGGCCCGACTGGGCGGTGACGAATTCGTGATCCTGCTGAACAACGCCTCGCACGAACGGGTGATCCTGCTCGGCAACGCGCTACGCGAGCAATTTCAGCAAACTGCCTCACAAACCTTCCCCACGCCGGAACCGGTGACGCTGAGCATCGGTGCCGACCTGTTCGACCAGCCGCCCCCTAACCTGACGGCACTGATCGAGCAAGGCGACGCTGCGCTCTACGCCTCCAAGCGCGGCGGACGCAACAGCATTCGGCTGGTTGATCGGACGCTTTAATTCCCGACCCGGTTCAGCGTTAAAATCCGCCAACGTCTGGCTCACATTGTTCAGGATGACCGTCATGCCCCCTATCGAAACCTCCCTGCAAGACCTCGCCGCCCCCGAAGGTGTGTGTTTTGGCTGCGGCGGCCGCAATCCCCACGGGCTGCACATCAAGAGTGTCTGGGATGAGGACGGCGTGCACGTAATCGCCGAGCACATCCCCGATGCCCAATATTGCGGCTGGCCCGATCTGGTCTACGGCGGCCTGATCGCGATGCTGGTCGATTGCCACTCCAACTGGACGGCCATGGCCTATCACTACCGCGCGGAACAGCGTGAACCGGGCAGCCTGCCGCGCATCGATTGCGTCACCGGCAACCTCGGGATCAAGTTCATCAAACCGACGCCCATGGGCGTGCCGCTGACCCTGCGGGCGAAAGTCGAGGGTGAGGTCGGACGCAAAACCCGGGTGGTCTGCGAGGTCTACGCGGGCGAAGTGCTCACCGCGATTGGCGACTCGATTTTCGTGCGGGTGGACACCGGGCAATTGGCGGACGTGGCGCACGGTCGATAAGCCATTTCGCTTATGCCTCGACGCGCCGCTTGGTGTTAAATAGCGCCAGTTCGCAACACCGTACGACGAGAACACTTATGAACAGCCATTTTGAGAGAACAGCATGATCGAGGTCACCGAGGTTTCCATTGCCGAGCTGCGTGCTGCGCTCGAATCGGGCCAGACCACGGCGGTTGAGCTGGTCCAGGCGTATCTTGCCCGCATCGACGCCTATGACGGCGACCTCAACGCCGTGGTGGTGCGCAACCCCGAGGCGTTGAACGAGGCCCAGGCCTCCGACGCCCGCCGAGCCAAAGGCCAAACCCTGGGCCCGCTCGATGGCATCCCCTACACCGCCAAGGACAGTTACTTGGTGAAGGGCCTGACCGCCGCGTCCGGCAGCCCCGCGTTTGCCAACCTGATCGCCTATCGCGACGCCTTCACCATTGAACGGCTGCGCGGCGCCGGGGCGATTTGCCTGGGCAAGACCAACATGCCGCCGATGGCCAATGGCGGGATGCAGCGTGGGGTCTATGGCCGGGCCGAGAGTCCGTACAACGCCGATTACCTCACCGCGCCGTTTGCGTCCGGTTCGTCGAATGGCGCCGGTACGGCGACGGCTGCCAGTTTCGCCGCGTTCGGTCTGGCGGAAGAAACCTGGTCCAGCGGACGCGGCCCGGCGTCGAACAATGGTTTGTGCGCCTACACGCCATCACGCGGGGTGATTTCGGTGCGCGGCAACTGGCCGTTGACGCCGACCATGGACGTGGTCGTGCCGTTTGCGCGGACCATGGCGGACTTGCTGGAAGTGCTCGACGTGGTGGTCGCGGAAGACACCGACACGCGCGGCGATCTGTGGCGCCTGCAACCGTGGGTGCCGATTCCGAGTGTGGCTTCGGTGCGTCCTGCGTCCTATGCCGAACTGGCTGCGAAGCCCGATGCACTCGCTGGCAAACGCTTCGGCATCCCCAAGATGTACATCAACGCTGATCCCGAAGCCGGCACATCCGAAGCGCCGGGTATCGGCGGCCCGACCGGCCAGCGGATCAACACCCGCGACTCGGTGATCGAGCTTTGGAAACAGGCGCGCCAGGCACTTGAAGCGGCTGGGGCTGAAGTGATCGAAGTCGATTTTCCACTGGTGTCCAATTGTGAAGGCGATCGCCCCGGCGCGCCGACGGTGTTCAATCGCGGCATCGTGTCCAAGGAGTTCCTGCACCATGAGTTGTGGGACCTGACGGCATGGGCGTTTGATGATTTCCTGCGGGCGAACGGCGATCCGAAATTGAATCGCCTGGTCGATGTCGATGGCCCGCTGATCTTCCCGCATGACCCGGGCACGCTGCCGAATCGTGAGGGTGACCTGGCGGCGGGCATGGATGAATATGTGCGAATGGCCGAGCGCGGGATCACGCCGTGGGATCAGATCAGTACCGTGCCCGATGGCCTGCGTGGGTTGGAACAGACGCGTAAATTGGACCTGGAAGACTGGATGGATCGCCTTGGGCTGGACGCCGTGCTGTTCCCGACCGTTGCCGATGTGGGGCCGGCGGATGCGGATGTGAATCCTGCGTCGGCAGACATCGCGTGGAGCAATGGGATTTGGGTCGCTAACGGCAACCTCGCCATCCGACATTTGGGCGTGCCGACCGTGACCGTGCCGATGGGCGTGATGGCGGATATCGGCATGCCGGTGGGGCTGACGTTTGCCGGTCGGGCGTATGACGATTCGACGTTGCTGCGGTTGGCTTCGGCGTTTGAGGCTACCGGGAGCAAGCGTCTTATTCCGCCGCGTACGCCGGCGCTCTCAGCTAGGTAAACACAAATCCAATGTGGGAGCGGGCTTGCTCGCGAAGGCGCCGTGTCAGGCAACATTAATGTCGACTGACACTCCGCCTTCGCGAGCAAGCCCGCTCCCACAGGTTTCTCGGTATTTGGGAGTTTTGCTTAAACCGCTTTCACCTCCCCACCATCCATCCGCAACGCCGAACCCGTCATCCAGCGCGCCCCCGGCGACACCAGAAACGCCATCAGTTCGGCAATTTCCTCCGGTTCGCCAAACCGGCCAATCCCCGCCTCCTGCGGAAACTTCAGCATGGCCTCCTCCACCGACACCCCGTGGGCCGGCGCCCATTTCTCCAGAAACGAACGCCGCCGCCCGGTCATTACCGGCCCCGGCAACACGCTGTTCACCTGCACCTCATCCTGAATGCCGCGATCAGCAAACGCCTTGGCCAACGCGACAATCGCCGCGTTGATCGTGGCCACCGCCGCGTAGGGCGACTTGGGCGTGACCGCCGAATTACCGGACATCAACACCACCGCGCCTTTTGTGGCTTTCAACGCCGGCCACGCCGCCAGGGTCATCCGCCGCGCGCCGTGCAACTTCAGCTCGGTGCCGTCATGCCATTGCGCGTCGGTCATGTCGAACAAATCGATTTGCGGCACGGCCCCGGCAATGTTGAGCAAGGCATCGATACGGCCAAAGGCTGCCAACGTTTTTTGCACCACTTGCGCGGGGATCTCGGGGTCGGCCACATCGCCTTCAACGATCAGGCATTGCGCCCCGGCTTCACGCACCGCTTGCGCCGTGGCTTCCAGGTTCGGCCGATTCCGGGCGACCAACACCAGCGCATCAAAATCCCGCGCCAGGCGAATCGCCGTCGACTGACCGATACCCTGACTGGCACCGGTCACAATCGCTACTGAGTTGACCATGCTGTTCTCCTGATTCATGCGTGCACCACGACCATTTTTCCACCGGCCTCGTTCGCTTCCATCACGCGATGGGCCTCATGGATTTCCTCGAACTTGAAGACCCGCGACGGCGTGACATCCAAGCGCCCTGCCGCCACGTCTTCGGCGATGGCTTGCAACGGCACGTCCGACAGCGGGAAACCAGGAGTGCCGAACACAAAACTGCCGAAGAAAGTGAGGTAGACGCCGCTGGCCATTTGCAACAAGGGATTGAACTCGGCGATGGGCGCCAGCCCGCCCAACCAACCGGCCAGGCAGACTTTGCCGCCACGGCGCACCATCGATAGCGAATCCAGAATTGTGCTGTTGCCGACCAGATCGAGCACGGCGTCGAATTGCCCGGTGATTCGCGTGGACAGCCCCGGCCCTTCCTGCTCAACACCGGCAACTCCCAGCGCCTCAAGCATGGCGAAGCGCTCGGTGCTTCTGGATGTCGCGACAACTTGCGCACCGGCATTCACCGCCAGTTTCACCGCAGCCTGACCGAACGACGAAGTAGCGCCGCGAATCAGCAACCGCTGTCCTTCGACAAGTTCCAGATTGCGAAACAGACAGGTCCACGCCGTGGCATAGGTTTCTGGAATCGCCGCCAGTTCCGCCCAAGGCAAATCCGCCTCGATCAATGCCACGTTCGACACCGGCGCCCGGGTGAACTGCGCGTAACTGCCGTTGATCGTCCTTCCCAAGCCGCCCATCAGCGCGGCGACCTTCGCCCCCACCGCAAACTCGCCACCGGGGCACGACTTCACCAGCCCTACGCACTCAATGCCCGACACCGGCGCCGCCTCGGCCCACTCGCCGCGCCGCATGTGCATCTCCGCGTGGTTGATACCGAAGGCCTTGATTTCGATCACCACATGTCCCGGCAAAGCCTCGGGCTCAGGGATGTCTTTGTAGACCAGGCTGTCGAGGCCGCCGAATTTCTCAAGAACGATCGCTTTCATGACGTCTATCCCAGGGTTGATTGTTTTTGGGGTCGCTTCGGCGGTACGACTACGTAACCGCACTGAATGCGATTTAGAGGTTATGTATCCATCAGTAACTTGTCAAACGCATTTTGAGTGGTTACGCTGACCCACATCAATCAAGGCTTTGGTGGACACCCTCATGAGCAACACACCTCGTGGCCCGGCCATATTCGTCGCCGACGCCCCCGCCCTGGATTTTCTGAACTCGATCGCGACACCCGTCGATCAACCCGTGGACTGGATCGAAGACGGCGCGGGATGGCTGGCCTGGCTGAAACAATCAGGCTGGGTCGAAGACGCCGTGCTGCAACGCCTCCAAACCCAGGCCATGCCCGGCGAGCTGGAAAACGTCGCGGCCCAGGCACGCTCGTTGCGGGAATGGTTTCGCGGCTTCGTCCTGAAATACAAAGGCAAACCACTGGACGCCTCGGTACTGACCGAGCTCGAAGCCCTGAATCGCCTGCTCGAACGCGACGAGAAATACACGCAAATCACCCTGCAAACTGGCGATACACCGGCCCTCGCCGCCCAAACGCAACGCCGCTGGCGCAGCCCGGATTCCCTGCTGCTACCCTTGGGCGAAGTGCTCGCACAGTTCGTCAGCACCGAAGATTTTTCCAACGTGAAATGCTGCGAAGGCCCGGCCTGCACCCTGATGTTCGTCGACCACACCCGAGGCCGAAAACGCCGCTGGTGCAGCATGGCCGTATGCGGCAACCGCGCCAAAGCTGCGGCCCACCGCGAACGCCAGAAAAACCTGGGCGTATAAAACTTAACAATCCACTGAAGATCCCCTGTGGGAGCGGGCTTGCTCGCGAATGCGGTGCACCAGTCGACAAAAATGTTGCCTGACACATCGCCTTCGCGAGCAAGCCCGCTCCCACATTATTTTGTGTCAGCCATAAAAAATACTAACCTCTAAAAATTACTTTGACAGGTTACAACCCTCATGCAACAGTAATCTCGAAACCGCTTAAACCCCATTCAACCGGTTACGAGGTCCACCCCATGAACACCCCAACCATCACCTACAAATTCATCCAAACCGACGGCATCAACCTCTTCTACCGCGAAGCCGGCGACCCCACCCAGCCAACCCTCCTCCTGCTCCACGGCTTTCCCAGCTCCTCCCACCAATTCCGCCAACTCATCCCGCTGCTCTCGCAACACTTCCACATCATCGCCCCCGACCTGCCCGGCTTCGGCTTCACCGAAGTGCCCGCCGCGCGCGAATACGTCTACAGCTTCGACGCCCTCGCCCAAACCCTCGAACACTTCGTCGACACCCTGAACCTCAAACGCTACGCCATGTTCGTCTTCGACTACGGCGCCCCCACCGGCCTGCGCCTGGCGGTCAAACACCCGGAACGCATGACCGCCCTCATCTCACAAAACGGCAACGCCTACCTCGAAGGCCTCGGCGACGCCTGGGCCCCGATCAAAACCTACTGGGCCGAACCGAACGCCACCCACCGCCAAGCCATCGCCGACGCCGTCCTCCACCTGGAAGGCACCCGTTGGCAGTACGAACACGGCGTCAGCCACCCCGAACTCATCGCCCCCGAGTCCTACACCCTCGACGCCCTGCTCCTGGAACGCCCCGGCAACAAAGACATCCAACTCGACCTGTTCCTCGACTACGCCAACAACCTCAAACGCTACCCCGACTTCCAACGCTTCTTCCGCGAAACCCAACTCCCGACCCTCGCGATCTGGGGCAAACACGACCCATTCTTCATCCCGCCAGGCGCCGAAGCGTTCAAGCGAGACAACCCGAATGCAGTGGTGGAATTGTTGGATACCGGGCACTTCGCGATGGAAACGCATGTGGAATACATCGCTCAGCGAATCGTTGAAGTGATCCGCAGCGCCGTGTAATGACGACAGCAGGCGGATGCAAGGCTGCATCCGCCTGACAAAAAGAAATGAACCCTCACCACCACCGCCCGCCTAATGAAATGACTTTCAGGAGGTGGCTAATGCAAATCGAATACGTCTGGATCGCACTCGCGGCAATACTGGTGGTGATTGAATTGTGGGCGATCAACAAAGTGATCAAGAGCGGCAGCAAGATCGACAACAAAGGCGTGTGGATCGTCGTCATCGTCTTCGTGCCGCTGATCGGCCTCATCGCCTGGGCACTCGCCGGGCCGAAGCACAGCACCCATAGCGCGCAATAGCCCGAGCCCTCCAAAAAAAGCCCCGAACATTCGGGGCTTCATAATTTCTGAACATCCCCGCAACCCACGTAGGAGCTGCCGAAGGCTGCGATCTTTTGATCTTCACGTCTGAAAACCACGTAGGAAAACACCCTTTGTGGCGAGGGAGCTTGCTCCCGCTGGGATGCGAAGCACCCCTAATCTGCTGCCACCTATTTCCTAAGACATTTCCGAACGCCCAGCCCGCAAGGGTTTCGTGGCTGAACGTAGCAAATCCCCTTCGCCTTGATGACCTAAAAGGCGTCCTACACCCCGGTTGCGAGGCCCAAAGCCGACACCTATATTCGACCCGTCGCCACAGCAATTGGCGATAGGGTTTCGCAGCCCTGAAGAAGTAGATACGCACCGTCAAATGACAACTGTGGCAAAATTCGCCACCGTTACGTTTTATGGCGGCTGTGTGTGGGAGACCTTCGGGTCTGCCGGCTTCGACTCTTCTCCGGTCTGCGAACCCGCACATAGCTGCCACCTATTTGTTTCGCAGCAGAAGGTGGCACTTCATGATTATTCTTTGAAGAGTTCACCCTTATGACTACGAACAATCCGCCGCGCCGCTTCACCCCCATGTCCCAATTCGCCACCGACTACCCCGTCCTCCTCATCGACAACGACGCCCCCATTCGCGAACTCCACAACTGCGTCAGCGAACGCCTCAACGCCGTCCTCAAATACCTCAACCTCATGGGCTGCACCTCCCTCCCCGACTACGCCGAAAACGACATCAACACCGTCACCAACATCGCCTGGATCCTGATCCGGGATGTGCATGATGTGTTTCGGGTGATTGAGCAGCGTGGGTTTGATACACCAAAGACTCCGTAACCCAATTCAAGTCGTAAAAAACCCGCATTACTGCGGGTTTCATCACCTGCTGCTTAGTTCAATCAAAGTAACAGGCTCTTCACCATCGGCACACAAGCCAACTGAAGCCCTGAAGATGAGTGGTTAACAGCGGCCACGTCGCCCACAAAACCACAGCACCGATAAAAATCAGCCGCATTCAACGCGGCATCCAGGTTGGCCTCCTCCAGCCCCGGATCCCGCGACAAACCTTCCAAGTGATTCACCCTCTTCAAGCCAATGCCTTGCTGCATAAAATCGAAAAGCACAAAGATTGTACGAATTTTCACTGATCTCAAGATTCAGCATTCCTACAGCCATCGCCTCACCGCCAACACAGCCCAGCTAAAAGTACTTCTCCATCACGAAATGGATCCAAGTTGGCGACTATCGAACGGAGCCGTAGGTTTCTTCCATCGAATTTTTCTTCGCTCTACGTAAGATCCCTCTGAACTTGTTGAAGCGCTCAACCACGCCGGATCCCTCCTGAAAGAACACTTGTTAGGCTTGAAGTAAGTAGCTCGATCAACTAAGAGGGAATGTCACGCATGGCGAATCACGGTTACATGAGCATTACGGGCAAGCGACAAGGTTTGATCTCCGCAGGTTGTTCCAGCCAAAGTTCCATCGGCAACAAATGCCAGATCGGGCATACAGATGAAATCATGGTTCTGGCGTACTCGCACAATATGATTACAGGCAACGACGGCGGACTTTCAAGCAGTCGCGGCAAGCACCTGCCTATTATGATTACAAAGAACATTGATAAATCATCTCCATTGCTGGCAAGTGCACTTCACGAATGTGAAGAAATCGAATGCACGATACATTTTTATCGAACATCGCCAGCAGGCGGCCAGGATAAATATTATTCAATACGATTAACCGGCGCAAAGATTACTCATTTGAATCTTCAAGTGCCTCATGCCATCCATATGAATGATGCTCAACCACAGGAGATGGTATCCATTCGTTATCGAGATATAAGTTGGACGCACGTTCAAGCGGGCACAAGCGCTTATAGCTTTTGGGGAAATGAAAATGAGTGATGAGATCTGCGATATTCATGATGTGACTAAAGCTGCGTCTGATTTGGTTGCGCTTGGGTGCACCGTTGGTGCCACACATTTGTTCGATAGCTTTCTACAGCTTCAATTTAGTTCGGTTATTTCATCCTATGCAAACGAAATAATTCAAGCCGTCGATGAAGGCTTGATCAGTGCACGACAAGGTATACAAGAAATAATGGATGAGTACGCTGAACTATCAGCTAAGGCCCTTTTTTACACCCAAAATGGCGTTGGGGTCGTAGCGGGAATAATGCAGGTCCAAACTGGGTCTTCGCTGATTGGAAACTCAAAAATCGTTGGAGCCCCCACTGGAGTTCTTTATGTTGCGCACGGTGTAAACAACATTTATGAAGGTGTAGGAAATATCTACAATGGCCCAAAATCTCCAAGCACCGTAGGTCCAATTCGGCAAGGGTATCAGTGGCTTGCCGAGGACATTCACACAGGCAATATTACCTATTACTCCGTTGATTTAGGGCTATCCGCTTTTGGCCTGTGGAGATCCGTGCGCAAACGTGAATCGGTAGAGCTTTTTACGAGAGATCCTCTAAACTATGAGCGGGCTTACAAACAGATGGGGCGCCTCGCTTTAGCCTTTGAAGCACTGGTGGACGCTATAACAATTAGATCCACGGCTGATGAAATCGACATGAAGCAATAGTTTTGCATGAAACTATCGCGCAAATCACATTTCATTCAGAGTAATCTTTCCAAACTTCTAACTTGAGCGGCAGCGCAGCTTTTTTACCCGCACAAAAAAACCTAAGAAAACGATCAAAAACACCAAACCCGTTATAACCCAAGAAAGAACACCCACCAATGAAAAAAACCTCCTAACAAACATCATTATAAAAAACGTAGCTAGCATGGCTGCCGTAATAATTTCATAATATATAGCAGCCAATGGTTGCTTTTTAAGACCAGCTTCAATTCCAAGGACTTCAGCTTTAAGACCCGGTGCAGAATAACGAAAACTCATAAATAGCTGAGCAACAAATATGATGCCTACCACTGAGTTAAGAACCCATCCATCCAGCATAATCATTTTTTTTATTAACCACACAAACAGCGCTGTGTACACCACAGAAACAGCTACCATTAACAGATATAAAATAACGACGGCGCTAATGACTCTTATACGCAAGACCAACCTCCGCCAAGTAGATCACACTAATCTATCGTCGCACTTCGCACAAACTATCTCCTTCGACGCGCCCATCTAGGACAGAAAATAAAACAAACCATTATTAGCATAAAAACAATAAATACAATCACTGCCACTTGCCAGTGCTGGACCTGATTTAAAATCTCAATCGCTTCCACTTGAGACATAAATATTATGGTCCCGGTTGTGGCACCAATGACAATACCGGCCCAAGAACCGCGCAAGCTAGTATATTTTTCGTCCATCACCTCGCCATTCCAGACATCTCTAATCCTAGGGGCATCAAACCACAACCCGTAGAAACTAATAGCTACAAACGTAACAATCTGGATAGGCCATCTATACTCATCGTCCAGCTGAATTATCTGCTTCACTCCAGCAAGGACTACAATAGAATAAAAAATTGCCGAGGCAAAAATTAGTGGACATATCCATAAACGGTACCTAACATTTTTCCAGTTCACAAAGTCAATCCCTTACAGCTAACAAATAATTTTTACCCGTTACAAAATCATTTCGACTAGGCACGAAAGAACATACAAAATTGCATGTTCCCCCAAGCAATGATAACCACACATCAGCGCCAGTAAATCTGACAAACCACCCTCCCCAGCAGCTTTCAGAAAATTCTTACCGATCAACTTACTTTGCCTTACAGATCTTTCCTAAAACTCCATCCAATAAGCTTTCTCAGAACGAGTATTTTATACATCACCAATAAAAAAAATCCGACACCCTCACAGGTATCGGATTTCTATCAATCACAAAAAATCAAATTTTTATCAGAAGTTAGCCGGCGTGTTGGCACTGATAATCTCCGCCTCATCCTGCCCAATATTCCGAAACCGATGCGGCAGTGTCGTCGGAAAGTAATACCCATCCCCCGCATTCAGCACACTAATCTGCCCATCAACGGTGAGCTCAACTGTCCCCCGAGTCACCAGCCCGCACTCCTCGCCTTCGGAGTGAACAATGGGTTCCTCGCCAGAGCTGGCCCCAGGCGCGTACTGCTCGCGCAACAACCGCATCTGCCGACTCGGCACGGACGCGCCAATCAGCAGCAATCGCAGGCCATGACGGCCGAGATCCGGCTGTTCATTCGCCCGAAACACGTATTGATGCTCACGCGGTGGCTGGTCGAAGGTAAAGAAGTCCGCCAAAGACATCGGTATGCCTTCGAGCAGTTTTTTGAGGGAGCTGACGGAGGGGCTGACGCGATTTTGTTCGATCAGGGAGATGGTGGCATTGGTGACGCCGCTACGGCGGGCCAGCTCGCGCTGGGACAGTTTGTAGCTTTCGCGTACTAATTTGAGTCGTGAGCCCGTGTCCATGACAGCCTTATGTGTGAACTACTTAAGGGGTTATGGGGGTGGATGGCGGGCGACTTTTGGCCGCGAGGAACACCGCTTCCCTGTCCCGGAAAAGTGAAAGGCGGGTATTAAATCACGTTTGTTGGTGTTGCTCAGCAGGTTCGATGGGTGGTGGGGTAAAAAGGCTGGTGGGGGTGGGTTTGCTTGGGATTGAGGGGGTTCAGTTGGGGGTGATGGTGACTGGTCTGGCCTCTTCGCGAGCAAGCTTTGCTCCTACAGTTTTGATCGCGGCCAGGCGCAATTTTGCGTATGGCATAAAAATCCTGTGGGAGCGGGCTTGCTCGCGAAGGCGGTGGGTCAGCCATATCTTTGGTGACTGATGCGCCGCTTTCGCGAGCAAGCCCGCTCCCACAGGGATTGTCTTCCACAAGGGATTGCGGGTTGGCTGTTAGATGCCGAACCGATCGCGCAGCGCGTAGTACGCGGCGCCCATGGCGGTGAGTGGGGCCTGGAAGGTGCGGCCGCCGAGCATGGGCATGTGTGGCAAGGAGGCGAAGGCGTCGAAGCGTTCGGCGTCGCCGCGGATCATTTCGCTGATGAGTTTGCCGGCCAGGTGTGAGCAGGTGACGCCGTGGCCGCTGTAGCCTTGCATGTAGTAGGCGTTTTTCTCGATGCGGCCGAATTGCGGCATGCGCGACATGGTCAGCAGGAAGTTGCCGGTCCAGCGGTAGTCGATTTTGACGTCCTTCAGTTGCGGGAAGGTCTTGAGGATTTTCGGTTTGATCAGTTGCTCGATGTCGTCCGGTTCGCGGGCGCCGTAGACCACGCCACCGCCGTACAGCAGGCGATTGTCGGCGGTGAGGCGGTAGTAGTCGAGCAGGTAGTTGCAGTCTTCGACGCAGTAGTTGTTTTTGATCAGGCTGCGCGCAACTTGCTCGGACAACGGTTCGGTGACGGCGATTTGCGAGCCGCAGGGCATGCTTTTGCTGGTCACGCGGTTGTCGAGGCCTTGTGGCAGGTAAGCGTTGCCGGCGATCAGCAGGTATTTGGCGCGGACCACGCCTTTGGCGGTGCGCACGGTGATCGGTTCGCCGTAGGTGATTTCCACCGCCGCCGATTGTTCGTAGATTTTGCCGCCCAAGCCGATGATGGCCGAGGCTTCGCCGAGGGCCAGGTTCAGCGGATGAATGTGGCCGCCCTGCATGTCGAGCAGGCCGCCGACGTAGTTGTCGCTGCCGACTTCGCGTTTGATGTCGGCGGCGTCGAGCATTTTCAGGTTTTTGTTGCCGTAGCGTTCCCAGCTGCTTTTCTGCTCGGCCAGGCCCTTGAGTTGCTTTTTGTTCAGCGCGGCGAAGATGCCGCCGGGCTTGTAGTCGCACTGGATGTCGTAGTGCTGGATGCGCTGACGGATGATGTCGGCGCCTTCGAAGATCATGCTGCCAAGGATTTCGGCGGTTTTGTCGCCGTAGCGTTCTTCGATGACATCGACGTCGCGGCTGTAGGAGTTGACCAGTTGGCCGCCGTTGCGACCGCTCGCGCCGAAGCCGACTTTGGCGGCTTCGAGCACGGTCACGCTGTAGCCCGCCTCGGCAAGGAACAGCGCCGAGGACAAACCGGTGTAGCCGGCGCCGATCACGCAGACGTCGCATTCCACCAGCTCTTCAAGCACCGGGAATTCGCCGGTGAAGTTGCGGGTGGCGGCGTAGTAGCTGTTGACATGTGTTGTTGGTTTCATACGTTTCTCCGATGGCCGCAGGCTCGCCTGCGACCGCCGCTGTAAAGGTGTTAGAGCTTGATCCAGGTCGCTTTGAGTTCGGTGTATTTGTCGAACGCATGCAGCGATTTGTCCCGACCGTTACCCGACTGCTTGAACCCGCCGAACGGCGCGGTCATGTCGCCGCCGTCGTATTGGTTGACCCAGACGCTGCCGGCGCGCAAGCCGCGGGCGAAGGTGTGGGCCTTGCTCAGGTTGCTGGTCCACACGCCCGCCGCCAGGCCGAAGATGCTGTCGTTGGCGATGGCCAGCGCTTCTTCCTCGGTGTCGAAGGTGATCAGCGACAGCACCGGACCGAAAATCTCTTCCCGGGCGATGGTCATGGCGTTGGTCACGCCGTCGAAAATCGCCGGTTCGACGTAGAGGCCACCGGTGCTTTCGAGGGTGCGGCTGCCGCCCGCGATCAGTTGCGCGCCCTGGTCTTTGCCGACCTGGATATAGCGCAACACGTTGTCCAATTGACGCTGATCGACGACCGCGCCGACGGTGGTGTCCGGATCGAGGGCGTGCCCCGGTTTCCAGGCTTGCAGCGCTTCCACCAGCAGCGGAATGAACTGCTCGCGAATCGAGCGTTCCACCAGCAACCGCGAACCGGCGGTGCAGACTTCGCCCTGGTTGAAGGCAATCGCTCCCGCCGCTGCTTGTGCTGCCGCGCGCAAATCCGGCGCGTCGGCGAACACCACGTTTGGACTCTTCCCCCCTGCTTCGAGCCAGACGCGTTTCATGTTGCTTTGCCCGGCGTAAATCAGCAGTTGCTTGGCAATCGCGGTCGAGCCGGTGAAGGCCAGCACGTCGACGTCCATGTGCAACGCCAACGCCTTGCCGACGGTGTGACCGTAGCCCGGCAGGACGTTGAACACGCCTTTCGGGATGCCGGCGTCCAGCGCCAATTGGGCGATGCGGATCGCGGTGAGGGGCGACTTTTCCGAAGGCTTGAGGATGAACGAGTTGCCCGCTGCGAGGGCCGGGGCGAACTTCCAGCTGGCCATGATCAGCGGGAAATTCCACGGCACGATGGCGGCGACCACGCCCGTCGGTTCGCGGGTGATGAGGCCGAGTTGATCGTGGGGCGTGGCGGCGACTTCGTCGTAGATCTTGTCGATGGCTTCGGCGCTCCAACGGATCGCGTTGGCGGTCGCTGGAATGTCGATGCTCATCGAGTCACTGATCGGTTTGCCCATGTCGAGGGTTTCGAGCAGGGCCAGTTCTTCCTGGTGCGCCAGGATCAGATCGGCGAAACGAATCAGGATGCGTTTGCGCTCGGCCGGGGCTTGCTTGGCCCAGATGCCGGACTCGAAGGTCTGGCGGGCGACGGCGACGGCCGCGTTGGCATCGGCTTCGTCGGTGCTGGCAACGTTGGCCAGGAAACGGCCGTCGACCGGGCTGATGCATTCGAAGGTATCGCCGCTAATTGCTGCGCGGTATTGACCGTCGATAAAGGCCCGGCCTTCGATGGATAAGGACTGGAAGCGTTGTTCCCAGTCGCTGCGAGTGTTTGTCATTGTTGTGACTCGACGCAGAGGAATAAGTGATCGTCAGTTAAAACTTGCAATGCGATCCCCTGTGGGAGCGGGCTTGCTCGCGAAGGCGGTGTGTCAGGCGACATCGATGTTGAATGTGCCGCCCTCTTCGCGAGCAAGCCCGCTCCCACATTGGATCGGTGTTGTTCACAGCTTTTGTGAACGACACAAATCCACCGTAGGAGCTACCGAAGGCTGCGATCTTTTGATCTTGATCTTGAAAAGCAAAATCAAAAGATCGCAGCCTTCGGCAGCTCCTACAGGGTGATTCGCTAGCCGTTAAACGGTGTGCAAATACCAGTTGTACTCAAGGTCCGAGATGGAGTTTTCGAACTCGGCCAACTCGCTTTCCTTGCACGCCACGAACACGTCGATGTAGAGCGGGTCGATGTATTTGGCCATAACTTCGCTGTCGTCCAGCTCGCGCAATGCGTCGCGCAGGTTGTTCGGCAGGCTTTGTTCGTTCTGCTCGTAGCTGTTGCCTTCCACCGGTGGACCCGGTTCGATTTTGTTGGTCAAGCCGTGGTGAATACCGGCCAGAACCGAGGCCATCAGCAGGTACGGGTTGGCGTCGGCGCCGGCCACGCGGTGTTCGATGCGCACCGAGTCCGCCGAACCGGTCGGCACGCGTACCGCTACGGTACGGTTGTCGATGCCCCAGCTCGGTGAGTTCGGCACATAGAACTGTGCGCCGAAGCGGCGATACGAGTTGACGTTCGGGCACAGGAAAGCCATTTGCGCCGGCAGGGTCTCGAGCACACCGCCGATCGCGTGTCGCAGCGCGGCGTTCTGCTCGGGATCCTCGCTGGCAAAGATGTTGTTGCCTTCTTTGTCGAGAATCGAAATGTGCACGTGCAAACCATTGCCCGCCTGGCCCGGATACGGCTTGGCCATAAACGTGGTGTCCATCTCGTGGTCGTAGGCGATGTTCTTCACCAGACGCTTGAGCAACACCGCGTAGTCGCAGGCCTTGATCGGGTCGTTGACGTGATGCAGGTTGACTTCGAACTGCGCCGGGGCGCTTTCCTTGACGATGGCGTCCGCAGGAATGCCCTGCTCTTTCGCGCCTTCGAGGATGTCTTGCAGGCAATCGACGTATTCGTCGAGGTCGTCAATCAGGTACACCTGAGTCGACACCGGACGCTTGCCCGAGACCGGCGAACGCGGCGACTGCGGCCGACCGTTCACGTTGTCCTGGTCGATCAGGTAGAACTCCAGTTCAAACGCTGCGCAGATGGTCAGGCCCATGTCGTCGAACTTGCGCACCACATTCGCCAGCACTTCACGCGGGTCGGCGAAGAACGGCTGACCTTCGAGTTCGTGCATGGTCATCAGCAATTGCGCGGTTGGGCGCTTCTGCCACGGCTCAATGCTCAGGGTGTCAGGGATGGGGTAGCAGATTCGATCCGAGTCGCCGATGTCCAGACCCAGGCCGGTGCTTTCCACCGTAGAACCGTTGATGTCCAGAGCAAAGAGTGACGCCGGGAGGTTGATGCCTTTTTCGTAAACCTTATGAAGACTGGTGCGTTCGATGCGCTTGCCGCGCACCACACCGTTCATATCCGCAATCAGAAGGTCGACGTACAAAACCTCAGGATATTTCTTAAGGAATGCGTTTGCTTCGTTGAGTTGAACGGTACGCAGAGGGACCGACATGATGCACCTATTAGCTGTTAATTATTATGTTCACTACGGTGTTGCGAGCCCAGTCAATCCGAAAGACAAAGTGAAGTCAATAGCGAACACTTGGCCTTTCAACCTTTATTTTCGGGCCTTTTATGGGGACGAGAGTGCCAGATAAGACGCCGAAGCCGTGTAAACCCTCAGCATCGGACGACCGGCGTTTAGAATTTTTTACATGAGAGTTGTTAATTAAAATCAACAAGGCTAAGCTCCGGAAAAGCTCGTTCAAGTGTGAAACTTCGAGGTGATAAAAATGGCATTCAAGCCATTGATCGGCGTTACAGCGTGCGTCAAACAGATTGGCCTGCACCCCTACCACGTCAGCGGCGACAAGTACTTGCGTGCTGTCAGCGTCGCGGCTCTGGGGTTGCCCGTCGTTATTCCTTCCCTGGGCGAATTGACTGAAATCGAGGACCTGCTCGCGCAGCTCGACGGTCTGTTGCTCACCGGCTCGCCCTCGAATGTGGAACCCTTCCACTATCAAGGCCCCGCCAGCGCCCCCGGCACGGATCACGATCCGGCGCGGGATGCCACAACCCTTCCTTTATTGCGTGCAGCGATTGCCGCCGGCGTGCCGGTGCTGGGGATCTGCCGTGGCTTTCAGGAAATGAACGTGGCGTTCGGTGGCAGCCTGCATCAGAAGGTGCATGAACTGCCCGGCATGCTCGATCACCGTGAAGCGGACAGTCCAGAGTTGGCGGTGCAATACGCGCCGGCTCACGCGGTGACTGTGCAGCCTGGCGGTGTGCTCGAAGCACTGGGGTTGCCGGCCGAGTTCAGGGTCAATTCGATTCACAGTCAGGGCATTGATCGACTGGCGCCAGGGCTGCGCTGCGAAGCGGTGGCGCCGGATGGTTTGATCGAGGCGATTTCGGTGGACCACAGCCCGACGTTTGCGGTCGGTGTGCAGTGGCATCCGGAATGGCAGGTGCTTTCGAATCCTCAGTATTTAAGTGTTTTCCAGGCGTTTGGCGATGCGTGCCGGCAACGGGCGGCGCTACGTAAAAAACGCTGACGACTTAACCCCTCATCCAACCCTTTAACTGCCCTCGTGAACGGGCGGCTGCGCCGACGCGCGCTGCCTCTTCACGCGTAAAAAACGAAACAAGACAACAACAAGCACCACCAGGCAGCCAGGACGGCGGCGCCGAATAAGCCCGAGCGGTATGGGCCAGCAAGTCATGCGCAACATCCTGTAGGAGCTGCCGAAGGCTGCGATCTTTTGATCTTAAAAATCAAAGTCAAAAGATCGCAGCCTTCGGCAGCTCCTACAGGGACCGCGTTTGGATTGAATGGCATCACCCGGCTCAGGCTTGCAATCAACTATTAAGTCAGGCCGCGTTGGCCCGACGACTGAAACCTGTTGGGAGTTTCACATGGCAAATGCCTCCAGCACTTACAGGAAGGCTCTTGAAGGTCACCAGGCACCGAAAAAGGTCTTGGTGAAAATCGACCGGGTCACCAAGAAGTTCGACGAAACCACCGCCGTGGACGATGTGTCCCTGGAGATCCATCAAGGCGAAATCTTCGCCCTGCTCGGTGGTTCCGGCTCGGGCAAATCGACCCTGCTGCGCATGCTCGCCGGCTTCGAGCGCCCGACCGAAGGGCGCATCTTGCTCGACGGTGTCGACATCACCGACATGCCGCCCTACGAGCGGCCGATCAACATGATGTTCCAGTCCTACGCGCTGTTCCCGCACATGACGGTGGCGCAGAACATTGCCTTCGGCCTCAAGCAGGATCGCTTGTCCGCCAGCGAAATCGACGCCCGTGTGGAAGAGATGCTGCGTCTGGTGCACATGACCCAATACGCCAAACGCAAACCCCATCAGTTGTCCGGCGGCCAACGTCAGCGCGTCGCCCTCGCCCGCTCCCTGGCCAAGCGTCCGAAGCTGTTGTTACTCGACGAACCCATGGGCGCGCTGGATAAAAAACTGCGTTCGCAGATGCAACTGGAACTGGTGCAGATCATCGAGCGGGTCGGCGTGACCTGCGTGATGGTGACCCACGACCAGGAAGAAGCCATGACCATGGCCGAACGCATCGCGATCATGCACCTCGGCTGGATCGCCCAGATCGGCAGCCCGGTGGACATTTACGAAGCGCCGGTCAGCCGCATGGTCTGCGAATTCATCGGTAACGTGAACGCCTTCGACGGCACCGTGGTCGAGGACCTGGAAGGTCACGCGATCATCCACAGCCCGGACCTGGAGCAGAAGATTTACGTCGGTCACGGCGTCAGCACTTCGGTGCAGGACAAGTCGATCACCTACGCCATCCGCCCGGAAAAAATGCTGGTCAGCACGCTCAAGCCAGAGCAGCGCTACAACTGGTCCCAAGGCAAGGTGCATGACATCGCCTACCTCGGCGGTCACTCGGTGTTCTACGTCGAATTGCCGGGCGGTAAAGTCGTGCAATCGTTCATGGCCAACGCCGAACGCCGGGGCGCACGTCCGACCTGGGACGATCAGGTCTACGTGTGGTGGGAAGACGACAGCGGCGTGGTACTGCGCTCATGAAAACCTTCAATCAGCAATTCCTGAGACTGGTCCCCAGCGGGCGCAAACTGGTGATCGGCATTCCGTTCATCTGGCTGTTCCTGTTCTTCATGCTGCCGTTCTTTTTGGTGATGAAGATCAGCTTCTCGGAGGCCGCGCTGGCGATTCCGCCGTACTCGGAGATCTACACCTTCGCCGAGCAGAAATTCCAGTTGTTGCTGAACCTCGGCAACTACTCGCTGCTGACTCAGGACGAGTTGTACATCTCGGCCTACCTCGGTTCGCTGAAAGTGGCGTTGCTCAGTACGCTGATGTGCCTGGTGATCGGTTTCCCGATGGCCTACGCGATTACCAAGGCCAAGAAAGAAACGCAAAACGTCCTGATGCTGTTGATCATGATGCCGACCTGGACCGCGATCCTGATCCGCGTGTATGCGTGGATGGGCATCCTCAGCAACAACGGTTTGCTCAACGCATTTTTGATGTGGACCGGGATCACCTCGGCGCCGATCGAGATCCTCAACACCAACACCGCCGTCTATATCGGCGTGGTGTATGCGTATTTGCCGTTCATGGTGTTGCCGCTGTACGCCAACCTGGTCAAGCACGATGAGAGCCTGTTGGAAGCGGCGTCGGACCTGGGTTCGAGCAACTTCAACAACTTCTGGAAAATCACCGTGCCGCTGGCCAAGAACGGCATCATCGCCGGGTGCATGCTGGTGTTTATTCCGGTGGTCGGTGAGTTCGTGATTCCGGAACTGTTGGGCGGCCCGGAGACGCTGATGATCGGCCGTGTGCTGTGGCAAGAGTTCTTCAATAACCGCGACTGGCCGGTGGCGTCTGCCCTGGCAGTGGTGATGCTGTTGATCCTGATTGTGCCGATTCTGCTGTTCAACCGCAGCCAGGCCAAAGAGATGGAGGCACGGGGATGAAACGCTTCGGATTTTCAAAGTTCATGCTGATTTTCGGCCTGTCGTTTATCTACCTGCCGATGCTGATCCTGGTGATCTACTCGTTCAACGCCTCGAAACTGGTGACGGTGTGGGGCGGCTGGTCGGTGAAGTGGTACGCCGGTTTGCTCGACAACACGCAATTGATGGGCTCGGTGGTACGCTCGCTGGAGATCGCTTGCTACACCGCGATTGCGGCCGTGGCGTTGGGAACCTTGGCGGCGTTCGTGCTGACTCGCGTGACACGCTTCAAGGGTCGCACGTTGTTCGGTGGCTTGGTGACGGCGCCGTTGGTGATGCCGGAAGTGATCACCGGTCTGTCGTTGCTGTTGTTGTTCGTGGCGATGGCGCAGTTGATTGGCTGGCCGCAGGAACGTGGTCTGGTGACGATCTGGATCGCTCACACCACATTCTGTGCGGCGTATGTGGCGGTGGTGGTGTCGGCGCGGTTGCGTGAGCTGGACCTGTCGATTGAAGAGGCGGCCATGGACCTGGGTGCGCGGCCGTTGAAGGTGTTTTTCCTGATCACCATTCCGATGATCGCGCCATCGTTGGCGGCGGGCGGGATGATGTCGTTTGCCTTGTCGCTGGATGATTTGGTACTGGCGAGTTTCGTCTCCGGGCCGGGTTCGACCACGTTGCCGATGGAAGTGTTCTCGGCGGTGCGTCTGGGTGTGAAGCCTGAGATCAACGCCGTGGCCAGTCTGATTCTGCTCGCGGTGTCGATCGTGACCTTCATGGTCTGGTACTTCAGCCGCCGCGCCGAAGCCAACCGTAAACGCGCGATCCAGGAAGCGATGGACCAGACCGCCAGCGAGTCGTGGCAGCCACAAAATCAACGGGCCGAAGCGACGGCCTAATGGCCTGCAACACGCACACGTTGTAGCAGCTGGCGAAGCCTGCGTTCGGCTGCGCAGCAGTCGTGAATTCAGACTCTGCGGTTCTTTCAGGAAGATTGAATTCGCAGGTTTTACGACTGCTTCGCAGCCGAACGCAGGCTTCGCCAGCTGCTACGAGGGGTGCGCCGAGACTGCAATTGTTTTGCGTACTTGAATAAAAAAGAAATGGAGTTGTACCGATGAAAATGTTTGGCAGGACTCTGCTGACACTGTCCTTAGTGGGCGCCATGGCAACGGTCGCCCAGGCCAACGACAAGGTTCTGCGCGTTTATAACTGGTCGGATTACATCGCCCCGGACACGGTCAAGAAGTTCGAAGACGAGACCGGGATCCGCGTGACCTACGATGTGTTCGACAGCAATGAAACCCTTGAAGCACGCCTGCTCGCGGGCAAGTCCGGCTACGACATCGTGGTGCCGTCCAACAGTTTCCTGGCCAAGCAGATCAAGGCTGGCGTGTATCAGACGCTGGACAAATCGAAGCTGCCGAACTGGAAAAACCTCAACCCGGTGCTGCTGAAAAACGCCTCGGCCAGCGACCCGGACAACGGTCACGCCTTCCCGTACATGTGGGGCTCGATTGGCATCGGTTTCAACCCGGCCAAGGTCAAGGAAGTGCTCGGGGCCAATGCGCCGACCAACTCCTGGGACTTGCTGTTCAAACCGGAAAACGCGGAAAAACTCAAAGCCTGTGGCATCAGTTTCCTTGATTCGCCAACCGAGATGCTCCCGGCCGCCCTGCACTATCTGAGTTACCCGGTAAATTCCCAGGACAAGGCGCAGATTGCCGAAGCTGAGGCGCTGTTCATGAGGATCCGGCCGTCGGTGGCGTACTTCCATTCCTCGAAGTACATCTCCGACCTGGCCAACGGCAACATCTGCGTGGCCGTGGGTTATTCCGGCGATGTGCTGCAAGCCAAGGCTCGCGCCAAGGAAGCCGGCGACACGGTGACGATCGACTACAGCATCCCGAAAGAAGGCGCCGGCAGTTTCTACGACATGGTCGCCATCCCCCGGGACGCGGCTAACGTCGATAACGCCTACCTGTTCATGAACTTCCTGATGCGCCCGGACATCATCGCCGAGATCACTAACAACATCGGCTACAGCAACGCCAACGCCGCAGCGACACCGTTGGTGGATGAGGCGATTCGCGACGATCCGGGCTCGTACCCGTCGCAGGCTGTAATGGCGACGCTCTATGCGATACCGGACATGCCGATTGGTGTTCAACGGGTCATGACCCGAGGCTGGACCCGCGTAAAACTCGGCAAGTAATTCGCTTGAAGACGCCTTCGCGAGCAGGCTCGCTCCCACAAGGAATGTGTGTTCACACCGCTCTAATGTGGGAGCGGGCTTGCTCGCGAAGACGGCGGCAAATCCAGCATCAATGGGCCTGACCTACCGCTTTCGCGAGCAAGCTCGCTCCCACAGGGGTGATGTGTGGATACAAAATCTCTGAACATCACAAAACACTGTGGGAGCGAGCTTGCTCGCGATGGCGGTGGACCAGTCGCCATCAATGTTGAATGTGATGGCCTCATCGCGAGCAAGCTCGCTCCCACAGGAAAGTGAGTGATGTCCCCTCTTCCGTTCAAGCAGCGCCTTACCACCGCTGCGTTGCTCTACGCAGAACGGCCTCACCTGGCTCCTCGGTTAAGGTGAACTTCAGGCGCCTTCGGGCGCCTTTTTTTGGACTAGGGAATGAGCGGCCATTCGGCCAGCGCCCGATAGCGGCCCTTGTGGGATTCGAACAGCGTGAAATGCTCGGCCCGCAGGATAAATTCGGGCGGCGTTGCCGACTCGGGCACCGGCAATCGATAGTCGCGCATCAAGGTCAAATGCGGCCGAAATTCCTTCGGCGAATCCTCAAACCCGAACGACAACATCGCCTGTTCCAGCGCATACACCAGCCGCAACAACTCCGGCGGCGCCTGCTCCGACGCCAGCACCAAGACCCCATGCCTGCGCCAGACATCCACTCGATCCAGCACCACCCGCAATGCCACACCCGGCACCCGGACCTTCGCCGCCGCCGTGCAGATATCGGCAATCTGCGCCACGCCCGCCGCGCCCAAAAACTTCAACGTCAGGTGAAAGTTCTCCGCCGGCACCGGCCGTCCGCTTCTGAGCTGCAATGCCCCGCGCCATTGCGCAATCGCCCGCCGCTGCTCCGCCGCGCAGCTCAAGGCGAAAAACAAACGCTTGGACGGTTCATGGGATTCGTCGCTCACGCCTGGCACCTCCTGACATGCACGTTATAGTTGAACCAACCGAATCAACCGGAGGGCGCCATGCGAGAGATCATCAGCAAAGAGCCATGGTGGGCGATGCCGCCGCAACCCGGCCAGGATGAGTCCGAGCTGGAATGGGGCTGGCTGGTTCACTATAGCGAAGGTGAGCCGCGTTTCGAGTTCGTGCGGGAGCGGCCGACGGACAGCGAGATCCACAACCGCAAAAGTTGCAGGGTCACCCCGTCGTCGGAGTGATCCTGCGTTCTGTTTTTACGCTTGCAGCACAACGTTGAAACCACCAAACACCATGCGTTGGCCATCAAATGGCATCGGGTTGACGTCCTGTTGCATGCGCGGATCGCCCATGACTTTCTGCATCCCTGCATCGCGGGTGGCCTTGTCCGGCCAGACGATCCAGGAAAAGATCACGGTTTCGTCTTCCTTGAGCTTCACCGCCATCGGAAACGAAGTCACCTTGCCGTCGGGCACGTCATCGCCCCAGCACTCGGTGATGCTCAAGGCTCCGGCCTCTTTGAAGATCTGCGCGGCGATTTCGGCGTGTTTGATGAATTTTTCCCGGTTGGCGGTGGGAACAGCGGCGACTAAGCCATCGATATAAGACATGGTCATTCTCCTGCTGGGGGTTGAGGGTCGATCTGCTGGGTAGTCGATCCGCCCGGGCTCCAATCGACAGCACCGCTGCCCGAACTGACCGACGGTACTTCAGCGCTCCCCGCCAGATTGCCCTCGATTTGCGCGGCCAGGTACAGCGTGCCCGCCATAACGCCGGTGGTCGGGTTTTGCAGCAGTTTTGTCCAGGCCTTGTCGAACGTGTTGCCCAGGCTGCTGCGGATCAGCGCTTCGCTGTCCGGCCGGTCGTTGGCCTGGATGATCGCGCGAATCCCCGCCACGCCCACCGTGATCAAGCCCCCGGCGAGTTTGCCGGCCGCCGCCGCCACGGCACTGGCGGCGCCGCGAGTGGGCATCTCGGCTTCCATCCGCTGGCTGGCGCGTTTGGCCACCGGCGCCATGGCGGTATCCGTCGAACTCACCCCTTTGTCGCCACCGGCCTTGTGGATCTTGTCGATCAGCGCCGCGTAGGCCGGCAATGAGTTCAGTGGCTCGGTATGAACCACCTGGTACAGCGAAGCGTCCCGGGCGGGCGGCGGCCCCAGGGCTATCGCGGGGATTTTCTGGATCCGCCCATTGAGCTGCGCCATCGGCACGCCGTGACGTTGGGAAATTTTCTGCAATTCTTCCTGAAGGATGTCGACGTAGAACGCTGTGGCCAGGCCGAGGATCGCGTCGGGATCGATCTCCACCGCGACCGGCGCCAGCACGCGTTGCTGGTATTGCTCCAGCAGATAAGCCGCCAGGCGCTTGGCCGAGGCATCTTGCTCGCCCGAGGCGCTGATCGTGTACCAGCTGACTTTCATCGACAGCCATTCCTGCGTCCAGTAACTGCTGAACCAGGGAATGAAGTTCTCTTCGGTCAGTTGATAAACCCGCGTGCGCCAGTAATCCATGGCCCCACGCGCATAGATTTTGGTCTGCTCGGTGGCCGATTGCGACGCGGCGATAATCTCCCGATCCACCTGCTGCCAGGTGCTCGGCGCCACCACCACGACCGGCGCTGGCGCCGGCGCACGGGAAGACGTGGCGCATCCCGCCAACACCACCATCACGGCGACGATCAACGAACGCAGGTTCAAGATCGCGGTGTCCTGGAGTCGCTCCCTGGCGAAATGCCCGGTGCTCATAAAGCTATTGAGTTGAGTATAGGTTGAGGGTTTTGGCCGTTCGTCTGGAGTTTTTGTGGTGACTTGGAGGCCGCCTTCGCGAGCAGGCTCGCTCCCACATTTGAAATGCATTCCCCTGTGGGAGCGAGCCTGCTCGCGAAGAGGCCCGAAAGAATGATGAAAAAACCTTCACCATCATTGCCGTCGATATTCATCATCGTAACGAATGCCTTCCGCAAAAAAACCGCCCGGCGCAGGATCAGCCCATACCCACTGCAAACCCCGTATCGGAGGGGCACATCATGTTGATCCATCTCCTGACCTGCCTGGCCCTGACCGCCGTCACCCTGACCCTGTTTTCCCGTTTCTTCCTGGACATCGGCCAAACCGAGGAGCACCCGTCATGATCCGCATCGTTACCCTGGCCGTGAGTTTCCCGGTGTTCGGCACCAACTACTATTCGCAACAGGTGGTCTCGCGCAAAGAGATCGCGCTGGTGTTCGACAAAAACTTCGAAGCGCTGCTGATGCCGGCCGCCGCCAATCACTTCAGCAACGAAGTGGTCGGGATCAATGACCAGTTCCGGTTTTTGAATGATGTGCTGGTCGAGCATTTGCTCGACATCGAAATGGCCCTGCAGCCCTCGCACCGGTTCACCTTCTGACCGGCGTCACTTGCCCAGGTTTTGATTCATCAGCCCGGGTTGTTGATTGGCGCTCTGCCACTGACGCAGGTTCTCGCAGCCTTTCACGTTGACTTCGGCCAAATGACTGCGGGCATCGCAGGTCATCGACCACTTCTGCCGCAGGGATGGGTATTTGATGAAATCCGCGCGGGTGGGGGGTTCGCAGCCGGACAGCGTCGCAGCGGATATCAGCATGGCGGCCAGTTTCCAGGCGGCCGGGTAGCTCACTTTTGATTTCATGGTGATGGGTTTCCTGTTGGGGAGAACCCATCCTATGGGCTGAATGGTCCTACTAGAAGAGCCACTTGCATGGCGTTTCATAGGGCCATTTTTATTGGCTCGAAGACGCTTTCGCGAGCAAGCCCGCTCCCACATTTGAAATGCATTCCCCTGTGGGAGCGGGCTTGCTCGCGAAGAGGCCCGCAAAACCACCCTCCCTCCCCAAGCCATGCCCCTAACAGGACAGCGGCCAAATGCCACCTATACTCCAACCACCTAACCGCAAAGGATCTGCGCTTCCAACAATAAAAAGCAGAGGTGGAACATGGTCTGGCAGCAAATCTACGACCCGTTCGGCAACCCGGTGATCTCGACCATCATGGCAGCAGTGCCGGTGGTGGTGATGCTGGCCTCCCTGGCGTTCTTTCATATCAAGGCGCACATGGCAGCGCTGCTGGCCCTGGCCTCAGCCTTGCTGATCGCTATCTTCGCCTTCGGCATGCCGGCGAACATGGCCGGTACGGCGGCGCTGTTCGGTGCGGCCAACGGGCTGTTGCCGATTGGCTGGATCGTGCTCAACATCATTTTCCTGCACCGACTGACCACCGAGAATGGCTCATTCAAGGTGCTGCAGGATTCCCTGGCGCGCATTACCGATGATCGACGTCTGCAATTGCTGTTGATTGCCTTCTGCTTCGGCGCGTTTTTCGAAGGTGCGGCCGGGTTCGGCACGCCGGTGGCGGTGACCGGGGCGATTCTGATCGGCCTCGGTTTCTCGCCCCTGGCCGCGTCCGGCCTGGCGCTGATCGCCAACACCGCGCCGGTGGCCTTCGGCGCCTTGGGCACGCCGATCATCACCCTGGCCAAGGTCACCGGACTGGATGAAATGGAGCTGTCGATGATGGTCGGCCGACAGTTGCCGTTCTTCTCGGTGCTGGTGCCGTTCTGGTTGATCTGGGCCTTCGCCGGTTGGCGCAAGATGCTGGAAATCTGGCCGGCGATTCTGGTGGCCGGGGTCAGTTTTGCCGTGCCGCAATTCATCGTCTCCAACTACCACGGGCCGATGCTGGTGGACGTGATCGCCGCGCTGATTTCCATGGCCTGCCTGACCGGTTTCCTCAAGGTCTGGAAACCCGCCACCGTGCACACTTCAGCGGCCCTGTCAGGACGCGTCGACAACTCGAAAATCGACCCCGAGCATGAGCAAAAACCCGAGGCCACTGCCACGTTTGCCAGCGACGCCAAACCGGCGGTCATGCGCGCGTGGATGCCGTGGATCATCCTTACCGTGTTCGTGTTCGCCTGGGGCACCCAGGGCTTCAAGAACCTGTTCGATACCCGCGCCGTCATCGACCCGCAAACCCACAGCGCCACGCTCGATCCGCAGGGCAAACCGTTGCGCGAGGCGAACCCGATCTTCTCCCCGGCCCTGACCTTCACCACCCTGCACCAGCAAGTCGAGAAAGTGCCGCCGGTGGTGCCGACACCAAAAACCGAAGACGCGATTTACAAGTTCACCTGGTTCACCGCCACCGGCAGCGGCATTTTCTTCGCGGCGATTCTTGGCGGGTTGCTGATGGGTTATTCGATTCCGCAACTGGCGCGCCAATACCTGCGAACGCTGTGGGTGGTGCGTTTTTCGCTGATCACCATTGCCGCGATGCTTGCCCTGGGCTATCTGACGCGCTACTCGGGACTGGACGCGACCATGGGCTTGGCGTTCGCCGCTACGGGGATTTTCTACCCGATGTTCGGCACCCTCCTCGGCTGGCTCGGCGTCGCGTTGACCGGTTCGGATACGGCCTCCAACGTGCTGTTCGGCGGCTTGCAACGGGTGACCTCCGAACAACTCGGGATCAGCCCGGTATTGATGGCCGCCGCCAACAGTTCCGGCGGGGTCATGGGCAAAATGGTCGACGCCCAGTCCATCGTGGTCGCCTCCACCGCCACACGCTGGTATGGCCACGAAGGGGAGATTCTGCGCTATGTGTTTTTCCACTCCATCGTGCTGGCGATATTGGTCGGCGGGTTGGTGACGTTGCAGGCCTATGTGGCGCCGTTCAGTCATATGGTGGTCGGTGGGCATTAATCCCTAAGGTCAGTTGTGCCTAATGCCAGTCAGTTAAGAGAATTTCAGACGAAACACGCACTGCGTAGCAGTTGACGAGCAACGCGAGGCAACGTTCGGCTGCGAAGCAGTCGTGAACCCTGAGTACACGTACTCTCTGAACCGCCGCGCTGCCCGATTTCACGCCTGCTGCGCAGCCGAACGCAGGCTTCGCCAGCTGCTACAGGTTGAGTGACGGCTTAACTGATCGGCATTAGTCGGTTGTGCCCGGTTTTTTCAATCCGGGCAAAACAAATAAACACCTTAGTCCCAAACGACCGGGAACCTTCCCCCACCAGCGCTGATCACTTGATACTCGACTAAGCTTAAAAGACTGAGCCAATGTGCCCGGGCGCATCGATTTGCTCTGCTCAGTCCCTCGAATAAACGTCCACCCGTTTTTATGAATAGAATGCTAAATTTCTCCGCCACTAAAAAGTTGCGTTGATTGATGCAGGTAACCGATCGCGACGGCGGCACATAAGATCGTCCTGCCAATATTCCGAGGCAGGCGCAAGCCTGATTATTTTGCAGCGACGTCCGGACGTCGTTTTCCAAGGCACATGCATGACAACTTCATCCGACCGAAAGTCCAGTGGTGCCACATCACCGCAACATCCGCCTCACTCACTCGACTTTGGTGTCGTCGGCATTGGTGCGTCCGCCGGTGGCCTGCAAGCGATCAAGTTGTTTTTCGAAAACATGCCTCACGACAACGGCATGGCGTTTGTGATCATTCTTCACCTGTCGCCGGATCACGACAGCATTGCCGACAGGATCATCCAGGAATCGACGCAGATGCCGGTCCTGCAGGTCACCGAAACGGTGCCCATCGAACGCAATCATGTATATGTGATTTCTCCGGCGCACCGGCTGAGCATGAATGACGGTTACCTTGAGGTCAGCGCGACCGACCCGCGCCAGGGTCGAACCTCGGCCATCGATCTGTTCTTCCGTAACCTGGCAGATGTGCACCGTGAACGGGCCTTTTGCCTGGTGTTGTCCGGTACCGGGTCCGATGGCGCCGTCGGTCTGTCGCGGATCAAGGAACAGGGCGGCGTCACGCTGGCTCAGGCACCGGAAGACGCCGAGTTCGATGGCATGCCCCGAGCCGCCATCGAAACGCAAATGGTCGACCTGGTGTTGCCGGTCGTGGAGATGCCGCAAAAACTGCTGGAGTTGTGGCGCAACGCGAAGTCCATCACCCTGCCCACCGCCAACGATCCCGACCTGCAATCCTTCGCCTCGGTCAACGAGCGTGAAGCCGCGACCGCCGAACAATTGCTGCACAGCATCCTGATCCAGTTGCGCGCCGGCACCGGCCATGACTTCAAGCACTACAAGCGCGCCACCGTGCTGCGCCGCATCGAGCGGCGGATGCAGGTCACGGCGCAGCCCGACCTGGCCGCCTATTACCGCTACCTGCAAGGCAGCCCCGAAGAAACCAAGGCCTTGCTCGCCGACATGCTGATTGGCGTCACCAACTTTTTCCGCGACCGCGAGGCCTTCGAAGCGCTGGAACGGGACGTGGTGCCGCAACTGGTCAGCGCGGCCATCTCGGCCCAGCCGGAAAAAGAAGAAATCCGCGTCTGGTCGGCGGGTTGCTCCACCGGCGAGGAAGTCTACAGCCTGGCGATGTTGCTCAACGATCAGATGCAACTGGAATCCAGCCAGGCCACGTTGCAATTGTTCGCCACCGATATCGACGAGCGCGCCATCAGCGTCGGTCGCAGCGGCCTGTACCCGCAAGCGATCATCACGGATGTGCCGCCCACCCGACTGCGGCACTATTTCGCCAAGGAAGACCAGCACTACCGGATTCGCAAAGAGCTGCGCGAAAAGGTGTTGTTTGCCAAGCACAGCTTGTTGTCCGATCCACCGTTCTCGCACATGGACCTGATTGTTTGTCGCAATCTGCTGATCTATCTGGATCGCGAAGTCCAACGCGAGATCCTGCAAATGTTTCACTTTGCCTTGCGTCCCGGCGGCTTCCTGTTCCTGGGCACCTCCGAGAGCGCAGATGCCTGCAATGACCTGTTCGCCCCGGTGGACAAGCGCAACCGAATCTTCCGGGCCAAGACGGGCGCCGGCAACAGCCGCCGTCCCCCTACGATGCCCCGCGGAGGCTACGTGCGAACCGATATCACCCGCCAGGTTCCACAAAGCAGTACGCCGCGCAAACTGTCGTTTGCCGACATCCACCAGCGCGCCCTGGAGCATTGCGCACCGCCGAGCATGATCGTCGACGCCAATGCCGACATCCTGCACATGAGCGAAAGCTCGGGGCGTTACCTGCGGCATGTCGGCGGCGAACTGTCCCGCAACTTGCTGACGCTGATTATTCCGCAACTGCGCCTGGAACTGCGCACCACACTGTTCCAGGCCCAGCAAAGCAGCCAGGTGGTGAAGTCCCGGGCGGTGGTGATCAAACGCGAGGATCGCAGCTTCAAAGTGGACCTTCTGGCCCACCCTTATCGCGACGAAGAATCGGACAGCGAATTCGTCCTGGTGATTTTCGAGGAAGTCGAAGTCGACGCGGCCGACGTCGCGACCGGCACCGCGCTGCAATCGGAAAACCAGGTGTTATCCAACCTTGAGCGGGAACTGCAACGCACCAAGTTGCAGTTGCAGGACACCATCGAACAATCGGAAGTCTCCAGCGAAGAGCTCAAGGCTTCCAACGAAGAAATGCAGGCGATCAACGAAGAACTGCGCTCGGCCACCGAAGAGTTGGAAACCAGCAAGGAAGAGTTGCAGTCGATCAACGAAGAGTTGCTGACCGTCAACTTCGAGCTGAAAACCAAAGTCGAAGAAACCGACAAGATCAATGATTACCTGACCAACCTGATCGCCTCCACCGACATTGCCACGGTGTTTGTCGACAGCAACCTGCGCATCAAGTGGTTCACGCCCCGGGCCACCGACATCTTCAGCATGTTGCCGGTGGACACCGGGCGTTCGTTGCTCGACATCACCCATCGCCTGGACTACGAAGACCTGGCGGGCGATGCGGCGCTGGTGTTCGAGTCCTTGAACATGATCGAACGCGAAGTCTGCAGCACCGACAACCGTTGGTACATCGCGCGCATCCTGCCTTACCGCTCCAGTGAAAATCACATCGACGGCACGGTGCTGACGTTCATCGACATCACCAAGCGCCGCGCCGCCGAAGAAGAGCTGCGCATGGGCGAAGAACGCATGCGCCTGGTGGCCGAAAGCACCCGCGACTACGCGATCATTACCCTCGATGAACTGGGGATCATCACCACCTGGAACAAAGGCGCGGAACTGATCTTCGGCTACAGCAAAGCCGAGGCCGAAGGCGCGTATTACGACTTCCTGTTCTCCGAAGAGGACCGTGCCGCCGGCGTCCCTGAAAACGAGTTGCTGGCGGTGCGTACCCACGGCCGCAACGAAGACGAACGCTGGCACCTGCGCAAGGATGGCAGCCGCTTTTTCTGCAGCGGCGAAGTCACGCTGCTTCAGGGCGACAACCTCAAGGGCTACGTGAAAATCGCCAGGGACCTGACGGGGCACAAGCGTCTGCATGAAGAGCAGAACCTGCAACTGGCTGAAACCCAGAGCACCAGCCATCTCAAGGACGAGTTCTTTGCGGTGATGTCCCATGAGCTCAAGCACCCGCTGAACCTGATTCAACTCAACGCCGAACTGCTGCGGCGCCTGCCCGAGATCAAGTCGGCGGACCCGGCGGAAAAAGCGGTGAACACCATTTGCGACGCGGTCAGCAGCCAGGCGCGCATCATTGACGATTTGCTCGACGTCGCCCGGATACGCACCGGCAAACTGCGGCTCAAGCGCAGCACCGTCGACCTGAACCGGATGCTGCAAGACATCCATCACGTAGTGACCAATGACAACCCGGGCGTCGACATGACGCTGCACATGCCAGAGGCGCTGGTGATCGATGCTGACCCGACACGGGTCGAACAAATCATCTGGAACCTGGTAAATAACGCGCTGAAGTTCACCCCGGCTGGCGGCGCCATCCGCTTGATTGCGAGCAACGATGGCGGCATGGCCCGGCTCGATGTGCAAGACAGCGGCGTCGGCCTGAGCGCCGAGAGCCTGGGTGAAGTGTTCGACCTGTTCGGTCAGGCCGCCAATCAGCATGCGACCCATCAACGGGACGGCCTGGGGATTGGCCTGTCGCTGGTCCGCCAGTTGACCGAGGCCCATGGCGGCAGTGTCGAAGTGCAATCCCCAGGCCTTGGCCTGGGCTGCACCTTTACCGTGCTGCTGCCCTTGAGCACACCTCATGAGGCCCTGGCGCCGTCGGCGCAGTCCGGCGAACAGTGCGGGCGTCTCGCCGGGCTCACCGTGTTGCTGGTGGATGACTCCCGGGACGTGCTGGACACCCTGAAAATGCTGCTGGAAATGGAGGACGCCCGGGTCATCGACTTCACCGAGCCGCACCAGGCGCTGGAAGCCGCCCGGACCGGCCAATACGACGTGGTGGTGTCCGACGTGGGCATGCCGGGCATGAGCGGCCATGACCTGATGCGCGCCCTGCGTGAACTGCCGCACATCAAGCAAATCCCGGCGATTGCCTTGACTGGTTACGGCGCCGAGAGCGACATCGAGAAATCCCGCAAATCCGGTTTCGACCGACACCTGGGCAAACCGGTGTCGTATGACGCGCTGATCGAGACGATTGAAGAACTGAGGCAGATGCGGGGGGATTGACCCCACTCACCACCGAATCCCTGCGGGAGATCCCTTTGTGGGAGCGAGCCTGCTCGCGAAGGCGGTGGATCAGTCAATATCACTGTTGATTGGTAAATCGCCATCGCGAGCAAGCTCGCTCCCACAAGGGTTTGGCGTCGTTCGCACTGTTTCCATCCACCACAGATCTCCTGTGGGAGCGGGCTTGCTCGCGAAGGCGGTGGGTCAGTCAGCTTCAATATTGAATGGTCAATCGCTTTCGCGAGCAAGCCCGCTCCCACAAGGGTTTGGCGTCGTTCGCACTGTTTCCATCCACCACAGATCTCCTGTGGGAGCGGGCTTGCTCGCGAAGGCGGTGGGTCAGTCAGCTTCAATATTGAATGGTCAATCGCTTTCGCGAGCAAGCCCGCTCCCACAAGGGTTTGGCGTCGTTCGCACTGTGTCCATCCACCACAGATCTCCTGTGGGAGCGAGCTTGCTCGCGATAGCGGTGGGTCGGCCAGCATCAATGGTGGAGGGTAAATCGCCTTCGCGAGCAAGCTCGCTCACTCAGGGATTGGCGTATTCCTTTTTACAGATGCAACCATGCCAATGTCCCCAGCACCACACTCGCGCCAGCGGCGGTGTAGGCGACTTTTTTCAGCCACTCCTTGCGGGTCAGCAAGGTGATGGCTGCCAGGGAAATCGCGATCTGGATCGCGGTCATCGCCTGGGCCCAGCGGTGATGTTGATGCAAGGCCTGTTCTGACTTTTCATCCCACACCCGCACTTCTTCCTCCAGCGCTTCGGCTTTCTTGCGCACGACTTCTTTTTCTTTTTTATAGCGCTCGGCTTCGGCCGCGTAGTGCGTGGCGTCGATGCCCGGGATATGGGTCGCCAGTTCGGAAAGGTTCTGCCGACTGGATTTGGCCTGGTAGTAATTCCACTGGTTGGACGCTTCGGTTTTCTCGATGGCGGCGTTGTTCTTGTCCATCGCCGCTTCGCTTTCCGTGGAGCCCGCCTGATAGCTGAGCAAGGCGCCGATGGTGGCCATGACGGCGGTCATCACTGCGATTTTGCTGGCGAAATTATCGCCATTGCCATGGGCATGATGCGTGACGTGTTCGACATGGTGTTCGTGGGGGCTGGGGACTTCGAACGTTTCAGACATGGCTTTGACTTCAGGGGTTGGACGAGGGTCGAAGTGTAAGGCCAGCCCTCCTCCAAAGCGCTGCTCACCGCAGAGCCGTTCAGCCAGGGTTCAGGCTGGGCTCGCTCGGCGTTGCTCCAGCAGATGCACCATCAACCACGCATACAACGTCACCGCGATAAACAGCCCCATGCGCACGGCAAACGCGGTGTAGACATCCTTGCCAGCGGCGCTGTCCTGCACCGATTGCCCCAGCAGGATAATCAATGTGATCAGCGTATTCAGCCAGAACCCCGGGCTGAACCGGGTCGGGCTCAGGGCATAAAGTTTGCGCGCCAGCACCAGCCCGAACAGCAACATCCACAGAAAGAACATCCACAAGTGCACGAACAGGCTCAGAGCGCACCAGAACAGAATCGCCAACAGACCGCCCAGCAGCGTCGAGCCAAGCAACTCGCGACCGGCATGGCGCGCCGTGGTCGTGGAACTCTGCTGCCCCACGCTGACCGCTTTGAGGATAATCGGCAGGTAGCTGGCCGGATCGATCAGCGCGAGCAGGAATGCCGGCAACACGATCAGCGTGGCCCGCAGCGCGACTCGATCAATCTCTTCGGCTGGAAGTGTCGGGGCGACAGGTGATGGCGGCACGTTGGCCGGTTCGGGAAACAGCCCATGGCTCAGCGTCACCACGATCACCGCGAGCAGCAACCCTTTGACCAACGCGCCGATGACCAGCAGCGCCAATTCAAAACTGGCAGTGCCGGCCGCCGAAATCATGGTCAGGCCGATCACCAGAAAGGTCACGATCAGGTTGTTGCCACCGCGCAGGCCAAAGCGAAACACTCCGAACAATCCGACGCTAATCAACAGCAAACCGCTGAGCGGGTAATGACTCAACAGCGGGACCAACAACAAGCCGACGCTGGTGGTCAGCATCGCCACCAGCGCCAACACCACCCCGGCCTTCAACGGCAGCGGCCGATTAAGAGTCGCCAAAAACAGCAACGCCAGCACCGGCGCAAGAAACGGAATCGGCAACGCCAGGCCGAAACTCGCGGCCAGACACAGCGCCGTGCCCGTAGCCAGGCGCAGCGAACGCTGATCCCGGGGCGTGCGCCTAGTAGGCATACGACAACCAGCTCATCAGACTCAAAAACATCCGCCCGAGCGGGTTCAACGGATTGCCAGATGCCGGGAACGCCATCACTTCCGCCTGCCCACCCGCGCGAATGGCGCGACTGTCGCGCAGGGTATTCATGGCGTCCTCATCGAACTCGATCACCACCGGAAAACGCTGGGCCGGACGCAACCAATCTCGGCTGTTCTGCACGCTCGGCAAGGTGCCAGGCGCGGGCGGCTGGCCGACGCTGACGCCATAACCGACACTGCGCACCCGGCCGCCGAACACCTCGCCCGGCAATGCATCCAGCACAATCGCCACCGGCGTGTCGGGTTTGACCAGGCCCAGGTTGTTCTCAGTCATGTCGGCACTGATCCACACATCATGGATGGCGATCAGGGTCATCACCGGGCTGCCGGCGGCGGCGAATTGGCCGACATCGGTGCGCAGGTCGGTGATCAGCCCGGCCGAGCGCGCGCCGATGCGGGTGTTGGCCAAATCCAGTTCGGCTTTTGACAAGGCCGTCGCGGCACTGCGCAACTGAGCGTTTTCCGTCTCACTGCCGCCCTCCTGCTCCTTGGCCCGTTGCACTTCGGCCTGCGCCGCAACGACCTGGCTGGCGGCCTGTTCGAGATTGGCCCGGGACACTTCCAGCAAGCGTACCGACACCGTGCCTTTATCCGCGCGGTACAAGCCTTCCAGGCGTTGATTGTCCTGCCGCGTCTTGAGTTCGTTGGCCTGGGCCGAACGCAACGACGCTTGCGCCGAGGCGATGCCGGCGGTGCTGGCGCCGATCTGGCGGCGGGTCGATTCGAGGTCGGCGCGGGCGCGCTCCACGGCGATCTGATACGGCTGCGGATCGACCTCGAACAGGATGTCCCCGGCCCGGACATCCTGGTTGTTGCGCACATTCACCCGGATCACCCGCCCCGCCACTTCCGACGCCACCGGGATCACAAACGCCCCGACTCGGGCCTGTTGCGTGTAAGGCGTGAAGCGGTCGGCCAGCAAGTACCAGGCGAGGCTGATGAGGATCAGCAGCAGCACCCACTTGATGCCTTTTTTCGCCGGATCGGCGGCCGGTGCGGGCGCCTTGGGTGCAGGCGCTTCGACAGAAGGCTGCGCGGCTTCACTCATGGTTGTTCACCTTGTCGGGCTGGGGAAAGACTGGCGGCGTGGCGGTGGGCTCGTCGAGCAAGTCGCCCCAGTCCGTGCGTTTTTCCATTTGTTTTTGCGTGGCCCGATCGACAATCGGCTGGGCGGCGTACCAACCGCCACCAAGGGCCTTGTACAGCGCAATCAAATTGCTCACGGCATTGCTGCGGCTGACCAGGTAGTTGTCCTGCTGTTCGAGCAATGCCCGTTGCGCATCCAGCACCCGCTGAAAATCTGAAAAGCCTTCGGTGTACTGCGCGCGCGCCAGCACCAGCGAACGCTTGGCCGCCACTTCGGCCTGGCGCAGGATGCGTTCGCGCTCCAGGGACTTGCTCAGGCCGCTGGCGGCATCGTCGGCTTCCCGTGCAGCCTGGCGAACCGTGTCGCGGTAGGACTCGATCAGTTGCTGCAAACGCGCATCCTGCACCCGCACGTTGTTGGTGATCTGGCCGTGGTCGAACAGGTTCCAGCGCAGGCTCGGGCCGCCGACAAAATCCAGGTTGTTCGGCGTGCCGCCCACGGAACTGGCGGTCCAGACAATGCTGCCGAGCAAGGTCAGCGACGGATAGAAATCACTGACGGCGACGCCGATCAGTGCCGACTGGGCGGCGACATTCAACTCGGCGGCACGCACATCGGGGCGACGCAGCAGCAGGTTGGCTGGCACGTCGCGCAGCACCGCGCGGTCCAGCAGCGGGATCAACTCCTGGTTTTCCGTCACTTGCGGTAACTCGCCCGGCGCCTGCCCGGTCAGCACCGCCAGGGCATTGCGGGTTCGATGCAACTGGTCTTCGAGGTTGGGGATGCTGGCCAGCGTGCCGAGGTATTGGGTCCTGGCCTGTTGCAGGTCAAGCTCGGCGGTCTGGCCACTGTTGAACAGCTTGCGCGTGATGTCGAGGCTGCGTTTCTGCTGCCGAGTGTTGTCCCGGGCCACGCGCAATCGCGCTTCGGTGGCGCGCAGTGAAAAGTAGGTGTCCGCCACTTGCGCGCGCAGCAGCACCAGCACGTCTTCATAGTTGGCCTGGGCCGCGAAATAACTGGCATCGGAGGATTCGATGGCGCGACTGAAACGGCCCCAGAAATCCAGCTCCCAGCCCACGTCGAAGCCTTCGCTGAACTGCCAGAAACGGCTGTTCTTCGGGTTGCTGCCGCTGTATTGGCGGCGCTCCGCGTAGAGCAAATCGACATTCGCCTGCTGCAGTTGCGGATAGCGCCCGGCCTGGGCAATGCCCAATTGCGCCCGGGCTTCAATCACCCGCAGCCCGGCAATTTTCAGGCTGGAGTTGTGGGCATCCGCGTCGGTGATCAACTGGTCGAGCACCGGGTCATTGAAGACCTGCCACCACTGGCGCAGGTCCGGACTTTCGCCCCGCTCACTGGCTTTTTCCAGCGCCGGCGTGCTCCAGTGTTTGACCCACTCCTCGCCTGGCGGCTGGAAGTCCGGCCCCACGCGCGCGCACCCACTGAAGCCGAGCACCAGCAGCAAGAGCGGCCCCGACCGGATCAGCATGGCGGCGCGTGAATGCATAGGGGGGTTCCCCGGCCAAGGAAGATGACTGGAGCATAGCCGTCCCTATGAAAGCCGAGCGGTACAAAAACGCGGACTTGCTCGCAGTCCCGTGTCAGCTGCTACGCTTTTTCAAGTGCTCGCAAATCAGCGGCAATCCATCAAAGGTGCGACCCTCATGACCACCCAACCCCACTCGGCCGGCTGGCGCTTCAAACTGGGCATCGTCATTCTCTGCCTGATGCTGGGCTCATGGCTGATGGTGCCGCTGGCGGCCGCCCTCGGGGTTCCGGGTTCGAAAATCGCGGCGATGACGGGCGTGCTGTTTATCAGCAACAAGGTGCTGCTGATTCTGGTGATTGCGGTCATGGGCAAGGCCGGGTTCCAGCAATTGAAACGCAGCGTGTTTGGCTACGTGACATCTATGGCGCCGAGTGTCGACGCCGAAGTGGGCCCGGTTCGGCATCGCGTCGGCCTGGTGATGTTCTGCTTGCCGCTGATCTCGGCGTTTCTTGAACCCTACGTCGACAGCCTCTGGCCGGGATTGCGCCCGAACCTGTGGCAGATGCAGGTGCTGGGCGACCTCATGCTGATCGGCAGCTTTTTCGTGCTCGGCGGCAACTTCTGGGACAAGGTGCGCGCGTTGTTTATCCGCACCGCCAAAGTCGCGAATGCCTAAACATCATCGACAGGAAACAGGCCAATGACCCGTCTGACCGCCAAAGACTTCGCCCCCGAATTACTGGAACTCTACGACTACTACGTGCATGGCCAGATCAACCGGCGCGAGTTTCTCGACCGTGCGGCGTTGTTCACCCTGGGCGGTTTGACCGCGTCTGCCCTGCTCGCCGCCCTGAGCCCGAATTACGCCCTGGCCGAGCAAGTGGAATTCACCGACCCGGACATTCTCGCCGAGTACATCACCTACCCATCGCCCAAGGGCCACGGCCAAGTGCGGGGTTACCTGGTGCGCCCGGCGAAAGCCACCGGCAAGGTGCCGGCGGTGGTGGTCGTGCATGAAAACCGGGGGCTCAACCCGTATATCGAAGACGTCGCCCGGCGTCTGGCCAAGGCCGGTTTCATCGCCCTCGCCCCCGATGGCCTGACGTCGGTGGGCGGCTATCCCGGCAACGATGACAAGGGCCGGGAGCTGCAACTCACCGTCGACCCGGAAAAACTCATGAATGACTTTTTCGCCGCCATCGAGTGGCTGATGCACCATTCCTCGGGCACCGGAAAAGTCGGCATCACGGGTTTCTGTTACGGCGGTGGCGTGGTCAATGCGGCGGCCGTGGCCTACCCGGAACTGGGCGCGGCGGTGTCATTCTATGGTCGCCAGCCTGAGGCCAAGGATGTAACGCGCATCAAGGCGCCGCTGATGCTGCACTACGGCGAACTGGACACCCGTATCAACGAGGGCTGGCCGGCGTTCGAGCAGGCGTTGAAAGCGGCGGGCAAAACCTATGAAGCCTACATTTACCCCGGCGCGAACCACGGCTTTCATAACGACTCCACACCTCGCTACGACGAAGCCGCCGCCAAACTCGCCTGGAGCCGCACGCTGGATTGGTTCAAGCGCTATCTGGCGCTGAATGAAGGTCAGGCGGTCTGAGCGTTCGCGGCATTCCTCGCGATTTCGATGCCCCACTCCATCGCCGCTTCCATGTCCAGCAGATGCGGCGATGGATCGTTGTTCTCAAGAATCACCGTGCCGTCCGGCCGGTAAACCCCGATGGACATCTCCAGCGAACCGTCCCGCAGGATTTTGGCTTTCACCTCGATTTTGCAGGCGTTAGGCAGGGTTTCCGTGTGAATCAAATGGCGCTCGGTCATGTCGTACTCCCGTTTTTTTGGCCCTGAACCCCATATCAAAAGACACTGAAGTTTAATGCCAAACGTTATATGAAAAATTCATTATTAATGGCGATAAAGAGAGCCGTTATATATGAGGAAAAAGCTGAACCCGCTTTTATTCATCGCCATTCTTAATAACAATCATGGGTCATCCATCCACTTCGCGATTAACAAACAGGTATTAAAAATTTAACAGGCATTATGCCTCTATTGACCATTGCATATTTAAAGACTCCTGCTTAACTGCAAAAACTGCTGATCGGAGCAGTGTCACATCGACCACGGAAGGAGTCGTCATGAGCAGTTCTTCGTCTCATCCCATCCCACCCTACGGGGCCGCCATCCATGACGCGATCACGGAAGGCAACCTGCAACAGATGCAAGCGTTATTGAAACAACGTGACGCAACGAAAGTTGAATCCAAAGCGCTACAGACCGCCTACGAAAAACTGGCCAAGGAAGTTGCGCGCCAGGAAAAACACTAGCTCTGTTTTCTCCCCTTATTGCAATGGAGGCAATAACCATGTCTGGTTCTAATCAACAGCCTGTCGGCTTGTTCCCGCTCGCCTATCGAATTGGCACTTCGGCACCGGGCGCACAAAGCCTGGCACTCAATCTGCTGGTCTTCACCCCTGACGAGACGGTCAACGGCACCGCCGCCATCACCCAGGCCACCAACCCGCCGCTGGATGTGCATTCCGACGTCTGGGGCGAGTACACCTACCTGACGGTGATGTCGCCGGGGGTCAGCAAAATCCTGATCACCGCACAAGGCAATCAGGGCGGCCCGGGCTCGAATTCCATCGTGAATTTCAAGATTCAACTGGTGGTGGGCACCGACTGGAAGGACGGTATCGCCAACTACGCCTACCTCGATGGTCAACGCTGGGTCGAGGTCAACAATGTGCCCGCCCATCTCGCCGAAACCGTGCGCTCCAGCGCCTTCCCGCCCCTGGAACCCGGCCCGGTGATTCCGCCGCAGTCACCCTATCCGCCGATCATGCCGCTGTACGCCGCGCCGATTCAGAGCGCCATTGCCAGCGGTGACCTGGCGCAGATGAAAAACCTGGCCAGCCTGGCCAAACAACAACTGGATCAGCAGCCACAACTGCAAAGTGCACTGGAAGCCGCCAAGGGCGAAATCAGCCGGCTGGAACGTCGCTGACCCGGCCACTCAATGTGCCTGGCTTGTCCTGAAAACACTTAAGGGAGTTGCACCATGTCAATCGGACTTTTTCACACACGCCTCAACGTCAGCAATCACCTGCTCGGCGCCCCGGTTCTGACCCTCGATCTGCTGGTGGACACGGTTAAAAAGAAAGTCAGCGGTGTTGCCAATCTCGTTCAAACCACCCATCCACCCGTGCACTTTCATGCTCGGGTTTGGGGTGCGTATTCCGAGGTCAAACTGATTCCGACGGCCGAGAGCCACATCATCCTGACCCTGGACGGCAGCCCGAGCGGCCCGCTCAGCCAGATCGCCCAGACCTTTCATTTGAAGGGCATCCTCGGTGCCGATTGGATCAGCGGCTTTGTCGACTATCGGTACTACGAGCAGGGCATCTGGCATGAGATCAAACATGCCGCCGTCAGCCCGGCCCCCATCGTCATCACCCCTGAGCACCCGCATCACGCCCAACCGCTGTACGCCGTCGCGGTCCAGCAGGCGCAAGCCAGCGGTGATCTGGCGCAGCTGAAATCGGTGGTCAGCAAAGGCGAGCAGCAACTGGCTCACAGCGGCGCCCTGCGTGGTGCGCTGGAGCAGTTGAACGCTGAGATTGCGCGTCTGGAAGCACGCTAAACCGTCAGTGAAGTGCCTGGAGTGATCCGTGGCGAGGGCTGGCTCCCTCGCCACAACTACGATGGATTCGTGCCGCGCACATGTCGCTGCGCAAGGATTTCCCATGTCAGACAATCGCCCTGCCCGCTACCTCAGTGAAACCGACCTCAAGCGCTACGTGCCGGTGCATGTGGTCTGGGAAATCACCCTGGCTTGCGACCTCAAATGCCTGCACTGCGGCTCTCGTGCCGGCCACCGCCGACCCGATGAATTGAACACGCAAGAATGCCTGGACGTCATCGACGCCCTGGCGGCGCTCGGCACCCGCGAGATCACTTTGATCGGCGGCGAAGCCTATCTGCGCAAGGACTGGACCCGACTGATCCAGGCCATCCACGACCACGGCATGTATTGCGCGATCCAGACCGGTGGCCGCAACCTGACGCCGGCGAAAATGCAGGCGGCGGTGGATGCCGGGCTCAACGGCGTCGGTGTTTCCCTCGACGGACTGGCGCCGCTGCACGACGCCGTGCGCAACGTTCCGGGTTCATTCGACAAAGCCGTGGACACCCTGCGCCGCGCCAAACAGTCCGGCCTGGCGGTCAGCGTCAACACCCAGATCGGCGCCGCCACCCTGCCCGACTTGCCCGAATTGATGGACCTGATCATCGACCTCGGCGCCACCCACTGGCAGATCCAGTTGACGGTCGCCATGGGCAACGCTGTCGATCATCCGGAGCTGTTGCTGCAACCCTATCAACTGCTGGAAGTGATGCCGCTACTCGCGCGCCTCTACCGCGAAGGTGTCGATCGCGGCCTATTGATGAACGTGGGCAACAACATCGGTTACTACGGCCCGTATGAACACATGTGGCGCGGTTTCGGCGACGAACGCGTGCACTGGAGTGGCTGCGCCGCCGGGCAAACCGTGCTTGCGCTGGAGGCCGATGGCACGGTGAAAGGTTGCCCGTCCCTGGCCACCGTCGGTTTCTCCGGCGGCAACGTGCGCAACATGAGCCTGCACGACATCTGGCACTACAGCGAAGGCATGCACTTCGGCCGCCTGCGCTCGGTCGATGACCTGTGGGGCTACTGCCGCAGTTGCTACTACAACGACGTCTGCCGCGGCGGCTGCACCTGGACCTCACACTCCCTGCTCGGCAAACCCGGCAACAATCCCTACTGCCATTACCGCGCCCTGGACCTGCAAAAACGCGGGTTGCGTGAGCGGATTGTCAAACTGGAAGACGCGGCGCCCAAGTCGTTTGCGGTCGGGCGTTTTGATTTGATCACCGAGCGCATCGAGACGGGTGAAACGATCAGCAGCGTCAGCGACAGCGGTCAGGTGATCAAACTGGCGTGGGCAAATCAGGGCCAGAAATCGCCGGATGAAGGACGGGTTCCGACGCAATTGGCGCTGTGTCGCGGGTGCTTGCAGTACATCCATCAACACGAAGTCACGTGCCCGCACTGCGCCGCAGATGTGGCTGCCGCCGAGGCCCGGCACCAGGTGGATCGGGCGCGGCAGCAAGGGATCATGAATACGCTGACCGGGTTGTTGGGGTTGCCACAAAATACGTTGATGTAACGAACGCTTGAAGCATGGGACCGGCAGACAATTGCGAATGCAGTTCGCGAGCCAAATGAAAACGGGCGACCTTTTCGGTCGCCCGTTTTATGCGGCAGGTACACTCGTCACGGGAACACGCTGCTCAGGCAGGGTCACATCGTAAACATGCTGCTCACAGCCCTGACCAATAAACTGGAACTCCACCAAATAGACCTTGCTTCGTTCTGGCGTAAAAGTGTTCTTCAGCGGGCCGCAACGATAATTGCCGCCGGCGCCCCTGCCATTCGAATATCCCGACACCTCAAAAGACTTATCGGCATCGGCCTGTACTTCCAATTGCGGGAAGCGTTTAACCGTGGCGCTATTGGCCACTTCGTTAAGTTTGGCGATCCAGCCGAACACCTTGCCCTGGCCCGAATCCACCACGGTGCCCAGCACTTCCATTCGTTGGTCAGTATCGGCTGCACGGCGGACCGAGAACTCGACTGGAAAGGTGTAGCCCGACGCTTTCATGATGACCTTGGCGTGCTGCGCATCGACAGCTACCGTGTTTTGGTGCAGCTGGATACCGTCTTTCAGCAGACTGGCGGACGAGTCTCGGACGTTGGAATGGCAGCCTGACAAGGTGAAAATCAGGGCCAGCAGCAGTGCGGTTTTGTTCACGTAGAATGTCCTTTTATTTCCATTGAATATTGAGTGTGAGCAGGCAAAATTCCAATGTGCGGCCATTTTAGTGCGTTTCACTCTTCGCCCAGGAAATTCCCTGACTGAGCATACGCATCATTTTCCAATGATAGAGCAACAACCAAATTCGCCCATTTTATTGCATGGGCGAACGCGTAAATCGCTACGCCTTCCCCCTACAAATAACCTGCCTTCTTCAGCATCGCCAACAGCTCAGCATTCAGTGATTCGTCACTTATTCCTTCTATTTTTCCTGGCCCCCGCCAATGCCAGATAAGCTGAAGGGCCAAGCTATCCACCTCGATAAACTCTTCGTGAAAAAGTTCACTAAGCCGTGCATTACCGAGGGTGGCATCAACATTTATTAACTCTCTAAAAACCTCGCACGGTAATTTACCGTCGTTAATACCTTCAAGCATAAAATCCTCCAGCGCCATGCACCATCTTATGGTTTTTTGAAAACAACCGTGGTTATATCGTTAAACATCCCCGTTTCCGGTGCCTGAACACTTGTAAACTCATACTTCGCCGCAATGCGCCCCGTCCATGTATTTGCAGCGGCCTCAGTAGGAGGCATACCTTTTGCCAAATTAGCCAAGTACTCCGCGGTATTAACGCTGCCGGCTCCTCCAACCCAAGCACCCCGAACAGCATTAACTTTGACTCCTTCTTGATCCAACCGCTGCATAGCGCTAATAAACATATCCGTTCCAGAGGGATTAAAGCCGTTGTTGCTAGACCGAATATCAAAGCCCAAAACACCATTCTTATCCACGTTCACAAGAAGCCCCGCAATACCATCTGGGTCTCCATATTTCAGTGTAACCAAACCATCTTTATACGATTTCATTAAAAAATCTGAAGTCACGTCAATCCGCGGCGTTAATGCCGGAGCGTCCGGCACAACCTTAACCGGTTGATTCAAGAATCCAAAGTCGCCATCTGCTCGTGCTCTCACAGTATCCCAAGGAATACCTTTACTGCCATCTAAACTCTAACGAGCACAAACTCCATCAAAATGCCACTGCCAATCATGCTTTCAATAATTATCCGACTCGCCTCTATCGACTTCACAGCGAAATTTATTTCATTTAATGACGAGGAAAAGTCAACGATACAATCCATGTCTGGAATTCTCTTGTTCCCCTTGATTTTAAAACCTTCAATACCAAGAACTGCAATATCGTTATTTTTGCAGTAGTTGATCAGCCTAATTCCATCGCCAACATCAAACAAAGGAGTGCCACTCCACATCAATGTAGGAGTGATAGGTAAATCCTCTACGGATACTTCAACTGCAATCAGTCCCATGGTGCAACCCACCCAGGGTCATTTTTATTGGAGACTTGGACAATCGCTCCCGTGCGATCATTCCTCACCACATAAGAACCGTCCTTAGCGATATACCCAGTAGCGGGATCATTAAGGCGGCTCCCTGACACAGTATCAAAACGAGTATCTTTCGTCACAACCGTTTTGATTGGTTTATCGATTACAGACTGTATGGAGCTTTCCGTCCAACCCCGCTTACCCATTTGGTCGGCAATCTTTGGCTCAATCGTAATTGAAATTCCTTTTGCACCATCCGCAGCCGCTTTCTTCGCAGCAGCCCTCTTCGTCAACACCTCCAAAACCGCGTCAACAACGACCTTACCGCCTCGAAGCCCCGTCAGCGATAGGATCGCATCATCAATAGCGCTGACCGACACTATCCCTTTGCCAGCCAATGCCGACAATCGCTCAGCGGCATCCGCCACGCTGGAATCATAAGTCGAGATATTCGCTAGCTCATTCGAATACTGACTCGTTTGATCTGGGCCAAATTGCCTCCACTGTTCATAAACAGCATCAGGGCCATAGGTCCCAGCAGCATTGAACAGGGTCGAGTCGTTGAATTGTTCCTTTGTAGCGTTGAATGCGTATACCGGCGCGCCGTCAGCGATGATCTGCCGACCATCGCTCCAAGTCAGCGGTATTTTCTGATCCGATAACTGAGCAACCGCTTCATAGGCAACCCCCATGTCTCGAACAAAAGCGGCAGACTCAGGATCGTTACCCACGGCTTGCTTCATAAGATTTGTTAAACGCGCCAAGTCGACGGCATCCACTTCGGCGCCGCTGGCGATCAACAGCAAATCTTCCCAACTAGCGCTCGATTCCGGCTGTCCTTGCGTTTTCGCAAGGTCCTCAGCCTTTTTCTTCAGCAGTGGAATTTCCTGCTGCTTATGCAACTGGCGGTTAAACATGTCAACGCCAGCCGCACTATTCACCGATGTAATCACACCGGATGTGCCGCTCCCTGATCCCGCTGTCGCTCCCAAACCCGACGCGATCAATGTACCCAACGCATCCTGCTGCGCATCTGTCAAATCGCTATTTTTCAGTGCATTGGCAACAGTTGGCATCAGAGCCGCAGAGACCCCGGCACCCAATGCACCGCTTAGGGCATTACCGCTAGACAACCCCATCGCTGCACCGGCCAATGCGTGCAGCATCACTCTTGCAGCCCCGCCTTCGGCCCATGCTGCTTGAGTTACGCTGTCAGTAGCGTCGCGTGCTTGCTTGTCAGCGTAGTCGCCAATTTTTTTGAAGATATCGCTGGAAGTGGTATTGGCGACGATACCGATAGCGGTAGTACCGCCAACCCCTCCCAGGGCTACCGCAATCAAGCCAGTTGCAACGTCGGCCATGATTCGCTTGTCACCACCTGGCCGCCAACTATCAAACTCACTGATCGCAGCCTGGCGTTCCTCTTCAGTCGTCGCTGATTTGATTTTTTCGCTGGCCGCTTGCTGCTGGGCGCTGGCTACTTTGCCAATGATGTTTTTGGACAGTGCGACTGTGCTCTGGATGAGATCAATCCGCTCCTGTATCGCTTTTTCATCAGGTTTATCCAGCGTCTGATTAGCGTTGGCGGTATCGCGATTCAGTCCAACCAGATCATTCGCGCCCTCGGTGTTGCGTACGATGATGGTGCCTTCACTGACAGCGCTGCGGGTGCTGCTGTGGTCCGAATCACTCAGTGAAAGCGGAACGCTACCACCCACGTTCGAACCAGAATTGCTGCCATAGGAGAGCGAAAGCCCCGCCGACTGGGCGCTGATCTCGCTGGTGTTTTTGATGTCGCTGACGATCAGACGATCAGTGCTGAGCTGGTTCTTGTCTGCCGACGCCTCACTGGCAATCACCGCGCCTTGCAACGTGGTGTTTTTGCCGACCGTTATGTCGTAACCGTCCTTGCCAGCGAACAAACCGCTCTGATCAGTCACTGCCTTGTAGTCGCTGTTCATGTTGCCAGCGGACAAGCTTGCGGACGCGGTCACGGGTGCGCCGTAGCAGAACGGCGGAATACAAATGCTGGCACCGAAACCAGCGCTGCCCTGTTTGCTCTCCTGGGTCTCGGTGTCCTGACGCGAGGTGATGTTCAGGTTGCCGTCAACCAATGCCTTGATGCTGTCGGCACGCACCTGCGCGCCAGCAAGGGTCGTGTCCTGTCCACTGTGCAGGGAGAGAGTGCCGGTATCCAGGGTAGTGTTGACTTGGGTAACGGAGCTACCGGTCCCCATGCTCTTGGCGATGGAAGCGCCCAGGTCGAGGGTGAACCCGTTCTGCTCGCCGAGGTTGAAGCTGGCGCCGATAGCGGTTTTATTGTTGCTGCTGTTGTTGGCCCAATTGGCGGTGTTTTGCGCACTTTCCAGAGTGATGTTGTTTTTAGCCAGCAATACGGTGTCGACGGCTTTCAAGCTACTGCCAATAACGTGGATATCACCCGCCGTTCCCGGCGTACCGCCGTCAGCAATGATCAACAAACCCTGGCCAGCATTGATCGTGCTTTGCTTGGCGGTCTGGCTGTTGTACTCGCTGGTACTTTTGCTGTGGGTGTTTGCCAGCTCCGTGCCAATCTTGATCAGGGAACCATTACTGGCAGAGCCCTGTTTTTTCCCATAATCCGAACCCGCGCCTTCGGCGTCTCCGCCCATACCGCCCAGATCGTTGAACGCCATTGCCGCCTGAGCCAGCTTCACCGCTTTGAGTCGCGGATCGTCAGCATTTTTGGCCGCTTCAACAGAGCTTCGAATCGTATTGACCGTATCGACAATTACGCCACCAATCACCCTACCCACCGCCAAACTGTTGCTCTTGTCAGTAGTGCTTTGGCTCGAGCTTTCCATGCCGGCAGCGATGGTCACCTTGGACCCGATCAGGCTCATGTTCTTCGTACTGATCAGGTCGCTGGCGGTCACGCTCAGTTCACGACCGCTGGTGAGGCTGACGCTGCCCTCACTTGAGCCGATGGTGCTGCCGGTCAAGGTAGTTTGGGACGAAGTACCGGTGTGATTCTGACTGCTGATTGAAAGGTGCTGATTACCAGTAATGTCATCGACGCCGAGATTGTTGGCTGTCAGTACGCCGGTCAGGTCGTGGTTTTTTTCCTTATGAAGTTCATTACGGGTGAAGGTGTTTTCCGCTGCGTTGATGGTCAGGTCACGACCGGCCTGTACAGCAAGGTCCTGGGTGCTGACCAGCGATGAGCCGGTGATCGTGATGTCGCGATTGGCCACCACATCCACGGTATTACCGGAAATCATGCTGCCAACAGCTGTGGTTTGCGTCTCGGAAACCTGATCCTTGACCTTGCTCGACTTCAAGCCTCCCCAGCTACTTTTACTGGAGCTGCTTTCATGGCGAGCGCTGCTGGAATCAGTAACTGCAACGATCTGAACATCGTCGCCAGCCACCAGTTGCACGCTACCTTTATCGGCCGCAACCTCGCTGCCTTTGATCAGTATGTCGTTACTGGCCAGCAGGGTTATGTCACCTCCGGCAGTCACTGCACTGGCAATATTGGTCGTGCTGGAAGTCTCATCAAGTCGGCTCTTTTTGCCCGACGAACTTTTCTTGGTTTTGCTGTAGAAGCTGTAATCGGTATCTTCGGCAGACTGGAGCGTCAGATCGGCGCCAGCAACCAGATAAGCCTCATCCCCCGCACTTACCCGGCTGGCAATCAAACTCAGATCCTTGCCAGCGTTAAGCGAGACGGTGCCGCCAGCCGTCAGCGTCGTAGACACCTGACTAACATGATCCTCCTGACTCGTAACCTTCTTGGTCTTGCTATACGAGTGAGCTTCATCCGCCGCCGAGGCCAATGTCAGATCACCGACAGCGCTCATGCTCACATCACGTTTGGCATCGATCTGGCTGGCAATGGCGGTAATGTCACGGCCGGCGTTAACCTTCAGGTCCTGCCCCACATCAACCGTCGAGCCGTATTGGGTAACGCTTGAATCCGTGTGCAAACCACGCACGCCGCTGGTGACTTGTTCGGCGGAGACGAGGTTGACGTCACGCCCGGCGGTGATTGTGGTATCCGCGCCGCTTTTCAGTACGCCACCGGTGTTGTTGAAGTCTTGTCCGGCCTTGATGGTCAGGCTGTTGGCGGCTTCGATGCGGGCGGCGCTGTCGACGAAGTCGGTGCGTTCGTCGCGGTAGCCGCTGCTGCTTTCGTGGGTGGTGACGGTGCGTTCGTTGATCACGTCGCCGCGGGTGGCGGTCAATGAGACGTCGCGGCCGGCGATGACGCCGCCCGACTTGTTGGTGAGGTTGTTGCCGGCCAGCAGGTCGAGGCGATTGCCGGCCTCCACCAGGCCACTGTTGACCAAGTCGTTGGTGGCGGTGGCCGACAGGTTGTTGGTGGCCTTCAGGGTGCCGGCGTTGTTCAGGTCCTTGCCAGCGATCAGGGTTACGTCGCTGCCCTGGATCAGGGCGCCGTTGGCGGCCAAACGATTGTTGGCGTTGGCCAGGTACAGTACCGGCACCAGTACTTGCTCGCCGTTCACTTCGGCGTTTTCCATCCAGACAATGTCGTGGGTCAGGGCCGCGGCTTGTTCGGACGTCAGGCTGACGCCGATCGACAGGTTGAGCTCCCTCTTGCTCGCGACGGCGTTGTTCATCAGTACTTGAACATGCTCTCGTCGGAGGTCTGGCCGTCGATGAAGCGAAACGCCGAGCAGGCAGAAGATTGCGATTTTACCAACGCCCCCACGTGATTCGCTCAATCCCACGCCCAGTAAAGGTCCTACATCAACCTCGGAATCATGCACCTTGCACCGCTGGAACGATGAAGCTTATAGTCCGCCCGTCGTCCACATGGCGACCGGGTTTGGCGACCTGTCTAACGAGTGCGAGAGCTGTCTGCTTATTTGCAGGCGCCTCCGCATCCGCAAAACTGCTTTTTATGGCAGTTGTGCGCGGGAGACTTTCGAGTCTGCCGGTTACTCGTTTCCGGTTCGCCAACCTGCGTACAGCTGCCACCCATTTCGTTTGGCGACGATTTGTTGGCGGTCTCAGCAAACTAAACGAGGATTCAACTTTGGATAGATACATGCCACGCACCGGAATCGACCTGATCCCGGCTTCCCTGCTTATTGATACCCAAGCCCCACTCGACGTCCTGCAAGCCATGGCGGATTACCGCATTCGTACGGTTACGCAGTTGTTGGAAAACATCGCATATCGCGCTGAGATTGGTTGCGACACCGTGGTGCTGTCGGACTTTTCCAAACTGCTGGTCATACCGTTGCGGGATGGCTGTGATTTGATGGATGTAATTGGTCGGCGGCTGCGGGCGCAGGTTGCAGGGTAAATGAAAACGGGCGACCTTTTGGGTCGCCCGTTTTATGTCATGAACAATAGAAGAGCCCTTCTATGCGGCAGGTACGCTCGTCACGGGAATACGCTGGTCAGGCAGGGTCACGTCGAGAACATGCTGCTCACAGCCCTGACCAATAAACTGGAACTCCACCAAATAGACCTTGCTTCGCTCTGGCGTAAAAGTGTTCTTCAGCGGGCCGCAACTATAATTGCCGCCAGCGCCTCTGCCATTCGAATATCCCGACACCTCGAAAGACTTATCGGCATCAGCCTGTACTTCCAACTGCGGGAAACGCTTAACCGTGGCGCTATTAGCCACTTCGTTAAGTTTGGCGATCCAGCCGAACACCTTGCCTTGGCCAGAGTCCACCACGGTCCCCAGCACTTCCATTCTTTGGTCAGGATCTGCCGCACGCCTGACCGAAAACTCTACTGGAAAGGTGTTGCCCGACGCTTTCATGACGACCTTGGCGTGCTGCGCATCGACAGCTACCGTGTTTTGGCGCAGTTGGATACCGTCTTTCAGCAGACTGGGGGACGAGTCTCGGGCGTTGGAATGGCAGCCTGACAAGGTGAAAATCAGAGTTAGTATTAACAGTGGAGTTCTTTTCACTTCTGAATATCCTTATTAAAGGTATGCCTGGTGGAAAACGAAGTAGAAAAATCTATTTTTCTGCCATGCCAAATAAAATAAACCCGTTCTTTTCTAACTGCCCACTCGCGAGTCTTACCTTAGCCTTGACTTAAGGCTGGCTAACGGCGCCATTTCTATTTCTTCAGGAGGCCCACTCCGTCTTATCAGGAAAATTACCTTCCCTCCAAAGACGCACTAATTTTGTTGCAGCTCTTTTTGACCACGCTCCATTTTTATCCAGAGGGCACTCTTTCAGCACACGAATAAATTCACCATCTTTATCCATCCGAATCAATCCAACATCCGAATTCCGGCCAAACGTATATTCAACATACTCTTTCGTTTCTGCGACTTTATCCATTTCTATATAAAACGCCATACCCCCCCCATGCATCACCTCACAACCTACAAAAAAGGACAGGTTTATATCTGGCCTTGGTTAAACCGTACAAAATAAGCTCCCCTTTTTAACGCTTTTTCACAGTCTGAATAACCATGATCATAGCTACTTCTTGATCTTCAAAGTCCTCCAAGCCCCCCCCCCCTCCACCGAGGATTACTCCACCAGACTTCTCATAAAACCACTCTTCCGCCTCATCATAAACCAGATCATAGAAAGAAGCGGCCACATCCATTCTCGAACCCAGTCGAGTACCGTCCGCCAAACAGCCCTGATATGAATATGTGAGTTTTTTATCCCCCAACACATCGAAGTAATCAAACATCCAGACAGAAACACTAGATACTTTTTCATCTAAAAATCCAACTACCAATGCTCTTGTCTCAGATGAAACCAGCTTCGATTCGGGAAACTGGCTGTACCATCCAGTAAGGGCAACGTCAGCAACAGTAAACTTAAAATATATTCGATCCTGCTGCTCATTAACTGCAAGCAAAAACAGCGGCGCCTCTGGAAACTTGTAGAGACCACTTACAAAATCAACACAATACACCTTGATCAAAGCCTTAAAATCTTCAAGATCAGAGCCTAACTTGATACCAGCCAACGTCATACCAGGAACTATAGGTGCACTCCAACTAAAGTTACTCATTTCAGCATCCACATATCGTTTTTATAAGTCAGACCTTGGCCTGCCGCATTATAAAACACTGTATTTTTTTCAAGGTTCGCTTCAAATACGCCGGCAGGATTAGCTTTATATTGTACCTTGTAGTTCAGAGGATCAATGACTTTCACTTTGGTACCATCCGTAAAGGTAAATTTATAATACTGACCGCCATGAGTGGACTCATCACTTGCAGGACTAAACTGCACTTCTTTAATTAAAGGATGCCCTTCCACCGTAAATACTTGAGCATTTCCTGAGCTACCTGGACTAGGAGGTTTAGGCGTAGTTTTCGCACCATCCATCTTGTACATTTGTACAAGATCATCCAGTGACGCCCCCCAAACTTGATCCAAGGATCGCGGAATACCCGCCTCAATTGCAAGTTTAAGCCTAAGCTCCTCTCGCGCAATCGATGACGTTGCCGGAATACCATCATCGACCTTGACGGGTTCTACAGGTCCCTTAGGCGATTCTGGCGTTACAGGGTCAACGTCTTTCGGCGGTGTCACTTCCACCTTTGGCGGCACACCTGGCTTCGGCGGAGAAATCGGCGGTTCAATCACCGGCACATCCGTATCCCGCAGGACGCCCTGGAGCTTGCTGATCTGAGCTTTGACAGCGTTAATATCAACCGATGCACCGATTTTCTTGACGGTGTTGACGGAGACATCGATCCCCATTCGCGAGAGCGTAAGTGCACTGCTTGCTGAGCTGCTTCCCCCGCCAATCATCAGTTGTACAACCAGCGCCACCGCCTGACCCATTTGCCTACCGAGATTCTCTGCGTTGTCATCGCCCCCCTCGACTACAGCCGTACCAATCTGATCAATTTGGGACTTGAACGCAGCAGCTACTTTTTCACCCAACAGCGCCTGGGCCTCATCGGAACCCGCAAACTCTTTAACGGCCTCCCAGCTCTGCGCCGGGTCGGTCAAGAGCGTAACGGCGCTATCCAAAGTGCCTAAACCTGCGCCAGCCATGCCGTCCGTGAATCCTTTCAGAACGCCCGAGCCCGTCAGCAAATCCTGCCGCAATGAGGTGATCTGCCACTTTCCAGCGATCGCCAGTTTCTTGAGGACATTGGGTTCAGCATCAATCTCTTTCTTTGCCTGAACGTACTGCTGCGTCGCCAACCAATTGTTATCGACGTTCGCCGTGGCCGCGTTGTTCGCGGTGGCGGCACCATTCGGGTTACTCATGGCCGCAATACCGGTCACCAGGCTGGTGATGATGTTGCGTTTGGCTTCACGCTCTACAGCGGTTTCGTTCGGGTCGGAATCTGCAAACAGCCCTGCCAGTACACTGGCGGCAGAACCACCCAAAGCACCAGCCGAGCAGCTCTGATTACTGGCAGCAGCGCCGGCACAGCCGAGAATCGCATGCAGCGCCGCATGTTCAGGGCTGCCTTCCTTCAAACCCTTTTTCACCAGTTCGCCGATATACGCCGAACCTTGTTGCTGGACGTAGTTGACCACCATGTTTTGCGCAAACTGGGCGCCGCTGCCGGCCACGTTGCCGCTGATACCTGCAACCAGGGCTGTTGCGATTTGCCGGTAGGTGCCTCCTGCACCCCAGTTATCGCCGATTGCCTTGATCTCTTGATTGAGCGCCTGATAATTCTCGAGGTGCTTTATCCGATCTGTTTCAGACAAGGTCGTATCATTCGATGCCGCCTTTTCCGCCTCGGCCTGACCTTTCTTCTGATCAATTTCCCGCGCACGACTATCGATGTACTGGGAAACGTTCTGCACAAACTTGCCGACGATCTCGAAGTCCACACCAATTTCTTGCGCATCGAAGATCGGCTTGAGTTTGTTGCTGCCGTCACGATCGCTGGAAACATCGGTATTGATTGACGCAACGGCCTGTTCTGCCGTCTGCCCCGTCAACGCCTGTTGTTGAGCGGTATTGGTGATGGTGACCGCTGCACCGCTGATACCGCTGTGGGTGGTACTGCTGGAACTGTCACCGGCGTACAGCACGACCGGAGTGTTAGCGCTTACCCCGCCGTTACTCGGTGCCTTGGGTCCATTTGGATTAGCTGTCGCGCTGGCATTGCCTTTGGCATCAAGACCGATATCACCGCCATAGCCGCCGCTCAAGTTGACGCTGGTGGCGTCGTACTCAGCCTTGTTCTTGATGTCGGAGCTGGTCAGGGTGCCGGTGCTCAGGGTGTTTTTGCCATCAGCCACCGCTTTATCGGTGCTGGCGATGACCGCGCCCTTAAGATCGGTATTGCCTGCCACTTCTACCTGGAAGCCACCATTACCTGCTTTGATCCCCGATTGTTCGCTGACACTGGCGTAATCGCTCTGCATATGTTGCGAGGCGATGCCGCCACTGATAGTGCTCGCACCCACGCAGAACGGTGGAACACATATGCTGACACCGACGTTCGCGCTTTCTTGCTTGGAGGTATAGGTGCTGGTGTCCTGCAGGCTCTCGATATTCAGATCGCCGCCTACGTTGACCTTCACCTGGTCAGCGGAGACGACTGCGCCCTTGATGTTGGTGTCGCCACCACTCTCAAGTTTGACGCTATTGCCACCCTTGATATACGTGTTGGTCTGGGTGACGTCGTCGCCGTCAGCCATGCCGCGCCCGGCATTCGCCGCCAAGTCCAGGGTAAAGCCGTTTTGCGAACCGCCGAAGCTGAACCCAATCCCGGCATTCCAGCCAGAATTGCCATTGGTGCTTTCCTGATGCGCGGTGTTCTGCGCTGAGAGCAGGTTAATCTCACCATCAGCCTTCAGACTGACATCGCCGCCGCCCTCGATGCGACTTCCAACAACGTTGATATCGCTGTTGGCGCCATCACCGGTGGCAACGACTTTGACATTGCCGCCAGCCACCACACTGCTGCCCACCACATTGCGGCCGCTTTGGCTGCTTTCGCTATGACTACGGCTGTCACTGAGATTGACGCTGATCTTGATCCCGGTTGTCGGATCTTTCATCAAGGCCTGACCCGCTTCCAACGCCTGATTCGCACTCATCGCCGCATTCACCGCAGCCAATGCGACCATCCTGTCGTCACTGGTTTTCTGCGCCGCTTCGCCCATCTGCTGAATACCGCGTAAGGCATCAAGCAGCGGAATGCTCACCGTGCCGCCGATCGCCGTACGACTGGTACTGGCGGTTTTGCTGGACTCCATGGTGTCGAAACCGGCTTCGATATCGACATGCTTGGCGGTGATGTCGATATCACCCTTAGGCACGACCAACTGACTGGCCGTCTGGGTGTAGTGATCACCCGCCGTCAGGCTGATGTTGCCGCCCAACGATGCGATCTGGCTGCCCGACTGGCGGGTGGATGTGAATTCATCGGCTTCTTTGGTTTTGAGAATCCCTGTCGCGCCCTGCCACCAGGACGTGCCGATTTCACCGACTTTTTTGCTGCCGGATTTGGAGTTGGAGGTTTCAGTGTTTTCCGCACTGGTTATCTCCAGGTTACGACCGGCATTGATACCGATGTCTTTGTCCGCCACCAGCGTACTGCCTTCAACGGTTGTATCGCGGCCACTCTTGATCTGAATGCTGTTGCCGCTGATATCACTGCCGATGCTTTGGGTGGAGGTGGATTGACCTTGTTGCGATTTTTGCGTAGAGGACAGCCAGCCCGTGACCGTCACACCGCCCTTGCTGGAGCTTTTCGACTGGGAAGAGGTTTGCGTTTCCTGGTCGGCACCGATCAGCACGTCATTACCGGCAGTGATCTTCACCGCTTCTTCAGCACGCAATGCAGCGGCCGTCAGCGAGATGTCGTTATCGGCTTTCAGTTCGATGTTTTTGGCGACCAGTTCAGTACTGTTCAAACGGGTCTGGGTGATTTCCGAGCTGCTGGACTTGCTGGAGGTCCACCCTTTCTTGGAAGAGGCATTGGCCTGACTGGCGTAATCTTCGGCGGCATCGAGGTTGATGTCACCGCCCGCCGTCGCAAGCAATGTTCCATCACTCGTCAGCTTGGCACCGGTGGCGTTGAAATCCTCGCCAGCGGAGATGACCAGTTTGTTCGTGGCCGAGACACTCGAACTGACGGAGACATCCGTTTCGGTCTCGGTCATCGTCGACTTTTTCTTGCCGAACGAGCCCTTCTTGGTTTTCGTGTAATAGGAATAATCGACGTTGTCCGCCGTTGTCATATTGACGTTATCGCCGGCAAACAGATAAGCCTCGTCCCCCGCACTCACCCGGCTCGCAATCAGGTCCAGGTCCTTGCCCGCACTGAGGGTAATGTTGCCACCCGCGTTAACGGTCGTAGACACCTGACTAACATGATCCTCCTGACTCGTAACCTTCTTGGTCTTGCTATACGAGTGCGCTTCATCCGCCGCCGAGGCCAATGTCAGATCACCAATCGCGCTCATGCTCACATCACGCGTGGCATCGATCTGGCTGGCAATCGCGGTGATGTCACGACCGGCGTTGATGGTCAGGCTTTGCCCTGCGTCGACGGTTGAGCCGTATTGGGTAACGCTTGAATCCGTGTGCAAACCACGCACGCCGCTGGTGACTTGCTCGGCGGAGACGAGGTTGACGTCACGTCCGGCATTGATGGTGGTGTCGCCACCGCTTTTGAGCACGCCGCCGGTGTTGTTGAAGTCTTGTCCGGCCTTGATGGTCAGGCTGTTGGCGGCTTCGATGCGGGCGGCGCTGTCGACGAAGTCGGTGCGTTCGTCGCGGTAGCCGCTGCTGCTTTCGTGGGTGGTGACGGTGCGTTCGTTGATCACGTCGCCGCGGGTGGCGGTCAGTGACACATCTTTGCCGGAGATGACCCCGCCGGACTTGTTGGTGAGGTTGTTGCCGGCCAGCAGGTCGAGGCGATTGCCTGCCTCCACCAGGCCACTGTTGACCAAGTCGTTGGTGGCGGTGGCCGACAGGTTGTTGGTGGCCTTCAGGGTGCCGGCGTTGTTCAGGTCCTTGCCGGCGATCAGGGTTACGTCGCTGCCCTGGATCAGGGCGCCGTTGGCGGCCAAACGATTGTTGGCGTTGGCCAGGTACAGTACCGGCACCAGTACTTGCTCGCCGTTCACTTCGGCGTTTTCCATCCAGACAATGTCGTGGGTCAGGGCCGCGACTTGTTCGGACGTCAGGCTGACGCCGACCGAGAGGTTGAGCTCCGTCTTGCTGACGACGGCGTTGTCCATCAGGTACTTGAACAACGCGTCGTTGGAGGTTTGGCCGTCGATGAAACGCTGGCCGGTGCGAGCGACTACGGCTTGTTGAATCAGGGTCTGCTCGTAGAAACCATCACCCAAACGCTTGGCGCTTTGATCGGGGTCGTAACCGAGGTTGGACAGCAGGTAATCCGAGCTCATGAATTGCTTGAGGTCGGTGAGTACCGGGTTGGTTTCGATCAGGTATTTCTGCGGTTGGGACTGACCACTGCTGGCGGGCAAGCCCTGAACACGATTGACCGTAAACGCCGTGGCGCGACCGGGCAGTGCCGAGCCCGTTGAATCGGCAACCGGTGTACTGACGTTGATCGCACTGGCACCTACGCTCATGTGCGCCGCCTGACGATCCGTCGGGCTTAGGTCAACGCTGCTGGCTGAAGCCTGTGCGTTGCTACCCAGTTGAATGTCCCGTGGCTGGATGTCAGGCAGCGTTTGTTGACGCTGGGTCGGGGTGACGCTGGCACCGCCCATGGTCCAGCTTTGCGGGCCGGTGGTCACTGGGGCGCTGCTGTCTTGAGCGCTCAGGCGGAACAGGCCGTTCTGACCGGTGGGGAGCGCGAAGCCGGGCAAGGCCAGCGGGTTGACTTGCTGCTGGGCCAGGTTGGGTGGCAACTGCTGGTTGATCGTGATGTGAGTAGAGGACTGGCTGCCCGCCGCGCCGGTACCCGTGCGCGGGCCACTGCCCACGTAGGTGTAGCCAGGACGTACGACGCTGTTGTCGATGTTGTTCTGGGCGTTGATGTTGACCGAGCCTGCGGCCTGGATGACCGCAGCGTAGCTTTGGTCGCTGGAGGCAATTTTGCGGGTGCTGCCTAATCCCGGATATTCCATTTCTGTCATGCCAATGAAGTTGGCCATGCCGGCTTGAAGGCCGCTCAGGTCATTGGCGTTGTAGCCGGCGCTTTCGTACCAATACTGGTTGGTGAAGGCACTCGCGGCGCTGTACCAGCCGCCTGCGTTGCGGGTCCGTTCGGACCTGTAGATCCGGGTGGTTTCGGTTTCCCCGGTTTCGACGCCGCTGTTGGTCAGGTTGGCCAATGTGGCGCTCAGGTTGCCGCCGGTGGCGATGGTGCTGCTCTGATTGAGCAAGTCGCCACCGCTCAGGGTCAGGTTGCCACCGGCCGTAATGCTGGACGCGGAGCTGGCATCAGTGACCTCGAGTTTTTCGCGCTGCACGATCTCCCAGACATGGTTCTGCTTACCGCTGCAATCCCCGGCATTGACCCCTTCGATACACTCGATTTCGTCAATTTTGGCGGTGTAGATACCCGCGTTGTTCACGGTGAGCACGGCACGAATGTTCTGGATCGTGCTCGCTGCTAGAGTCATGTTGCCATCGCTTTGAATCGACGCAGAACTGTTGACGATGCTGTCGGCTCGGGCACCTTGCCCATTACGGTCAACCGAGAGATCGCCCAGGCTGTAGATGTTTGCGTAGCTGTTGTTCAGCGCATTGACCCGCAGGCTCATGTCCTTACCGCTGAAGATCAGCCCGTGATCGTTGATTAGCGTCCCGGTGGTGACGGTCAGTTTTTGAGCGCCAGCCAGTGTCCCGAGGTTGTTGACCCCGCCAGCGTTTACGATCAGGTTGGCAGCCGAGGTCAGTCGACCGGCATTGTCCAGTTGGCCACCGACATTGAGCGTGGTGTCGCCACCGCCAGCGATGCTGGACGTCGCTTGGTCAAGGCTCACTTGCGCGGCACTCAGGCCCAGATTGCCCTGACTGCTGAGACGACCGCCGCCCCAGTAAGCACCGCTCAGACCGACGTTCAGGCTGCCATCACTGGCAATCAACCCTTCGTTTTGCCAGTTGACGCCGCTGCTGTTGAAGCTGTCGGAAGCCAACAGTTGGCCGCTGGCGGTCTGGGTGAAATTGTTGACGTTGACGCTCAGGCGCCCGGCCTGAATCACGCCGTTGTTGACCCAGGTGTCGGTGCTGATGGTCAGGCCACCACGGGTGACCAGGGTGCCACCGGCGTTGATGACGTTGGGGGTGGAGATGTCGAACGTGCCGGTGCCGACGTGCAACAGACTGCCGCCGGTGTTGAGGAAGTTGCCGGCGTTGAGGGTCAGGTCAGTGTTGGCGGTTTCCAGGGTGCCGTTGCGGTTGTCGAACAGGCCGCCAATCTGGAAGTCGGTTTTGCCGCTGGTGCCCAGGGCACGCAGTTGGCCGGTCTGGTTGTCGAGGCTGGTGGCCCTGATTGCCAGGGTGCTGTCACTCTCGATAATGCCTAGACGGTTGTTCAGCGCGCCGCTGAGGCTGAGGTCGATTTGTTGGCCTGCGATCTGGCCATCGTTGTCGCCGCTGTTATCAAAGTTGTTGCCGGTAACGTTGACCTTGCCTTTGGCATACAGGCCGCCGTTGCGGTTGTCGAAGTTACCGGTGTTGACGACGGCGTCGCCGCTTTGCGCCGAAATACGCCCACCGTAGTTATCGATACCTAGCGTGGTCAGGCTCAGGCGTTGGGCCTGGGTGACGCCGCCCTGGCGGTTGTTGTTCAGGTCATAGCCGTTTTTCAGCACGCCGGTCAGGTGCGCGGTGAACGCACCTTGCAGGCTGGAGAGCACGCCGCCGCGGTTGTCGAGGTTGCCGGCGTTGAGGGTCAGGTCGCCGGCCTTGGCGATGATCCGGCCGCTCTGGTTATCGATATCGCCGCCCGTGGTGAGGCTCAGCGCGCCCTGGCTTTGCAGGGTGCCCTTGGCGTTGGCGAGGCTCGCGGCCTGGACTTGCAGGTCGCCGTTCTGGCTGTAGATCAAGCCATCAGCGCTGTTCTGCACGGCGCCCGGGGTGGTGATGGTCAGCAGATCATTGGCCGCGACGGTGCCGCGATTACGGTTGTCCAGGCCACCAGTCAGCAACGTCATCAAGCCCTGGCTGGCCAGTTGTCCGCCCTGGTTGTTGATCTGGGTGGAGCGTTGCACCCGCAACGGGCCGGCGCTGGCCAGTTTGCCGTTGGTGTTGGTCAGGGCGCCAAGCAGGTCGAGGGTCACGGCCCCGTTGCCGACCAGGTTGCCGCCGGTGTTGTCCAGGGTGGTGCCGGTGAACGTGAGCGCCTGTTGGGCGTTAACGGTACCGCCAGCATTACCCAGGGTCATGGCTTGGATGGCAAGGGTTGTGCCGCTGGAAATCAAACCGCCTTGGGCGTTGTTCAATAAACCGCTCACGGTCAGGGTCTGGGCACCGCCGCTGGAGAGGATGCCAGTGCCGCTGTTATCCAGGTTCGCCGTGTTGACGCTCAGGTTCCCCAAGCTGACCAGTGCGCCGTTACCGCTGTTAAGCAGGTCCCCGCTGAGGGTGACGGCGATGTCGCCGATCACATTGATCTTGTCGTCGACATGACCGCTAGACAGCGTGCCTTTGTTGCGGTTGTCCAGGCTGTTGCTGGTCAGGCTCAGGTCTTGCCAGCCAGAGATCAGACCGCCCTGGTTGTTCACCGTATCGGTATTCACGCTCAGCAGATTGTTGCTGATCAGGCGGCCGCCGCTGTTATCGAGGGCGCGAGCTCTCAGGTCCAGGCTCTGGCTGCTGGAGAGTTCACCACTGTGGTTATTCAGGTCACGCAGGTGCTGAATACTCAGCATGCCCGCGGTGGTGATCAGACCGCCGCTGTTGTTCAGGTCACCGGTGGGCGCACCAAAATCGATGGCAATCGCGCTGCCCAGCAAAGAGCCGTTCTGGTTGTTAAGAGCGCTGCTGTTGAGGGTCAGATCGGTGGTGGCGTTGATCAGCCCCAGGTTCTGGTTATTCAGTTGTCCGTCGAGGTTCAGGTCCAGGTTGGCACGGCTGGTCAGTGTGCCGCCGCTGTTGTCCAGGCTGGCGCCTTTGATGTCGAGTGCTGCAGCGGCGATCAAGCCTTTGATATTGGTCAGCGCCTGATCGATGCGCAGGGTCAGCCCTTGATTGCTCAGCAATCTTCCGTTGCTGTTGTCCAGGCTGCGAGCCGCAACGGTGAACGCCTGGGTGCTGGAGATTTCACCGCCGTCGTTGTTGATGTCCTTAAGGTTTTTGAGCAGCAGCAAAGGCGCGCTGATCAACCCGTTTTGGTTGTTCAGTTGGCCCTGATTCAGATCCAGGGTCAGGGACGTGTTGCTGAACAACTGACCGCCTTGCTGATCCAGCCCCGTGATGCTCGCGTTCAGGGCGCCAGAACTGGCGATGCGACCGTTATTCCGGTTGGTCAGTTGGGTAGCGGTCAGGTCCAGGCTATCGCCGCTACTCAACCGACCGTTGTGGCTGTTATCCAGCGCGCCGGTGTGAACCACTACCGCGCCTTTGCCGCTGATGCTGCCTTGGTTACTGTTGTCGAGGCTGGCACTTTTGAGGGCGAGGCCGGCGTCGGTAACGATTTCGCCACCCTGATTGAGCACGACGCCCGTGATGGTCAGCGTCAGCGGCCCCGCAGCAGACAGGCTGCCGAGGGTGTTGGTCAGGCTGGATGCGGTCACATCGAGCGCACCTTCGGCGCTCAGCAGGCCTTGGCTGTTGTTTAGATCGCCCGAGAGACTAACTTTCAGGTCTTTCTGGCTCAGCAGCGAGCCGCCACTGTTGTCGAGATCGTGGCCAGCCAAGGTCAGATCGGTCTTGCCCGACAGCAAGCCTTTGGCACGGTTGATCACTTGATCAACCGTCAGGGCCAGTGCGCCTTGCGCAAACACCTGACCGCCATCGCTGTTGTCCAGACGGCTGCCCAGCAGCGTGACGTCTGATTGGCTCGACAACTCACCTGCGCGGTTGTCGACCGAACCGACGTTCAATTGCAGTGCCTTATTCGCGCCGACGAGGCCGCCGCGGCTGTTATCCAGGCTGCTGCCGGTCAATGTCAGACCGGCGGTTGCGATCAGTTGACCACCCTGGTTGTTGAAGGTCGTGACTGTGGCGTTGATGTCGGATTTGCCGGCAATCTGGCCACCGCTGTTGTCCACGCTATCGGCGCTCAGTTGCACACCACCGTCAGCAATCAGCGTCCCATCACGGTTGAGCAACTGACCGTCAACCTTGACCCCGAGAATGCCGTGGCTGCTGATCAGACCGTCCGTGTTGTCCAGACGTGCACTGTGCAAGTCCAGGGTCTGGGCGGAAATCAGTCCCTTGACGCTGGCGAGCAACTGTTCGACGCGCAGGGTCAGGCCCTGATTGCTGATCAACTTGCCGTTACTGTTGTCGAGGTTGCGAGTGTCCAGTTCGAATGCCTGGGCACTGGAGATTTCACCGCCCTGGTTGTTGACGTCCTTGAGGTTTTTCAGCATCAGCAACGGCGCGTTGATCACGCCGTTCTGGTTGTTCAACTGACCCTGATTCAGGTCCAGGCTCAGGGAGGTTTTACTGAACAGTTGACCACCCTGCTGATCGAACCCGGTGACACTGGCGATCAACGCCTTGTCGCTGGCGATGCGGCTGGCTACACCGTTGCTGACCTGAGTCGCGCTCAGGTCGAGGGTGTCACCGCTGATCAATTGACCACCCTGGGTATTGTCAAACGCACCGGTGGTGACAACGCTCGCCTTCTTGCTGCTGATCAGGCCTTTTTGGCTGTTGTCGAGGCTGGCGCTATTGAGGGTCAAGGTGCTGTCGGTACTGATCGAACCGCCCTGATTTTTCAGCACGCCCGTGGTGGTCAGTGCCAGTGCGCCGGCACTCGAAAGGCTCCCGCGAGTGCTGTCGAGACTGCCCGCGTTGACGGTCAGCGTGCCTTCGCTGCTGATCAGCCCCGCGATGTTGCTCAGGGCGTTGTCGAGGCGAATGTCCAGGCCTTGCTGAGTGACGAGGCTACCACCGCTGTTGTCCAGGCTCTGGCCGGCAACCGTCGTTGCGCCTTTGCTGAACAACTGGCCTTGGGTCTGGTTAATGATCTGCGCCACTTTCAGGCCCAGATCGGTACCGGCGAGGATCTTGCCGCTGTCGCTGTTGTTCAGTTGCGAGCCTTGCAGGCTGACATCGACGGCGCTGGAGATTTCTCCGCCACGGTTGTCCACAGCATCGACGTTGAGTTTCAGCGCTTTTGTGGCGCCTAGCAGACCGCCGCCACGGTTATCCAGTGCCGTGCCGCTCAGAGTCAGCGCGCCTTGGGCGACCAGTTCGCCCCCCTGGTTGATGAACTGCGCAACGTTGGCGACCAGATCGGTTTGGCTGGCGATGCGACCGCCGCTGTTATCGGTGCTGGTCGCGTTCAGACGCACAGGCCCCACTGCGCTCAACAAGCCAGCGCGGTTGTCCAGTTGAGTACCCGTGAAATTGATCGCAGCCTGACTGCTGAGCAGCCCTTGCTGGCGGTTATCCAGTTGCCCGACGTTCAATTGCAAATCATTGGTGGCGCGCACTTTGCCGGTGCGGTTGTCCAGCGAATCGCTGCGCAGCGTCAGTCGATCCTTGCCGGACAGGTTGCCATTACGGTTGTCGAGGCTGCCAGTCTGCAGGTCGATCGCGCCTTTGGCACTCAGATCACCGTTCTGGTTATCGAACAGGCCAGTCATGCGGGCGGTCAGGTCGCCGTCGCTGACGAGGCTGCCGTCATGGCTGTTGTCCAGACTGGCGGCAGTAATACTGACGCTCTTGCCGGAGCCCAGCACACCGTTCTGGTTGTTCAGCGCACCGATCAACCCGATATTAAGTGCAACGTCACCGGTCACTTGGCCATCGCTGTTATCCAGCGACGAGGCATTCACCGTGGTGTGGCCGGCGCTGGAAAGCTCGCCATTGTGGTTGTTCAATTGCCCGAGATTGGCGGTCAGATTGCCTTGGCTGGTGATGACCCCTTGGGTGTTGAGTACTTGATTGGCCGCGAGATTCAGCGTGCTGTTGCCCAACACCCGACCGCTGTTCTGGTTGTCCAATGTGCCGGCGTTGAGGGTGGTGGTTTGGCCGCTGAGCGTGCCGCCCTGGTTGGTCAGGGTCTGGGCGGTATTGACCGTCAAAGTACGACTGGCGATCACGCTTTTACCGGAGTTGTTGAGGTTCTGCGCGACAAGGCTCACGTCGCCGCTGGCGTTACGGCTGTTATCGGCGTTGACCCCGGCTTCGATGATGCCGTTGTTGGTCAACTGGCCGCTTGCGGTGAGGGAAATGCTGTCCCGCGCGGCAAGGGTTTGCTGGTTGTTCAGGTTGCCCTGGGTTTGCACATTGACGGATGTGCCGGCGTAGACCGGTCCCTGAGCGTCGAGACTGGCGGCTTTGACGTTAACCGCGCCGGCCGCAGAGGTCTGGGCCATCGTGAGCTGACCATTGATGTCGAGTTGAATGTCCCCGCCGCTGGCCGCCATATTGCCGGCCAGTTTCACCCCGACCCCGGCTTCGGTACCCACCAGTTTGATCGCCCCGGCGTACATCCCGCCCAAGGCCGAAGAGTCAATCGCCAATTCCGGCTTGGCACTGCCGTCATTCGCGCGGGCAGTCGCATTGAGGCTGTCGGCGTTGACGTCGTTACGACCGGCAATGATGGTCAGGTTGTTGGCTTGCAATTGCGCGTTGATCTTCGCGCTGCGGGTGATGATTTCGAAGCGGTCGACGTTGTTCGCATTGAGCCCGGCACCGTCGATGGACACGCTGCCCTGATCGACCTGAAAGCGGTCCAGCCGACCGCTGCCGTCGAACACCGGTTTGCCGGTGGTCAGAGTCACGCGCGGGGTGTTGATGAAACCGCAACCGTTGCAACTGATGCCGTACGGGTTGGCGACGATCACCCGCGCCGACTGCCCCGCCACTTCGGTGTAGCCGCGCAACTGGCTCGGGCTGCCGCCGACCACTTCGTTGAGAATGGTTTGGGCCGCGACCCGACTAGTCAGGTTGGGGTTGCCGACGATGATCCCGCCCAACTGCGTCGCGCCGGTCTGCGCCGCGACGTTGTTGAGGATCACGCCCTGGGCGCCGACGTTGTAGTCATGAAACTGGTTATGCGACAGCCCGGAACTGTTCGGCGTGGCAATATTGACGATGGGCACGCCATTGCCCGCCTGACCCAGACTGGTTCCCGGATTGGCCACCACAATCCCTTCGGCCTGGGCCCACATCGGCTGCCAGAACATGACGTTGGCCAACAGGAACGCCAACCCGCGTTTGGGCATGCCCCAGAAGTGCTCGCGGGTTTTCAGGTCCGCAGCAGGTTGGTGAGCGAGGAAGGCGTGGTGGCGAACGTCCATGTTGGAGGTCTCGAAGTAGCGAAATTAAAGAAAGAAATCCATACGGAAGTAGATCGGTGCTTCGCGCTCGGTCAGCGCATCCGGGCGTTCCAGGGAATGGGCGAAAGTCACGCTGGCGGCCAGGTGCTGGCCGCGAGCGAACAACTCCACCGAGTTGCTGGACATCCGCCCATGCTGGTCACCGTTGTAGCGAGTGCCGCTGATCACGCCCTGGTCGTAACCGAGGCTGGTGCCGTATTCGGCGAACACCGGGCGCAGCCATTCGAAGGTCACCGGACGGCTCCAGCGCAGGTCGTTGCGCCAGTAGCCACCGCTGTCGCCGGACAAGGATTGATCCTTGTAGCCGCGGATCGACGATTGCCCGCCGAGGCTGGTGCGTTGCGGACTGAACAGCACGTCTTCGCTGTGCTGGCCGGTCATCAGGCTGCTGAAACTGAACGACTCGCCCCACAACTTGAACGGCTGCAAGTAGCTCGCGGTGGCGGTGTATTTGCGGTAGCGCGCGTCCGGCTCGCCAGGCCCCGGATGCCCGTTGCCCTGTGCGTCCAGAATGCCGATGCCTTCCTGCATCCCCAGGTCCAGGTTGACGAACGCACTGCCGACCCGCCGACCATGGTTGATGCCGAACTGCGCTTCGCTGATGCGATTGCTGCTCAGCGCCAGCTTGCTGTCTTCGATGAAGTTGTTGGTGCGCAGGTAAGACAGGCCGGTGCTGAGGGAGGTTTTGCTCACGGCGTCGCGATGAATCACCCGCTCGACCCGCAACTGGTGGTTTTCACTGTCGCCGGTCTGTTTGAAATTGAAGCCATTGGCTCGCGCCTGCGAGCGGTACTCGCTCTGGCTGTAGGTGTAAGTGAAGTTCCACCAGCCCCAAGGCAGGCTGTAATTAAGCATCGCGTTGTTGGAGGTATGCTGGTGATCACTCATCGCGTCGTGACCGCCGCGCAGGTTCAACTGATCCGCCAGGCCCAACGGGCTGTCCCAGTCGAACGTGGTGCCCCACTGCTGCTCGCCGGTGCTGCGCTGGCCGTCATTGCTGCGGGATAACCCGGCACGCCAAGGCTTTTGCGGGGTGTTCTTGACCAACACTTCACTGCCACCGACGGCCTGGCCCGGGGACAACTCCATCTGCGCCTGATTCGATGGCAAGCGGTTCAACTGATCGACCATCTGCTCGATCTCCCGCAAGTTGACCAACTCCCCGGCCTTGCCCGGAAATGCCATGCCCAGCTCACGGTCCGACAGCTTGCTGTCCTCAGCGCCCTTCAACCCTTCAAGCTTGCCCTCGACCACCAGCACCTTCAGATGGCCGCCGGACATATCCTGCTGCGGCAAGTAGGCGCGACTGGTGACTAGGCCTTTTTCGATGTAGTGGTCGGTGATGACCTTGAGCAATTCATTGAGCTGAGTGACGCCCAGGCACTGATCGATAAACGGCTTGAGCAGGTGCGCTTTCTCGCCTTCCGAGAGACTGTCGGCGCCGCTGAGCTCGATGTCCTTGATAGGGAAGCAGCGAGTGTCGGCGGGGGCTGCCGGCAGCGTTGGCTTAGCTTCCTTGCCGGGTAAATCCTTAAGCTCTTCGAGACGACGACGTTGCTCGTCGAGGAGCCGATCCTGGCGTTCACGGATCAGGTCGGTATCACCAGGAGTGGGGGCAGCGTAAGCAGGAATTAGCGGAGACAGGCACAGCAAAGCCAGGCACAACCTCGCCACGAGGGCGGGTGGGTACATGTTCGATCCCTCGAAATGGAGAGTAGTAGCACAATAGTGGCGCGATATTAGATGGCCACTATTTTGGCGTCAATGAATGGATCCATCCAGCGGTGAGGGCCGACGAACGGTAGGTCGCCGGATTTTGTTATGGGAAATGGGAGGTGGTGATGAAAACGAGCGACCTGTGGGTCGCCCGTTTTGCAGGGTGCGTATCCGCTTCAATTCAGACTTTTTTCGCTGCTTCTCGACGCGCTCACGCTTTCTTTGGTTCCTGAACCTCGATCCAGCCCTTCTTCAAATAAGCTGTCGCTACGATTCTTCGAATCGAAGCAGCATAAATCACATGCAATGAAATCAGCGCGAGACCAAACCACGGCCCACCCACCGCAGCGGCGATGCCTCCAACAACAAGACAAATAGTCAAGTGCACCCAAAGCTCTGCGCAAAACAAGTACAGCAAGCCAAAAAACAACGTCGCCAATACTTGAAAGGCATCAACTTCTTCGATTTTGTCACTTTCTGGATGCTTGAAATACCTGGCCAACTTCACCCCCTATGATTTCGATATAAAAATAAACTCCGCCAGTTTTCTCTTTAACCTTCACGACAAAACTAAAACAAAATGACAGGACACACACCATGAAGTGTAGAAACCACATACGACTCCAGACCATTCTTGTCGGCAATAATCCTAATGACTCTCGAATCATCGAATACGAGTTCCAACACTCCATCGCCTCCGAAACTGGCAGACTTCACATTTTGGTTAAGAAACTCATAAAACAAAACGGAGGTGTAAACATCTTCACCGTGCCCCGACAGGCGACTAAGACCATCAACACACTCAAAAGGACACTGACACATTACAGACGCACCGCTTGCAAACAGTAATAGTTGCGAGCCAACCCCTACCGTTACCCCCACCAGGCTGGTGGACTCCAACGCTACCAAGTCTCTTCTATCCAGCATAAACTTTTCTCCTGACGAGGCGATGGAAGAACTTTTATCGGGACAGATTTATTTACCAAACAGTTCTATTCCCTCCCCTTCTCACAAACCAACAATCACACGAAAGTCACTCCTCAGCAACCACACTAATCAGCAAGCACTTGCCATCTTTTTTACCCACAATACTTATTGGCACACTTGTAGTTCCACCATCAAAGGAAAGCTCAACCTTAATACTCTGATCCTCAAACGAATTAAGCTCTTCAATTAACTCTTCGACTGTTTTTCCGCGACACTTCCAATCCAACATATTATCAACCATTTAATCCCCCATTCGTTTTAAACGTCATGTCATATGCACCAAGACTAAATACGGACCAAATTCGCGACTTTCCTCTTTAGAATTTAATTCTCAGGCATCGACGCGATACTATATGGCCACTATTTTTAGGTCAATTTTTGGATCCACCCGAAAGCCAAGGCCGACGACCGCTTTTGATGGTCTAGACTTCGGCAGTAATCCGCGATGCTATCTTCATCCCCGAGCCGTCAATGTCACCCAAGAAAAGCAACCGAATGTCACGCGTTCTGGTGTACGTCCTGGTATCGATTGCAGCCTTGTATCTGCTGTTGTGTGTTGCGCTGTTCGTGTTTCAGCGCGCCCTCATTTATTTCCCGCAACCCAGCGCCATCGGAACACCGGAAACCCTGCTCAAGTTGTCGGTGGCGGATGCGGACTTGCAGATCTCCGTCCGGCCCCACGATGGCCCCAAGGCGTTGCTCTACTTTGGCGGCAATGCCGAGGACGTCTCTCGAAACCTGCCTTCGTTTTCCGAAGCCTTTGCGGATCATGCGATCTACCTGCTGCACTACCGAGGCTATGGTGGCAGTTCAGGCTCGCCTTCCGAGGAAACCATTGCCCGCGATGCCCTGGACTTGTTTGACCGGGTCTATGCCGAACACCCGCAAATTGCCGTGATCGGTCGCAGCCTCGGCACGGGCGTCGCCATCCGCCTCGCCAGTCAACGCCCGGCGGTGCGGCTGATTCTGATCACGCCCTACAACAGCCTGCTGGAGCTCGCCGCCCGCCAGTTCCCGGTTTTTCCGGTGAAGTGGCTGTTGAAGGACACGTTTGACTCCGGCGAGTACGCCGCGCACATCAGCGTGCCGACGCTCTTGATCGCGGCGGAACACGACGAAGTGATCCCGCGTTCAAGCACGGAGCGGCTCTATGGGCATTTCAAACAGGGGGTGGCGTCGCTGAAGGTCATTGCGGGTGTGGGGCACAACTCAATTTCCGAGAGCCCCGAATACCTGAAGTTGATCGGCGCCGGCCTGTGAGTTCAAGCCCGCGTCGAACGCTTGGACGCCAGGCGTTGCACCCAGTTTCCGCCATTGACTCGCTGGCATTGTTCTTCGGAATCGAACTGCACATGGGCCGATGCCGGGCTGACCGGAACGTCCGCCTCGGTTAACGCGAAGGCCGTCAGCTCAACCATGCGTTCACCCTGCCCGCTGGCCAACGCGTGGTCCTTCTCGGCCTCGGTATCAAAGACCCAGATCACCCGCAGGCTGGAGGGGAATCGGGCGTAATCGACTTCGTGGGTCAGCCAGCAGAAACCAACGATTTCGGCTTTGGCCGTTTCGCACGCATCTGTCAGGGTCGCGACCAGGCGACGTTCGATGTGGGCTTGGTCGCGTTTGCTTAAAGCCATCGTTGGGTCCTTTTGACTGGCGTGGGAGAGCGGCAATCATACGTTACCGTTCTGAATCTTTTGTTGTCTGTGCGGGCCTCTTCGCGAGCAAGCCCGCTCCCACAGGGGATATGTGAACGCCACAGATCCAATGTGGGAGCGGGCTTGCTCGCGAAGGGGCCCTCACACCCCCCACAAATTAACCGGGTTGGCTCATTTCGGCCGCCGCACCGCCCTCACCTTTCCACTCCCGCCTCCACCACAAAAGAACTGATCACCCCCATCGGACTCCAGCCCGGAAACGCCAATCCCCGTCGGCATCTTCACGCTTTCCAGCACCTCGCCCGTGGCCGGATCAACGCGCCGCAACTCGCTCTCATCGCCTTCCCACGTGCCATGCCACAACGCACCTTCGACCCAGGTCACGCCAGTGACAAAACGGTTGGATTCGATGGTGCGCAGAATCGCCCCAGTCTCGGGGTCGATCTGATGAATCTTGCGGTCGCGGTACTCGCCCACCCATAGCGTGCCTTCGGCCCAGGTCAGGCCCGAATCGCTATTACCCGGCGCGGGGATGGTGTGGAGCACGCGGCCGGTCCCGGGGTCGATTTTCTGGATGCGGTCGGCGGCGATCTGGAACAGATGCTCGCCGTCGAACGCGGTGCCGGCATCGGCGGTGACGTCGATCGAGCGCAAGGTCTGGCCGCTGGCCGGGTCGAGGGCATTGAGTTTTTCGCCACTGGCGAACCATACGCGCTGGCCGTCCCAGGTCACACCATGCACGGCATCGACACCGGCAAAGGGTCCATATTCACGGAGTATTTCGGCTGTTGAGTGTTTCATGATCGCGTCCTCAGTCACGGGTTGGTGAGGTGATCCTAATCACTGGGCAGCGGTGCCGTGAGTAACAAAGTCGTCGCGAAACCCGGCACCGGCGGGGTCATCCAGCGCCGCGCGCGACCACGCCCGAACGACTGCACCTTGTCGTCCGCCGCCAGTGTGTCGAGTGCTCGCTGCACCGTGCGCTGACTGGTGCCGAGGGCCAGCGCCAGGGCTGAACTTGACCACGATTCGCCATCGGCGAGGAAGGCAAACAGCGCGGCGTATTTCTCTTCGACCGGTGGCGCCAACAGCACGACGTCGCTTTCGCCCCGCGCCACCAACGCATAACCGCGCGGGGTGGCGGTCACGCTGGCCAGGGGGTCCAGCGCCGCACGCAGGCGGCCGACTTCGACGCGCAACCGCGCGCGATGGGACTCATCGCTGAGCTTCAGGCGAAAGGCTCGGGCGATCAGCGTTGCTCTCGACACGTCCGCAGGCCAGGCTTCGGCCAGCGCTCGGGCGATGGCGAACAACACCGGGCGCGTGGCCAGTGACACCGACATACCGACACCGCGCACGCTGTAGCGGCAGGCGTCCACCACCAACGAGGTTGAGGCGAGCAACGCTTCAACTTCCGCCAACAACAGCGGCCGCTCCTGGTCATGGGCAATCAATCGCGCGACGGGCGTGTCGAGGATTCGGGCGGCGTGTTCGACCTCGGCGCTCAGTGCCGGGATCGCGGCGTCATGGGCGGCCGCTTCGGCGCGGGTCAGGGCCGCCCGAGCCGGGTTCGATTGCAGGCGCCGCATCGCGATCCCGGCCACCACCAGTTCATGCACCGCGCGCAGTGCCGGCGGCAGTGGCGCGGGGTCGAGTTCGGCGAGAGTGTGCTGCGCGTCATCCAGACGTCCGATCAACAACAAGCGCCGAATGTCCAGATACCGCGCATGGGCGGCGTTGACGACATCGCCGTGGGCCTCGAGCGTCACCCGCGCCGTGTCGAGCTGCTTGACGGGCCAGCCCAGATCCCGTGACGCCAACGCAATCTCGGCCTCGGCGACCACACACCGCGCCCGCGCCAATGCCTCTTTCGGCCCGAAGGCCCGCGCCGCGCGCTGCACCAGCGACCTCGCCCGCACCAGATCGCCGAGCTGCGCCATGGCGATGCCGCGCAGTGCCAGCGCTGCCGCGTCGTCGCGCAAGGCAATCCGGTTCAGCGCACCGAGAGGATCACCCGCCGCCAATGCTCGCGCCGCTGCGGTGATCAGCGAATCCATCTGAATCGCGCCACAGGTGTCACTCCTCTCGTCCGATGCACCGTGTTGAGTCTATCTCACGATGACGGACCTTGAACTGATCCGGGATCCCAACGCTCTTTCCCACGCGACCTATACTCACGCCCATGGATTCATCACCGACCGTCGCGGATGACTGGATCGCTGGGCGACTCGCACATTGCAACCATCAGGTTTGCCCGGGCGCCGTGACAATGGATCAAGGACGAGTCAATGGACCTTTCAGCCTACGCGGCCCCGGCCCCCACCCGCCAAAGCTCGGTGACCAGACGCCTGGCGTTTGCGATGGGCATTCTGTTTATCGCCGGGGTTTGCATGGTGGTCGGTGCGCTGTTCAGCATCGCCACCGGCCTCGATTCCGAAGACATCAACGACACGCGGTTTTACACCGCACGCGCGCTGGAAAATCGCATCACCGCCTCAAAAAACTACATCACCAGTTACGCCTACTGGACGTCCGCCTATGACCACTTGAACGGTGAAGTGGATACCGACTGGGCGTACACCCAGCAAAACATGGGCAAAACCCTGTTCGCCAGCGATGGCTACGAAGGCGTGTTTGTGCTCGATCGGGCGCACACCAAATACGCGGTGATTCGTGGGCAATTGGTCGAAGGGGAATTTTCCAGTTACCTGTCGGCGTCCGCCGCAGCGTTGGTGGATCAGGTTCAGAGTCAGGCTGAACTGACGAAGCCGATCAGCCTATACACCATGTTCGAAGGATGGCCCGCCCTGTTGACCGCCGAGGCGGTCATGCCGAATGACGAACGTCCGATTGAAGACCCGAAAAGCACGTCAGTGCTGGTGTTCGTCGATCAACTGACCGCCGCCAAACTGCATACTCTGGGCACCAGTTATGGCCTGGAAAATCTGAACCTCGCCCCCGACGGCGCTCTCGCCAAAAAACAACAGCAGGTTCCGCTGGAAACCACCGGCTACAGCCTGATTGCCGAACTCGATCAGCCCGGCAAACATTTGTTATGGTCGCTGTTGCCACCGTTGGGCGGGACCCTGGTGGTGCTGATGTTGCTGACGGCCTACTTCTTTCGTTATGCGATGCGTTCATCCCGATACGTCGACAGCAGTTATGAAGTGTTGCAAGCCTCCAACCAGGCACTGGAAACCGCCAATCATGCCCTGGAAGCCAGCGAGGAGCGCTTTCGTGCGGTGGCGGAAGCTGCGTCCGACTGGATCTGGGAAATTGATCAAGGCCAATTCATCACCTACCTATCCGGACGTTTCAGCGCCGTCACCGGGTTCTCCGATCAGCAATGGCTGGGACAAAACATCGAGCAATTGCTGTATTGCGACACCACGCCGCTGGCCCTCTGGCTGAACAAACTGACCGAGGAAACCAGCGACAGCGACCTGCGTTGTACCTATCGCGATCAAAGCGGCCAACAGCGCTACTGCCGGGTGTCTGCCCGACCGATTTTCGACAACGAAACGGTCATTGGCTATCGCGGCACGGCCAGCGACATCACCGATGAAGTCGCGGCCCATGCGCAAATCCAGCACCTCTCAATGCACGATGCGCTGACCGGATTGCCCAATCGCAACAAACTCGCGCGCTACCTTGAAGATGCCTTGTTGCTCAAGGAACACTCAGCGCCTCTGACGTTGCTGATGATCGACCTGGACAACTTCAAGCCGATCAACGATTCCCTCGGCCATCCCGCCGGCGATGCTGTGTTGCAAGAAGTCGGCGAACGGCTGCGCGAGTGCACCCGCGACCATGACATCGTGGCCCGGCTCGGCGGTGATGAGTTTGTCGTGGTGCTGCACAACATGGACAGCCATAGCGAGATCGACAAGTTCTGCACCCGCCTGATCGAAAGCCTGCACCGGCCCATCCACCATGAAAACCATACGCTGCATGTCGGCGCCAGCCTGGGCATCGCCCTCAGCCGCCGCCAGGGCTACCTGCCCAGCGAATTGATTCGCTGTGCCGACATCGCCCTGTACAAGGCCAAGTCCGACGGCAAAAACACCTGGTGCTACTTCGAAGCGCACATGAGCGACCAGATCCAGCATCGTCGCCAACTGGAAGACGACCTGCGACTTGCCGTGCAGAGGCACGAATTTGTGCTGCATTACCAGCCACGCTACAAAGTCGACGGCAAGGAAATTGTCTCGGTCGAAGCGCTGGTCCGCTGGCAACATCCGACCCAAGGGCTGCTCGGGCCGGACCTGTTCATTCCGTTGGCCGAGCAAACTGACCTGATCGTGCCGCTGGGTCGTTGGGTCCTGCGCGAGGCCTGCGAAACCGCCCTGACCTGGCCGGACGACATCCTGCTGTCGGTCAACCTGTCCCCGGCCCAATTCGCCCGCAGCGATGTGGTCGAGGATGTGCGGGAAGTGCTGGTCTCGACCCGCTTCCCGGCCAGCCGTCTCGAACTGGAAATCACCGAAAACGTGATGCTCAACGACATCGACGGCGCCCTCACCACCATGAACGCCCTCAAGGAACTCGGCGTGCGCTTGAACATGGACGACTTCGGCACCGGCTACTCGTCACTGGGCTACCTGCGCGCCTACCCGTTCGACGGCATCAAAATCGACAAACGCTTCATCGCCTCGATGGGCAGCGGCGGCAACGACCGCGCCGTGGTCCAGGCCATCATCGGCTTGGGCAAAGCCATGGGCCTGACCGTCACCGCCGAAGGTGTCGAAACCGAAGAACAACTGAACATCCTCGGCGCCGATCAATGCCACGAGGTGCAAGGCTTCTACATGAGCCGCCCGGTCGACAAACAGGCCTTCAGCAAACTGCTCAGTCAATCCCGCTCCTAACCAAGATCTTTGTAGGAGCGAGGCTTGCCCGCGAAGAGCCCCTAAAAGTCTCCACACACCGCAAGCCAGACACATCCACCCAAAAAACAACACTTCGTCGGCCGATTCAAATGTAAAAAAGAATTTCAAGAACTCGCCGCAGTCCATGGTTCACCAACCCTCAGGAACCACGGCCATGAAATTCGCAAAATTCTGTCAATCCCTCTCCAACTGGGCCGGCAGCTCCAAAACGTTCCTGCTCGCCATCGCGCTGATCGGCATCTGGGCATGCACCGGGCCGTACTTCCATTACAACGACACCTGGCAACTGATCATCAACACCTCGACCACTATCATCACCTTCCTGATGGTCTTCCTGATTCAAAACACCCAGAACCGCGACAACGACATTCTGCATTTGAAAATTGACGAACTGCTCCGCGCCACCCACGAAGCGCAGAACGCGGCGCTTTGCCTGGACAAGCTCGGCACCAAAGAACTACGCGCATTGCGCGAGCAATACAGCACGATGGGGGAAAGCGAGCCGATGCAGATTCCGACGCCCGCTGCGCAGACAGATCAGCCGAGCGCATCGCCTTCTGCTTGACGCTGCACACGGATCAATGGGAGAAAGTGCATGCTTTGAAACATTGGGAAACAACTAGAATCAAGGACGACTCATGAAAACCCTGTTGTGTTTACTAATCGCCACGGGCGTCGGCACGGCGTTGCAATATGCCGGCGTGCCCCATGGCCTGCTGCTCGGCTCGATACTCGGGAGCGCGCTGATCGTCAGCCACCTGCGTTTCGCGCCTACCCTGCCCTTGGGCCTCGGCTACGTACAAGTGGTGCTAGGGATCGCCACCGGCCTGATGTTCAAGGCCTGGGACAGCCACACCGCCGCCGCGATGTTGCCGAGCCTGGGCTTTCTGTTTGTGTGCCTGGCGGTACAGATCACGGTGGCCGGTTTCTGGCTGTTGAAGATTTCGCGCTGGAACCTCAAGGACTCACTGCTGGCCGTCTACCCTGGCGCACTCGCCGCGGTGTTCGATTTGCTGGAGTCAGAGCGAGCGTCCGGCAAAGTGATCGTGGTGCACCTGGTGCGCTTGCTCTCGATCACGGTGCTGGTCAGTTTTCTCATCCCGGCGCAACCCAACCTGATGCTCGCCGAACAAGCCCCGCTGCTCACCGGCACCCTGGTGATCGTGCTGTCGCTGATCGCCTTGTGCATCGGCATCGGTCGCGTGCTGCTGCGCATCGGCGTCCCGGCACCGTTCATGCTCACCGCCATCGTCGCCACCGGCGTCTACGTCAAAATGGGCTTCCTGCCGGACTTCCAGATGCCGCCGTGGAGCGTCAACTTCGCCACCGTCATCCTCGGCACGCTGATTGGCTCGAAATTCAAGGATATCTCCCTGGCGGATCTGATCCGCCACGGCCGCTCCGGCGTGATGTCCGTCGCTCTGATGATCCTCATCGCCGCCGTGTTTGCCGTCGCGGCCTCGCGGGTGCTGGGCAGCGACCCGCTGTCGTTGTGGCTGGCCTACATGCCCGGCGCCATCGAAACCATCGCCATCGTCGCGTTCAGCGGCGGGCTGAATGTGGTGTTTATCCTCACCCATCACTTGGCGCGGATGGTGGCGCTGCACTTTGCCCCTGCGCTGATCGTCCAGGCACGGCGCTGGGGCGAGAGCGGCTCGTAAAAATCTCGAACTCCCGCGATATCAGTGCCTCCAATGATTAGGTCAATGGAGGTATGCGAAATGAACGATGAATCGAAAACAACCCCGAACGCGCCGCCAACTGATGCGTCGGGCAAACCGGTGAATGTGGTGGAAAGAGATCTTGAGGATGGGGACAGCGACACTCGTGGTGTCGATGAAACCATTACGCCCTCTTCGACCCGGGTTAAAGAGCAGGAGGCTGAGGAGTTGCAGCGTAAGGTCGATGAGATTGAGCGCAAAGTTGCGGATGGGAATTAGGCGAATACCTACCTGTGGCGATTGTGCTCACCTTTGTCTATCCACAAAAATGCCCGCTCACCGTCACCGGTTCAGCGGGCTTTTTGTGTCTTCACACCGGAGAAATCGTGGCGAGGACTCCGATCAATATGGTCAGCACCAGAAACCCACCCAGGAAAATCGCCATTCTAGCCATAAGGCCTCCTACCACTTGAGTTTGCGGCGCAACAGGCGCAGTGAGATGGGTTCATCTCAGGGCGGCCGGGCCGGTGCAGGCATTGTGGGCTTGGGGCTGATCTCGTAACAGATGCAGGTGGCGCGAGAAAATACGGATCAGATCGCAACCCCCCTTGTGGGAGCGGGCTTGCTCGCGAAAGCGCTGGGTCAGCCACTATTAATGTCGACTGACACGACGCCTTCGCGAGCAAGCCCGCTCCCACAGGGTTTGTGTAAATTTCGGGCAAAAAAAACCCGCTGGCCGTCACCGGTTCAGCGGGCTATTTGCTGCTTACATCACTTCAAATCAAACCGATCAAGATTCATCACCTTGACCCACGCCGCTACAAAGTCCTTCACAAACCGCTCCTTCGCGTCGCTGCTGGCATACACCTCCGCCAACGCACGCAATTGCGCATGCGAGCCGAAGACCAGGTCAACCCGGGTCGCCGTCCATTTCACTGCGCCTGTGTTGCGGTCGCGTCCTTCAAACGCTTCCTGCGCGTCCGACGTCGGCTTCCACTCCACGCCCATGTCCAGCAGGTTGGTGAAGAAGTCGTTGGTCAACGCCTCTGGCCGCTGGGTGAAGACGCCATGCCTGGTCTGGCCGACGTTGGTGTTGAGCACGCGCAGGCCGCCAATCAGCGCGGTCATTTCGGGCGCGGTAAGGGTCAGTTGCTGTGCCTTGTCGATCAACAGATGCTCGGCCGGTACGCTGTAGCGGGTTTTGAGGTAGTTGCGGAAGCCGTCGGCAATCGGTTCGAGGAAGCCGAACGATTCGACGTCGGTTTGCTCTTGCGACGCGTCCATCCGTCCTGGCGTGAATGGCACCGTTACGTTGTGGCCCGCGTTTTTTGCGGCTTGTTCGACGCCAGCGCTGCCGGCCAGCACGATCAGGTCCGCCAGGGAGATTTTCTTGCCGCCGCTACTGAACTCGCGCTGGATGCCCTCGAGTTTCGCCAGCACGTTGGCCAGTTGCTCAGGCTGGTTGGCTTGCCAGGACTTCTGTGGTTCCAGGCGCAGGCGTCCACCGTTGGCACCACCGCGTTTGTCGGAGCCACGGAAAGTGGAAGCCGCCGCCCAAGCGCTCGAGACCAGTTGTGAAACGCTCAAGCCCGAGGCCAGGATTTTGCCCTTGAGTGCGGCGATGTCGCTGTCGTTGACCACCTCGTGATCGAGGTCCGGAATCGGGTCTTGCCACAGCAATTCTTCGGCGGGCATTTCCGGGCCGAGGTAGCGTGAGAGCGGGCCCATGTCGCGGTGGATCAGCTTGAACCAGGCGCGGGCGAACGCGTCGGCGAGCTGGTCGGGATTGGCCAGGAAGCGCCGGGAGATCGGCTCGTAGATCGGATCGAAGCGCAGGGCCAGATCCGAGGTGAGCATCGTCGGGTTACGCCGTTTCGACGTATCGAAGGCATCCGGAATGATTCCGGAGCCCGCCCCGTTTTTCGGCGTCCACTGATGGGCGCCTGCCGGGCTTTTGGTCAGTTCCCACTCGAAACCGAACAGGTTTTCCAGGTAGTTGTTGCTCCACTTTGTCGGCGTGGTGGTCCAGGTCACTTCCAGGCCACTGGTGATGGTGTCGGGGCCTTTACCGGTGCCGAAACTGTTCTTCCAGCCAAGACCTTGTAGTTCGAGGCCCGCCGCTTCCGGCTCTGCGCCCACATTGTCGGCAGGCCCGGCGCCGTGGGTTTTGCCGAAGGCGTGGCCGCCGGCAATCAGCGCCACGGTTTCTTCGTCGTTCATGGCCATGCGGCCGAAGGTTTCGCGGATGTCGATGGCGGATCTGACCGGATCGGGCTCGCCCTCCGGGCCCTCTGGGTTGACGTAGATCAGGCCCATTTGCACGGCGGCCAACGGGTTCTCAAGGTTGCGGCCGTGGTCGGTACGGCTCTCCTCATTTTTGCCCGGCTCGGCTACCAGAGGACCGTCGCCCGGCGCTTCCACGGGAGGATTTGCCTTGTCGTAGCGGGTGTCGCCGCCCAGCCATTTAGTCTCGGAGCCCCAGTACACGTCTTCGTCCGGTTCCCACACATCGGGACGACCGCCAGAGAAACCAAAGGTCTTGAAGCCCATGGACTCCAGCGCCACGTTGCCGGTAAGGACAATCAGGTCAGCCCAGGAAATGTTCTGGCCATACTTCTGCTTGATCGGCCACAGCAGCCGCCGCGCCTTGTCGAGGCTGACGTTGTCCGGCCAACTGTTGAGCGGCGCGAACCGCTGCTGACCGGAACCCGCCCCGCCACGCCCGTCACCGGTGCGATACGTACCCGCCGCGTGCCAGGCCATGCGAATAAAAAACGGCCCGTAGTGACCGAAGTCCGCCGGCCACCAATCTTGCGAATCGGTCATCAGCGCATTCAGGTCCGCTTTGACCGCCGCAAAATCCAGTTTCTTGAACGCTTCGGCATAGTTGAAGCCCTCGTCCAGGGGATCGGACAGGGTCGAGTGCTGGTGCAGGATCTTCAGGTTCAGTTGATTCGGCCACCAGTCGCGGTTCGTCGTGCCACCGCCAGCGGCGTGATTGAACGGGCATTTCGATTCAGTTGCCATGTATGAGCTACCTTTGGTCGTGTTCATCCAGCTACCCGGCCCGGCCTGGGCCTGCAATAGCAATGAGCGAAATCAATGACATAGGCTGCTGGGCCAAGCAGTTCAAGCAACTGCTCAATGTGGCCACACGGGAATTCTAGAGTTTGGCGATCGATTCGCCAGCACGCGGGCCCACGGCAAGCCTGTGACGCTTTCTTATCTCTTTCATCAGGTATTGAGCGGCCAGCGTGCGCTGGCGCAACGGTAAGACTAGACCGTCTGGAGGGGACTGCTAATAGGCGCAGTGTTAGAGCGTGATAGGCGGAATCTTTTGAAGGGCAACTCAAGTGCCCCCCGGGTCAGACCCGAGGGGCGATCCGTCAGGCCGCGTTGGCTTCTTTCTTCAAACTGTTCATATCAATCACAAACCGATACTTCACATCGCCCTTCAACATTCGGCCATAGGCATCGTTGATGTCCTGAATGTTGATCATCTCGATGTCCGAAACAATCCCGTGCTTGGCGCAGAAATCCAGCATGTCCTGGGTTTCCTGAATCCCGCCAATCAACGAACCGGCCAGACTGCGGCGCTTGAAGATCAGGTTAAACACCGACGGCGACGGATGCGGACTGTCCGGCGCACCGACCAGCGTCATCGTGCCATCGCGCTTGAGCAGCCCGAGGAACGCGTCCAGATCATGCGGCGCGGCGACCGTGTTCAAAATGAAATCCAGGGTGTTGGCAAACTTGGCCATCTCATCCGGATTCTTCGACACCACCACTTCATCGGCGCCCAGACGCAAACCGTCTTCACGCTTGTTCGGCGACGTGGTGAACAACACCACATGCGCGCCCATGGCATGCGCGATTTTCACCGCCATATGCCCCAGGCCGCCGAGGCCGACCACGCCGACCTTCTTGCCAGGACCGACTTTCCAGTGATGCAGCGGCGAATACGTGGTGATACCGGCACACAGTAGCGGCGCGACGGCGGCCAAATTCGCGTCGCCATGGGAAATGCGCAGGACGAACTTTTCCTTGACCACGATATTGTCCGAATAACCGCCGAACGTGTTCTCGCCGCCAAACACCGGACCGTTATAAGTACCGGTGAAGCCATTCTCGCAATATTGCTCTTCGCCTTCCGCGCACGACGCGCAGTGCTGGCAACTGTCGACCATGCAGCCAACGCCCGCCAGGTCGCCCACTTTGAACTTGCTGACGTTGGCGCCAACCGCCGTCACGCGACCGACAATTTCATGCCCCGGCACCGACGGATACAAGGTGTTGTGCCACTCGTTTTTTACCGTGTGAAGGTCGGAATGGCATACGCCGCAATAGAGGATATCGATCTGCACATCATCGGCGCCCGGGGCGCGACGTTCGAAGGTGAAAGGCTTGAGCGAGTCCTTGGCGCCTTGCGCGGCATAGCTGTAAGTCTTGGTCATTGCGATCGCCTTTTTGAGTCGGATGTTGAATACCAGAGGAGTAGCGTAGTGACTGAATCGTTCAAGTGGATGACAGAGGTGGATGGTTTGATCGAAGAACGTCGGGAAGTCTTGGCGACTGGATTGCGCCGTGGTGCGTACAGGGTACGACTTGGGTGGGCATGACCGATGACTGCATTCTGCTGAATTCTTGCCTAATCCCGCTGAACTGGATCAGCAACCGCGGCTCGACAAAAGTAATGGCTAATTAGTAGCATGCACGTCCCAACGGAAGAACACCCTGCTTCCAGATCACGGACGAACACCCATGAACAAAAGTGGTTACCTTTGCCTCGCCTTCATGATTGCCGTAGGCGGCATGAGCTTTTTTCTTCAGCCTGAAGCCGCGTTGGCGTCCATCGGCGTGATTGCGCTGTTTTCCTTCGGCTACTTCGTCTTCTACCTGATCAGAAACAACCTCCATCACGGCATCATCAAAAGCCTGCTGCTCTCGGTCCTCGTCATGGCCCTTGGCGTGATTCCGGTGCTGGGCTGGATCGTCATCATCGGCTTCGTGATCTACAACATTTCCAAAGCCCTGGACGGCCTGAAAAGCCTGATCCCCGACGTGCTCGCCAGCCTGGTGATCTACGGATTGCTCGGCGCACGACTGGCCTTCGACATCCGCGACCCGATGGCCATCGCCCTCATCGCCGGCCTCTACCTGATCGCCTCGATACTCTACTGCCGCAGCCTCAACGGCCTGTCCACCGAACACGCACTGTTCAAAATGAGCGTCATGTGGCTATCCATCCCCTTCGCCGCCCTCACCATCATGTCCATCGTATCGGCCCTGGGAAACCTGTTCCGCACCGTCAGCTCCACCATCACCCGCACCGTCCTCTCGCCACAAATGGTGTCAGCGCATATGCGCGCTGGCATCCCCGTCGAGGCCTACATCCGCAATGTTCCCATGACGGCGACCAGCACCGTGACGAACATACTGCCAGGCGCGGGTGTCATCACGGCAGGCGTGACGGGCGAAGTTGCGCAGAATTTGAAGAAAGAAAAGGCGTGATGAGCGCGCTGCTTAATCGTTTTTATAGGAAACCGTACGCATGATGTTGAAGAAGCTTGAAACACCGCTGAACAAGTTGGGATTTGTGGTGTTTTGTTTGTCGGTAATGTTGTGTGTTTTTGCCTTTTTGGTGACTTACAGAACCTCTCACCACTACGACAGTTATTGGCTGGCGCATTTAGTGCTTGATCGGTCGTATGATTGGCAGCAATCGGTTTTCAAGCTTGGGTTGGCTGGGGCGGCGTTTGGGGCGACGTTGGCTTGGAATTATTTGGCGTTGGTAAAGCGGGTTTATCATTGGGTTTGGAAGGTTTGAGAGAACGCTAAGTAGCTAGACGATCGTGATTACAAGAAGCAATCGCTTTTTCAAATCACATCGGCACGAACTATAGCACCAGCAACAATACAGCCTCCCCCCATGAGCACAACCATGAACCAAAATAAATTAGATCCGGAACATCTCATTGCACGCGATATAAACTCCTACCTTGAGATCATATTCCAGCTTTCAAAAAAAAATAGTGGTGCGAGATGTTACAGGGGACAATCGAATATTGCGTGGAAACTAAAGCCATCCGTAATGCGCGACCTCAGGAGTGGCGCAGAAAATCAGATTCTTAGCGAACTGCTGGTTGAAGCTCCAAACGAATTTGGATCTGATAAATCGATGTTCGACAAACTGGTAAGAGCACAGCACTACAGCTTACCCACGCGACTCCTCGACGTTACACTTAACCCGTTAGTCGCTCTATATTTTGCTTGCGAGGGAAATGAAAACCGCAAAAACAGTGGACAAGTTCAAATATTCGATTTCACAAAGACACGCGTGAAATTTGCAGATAGCGACACAATCAGTATTATCTGCAATCTATCTAGGTTGTCCGATCTAGAAAGGACCAAGATAAAAGAAGAATATAACAAACACAAGAAACAAACCCCTTGGACTGACAAAGAATTAAACACTTTCAGAAACACTGAAGAAATACAGAGACTTATGCAATTTGTTAAAGCCGAGAAGTCCTATTTTCTCGACAAAGTCAAACCAGTAGATCTATTCAGATATTTTTTTGTATACCCATCAAAAAACAACAAGCGGGTCATTGCTCAGTCAGGTGCATTCATTGCTGCGGGGCTTCTCGAGTACAATGCTCCTGAAAACTCGGCTGGTATTAAATTAAAGACAATCACCATTCCTGCCGAGTCCAAAATCGACGTTATCAAGCAACTCGACACTCTCAACATAAACTCCAGAACAATGTTTCCCGAAATTGAATCTACATCTAACTACATCAAGAAAAAATGGAGTCTTTGACACGAACAAAGCGTGTTAGCAAAACTCCCACATGATTAGAATACGCACACGAACTACTATTAAATAACAGCACAAAAAAGCCCACTGACCGTCACCGACCAGTGGGCTTTTCCAATCAGGCTTTTAGTTACAGAGCCATATCACTAGCAGCATTTGCCTTCGGAGCCTTGCCAGCATCAGCAGGCGCCGGAGCAGCAACCGGAGCCTTCAACTGCGGAATCGCCGGTGGCGGAGTCAGTTGCAATACCTTGGCGGTATAAGCCCACTCCTCAGCCACTTTAGCAGGATCGTTGTTCAGTTGAGTGCCATAGCTCGGCACGATCTGATGCAGCTTCTCCTGCCACGCAGGTGAAGCAACCTGATCCTTGAAGACCTTTTGCAGCACGGTCAGCATGATCGGTGCAGCAGTCGATGCGCCTGGGGAGGCGCCCAGCAGGCCAGCGATCGAGCCGTCAGCCGATGCAACAATCTCGGTACCCAGCTTCAGCACGCCACCGGCAGCTTCATCACGCTTGATGATTTGCACGCGTTGGCCGGCTTGCCACAGGCGCCAGTCTTCGGCTTTGGCGTTCGGGAAGTATTCTTTCAGGGCGTTCATGCGGTCTTCGTCGGACAGCATGAGTTGGCCAGCAAGGTACTCAACCAGTGGGTATTCCTTGATGCCGACTTTGGTCATCGGCCAGATGTTGTGGGTAGTGGTGCTGGTCAGCAGGTCCAGGTACGAGCCTTCTTTGAGGAACTTGGTGCTGAAGGTCGCGAATGGGCCAAACAGGATCACGCGTTTGCCGTCCAGGACACGGGTGTCGAGGTGCGGAACCGACATTGGCGGTGCGCCAACGGAGGCTTTGCCGTAGGCCTTGGCCAGGTGTTGTTCGGCGATGGTCGGGTTTTCGGTCACGAGGAACGAGCCGCCCACCGGGAAGCCTGCGTATTCCTTGGCTTCAGGAATGCCGGACTTCTGCAGCAGGTGCAGTGCACCGCCGCCCGCGCCGATGAACACGAACTTGGCGTCGGTTTCGGTTTTGGTGCCGTCTTTCAGGTTTTTGTAGCTGACGCGCCAGGTGCCGTCGTCGTTCTTGGTGATGTCTTGCACTTCGCTAGACAGTTTCAAGTCGAACTTCGGTGTGGCTTGCAGGTGCGCAACGAACTGGCGGGTGATTTCGCCAAAGTTGACGTCGGTGCCGATCGGCGTCCAGGTGGCCGCGATTTTCTGGTTCGGGTCGCGCCCTTCCATCATCAGCGGAACCCACTTCTTGATCACAGCCGGGTCTTCGGAGTACTGCATGCCGGCGAACAGCGGGCTCGCTTGCAGGGCTTCGTAGCGTTTTTTCAGGAACTTGATGTTGTCATCGCCCCACACGAAGCTCATGTGCGGAGTGGAGTTGATGAACGAACGCGGGTTCTTCAGAACGCCTTGCTGAACCTGCCACGACCAGAACTGACGGGAGATCTGGAAAGCTTCGTTGATTTCAACGGCTTTCGGGATCGACACTTTGCCGTTCTCGTCTTCCGGGGTGTAGTTCAGCTCAGCGAGGGCCGAGTGACCGGTACCGGCGTTGTTCCAGCCGTTGGAGCTTTCCAGGGCGACGCCGTCGAGGCGCTCGACCATTTCCATCGACCAGTCCGGTTGCAACTCATTGAGCCACACACCCAGGGTCGCGCTCATGATGCCGCCGCCAATGAGCAGCACATCGACTTTCTTTGCCTCTTCCGCGTGAACGGACGTGATCCCCATCGACAAAGCCAGCCCCAGCAGGGCCGTGTTGAGTTTTTTAAGCATCTGTAGCACCTATGATAAACGCCATCCGCCCTTCCATCCTCACGTGTAAGGCCCCTGGTTCACGGCACGCAGACAGCATGTCGTGGGTTCCCGCACATCAGGATTGGAGGGTGGGCACACAAGGCCGACGTGTCTCCATCGACCTCAGTTTAGATGTCCCTCTGAACTGACTTTTTATCATTATTGGCTTCAGCTACTTGAGCGACATGGATCCTGTTTGCACGTCTCGAGAACGTGCGAACTGAATTGGTCAAAGCAAGTTGGGGCGAAGAATATCACGACACGGCAAACCCGCGCGTCTGTTCGCGACTTGGTGGTCGGGGGTTGGGGTGTGATTTTTTGGATTTGAGGTGTCTGGGCGGGCCTCTTCGCGAGCAAGCTCGCTCCCACAGGGGATCACATTTCAAAATGTGGGAGCGGGCTTGCTCGCGAAAGCGGCCGAACAAATACCATCAAACCAAGGGCCCTAATAGCGCCCGCAAACTCAACGCATTCCCCAACGCAAAGCCGCTCGCTGTGTTATCAAAAATGCACCAGGTCTCGGCCCCCGCCTGCGCTGACAGTTGTATCTTCGCCGCCAACACCTGTAATCGACTCACGTCATAGTCGCTGTAGTAAATCCGTGGCGAACCATGCAGCCGCCAATAACGCACCCCGGACCATCCCCCCGGCGTGGTGCCACCAGTGATCGGCGAGGGGTCGGCCGCGACCCGCCCGATTCTGTGTTCGATCAGTAAACCGTTGGCTTCACGCCAGGTTTCATGGCGGGGTTCGAGCACCGCCGTGCCCTCGTAACGTTGGCGCAGCATCCGGAAAAAAGCCGCCGCCGTCACAGGGTCATAGGCGAGCGACGGTGGCAACTGGATCAACAGACAGCCCAACCTGTCGCCCAATTGTCTGCATTGGGCAAGGAACTCGTCGAACAAGGCTTCACAGTTCTGCAGGCGCTGAACATGGGTAATGAGCTTGGGCAGCTTGACCGAAAAGCGAAACACCGACGGCACCGATTGCGCCCAGCGCAGATAGGTTTGTGGCTGATGCGGGCGATAGAACGAGCTGTTGATTTCAGCCGCCATCAGATGCGTCGCATACCGCTGCAAGTGCGTGCCCGTATCAGGAAACAACGCCCCATATTCCCGGGGCACACTCCAGCCAGCGGTGCCCACATAAACCGATCGCGACACCGGCCTAGGTTCCACCTCCCAAACCCGCAATCGCACTGGCAAACGCAACCCCCGCCTCGCGTACCAACACCCGCCACTCCGAGCCATTGATCAGCCCGGTGCGTTCCATCTCATCCGCGGCCTTCAGCAGTTCGTCGTAGTGTTCTTCGCTGTCCATACGGATTTCGGGCTGGCGCAGCAATTTGTACCAAGCGGCCAAGGCTTCCTGCTTCGCGTCATCACTCATGGTCGTGCTTCCCTGGGTCGTTTTCCCTTGGAAGTGCTGAGATCAAGGCCCGTTCCTCGCTCCCGACAAATGGCGATACGCACCCGAAACACGCTCTGCCTTATCCGCAAAATATCTGCTAAGTTGTACGACGACTGACGAATTCAATCAGTCTCGACCACCCACAACAACAAGGAAACACCCATGCAAAAAGCCAAATTAGTGATCGGTTTTCTATGTCTCTTCAGCGGCTACGTCGCCGCCGCCCCGGCGACCGCCGAGAAAGACGTGGCACAAGCCGTCGACCACCTGACCCAAGCCATGCTGCACAAGGACATTCCCGAACTGCAAAAGCTGACCGCCGCCAAGCTCAGCTACGGGCATTCCAGCGGTAAGGTTCAGGACAAGGCAGCCTTTATCGCGGATATCGAAACCGGCAAAAGCGCATTCAAGACGCTGGAGATGCAGAAGCAGACCATCACCCTGTTGGGCGATACGGCGCTGGTGCGCAACCACTTCTCGGCGCAAGCACTGAATGGCACGGAAGTGGTGCCGACCGAGATCGAGAACTTTCAGATTTGGCAGAAACAGGGTGGGAAGTGGTTGTTGATTGGGCGTCAGGCGTTTCGTATCTGATGAGGTTGATGGGCTCGGCCGGGTGTGCGGCAGAGCGTTGGAATAATGGTTGTCTGGTCTGACGCCTTCGCGAGCAAGCCCGCTCCCACAGGGGATTTGTGCACGCCACAGATCCAATGTGGGAGCGGGCTTGCTCGCGAATAGGCCAGGCCAGACACCTCAAAACTCTCAACTGCCCAAATGCCCGGCAACCCACCGCTCCAGCGTCACCACCTCAATATTCTCTTCAGCATTAAACGTCCCCGCCTTATCCCACGCCACGCCCCTGCCCTCGGCAAACACCAACCGATACTTGCTCAGTTGATCATCCGGCCGCTTCGCCAATTCAGCCGTGAGCATCGGCACACTCCACGGCACACGCGACAACTCGCGAGCCAGTGCGGATTCCACCACGTCTGCCAGTTGCCCATAGGTGATCGTGTCGCCGGCCACGTAAACAACCCGGTTCGCAAACCGTGGCTGGGTGAACAGGATCCTGGCGGTGAGCAGGCCAATGTCCTCAGGCGTGGTGATGGTCAATCGAGTGTCCCAGTCGCCTAACGCATGGACCGTGCTGTTAGCCAGATCGACCACGCCAAAGGACGGTTCGAACAGGAAACTGGTGAACATGCCGGTTGAAATGATCACCCATTCGATACGCTGTTGAGCACGCAGCAGGTGGCGCACGTGCAGTTGTTCATCAAACGTGTCCTGCGCGCTACCAAAGCCAATCACGTCGTAATCCACGCCGAATTGCCATGGGAAATAGCGGCTGACACCGGACTCGATGGCGGCTTGCGTCAGCTTGGTTTGAGTGCCTGGCCCTGCGGCGAATCCGACGCAACTGACCACCGTATCGAACGCCGCAAACAGCGCCGCCAATTCGCTGACCGAATCCGTCGCGATATCGCCCGCCAGGGTTTCAATGCCCAGTGCTTGCAGCTCGGACAGTTGCGCGAGACGGCTCGGGTCTTGTGTCTCAATGGCCGAAGCGCGCAGCAGCACAGTGATCTTCGCGCCCGAGCCCTGGGCGGATAATTCGCGCATCACGGCCATGCCCAGTTCGCCGGCGCCAAGCACCAGAATATTCCGCGAGTCGGTGTTTTGGTTGTTGCCCATCGTGTGACTCCTGATCGCCAGATGACTGAAATTCAGCAATCATGCTGGCACCCTTCGACGCCGCGCATAAGTAGGCACACGGGTGATACCGGAGAACCGAGTGGACATTTCAGACATCATCAAACGGTCGCAAGTGGCCTGCGAAGCGCTGAGTGCGGACGATGACGGACTTAAACGCGAGGTGCTCACGCATGCCGGCAATCGCTGGTCGCTAGGTATTGTTTATGCCTTGGGCGTGGCCGGGCCGTTGCGTCATGCAGAGATTGGCCGGCGTATGGCAGGCGTGACCCAGCGCATGTTGACCCGCACGTTGCGAACGCTGGAGCGTGATGGGTTGGTCTTGCGCCATGACTACCAGGAAGTGCCGCCACGGGTGGAATATGAACTCTCCGTGCTGGGTACCGGGTTGTTGGAGAACATGATTCCGTTGTGGGATTGGGTGATGGGGAATGCCGAGGGTTTTCGGGCGGCCAGGGCTGATTATGCAAAGGGGATCAAGTCAATTTGAGCGCTAGGGTGTCTGGGCTGACGCCTTCGCGAGCAAGCCCGCTCCCACAGGGAATTTATGGGCGCCACAGATCCCGTGTGGGAGCGGGCTTGCTCGCGAAGAGGCCCTCCCCCACACCATAAAACCCCGACAACCTCAAAGCCTGAAGCGATCCACCGACTGCGACAACTGCCCCGCCAGCGTCGACAACTCATCCGTCGTTGAAGCCGTGCGCCCGATCACTTTGCTATTGTCCTCCGACATGCCGGCAATCATCTCCACTTGGTGGGCGATTTCGTTGCTGGCCAGGCTTTGCTCGCCGATGGTGCGGCTGATGTCGTTGACCAGTTGCGTGGTGTTCAACGTGGCTTCGAGAATCTCACGGATGGCACGCTCGACATCCGCGGTCACGGCCATGCCTTTGTCGACCTGGGCCACGCCGGCCTCCATGCTGGTCACGGCCTCGCGAGTGCTTTGCTGGATACGCGCGACCATCGCGGCGATTTCCTGGGTGGAGGCGCTGGTGCGGCCCGCCAGGCTGCGGACTTCGTCGGCCACCACGGCAAAACCACGGCCCTGCTCACCGGCGCGGGCCGCTTCGATCGCCGCGTTGAGCGCCAGCAGGTTGGTCTGATCGGCGATGCCCTTGATCACCTGGATGATGCTGAAAATCCCCTCGGACTCCTTGTCCAGCGTGCGAATCACCTGGGCCGACTGCTGGGCCGAACGGGCGATGCCGTCCATGTCGCTGACCACCTGATGAATCACCTTGCCGCCGTCCTTGGCCAATTCTTCGGCCTGGTTGGCCATGTTCAACGCACGATTGGCGTGGCGGGTGATTTCCTCGATGCTGGCGGTCATTTCGCTGGCAGCGGCGGCCATGGTGCTGGCGGCGACGCTTTGTTGCTGGCTGCTGCCGGCGACTTCATGGCAGCCGTTGCTCAATTGCTGGCTCATGCCACTGACACCGTGGGCGTTGCTGCGCACCACTTCGATCATGCCGCGCAGGTCGCGTTGCATGGTCGCGAGGGTGCGGATCAAGGTGCTCGCCTCGTCATGGCCGGTAGGCTCGATGATCGGCTCGCTCAGGTTGCCGTGGGCGATGCTGTCGGCAATGCGACTGGCCGTGCGCAACGGGCCCATGATGCTCAGGATCACCCAGCGGCCCTGGGCCAGCAGCAACAGCAGGCTGGCGACGAGGACGCTGCCGAGGGCGATGTTGGCGTGCTTGATGGCTTGCTGCGTGCCTTGGCTGGCCAGTTGGGTGTTGGTTTCGATCAGCTCGCTCACCGCTGACATATCGCCTTCAAGCTGGGTGAACACTGCATTGAATGAGCTCAACTGCTGCTGCGCGGCATCCGGGTTTTCCAGCGCCAGCCCAACGATGCGTTCGGCGCTGCTGATGTAGGTATCGAGGCTTGGCTTGACCTTGTTCAGGCCCGCCATGATGGTGGCGTTGACCGGCAGCTTGAGGTTTTCCCCCACCACCTCACGAAAACGCGTCGCATGTTCTTCAATAGCACTGCGCACCTCGGCCTTGCTGCTGGTGCTTTTGCTCAGCCCGACCAGCATGGCCGACAGCACGTCAGCGCGCAGGGCGTCGTGCATCATGTCGGCCTCGAGGTGATTGCGCAGCGCCGCCATGCTGACCTCGCTGTCGTTCACGGCATGGGCCACGTGGGTGTTTCCCACATAACTGACCAGACTCATGATCAAAGCAGTGAGCAGCCCAGTCCCCATCAAGAGAAGTAAACGCAGTTTTATGGACACTTGTTGTTCCCCTGTGGACGCTTGAAATGGCGGCTCTGAAAGGTTATCGACCTCGCCCTGTGGTTATTTAAGCCTATTTCCGCCCGGGTGTTGGTTTAGGACCAACGGCGTACTGTGCCCAAGCAGGAGCTGCCGAAGGCTGCGATCTTTTGATCTTCTCTCTTAAACGCAAAATCAAAAGATCGCAGCCTTCGGCAGCTCCTACGCCATTACGCACACAGCATTGAACTCCTGAGCCTTGTCGCACCTCCTAAGTAATGTGTTACTTCCTTTTCGCTTTACGCTGTTGGAGGACGACGCCATGCGCCGCATGCTACTCATTACTTCTCTGATATTGTGCCTGCCCATCGGGTCAGCCCTGGCCGTGAGCGGCAAGGATGTCGCGACCTCGGCGGGGGTTTCCGCTTCGCTCTATTCCACCTTCAAAGACCACAAAATGGTGATTCCAGCCCGGGATGACGTCTCTGCATTCGTTGCCAGTGACGGGGCGATTCGCGGGGTCTACATGGAGGCGGTGTTGCAGCAGATCCGCCAGGATAACCCTGGACTCAACGCCACCGACGCCGACCTCGCCAACGCTATCCTCGTTCAGTACGAAGGGCCGGCCGCTCACTAAACATCCACGATCACTCGCGTAATGACAGGGGCAGGCTTGAATGGATGCCTGCCCTGGGAACGTGCGTGCCGACGCTGGGCAAAACCGCTCACGGGCCTCTATGATTGGGCCCATGACGACCTCGGCTCCGATCCGCTCACCCTGCCCTCCCGGCGCCTGCATTTGCGGGCGTGACCCGTTGCTGGAAACACCCGGCGCGGACCTGCGCATCCTGTTCCTGACCCGCCAGGAAGAAAAACGCCTGCTGGATCGCCTGGAAAACCTGCAAAGCCTCGCCGATCTTGAACGCCTGCAAGTGCGGATGTTTGAACAATTGGGTGTTCGCGTTGAACTGGTGCCGAGTTTCAATGAGGTGCGGACCATGCGCGGTATCGGCATTCAAATCGAAGAACTGCCGGGCCTGTGCCGCAAGACCCGCGCCGCGATCCCCGCTGCGATTCGCCGAAGCCTGGAAAAACGCCCGGAGATCGCTTACGAGCTGCTCAACGCCAACGACTTGTTGCGCGATGCCTGAACGCAAATCCCTTGTGGGAGCGGGCTTGCTCGCGAAGACGGCGGCTCATGCGACATCGATGTTGGATGTGCCGGCTCCTTCGCGAGCAAGCCCGCTCCCACAGGGGCCTGCGTGAAGCAGTGATCACCCTTATGCCCCGGCGTTTCTGAGCTACCGTTATCAAAAAATAACGAGTTCTCCCACGGAGCATCCATCACCATGAACCTGTCCCGAAACGTGTTTATCGGCACCGCGCTGGCCAGCCTGTTGCTGGTCGGCTGTACCTCCAAAGTCACCGATAAAGAGCAGTACTCGGGCTTTTTGCCCAACTACAACAACCTCCAGGAAGTGACCACCCCCAGCGGCGAGAAAGCCATGCGCTGGGTCAGCCCGTCGTGGAATCCCAACGCCTATGACACTGTGGCGTTTATGAAGCTGGAGCTCTATCCGAAGCCCAAGCCCAATGAACGGGTCGACCAGCGCACCCTGGAAGAACTGCAGACCTACATGACCAACAGCGCCAAGGGCGTGCTCGGCCAGAAATACCGCGTCGTGCCGAGTGCCAAAAAGGCCCCGGCGGGCTCGAAAACCCTGGTGGTGCGGGCGGCGATTACCGGGGTCACTGCGTCGAACGAAGGCATGCAATGGTATGAAGTGGTGCCGGTCGCCGCAGTGGTGGGCGGGGTGAGTGCCGCGTCCGGCCATCGCAGTCAGGACACCACGCTGTTCCTTGAGGCCGAGTTGGTTGATGCCAGCAACAACCAGATCATGGCCAAAGTGGTCCGCAAGGTGTTTGGTGAACAATTGAAAAACTCGAGCGAGAAAATCACCACCAATGACTTCAAAGCGGCGATCAGCAAGCTGACGGCGGATTTGCAGGCGTTTATTCGGTAGCAAACAGTCAGATAGACCACGTTATCGTTCTTCGCGAGCAGGCTCGCTCCCACAGTGATTCGCGGTCATACACAAAATCTGCGTTCACAGAAGATCCCTTGTGGGAGCGAGCCTGCTCGCGAAGGCGGAGTGTCAGTCAGCATCAATATTGACTATGCCGACCCCTTCGCGAGCAAGCCCGCTCCCACAGGGAATCGGCGTCGGACACAAAACCCGCATCCGCTGAAGATCCACTGTGGGAGCGGGCTTGCTCGCGAAAGCGAAGTATCAGCACAGAATATGGATCTGTCTCCCCACTACCCCAGCATCGCCACCCACTGCCCCGGCGTCATTCGAGTGACCATGATCAACACGATGATGAACATCCCGAGAAACCCCAGCACGCCCATCCAGAACCACTTTCGGTAAACAACAGCGTACTCGTCGGCCAGCCCCAACCCTGTTTCCACCGCGCTCGACGCCAGCACCTGCAATCGCTTTTGCAGCACCAGCACCGGCAGCCACAGCGCCCCGGTGCAGAGGAAGATCACCAGCGCCGTCAGTACCCATTCCGTGGTCAAGGGCAGCCCGCTGAGTTTCACCAATCCATACCCGGTGAGGATTTGAATGAAGCCGGCCGGCGTGGTGATCCAGGTGTCGAACCGCACCACCATCCGCGCCACGTGAGCGATCACCATTGGATTGGCCGTGCGGCTGGCAGCGATCAAATACAGGTAGGAGCCCATGCCGAAGCCGAACAGGAATATCGCGGCGATGATATGGGCGTATTTAAGGCCGAGGTAGAGCATGTTCAGCCCTGCCCGTCAGAAAAAACCACGGACATTTGCAGGTTGTCCGGGTCGTTGATGGCGGTCATGTACTCATCGACGCTGATTTCACCGACACACGGCCGGGCACCGGATGCGGGCACATAGCCCTGGAGCATTTTCGCCGCCAGGGCGACGGCGGCGCAGCTCGGGATTTGCGGGCCCTTGTCGTTGAACGCGGTGAGTTGCACGGTCATGGACAGCGGTTTGTCATCGACACCGAGCCCGTGGACATCGATGTACATCGCACTTTTTCCATCGCCGAAACCTTCAAACCAGGTGCCCCAACGATGCAACCGGGCCGCCCATGGCGCGTGGTCGCGAATCAGCCCCCTACGCAGCGCCTGGGCCAGCAGGTAGTTGGCTACGCCACCGAGCTTGATCCCCGAACCGGCCCGGAATCGCAAGGTGTGCGCACCATAGCGGCTGGCGAAAATGTCCATGTCCGGCACATCGACGTTGGCCAGCACCCGCGTCCCCATCTGCGGCATCTTGCGCAGGGTCAGGTCCTGCCAACCGAGCACGTCGTGCACCTGACCGTTCTTGAGCTGTTTGATCGGTTTGCCGGCATAGGCCAGCACGCCGGCGACGGTGGACAGCCCCGGCATCTTCGCTGAGGAAGAAATGCCGTGCTCGATCGAATCGATGCGCTTAAACCGAAACCGGTGCTGATCGATGATCGCCGACGATAACGTCGGCACCGAACTGCACCCGCTGAGGACCGCCACGCCTGCGCTTTTGGCCCGAGCATCCAGCACAGAGATAGCGTTGACGAAGGTGCGGCAGTCGGCGAGGTCGCAGTAATTCACACCGGCGTCGATGCATGCCTCGGCCACCGCATAAGATTGCCCCTGGAACGGGCCGCCGGTGTGGATGACCAGTTGAATGCCCCGCGCGTCCAGGGCGGACTTGAAACCGGCCCCCATCGCATCGCAGCACCAGCCTTCGCAGGTCCTGCCGGACAAGGCTTTCAACGCTTCGACCTGGGCCGCCAACTTGCGCGCATCGCGCCCGGAGATCACCAGATCGATGCCCGGCATCACCACCAAATGCCGACACACAATGCTGCCGAAGTTTCCGTAGCCGCCGATCACCATTACCTTGAGTGTCATGTGTTACATCCCTGAATCATCTTCTCGACCGAAGCGCGATTCTAAGGGATCGAATGAGTCGGCAGGGGTGGTTTTTTTTCGGCAGATAGACCGCGTTATCGTTCTTCGCGAGCAGGCTCGCTCCCACAGGGGCCGCGGTCGTACACAAAACCCGCTTCCACTGACGATCCCCCTGTGGGAGCGGGCCTGCTCGCGAAGGTGGAGTGTCAGCCAACATCCATTTTGAATGTGCCGGCCTCTTCGCGGGCAAGCCTCGCTCCTACAAGGGATCGCGGCCGTACACAAAATCCGCATCCACTGACGATCCCCTGTGGGAGCGAGCTTGCTCGCGATGGCGGTGTCTCAGCCAACATCCATTTTGAATGTGCCGGCCTCTTCGCGGGCAAGCCTCGCTCCTACAAGGGATCGCGGCCGTACACAAAACCCGCATCCACTGAC
>NZ_JAAVVC010000078.1 GCF_018449725.1 Pseudomonas sp. dw_612 | reverse complement strand
GCGCTCAATCCCGCGCGCCGGCTTGAGCACACTCCAGTGTTTCAGGTGATGTTCTCATGGCAGAACGACGACTTCGCTGTCAACTTGGCGGGCCTGCAGGCGACACCGATCGAACTGGAGTGCACCAGCTCCAAGTACGATCTGGAGCTGGACCTGCGCGAATCCGGTGGCGCGTTGGTAGGTTCGCTGGTCTATCCCGTGGCCCTGTTCGATCGCTTGACGGTGGTACGTCATCTGGGCTACCTGGAGGCGATGTTGCGGGCGATGGTGGCGGATCCGGGCCAG
>NZ_JAAVVC010000077.1 GCF_018449725.1 Pseudomonas sp. dw_612 | reverse complement strand
GGGAAGAGATGACGCTGTCGATTTGGGTCGCAGAAGTATCCGTTTCAATTACCACATCGGCGACGTTGTCGACGAAGTAGGTGTCGTTGCCTGCGCCGCCGATCATGGTGTCGGCGCCGGCACGGCCATCGAGGATATTGTTGCCGACGTTGCCGGTCAGGACGTTATTCAGAACGTTGCCGTTACCGTTGAGGTCGGCGGTGCCAGTGAGCACGAGGTTTTCCAGGTTGTCACCCAGGGTGCGGTTGACCGAAGAGATCACGGTATCGATTTCCGTCGCCAGGGTACTGGTTTCGCTG
>NZ_JAAVVC010000076.1 GCF_018449725.1 Pseudomonas sp. dw_612 | reverse complement strand
GCCTTATCCTCAGGACCGTTGCCTGCACCAACTGTTCGAGGCCCAGGCGGCGCGTGTTCCCGGCCACGTCGCGGTGCGCTGCGAAGCACAAAGCCTGAGCTATGGTGAACTGAACAGCCAGGCCAACCGTCTGGCCCATCATCTGGTCGACCTGGGTGTTAAACCGGGTGACCGGGTGGCGATCTGCACCCTGCGATCGCTGGAGATGCTGGTGGCGCTGTTGGCGGTGCTCAAGGCCGGCGCCGCCTACGTGCCGCTGGACCCGGCCTACCCGCCGCAGCGCCTGGCGTTCGTGCTGCAGGACAGCGA
>NZ_JAAVVC010000075.1 GCF_018449725.1 Pseudomonas sp. dw_612 | reverse complement strand
TGCAGTGGTCTAATTTCCCCGGACACCCCGATAGGTGGAAAATACATCTATCGAGGAGTTATTCATGACCAAAAAACGCAGGGCATTCGACGACAGCTTCAAGCTGCAAGTCGTGAAGATGATCAAGGATCAGGGGCTGACCGTTACGCAGGTTTGCCAGGATCTGAACATTGGGGAGACAGCGGTTCGACGCTGGGTTCAACAGTACGAGGCAGAGCAACTAGGGCAGGCCGGAATCGGCAAGCCGTTGACGGCAGAGCAACAGCGCATCCGGCAATTGGAGCAGGAAAATCGCCAGCTCAAGATGGATAACGACAT
>NZ_JAAVVC010000074.1 GCF_018449725.1 Pseudomonas sp. dw_612 | reverse complement strand
AGTACGGCGTGCGCCGCCAATACGGCATGGGCATCGGTTTCCAGCACGGCGAAACCCTCACCAGCGTCGAATTCCCCTGCGCCGGCCTGCCCATCGCCATCAGCTACTGGGAAGCGATTCGCGGCTACATGGAATACGAAGTCAACGACCTCAAGTCCATCCAGGACCCGCTAGACCTGCAAGGCCCCGACGACCCACCCCACGAAGGCCTGCACACCTTTCGCAACGCCCGCGCGCGCATGCACCAGCAAATCCGCGACGGTTCCCGCAATCGGGTCTCAGGGTTTTTCTGGTACCTGTACCACGTGATGACCCTGTGGACGATCCCGAACTACTTGGTCGAATGGGAAATCCG
>NZ_JAAVVC010000073.1 GCF_018449725.1 Pseudomonas sp. dw_612 | reverse complement strand
GCCCCCGTCTGGTTCCAGGTTTCCAGCAGCAGTTGACGCTCGCTGGCCGACAACAGCGCGATGCGCTCCACCGTCTGGCCCGGATCCGCCACCATCGCCCGCAACATCGCCTGGAGATAACCCAGATGACGGACCATGGTCGCGGCATCAAACAACGCGGTCGCGTAGACCAGCACGCCGACGATCTCCCCGCCCTGCTCCGCCAGGTTCAACTCCACGTCGTATTTCGACACCGGGTACGCCATGTCCAGAGGCTGCACCTCCAGCCCCGGCAGCACCAGCTCCGTCTGCGAGGTGTTCTGCCAGGCCAGCATGGCCTGGAAAATCGGCGCGTGCTCAAGTCTGCGCGGCGGGTTGACGGT
>NZ_JAAVVC010000072.1 GCF_018449725.1 Pseudomonas sp. dw_612 | reverse complement strand
GCCCGCACCGCCGATGAACTGGTCGGCACCGCCACCACCCAACAGCGTGTCGTTGCCGATACCGCCAGTGATGATGTTGTCGCTGGCGTTGCCGTAACCGACAAAGGCGCCCGTGCCGGTGTAGGTCAGACGCTCGACGTTGGCGTTCAGCGACTGGGTGCCGTAGTTGGTACGCACTTCATCATTACCGCCGCCGACCTGCTCGATGACCGTGCCGCCGATGCCGTTGATGATGTACACGTCATCACCTGCGCCACCTTCAAAGGTCACGGTGGTGCCGTCCACGCTGAACGTGTCGTTGAACGCGGTGCCGATGACTTTTTCGATGTTGATCAGGGTGTCACCCTCGGCGTCGCCACCGATACCGGCACG
>NZ_JAAVVC010000071.1 GCF_018449725.1 Pseudomonas sp. dw_612 | reverse complement strand
GGCCACTTCCTGCACGTTCTGGCTGGCGGTGCCGTTGATCACGTAGACGTCGTTGCCGGCGCCCCCGACGAAACTGGTGGTGCCCAAAGTCGCGGTAAACGTGTCGTTGTAGTTCGAACCAATGATCGTCTCGAAATCGGAGAACGTATCGCCTTGGGCATCGCCGCCCAAGCCTGTCCCCGCCCGCGCAGTGGTCATGGTGATGTTGACCGCTTGATCCGACTGCGAGTAATAGAGGCGGTCGGAACCGCTGTAGCCGTCGAGGTTGTCAGCGGCGGCACTGGCGAAGAAATTATCGCCGTAGTTCGAACCGCGGAAGCTTTCGATACCGACGAAGGTGTCGCCCGCTGCGATGCCGGTGTGTACGCCGGTTTTCAGATTGAGGGTGACGCCCGCGCCGGTAACTTCATCTTCGTAGCTGGCGATGTCGATGCCTGCGCCGCCGAT
>NZ_JAAVVC010000070.1 GCF_018449725.1 Pseudomonas sp. dw_612 | reverse complement strand
TCGGACGGCTGGTCAATCGGTCTGCTGCTGCACGAATTGTCTGCCTTGTATGGCGCGTACCGTCAGGGGCTCGACGATCCGCTGCCTGCGCTGACGGTCCAGTACCCGGACTATGCCGCGTGGCAACGGCGCTGGCTCGGCGGCGGTGCGCTGTCGAATCAGACCCAGTACTGGCGCGAGCGACTGCTGGGGGCTCCGGAACTGTTGACCCTGCCGACCGATCGCCCGCGCCCGGCGCAGCAGTCGTTCGAGGGCGCCAGCGTGCCGGTGCGTCTGGACGCGGGGCTGACGGAAAAGCTCAAGGCGCTGGGCCAGCGTCACGGCACCACGTTGTTCATGACTGTGCTAAGCGCCTGGGCGGCGGTGCTGTCGCGTCTGTCGGGGCAGCAGAGCGTGGTGATCGGTACGCCAACGGCCAACCGCGGTCGCCGGGAGATCGAAAGCCTGCTCGGTTTCTTCGTCAACACCCTGGCCCTGCATGTGGACCTGGCGGGACAACCCGACGTGCGCCAATTGCTGGAGCGGGTGCGCGAGACCGCAGTGTCGGCGCAGGTGCACCAGGACCTGCCGTTCGAACAGGTGGTGGAG
>NZ_JAAVVC010000069.1 GCF_018449725.1 Pseudomonas sp. dw_612 | reverse complement strand
AACGATGTGGTGCTGGGTCAGCATCAGCACATGTTCCTCATCGGCCAGGCGCAACAAACGGGCACGGATCAACGGGCCGCCCGCCAGGTCAAAGGGCCCTCGTGCCTCCTGCGTACAGCGTTCGTGCAGCGTCGTTGGGGCCGTGTGCCGCAGGTCGACGACCTCCAGGGGCAGGCCGCCCCCCGGGGCGGATATCGCCACCCGGGGCTGACCGTCGACCACCACGAAGACGCTTCGCAGCGCCTCGTGACGTGCATGGATGCGCTCCAGGCTGCGGCGCAACGCGTGTTCGTCCAACGCGCCGTGCAGGTGCAGGGACATCGGCATGTGATAGACCTCGCTCATGCCGTCCATTTGCGCCAGGAACCACAGCCGCTGTTGCGCGAACGACAATGGCAGCAGCCCCTCACGCGCCACCGGCTCGATATCCGGCAACTGGCTCGCCCCCGCTGCACGCACTCGCTGCGCCAATGCGTGCAGGCAAGGTGCGGCAAACAGGTCGCCCAGTTCGACCTCCGACCCCAGCGCCTGGCGGATCCGCGAGAGCAGGCGCACGGCCAGCAACGAATGGCCACCCAGTTCGAAAAAGTTGTCCTGCCGACCGACC
>NZ_JAAVVC010000007.1 GCF_018449725.1 Pseudomonas sp. dw_612 | reverse complement strand
CGCTCCACACCCAGCAGTTGCTGCCAGATTCCCGCCAGCAGTTTCTCGGTCTCGCCTCGCGGCTTCTCATACGCGCCCTGCACGAAGGCGGTCGTGTCCGGCGCCGGCAACGCACGCTGGTCGAGCTTGCCGTTGGTCGTCAGCGGCAGGCTCGCCAGCGTCACGTAGGCCGCCGGTACCATATAATCCGGCAGGCGCGCTTGCAGGTGTCCGCGCAGCGTCTGCGCCAGGGACAACTCATCGCCCGACACCGGCACCACGTAGGCCACCAGGCGCTTGGCACCCGCGTCGTCCGCCCTGGCGATCACCGCCGCCTCGCGCACCGCCGGGTGCCCGCGTAGCAGCGTCTCAATCTCGCCCAGTTCGATACGGAACCCGCGGATTTTTACCTGCTGATCGGCGCGGCCCAAGTACTCCAGGTTGCCATCCGCCAGGTAGCGCACCAGATCGCCTGTGCGGTACAGCCGATCGCCCTCGAGGAAAGGGCTGGCCTTGAACTGTTCGGCAGTCAGTTGCTCGCGGTTCAGGTAGCCGCGCGCCACACCGACGCCTCCCACCCACAGCTCACCCGCCACGCCCACTGGCACCGGCTCGCCATGAGCGTCCAGCACATAGGCCCGGGTATTGGGCAACGGTCGACCAATGGATACCGGCTCGGCGGACAATGTCGACAGACAGGCCCAATCGGTGGCGCACACCGTGGTCTCGGTCGGGCCGTAGGCGTTGTGCACCTGCACCCGTCGACCAAGGGCCTGGATCAGCGCGGCGCTGGGCGCCTCGCCAGCCAGCACCAGCGTTTCCAGCCGGTCCAGCGCGTCCAGATCCGTGCGCCCCTGCAGCAAGGCCGGCGGCAAGGTAGCGTGGGTGATACGGTGCTCGGTCAGGTAATCGAACAGGCCGACCTGACGTTGCGGCTCGCTTGGCAGGTATAGGGTCGCTCCCGCCCCCAGGGCCATGACCATTTCCCAGACGCAGGCATCGAAACTGAACGAGGCGAACTGGATCACCCGGCTGGCCGGAGTGAGCCCGTACAGCGCAATCTGCGCCCGAGACAGGTTGACCAGGCCACGGTGCTCGACCATCACCCCCTTGGGCTGACCGGTCGAACCCGAGGTGTAGATGACGTAGGCCAGGTGCCGCGCGGTCAGGCCATCAAGGCTCGGGTTGTCGGCAGGCAAGGTGGCCCAGTGATGTGCATCAGTCTGCAGGTCGATGCGTGCGGTACCCGAAGGCGGGGCCAGGGCCGCGCCGTGGGTGAGCAGTACACATGGATCGCTGTCGGTGAGCATGTCGGCCAGTCGCTCGGCCGGGTACGCCGGGTCCAGCGGTACATAGGCACCGCCGGCCTTGAGCACCGCCAGCACCGCTACCACCTGCTCCAGCGAACGCTCCAGACAGATCGCCACCCGCGTATCCGCCGTCACGCCCAATTCGCGCAGGTGATGTGCCAGGCGGTTGGCCCGGGCGTTGAGTTCGGCATAACTCAGGTGCTGCCCATCGTGCACCAGCGCGCTCGCGTCAGGTGCGCATGACACCTGTTGCTCGAACAACTGATGAATGCACAGGTTATCGGGGTATGGCGTGCCGGTCTGGTTCCAGTCTTCCAGCAGCAACTGTCGCATGGGCGCGCCCAACAGGTCGAAACGGCCCAGCGGCAGCTCCGGCCGGTCCAGCACCGCCTGAAACAGCCGCGCCAGCCCCTCGAGATGCCCCTGCACGTCACCCATTTCGTACAAGGCGGCGTTGGCGTCGATATGCAACTCGATACCCGCCTGTGTGCCACGATTGAACGCAAAGAGGTTCAAATCCGCAGCCGGGCCATTGGCCAGGTTGTGCGGTGTGATCGAGTGACCTGCGAAACGGCAGTCATAGTCGAAAGGTTCGATACTGATCGAATGGGCGAACAACGACTCCTGCCGGGCCATCAAACCCAGATCCCGGTACAGGACCTCGGATGGATAGCGTCTGTGCGCCAATGCCTGAGTGATTTTTTCGCCAACCTGGCGCAGCAGCGTCGACAGACCCTGCTCACGAATCAGTGCCAGGCGCAGGGGAACCACATTGGCCAACATGCCCGGCGTATGACGTAACGCCGTGGTGTGGCGCGCCGCCACCGGGAACCCAACGATCAGCTCGTTCTTGCCAGTGATGCGTGAAAGGTAAATCGAAATCAGGGCAACGAGCAGTTGCGGCATCGACACGCCATGACCTTGCGCCATGTCCTTGAGACCAGCGGTCTGTGCCTGTGTGAGATACAGGCTACTACGCAGGATACCTTCGTCGTGGGTACGTCGACAGGACAGACTCGATGGCTCCGGTGCGCTGTCAAGGTAGTCCAGCCAGTGCTGCTTGTCCGTATGCCATTCATCAGACGCCTGGTAGCTCGCGGCTTCACTGAATAGATGCTCGGCATCGGCAAACCAGCAAGGCTCTGGCTCATGCCGGGTGACCAAGGCTGAATAGACCTGCGCCAGGCGACGGGTGATCATCGCCCGGGTTGCGCCATCGGCAATCAGATGATGATAGCGCTGATAAAACAGGAAACAGTCCGGTGCGACCTGCAGCAAGGCAAAACCGAACAGAGGGCCTTTGGCAGGATCGACCAGATGAGCCAGATCAGCCCGCATCCAGGCTTGGGCGGTAGTTTGCGGATCAGCTTCGCCGCTGCAATCGATAATCGGCAGCGACCAACCCTCATGAACAGCGCTACGCGCGACGGGCCCTTCACCCGTGTCGACGAACGTAAGGTGCAGGCTTGGAGCCTCCGCCAACACCTCTTGCAGCGCCTGTACGAAAATAGCCGGTGTGATCTGACCGTGGATCTGCAGATACTCGGCAATGTTATAAGTCGAGCTGGTGGGCTGAAGCAGTTGGCCAAACCAGACACCCTGTTGCGCCGGGCTCAGGGGCATCTCCCACCCACCGCCCTCGCCTGCTTTTCTGGATGGATCGGAGATGTCGGACGTGGAATCCAAACCGGCCTTTTCTGAATACATACTCATTACCTGCTTGCCATCATCATTTAGCGCCGCCCGCCAAGCGAACCGGATAAAGTAAGTGCAGACCACTTCCCATCACTGCGTAGGGCTTGCAAAGGGCGCCGGGGTCATACATGCAACAACTCCCGATCCGTCCATCAGGGATACTGAGAGCACTCGGTAGGATGCCGACATCGAAGTCACCAGATCGCCATGCCCAACAAGTTCAATGCCAAGCGCCGACACGGCAGCCTCACGCTGCGGATCACGGAGCCAGCCATTGATGCTTGGAACGCCACACCTCGAGCGGCGCGGACATCGCGGTGGTGATTCCGCCCCGGACCACCTCGATGGCGGATTCTGTATTGAGGATGAACGCCTTGCGCCGCGACATTCATGTTCACACCGTGGCAGCGCTCGGCAGGCTGGGCTGGCAGGAGGTAACCAGCTACGGCTGGCGCACTGGTCGAAAGCACGATAGGCCACTATAAGGTTCTCATCCGGACGCGGCTGCGCGCGCGAAACGACGCCGGCCGCCGCACCGACGCAACGGAGGGGGAATTCGTCCTGAACCGCTTGCTCGCGGCCGGTCAGCCGAGCTCCGTCCGCACCATGCGCGACGCCAATTGAGGGGATGGGAAAAGGGGGCTCCTCGTCCCGCTTCGCCTCCCTGCAACAACGCCACTCCTCATTCGCTGTTTTTGAGCGGACGGCCTGTGCATTCAACTTGTTTGGCTCCAACCATTGAGCGCAGCGCACGTCCAATAGACTCATACTGATCACTGCCTGTTTCCAACCATCAAACAAGTCGAAACACCACCCTGACAATGGATGATCCTCGCCCAATTCGGTATTAAGACCGTGCAGCCAAAAACAATGATGAAGCCAGCCATCCATCAATCCATCTATAGACGACAAAGGAGTACGAGAGAGACGGAACATTCTAACCTCATGCTCGGCGAATAAACTTCTCATGGCGTTGATCCGAAAAGGATCACTAGAGGCTTTCCGCAGTAATGACTTTACATTGACCGCGGCGCTCTTTAACTGAGGTGGTCTTGGCATGACATAGGAACTGACCTCGACAATCGGACTATTATTCCCTCCCTTCAATGTCGACCAGTGCGAGGCACTTGGGGAGCTTTTTCCAGGCAAATCGCAATATGCATAATCTATCGCCGGATAGACCGTGGTCAACTTGACCAATATCAGACCGTCGAAAACCGACAATTCTCGAATGCCATTCTCAAATCATTCAAGACAAAGGACATTCGATGCACAACGGCCAATGCCGAACACCCTGCATGTTTCGCGAGGGTAGCCTTGAAAGCACTTGCGCCACAGCGCGGACCGCTTAACACCCAGGCTACAGGCCACCGACTGCCTGCCCAGATCGCAACAGCGGCGGTTTCCTCCGGGAACAAGAAAAGTATTGTGGTACGAATTTCTTTTCATTGGCTTCTAAAAATGAAAGCCTGACGCCTTCGTTTTTGCGCACCAAAAGATTCCCCGTCATACCTGCCACCTCCATGCGCATATCGCTCTCAAAGACAATCGACGTCGCCACTCGGTTGAGTCTGCAATGAAACCAAGAATTCAAGAAACATACTGCATATCAGTAAAAAAATACTCACAGATAAAAAAACCACTGTCAATGATTTTAAAAAAACACCCCCAGCGATGCAACTAAACTCTATCAAATCAGGATGGAGCATGACGATTAAGACGCGATCCATACGTTAAAAATACTTCCTGTCTTAAACACTGCCTGATTAAAGCTGAAAACCCTATCAGGGAGCACCTCAATCTTAACAGGTAAAAACTGCATACACTCTAGGGGGAAGACTACCCTCCCCCGCACTACACACTCAAAGCACAAGAAAAAACGCCCCATGCCAAACCAACTCGAAGATTGACTCTTCGGATATTAAAACCGGGTATTTTTTGCATTACATATTGAATTTTAAATAATGCCCTGCATTAGGACGCTAACTGTGCAACAGTCTCTCCGTGGTGGCTTGATTCTATGGTGATAGCAAGGCATCTGGCGTTATAGCGCCGCGCATCGTTCTGCGTGAACCCCTTTAGCAAGCCTTTAACGATTCGGCCAAAAAGCAAGACGGCTATTTGAGCTGCGCCGCCTATCCCGATTTGCATACTCTTATCTTTACCCGCCAGGGTAATATGGAGCAGTGCGACAGCTTTATCATGCCGCCCCATTCAATGATTTTCGCCAGTCGTACTCCGGCCAATCAGATCAAGAGTGTGGCTACCCTTCGTAGATGGTCTGGAAGACGCATTAAAAGCGGCACGACGGCTACACGCTGTGATCGCGGCGTCATTTGAAATCGAAGGTATCGATCTCGACGTCGAAGCGAGCATAGGCGTTGTCATCTCTGGTTTGCACGGTGACGATTCTTCATCACTCTTGCAGCGCGCCGACATTGCCATGTATGAGGCCAAGACGCAGGGGAAAGGCATACTCGCTTACGATCCTGGCTCAGATCAGCGCTCTCCAGAACGTCTCGCCATGCTCGGTGATCTGCGTCGAGGTTTGGATCGTGACGTGCTGTATCTGGACTACCAGCCCCAGGTTAGTCTGAGTACTGGAAAAGTTATGGGGGTTGAAGCCCTTGTGCGCTCGCGGCACCCTACGGGCGTTACCTGCAAAACCAACAGACGGAAGCGCGAATTACCCTAGTCAGCTACATAGGCGTTCGTAAATGCTGTTTGACAGCCACTCACGGACGATCAAGCAGCTTGGATTCACGCCCTGATCGCTTCAAGCAGTCCTGAGATACCGAAGATGCTCATCATTCGTTTGAGGTTGTAGGCCAGCACATGAAGGCTCATCTCGGTACTTACCCTCGGCAGAGTTTTGGTCAGGAAGTGGGTACTTCTCATCCAGTATTTGAGCGTTCCAAAAGGATGTTCAACGGTCTATCGGCTTTGCTGCCTGATGTCAGGGGTTTCGGTACGAAGGTGATGATGCCAGCCTGCTCGCAGGTGCTGCTCAAGGCGGCTATTCGCCGAGGCAGTCCTCCCTACAAAGCGGCCCAAGAAATTCCTTGGGCCGTCATCGTTTCCGAAACGATTGATGATCGAGCAGCACACGCTCAAGCAACAGACCAATCGCTCCACTCAACCTTTCGACTCGGTGAACCTTTATTTCTACGCGCCCTCAGTAATGTCCAAATACATGATGTTAGGGGAGAATTCGACCTTAAACACGCTCCAGCACCAACGCCACTCCCTGTCCTACTCCGACACACATCGTTGCCAGAGCTTTATGCCCGGCGCACTTTTCCAGTTGATGCACTGCCGTCATCACCAGGCGCGCACCCGATGCACCGAGGGGATGACCTAAGGCGATCGCGCCGCCGTTGGGATTGACCCGAATGTCGTCATCCGCCAGCCCGAGTTGGTGGAGCACCGCCAAGCTCTGGCTCGCGAAGGCTTCATTGAGCTCGATGGTGTCGAAATCGGTGATGACCAAGCCCAGGCGCTGCAGCAACTGGCGCACCGCTGGAACCGGCCCCATGCCCATGATTCGCGGGGCAACGCCGGCACTGGCCATGCCCAGGACTTTGGCCCGTGGCGTGAGCCCGTGTCGTTGCACCGCGACGGCCGAGGCCAGGATGAGCGCCACTGCGCCGTCGTTGACCCCGGAAGCGTTGCCCGCGGTTACCGTATTATCACCGCCATTGACCGGCTTGAGCCGAGCCAGTGCCTCAAGAGTTGTTTGCGGGCGCGGGTGTTCGTCCTGATCCACCACTAGATCGCCCTTTTTGCCCCTGATCAGTACCGGGACAATTTCCTCGGCGAAAAAACCCAGGTCCTGGGCACGCATGGCACGCTGTTGGCTGCGCCAGGCGAACGCGTCCTGGTCAGCCCGAGAAACCAGCTGTTCGTTGGCCACGTTGTCTGCCGTTTGCGGCATGGCGTCGACGCCATATTGCGCCTGCATCAAGGGGTTGATGAAGCGCCAGCCAATGGTGGTGTCTTCGATGGCCTGGCCGCGACCAAACGCACTGTCGGACTTGCCCATCACATAGGGCGCCCGTGACATCGACTCGACGCCACCCGCCACGGCCAATTCCATTTCGCCACTGGCAATCGCTCGAAACGCCGTGCCGACTGCGTCCATGCCCGAGGCACACAAGCGATTGATCGTCACCCCGGGTACGCTCTCAGGCAGCCCCGCCAGCAGCAGCGCCATACGCGCTACGTTGCGGTTGTCTTCGCCGGCCTGGTTGGCGCAGCCGAGAAACACTTCATCGAGTTGCAGCCAATCCACCCCGGGGTTTCGCGCTACCAGCGCCTTTAGCGTTACCGCTGCCAGATCGTCGGCCCGCACCGTCGCCAGACTGCCACCGAAACGCCCGATAGGGGTGCGAATGGCGTCGCAGATATACACATCACGACTCATGCCTTTTCCTCTTTTTTGCGCACGTAGAAGCACTCTCCCCTGGCTTGAGCAACAGGTGAAAGTTCGCATTGATTGAGTTCGAACGTTGTTGGAACAACTGCCCTTTGAATCAGTTGCCTTAATCCGGCAAGAACCGGCGTACTCATCCTATCCCTAGAACAACGGCAGGCTGTAACTGATGATCAGCCGGTTCTCATCGACTCCTCGGGTAAAGTTGGAACGGTAAGTACTGTTACGCCAGCGGACGCCGACATTTTTTAGTACGCCGCTCTGGACGCTATAGCCAATTTCGCTATTGCGCTCCCACTCGCTGCCATTGCCGTTATGGGTCAAAACGTCTGCGTCATTGCCAGCAATGTAACGGGTCATCACTGTCAGCCCAGGAAGGCCGACGGTAGCGAAATCGAAGTCATAACGCAGTTGCCAGGTCCGTTCATTGCGCTCGACAAAATCGCCGACCAGGGCGAAGTGACTGGTGTACACATCCGCCCCTCCTACATAGGGCATCGCCGTGCGGCCGGTCATATTCTGGTAGGACACGCCCAATGCGTGACCTTGCAGGCTGTAGGTAAGAATGCCGTTGAACGAGCGGTTGTCGATATCACCCGCGTGAGCTGCGCCGCTCTTGTCACTGATGAAGTAACGCAAATCGGTTTTCAACTTGCCGGGTCCCAATGGCAAGGTCTGCACCAGACCCAAGTAGTGCTGCGTGTAGATATCTTCCAGTTCCGCCGCTTGGTAGGTCAGATTCAGCGTCGGGCTGAACGCATAGTCCACCCCGCCAAAACGGAAATGATCGGCCTGCGGTGTCGCGACGAAACGATGGTTGCGGTTGGTCAATGTCAACGCATCGTTGTCGGTGGAATCCCGGGCGGTTGCACCGTTGATCGAGCCGGCAGTAAAGGTGAAATGATCCAGTTCTTTAGAGTCGATGGTCCCGCCCTTGAAAGTCTGCGGCAAGATGCGTCCGGTATTACCCACCAATAGCGGCATCTTGAATTGCAAGGTCCCGACCTTCAGTTCGGACTTCGACACTCTGACTTTCGCGGTCAGCCCCAGTTTGCTGTATTCGCCGGCCGCCCGGCCGTCATCATGGACGGGAAGCAAGCCCGAGCCTGTCCGGTCAGGACTCGAGTCCAGGCGGGCACCGAGCATACCCAATGCATCCAGGCCGAAACCGACAGTTCCCTGGGTGTAGCCGGAGCGCAGATCAAGCATGAAACCCTGTGCCCACTCTTCTCGTTTCGACTGCCCGGCACCGTCGCGAAAGTCTCGACTGTAGTAAAAGTTGCTGGTCTGGAAAGTCCCATGGGCATCGTCGATAAAACCGGCGGCCTGGCTCGGTGATGCATACATCGCTGCCGCCAACAGGCCGTATCCCGACACGACAACACTGCCCGCTATCTTTTTATTGTTATTCATCGCTGCTCCAGAGTGCGACCTGCCTCAGGCAGGTCTGATTCATTATCTTTATGGGTATCAATCGTTGAAACGGGGTGTCTCAGATCGGCGCTCCAGGCAGTCAGCGATGCTCGATCAACTTGATCATCACGGGGTAATAAGCATCGCCATGACCCGCCGCCGACGTGCGTTCCAGCAATGCGGCCGTGGTTTGCGCTGAGATCGCCTCGATGCCGCCACTGGCGGCCAATTCCAGCGCCAGGCGGATGTCCTTGAGGGCGTAATCGACAGGGAATGTTTTCATCGGGAACTCATCTGGCAGCAGCGAAGACATGCCCGGCACCCTCAACGCAAAACTGTCAGCGGAACCCTTGGACAGTGCGTCGAACAACAGCGCTGGCTCGACCCCGGCGCGACGCCCGATGGCCAGCGCCTCGGCCAGGGCGTTGACCGTCATCAACACCACCATGTTGTTCATGATCTTGATCACTTGCCCGCAGCCGACCGGGCCGCAATGCAGCACATCCGTGCCCATGCTGCCGAGTAGCGGATTGAGCGTGGCGAAATGCTCCGGCGTCGAACCTACGCAGATCATCAACGTCCCCTGTCGCGCCGCTTCCCTTGAGCGCGCCACCGGTGCATCGACGTAGCCGATGCCCTTGTCGCGCAGGGTTCTGGCCAGGTTGCGTGAACGCTCTACATCGCTGGTGCTGGTATCGACAATCAGCTTCAGGCGTCCCGGTGTCTCGGCGAGCCCGCCCTTGCCCAGGCAGACTTTTTCGACGTGGTCGATACCCGGCAAAGACAGGAACAATACCTCCACCCCAGCCGCCAGTTCGGTCAGGCTCCCACACCCCCGAGCCCCCTGAGCCTGCAAGCGATCGACCGCCTGTGCATCCAGATCAAAGACGTGCACCGGCAGCCCACCCTTGCGGACCAGGTTGATGCACATCGGTTCACCCATGACACCCAAGCCGACAAACCCCACGGCATCGATAGATTCCTGCATGGTATTCACCTCGTTTTTATTGTTCAGATCGTTGTCGCGAGCACCGTCATGACCTGTTCCACACTGGCCACCGCAATGCCCTGACTGGCCGTCGCCAATGCCCGCAACGAAGCGTCCAGCCACTGCGGGTCTTGACGTCGCGCCCAGAACAACGGACCACCTTCCCAGCGCGGAAAGCCGTAACCGTTGACCAACACCAAATCGATATCGCTGGCCTGCTGCGCGACGTTTTGCGTCAGCAGCAACACCGCTTCACTGATCAGGCTGCCGAGCAGCCGCTGTTGAATGTCAGCGTCGGAAAACACCTGCGGGACGAGGCCTTTTTTCTCGCGCTCCTGCGCAATCAGTGTCTCGACAAACGGATCGACCAGACGCTTCTCATCGGCATAGTGGTAATACCCCGCTCCCGTTTTTCGGCCTAGCCGGCCGGCTTCGCACAGTCGATCCGCAATCGCGACGTAACGTATGCGTGGGTCCCGATCTGGCGCTGCAGCCTTGCGTATACGCCAAGCGATATCCAGTCCAGACAGATCAGCCACTGCGAACGGCCCCATGGCAAATCCGAACGCTTGCATCGCCGCATCTATCTGCTGTGGCGAGGCACCGTCCTCCAGCAGGTACTCGCATTGTCGGCGGTAGGCGGCGTAGATCCGGTTGCCAATGAAACCGAAGGCATTCGCCGCGATCACCGGGACCTTGCCCAGGCGTTTGCCCACCGCGAGTGCCATGGCCAGTGTTTGCGATGTGGTCGCGGCGCCACGGACAACCTCCAGTAGCGGCATGACATTGGCCGGACTGAAAAAGTGCAGCCCACAGACCAGGCCAGGCCTGGCACTGGCGGCGGCGATGACGTCCAGATCCAGATATGACGTGTTGCTGGCGATGATCGTCTCGGCTGGCAGCACGGCATCCAGCCGCTTGATCAGTTCAAGCTTCACGGCCATGTCTTCGAACACCGCTTCCACCACCAACTGGCACCCTGCCAACGCCTCGAAAGCACAGGACGGATGCAAGCGCTGCAAGCGTTGGTGAAGGTCCTGTTCGGTCAGCTTTTTGCTGTGCAATTGTTTGGCATGGATCGCCTCGATGCGCTCCAGACCGGCGGCCAGTGCCGCAGGTGATTGTTCGATCAAGGTCACGTCAAAACCGCCGTCGAGAAACGCCACGGCGATAGCGGCGCCCATGGTGCCGGCACCAATGATGCCGACTTGCTCGACGTGCATCGCCGGTGTTGCATCCGCCTTTGGCAGGCGCCCCGCGCTCCGTTCGGCGAAAAACAAGTGACGCAGCGCCGCTGCTTCCGGGCTGCTCCGCAACCGTTGAAAGGCTTCACGTTCGTTGCTCAATGCCTGCGCGGCAGGTAGCCGCGCCGCATCAAGCACCGCCTCGATGGCGGCCTGAACTGCCGGGCGGCCGCGCCCTTTACTCAATGCCAGGGAACAGGCCTTATCCAGCTGCTCGACAGACGCTTCAGGAATGGGCATCGCCAATACCGGACGCTTGCACGCCTGTCGCGCGAAACGTACTGCCGCCGCGCGTAGATCACCGTCAGCAACGACATCGATCATCCCTGACTTCAGCGCATCGACAGCGCTCACCCGCCGGCCGGAACAAATCAACTCTACGGCGGCGGCCATGCCCGCCAGCCGCGGCAGACGTTGCGTTCCGCCTGCGCCGGGGATAATGCCCAACGTGACTTCTGGCAACCCCAGCAGACAGGCTTGGCTGGCGATTCGTCCATCGCAGCCCAGCGCCAACTCGAAACCGCCCCCCAGTGCCGCACCATGCAGTGCGGCAACCACGGGTTTGGCACACACTTCAATCGCGGCAATGACCTCAGGCAATTGCGGGTCCTGCAACGGCTGACCGAATTCGCGCAGATCGGAGCCCGCAATAAAACCTCGACCCTGCCCCATGATCACAGCGGCACGAATGTCGTCGCTGGCGTCTACTCGTTCGATGGCCATCAGCAGTTCCCGGCGAACTTGCGCGGAAGCGGCATTGATCGGCGGGTTGTCGATAATCAACACGGCAACGTCGCCGTCCTGCTGCACATGCAACACTGGCGTGAGGTTCATGGATTCAGCACCGCGACGCCGTCCGCGGCAATCACACCCTGACCTTGGGGCAAGACAAACACCGGATTTATTTCCGCCTCGCCGAGGCGCTCGCCCAGCTGCGCGGCCATGTTCGAGAACGCGACGATGGCCGACACCAAGGCCGGAACGTCAGCGCGCGGACGCCCACGAAAACCATCCAGCAGCGGCCAGGTTTTCAGACCCTGCACCAGCGCCAGTGCTTGCTCGCGATCAAGTCCGGCACCGGGTACGAGCATGCGCAGGCTGGTGTCGTTGAACAGTTCGGCGGTGACACCGCCCATGCCCAACAACACGGCGATCCCCAGTGGGTCACGGCGCAGGCCAAGAATCAACTCAACGCCACCGGGCACCATTTCCTGAACGATGAAGCGCTCCAGGGTTTCTCCGGTATTGGCTTCGACCTCTTCGCGCATCCGCTCCAATCGTGGGCCGACGTCGACAGCATTGAGGTTGACCGCAACGCCGCCGACTTCACTTTTGTGGGTGATGTGACTGGACAGCATTTTGAGCACGACGCGCCCGCCCAATTCATGGGCCGCAGCCTGCGCTTCTTCGGCGTTGGCCACGATGATCTCCCGCGCTATGGGCACACCGAAACGGGCAAACAATTGCTTGGCTTGCACTTCGTTCAGCGAGCCATGGCCGAGGTCCGTCAGATCCACCGAGGGCTGGATGAGGGGCGATGACTCGGCGAACGCAGGTCGCGACGCTTTGTCGAACATGGCCGCCAGTACCGAGGTGCAGCTTTCCGGCGCGGTAAACGCGGGCACGCCATAGGCATTGAGCACGCTGATCGCTTGCGGTGCATGCGGGCTGACATAGGCCAGCACCGGTTTGTCACTGGCGGGCAGGCATTGCTTGATGGCGTCGGCCATCAACTCCGGCATGGCCAGGCCAGACGAGCCGACAATCACCACCACCGCGTCGTAACCAGGGCTGTCCAGCAGAATACGAATCGCGCTGCGCAGTAAATCCGGTTGCAGGCCTGCAAGGGTCACGTCGATAGGATTGCGATCCAGCGCAGCCGGCCCGCCCTGCTGCAAGTCCCGCAGACGCGCGGCGGTACTTTCATCAGGTGGCGGCGTATCGAAGCCGGCCATTCCCAAACTGTCGGCCACCAACGTACCCGCGCCCCCCGTTGAGGTGAGAATGGCCACTCGCTTGCCCCGTAACTGGCGAGCCGAAGACAGCGCATGCGGCAGATCGAGCAGGTCGGCGAAGGTCTGCGCGCGGATGATCCCGAGTTGCTGGAACAAGGCGTCGTACATCCGATCGGCACCCGCCATCGCGCCAGTATGGGATACCGCCGAGCGCGCACCGGACTCAGAGCGTCCGATCTTGAACACCACGATCGGTTTGCCGGCACGCGCGGCTTTAAGGGCCGCCTGGCGGAATTTTTCCGGGTTGCGCAGGCCTTCCATGTACAGCGCGATCACGGAGGTCGCGTCGTCGTCGACCAGGTAATCGACGAAGTCCGCCAGGTCCAGATCGGCCTCGTTGCTGGTCGAAATCAGCTTGGACAGACCAATGCCCCGCGACGCGGCGCGCGACAACAGTGCGCCAAGAATGCCGCCACTTTGCGAGACCACGGCGATGCCGCCGACGGGGAAATGCTCCATCTCCAGGGCACCACTGGCCGACAGGGTAATACCGTCGGTGAGATTCACCAGACCGATGGTGTTGGGCCCCAGCAAGCGCATGCTGCCTGCCGCTTCCAGCAATGCTTGCTGGCGCTTGCCCCCCTCACCGTCCAGCTCGGTGTAACCGCTGGCCAGGACGATGGCCGCTGCGGTACCGCGCAACGCCAGTGCCCGTACCGCTTCGTGGGCTTTTTCAGCGCCGAGCAAGACAATCCCTACGTCCGGCGCCTCCGGAAGCGACGCGATGTCGGCATAGCACGGCAAACCGGCAATTTCCTGATAGCGCGGATTGACCGGGTAAATCGTCCCGTCAAAACCATGTTTTTTCAGATACGTGATCGGGCGGCCAGCGGTTTTACTCGGGTCCGACGACGCACCGATGACAGCAACGCTGCGCGGACTCAACAGGCGAAAAATAGCGTTCATCGGGTTATTCCTTGCGCGAGGCGGCATTCAAGAATTCAGTCACGGCATCACGGTGTGCGTTGGTGCTGTAACACACCGCTTGCGCCTGGCTGCCTTGGGCAAACACCTGCGCCGCAGAGAGTTCAAAACTTTGGTCCAGAATGGATTTGCCCAGCGCCAGCGCGGCGGCCGAGCCTTGGCTCAACTCCTTCGCCCAAGCCTGTGCGTCGGCCAGCAAGGCGTCCGCCGGGCTCAAGCGATCGGCGATACCCAGCGTCAATGCCTCGGCTGCAGCCACCGTTCGCCCGCTGAAAATCAACTCTTTGGCTCGCGCCAGACCCACCCGGCGCGGCAGGAAATACAAACCTCCGCCATCCGGGATCAGACCGCGTTTGATGTAGCTCCAGGCAAAACTGGCAGTCTGGGAGGCGATGACAAAATCACAGCTCATGGCCATGTCGGCCCCCAGCCCGGTAGCGGAACCATTCACGGCGGCAATCGTTGGCTTCGGCATCTTGTGCAACAGTGAAACCGTGTGATGCACGCGCTGCTGGCGACTCCAGCCGTTAAACGCCACTTCGCCTGCCGGTGCCTGCATGCGTTTACTCATGCCACTGATATCACCGCCGGCACAAAAGCCTTTGCCGTTGCCCGTCAAAACAATGGCCCGCACCGAACTTTCCTGAGCCAGATATTCCAACGCGATAATCAACTCGCTGCGCATTGCGTCACTGATTGCATTGCGTTTTTCAGGACGATTAAGTATCAGGGTTGCAATACCCGATTCAATACGCAAGTCGATAAGCTGTAATGCTTCCATATAAGAAACCTTAAAAATTTAGAATGAAAGTTCAATCAGTCCAACTAACAGAATGGTCTAGCCAACAACATTTCAACCGCGAAGATGAGGGCGAGCGCACTCAATCAATTAATAGACCTGGCTTTTTCACCCAGCAACTTTCCTGGCACGAAGACCATTAGCATTAGAGCGCCCAGGGTAATAACACCGGCATAGATCTGAAACCCAAGATCGAAACTACCGGACAAGTCCTTGATCAACCCCAGTAACGAGGGGGCCACCGCACCGCCGATCGAGCCCAGGGTGGTGATCAAGGCGATACCCGCCGCCGCACCGCCGCCGGTCATGTAGCTGGACGGCATGGAAAAAATCGTCGGCAAGGACGAGTAGTGTCCGGTCGCAACCATCGACAACAAGACAATGGACATGATCGGATCGTTACGAAACTCCGGCAGCAACGCCAACCCGATCGCCGCGCACAGCACCGGGACCACGGTGTGCAGGCGCCGCTCCATTTTGCGGTCCGAATGCCAGCCGACAATCAACATCCCGATGATGCCCATGAACGGCGGGATGGCGGCCAGGAAGCCAACGTTGAGTATCTCGGCAATGCCGGAATTTCTGATGATGGTCGGCGTCCAAAACGTCAGGGTGTTGGCACAGATGAAACTGGCAAACATGACGTAACTGATGACATAGACGCGCGGGTCACGCAGCACGCTCCACAGCGAGCTATGGCTGCGATCGGACTTGTTGCGGTGCTCTGCGCTCAAGGCGTCGGCGACGATGGCTTTCTGCGAAGGTGTCAGCCATTTGGCTTTTTCCGGGCGATCCGCCAGCAGGCTGTAAGCGACGACCCCCATGATGATCGAGGGCAGGCCTTCAAGGATGAACATCCACTGCCAGCCATGCATGCCCATGTAGGCCTGGAAGTTCTGCATGATCCAACCCGACAGCGGACTGCCGAAAATGCCGGACATGGGAATGGCGATAAAAAACATCGCCGTGATGCGGCCACGGCGCTGTGCCGGGAACCAATAGCTCAAGTACAAAACGATGCCTGGCAGGAACCCGGCCTCGGCACATCCCAGCAAAATACGCGCGATGTAGAACTCGGCCGGTGTTCGCATGAAGGCGGTCAGGCACGTTACCAGCCCCCAGCAAACCATGATACGCAACAACGTCTTGCGCGCACCGAGTTTGTCCAGCATCAGCGTGCTGGGGATTTCGAACAGGATAAAACCGACATAAAACAAGCCAGCGCCCAAACCATAAGCGGCGTCACTAAAACCCAGATCGGATTTCAACTGAAGTTGGGCGATGCCGATATTGGTGCGATCCAGATAGTTGAAAAAATAGCAGATAAACAAAACCGGCAATAATCTGAAGGCAATGGTTTTATAGGTACTTCTGGTGTCGGCATCCGAAGATGTATTAGCAATGAGTGGCGTATCCAAAGTTCCGGTGCTCATGACTGTCTCCTGTTTAGGCAGTCGCTTATTATTGTTTTCACACTGCACTCGCTAATGTGCTGTTAAGCACGACGGTGCCGATGAATTCTTTACTCGGACAGACATTGACGCAAATGAGTAATGGTTATAGGTTGACCAACAAAATGTTAGCCATCATCGAGTACATTTCATGAGGCGTCACCTGCCCCCGCTAAACCCCCTCAAAGCATTTGAAGCCGCTGCTCGCCACCTGAGCCTGACTCAGGCCGCGAATGAGTTGCACGTCACCCAGGTTGCGATCAGCCGACAAGTGCGGCTGCTGGAGGAGAACCTCGGCGTGCAGTTGTTCCAACGTGGCCACCGCTCCATCAGTCTGACGCCGCAAGGGACACAATTGCAGAACGGTATCACCCGCGCCTTCGATGAAATTGAAACCGTGACGAAAGCCATCAGCGTCCGTGGTCGGCGCGACATCCTGTCGATCCAGGCTTACACCACCTTTGCCCAGCGCTGGCTGATACCGTTGTTGTCGCGCTTCCATCAGGACTTTCCCAACATCGAAGTGCGGTTGACAGCCTCGCTGAACCCGGTGGATTTCGAACGGCAGAATATCGATGCCGCCATCCGCTCCGGCATGCCCAACGATTGGCCGACCCTCAGTGCCGACTTCGTCGCGCCACTGGAGCTGATGCCCGTCATCAGCCCTCGCTTGCTCGACAACGGTCCGCCGTTAACGAGCCCCACCGATCTGGGCAAACACACCTTGCTGCACTCCATCGCCCGCTCCGAAGACTGGACCTCATGGCTGCAAGCCAGCGGTGCGCATGCACTCAATGGTCACGGCGGCATCAAATTCGAAAACTCCGCCATGGCTTATGAAGCCGCGATCCAGGGGATGGGGGTTGCCATCGGTGTACGGGTATTGGTCACCCAATACCTGGCCAGTGGTGCATTGGTCACCCCCTTCAAAGACTCGGTGCTGCTGCAGACCGGTTATTACCTGGTAAGACCTAACAACCGTCCTGAATCACCGGCGCTGAGGGTCTTCCGTCAGTACCTGATGGAAGACCTGCGACGCGCTGGCGCGATTTGAGCGACAGGATCAGCCAAGGCCCAGGTAAATGGTCTTGGCTTCCTGGTAGACGCGAATGCCGTAAAACCCCTTTTCCCGCCCGATGCCGCTGTCTTTGAAACCACCGAACGGCGTGGCAACGCTCAAGGCTTTGTAGGTGTTGATCCAGACCGTACCGGACTCAATCGCCCGGCCAACGCGCCAGGCTTTTTTGAACGACTCGGTCCAGATGCCACATCCCAGGCCATAAACAGTGCCGTTGGCCTGCTCGATCAGATCGGCTTCGCCATCAAACGGCAGGACACACAGCACAGGGCCGAAAATTTCCTCCTGGCACACCGTCGCCGAACTCGGCAGCCCGGCAATGATGGTCGGCTCGTAATAAGCCCCCTTCTCCAGTTCTGGTGCATCCGGACGTTTACCGCCCACTAGAATCTGACCGCCTTCCTTCAACGCTGAGGCGACGTAACGCTCAACCCGTTCGCGGTGAATAAAGGACGACAGTGACGCCACTTGGCTCTGTGGCGCATCAGGTGGCCCGACACGCAGCGCACGCGTGCGCTCCACGACACGCCCCAGGAACTCGTCGTAAATAGAGCGTTCGATGAACAACCGCGAACCGGCAATACATGACTGTCCAGATGAACTAAAAATACCCATCACCACCGCATCGAGCGCCGCGTCGAGATCGGCGTCGGCGAAGACGATGTGTGGCGACTTTCCGCCCAGCTCCAGCGCTGTCGGTACCAGACGCTCACCGGCGATTTTGGCGATGATCCGCCCCGTGGCGGTGCCCCCCGTGAACGAGATCATGCGCACATCTGGATGTTGTACCAGTGCCAGTCCGGCCTCTGGGCCGGACCCGGTCACAACGTTGAGAATGCCAGGCGGAAAACCGGCATCGATAAAAATTCGGCCCAACTCCAGCGCCAGGGTCGGCGTGAATTCGGAAGGCTTGAGCACCACAGCGTTACCGGCAGCGACAGCTGCAGCAACTTTCTGAGCCTCCAGGGTCAAGGGCGAGTTCCAGGGCGTGATCGCCGCCACAACACCAAAGGGTTCGTAAACTACGGTCGACAGGTATTGCCCGCGTGATGGCGCAACTTCCGAAACCATGGTTTCGCAGATGCCCGCAAAATAGCGAAAGGCACCGGCAGCCGCGGCCGCCTGAAAGGAGCATTCGCTGAGCAGTTTGCCGTTTTCGCGCATTTGTTGAGCCGACAGCTGCGGGCCACGCTCGATGATCAACTCGGCGACCCGGTACAACAGACGTGCACGTTCGTGAGGGAGCATGTTGCACCAGGAAGGCTGCCGTTGCGCCTGCAATGCGTTAGTCACTGCGTGATCGACGTCAGCGGCGCTAGCCGATCCCACGTAACCGTTAAGCTCACCGGTTGCAGGATTGATGGATTCGATGGGCACAGCATTGCCCTTGATCCATTCGCCGCCAATCAAAAAAGGCTGGATAGACATTCAAAACACTCCACTTCAGATCATTGTTATTCGAAAAACGAACTCTTGTGGCTCGACTCTAGCGGTCCAGACAACCTTCATTCAAATGACTTAATGGCACTGCTAGCCCAACATTAAATTGGGCTTGGGTACATGCCCAGTGCTGATCTCTCCAGCTGTTTTGGCGGCGAATTGTGGTAGCTGCGGCGATATAAGCGCATTCACACCCATTTGACCCAAGGCCGCCGACTCGCACTGCGTTCCAGGGCGGCAAAGGTCTCGCTTTCCAATTGCAGCGCTACATCGAACGGCTGATGGATCGATGCAGCGCCGCAAGGACTGCGCGACCCGGGTCTCGGGGCCGTTGATCGATGCCGTGCTGTCCAGGGTAGATGGCATTCACATGCTCACCTCCAGAGACATTGTGTGAATACCTGGTCAACTTGACGAACAGCCCGTGGGATTTACCTGTCACTCACCGGGATGATATTGCCGATGACTGCAGCGGTCGCGGCACCTCGGCTGTTAACGCCCAGCTTTGTGAAAATCGTCTTCAGATGCTGCTTGACCGTTTCCGGTGAAACGCCCAGTTCCCGGCTGATCCTTTTGGTCGCCAGCCCCTGCACCAGCCAGTACATGACATCGCGTTCCCGGATGGTCAGTTGCACATTGCGCTCGATCCTTCGACGTATCGCGGCGAGTCGGCCATCACGAATTCGGTGCTTCAATCCGATGATCGCCGTCGGCTCGTCGTCCCCTCGGGCTTCGAGCCAGGCGATGTCCACCAACTCATCCACGAACGGTTGAGAGATACGCCCCTCAGCGGCGATGGCAAGTGCCGATTGCCACATCCCTTGCGCCCCGCACTCATCTCCGATCGCGATCAGAACACGCATGTACAACAACCTGGCGGCGATCACCGCAGGACGCTCCTCCATTTGCTCTGCCAATATCTGGAGTCTATCGGCATAAAGACTCGCATACTTCAAATCACCGCGTGCCAACGCAAACCGAATGGCGGCACGACCGACGGCTTCTACGTCGGCCCACGGCAACTTACGGATACCGCGAGCGTCCTTCCACAGACCTTTGAGATTGATCTGCATCGCCAACACTTCCATTTCGTCGTTGCGCCCCTCGTCAGCCAACCAAACCAGCCTGGTGCAGGCGGCCAACACGCCAAGATGCGGCAACGTTTCGGAGTCGGCGAGCCGTTGTGCAGCATCCAGCTGAGCCATTGCGGTCACCGTATCGCCAAGGGCGTACAAACAACGCGCACGTTCGATGTAGACCGCGGCTGTCACCTCAAACAGCAGTCCGGCAGAGTGCGCTTCGATTCCCTCAAGAATGGCCAGGGCTTTTTCCAGTTCACCGCTCAGGTTCGCAACGCGCGCGCGCAAGGCCGCCACCATGTTGCGGAATGATGTTTGCTCGAAGCGGATGACCGCATGACTTGAATCGATCGCCTTGAGCAGAATGTCTTCGGCCTGATCCAGGTGTCCGGACCCCACACATTCGCGTGCCCGATTAAAACGCACCCACTGGATGTTGTAATCGCTGTTTTCGGAGCGGTACATCAATTCGATCCGGGCGATGTAGCGAGCCGCTCCCGACAAGGGGCCATAGCGGTGCAAAAAGAGTATTTGCAGGGGCAGCAACAGACCGAGTATTCGCCAGTCATCGCAGAACTGGACCATCGCCAGGCGTGTGACCCGATCGAGTTGTGCCCAAGGTGAAATGATGAGTTCATGCTCGGCCCGATTCAGCAGGACCAAGCAATCGACCAACGAAACTTCGAGCTGAAAATTTTCATCGGCAGCCAGCCGTGCGAATGGGCTGCCAGGCTCCGCCAGCTGCAGTTCGCGCTGCAATCGCTCCATGTCCCAGCACGCTTCACGGGCGTTGTTTTCAGTCAGCAGATGCGCGATGTACAACAGGCGCAGCCTGGGATGGGCCTGCCTGACCGCCGATGGCAGGCGTGAAAGCAGGACCTGGGTTCTGCCGATGCCGGCATCGGCTATCAACCGTACGGCGCCGTTGTGCTCGACAATTCGGGCCGCTGTTTCCGGCTCCCCGGCCTGTATGGCCTGGTCCACTGCCCGGATCAAATCCTGATGAGCCGCGTAGGCGTTCGCCGCTCGCAAGTGCCGACGTGCAATCACGTCATCCCCAATGAGGCGAGCGTGCCAGATCAGGGATTCGCGCAGCCAGGGGTTCACATGAACCGACGTCGCATCCGTCCGATGTTTGATCAACGGAGCCAGCCCCGCGAACCAGGCGATATGATTTGCACTGTCAGAGCGCTCAAGCACTGCATTGGCAATGTCGACTGTCACCTCATCCAGTATCGATGTGTCCAGCAGGAAGCGGCGCTCCTCATCGGGCAATGGCGCCAGGATCTGCGAAGCAACGTAGTCATGGGATTCCACCAGTGCGGCGGCCATCGGATTGAAATTGACGAATGATGCCTCCCTGTTCCCCGGTGATCTGAAGGCATGATGGTGCGCCATCAACTGCATCACCGCAGGCCAGCCTTCACTGCGAGTCCAGGCCTGCGTCAATGCCTCGCTCGGCACACCGTCGGTGAACAGGCTCGCGGCCTCTTCGAACGTAAAGGCAAGATGCTCCGGACCGATCAGGCGGACGTAGCCTCCCAGAAGATACTGACTTAACCTCGCCTCTTGTCGACGCCGGCCGGCCAAGTAACAACTCACGCCATCCGGCAGTTCTCTGGCCAATTCGATCAGTTGAGCATCTGCTTCCGTATCCAGCCATTCATCGTTATCAATGAATAATGCAAAGCGCCCGACACGCTCACTGACCTGGGCAAGCAGCTCGGTGATGCGCACGCAGGATCGGAACCCGCAGAGCCCCGAATGATGCAGCGCCTCAGACAACACATCAGACAGGGAGGACATCCGGTCCTGAGATTGAGCATTCATCCATATCGTTGTAATGCCCGACGCCTTTAATTGCCGTAAATACTGTGCGTAGAGAGTGGTTTTTCCAAAGCCGGCAGGCGCACGAAGGATGGTCATTGACGCGCTGGCAACAGCGGTTCCGTCCAGTTGCAGTAACAGTCGCTCACGCACCAGCGCGGTCTCAATTCGCACGTCCGGCATGAAGCGGGAAACGGCTTTGGATCGAAAATTGGGTTCCACGTACACTCTCCAACCAGAAGGGTTTGACGCCACCTTCCATGGCGGCAAAGCCAGCCCTGATTGACACGCTCAGGCCTGCCCGATTTTTACGCCTCGGCGGCCTTAGAAGGACTTTACCAACAAGAAATTCAAAGAAGTGGTACGCGGTACGCCTTGATGGTGGTAATCGAAATCAAACGTTCCTGCCAAGTAGAAATTATCCTTGGCGAATCCTAGATAAGTGAAGGTCGGTCCAATCATCCCCTCCGAGGCGCGAGCATAATCCGAATCGCCAACGTTGTAGATATTGTAAGCATGGTGCAGCCCGACAATCAGGTCGTCCTTGACCTGATAACCCGCGGCGACATCCGCCAGACTGACACTCAACGCGCCACGCATTTTCACGGTTTGCCCATCGCCCAGATCGGTCGAGTTACGGTTTTTAAACAGATACACCAGCGACACCGGCGCAAAGGTCGCGTGCCAGCGGCCATAAGCAACGTAGTTATTGACCGTGGTAGCAATCGACCATTGGTTACCACCCGCGCCTAACCCCGTGGTCTTGTCACTGCCATTCGGACCGTTGAACATCAGCTCGGGACTGACCCACCAGCTCCTGTACTCATCGCTGCCAAACGCTCCGCTGCCTGGCTGGACGACCTGATAGTAGTACTCAAACCCCAGTTCCGGCATCGTGACACCCCAACTCGAATCCCTGGAGCCTTCGGGTGTGTCCTGGTACCCGCCATAAAATCCCAGCCATGCCTCGAATTGGTCACGGGTGGTGCCGGTGAACCCCGTCTCGCTGTAGTAGGCCAGTTCCGAAAACATTTTCCCCGTGTTGGTATCAGGTTGTGAACGGGAAACCGAAGGCATCAGCAAGACACCGAAGGTGCCAGGTACACCCGGTTGAGCGAGGCCGATAAAGTTGCCCGCGCTGGATGTCGTCGTCCAGAGCAATGCGATGACAAAGACGGCGAACGAGCAAGCCACAGACTGGATAAACGCTCCAGGGCGAGCGACGGCCAAACGTGAATTTTTCATATCAATGTCCCATTAATTATTGTGGGTAGCTTGTAGGGGCAGAAATTGAGCAAAAGCCTGGAGAACCCCTTCTTTCGAAGGGGCGAAAAGATCGTTCTTGTTTTGGGTTGCCGTGGGGAATCGACGCCGGCCAATCAGACCGTTACGGTCGATCGATTCCTTGTATGTGCAGCAGCCAGTTCTTCGAGCGATATGTAATTGCTGTCAAAACCAAAGTGGCGCGGCCCGGCGAGTTCCAGGCCTGCCGGTGTACGCCAGGCTGTGTGGCTGGGCAGGCCCATGAGGGTGACACGCAGCCCGTATCGCATGGCCTCGCTGGTGATCGGCTCGCCGGACTGGGAGTCCAGGCAACAGATAAGGTCGGGGGTCATCGCGATCACCTGGTCGTCGACACTCGCGTAGAGAAATTCGTTCTGCAGATCGAGCCTTGCTGTGCTGTCGGCAAACGCATCGAGGCCCTGGAGAGTGACGACACCCCGCTGCCATCCACCTTCCAGACGCCGGTCGACACCGACGACCTTGCCTTGGAACAACCTGAAACCACCCAGCGCTTCGAGCAGACTTTGGACTGCGTCAGCGCCGCTGCGGCGGGCATCGAGCACCACCTGGCCAGCCCGTTGCAAGGCGCGAATCGATCCGCGAATCACGGCTTTTTTTGCTTGTGCACCAGTCATCGGGTACAAGGCACAGGCACACGAGCCGCCCATTTCCATCAGCGTACTGCGGGTGATTCTTTCGGCGAAGCTGTTGCCTCCCGACTGAATCATCAGCACGTTGAGACGATCATCAACCACCGCCATCGGCGTCGCCGTGATGTTGTTCAGGGTACAGGTGGTCATCTGCAACTCCGGAAATGCACGCCCCATGGTGTCCCCGTCAATCAGCGGAATGCCGAGACGGCTGGCGATCGAGAACGGGATAGTCGAGTTGTATCCTCCGGCCTCCAGACAGAGGGTGGCGTCAGCCTTTCTACCGAGGTGTTTTTCCAGCGCCTGCAACGCGACGATAAGGGGCTCTACGCTCGGCAACTTTTCCGTGAGAACCACGGGCGCTCCCGCGCCGGCAACAGGAATGACAAGGGCATCGTCGGATAGCGACAATACGTCGATCAGATTGACCGGGCCGGACTCTCGCAAGATGCGTTGGGCCAGCAGCTTGCCCAGATAGGGATCGCCACCACCACCGGTGCCATAGATGGCGCTACCCAAGGCAATCGCTTCCATTTGCTCGGCATCGATGTACGACATGTCATGTTCTCCGGAGGTTGTGCAAGGTGAGCCGTTCATAGCTGGAGGTCTCCAACCATCTTCACGCGGATGCGCGTGGCCTTTCCCGGCAAATAAGCCAAGGGGGTATCTTCGATGTCGATGGTTTCGACCGTATCGGCCACGCCGCCTTCATCGATGACTTTCTGCCGACAACGCGCAGTGGCATCGGCAATGGCCTCATCGCGACTGATGTCCGAAAAACGATAGACGTGGTCGATCTCTGCGCCAATCTGAGCGATAGCCGCACCGACCGCATTGGCCACCTCAAACGAAGGCGGACGAACAGTGGGCAAGCGATCAATGTCGCCAGAGAGCAGGACGCTCCCGCCACCCACCACCAGCACCGGTATCGGCGCATCGGACACGCGCATGCGATCGACAGCGGTCGCCACCATGTCTTGCATGCGGGTAACCGCCCGGCGAACCGCCGCGGCGTTCAGATGGGCAACGAATGTTGCCTCACCGAACCTCGCGATGCCCGCGGCTACTGCAACATCACTGGCGGTCAGGACATCGCCCCCAAAGACCAGTGCTTTCTCGTAGAGCCGATAGCCGACACTGCGGGGGCCGAACGTACAGGCATTGAGGTCAACGTGCGAGCCGCCACCCAAACCGATGCAATGCACATCGGGCATCCGGAAGTTAGTGCGCACACCGCCGACCTCGACCGCCACCCCAGACATCCTCGGGAAGCCCTTCTGCAACAACCCCACATCTGAGGTGGTGCCGCCGATATCCACGACGATCGCATCCTGGGTGCCAGACAGGAAAGCCGCGCCACGCATGGAGTTCGTAGGACCGGAGGCGACCGTCAGGATCGGAAAGTCCGCGACCCGTTCTGCCGCAATCAAGGTGCCGTCGTTCTGCGTAAGGAAAAAGGGCGCGATGACCCCAGTGGTTCGCATCGCTTCGGCAAAGGAACGGCTGATGCGCTTGCCCAGGTCAACCAGTGCGGCGTTGAGAATGCTGGCATTCTCACGCTCGAGCAGCCCTAGATTCCCGAGAGAAGACGAGAGCGTGATGTGGGCATCCGGCAAGACCTTGCGAATGATGTCGGCCGCCTCAAGTTCCTGGTCGGGCACCAGTGGAGAGAAGACGCCAGATATGGCGATGTAATGAATGCCGGCCTTCGCACACTCCTCGGCAAACCGGACAACGGAGGAGGCGTCGATGCCAGAAATTTCCCGCCCATCGAACTCATATCCTCCAGCGCTCAACCGCACCAGAGGGTTGATGGCCTCTACAAGGTCCGCCGGCCAGCCCGACAACGGAGGTATATCGGAACTCGCAGGAAGCGCCAGGCGAAGTACTCCGACCCTGGACAGTTCACGCCGCTCGACGACGGCATTGGTGAAATGTGTCGTGCCGATCATGACGGCACCAAGATCGGCGGGCGTCACCCCGGACTCGCGCAACACCCGAGAAAGGGCTTGGAGTACACCACCCGTTACATCATGAGTCGTTGCCGTTTTAGTACCGCAGATAACTTCACGACCTCGCATCATTACGGCATCAGTATTAGTACCGCCCACGTCAATTCCTACACGATACATACAATCCTCTTTTTATATAAATGAGTCGCTGGAGTATTAGCACTCCGAAAAATCGAAACCTGACATAGACTCGAATTGCCAGGAGCCAGACTCAACGACAGCACAACGCAGACAGGTCCTACAGGCAGAGTTTGTTATATAAACCGCATACAGCAACCCATCTGCCACAAGGCCGTAATAAAGTTCGCGTATCGACTGAACTCTTCCGGATTCTATGGACAGACTTCGTAAAATGGGAAGGCGCCTGATGGGGTAGCCTCCTGTACATTTTGGGGGATAAGGCTCTAGTTCGGCCATCGACATGGCATCACCTTGGCGATTCGCGCCATTCCAGGCCCAACCTTGCCCAATCTGCCGATAACCAGACTGGTGACCTGGGATCAAACTCCAGAACCGTCAACTCGTGCCCTCCCCCACATTGACGTATTCCCTCCCCCACATTAGTTGTGCATGCACTATCTATATCGCCATACGATCAACTGCACGGAGTTCGTAGAGCCACACCCAACTAATGCAATCTTAGAAGTATCGCGCACTAACATCTGTCTTATGGACACCCAACCCACCTGACAAAAAGTCACAGCTTTATAAAAGAAACTTAGCAACACCCAGACGAGGCAAAATAATAAACACCCCAACCAACGTTGATAACAACACCTCATTTTTCTTCAGCAGGTATATGTACATGAGCCGTTTAAACAAGACCGCAAACCCTCAGGATTCGATGAAATATCATCAGAGGAACGCCGCAGATACACACCTCATCGGCGGTATAAGAATTGCCTTGGTCCTACTCGGCGTAATGATCGCCCTGCCAGCGTTCATGATGGGGGCAAGTATCAGTCGAGCGTTGGGTGTTATAGGGGGGATTCAGGCCAGCCTGATCGGTGGGCTCGTTCTGGCCCTGGTAGCACTGCCGGCGGCGATCGCCGGCGCACAAAGTCGAAAAAACAGCTATCAACTGATTCAGCAGGCCTTTGGTGAGCGAGGGGGATTGCTCGTCAATGTCGTCGTTGTGATCGCCATACTGGGCTGGTTCGGCGTCATCGCCATGATGTTCGGCCGGGCATTCCAACCCACGCTGCCGACAACACTGGCAACGATCTCGGTGAATTGGCTGGCGTTTTTTGGCTGCACGCTGATGACACTACTGACCATTTTCGGCTTTCGCGCACTCGACCTTCTCAGCGTGTTGGCATCTCCCTTCAAGGTCGTTGTATTGCTCTGGACCCTCATTGCAGCGCTGGCGAACGTCAAATGGTCAACGGTACTGGAGACCCTCCCGACACATGATTTTTCCATGACCACTGGCATCTCGATGGTGGTGGGCGGCATCATGACCGGGGCCATGCTCGCGCCCGACATCTCACGTTTCGCACGAACCCCGAAACAAGCAGCCTTTGCCTGCGCACTCGCCTATGGCGTCGGCTTCCCTCTCGTGCTGATCTTGTCTGGCATACCCAGTGTTGCGACCGGCCAGATGGACACCGTGACCATCATGCTTTCCCTCGGGTTGGGCATTCCGGCAATGATTGCGGTGCTCCTGATCGCTCTGACCACCAACGCCTACAACCTGTACGCGTCCACTCTGATCCTCTCGACCCTCACGCCTCTTCGCCCGAAGTGGCAATTGGCGCTCGCAGCCGCTGGAGTCGGCACTACGGCCGGACTCATGGGCATTAGTGAGGGGTTCGTCCCTTATCTGATCCTGCTGAGCATTTCTATTCCACCCATCGCGGGTGTCTACCTGACCAACTACTATCTGGGCGCCAGACTCGCGCTGACCGGCGAAGTCACGCAATGGCGAACAGAGGCTTTCCTGGCCTGGATCGTCGGTAGTGGATTCGCCTATACAGCCAATCACATCCACCTGGTGGTCACGTCCATTCCTCCACTTGATTCACTGCTGGTGTCGAGCCTCACTTACGTGTGCCTTCGATACCTGATGGCACGAGCCCAAGTGGCAAGACTCGAACGACAAGACTCCTGATTTCCCGATAGCAATAGCGCCCACACTGCGGCCAGTACCGTCGCCAGACTCTCAATCGATGCGATATCCCCATGACCAACGCCAACCACCCCCAGGAACAAACGATTAGCCACACCCATCTGGAAGACATCATTGCGATGATCATCGGCACCACACTCATAGCCATGGGCTTGAACCTGTACAAGGATGCCGGGTTACTGAGTGGCGGCCTCGCCGGAGTGGCCTTCATCCTTCACTATGCATTGAAGGTCCCGCTGGGCCTTTCCTTCTTCCTGCTGAACATTCCCTTCTACCTCCTGGCGATAAAACGCATGGGCTTTGGGTTTACGCTAAAGACATTCAGCGCGGTCACCCTGCTTTCACTCATGACAACCCTGATCCCCATGACGGTCACTATCGGCTGGGTGCACCCGGCGCACGCCAGTATCAACGGAGGGATTCTTTTGGGGATAGGGACATTAGTACTGTTTCGCCACCGGACCAGTGTTGGTGGGATTGGCATCGCCGTTCTTTACCTGCAAAACAAGTTCGGCTGGCGCGCCGGAAACATCCAGATGTTGGCAGACAGTTCAATCGTGCTTTGCGCGCTTTTATTTATCGAACCCAGCCGTGTGATGTGGTCCGTACTGAGCGCCATCACACTCAATCTCATTCTTTCCATAAACCACAGAGAGGGTCGTTACCAGGGAAAATAACTGTCAGGGCGTGACGGTGACCGTGATATCGACCTATGCAGAGTATTGCCGATCGATTTCCCGGTCAGCCTTTACAGCCTGAAACGCTCGACCAATCCATGGAGGCCAACGGCTAAATGCCTGGATGTCGATGTGCAACTGATCGAGCAGCGACCTGTCCTTGGGCGTGAGCATCAGATTCTGCCTACCTGGAAGCGGAGCGCGGTAACTGCGCATTCAACTCAGTCAGCGAATCGACTATATGCTCAACCAGATACTGCGCATCCCGCGCGACCCCGGAAAAACGTCCCGACCCCCAGGTGTACAGCCACGGCAACCCGAGGAAGTACAACCCCCTCTGGGCGGTGACTCCGCGTTGATGACCTGGATGACCTCGTCCATTAAACACTGGAGCCTCGACCCAGGTGAAGTCCGGGGTGAAGCCAATACACCAGATGATGCTGGTGATGCCATGCGCTTGCAGGTCCAGTTCACTGCGCTCCTGCTCCGGCGTCCAGACCGGTTCATAACGCTCACCGACAGAGGCATCAATCGAGTGCTCTTCGATATACTTGTCGATCGACGCATTGATCCGGTTGTAGACCGCATCGGCACTGTCCAGACTCTCGCCCAGGTTGCTGGAGAACTGCAAGCGATTGCCTTGCAACCCATCAAGACGACCAAACAATTCCATACCTTCTCGAGCAAAAGTGCGCAGGTCAATATCGCGCCCCCCATCACGACCGGTGACATAGTGATTGGTGTTGTCGCGCACGCCTTCACGCAGCGGATGAGTATCGACACCGATGTCGTAGTAGCCCATTTCCGCCAGCCAATCGACCACGTCCTTGCCCCGGTAGAAGCGTGCGCAACGCGGCGCGTCGCCAACCGCCAGATAGACCTTGCGCCCGGCCAGGTGCAAGTCCTCGGCGATCTGCGCGCCTGATTGCCCCGAACCGACCACCAACACATTGCCGGCGGGCAAGGCTTGCGGGTTGCGGTATTGCTCGGAGTGAAGCTGATGAATCCCCGCCGGCAAGCGTTCCGCCAGACGCGGGATGATCGGCGTGTGATAACCGCCCGAAGCGACGATCACCTGATCAGCCGTGAACTCGCCTTGCGAGGTATGCACTTCAAACCCACCAATGGCCCGGGGGACCACTCGCTGCACAGCAACACCTTCACGAACCGGTGCGTTCACCGATTTGATGAATCCGGCCAAGTATTCGTTGATCTCGTCCTTCCTCATAAAACCGTGAGGATCGCTGCCGTTGAAGTCGTCGGTATAGGTATAACCCGGTAACGCACATTGCCAGTTAGGCGTGACCAGGCTGAAAGCATCCCAGCGCTGGTTGCGCCAGGTGTGGGTCAGGCTGTGCTTTTCCAGCACCAGATGATCAATAGCCTGTTGTCGCAGGTAGTAACTGGCGGATAACCCGGCCTGACCGCCGCCGACGATGATCACGCTGTGGTGTGGAGGTTTGACTGTAGTGAGGTGACTGGCCATGAAGTGCTCCGGAACGTGATGACAAAAATAAGGGTTGAAGGCGAAATGCCGTTGAATCAGAACGAACTCCACCCTGTGCCAATCACCTGGCCTGCGCCTTCGGTGCGCATGCTGACAATTTCCACCTTGCCGATCTCGAATAGTTCCCCTTCGAGGTAATTGGCCTGCCCCTTGAGCGAACTCAGGGTGTCCATGGCCGAGCTACAGTAGAAGCCCTTGACCTGTTTGACCCGTTCCGAGGCGTTGTTCAAGGCGCTCTCCACGCGCCGCAGAAACTCGGCCAGTGGGTAACAGGCCCCCTCCTCCAGATGCTGATAAATCACCGTCGACGGTGAATAGCCTGTCGCTTCCTTGCCATTGGGCCAGCGGATCTTGAAATTGACGGCGGGCATGTCAGTGCTCCTATTGATTAAGATTTAAAGGGGTCAGGTCGAGATGGGGGTAGCTGAAACCGGTAAACGCCTGCTCGCGCAGATTCCAGAATTCGTCGTGTTGCTCGCGGTTCCTGACGCTCAATGTGCCACTGGCGTTGACCTGGCCGATGCGTTCACAACGCACACCTTCGAAGGCAAAAGCGGTCTGCACCTGCGGCCAGTCACGCTCATCCAGCGTCATTACAAAGCCATAGCTGGGGAACACTTGCAGCCAGCGCTCAAGATCGGCATCTGGCGGGCATGGCAGGGTCTGCAGATCAATGGTCGCGCCGCAGCCGGTGGTTTCCAGCAGCATCAGCAGGCTGCCCAGAACCCCTGCATTGCTGATGTCTTTGGCCGCCCTCAGCAAGCCGGCTTCGGCCAGTCGCGGCAGCACTTCGAGCTTGCTGCGCAGGCGCTCGGCCGGCACGCCTTCAAAGGCTTTCCAATAAGTGCTGTCGGCATGCCAATACCCCTCAAGGTCTACCGCCATGGCGATGACCTGACAGGGAGTCACGTGCAGTGTGGACAGCAGTGTGTGAGCGATGCCGGTGATCGCCACCGCCAACGCGGTGGGGTTTTGCGCAGCGAGGCTGGTATGCCCTCCGGCCAGTAATAAACCGTAGGCTTCACAAGCGGCATGGATGCCGGCCAGCAGCTGCTGCGCCGCAGCGTCTTCGTGATGCCAATAGGCATTGACCACTGCTGTGGCGCGTCCACCCATGGCCGTAATGTCGCTGACATTGGCCATGACCGCCGACCATCCAGCGAACCAGGGTGCAGTCTGAACAAAGGCCGGCAACATGCCTTCGATGGCCAGCAACTGGAAATGATCGCCACAGGCAATCGCCGCCGTGTCATCGCCTGGTAATGCGTAAAGTTGCTCGCGAGTCAGTGTCTGTTTTATCTGACCGATGACGGCCGCCGGCTGCTGAATCGCCTGCTTGGCGCGCATCGCCGGCGTACAGCGCAACGTGTCGAGCAGCGCCGACAGATCAAGAGTTTCAGTCATGACGGGCCGCCTTCAGCGCACGCAGCGAAACCTGGCGCTGCATCAATGGGTAGCTCGACAACTGCGCCTGCATCAGACAATGAGGCCGCCCAACCAACTCCAGATGTTCAAGGGTTTGCCAGCGCAGACCATGGAAGTACCTTTCGTTCTGTGCCTGGACCGTGGCGCGAAAAATCTCGCAGCCGAGCTCCTTGGCTCGCGATACCGCTTCGTTGACTAACGCCTTGCCAATCATGCTGTGGCGCCGATAGGCCTGTGCCACACACAAACGCCCGCCAAACCACAGCCCGGGTTCCGGTTGATAGATGCGCACGGCACCGACCACCTGATCCGCCATGCCGCAATTGCCGGCCAGGGCGACAATAGCGATGGCCTGGAAGTCGTGGCTGTCCTTGTCCTGAGCCAGCAGTTGCTGTTCATCCGAGAACACCGCGCGACGCAAAGCAAAATAAGCCTGCTTCTCCCAGTTTTCGCTGGCAGGCTTGACCACCAGCTCACCGGCACAAAACGGCTCGAAGGTGCTGTCGACCAAAGCAAACGCGAGGTTGGACATGGTGAATCCTCTCTAAGGCAAAGCCTGCTTATTCGTAGCTTTTCAGCGCCGAACAGGCGCCACATTTCGCGCAGCCGGCGTTGATCTGATCGGAGTGCAAACCGTGACGGCGCAAACTGGCACCAATCTGCGGGTACAGCCGTGCCATCATCGCGCTGTCGGGTTTGGGATGGTGGGCCAACGGCGTGCCATCGATGGGCACAAACGGCACCACGAACGGATACACGCCCAGTGCGCACAACCGTTCACTCATTTCACTGATCGCCGCTTCGCTGTCGCCCAGTCCGGCGAGAATGTAAGTGCTGACCTGACCCCGGCCGAACACCTCGACCGCTGCTCTGAATGCCTCGAAATAACGGCTCAGCGGCACTTCGGCCTTGCCCGGCATGATCCGTTGGCGCACTTCATCGCTGACCGCTTCCAGGTGCATGCCTAACGACACCACACCACTGTCGGCCAGACGCCGAAACCAGCGGTCGTCGTCCGGCGGTTCGCACTGGGCCTGAATCGGCAGATCGACCGCGGCCGTCACTGCAGCAGCGGATTCACACAAAATCGCCGCGCCCCGGTCTGGCGTTTGTGGTGTACCGGTGGTCATCACCATGTGCTTGACGCCATCCAGTTCCACCGCGGCCTTCGCCACTTCGGCCAACTGCTGCGGACGTTTGCGAGCGATGGTCTTGCCGGCCGCCAGTGACTGACCGATGGCGCAGAACTGGCAGGAGGTGCCACGATCATTGAAGCGAATGCAATGCTGCAACACCGTGGTGGCGAGCACATCGCGACTGTGCAGGGTGGCGATTTTCCAGTAGGGAATGCCGTCAGCGGTGCTCAAGCCATAGAACTTCGGCACGCCGGGCATCTGCACCTGACCGACCTGCCGACCTTCGCGAAAGATCAGCGCCTGACTGCCATCGGCGCTCGGCTGCGCTTGATAGGGCGAATCCTGCGAGGCCTGATTGAGGATCGGCACCATCATGGTCCGGCTACCAAAACTCAGCGCTTTGTGGTCCGACGGCCCCGCTCCGCCTTGTCGAGACAAGCCGTTTTGCGCAGCAGGCCAACGTACACCGTGGCATTGCAGTTCGGCGAGGAGTTCATTGGTTTGCATGATCGAACTCCTCTGCGGCGACGGCCACAAGGTGCGCGCTGCGTTCATGCACATGCGCAGTGGGCGTGCGGTCGATCAAGAGGCTGAGCAGTTCGGGCCGGCTGTAATGCCCGACCGAATCCATCATCCGTTTACGTTTGTCGATCAAGGCCAGATCGAGTTCGGCAATCACCCTCCCTTCGCCGGAGCGCAGCGGCTCACCAAGCAATTTGCCTTCAGGAGACACAATGGCGGTGAAGCAGCCACCCGATATTGGGCCGAGGCCACAGCCGGTGTCTTGCATGATTTGGCCCTGCTGATCGGCGTCCAGCCAGGCGGTGGCGTTAACCACGAAACAGCCGGACTCCAAGGCGTGATGGCGGATGGTGACTTCGATCTGCTCGGCAAAAATGTCGCCCACCAACGATCCGGGAAACATCGCGGCATGGATCTGTTCGCCATCGGCCATCAAGGCATAACGAGCCAGCGGGTTGTAATGCTCCCAACAGGCCAGGGAGCCAATGCGCCCCACTGCGCTGTCGATGGCGCGCAGGCCCGAACCATCGCCCTGCCCCCAGACCATGCGCTCGTGATAGGTCGGGGTGATTTTGCGTCGATGCTGAATCAGGCTGCCGTCGGCATCGAAGAGTAATTGCGCGTTGTAGATCGTACCGCCATCGCGTTCGTTGACACCGATGGACACCACCATCCCTGCTTGCTTGCAGGCTTCACCGATGGCCAAGGTGGCGGCCGACGGCACTGTCACCGATTGATCCAGCAATTTGAGGTGCTGTGCACCCATGGCAAAGGCCGGCTGCACAAACGAAAAGTAAGGGTAGTAAGGCACCACCGTTTCCGGAAAGACGGCGAACTGCACGCCTTGTCGACCGAGGTCGATGATCTGTTGGCAGACCTTGTCCACCGTGCCTTCGCGGCTGTAAAGCACCGGGCTGATTTGCACGGCAGCGGCTTTGATGATCGGCATACCTGACTCCTGAAAAATTGAGGGCGACCGGAGCAAGGGGGCTTGCTCCGGCAGACGCTTAGGCGGTCCAGGTATCGATGATCATCGCGCCTTCACGGCGCATCAGCAGACGCAGATCCATCACGTCCAGCGGGTTGATCGGGCGGATGCCTTCGATCAGGGCTTTTTCGGTCTGACCGTAAAGGGCTTGCAGGGCGAATCGGCAGGCGTAGACCTCACCGCCCTCTTCCATGAACTGAATGATTTGCTTATTCACCGCGAGGTGGCCGGGGAAGGCTTCGGCGCCCAGCGTCGGGAACCCCCGCTGCACGCCCAATTGCACCCCTGGCCCGTACAACAGGATTTTGGTTTCGAAACCTTTGCGCAGCAGACGCTTGGCCTGAAGCATGTTGACCAGGCCGATGGAGCCCTCGAAGGCGATGGTGTGGAAGGTGATCAAGACTTTCTCGCCGGGTTCGGCTTTGACGTCCTCGAAGACTTTCTCTTCGTAATTGACCAGGAAGTCGCCGTCTTTGTAATGGGGGATGTCCACGCTTGGCATAGTGTCGCTCTCCAGTTTCTTTTTTGCTTGAACGTCAGCCTGAGTGGGCTGCCGGGTTACAGGAGAGAGAGCGAACGCCGTGCCAGGAAATAAAATTATTTTCCTTGCACAGGTAACTAGTTGATTTGTTTGAGAATGGCCATCTGATCCGCTTTTTAATGACGTATCTGATGCTATCGGTGAATCACGCATTCCCGTAGAAATACGAGTATTCGTAGCAGCAAATCACGAGATCTCGTAGTCATGAACGAATCAGACTCACTCAGCGGCTGGGCCGATCTGGCGTATTCGTCGCGGTACATGGTGTTCGAGCATTGCGCCGAAGCCATCGCTCTGCTCAACCCGTTTTCCGATCGGTTAGGCGACTTGAACATCGCGGCCTGCAAACTGCTCGGCTACCCGCGCCAGGAGTTGCTGGAGCTACCGGTGAGCAAGTTGTTCGGCCACCAGTTGGCGGACCTGATCGTGTTCACCCAGGCGGTGATGGACAAAGGTCGCGGCTGGACCGAAGAGCTGACCTGCAACTGCAGAAGCGGCGAACGCATCGAGCTGGAAATCTCCGCCACCACGTTGCAGATCAAGGGCGAGCAACAACTGATTCTGGTGATGCGCGAGCTGAGCCATGAAAAATACCAGCGTGACCAGGCCCACACCGAGCGCACCATGCGCGGAGGGCTGATCGAGTGGCGCAACATTCTCAATCTTTTTCAGGAAAGCGAACGCGATAACCAGTTGTTGCTCAGCTCGGTGGGCGATGGCATCTACAGCATCAACAGCGAGGGCCTGGCTACCTTCGTCAATCCGGCTGGCGCGCGCATGCTGGGTTGGGAACCGCAGGACATGATCGGCAAGAACATCCATCGCATTCACCACCACACCCACGCGGACGGCAGCCATTACCCGGTCGAAGAATGCCCGATCTACAAGGCCGTGCGCGACGGCGTGGTTCATGAGGGTCGACAAGAGGTGTTCTGGCGCCGTGACGGCAGCTCGTTCCCGGTGGAGTTCACCAGCACTCCGGTGATTTCGGACGGCCGTATTGTTGGTGCGGTAGTGGTGTTCCGGGATATCACCGAACGGCGCAGCACCGAAACCCAGCTGCAAAATGCCCTCGATGAACTCAAGGTACTCAAGGACCGCCTGGAGGAGCAGAACGCCTACCTACAGGAAGAGATCCATATCGAACACAACTTTCGCGAGATCGTCGGTCAGAGCGAACCGATCCTGAAGATCATCAAGCAGATCGATGTGGTCGCGCCCACCGACGCCAGCGTCCTGATCAACGGCGAGTCTGGCACTGGCAAGGAGCTGATCGCCCGCGCGATCCATCAGGCCAGCCGCCGCAACGCCAGCCCGCTGATCCGGGTCAACTGCGCGGCGATTCCCACCGAGCTGTTCGAAAGCGAGTTCTTCGGGCATATCCGCGGTGCCTTCACCGGCGCCGTCCGGGATCGTGTCGGGCGCTTCGAGCTGGCCGATGGCGGCACGCTGTTTCTCGACGAAATCGGCGAAATCCCGCTGGAGCTGCAAAGCAAGCTGCTGCGAGTTTTACAGGAGGGCCAGTTCGAGCGGGTCGGTGAAGAACGCACCCGTAAGGTCGATGTTCGGATCATTGCGGCGACCAACCGCGATCTGCGCCAGGAAGTTACGGCCAAGCATTTTCGCGAAGATCTGTATTTCCGCCTCAACGTTTTCCCTATCCAGTCCCCCGCGCTGCGTGATCGCCCCATGGACATCGCCCCCCTTGCCGCGCATTTCCTCAGGCAGACCGGCAAGCGCCTGAACATGCCCGGACGTCGTCTGCGCAACACGGACATCGAGCGGCTGCAGAACTACTCCTGGCCGGGCAATATCCGCGAGCTGCAAAACGTCATCGAGCGCGCCTTGATCACCTCGAACGGCGCAGACCTGAACCTCGACCTGCCCGATGAACCCAAGACCAGTCTCCACGTCGCCCAGCCGTCTTCCCCCTCGCCAGCGATCATGACTGACGCCCAGATTCGCGAGTTCGAGCGCAACAACATGCAGGCCGCGCTCAAGGCCGCCGACGGCAAACTGTTTGGCAAAGGTGGCGCAGCCGAACTGCTGGGTCTCAAACCCACGACACTGGCTTCGAGGTTCAAGCGGCTGGAGCTTAAGCTGGAGGAATGATTCGATCAGGTCCCTGGCTAGCTGGTCTTTAACAACGCCAGCCTGAACCCGCACCCGCCTGCTCAGCGGATCGATGTCCAGAATTTTGTTCATGTGCCGCGAAAGATCAACCACGATTCCATTGGTCAGAGACTGCCCGCTGGTGCCCGTCCCTCCGCCTCTCGCCGTGAGTTTTATTCCGCGATAAACAGGCGCAGCCAGAAGCCGTGCCGCACACGCCACATCGTCTTGATCCAAGGGAAAAATAACAGCTTGAGGCAAGCGCTGATAAATCGAATTATCTGTCGCCAGGACTGTACGACTGGCGTAATCGGTTCCCACTTAACCCTTGAATCCCTTCGTTTTCAAGGCCGCAAGAAAATTACTGTAGTCAGGTGTTGTCAGGCTTGGCGGCAGTTGGGCAATCATTGAAGAAGTCTCACGAAGACAGGGGCGACAACACCAACCACACCAGTACAAGAGGCGAATTGCTCTGGGGTGGAGACATCCATTGGTCTTAAGAAAGTGTTCCGATTATTCGCCGAGGTAGGCTTTCTGCACTTGTTCGTTGTGCAACAATTCGTCCGCCTGCCCTTCCAATACAATGCGACCACCGTCAATCACGTAGGCGCGCTGACATGTCTGGAGGGCAAGTTTTGCGTTCTGCTCCACCAGTAACAGTGTTACTCCTCCCTTTACGCATTCTCGAATGGTCTCGAAGATTTTTTGCACGATGATCGGTGCAAGCCCCATGGAGGGTTCGTCGAGCAAGAGCAATTTGGGTTTGCCCATCAGCGCCCGAGAAATAGCCAGCATCTGCTGCTCGCCGCCCGACATGGTGCCGGCAAGCTGGAAAGCACGCTCCTTGAGTCGGGGAAAAATGCAGAACATGCGGTCGATATCGGCTTCGATGGCTGTCTTACCATCAGTGCGCGAAAAGGCGCCCATTTCCAGATTCTCAACGACCGTCAGCTTGGGGAAAATGCCCCGACCTTCAGGCACCAGCGCCAAGCCCTCGCGAATCAAGTCGTAGCTCTTGATCTTTGAATGGACTTTCCCGTCAAACGTGATTTGTCCTGAGGTCGGCATCAGCATTCCGGCCAGTGTCTTGAGCGTCGTGGTTTTGCCGGCACCATTGGCCCCGATCAAGGCGACCATTTCCCCCTCGCCCACATGGAAGTCCAACCCTTTGATAGCCTGAATGGCGCCATAGGAAACCTTGAGATCGTTTACCTGAAGGATATTTTTCATGCTCAAGCCACCGTCTCAGTGCCCAAATAAGCCTCGATCACCCGAGGATCTTTCTGTACCTGCGCAGGCAGGCCATCAGCGATTTTTTTACCAAACTCCAGAACCGTCACGTGATCGCACAAGCCCATGACCAGTTTCACGTCATGTTCGATCAGCAGAACTGTCTTGCCATCGCCTTTCATCTTGCACATCAACTGACGCAAGCCTTCGGTTTCCGAGGCGTTCATTCCGGCCGCGGGCTCATCCAGGGCAACCAGCAGCGGCTCCGTTGCGAGGGCTCGCGCAATCTCCAGTCGACGTTGATCACCGTATGAAAGGTTTTTTGCCAACTCGCCGGCGAACCGGCTAATACCGACGTAATCGAGCCAGTAACGCGCCGCCTCATGAATCTCACGCTCCTCCTGGACACAACGACGGGTCCGCAAAATAGCGCCGAACACACCGCTTTTCGTCCGCACATGACGGCCGATCATTACGTTCTCCAACGCTGTCATATTGTGAAACAGGCGAATGTTCTGAAAGGTTCGAGAGATGCCGGCCTCAACCACTTTATGGGGCTTGCTGATCCGCAGCGGCTTGCCGTTGAAATTCACCTTGCCTTCCTCGGCGCGGTACAAGCCGGTCAAGACGTTGAACAACGTCGTCTTACCTGCGCCGTTCGGCCCCAGCAAGCCACGTATTTCACCGCGTTTGATGCTCAGGTCAATGCCATGCAAGGCCTGTAGCCCGCCAAAAAACTTGCTGACTTTACTCAGCTCCAGCAGTACGTCGCTCATACCTTATTCACCTCTGTCAGTCTGAACTCGGTTGTCGCTGGCTCCAGATGTACTGCCGCGCTATCCAGCGCAGGCGCCGGGACCAATGGCTCGCTTTCATCTTCATGCAACTCGGCACGACGGCGGTTTGATGGCCAGAGTCCCTCCGGCCGGAAACGCATGACCAGGATCAATGCGAGACCGAAGACCAACATCCGCAACGTTGAAGCATCGAGGACATTGCGCAGAACTTCACGGCTGATGAAGGTCACGTTGTCCATCACGAATGGCTGCGCCCAGTTCACCAAATCGCGAAATACCTCTGGCATGATCGATAAAATCAACGCGCCCAGCACCACACCACGGATCGAGCCCATCCCGCCCAGCACCACCATTGCCAGGACCATAATGGATTCCATGAGCGTGAACGATTCCGGGCTCACGAAGCCTTGATAAGCAGAAAAAAATGCACCGGACACACCACCAAACGTCGCCCCCATAGCGAAAGCCAGGAGTTTGAGATTGCGCTTGTTCAAGCCCATTGCCTCGGCGGCAACTTCGTCTTCACGCAAAGCCATCCAGGCGCGACCGATGCGGGACACCTCCAGACGTTTGGACAAAATGATCGCGAAGATGACGACCGCCAGGAAGAATAGGTAGTAACTGATGACGGGAGAAACATGCAAACCGAACAGACTCCACTTTGCCTGTAATGACAGGATGGCGTCCGGCGCATGCCCGCTCGTGTAGCTCCAGGCACCGGCATCGATGTGTAAGGGGGCGATGCCTGAAATACCCTGCGGACCGTTGGTGATATTCACCGGTTGATCCAGGTTGTTCATGAAGATCCTGATGATTTCGCCAAAACCCAGCGTGACAATCGCGAGGTAATCACCGCGCAATTTGAGCACCGGTGCACCGATCAAAACACCGCATATCGCCGCAATGACGGCAGCCAATGGAATGATGATCCACAACGGCCAGTTCAATACCCCCTCTGCCAACCCCGCCATGTTCAAGTGAGGAGACGAGAGCAACGCATACAGGTAGGCGCCAATGGCGTAAAAACCGATGTACCCCATGTCCAGCAGACCGGCGTAACCGATCACGATATTCAGCCCCAGCGCTAACAGCACATAGAGCATGGCAAAGCCGAGGATTCGCACCCAGGTCGGCCCAAGGAACGGTATCGCGTCAACCACAAACGGCAGAGCGACGAACGCCAGCGCGAGTAACGCGTATCGGACGTGATTATTCTTCATGGCGTAGCCTCCTATGCGCGGTCGGCCTGGCGCTCGCCCATCAGACCGTTAGGTCGAAAAAGCAAGACCATGATGAGCACCATGAACGCAAAGATGTCCTGGTAATTGGCCCCCAGAAACCCTCCTGTCAGCTGGCCGGTATAACCCGCGGCAAGGGATTCGATCAGCCCCAGCAAGATGCCTCCGGCCATGGCGCCGAAGAGGTTTCCGATCCCTCCCAGTACCGCTGCCGAAAAAGCTTTGAGACCAAGCAGCAATCCCATGTAGGCATCTGCCTGACCGTAGTTGACTGCACGCATGACGCCAGCCACCGCACCCAGTGATGCGCCGATAACGAAGGTGGCCGAGATAACCCGATTGATGTTGATGCCCATCAAACCGGCAACTTCCTGATTCTGTGCCGTCGCCCGCATGGCTTTGCCAAGTCGAGTCTTGTCAACCAGTACCCAGAGGGAAAACATGATGACGACCGAGATGATCATGATGCTCATCTGGACATTGGTAATCGTGGCGCCAAACACCTCAATAGGCCGGGTCTCAACAACTTCGGGAAAAGTCTTGTACCCCCGCCCCCAGATCATCATCGCCAGATTCTGTAGAAAGATAGAGATGCCGATTGCCAAAATAAGTGGGGTCAAACGAGGGGCTTTGCGCAACGGTCGATAAGCAAATTTCTCCATACCTTGTGCCATCAGCATGCAGACGATCGCCGCAATCATGATTGCGAACATCAGGGTCAATACACCGGGGGCAAATCCATACCCTGCCAGCATGGTCAGCACCGAAATCGTCACCATGGCACCCACCATTACAATCTCGCCATGGGCGAAGTTGATCAGACCAATAATGCCGTAAACCATGGTGTAACCCAGCGCCACAAGGGCGTAGATACTGCCGAGCACCAGGCCATTAAGGATCTGCTGCAACAAGATATTAAGATTAGCTTCCACTTGATGAATCCTCAAAGCTGCGTTGTATTCACCGGCGATCACTTGCGAGAGCACGCGATAGAACTCATGGCAGATCAGAAAAAAATCTTCTTTTTATTGTTGCGGGCCCTGGGGCCCGCTTATTGTTCTGGATGCTGCCAAGATTTATTCGCGCTCTACGGCCAGGGTTTTCCATTTGCCGTTTTCAAACTGGAAAATTGTCGCGGCTGCATTTTTGAGGTTGCCCGACTCGTCGAATGCAATGGTTCCCGTTACACCGTCGTAGCTGGAGCTTTTCAGGACCGGTAGGTAAACAGCGGGATCATCCGATTGCGCCTTGACCATTGCACTGATCGCGGCCCAGGTAGCGTCGTAAGCGGCCGGCGATGACTGCACGACGCCCGTGCCAAACTTGTCCTTGAGTTTTTTCTCGAACGCGGCGCCCTTCGGCATGTCCTGCAAAGGCGTACCGTAGTTCCAGGCGTAAGCCCCTTCAGCGGCACTGCCGGCCATCTTCTGGAACTCGTCGTTCGGCAGATTGCCGATGTTCATGAACTTGGCTTTGATACCCAGGTTTTTCATCTGCTTGGCCATTGGGGCGGCCTGATAATCCAGGGCGGCAAAGAACACCGCATCCACTTGTTGCGCTTTCGCGGTGGTCAGAATGGCGTTGAAATCGGTGGCTTTATCATTGGTGTATTCACGCACCACGACATTGCCGCCAGCAGCCTTGACCGCCTTGAAGACCTCGTCGGCCAGCCCTTGGCCGTAAGCGGTACGGTCATCAAAGATCGCAATGCGTTTAGCAGCGAGTTTGTTGACCAGGTAGTTGCCGGCATAACGACCCAGGGTGGCGTCATCATTGACCACACGGAAAACCGACTTGATGCCTTGCTTGGTCAGCGCTGGGTTGGTGGCCGAAGGAGAGATTTGGGGAATGCCGGCTTCGCCGTAGATTTTCGAGGCAGGGATGCTGGTCCCGGAGTTGTAGTGACCGATGACGACAGCGACTTTGGCATCGACCAATCGCTGGGCCACCGCAGTGCCCGTGCGGGGGTCAGCCACATCGTCCTCGGAGACAAGTTTGAACTCGGCTACCTTGTCGCCAATTTTCAGTTTTTGCTGGTTGGCCTCTTCGATGGCGATGCTCACGCCATGTTCGACATCCAGGCCCTGGTGACCGGAGGGTCCAGTCAGCGGCCCGGCAAAACCGATTCTGACCTGCTCGATGTCTGCAGCAGTGGCGATCCCAATACTGAGTGCTGAAGCCATTGCCGCAGCGAGTGCTGTGAAGATCAGGTTGTGTTTACGCATATATGCCTCCCAGAAATCATCGGACAAACGAATTGAGCACGTTGGAGTGCAAGTCTTCTTTTCCACGCCCGGCGCCCTGTCACGACAACCAGACCTTATTCGGGACAATCTCACTGCATTGCGCAGTCGCCATTAGCGACCGCACTTGTAAGATAACAGTCAGCAGGCAACTGTCAATGAGTGTATGCTAGGCATCAGCGAAAATGGGAAAGAAGAAATCCTGGAGACGAAAAATGCACAAATCCGACGCGCATTCACTACCGAGATGGGACGTTCGCACCATGTGAGGTCAGTTGTTTGATAACATACGGGTAACCCTCAACTGGCCGGACCATGGGCTAATTGACGACAGGAATAGAGACTTTGCAGTTCATTGACGAGGTCCATTCAGCTGTACAACCATTCATCTTCCGTGATGAGCATTCAGTTTCAGGAGCAACATAAATGGACGCGACGACTGGCACGCGCAGGGAAAATCTTGCAGAAACGGTTATCCGTGAACTGTCTAATCGAATTGATGTAGGCACCTATGGCCCAGGTGAGAAACTGCCTTCCGAACAGGCGCTTTGCAAGGAATTCAACGTCAGCCGGCCGGTCATCCGGGAGGCCGTCGCTTCGCTGCGCTTAGGAGGTCGCCTGATTGCACGGCAAGGTGTGGGCGTGTTTGTGGTAGAGCAGGACGTAAAGCGCATCGGCTATGCACTCAGCACCGCCGTGGATGATGTCCGCGCAGCAGCCCAAATACTGGAGCTTCGCCTGGGCATTGAAACCGAGTCCGTTGCCAGAGCAGCCGAACGCCGCAGCCCAACCAGCATGGCCGATATCACAAAGGCCTTTGATCGCTTCAATGCATTGGATGGCACCGATCTTGAAGAGGAAGCCAAGGCCGACTTCGAGTTTCACCTCGCCATCGCCCGCGCTACCAACAACCCTCATTTCACCCAGCTTCTAGAGGCACTCGGACCGGACATCATCTTCGATCTGCACCTCAAACATGGGCAATCCACAGGTAAGAGCCGCCAGGCACACATCAAAAAAATCGGCCGGGAACACGGTGCGATTCTTTCGGCCATTACCATGGGCGACATCAACAGCGCCCGCAATGCATTACGCAAGCATCTTGAAGAAAGCCTCTCGCGCTATCAGCGCCTGGTACAGAGCGGAGAATGATCTCCGCCCTGTTGTTCCACCTGATCAGCCAAGCCCCAGACACAAGTATTTGATCTCGATGTAATCCTCAATACCGTAGCGCGACCCTTCGCGCCCCAGGCCAGAAGATTTGACGCCGCCAAATGGCGCAACTTCCGTGGCCAGCACGCCCACGTTCACACCCACCATTCCATACTCCAGCGCCTCCGACACCCGCCATACACGCCCCAGGTCACGGGCGTAGACGTAGCAGGCCAGGCCGAATTCCGTATCGTTTGCCAAGGCGATCACCTCGGCCTCACTGTCAAAGCGAAACAGGGGTGCCACCGGCCCGAAGATTTCCTCCTGAGCCACGCGCATATCGGCAGTCACGTCGGCCAGCAAGGTTGGCTCGTAGAAGGCTCCACCCAAGGCATGACGCTTGCCTCCCACCACTACACGCGCTCCGGCCTCCCGAGCCTCAACCACCAATGCCTCGATACCGGCCAGCGCCTTGACGTCGATCATCGGCCCCACTTCGGTGCCAACCTGAGTACCTTCGCCTACCACCAGACGGCTGATCCGAGCGGCAAACTTCTCAACGAATTGATCGTAGATGCCATCCTGGATAAAAAAGCGGTTAGCGCAAACGCAGGTCTGGCCAGCGTTGCGGAATTTGGCAATGACGGCCCCTTCGACCGCGGCATCGAGATCTGCATCGTCAAACACAATGAAAGGTGCGTTGCCACCCAACTCCATCGTGACTTTTTTGACCGTGGCGGCGCACTGTTCCAGTAGCTTGATGCCAATCGGCGTGGAGCCGGTGAACGAAAGCTTGCGCACAATCGGACTGGAGGTCAGTTCACCACCGATCGCACCGGAATCACCGGTGACCACACTCAGTACGCCCCGGGGAATGCCTGCCCGCTCAGCCAGGACGCAGAGTGCAAGGGCGCTGAAAGGCGTCTGTGACGCTGGCTTGAGCACCAGCGTACATCCAGCTGCCAACGCAGGCGCAGCCTTGCGGGTAATCATTGCCGCCGGGAAGTTCCACGGAGTAATTGCCGCACAGACACCGATAGGTTCCTTGGTCACGATCAGACGTCGATCAGCATGAGGGGATGGGATCACATCGCCATAAATGCGCTTGCCCTCCTCCGCATACCACTCCACGTAAGCCGCGGCAAAGGCAATTTCGCCCAGAGCCTCAGCCAGTGGTTTACCTTGCTCAGCCGTCATGATCTGCGCGAGATCTTGCTGATGGCGCATGATTTCGCGAAACCAGGCCTGCAAACGGTTGGCCCGCTCCTTGGCCGTGAGTGCACGCCAGGCGGGTAACGCGGCTTGAGCGGCGCTGATCGCTCGCCGGGTTTCACTGCCCCCCATAAGCGGCACACGTCCGATCACTTCCCCGGTGGCCGGGTTGGTAACGTCGATGGTTTGAGCATTGTCGGCCACTACCCATTGGCCATCGATGTAGCAAAATTCACGCAGCAGTTCAGGATCGGCAAGTCTCATGATGAGGCGCTCGTATAAATTGAAGGCAAAAAAAGGCGGGACGATCAATCCGTCCCGCCCGAAATCAATCAGCGCGAAGCGAGGGCTTTTTCGCGTATCTGACTCAGGGTCATTCGAGGAGTCAGCGCCTCCGGATCGACCTGAATCTCGATCAACGCAGGTTTCTGCGAAGCAAGACACCGCTCGAACGCTTCGGCGAACTGCTCGGTCGCCACGACCGTCTCGGCATGGAAGCCGTAGGAGCAGGCCAACATGGCGAAGTCCGGGTTATGCAGTTCGGTGCCACAAACGCGACCTGGATAGCTACGCTCCTGATGCATGCGGATGGTGCCGTACATGCCGTTGTTCACCACGATCACCACCAGGCGAGCGTCGTAGTTGGCGGCCGTTGCCAACTCTTGACCGTTCATGAGGAAACAGCCATCGCCGGCGAATGCCACGACCATGCGCTCCGGGGCGGTAATTTTGGCCGCCACCGCCGCCGGCACCCCATACCCCATCGAACCGTTGGTTGGGCCCAGCAGCGTACGGAAGACGCGGTGCTGATAGCCGCGATGCACCCAACCGGTGTAGTTACCCGCACCGCAGGTGATAATGCTGTCGTGGGGCAGGCGATCGTTGAGCCAGGCGATGACCTCGCTCATTTGCACCGGGCCGGGCGAGGCCGGGCAGTCAAAATTGGCGCGGTAACCACGGTTGAGTTGTGCCGTCCAGTCAGCCAGCCCTTGCGGGTTCACGGCTGGCAAGGCAGCCACCTGCGCCGCGAAGGTTTTCATCCCGGCATTGATCGCCAGGGTGGGTTGATAAACCCGCCCCAGCTCTTCAATTCCCCCGTGGACATGAATCAGCTTTTGATTCGGCACCGGGATATTGACCAGCGAATAGCCCCCCGTGGTCATCTCGCCCAGACGCGCGCCTATCACCAACAACAGATCCGAATTTGTTACCGCCTCGACCAACTCGGGACCTGCCGCCAGGCCCAGGTCACCGGCGTAGTTAGGCAGCGTATTGTTGAACAGGTCCTGGCAGCGGAACGACGCCGCTACCGGCAGATTCTGCTTCTCGATAAACACGCGTATGTTTTCAACGGCCTCGGCACTCCAGCCACCGCCGCCAAGCACCACCAGCGGGCGCTGCGCCTGACCGATCAGGCGTTGCAGCTGTTCGAGCGAAGAAGGCGAAGCGGCCGGCTCTATGGCCTGCGCAGGACCGGCATCAGCGACATCCACCAGATCCGTCAGCATATCTTCCGGCAGCGCCACGACGACTGGACCCGGCCTACCGTTGGTGGCGCGATGGAAGGCTTGACTGAGCAGCTCGGGCAAGCGCGCAGCATCGTCCACTTCAACGACCCATTTGGCCATTTGACCAAACATGCGGCGATAGTCGATCTCCTGGAAGGCTTCGCGCTCCACCTGATCCCGGGCTACCTGACCGATGAACAGGATCATTGGCGTGGAATCCTGGAACGCCGTGTGAACCCCCACCGAAGCATTGGTTGCGCCCGGACCACGAGTCACGAAACAGATGCCCGGCTTGCCCGTCAGCTTGCCGTACGCCTCGGCCATGTAGGCCGCCCCGCCTTCCTGGCGGCAGACAATCAGCTCAATATCATCCTTGGCATCATGCAATGCATCGAGCACGGCCAGATAACTTTCACCGGGCACACAGAAGGCACGTTCGACACCATTGATGCGCAAAGCATCGACCAGCACCTGACCACCTGTACGGGTCGCTGTGGAATTGTTGTTAGTCATCGTTGTTCTCCATCAGGCCACGCGGTCAGATGACCGAGTCTTCCAAAAAGGGACGGTTTTCCACCACGCGATCGTAAGACAACGCGCTCAGATCCAGGCTGCGGTATTCGCCGTAAGTGATCAGTTCACTCAGGCCGCGACCAATCGCGGGCGCCTGCTGCAGGCCATGACCGCTGAAGCCATTACAGAAGAGGAAGTTGCGCACCTCATTGTGCGGCCCGACGATTGCGTTGTGATCCAGCACGCAGAAGTCGTAGTGCCCAGCCCAGGAGTTGACGACCTTAATCGCCTCAAACGCAGGGACACGCTCAGCGAGGATCGGCCAGACCTCTTCGTCGAATTCATCGTGCATGACCTCGAAGTCATCGAAATCGACTTCCGGATCGACTTTGGGATAAGTGCCGCCGAGGTACAGATGACCTTCCGGACGAAAAAACACGCCAGTCGGATCGATAGTCAGCGGGACCACACCTTGCAGTGGTGTGTGACAGTCGAAAACGAACAACGAACGTCGACGCGACTCGACCGGAATCTGCAGGCCAGCCATTTTTGCCACTGCGGGGCCGCGGGTGCCGGCGGTATTGACCAAGTATTCACAGGTGATGCGCTCGCCACTGGCCAAGGTCACGCCCGTGACCAGATCGCCCTTGCGCAAGACTTCAACCACCTCGTTCTCGATGTACTCGACACCCATCGAGCGCGCTTTCTTGCGAAAGCCGTTCATGATGCCGTAGTTGTCGAACCAACCTTCATCCTTCTCGCCATAAGTTCCGCCAGCCAGGCTGTCGGGATTGACCCAGGGGAAACGCTTGATCAGTGCTTCAGTATCCATGAGGGTCACATCGGCGCCATTATCCAGTTGTGTCTGGTGCAGACGCTTGAGTACGTCGAAACCCTTCCGGTCGGCCAGGAACAGATAGCCGTTTTCCTTGAAGGCGAGGTCAGGTTTGTCCCCATTGACCTCCATCAGTTGCGGAAAATCCCGGATAAACTGCGCACCAAACCGAGAGATCTGAATGTTGATCGGGTTGGAAAACTGCACGCGAATCGAGCTGCTGGAGAGCGCGGTGGCCGACTGCGCATAGGTCCAGTCACGCTCGATGACCAGCACTGACCCAGTGAAGTCGGGGTTGTTGGCCAGGAAATAAGCCGTAGCACTGCCGTTCACCGCGCCGCCCACGATCACTACGTCGTAGTGTTGCTTTGTAGCTGTCGAAGCCATGGTTCGGGACCTCTAAGAATTCGATAGGGAAACGTTACTTCGGATCTTCGAAATGGCCGGCTCCGGCAAAATTGCCACCGTGGTAGCGCGCGGCAGGCTCATTGGGGTCCAGAGGCGGGAATTTCGCTTCGATTTTTTCGCGATAATCATCGGCACTGTCCTGTGGCATGTAGCCAATCGACGAGGCGGTGCGGTTGTCCCACAGCGATTCACGGTTGGCCGACATGCCGTAGACAATCATGTGCGCAACGCGCGGCGCGGTCAGCGAGCGCTCCACCAGTTGAGCAAAGTCGGCGAACGACAACCAGGTCGCCAGCATGCGGCGATCCAACGGTTCTTCGAACGAGGAACCAATGCGCAGATTCACGGACTCGACGCCGAACTTGTCCCAGTAGTAGCGCCCCAGATCCTCGGCAAAGCATTTGCTCACGCCGTACAGACTGTCGGGACGATGCGCAACAGTAGAGTCGATGGTTTCGGTTCGGTCGTAGAAGCCAATGGCATGATTGGAACTGGTATAAACCACTCGCTTCACACCATGCTGACGCGCGGCTTCGTAGATGTTGTAGGTACCCACGATATTGCCATTGAGGATCGCGGCAAAGGTGTTTTCCAGCGGTATACCCCCCGCATGAATGATCGCGTCAACGCCCTCGGCGAGCGGCAGCACATCGGCCAGGTTGCCCAGGTCGCAGCACACCAGCTGCTCGTGCGGTGCAGCCGTGCCCATGTCAGCGATATCGGTCAGGCGCAGCTCATCGGCGAGATCCCGCAGGTGCTCACGCAAAACTTTGCCCAAGCGGCCGGCAGCGCCAGTAATTAACAGTCGTTTGAAAGGCTTGCTCATCAGATCAATCTCAAATTAGTCAGTGACTGCAACGCTTAAACCAACAGGGCCAGCGCATCGCGCATCTGCACGATGGCCTGCTCAAGCTGTTGCCGGGACGTTGCGAATGACAGGCGGATGTAGGGCTCAAGACCAAACGCAGAACCCGGAACCGTTGCGACCTTGCCGACCCGCAGCAAATAGTTGGCCAGGTCGGTATCGCTCTCGATCACCTGCCCATCGGGCGTAAGCCTGCCGATAAATGCCGAGCATTTCGGGAAGGCATAGAACGCCCCTTCCGGCATCTGCAATTCCAGTCCATCGATTGCGGCAAGGCCTTCGACGACCATTGCGCCTCGAGCCTGATACTCACGGTTGGCGTCGCGCACGAAGTCTTGCGGACCGTTCAAGGCTGCCGCAGCTGCCAACTGTGAGATGGCCGAGGGACATGTCGTGGTCTGCGACTGGGTTTTGTTCATCGCGACGATCAGTTCTTTTGGACCCGCGGCATACCCCAGGCGATAGCCCGTCATGGCGTAGGCCTTGGACACCCCGTTGATCAGCAGGGTGCGTTCACGCATCTCGGGGCACGCCGTCACGAATGGGACGAAGGGCTTGTTGCCGAGAATGATGTGCTCGTAGATCTCATCGGAGATCACCAGGACCCGCGGATACTTCTGCAACACGACACCCAATGCCGCGAATTCTTCCCGGGTGTAAATCGCGCCACAGGGATTGTTCGGCGAGTTGAGCATCAGCCAGCGCGTCTTCGGCGTAATGGCCGCTTCAAGCCGTGCAGCATCGAGTTTGAACCCACACTCGGAACCGCAGGGAATGACCTTCGGCACACCACCGTTGAGCAACACCATATCGGTGTAGGACACCCAATAAGGAGCCGGCGTGATGACCTCATCGCCCGGCTCCAGCGTTGCCAGAAAGGCATTGAACAATAGCTGTTTGGCACCGTTGGCCACACAGATTTCGTCCAGACCGTAGTTCAGCGCGTTTTCGCGAGCGAACTTGTCGACGATGGCCTGACGCAACACCTCGTAACCGTTGGGAGCGGTGTAGTGGTTGTTGCCGTCAAGCATGGCCTGGTAGGCCGCTTCGATGACATGGGCCGGGGTGTTGAAGTCCGGCTCGCCCAGGCTGAGGTTAATGACCGGCTCGCCTTGAGCGAGCATTTTTTTGGCCAGGACAGACACCGCCATACTTGGCGAACTCTTGACTGTTCTGACCCGTGAACTTTGAAATTCCATCACTTGGCCCCCTGCCCGGCTTCATAGCCATAATCGTCACGCGCTTGCTCGGCACTGATGTAGCCAAAGCGCAGGTCGCGCTCGACCTCTTCGCGAGGGCGCTGACGCGGGTCGCCGTAACCACCACCGCCAGGCAAGCTGAGAATCAGACGTCGATCCGAAGGCACGAACTGCTGGCCCTTGCCCCGCAACAGCGTGCCGTCGTCCAGACCGACATACCCCTTGGCACCCTCCTTACCGCCTTCAAGGCCACGAGCCGGATAAAGAATGCGGTCAAACATCGCGCTGAAGCGGAACGAGTAACCCTCGGCAGCGGACACTTCGATCTCCTGCCCCAAACCACCGCGCAACTGACCGGCGCCGCCGGAGCCATTGCGCAGTTCCTTACGCCAGACAATGACCGGCCCTGCATGTTCGGTGGCCTCGACCGGCATGGTGTGCACGCCGCTCGGGAACGCCGTGGCACTCAAACCATCCTTTGCCGCGCGCGCGCCCATGCCACCACTGTTGAACATCAGCATCTCGGCATTTCGCCCATCCGGATTGCTTTCCAAAGGACGGACACTCAGATGCAGGTTCCACAGCGCACTTGCGCCCTCGGCCGGAACCTGGCCGTGCAGGCATTTGTGCAACGCCCCCAGCACCAGGTCAGGAACGAAATGACCGAGCACATGACGTACCGATACCGGTGCCGGATGCTTGGCATTCAGAATGCAACCTTCGGGCGCCACGACATCGAACGGCGCCAGGGACGCGGAGTTGTTCGGGATCTCGGGAGCGACGATGCACTTGAGGCCATAGCAGGCGTAAGCCTTGGCATAACCCAACGGCACGTTGATACCAAATTGGCTCACACCGGAGGTGCCGTTGAAATCGGTCAAGATGCCGTCCGGGCCGACCGTCAGGGTTACCGACAGGGTCACTGGAACGTCGTACCCGTCCAGGGTCATGCTGTTCTGGTAGGTGCCATGCGGCAGCGACTTGAAGCACTCCAGCGTCGCACGGCGACTGTGCTCCAGAATGAAATTGCCGATGTGCTCCAGGTTTTCCAGGCGGAACTCTTCGAGCATGCTCAGCAGGCGCTTGTGGCCGGTTTCATTGCAGGCTGACAGCGCGTAGAAATCACCCACCACCCGATCATCCTCACGCACGTTGTTGCGCAGAATGTTGATCAAGTCGCGATTGACCTTGCCACGCTCGAACAACTTCATGATCGGAATTAACAGGCCTTCCTCGTAGACTTCCCGGGCATCCGGGCCGAAGCCACGGCCGCCGATGTCGACCACATGGGCAGTACTGGCGAAGTAACCGATCAAATTGCCCTTGTAGAACGAGGGCGAAACGATGGTGATGTCGTGCAGATGGCCCGTACCCTTCCACGGGTCGTTGGTCACGTAGACATCGCCTTCGAAGATGTTGTCTTGGCCAATGTCGTTGATGAAATGCACCACCGCCTCGGCCATGGTGTTGACGTGTCCCGGGGTCCCCGTAACAGCCTGGGCAAGCATGTTGCCAGCACGGTCGAAGACGCCGGCGGACAAGTCGCCGGCTTCACGCACACTGGTCGAGAACGCGGTGCGGATCAGCGTCAGGGCCTGTTCTTCAACCACCGAAATCAGGCGATTCCACATCACCTGCATTTGAATATCGATCAAGGTATCGCTCATGGGGAAATCGCCTTCTATGCAAGTGACGCTTAGCGTCGAACAACCAACAGGCAGCCGTCAGGCTGGACCGTGGCGGTGAAGGAGGACGACACGAAGGTCGACGTTTCGCGCTCGGCGATGATGGCCGGGCCATCAACATGAGCACCCGGTTGCAACTCCTCACGCTGGAAGATGCCGGCATCGACAAAACCACCGCTGACGACGTCGAAAACCTCTCGACGCGAAACCTCGTTAGCACGATGCGAGGCGCCGATCTGCTGGATTGGCTGCACCGGCAGTAAAGGCGAACTGGCTTTAACCGACCAACTGACGATCTCGACATCCGGACCTTCGATCGGGCGACCGAAAAACTGGATGTAGGCCGCTTCGAACAGCGCCTTGAACTGTTCGGTATCGCTGTTGCTGAATGGTTTGAACGGCAGGGAAACCGGAATCTCCCAACCCTGGCCGACATAACGCATGAACGCCGTGCATTCCAGCTCAGGCTCGCCTTCGGGCATACCCTGGCGCAGGAAGCCGATGGACTCGGACTTCATGTCATCAATCAGGCCATTGACCTGTGGCGCATCGAATTCAGAGAGACGCACAAAGGCACTGCGGACTGCCTCGTAGCCGAAGGGAGCGCGCAGGAAACCGATAGCCGATCCGACGCCAGCACCGGCTGGTACGAGGAAGCGCGACACACCCATTTTTTCGCACAGACGCGCAGCGTGCAGCGGACCACCGCCACCGAAGGTGATCATGGTGTATTCGGCGATGTCCTTGCCGCTTTCAACTGCGTGCACACGCCCGGCGTTAGCCATGTTTTCATCGACCACTTCACACACGCCGTAAGCCGCGGTGACCGCTTCCATGTTCAATTGCGTACCGATGACTCGTGCGGTGGCCGAGGCGGCGTTGTCGATGGACAGGCGCATCGCGCCGCCGGCGAAATTGTCCGGATCGAGGCGACCGAGTAACAGGTTGGCATCGGTGATGGTCGGCTCCAGGCCGCCACGACCGTAGCAGGCCGGACCCGGTTCGGAGCCTGCGCTGTGTGGGCCGACCCGGATCTGGCGCATGCTGTCGATGCTGGCAATCGAGCCGCCACCGGCACCGATCTCGACCATTTCCACCACCGGGATCGAGATGGGCATCCCGCTACCCTTCTTGAAGCGATAGGTACGCGCCACTTCAAAGGTCTTGGCGGTCTTTGGCACCTGGTTTTCGATCAGGCAGATCTTCGCCGTGGTACCGCCCATGTCGAAGGACACCACAGAATCCAGTGAGTATTTGCGTGCTATGTCGGCTGCGAAAATCGCACCACCGGCCGGGCCGGATTCGACCAGCCGCACGGGAAACTCTGCGGCGCTCTGCACCGAGATAATTCCGCCACCGGAGTGGATCATGAAGACCGGGCAATCGGCGCCGGATTGCTTGAGCGTCACCACCAGACGATCCAGATAGGACTTGATCAGCGGCTTGACGTAAGCATTGGCACAGACGGTATTGAAGCGTTCGAACTCGCGCATCTGCGGAGAGACTTCACTGGAAATCGACACGGATACCTTCGGCAAGCGACGTTGCAAGGCATCGCGCAACAGGCGTTCGTGGGCACCATTGACGTAACTGTGAATCAGGCCGACCGCGATGCTCTCGTAGTTGCCTTCGGCCACTCGCTCGACCAGCGCATCGATATCGGACTGTTCAGGTGCGATCAGCACATCACCGTGCACATCCAGACGCTCACGCAAGGTGTAGCGGTGTTCGCGTTCAATGAGCGGCGGCGGCAAGGTGATGTTGATGTCGTACTGTTCGAAGCGGTTTTCCGTGCGCATTTCCAGCGTGTCACGAAAACCTTCGGTGGTAATGAATGCCGTCTTGGCCCCACGCCGCTCGATCAGTGCGTTGGTGGCCAGGGTCGTGCCATGGATCAGTTGGTCAATGTCGGACAGCTTCAGCCCGGCGGCATCGATGACACTTTTCACACCGGTGAGAATGGCGCGCTCTGGCAGCTCATAGTCGGTAAGAATTTTGGTTGAATGCAATACCCCGCCTGCATCCAGCGCGATATCGGTAAAGGTCCCACCTATGTCCACGCCGACCCGGCATGAAGTAGCAGTCATCGTCGTATCCCCTGAAATTCCTGATTTCATGACAAGAGGCAATCAAGCCCGCCTAATATGTAAGTTATATGTTGTCTTACATGTAGTCAAGCATTGCCACCCAGTCTTCGGCTGCTTCAGACACTCTGAAAGTGTCGACCGAGATCGATGAGATCCCGGCCCGGACCATCAACCCTTGGTCTTGACCATGCGCGCCCCGCCCACCGCTTGAGCGGTCGGGAAAACCTCCAGGCGCGACACATCAACTTGCTGAGGCAGGCTCAACGCCGCCAGCAGCAACGTCGCAATGTCTTCCGGCATGATCGACTCATAGCCTTCGTACAATTCAGCACCCGCGGCCTGCATGCCCATGGTGGTTTTGTAGAGTTGCGTCTGGACCCGCCCAGGGGCAATTTCCGTCACGCGCACCCCGCTGCCGAGCAAGTCGCAGCGCAACGCATCACAAAACAGACTGATGCCAGCCTTGGATGCGCCGTACACGGCCGCCCCTGGATGCGGCGAACGACCAGCACTGGAACCAATAAAGAATAGATGACCCCGGCCACGCTCGATCATTCCTGGCAGCACCTTGCGCGCCAAGTGCAAAGGCGCCTTCAGGTTGATGTCGAACATGTTGTCGATTTCCGCCGGGGCCATCTCCTGGAACGGGGATCGGGTGGACAACACCCCGGCGTTATTGACCAGCACATCCACCGGATAGCGCGCCAGGATTTCGGTGAACGCATCGACTTGTCGCACATCGGCCTCGACCACTGTCACACCTGGCTCAAAGCGCAATTCAGCTAATGCCTCGGGGCTGCGACCGACCGCAATCACCTGCAAACCGGCATCGCGCAACGCCAGGACAACGGCCTTGCCGATACCGCTGGTGGCGCCAGTGACCAAAGCCCAGCAATAGATTTCCGGTACCGAAACTGAATCAGGCATAGATGTAGCCTCCGCTGACGATCACGTTCTCACCGGTGGCATAGCTGTTGCGACTGCTACCCATCATGACAATCCACTCGGCAATCTCGGCGGGCTCGGCAGCACGGCCCAGCGGGTTGGCCGCAGCCAGCTCACCGAGGAAGCCCAACTGCTTTGCGCGCTCGGTGGCAAAACCTGCGGGCGCCACCGAATTAACCAGAATCTGATCCTTGGCACAGGCTTGAGCAAAGGATTTGGTCAGACTGACAACGGCCGCTTTAGTCGCGGCGTAGTGGGCGTTCTGCGGGTGAGCTTTGAAAGCGTCTACCGAAGTCACATTAACGATACGGCCAGTCACGGCAGGTGCAGCCACGTAGGCCTGCATGTGCTTCACCGCAGCGACCATCATGTGGTAAGTCCCTTTAATGTTCACCGCGTTTTCCAGATCCCATTCCTCGTCGGTAATCTCGAAAATATCCTTTCGTGGGTAGATCGCAGCGCTGTTGACTAGGCAATGCACACGCCCCAGCGCATCGACGATTTGCTGGAAAGCGCCATGGGCGGATTCCTGCCGAGAGATATCGCCAACCGCAGTGGCAACTTCGCAACCATCGGCACGAAGCACCTCTGCCGCGACGGCCATCAACTGTTCGTTTCTATCGATGATGCCGATTTTCGCGGCCCCGCGTTTACGCATTAGCTTTGCGGTTTCCAGCCCCAAACCCGAAGCACCGCCGACGATTACGACCGTTTGCCCATCCATAAAACACCTCCGCGATTAGTCTTTACGTAAGATGCCTGTTGTCTTACATTTGGTCAAACCAATTTGTCCGACAATGGTCGGCAAGTACCCAGTTCAAGAACACAGGACAGCACCATGCCTGCGGCTACTATCTACTCAAAATCCGTACCCAGCAGTGCCCGAGACCGTCTGCTTGATGTGGCGCTGGAACTCTTCGCGACGCGCGGTTATCAAGCGATAGGTCTGCGCGACCTTGCAGGGCAACTGGGGCTGCATGCAGGCTCGCTTTACGCGCATATCGAGAACAAGCAGTGTTTGTTGTTCGAATTGATCGAAGGCGCAGTGTCTGACCTGCTGGCCGATACCAAACGTCGTATGCGTGGAGCCAGGACTCACCGTGATCGCCTCCACCGCTTTGTGCATGCGTTCGTGGCTTTCAACTTGGCAGAAAAGCACCGACTCCTACTGGTGACACGTGAATTCGTCAATTTGACCTATGAGCAGCAGCAGGAAATCAACCTACTCAAAAGCAACTATGTCGCCCTATTGAGAGCAATCATCGCCGCTGAACGCGGAGAAAATGGCTGCATCAGCGACCGCACCGGACTAATCACAGAGGCCGTCATTGGGATGCTTTACGGACAATCCCTCTGGCAGAGCACACAAGTCCCGGAACAAAAACTGACGGATGCCCTGACTCACTTTGTCGTGGGAATCGTTACCTGCGGCAAAGACTCAGCGTTCAAGGCATAAGCACCATGCACCCGCTACGACATTCGCTTCATAACGAACTGCACGCCCGCCCTTCCCTGTATTTCAGCGAGCCGGCCTATGTTTTTCAAATGGCCTCCATGGGCAGCGACAGCGAGCGACAGTGGCTTCTCAACAGTCTCTATGATGAACCGGTCAGTGGTGAAATCCCCCAAGGCATCACCACACTTGATGGGCATTGGCTGAAATGGGAACGACATGCCGAGTTCTTTACCCTCACTTACGTCGTCACCGCGCCAACAGATAGTCCGCACTGGAATTCCTTGCCTGGTGCCCTAGCGGTAAAAATCACCCCCTACATTCAACTCTTGATCAACAGCGTGCAAATAGTGGTTCGCAACAATAATTCCTGGACGGGAGATCACTCGGAGTACGGATTCAAGGATCCGTGCGGATCATCCATAGGAGGTGGCGATGCAGCAGTCTGGAGCGATTTCCGGTTGAGCGAATGCGGTGAAAACCGTTTTCTATTCATCAACAATCACCTCAACGCCTATCGCCAAGGGCGCATGATTCGCCGACTGCTTGAGATTGAAACCTATCGCATAATGGCCTCACTTTCGCTGCCCGCGGCAAAGCAACTGAGTTCCCAGCTCAACGTTTTCGATAAAACGCTGGCCGATCTGTCGGAGCGAAACGCCGCACCTGACAGAAACAATACAAAAGCCCTGCTTTCCGAAATTGCAGAGCTGTCTGCAAAAGTCGTCAGCCTCGCAGCCAAACACCGCCACCGCTTCAGCACCACACAAGCGTACGCTCAGCTCGTATTCGAACGCTTGGCAGAACTGCGGGAAAACCGCGCTGGTAATTGCCAGCGTCTAGGCATATTCATCGAACGCCGCTTCAAACCAACGGTGAGATACTGCGCCGTTACGGAACAACGGCTCGACATACTGGCGAAGAGCGTGGCCAATCTGGGTGAACTCTTACAGGCACGCGTCCAGGTGGAGATGGAGGAGCAAAACGCCGAAATCTTGAAAAGCCTGAATGCCCGAGCTGATGCACAGATCAAGATTCAACGAGCAGTTGAAGGCCTCTCCATTATCGCCATCACCTATTACGTTCTAAATCTGTTGAAGTTGCTTTATTCGGGGGTGCATTTGCTGGGAATGGAGCTGTCTCCAAGATCAGCGATCATTGCGATGGCACCCATTGCAATTTTCATTCTGGTGCAGATTCTTTTACGGATAAGGGCAGTAAAACAGCATTGAACTGCATCAAGGCAACTTTTGGCTCATAGCTTCTTCGCCAGCTGTGGGACACCTCGCTCGCTATCAGTAAAAACACAGCAGTGATAAACCGCCCGCAAATATCGATTCTGGCGCTCAACAATGCGCATGTGAGCACCAATGGATACAAGCCAACGCGAACCAAGACGATGGCAGTCATGAGCCGATTAATGCCGTTCTCGATAGGCAGCTTTCCGCCCAGAGTGTGTAAAAACGCTGAGCCAAAATTGAAGTCTGCGCTTCTATGCCAAATCTGAGATTTATCGGCTGGTTGGCAGACCTAGATTTTGCGTAGAAACGCGATTTACAGTTCTACTTGGGACACCAATCGCGCTGAAAACCGTTTTTACATGCTCTGGGCCAGAAGCAGTCAGTGGAAGACTTCGGCCCAGTTCACGCCAATCGAAAAACCATGGCACGTATCGTAAGGGTAGGTTCATCTAGGTCGGTCACTCGTACTCAGCATCAGCAGTTAGCGCTACATTGCTATTGCTCATACCTGACACAGCAGAGCCACAGTCACAGTGTGAGCTGCGCAATAACTCACCCATGGCACAATGAAGCATTAGCTCCGTAGTTAACTACCTTCGCCCGGTGTGCCGGAATTCTTTTCACGCTCCAGAGCTAGTAGCCGCACTCTTCGCCAGGAACGCCACTAATTGGACGCCCTCATCGATCATCGTTGTTTACGCAACTGCTGCAGCGTTACGGTGAACCTCATCGGTCGTAAGAAATGAGGCAATCACCAATCGCTGCTTTTATTTTTGCTTGAGCATGCCGCCTCAGCATCGTCGGAGGCACCGCGTCGCCCGGTTGCGCGCCGGCGCTTTTTGCCCTCCATACGTATGATTTGCAGTGGACTGGGCCGTACGTCTTCCAACAGTGAACTCAGACGCTCCAACTCGCCGATTGCGCGCAGAACGGCGATCAGGTTGATCAAGGTGCCTTTGCCCTGATTGAGCAATAGGTGCAACGTCTGACGGCTGATCGCCGCGTTCTCGGCCACCGCCTCGAGGCTGATGTTCTTCTTCAACCGCAGCGATTGCAGGCGTGCCCCGACGGCGGCAGCGAGGACTTGATCCGATTGAACGCGAAGTTGCATAGCGTCTATATTCCTAGACATTAAACGGCAAATATGCACTTTACGTCAGTAATTCTAGACAGTACAGCAAAGGAACAACTACCTGCTCTCCTCCGCTGCTGAGTCCCGCAGATCAAGGCCAATACTGACCTGCATCGTGAGGCTTATCGCCGACGCTCAAGAGCGCTGGCGCTGAGCAGCTGCAAATCAGCTCTGTTTAGCCTTGGCGTACCGCGCATCGAACGTTTCAGCCCGAAAACGGCAATGAGGTTTGAGAATCCTAGTTTTCTCAAACCTGTTCAATAGCCCGTTTCAAGGGTGAACTGGACAGTTCGTACAGCTGTAATAACGTAGGCGTAGCGCAGTACGAAATCTTCCGTAGCACAGTCATTTTGACTCATCCGGGTCACGCCGCCAGTCACCAAACGGCGCATCGGCCTCCACGTAGCGCATGGCCGTGTGCACATCCCGCCAGCCGACATAGTCCATCAAGGCCTTGGGGCTCCATTGATTGCGCGTGCCCAGGTGGCAAAACCCCAGGCGTAACGAATACAGCTGAAGCGCTCCCGCGCGTAAGTGCCCGGCATAACACCCGCGACACGCTGTTTGGATGCATAGCACTCGGGGCGAGACGTCCCCAGCGATCAATGCCGCAAAACACCGGGCCTGCCTGCAATTGACTGAGTATCAACCACTGCTCATACGCCTGCACCGGACACAGGCGCTGCGAGGCCGGTACACTGACGGTGCGCCACTGATGATCACGGTCGGATCTGCTGCTGGCTCGCCGAGCAGTCCTGACCTCCCCTGCGCTCTCTGCATGGGCAGCCGTGGTCTTTTGGAGGGTGCCCCGCTGGAAAAGCTCAGCAAAGCTGGGTTCCAGCCCGACGTCTTTTCACCTGCTCGGTTGTCGAGCGGTTAAGCCGTAGAGACGGGCCTGGCGAACGGTGAGAAAATCCTAGGTGGCAAGACAGTCCATACAGAGGTTTTGTCTGGGCAGCCCAGATGAAAACTCCCCCAGGATCGGAATAGTTAACGAGCTTGATGGGTTTGCATCACAGGATGTTTTACTGTGTATTGCCTATGATTTGCATAGGAATTTTTGTAAACAGAAGTTGAGTGATAGCGGGCAGGAAGAGAGATGCTATCGGAGTTTCTACATGCCCAACTTAAAATGTAAACGATGGAAGCAGAAAAAAGCTCATGGTTTACATTTCTGGCTCATCATGGATGAAACTCAACCATCAGAATCATGCAATCCGGCTACTAAATCCCCGCACTACAGTACTTTAACGCCGCCACACTGTGTTACAGACTCGGTTTACAGGGTTGACAAGTAACCAGAACAAGGCAACGGATCTGGTGGCCATCAGTGCTCAGCTCTCAACGGGTCAATCGTGCAAAAGCGGCGATCTTAACATGCTCTCGCGTCGGCTCGCCCACCGCGAACTTTGTAGGAACTGCCGCAGGCTGCAATCTTTTGATCTTGCTTTTGATTTCTGAGTCTGCCGAAGATCAAGATCAAAAGATCGCAGCCTGCGGCAGCTCCTACAGGGTGCTCGTCGTTAGTCCTGCTTGTACCCGCGCACTTCATCCACGCCCCGATTAGCCAACTGGTCAGCCCGTTCGTTGCCATGGTGGCCGATGTGCCCACGCACCCATTTCCAGGTCACGGTGTGGCGATTGACCTGTTCGTCCAGCAACTTCCACAGGTCGGCATTTTTAACCGGCTCTTTCGCCGCCGTCTTCCAGCCACGTTTCTTCCAGTTGGCCATCCACTCGTTGATGCCTTTCATCACGTACTGGGAGTCAGTCACCAGCAGCACGTCGCAGGAACGCTTGAGTTCTTCCAGGCCCTTGATTGCGCCCATCAGCTCCATGCGGTTGTTGGTGGTGTTGGCTTCGCCGCCCCACAGTTCCTTCTCGACGCCCTTGCACACCAGCAGTGCGCCCCAGCCGCCGGGGCCGGGGTTGCCTTTGCAGGCGCCATCAGTGAACAGTTCTACGCTATCGCTCATGCCAATCTATCCAGAAAATGCGGTGGCTCGCCGATCCAGGATCGACGATGCCCGAGGCCAGGCAAACCCGGCCGGGAAAATAAAGAGTGTTTACGGCTCGATACGGCGGCGATTGACCTTGGCCATCGGCAACGGAATCAGCTTGCCCATTGGCTCGCGTCGTTCCTGACGCACGGGGCGCAGGCCGACCACGATCTTGCGCGCCACCAATAAATAGAAGCCGCCGCCCGAGAGTTGCCAGTCACCGGCCTTGCGCTCCCAACCCGCCAGGCGGCTCTGCCATTTGGGCGACGCAAGCGGCGGACGATAGCACCCGAAGCGGCGTTTCTCCAGCGCGAAGCCCAGCAGGTTCAGCCAGTCACCGACCCGCGACGGCGAAATGCAACGGGCCTTGCGCAGGGCATCGTGGGCGAATACATGCCGCAGGCCCCACGTGCTCCAGGGATTGATGCCGACGATCAGCAAATGCCCGCCGGGCCGCACGCTGCTTGCCGCTTCGCGCAACAGACCGTGGGGCGACAGGCAGAAATCCAGCCCGTGTTGCAACACCACCACGTCGGCGGCGTGCTCGCTCAGGGGCCAGGCCTGCTCTTCGCAGACGATCTCGACCCCGGGCAATGGCGCACCAAGTCGCACGTTGCGCTGCACTTGCGGCGCCGACGGCGGTGTTTCGGCCGATGGACCGTAGTGCACCAGGTAGCCGCCGAAGAACCGGCCCAACTCGTCTTCGAGCATGCGCCGTTCTTCGTCCAGCAGAAATTGCCCGATCGGGCCGGACAACCACTCACGGGCGGCGCTGATCAATGTCAGCCACTCAGGATCGGCCTGAGCGAACGCTTTATCGGTCATTGCATTCTCCAAAGCGCCAGGAAGTTCTAAGATGCGCCATTGTTTTCCGCTTGGCGAATCCGACGATGATACAGATCAGTGCCCTGCCCGCCTTCACCGACAACTACATCTGGTTGTTACAAGACCACCGCACCCAACGCTGCGCCGTGGTCGATCCAGGCGACGCCGCGCCGGTCCAGGCCTGGCTGGCGGCGCATCCGGGCTGGGTGCTCAGCGATATTCTGATCACTCACCATCATCATGACCACGTCGGCGGCGTCGAGCAGCTGAAAAAAGCGACAGACGCGAAAGTCTATGGCCCGGCCAGCGAAACCATCCCGGCGCGGGATGTGGCGCTCAAGGACAACGACCGCATCAACGTGCTCGACTGGGACTTCGATGTCTACGCCGTCCCTGGCCACACGCTGGGGCATATTGCCTTTTATCACCATGGCCTGCTGTTCTGCGGCGACACCCTGTTCGCCGCCGGTTGCGGACGATTGTTCGAAGGCACCCCGGAGCAGATGCACACCTCGCTGACGCGCCTGGCATCGTTGCCTGAAGACACGCTGGTCTATTGCACCCACGAATACACGCTCAGCAACCTGAAGTTTGCCGCAGCGGTCGAACCAGGCAATCCGGACACTGCCGCACGTCTGGAAAAAGTCGCCGCTCAACGTGAAGCCGGAATTATGACGCTGCCCTCTACGCTGGCGCTTGAAAAGCTGACCAACCCGTTTTTGCGGGTCGACGAAACATCCGTTAAAGAAAAAGTGGACGAACGGAATGGAACCCAAAACCGGGGTCCGAGTGCGGTCTTTGCTGCCTTGCGGGCTTGGAAAGATAAGTTCTAAGCTGGCTACCCATTGGTACAAAAATTCTGAATGGTTGACCGCGGGGGGTACGCTTTCTAGAATCCCCCGACATTTTTGCCCGGAACTCACTTCCAGCCAATGTCGTCATCTATTCGTAAAGCCATCAATTCAGACGCATTGACCCGCTTGGCTCAAGCCATTGCGGTGGCTGTGTCCGCCACTTTGGCGGGCTGTTCAAGCCATGTGCCGCAGACCGAAGCGACACACACTCCGAATATTGCCGCGCGAGCCAAGCAGAAACCCATCTGGCTCAGCGAAAAACCAACACCGCAAGTACCTCAGGACGTCTGGGAGCGCATGCGCCAGGGCTTCCAGCTGCAGGACAACCTGGGCGTCAACCCGCGTATCGAGCAGCAACGACTGTGGTTCGCCAGTAACCCGTCCTTCCTCGAAAATGCCGGCGAACGCGGCAGCCTGTACATTCACTACATCGTCGAACGCCTTGAAGAACGCAACATGCCGCTGGAACTGGCGCTGCTGCCAGTGATTGAAAGCGCCTACAACCCGATGGCCTATTCCCGTGCCGACGCGGTGGGTCTTTGGCAATTCATCCCTTCCACCGGGCGTTACTTCAACCTGCGTCAAACCCGCTTCTATGATGGCCGTCGCGATATCACCGCCTCGACCACCGCGGCCATGGATTACCTGACCCGCCTGCACGACATGTTCAACGGTGACTGGTTGCTGGCCCTCGCGGCCTACAACGCCGGCGAAGGCACGGTCAGCCGCGCCATCGAGCGCAACGAGAAGCTCGGCCTGCCAACCGATTACTGGAACCTGCCGCTGCCGGCCGAAACCCAGGCCTACGTGCCGAAGTTGCTGGCCCTGTCGCAAGTGGTGCTGGCGCCGGAAGCCTACGGCGTGAACCTCAACCCGATCGCCAACGAACCGTACTTCCAGGTCGTCGAAATCAACCAGCGCATGGACCTGTCCAAGGTTGCCGCGGTGGCCAACATCGACGAGGACGAACTGTTCCAGCTCAACCCGGCCTTCAAGCAGCGCACCACCATCGACGGCCCCCAGCATTTGCTGGTGCCGACGTCCAAGGCGCAACTGCTGACCGCCAGCCTGTCGACCATGCGTCCCGAGGAGCTGATCAGCTCACGTCCACTGAAACCCGTGTTCGAAGGCGCCGACGACAACGAAATCGCCAGACTCAAGCGCGCCTACCGGGTGAAACGTGGCGACAACCTCGCCACCATCGCCAAGGCCAACAAGGTCGATGTCAAGGATCTGCAACGCTGGAACAAGATGACCGGCAAGAACCTCAAGGTCGGCCAGACCTTGGTGATGCAGGACAAAACACCTGCCAAGCGCAGCGCCGGCCGCATCAACACCGTCGTTGCCGCGAATGGCAAGTCGAAGGGCAAGGACACCGGCAAGACTGTCGCCAAGACCCAGCAGACCTACAAGGTCCAGCAAGGTGACTCGCTGTATATGGTTGCCAAACGTTTCAACGTTGAGATGCAGCACCTCAAGCGCTGGAATCCGCGGGTTGGCCAGGCGCTGAAGCCCGGGCAAATGCTGACGGTGTCTTCGCCACGCTAACAAAGAGCCCCTGAAATTCAGGGGCTTTTTTTCCCCGCGCCTTTTGCAGCTCCTGCGTTCGGCTCGTGTAGCAGCTGCCGAGGTACGAGGCTGCGTTCGGCTGCGAAGCAGTCGTAAAACCTGAGCACTCGGTCTTCCTGAAACACCGCGTCGGCTGATTTCACGACTGCTTCGCAGTCGAACGCGGCCTCGTACCTCGGCAGCTGCTACATGAGCCGAATGCAGACTCGCAGGTTCGGCTGCTGCTACAAGCAGTCCGCCCCGCAATTAACAGCGCATTAACGCCCTGTCTTTTTCCTGTCGATACAAGCTGTTACTGTACGGCCCACAAAGCCCAAGCCGCCTGGATCGGATCTCTGACTTGAAGCGTCCCCTCCTCCTTCTCCTGATCAGCCTGGCCTTGAGCTCTCCCGCAAGCGCGACGATCAGCGAAAGCCATGGTTATGCGCAGTTCGGCACGCTCAAGTACCCGGCCAGATTTACCCACTTCGACTGGGTCAACCCGCAAGCGCCCAAGGGCGGTACGTTGCGGGTGATGGCGTTTGGTACCTTCGATACGCTCAATCCGTACACCTTCAAGGGCACCAGCCCGGTGACCACGGCGAATTTCCTGCAATACGGCATCAACGAGCTCAACGAACCGCTGATGGTCGGCACCGGCCAGTACGCGCCGTCCGGCGACGAGCCGACCTCAAGTTATGGCCTGATCGCTCAAACAGTGGAATACAGCGAGGACCGCAGTTGGGTGGTGTTCAACCTGCGCCCCGAAGCGCGGTTCCATGACGGCACGCCGATCACCGCCTACGACGTGGCGTTTTCCTACCGTTTGCTGCTCAAGGAAGGCCATCCGCAGTACCGCACCGCGCTCCAGGAAGTGCTGCGGGTCGACATCCTGAATCCGCAACGCATCCGTTTTGTGTTCAAGCGCGCCGGCAATCCGCTGCTGATCCTGCGCCTGGGCGAGATGCCGGTGCTGCCCCAGCATTACTGGAAAGGTCGCGACTTCAAGGCCACCACTTTCGAACCGCCGCTGGGCAGTGGACCGTATCGCATCACCTCGGTGCAACCGGGGCGACAACTGATCTTCGAACGGGTCAAGGACTACTGGGGCAAGGACCTGGCGGTCAATCGCGGCAAATACAACTTCGATCGCATGGAAGTCGAGTTCTACCGCGACAGCGACGTGGCCTTCGAAGCCTTCAAGGCTGGCGAGTTCGACATCTACATCGAGCACCAGGCAAAGAACTGGGACAACGGCTACAACTTCCCGGCGGTGCGGCGCGGTGATGTGATCAAGGCGCAGATCCCGCATCAGATCCCGACCCAGAGCCAGGGCCTGTTCATGAACACCCGGCGCCCGACCTTTGCCGAGGCCAAGGTGCGCGAAGCACTGGGGCTGATGTTCGATTTCGAGTGGACCAACCGCACGCTGTTCAGCGGCGCCTACAAGCGCACCATGAGCTACTACCCCAACAGTGAATTCGCCGCCACCGGGCTGCCCGTCGGTCATGAATGGCTGATGCTCAAGCCGTATCGCGAGCAGTTGCCCGCCAAGCTCTTCACCGAGCCCTTCAGTCTGCCGCAGACCGAAGGGCGCGGCATCCCCCGGGAAACTTTGCGCAAGGCCCTGGGCCTGCTCAACGAGGCCGGCTGGAAGCTCATTGGCCAACGGGTGCAGAACGCCAACGGCCAACCGCTGCGTTTCGAGATCCTGCTGGTCAATCCGAACCTGGAGCGCATCCTCCAGCCCTACGTCGAGAACCTCGCCAGCATTGGCATTGACGCACGGCTGCGCACGGTGGATCGCGCCCAGTACAAACAACGCCTGGATCAGTTCGATTTCGACATGATCCTGATGACCCTCAACCAGACCCTCAGCCCGGGCCTGGAGCAATGGCAGTACTTCCATTCCAGCCAGGTCGGGGTCAAGGGCAGCAAAAACTACGCCGGTATCGCCAACCCGGTGGTCGATCACTTGCTCGAACAATTGCTCGCCGCCCAGACCCGCGACGAACAAGTTGCCGCCGGCAAAGCCCTCGACCGGGTGCTGCTGTGGCAGCACTACATCATTCCCAACTGGTACCTCAATTACCATCGCCTGGCCTACCGCAACCGGTTCGCCTTTGTCACCACGCCGCCCTACACCTTGGGCCTGAGCGCGTGGTGGCTGAAGTCTTCGGAGAAAGATCAATGAAACCCGTACGCGCCCTGCTTCTGCAGGCCAGCGGTCTGTTGTTCGCCGGGCTGGCCTGCGCCGCCCCGCAACATGCCTTGACCCTGTACAACGAGCCGCCGAAATACCCGGCCGACTTCAAGCACTTCGACTACGTCAACCCGGACGCGCCCAAGGGCGGGATCTTCCGCCAGGCCGGTTTCGGCGGCTTCGACAGCCTCAACCCGTTCATCAGCAAAGGCGTGCCGGCCGATGACGTCGGAATGATTTACGACACCCTGGCCAAACAGGGACTGGATGAACCGTTTACCGAATACGGCCTGATCGCCGGCAAGATCGAGAAAGCCCCGGACAACAGCTGGGTGCGCTTCTACCTGCGCCCCGAAGCACGTTTCCACGACGGCCACCCGGTGCGCGCCGAAGACGTGGTGTTCAGCTTCCAGACCCTGATCAAGGACGGCGCCCCGCTCTATCGCGGCTACTACAGCGATGTCGCCGACGTGGTCGCCGAAGACCCGCTGACGGTGTTGTTCAAGTTCAAGCACAGCAACAACCGCGAACTGCCGCTGATCCTCGGCCAGTTGCCGGTGCTGCCGAAACACTGGTGGGCCACCCGCGACTTCAACAAAGGCAACCTGGAAATCCCGCTGGGCAGCGGCCCTTACAAGGTCAGCGAAGTGAAGGCCGGACGCTCGGTGCGTTACGAACGGGTCAAGGATTACTGGGGCAAGGACCTGCCGGCCAACCGTGGTTTCTACAACTTCGACGTGATGACCACTGATTATTACCGCGACAACACCGTGGCCCTGGAAGCGCTCAAGGCCGGGCAGTTCGATTACTGGCTGGAGATGACCGCGAAGAACTGGGCCAACGCCTACAACATCCCGGCGGTGACCGAAGGCCGGTTGATCAAGGAACAGATCCCCAACGGAAACCCGACCGGTATGCAAGGTTTCGTGTTCAACCTGCGCCGCCCGGTGTTCCAGGACATCCGCGTGCGCCAGGCCCTGACGCTGCTGCTGGACTTCGAGTGGACCAACAAGCAACTGTTCAACGGCGCCTATGCGCGTACCCGCAGTTATTTCGAAAATTCGGAAATGGCCGCCACCGGCCTGCCGGACGCCGATCAACTGGCGATCCTCGACCCGTTCCGCAGCCAGCTCCCGGCCCAGGTGTTCAGCGAGGCGTTCCAGAACCCGACGACCGACGCCAGCGGCATGATCCGCACCCAGCAACGCAAGGCCTATCAACTGTTGCAAGAGGCTGGCTGGAAGATCGTCGACGACAAAATGGTCGACGCCACCGGCAAACCGGTGACCATCGAGTTCCTGCTGGCCCAAACCGAATTCGAACGGGTGCTGCTGCCGTTCAAGCGCAACCTCAGCGACCTCGGGATCGACCTGGTGATTCGCCGGGTCGACGTTTCGCAGTACATCAACCGCGTGCGCTCCCGGGACTTCGACATGATCGTCGGCAGCTTCCCGCAGTCCAACTCGCCGGGCAACGAACAGCGCGAGTTCTGGATGTCCGCCGCCGCCGACAAACCCGGCAGTCGCAACTCCATGGGCCTGAAAGACCCGGTGGTGGACCAATTGGTCGAAGGCCTGATCAACGCCGAATCGCGCAAAAGCCTGGTGGCCCACGCCCGGGCGCTGGACCGCGTGCTGCAATGGGGCTATTACGTGATCCCCAACTGGCACATCAAGACCTGGCGCGTGGCGTATTGGAACCACATCGGCCATCCAAAAATTTCACCCAAGTACGACGTCGGCATTGCCACCTGGTGGATCAAGCCTGACGCGAAACCGGCGGTAGAAGTCGAAACCAAACTGCAAGCCGACCCTGTGGGCACGGAGTAATCAGATGCTGGCGTATATTTTTCGGCGACTGCTGCTGATCATCCCGACCTTGTTCGGCATCTTGCTGATCAACTTCGTGATCATCCAGGCCGCCCCCGGTGGCCCGGTGGAACAGATGATCGCCAAGCTCGAAGGCTTCGAAGGCGCCACCAGCCGCATTGCCGGCGGCGGTGCCGAAGTGTCGGTGGCCGGCTCGGCGTATCGCGGTGCCCAGGGCCTGGACCCGGCGCTGGTCAAGGAAATCGAGCACATGTACGGCTTCGATAAATCGGCGCCGGAACGCTTGTGGATCATGGTCAAGAACTACGCGACCCTGGATTTCGGCGACAGCTTTTTCCGCGACGCCAAGGTCATCGACCTGATCAAGGAAAAGATGCCGGTGTCGATCTCCCTCGGGCTGTGGAGCACGCTGATCATGTACCTGGTGTCGATCCCGCTGGGGATCGCCAAGGCCACGCGGCACGGCAGTCACTTCGACGTCTGGACCAGTTCGCTGATCATCGTCGGCTACGCGATCCCGGCGTTCCTGTTCGCCATCCTGCTGATCGTGCTGTTTGCCGGCGGCAGCTATTTCGACTGGTTCCCGCTACGGGGCCTGACCTCGAACAACTTCGCCGAGCTGAGCATGGGCGGTAAAGTCCTCGATTACTTCTGGCACCTGGCCTTGCCGGTGACGGCGCTGGTGATCGGCAACTTCGCGACCATGACCCTGCTGACCAAAAACAGCTTCCTCGATGAAATCAACAAACAGTACGTGGTCACCGCCAAAGCCAAGGGCCTGACCAATCACCGCGTGCTCTACGGCCATGTGTTCCGCAACGCCATGCTGCTGGTGATCGCCGGGTTCCCGTCGGCGTTTATCGGGATCTTCTTTACCGGCTCGCTGCTGGTGGAAGTGATTTTCTCCCTCGACGGATTGGGCCTGATGAGTTTTGAAGCGGCGATTAACCGTGATTACCCGGTGGTGTTCGGCACGCTGTTTATCTTCACGTTATTGGGGCTGGTGGTGAAACTGATCGGCGACCTCACCTACACCCTGGTCGATCCGCGCATCGACTTCGAACACCGGGAGCATTGAGATGAGCCTGTCCCCCCTCAATCGCCGCCGCTTCGAACTGTTCAAGGCCAACAAGCGTGGCTGGTGGTCGCTGTGGCTGTTTTTGATCCTGTTTGGCGCCAGCCTCGGCGCCGAACTGATCGCCAACGACAAACCGCTGGTAGTGCACTACGACAACGGTTGGTATTTCCCGGCGCTCAAGCGCTACCCGGAAACCACCTTCGGCGGCGAATTTCCGCTGGAAGCCAACTACAAGAGCCCGTACATCCGCGAACTGCTCAAAGCCAAGGACGCCTGGATTCTGTGGGCGCCAATTCCCTACAGCTACCAGAGCATCAACTACGACCTGAAGGTCCCGGCCCCGGCGCCTCCCTCGGCGGACAATCTGTTGGGCACCGACGATCAGGGCCGTGACGTGCTGGCCCGGGTCATCTACGGCTTCCGGATTTCGGTGTTGTTTGCCCTGACGCTGACCATTCTCAGCTCGATCATCGGCGTGATTGCCGGGGCGTTGCAGGGCTTCTATGGCGGCTGGGTCGATCTGGCCGGGCAGCGTTTCCTGGAGATATGGTCCGGGTTGCCAGTGTTGTATCTGCTGATCATTCTCGCCAGTTTCGTGCAGCCGAACTTCTGGTGGCTGCTGGGGATCATGCTGCTGTTCTCGTGGATGAGCCTGGTGGACGTGGTGCGCGCCGAGTTCCTGCGCGGGCGTAACCTCGAATACGTACGCGCGGCCCGGGCGCTGGGGATGCAGAATGGCGCGATCATGTTCCGCCACATTTTGCCCAACGCCATGGTCTCGACCATGACCTTTATGCCGTTCATCCTGACCGGCGCCATCGGCACCCTGACCGCCCTGGATTTCCTCGGGTTTGGTCTGCCGGCGGGCAGCCCGTCTCTGGGTGAGCTGGTGGCTCAGGGCAAATCCAACCTGCAAGCGCCGTGGCTGGGCATGAGCGCGTTTGCCGTGCTGGCGCTGATGTTGAGTTTGCTGGTGTTTATCGGCGAGTCCGCTCGCGATGCCTTCGACCCGAGGAAGTGAAATGAATCAGGACAATCTGATCGAAGTGCGCGACCTCGCCGTCGAATTTGTCGTGGGCGAGCGCGTGCAGCGGGTGGTCGAAGGCGTCAGCTTCGATATCAAGCGCGGCGAAACCCTGGCCCTGGTGGGTGAAAGCGGCTCCGGCAAATCGGTGACCGCCCACTCGATCCTGCGCCTGCTGCCCTACCCGCTGGCCCGGCACCCGTCCGGCACCATCGAGTATTCGGGGCAAGACTTGCTGAGCCTGAAAGAGAAAACCATCCGCCATATCCGTGGCAACCGGATTGCGATGATTTTCCAGGAGCCGATGACCTCGCTTAACCCGCTGCACTCGATCGAGAAGCAGATCAACGAGGTGCTGGGCATCCACAAGGGCCTGACCGGCAAAGTCGCGACCAAGCGCACGTTGGAGCTGCTGGAGATGGTCGGTATTCCCGAGCCGCACAAGCGCCTCAAGGCCCTGCCCCATGAATTGTCCGGGGGCCAACGCCAGCGCGTGATGATCGCCATGGCCCTGGCCAATGAGCCGGAACTGCTGATTGCCGACGAACCGACCACCGCTTTGGACGTGACCGTTCAGCTGAAAATCCTCGAATTGCTCAAGGAATTACAGGCCCGCCTGGGCATGGCGTTGTTACTGATCAGTCACGATTTGAACCTTGTGCGAAGAATTGCGCATCGCGTATGTGTCATGCAGCGCGGTTGCATCGTCGAACAGGCATCGTGCGAAGAGTTGTTCCGCGCGCCGCAGCATCCGTACACTCGGGAACTGCTGGCAGCGGAGCCCAGCGGCAAGCCGGCGACCAACGTTATTGGCCCGCCATTGCTGCAGGTCGAGGACCTGAAAGTCTGGTTCCCGATCAAGAAAGGCTTCTTGAAAACCACGGTGGATTACATCAAAGCGGTGGACGGCATCAATTTCAGCCTGCCCCAGGGCCAGACCCTCGGGATCGTGGGCGAAAGCGGTTCCGGCAAATCGACCCTCGGCCTCGCGATTTTGCGGCTGATTGGCAGCAAAGGTGGCATCCGTTTCGAGGGCAAGCAGCTAGACTGCCTGACGCAGAACGAAGTTCGGCCGTTGCGCCGGGAGATGCAGGTGGTGTTCCAGGACCCGTTCGGCAGCCTGAGCCCGCGAATGTGCGTGAGCCAGATCGTCGGCGAAGGCCTGCGGATCCACAAGATGGGCACCGAGGCGGAGCAGGAACAAGCGATTATTGCGGCATTGAAGGAGGTAGGCCTGGACCCGGAAAGCCGGAACCGCTACCCCCACGAATTTTCCGGCGGGCAACGGCAGAGAATCGCCATTGCCCGGGCATTAGTGCTAAAACCGGCGTTGATCCTGCTGGACGAGCCGACGTCGGCCCTCGACCGGACAGTGCAACGCCAAGTGGTGGAGCTGTTGCGGTCACTGCAAACCAAGTACAACCTGACGTATCTGTTTATCAGCCATGACCTGGCTGTCGTCAAAGCGCTGAGCCACCAGTTGATGGTGGTCAAGCATGGTCAAGTGGTCGAACAGGGAGACGCGCAAAGTATCTTTGCCGCCCCCCAACATCCGTATACACAGCAGTTGCTGGAAGCCGCTTTCCTGGCACCAGCCACTGCGCAATAACCTGAAAGAGAGGAGCAACACATGGGTTTTCTCGCCGGTAAGCGCGTACTGATCGTCGGTGTCGCCAGCAAGCTGTCCATCGCATCCGGCATCGCCGCCGCCATGCATCGCGAGGGCGCTGAGCTTGCCTTCACTTATCAGAACGACAAACTGAAAGGTCGTGTCGAAGAATTCGCACAAGGCTGGGGCTCGAGCCCTGAGCTGTGCTTCCCGTGCGATGTGGCCAGCGATGAAGAAATCGCCAAGGTCTTCGAAGAACTGAGCAAGAAGTGGGATGGTCTGGACGTGATCGTTCACTCCGTCGGCTTCGCCCCGGGCGACCAACTGGACGGCGACTTCACCGAAGCCACCACCCGTGAAGGTTTCCGCATCGCTCACGACATCAGCGCCTACAGCTTCGTGGCCTTGGCCAAGGCTGGCCGCGAAATGATGAAAGGCCGCAATGGCAGCCTGCTGACCCTGTCGTACCTGGGCGCCGAGCGCACCATGCCGAACTACAACGTGATGGGCATGGCCAAGGCTTCCCTGGAAGCAGGCGTGCGTTACCTGGCCGGCTCCCTGGGCCCGGAAGGCACCCGCGTCAACGCCGTATCGGCTGGCCCGATCCGCACCCTCGCCGCTTCCGGTATCAAGAACTTCCGCAAAATGCTGGCCGCCAACGAAGCGCAAACCCCGCTGCGTCGTAACGTCACCATCGACGAAGTCGGCAACGCCGGCGCCTTCCTGTGCTCGGACCTGGCGTCCGGCATCAGCGGCGAAATCATGTACGTAGACGGTGGTTTCAACACCACTGCAATGGGCAATATCGAAGAGTGATTTTCGGTTAGCGCATAAAAAAACCCGCCGAGTCTGGCGGGTTTTTTTATGCCTGGGATTCAAGACTGTACGCGGTCCACTGTGGGAGCGGGCTTGCTCGCGAAAGCGGTGTGTCAGGCGACATATCTGGTGGCTGGAAGACCGCATTCGCGAGCAAGCCCGCTCCCACAGGGGGTTAGGTGGTGTGTGTGAGGCACCGCGCAAAGAGCTGCTGAATCGGCTGTGTCCGCTGGCTATAGCGCTGCAGCAACACAATCTCGCGATAGAACGTCAATTCCCCCAACGGGATCACCCTCACCTTCGCCCCATGCTCAACCCACAACCCCGCCTCCGGCAGCAATGACACGCCCAACCCGCACTCGACCATTTTCACGATGGCCTCCAGTTCATCCAGCTCCAGCGCCACCCGCGCGTCAATCTGCTGTTCCCGCAGGAATCGCGTCACCAAACGTCCGCCAAACGAATTACGGTCGTAGCGCACGTGGGGATGCTCGGCGAGTATCTGTAACGGATCATCCCCTTCAAAGTCGGCAGGCACGATCAGCACAAATGGCTCCTGGCGAATGACCTGCGCCGACAATTCCTTGGGCAGTTCAAACGGCGGCTTGATCAGGATCGCCAGATCCACTTCGCCGGTGTCCACCTGACTCAGCAGATTCAGCGATACCCCCGGCACCAGTTTCGGCTCGAGCAACGGCGCTTGCTGCCTCAATCGCAACAACGCCTGAGGCAACAAACCGGTCTGCACCGTGGCCACCGCGCCAATCTTCAGTTCGCCGCGATACTCGCTGACGTCATCGCTGACCGCCATTCGCGCAAAGGTTTCCAGCATCTCCCGGGCCATTGGCAAGGCGCGCTGTCCCGCCGCGTTAAGCAGCGCCTGGCGTCCGGTGCGATCGAACAGGCGAATGCCCAAGGCCTGTTCCAGATTGCGAATCTGCGCACTGACCGCCGATTGTGTCAGGCCGATGTGCATGCCGGCCGCCGCGAACGTGCCGTAACGGGTCACGGCGATAAAGGTTTTCAATTCCCGCAGCATTACCGCCACCATTGATCGAAATAATTTGAGCTCGACGCAAAAATTATCGTCTTTTAATCAAAAAGCACAGGACTAAACTCAGCTGTACCTTCCGACCGTTGAGGATCTACCGATGCAGCTCTCCCCTTTCCACCTGGCGATTCCGGTATATGACCTGGCGGCCGCGCGCAGCTTTTATGGCGAAGTGTTCGGCCTCGAGGAAGGCCGTTCCAGTGATCACTGGGTGGATTTCAACTTTTTCGGCCATCAACTGGTGATTCACCTGGCGCCGAAAAACGCCTCGCAAGAAGCCGCCCACACCAACGCCGTGGACGGGCACAACGTACCCGTACCGCATTTCGGCGTGGTGTTGGGCATGGAGGAATGGGAAGCCCTGGCCGAACGGCTGCAATCCCTCGGCACGCAATTCGTGATCGAGCCGGGCATCCGTTTTCAGGGTTTGGTGGGTGAGCAGGCGACGATGTTTCTCTTCGACCCCTGCGGCAATGCCCTAGAATTCAAAGCGTTCAAGGACATCAGCCAGTTGTTCGCCAAATGAGTCGCCCTGCCCTGGACGCCACCGCCCTCAGCGAGTCGGTGCGCGCTGGCGAGACCACGGTCGCGGCCATTGCCGATGCCTTTCTTGAACATATTGAAACGCTTGAACCGGATATCCACGCCTTCGCTTCATTCAAACCGCGTCAGGTGCGCCTGCAAGCCGCATTGAACGAAGGCCACGGTCTGTTGGCGGGCGTGCCGGTGGGCCTCAAGGATATCCTCGACAGCGCCGACCATCCCACGCAGTTCTTTTCGCCGATCTACACCGACCATCAACCGTCCCGGGACGCTCACGTGGTGACCCTGCTGCGCCAGGCCGGCGCGCTGATCATGGGCAAGACTCACACCACTGAATTTGCCTACATGCGCACCGGCCCGACCCGCAACCCCCATGATCTGGAGCGCACACCGGGCAGTTCCAGCGCCGGTTCGGCGGCCGGGATGGCGGCGGATTTCTTTGCGGTGGCGCTGGGCACGCAGACCGCCGGTTCACTGCTGAAACCGGCGTCCTATTGCGGCCTGTTCGCGTTCAAGCCGTCGTTTGGGCTGGTGTCACTGGAAGGGGTAAAACCGCTGGCGCCGAGCTTCGACACCGTGGGCTGGTACGGTCGCTCGGTGCGGGATCTGAATCTCATGGCGCGGGTGCTGATCCCAGGATTCAAAGTGCCGGAGATCGAACAACGCCCCCTGCGCCTGGGCTTCTATCGCACCGCGCGCTGGGATCAAGTCGCCCCCGACGTGGCCAACGCGCTGGAAGAAGCCGTTGAACACTTGCGCGGTGCCGGTCATCAGGTCAGCGAGATACAGCTGCCGGAGGCATTCGCCGGGGTATTCGACGATCACCTGTTGATCAACGATTGCGAAGGCGCCCGCTCGCTGGCAAAGGAGTTTCAGGCACATCGGGCGCTGTTAAGTCCTTCGATATTGGCCATGTTCGACCGCGCAGCCGCCACCACATGGGAACAGGAATCCGCCGCCAAGGCCCGGCTGACGGCCCTTGCACCGATCCTGAATGAGATTTGCCAGCCCTTCGACGCGATGCTCGGCCCGTGCTGTGGGTCCGTCGCGCCGCTGTTTGTGGACAGTGCCGAAAACACCGGCCCATCGGACTACATCAAGTTCTGGGGCGCGTTCGGCTGGCCGCAGGTCAATCTCCCGCTGCCACGCGCCGAAGGGCTGTTGCCGATTGGATTGCAGGTGATTGGCCGGTTCAGGAACGACGGCTCGCTGTTACGAGTGGCCGAACGGGTGGCCGCTGAGTTGCTCACCGATCGCGGCCACTAGCCCTTCGGCGTTCTGGTGCAGCGCCGGATGAAACTCGATCTGGCCGACACTGAAGCGAATGTCATAACCGCGATGCACCGTGGCGTTGCGCTCGTCGAGCATCTCTTCGAGCCGCGCCCGGATCGCCGGGATTTCCACGGCGTTGGCGCCAGTCAGCAGGGCCGCGAACTCGTCGCTGCCCATGCGCCCGATCACATCGCTTTCGCGAAAAGCGATCCGCAGCACGTCGGCGAAGGTTTTCAAGGCGTCGTCGCCTTCAGCACGGCCGTACAGGTAGTTGATATGCTTGAAGTTATCGAGGTCGAAAAACAGCAAGGTCGCCGGTTTGCCCAACTGCAAACAAGCGTCGAGCCCGCGTTGAGCCAGGGCATCAAAGCCATGGCGATTGGGCAGCAGCGTCAATTCGTCCATGCTCGCCACCTGCACCGCCGTCAGTTCCTGCTCGGCCTGGCGCGCCAGGTCGCGCAGCAATTCGCGCTCCTGCAGTGCAGTGTCCGGACCGTGCAAAGGGTCTGCGCAAGTGCCCGGTTTGATCGGTTTGCCTGGAAGCAGCATGTGTCACTCCTGCGATGGATATGTACGTTAGAGCCGCACATATCCGGTTTGACTCCTTTTTAACCCGCCGTTGGTCAGATGCCTGCCACCGGGCACGGGCCTCCGGCGTCCGCCCAGAGCTTGAATTGCGTGACAAAGATGTCATGCGGCACCGGCACCGGCGCCCGATTGCCGCCCGGATTCCAGCCCCAGAGCACCAGTTTGTCGTCGCTGACATGCTTGATCAGCGCGGCAAAATCCCGGTCGCCGTTGCTGGAACGATCCTTGATCATTGCGCAGAGTTTGTCCGCCGGCAGGCCGATCCAGGCCATTTTGTGCGCGGCGGGCGGCAGGCTCCAGTGTGGCGCCCCCGGTGGTGCATGGGGGCCGTAGCTGGCCGGCGGGTTGTTTTCGGCGTGGCAGGTGGCGCAGGGCAAACCGGCGGCGCCCTTGCCGTCCATGCCGCGCACTACGTTCATCGCATGCGGGATGCCGGCATCGAATTGCAAGGGTGAATCGCCGGGGATGTGGCAGTTCTGGCAGCGCGGGCTCTGGAAGACTTTCTGCACCGTACCGAAGGCTTGCAGCGCGGCTTGATTGTCCGCTGCGAACAAGTCCGAGGCGTAGCCTGTCAGACCGACCAACACCACGGCGCCGAGTATCAAATGTCGTCTCATCTCACACTCCCGACAGTAGCAACGGCAGTTCCCGCAGGCGCTGGCCGGTCAGGGCGAACACCGCGTTGGCCACCGCCGGCGCAACCGGCGGCACACCGGCCTCGCCGATGCCGCCGGGTTTGTCGGTGCTGGGCACGATGTGCACCTCCACCACCGGCATTTCGTTGAGTCGCAGCACCTGATAGTCGTGGTAATTGGACTGCTCCACCTGGCCGTCCTTGAGCGTCAGTTTGCTGCGCAAGGCGAAGCCGAGGCCGAAGGTGACACAGGATTCCATCTGCGCCGCGATGCTCTGCGGGTTGACCGCGATACCGCAATCCACCGCGCACACCACCCGGTGCACGCGGATCTTCAGGTTGTCCTCGGACACTTCGGCGACATGGGCGACGTAGCTGCCGAACGATTCATGCACCGCCACACCCAAGGCATGGCCGTCCGGCAGCGGCGCATTCCAGTTGGCTTTCTCCACCGCCAGGTTCAGCACGCCGAGATGCCGCGGATGCTCCTTGAGCAAGGTTCGTCGGTATTCCACCGGGTCCTTGCCGGCCGCATCCGCCAGTTCGTCGATCAGCGATTCCATGACAAAGGCGTTGTGGCTGTGCCCCACCGAGCGCAGCCACAACACGCTGATGCCGGTTTTCGGCGAGTGCAGTTCCACTTGGTGATTGGCCAGGCCCTCGATGTAAGGGCTGTCAGCCACGCCTTCGACCGAGGTTTTATCGACGCCGTCCTTAACCATGGTCGCCGCAAACGCGGTGCCGTCCATGATCGACTGCCCGACCATCACGTGTTTCCAGGCCAGCGGCATGCCGTCGGCATCCAGGCCAATGTTCGCTTGATGGAGAAACATCGAGCGGTAATAGCCGCCGCGAATGTCGTCCTCACGGGACCAGACGGTTTTCACCGGCATGCCCGCAGCCTTGGCCACTTCTACCGCTTCGGCGACAAAGTCCGAGGTCGGATTGGCCCGACGACCGAAGCCGCCGCCGAGGAATTCGGTGTGGATTTCCACCTGCTCAGGTTTGAGCCCGGTGATCTGGCCCGCGACCATTTGATCGAGGGTCTGGAATTGGGTGCCAGTCCAGATTTCGCATTTGTCCGCTGTGATTTTCACCGTGCAGTTGAGCGGCTCCATCGGCGCGTGGGCCAGGTACGGCACGCTGTATTCGACGTCGATGCTTTTCGCGGCTTTCTTCAACGTGGCGGCGGTATCACCGGCCTGGCTGGCCGGCATGCCCGGGGTAGCGGCGAGTTGGCGGAAGCTTTCCAGCAGTTTCACGCTGTCGAGCCCGGTGTTCGGGCCCAGGTCCCAGTCGACTTTCAGCGCATCGCGGCCCAGTTTCGCCGCCCAGTAATGATCGGCAATCACCGCCACGCCCGTGGGCACCTGCACCACTTTGTGCACGCCCGGCACCGCCAGCGCTTCGGCGCCTTCGAAGGATTTGACGCTGCCGCCGAATACCGGCGGGCGTGCGACCATCGCGGTCATCAGACCGTCGAACTGCACGTCCATGCCGAACTTGGCGCGGCCGGTGATTTTCTCCGGCGTATCAAGACGCGGGGTTGGTTTACCGATGATCTTCCAGTCTTTGGCGTCCTTGAGCTTGATCGAGGCCGGATCCGGCACCGGCAGCTTGCCGGCGTCATCCGCCAGTTCGCCGTAGGTGGCGCGTTTGTCGCCGGCAATCACCACGCCCGACTCGGTGCGAATCGCCGAGGGGGCGACGTTGAAGCGTTTGGCGGCGGCGTCGATCAGCATCAAGCGCGCGGCGGCGCCGGCCTGGCGATAGCGGTCGAATTCCATCCAGGTCGAGGTCGAGCCACCGGTGATCTGCATGCCACCAAACCCGGCCAAACCGTAATCCTTGGCCGAGGCAGGGGAATGTTCGACGCGGATTTTCGACCAGTCGGCGTCCAGTTCTTCGGCAATCAGCATGGTCAGGCCGGTCCAGATGCCCTGGCCCATTTCCGAATGGCCGAGCAGCATGGTGACGCTGTTGTCATTGGCGATCCGCAGGAAAGCATTGGGTGCGAAAACGTTGCCCTGATTCTCCGCGCTCATGGCAAAACGATGGGCGCCGGGGATGACAAACGCCACCACCAGACCGCTGCCGAGCACGGCGCTGCCCTTGAGAAAACCGCGACGTGAAACCGGTTTTATGATGCTGTTCATGACATGGCCTCAACCGATCTCGGCGGCGCGTTTGACCGCGGCACGGATCCTTGGGTAGGTGCCGCAGCGGCAGATGTTGCCGGACAGCGCCTGATCGATGTCGCTGTCGGTGGGCTTGGGGATCTTCGCCAGCAACGCGGCGGCGGACATGATCTGCCCCGACTGACAGTAACCGCACTGCACCACGTCGAGTTCGGCCCAGGCTTGCTGCACCGGGTGCGAACCGTCGGTGGACAGGCCTTCGATGGTGAGGATTTTTTGCCCATGGGCCACGGCGGTGGCCGGGGTGATGCAGGAACGCAGCGGCGCGCCGTCGACATGCACGGTGCAGGCACCGCACTGAGCCATGCCGCAACCGAACTTGGTGCCAGTGAGGTGCGCGACATCGCGCAGGACCCACAGCAGCGGCATGTCCGCGGGGACATCCAGCGCCTGGTCCTTGCCATTGATATTCAGGGTCAGCATGGTGGATCTTCCTCAGACTCACGGTGTTCTGAAGGGGGCGCATTACTGAGACCACTAGACCTGCAGGAGCAAAGCTTGCTCCTACGGGGTCGGCGGATCTAAGCGCGCCTCGGGTTATCCATACAGCTAAGCGCAGATTGACCTGGTGGCCAGCTTCTGCGACCACCGGTCACGTATCCCTGCCTTGATGAAGAACTTTGTGGGAGCGGGCTTGCTCGCGAAAGTGGCGTGTCAGACAACATAGATGTTGAATGTTAAGCCGCCTTCGCGAGCAAGCCCGCTCCCACAGGGATTGGTGCAGGGGTTTAGAAGTCAGTGGACTGTGACAGTGCGCGCCAGGTGTTCAGCTCGTCGGCGACGAACGCATTCTTGGCCTCGATGTAACGCACCGAATCCGTCCCCAGCGGCAAACGCAGCGGCGGGTTTTGGGACTCGACCAGGGTAATCATCGCCAGCGCCAGTTTCTCCGGATCACCCGGTTGCTGCTGATTCACAGCCTTGGCCAGTTTGCGCACTTCCCCGGCAGTCGGGGCGTAGTCGGCGATCGTTTCAGGAGATTCGACCAGGGAGTTGGTGTCGAGGAAGTCGGTACGGAAATAACCCGGCTCGACCACGGTCACTTTTACGCCCAGTGGCGCCAGTTCGCCGTGCAAGGCTTCGCTCAGCGCTTCGACGGCGAACTTGGTCGAGCAGTAAACGCCGTAGCCCGGTGCCGACTGGAAGCCGCCCACCGAAGAGATGTTGATCACATGACCGCTACGGGCGGCGCGCATGTACGGCAACACCCCGCGAGTGACATTCAGCAGGCCGAAGACGTTGGTTTCGTAAAGCCGTTTGATCTCGTCACTGTTCGCCTCTTCCACCGCGCCGAGCAAACCGAAACCGGCGTTGTTGACCAGCACGTCGATGCGCCCGAAATGCTCGATGGCGGCCTTGGCCACGGCGGCGCCCTGGGCTTCGTTGGTCACGTCGAGGGTGGCGGCCAGCAAACCCGGTTGATCGCCGAAGCGCTGGCCGATGGTGCCGGCGTCGCGGGCGGTAGCGACCACGGCATCACCGTTGGCCAGGGCGGCAGCGACGATTTTTGCGCCGATGCCACGGGAAGCGCCGGTGACAAGCCAGACACGTTTGAAAGCGGTGGAAGTGCTCATGGTCAATACCTTGTGTGGGGTTGGGATGTGGCCAAGGTACGCTGCAAGATTGATCGGAAAAATGCCCTCGTGTTACAAGCACTATGAAACGCTGTTTCATAATAGGCCGAGCATGAACCACGACCCTTTCGACGGCTTGACCGAGTTCCTGGCGGTGGCCGAGCACAAAAGCTTCACCCTCGCCGCTACTCGACTGGCCGTCACGCCCACGGCGGTCAGCCATGCGATCAAGTTGCTGGAGCGGCGCACCGGCGTGCTGTTGTTCCAGCGCACCACCCGCCGCGTGGCGTTGACCGAGGCTGGGGCCAGTCTGTTTGCGCGTTTGCGCCCGGCGGCCAGCGAAATCGATGAAGCGCTGGCGGTGCTCAGCGGTTTTCGCGATCAGCCCATGGGCACATTGCGCATCACTGCGCCAAGGTTGTCCGGCGCGCTGTTGATTGAGCCGCTGATCCCGCTGTTTCGTCAGGCGCATCCGCAAGTCACGCTGGATATTTCCCTGGACGATGCCACGGTGGATTTGATGGCCGGCGGTTTCGACGCGGGGATTCGCTTGGGCGAGTCGATTGAAAAAGACATGGTCGCCGTGCGCCTGACGCCTGACCTGCAATGGTCGGTGGTGGGCTCCCCGGCGTATTTCACCAAGGCCGGGCAACCCGCTAATCCTGAGGCGCTGACCGGGCATGAATGCATCGGCTTTCGTTTTTCAACCTCGGGTAATGCTCATCGCTGGGAGTTTCACCGCGACGGTCGCGACTTTACCGTGGGCGTCACCGGTGGCGTGATCGTCAACGACCGCCAGTTGCTGGTGGCAGCGGCCCGGGATGGCTTGGGCCTGGCGTATGCCTGCGACCTGGAGATCGCCGACGAGTTGGCCGATGGACGCCTGCAACGGGTGCTGCAACCGTTTGTGCCGCTGAGTTCGGGGCTGTACCTGTACTTCCCCAGTCGCACCCAGACGCAGCCGAAACTGCGGGCCTTTATCGACATGGCGACCCGCTGGATCGCCGAACGCGGCGGCCTCGGTGCTAAACCCTCGGTTTGAGCAGGATGCCGGTATAACGCGTCAGAAACAGCCCGAACGCCGCACACCAGAGCAGCGCCGACAGGCCCAATCCAGCGGCGGAAAATGGCACCAGCAACACCCGGCACAGACCGGCGAGCAACAGCAGCGCAAAGCCCAGCACCACGGCTTTCGAAGGCTGCAGCAATCGCCCGGTATGCCCCAGGCTGACCCGGGCAATCATCGCCAGGATCAGTCCGCCAATTCCGCCGACTGCCAGCGAATGGGTGGCCAGGCTCTGCTGCGGCATCAGCCCCGCGTGCCACAGCGCCATGGCCAGGGTTGCCACCACCAGCCACGCGTAAGCCAGGTACAACGACCACAACAACGGTACGCGCCAGATGCCCCGGTCGTGCCAGCGCCACAACCGCAGCAGATGCACGCCGCCCAGCACCAGGAACAACGCGGCCAGCCACAACCTGGGCGTGTCGTTCAAACCGGCGGCAAACGACACAGCCGCCAGCAAACTGCCCAGCAGCAACACTTTGGTGAGCAATGGATAAGCCGGCGCCGCAGCGGGTCGATTCAAGCCGCGCTGAATAAAGAACGGAATCACCCGCCCGCCGATCACGCTCATCAGCGCCGCCACCAACCACAGCGCGGCCAGCACGCCATGCCGCTGCAATCCGGCGTCATCGGTCGCGATGCCCCACAGCGTCATCACCTGACAGCCCGCCAGCAGCGTGATCATCAGCAGAATCGGATAGTTGTCGCGTTTGCGTGCCGCGACCAGGTCCCGCCCCAGGCACACGGCCAGTAACGGCAGAAATGGGACTTGCAGGGCCATCAGCAGCGTCGGATTGATTGGCAGCAGCCAGGCCAGTCGCGCCAGCAGCCACACCAGCAACAGGCCGATCAAGGGCCAGCCGCTGAGGCCCGGACGCCCGGTCCAGTTCGGCACGGCGGTCAGCAGAAATCCGGCGATGATCGCCGCGGTGAAACCGAAAGGCATTTCATGCCGATGCCAGGCCAGCATTCCGCCGATGGGCTGCGCGCCGGGTAGTCGGCCGTACAACCACAAGGCCCAGATCGCTACTGCCACCACGGCAAACCCGGCACCGGCAAGGAAAAACGGGCGAAAGCCAAGACTGAAAACAACTGTCCCTGTGGGAGCGAGCTTGCTCGCGATGACGGTTGCAGCCTCAACACTTTTGTCGCCTGTCCGTCCGCTATCGCGAGCAAGCTCGCTCCCACCGGTTTTGCCAGTCAGGCGCATCAAGCCACCGCGCCGACGTAGTGAGTGGCCAACCGATGCTGGGCCAGCAGCCGCATCACATAGCCGATTTTGAGCAAGGTCGGGCCGATGATGGTCATAGCGTGCATCGACACCAACACCACGATGGGCAAGTGACCGCTGTAGAGGTAAGCGCCGTAGATGCCGACCAAAAGCAGTGTCAGGCCCAAGCCCAGGACTTTGCTCGACAGGTGCAGAACGTTCTGGGGATTGCTGAAGAAATCGAACATTTTTCCGTACTCCCGAAGCTGTTCAGTTGTACGTGGGTTAATCCAAAAGCCGTGCCAGTATTTATTGCTAGCTAAATCAATCGTTTGATTACAGAGCAGTCAATATGACTCAGCGCCGACAAGGTCTTAATGACTCACAACGACGTCATATTGACTACATCACCACTCCTCTCGACCCTCAGTCGCCTAAAAGCAAACCAATATCATTTGCGCACACACAGGCCATTTGGTTTAATCGCGACCAATTCTTATTTGCACCGAAGGCGCCGGTCGCCCATGGACAAGTGCTCACAATGACGGTCGCCGATATCTCCAGCGTTCAGAACCTCTACCTCTCGCACCATCGCTGGTTGCATGAGCTGCTGCGCCGACGCTTGAATAACGCTTTCGATGCGGCTGACCTGGCCCATGACACGTTTATCCGGGTGCTCAAGCGTCCGCCGGCGTTCGACTGCGAAACCCGTGAACGCTCCTACCTGGCGACCATCGCCCGGGGCTTGTGCATCGATCACTGGCGCCGTCGTCAACTGGAGCAAGCCTGGCTCGATACCCTCGCCGCACGGCCTCAAGCCGTTCAACCGTCGCCGGAGCAACGGGCGATCATCGTCGAAACCCTGTATGAAGTGGACGCCATGCTGCAACGGCTGCCGCAACGGGTGCGCGATGCGTTCATCCTCGCCCAGTTGCATGGCCTGCCCTACCGCGCCATCGCCGAACAAATCGGCGTGTGCGAACGCATGGTCAAGAAGTACCTGGCCCAGGCGTTGATGCATTGCGCGATGCTCGAGGCCGAACTCGACGGCCTGCTGATCGAGTAACCCATGTCCCGCACGTCCCCGAACAGCATCAGCCACGCCAGCCTCGAACAGGCGGCCCAATGGTATGTGCAATTGCAAGATCAGCAGGCCGGCGAACAGGAACGCGAACGCTGGCAAGCCTGGCTGGCGCAAAGCGGCGACCACCAGCAAGCCTGGCGCTATGTCGAGCGCGTCGGTCAACGCTTCGCCGCCCTGCAAGATGACCAACCTCAGGCCGCCAGCCACGTGCTGCGCAACACCGCGCGCTCGCCGGTCAGCCGCCGACACACCCTCAAAACCCTGCTTATCCTGGCGTCGGGCAGTCTGTTGGGCTGGGGCGCGTGGCGGCAAACCTCGCTGCCGGACACCGTGGGCCGCTGGACCGCCGACCTCTCCACCGGCACCGGCGAAACCCGGGAAGCCCTGCTCAACGACGGCAGCCGGATCTGGCTCAATGCCCTGAGCGCGCTGAACGTGCGTTTCGATGGCGCGCAACGGCTGTTGCTCTTGCGTTGCGGCGAAGTGTTGATCGACACCGCCAAGGACAGCCACCGAGCGTTCCTGGTGCACACCGCCCAAGGCCAGATGCGCGCGCTGGGCACGCGTTTCAGCGTGCGGCAGGAAGAGCAGCGTACGTTGTTGAACGTCTACGAAGGCGCGGTCGAAGTCCGGACTTTGCACGGCCAGGTGCAGGTGGTCGAAGCCGGCCAGCAACTGGCGTTCAGCGATGACCAGACGCTGGCGACCTCGCCTGCCGCTGCCGGACGCGAAGCCTGGCGGCGTGGGGTGTTGCTGGCGGATAACCTGCCGCTGGGTCAGTTGATCGAAGAGTTAAGTCGTTATCGACCGGGGCATCTGGCCTGCGATCCGGCGATTGCCGGGCTGCCGGTAATGGGTTCGTTCCCGCTCAAGGACACCGATCAGGCCTTGCGCTTGCTGGAAGCGGCGCTGCCGATCCAGGTGCAGAGGACTTTGCCTTGGTGGGTCAGTGTCGGCCCGAAAGCGTGATTCGCCCGATGACCTTTGCGCTGGCGGCGGGGCTGTTGAGTCTGGCGCCAGGCATCGCTCCCGCCGCCAGTGAGCAACCTGCCAGCCAGAAGCGTCATTACGCAATCGCCGCCGGCTCGCTAGTCAGCGCCCTCAACCGCTTCGCCGAACAAGCGGGGATTTTCCTCGCCGGGCACAACGATCTGGCCAGCGGCAAACTCAGTCCGGGCCTAAGCGGCGATTTCACCGAACAACAAGCGTTACAGCGCCTGCTACAGGGCAGCGGCCTGCAAGCGCAACCGCAGACCGGCGGCGGTTATGTCCTGCAAACCGCGAGTGGCCCACTTGAACTGGACGCCACGAACATCGCCGCGCTCAGCTTCGGCGCCATCACCGAAGCCACCCACGCCTACACCACCGGCTCAACCTCCTCAGCCACCGGCCTGCCGCTGTCATTACGCCAAACCCCGCAATCGGTGACGGTCATCACCCGCCAGCAAATGGACGATCAGGGCGGCACCAGTATCACCGACGTCCTGCGTCGCGCCCCCGGCATCAGCGTGCAGAACTACGACAGCGAACGTTGGGAGTTTTCCAGCCGTGGCCTGCCGATCACCAATTTCCAGTACGACGGCGTCAATACCGACTACGACGGCGTCTACGACTACGGCACCACCAGCACCGACATGGCGACGTTCGACCGCGTCGACATCATCAAAGGCGCCACCGGCCTGATGACCGGTTCGGGCGATCCGTCGGCCACCGTCAACCTGATCCGCAAACGCCCGACCCAAGCGTTCAAGGCCTCGGTCAGCGGCAGCGTCGGTTCCTGGGACAGCTATCGCAGCGAGGGCGATATCTCCGGCCCGCTGACCGACAGCGGCAACGTGCGCGGGCGTTTCGTCGGGGTCTATCAGGACCGCAGCGCCCACGCCGATCACTATCAAAACACCAAGGACATCGCCTACGGCATCCTCGAAGCCGACCTGACCCCTGACACGTTTCTGACCTTGGGCATCGACCAGCAAAACACCCGCTCCCGTGGCGCCAGTTGGACCGGTTTCCCGATGTTCAACAGCGACGGTTCGCGCACGAACTTCTCACGCTCGTTCAACCCGGCCACCGACTGGAGCCGCCGCGACTTCAACAACCAGACGCTGTTCGCCGCACTCGAACAGCAACTGGCTAACGACTGGACATTGAAAGTCAGCTACGACCGCAAACACCGCCAGCACGACACTTTTCTCGGCTCGGCCAGCGGCGGTAATCCGGACCCGGTCACAGGTACCGGCATGTTCATGTACATGGGCAAATTCAAAGGCGATGAGGTGCAGGACAACCTCGACGTCAACCTCAGCGGCTCGTTCAGCCTGTTCGGTCGCGAGCACGAGTTGATCGCCGGATTCAGGTCGATGAACACCCGCCAGGACATCCCGGTACACGGCTCGGTCTACCCGCCGCTGGATGGCAGCATCTTCGACTGGCGCGGCGAATTCCCGAAACCGGACATCCCCCGGATCGGCACTGACGACATCGTCCAGCGCCAGACCGGCGCCTACCTGGCCACGCGCCTGAAGCCGACCGACGATCTGTCGCTGATCCTCGGCGGCCGGGTCAGTGATTTCAAGGGCAGCGACCACCTCGACTACCTCGACGCCAGCACCCCGGACGTGCGTGACGGCTACCGGCAAAGCGGCGTGGTCACGCCCTACGCCGGGCTGGTCTACGACCTCGACGACACCTATTCGGTGTACACCAGTTACACCAACATCTATCAGCCGCAAATGAGTAAGGACGCCAACCGCCAACTGCTCGATCCAGTGGAAGGTGATGCCTACGAAGCCGGCATCAAGGCTGAGTACTTCGACGGGCGACTGAACGCCCGGGCTGCTGTGTTCCGCATCGAACAGGACAACCTCGCCGAGTACGTCAGCGGCGTCGATACCGAGTCGATCTACCGCCCTATTCAAGGCGCGACCACCCAAGGTTTCGAAGTGGAACTGGCCGGCGAAGTGATGGACGGCTGGAAACTCTCGGCCGGTTACACCTACAACCACACACGCGATGCCAAGGGCGATTACGTCTATGGCTCCGTGCTGCAAACCACGGCGCCGGCGCAAGTGGTGCGGGTGTTCAGTACGTATCGACTGCCCGGGGTTTGGGAAAAGCTCACGGTCGGTGGCGGGGTGAATTGGCAGAGTGCGTTTTTCGGCAATGTGTTCCGGCCGAATCCCAACGATGGCGGCCAGTACACGCGCATCACCCAGGACAGTTATTACCTGGTGGACGTGATGGGGCGCTATCGTTTCAACGAGCATCTGAGTGCGATGCTCAATGTGAAGAACCTGTTCGACAAGACCTATTACACCGGGCTCGGGAATTTCGGCACCGGGTTTTATGGGGAGCCGCGGAGTTTGCAGCTCAGCACGAAGTGGGAGTTCTAGGGCTGCGCCTCAGCGGATTTTTACGTAGTTGCCGCCGTATTTCCGGTACTCACCGTAACCCGTCACGACCGCCGCGCCGTTGAGCAACTGCAAACGAAACACTGGCCCACCCTGGGCGTCCAGCACGATGGCCAGATTGCCCGCCTGCAACGTCGACTGATAATGGATTTCGCTCGGCGGGTCCTTGAGCTGGGAGTAGTCGAGGGTGATATCGGCAGTCTCCGGTCCATTATCGATTCTCGGCAGTATTTTCACCGAGAGCTCGCTGATTCGTTTCTCTTCGAAATTGGTCACCCTGTACTCACCTTCACGCTGATTGTTGGCCACCCCTTCAAGTTTCTGCGGCGCAATCTTGAATTCGGCGAGACGCATTTTGGCGTTGAACTCGCGCTTGGCGCTGCGCCAGGTGCCTGTGTAGTTACCCTGTTCGTCCGGTTCGTCTTTCAGGGACCAGTCGCCGGTGATCTGCCCGTCATCGTCCAATTCATGCAGCAACACACCGCGACCATAGACGGAGTCTCCGACCAGCCGGATCGGTTTGCCGCTGCCGCTTTTTCCGTAACGCACTTCACCGATGTACACCTCGCCCTGGATTTGCCACCAGAGCTCGAACGCGATTTTGTCGTTAAGGGTGCCGCGAAACGTCAATGGCGGCTCGGCGTAGGGCCCCGCCAGTGTCTGGTGTTCGATCCACTGGCCGTCCTTGAGCTCGCGTTCAGTGACGTCCAGGTAGCCCGCTGGCATGTAGGGATTGGCTTGCGTCGGCATCTGCATCGCTTCGATCTTTTCCGCGACCATGACCGGTTCATTATTCTCGATCTGCCAAGTCGCGTACTGATGCCAGCAACAGCCGCTTTTCGAGCCGGTGTGCAAGCGTTTGGCGACCGGATCAACGCGGAACATGCCCAATTGCTGATCGCGGGTCAGGTAGGCGTAAGCCGGGCTAAAGACCAGAGTCGGGCTCGCTGGATCGGACAGGTAAATGTCATAGGAAGGCCCGTCATAGCCACCTTCGCTGCCGTTGCGCACAGCCAAGTCCTGTTGTCCGTCGAAATTGAAGTCATCGAAAAACAGCAAGCTCTGTTCGCCATAGAGCGGGGCCTGATTGATCTCAATCATTCGGCTGTCCGGTTTGTACACGGCAAACGCCTCGGGTGAATCAATGCGTTGCAGCACCTGGCCGCTGGTTTTGTCGCGCAAAGTGATCTGCGCGGGCGCGCCTTCGTAGCTTTGTGCAGGAGGCTGCGGGAACACCACCTCAATCGCGTATTTCTGCGCCGGATCAGTGAGGTGGAACGTCAACGGTTCGGCCTTCACGCCAGCACTGGCGAGCAGGCAGGCAACAGCCAATAAACGAGGGGCAACCATGATGCTAAGCGTCCTTGCGGCAAAATCGGGGCGGCCAGTCTAGCGACAAACGGTAGGGGCTGCGACTTGTCGATCTACGGCACCGCCAATCGACTACAGACTGACTACGCTGATAATCCAGCGTGATTAACCCGTAGAGGAGAACCGCCATGCACCGCGTGCAAAAACTCACACCCTGCCTGTGGTTCGACGATCAGGCCGAAGACGCTGCCAAATTCTATTGTTCGATCTTCGATCACTCGAAAATCACCGCCATCACCCACTACGGCAAGGCCGGTTTCGAGTTTCATGGCCGCCCGGAAGGCTCGGTGTTGACCGTGAGTTTCGAACTCGACGGCCAGAGCTTCACGGGACTCAATGGCGGCCCGGTGTTCACGTTCAACGAAGCAGTGTCGTTCCAGGTCAATTGCTACACGCAAGATGAAGTTGACCATTTCTGGGGCGCGTTATCCGCCGTGCCCGAGGCCGAGCAATGTGGTTGGGTGAAGGACAAGTTCGGGATGTCGTGGCAGATCGTGCCGGTGGCTTTGATGGAAATGCTCAAGGACACCGACACGGTCAAATCCCAACGGGCCATGCAAGCGATGATGCAAATGAAAAAACTCGACATCGCCGAACTGCAACGCGCCTTTCACGGCGAGAGCTAATACACTCGTGCGCTGACCTGCCAGGACGCCGACGATGAAACACGCCGCAGCCAAAGATGCCGACAAAGCCCCGCGCTTCTGGCGCGACGACGCCCTGCCCTTCATCGAGGCCCGGGCCATCGCCGATGGGCGTGAGGTCTGCTACGCCCGACATTCCCACGCGCACTTTTCCATCGGCGCGATCACCGCCGGGTGCAGCACATATGTTCACGAGCAATCGGCATTCGAGGTGAGCGCCGGCACGGTGGTGCTGATGAATCCCGGCGATGTCCACGCCTGCAACCCCATCGACGACCAACCCTGGTCGTACCTGATGCTCTACGTCGAGACGCCGTGGCTGACGGACTTGCAGCATCAACTGGGGTTCAGCCAAGACCAGGCGTTCCGGCGGTTTTCCATCACCCATCTGCGCGACGCCAGCCTGTTTGCCGGCCTGAAGGATTTGTACGCGGTGTTGATCGACGCTCAGCACGATGTGCTGCGCAAACACAGCGCGGCGGTGGAGTTTTTCACCGATGTGCAACAACGCCTCAACCCCGGCGATCCGCCGCTACGCGAGCCCAATTTCAAACTGGAACGGGCCGCCGACTACATCCGCGACCACTGCACGCAAATGCTCAAACTGGAAGACATTTGCGCAGCGGCGCAATTGTCGCCGTCCTACCTGATCCGTGCGTTCAAACAGCATTTCGGCATGACACCCCATGCGTTTCTGGTCAACCGGCGCATCCAGTTTGCCCGGGAGCGCTTGCGCAGTGGCCAGTTGATCGCCGATGTGGCGCTGGAAGCCGGGTTTGCCGATCAGGCGCACTTTCAACGGGCGTTTAAACAGCATTTGGCGGCGACGCCGGGGCAATACCGCGGTTAACGTAATAACTTGGGTTAATGCCTCAAAACTTAATACATCCGGAAACACCTCAAGCGAACTTCTCTGTCGCGACCTTTTGAACAGTGTTGCAGCGATATTTCACACAGCATTAAACATGCAGACATAGAGCAATCATGCCAATGCCGTGCATATCCAATTACTCTTCAGAGCTCGGAAAAACTGACTGATCATCAACATTAAAACTCACACGACAAGCAACCGAAGATGGAACTTCACATGCACAACCCGAATAATTTTCCAGCCACTTCCTGCAACGAACTTCAAAAACAAGCAATGACCCTGGCATTGGGGAATTTCTTAACGGATAACTATGTTCAAGACACCCTGAAATGGTCTTTGGATCGCCTGGCGGCCAAGACAGTAACGGGCTCCAACTTTGATCAACTCCACCGTCCGGGGAGTGTTTGTCTTTCCAGACTGACCCGGCATCCTGAATTTGTAAAACGGCGACGCGAGCGTTCCCTGCCCAGGCATGGGGAATATCAAGTCGATAAAAATGGCCGTTTCTATCATGTCTGGAAAAATCTGAGCTCCGTCGAGCGTCCGGACAGTCCAACACCTGTCACGACCACCGCCTACTTCACCCGTGTCGACATCACTGTTCACGTGGAAGGCATTCCTGCACTGGCCGAGGACTTGAAACTGCTGGCCAACATGGCTGCGCTGACCGGAGGTTTCATCAGCTCCAGCGAGTGGATCTGCGTGGGCCAATGGCTCAACTTCCAGGGTTTTGCGCTGCCAGCCCGCGAAGAGGACGCCAAAGGACTGATTGACCTGCTCCACTACACCAACCTTCCCGAAGCCCCTCGGCTTGCCAACTATTGGCAACTACTGGACGCCCCGAAGGATTCGCCTTTCGCACTCACCGAGCATAATCGCGCCATCATTCGCCGGGTCACCGAGGATTTAACCGGAGGTGAAATCTCTCTGGCGGAGCATTTTGGCGGTCATCTGCGGCTGGAAAGCACCTCGGCAGATCGCCTGCCCACCAGCCAGGGCTATCGCTTACAACGATTGATCGACATCGCCGTCTGGTCCACGCGCCAAGGGCAAGCCTACATCGACGCCTTGGGCTGGTTCACCGAGCCGGCCCAGGCGACGCCGTCTGAGGTGTTTGTCGAGCAGTTGCTGATCGCTGCGCTGCTGCTTGATCTTGATCCCGCCGCAGACACCGCGAACACGGCATTCGCCGGCTTCAATCTCTATTCCACCGATAACTTCCTGTTGCACCCGGCCAGTGTTCGCGCGCGTCTGGAACAGCATCTGGTCGATCACCTCAAGCTTGATCAACTGTTCGCCCCGCTCATTGCGGAATTGGTGCTGGGCGGTATGGCGCCGCAATACCTGTTTGCTGGCTGGCCTGCCGAGCTGCGCATGGGCACACCCGCGTGGGTGGTGGCGACTCAGGCCGCACAGTTTGCCGAAACGCTGATCCCCGGTGTTTCGCGCCTGATGACTCACGAGCACCTGCTCGGACTGAGCCAGTCTTGTCAGGCGACCCCACAACTGGCTGAGCTGCAGGCGTCCCACGCGCTGGACCCGATCGTCACCTGGGCGCTGATGAACGAGCTCATTTTCCGGGATGCAGAAGGCAACCTGAGCCAACAAGCGATCACCCTGGCCACCACGGAATACACACAGCAACTCGATAAGCTGCAGAACGCCGCTGCGAGCCTCGGCAGAGCATTGCCCCATCGCAGACCGCTCGCGCTGAAAGAGTTGAAATCCACGGCCCCCCACTGCGACCCTGATGAACTGTTGGTCAAACACCGAGGCAGCGGCGGTGGTGTCGGGCGCAAGGTGTCGGTGCTCGATCTTTATATGGGCGATGAACTTCACAGCCAGGATTGGGATCGCGTCAAAGGACTCAGTATTTATCAGTCATTTCCTGAATTGACCGAGTTGTATCCGGTTGCCAACTTATATGAAGAGGCGATCAATGCGCATCACAGCGCAATCACACAGGCGCTGGCCAGCAGCATTGAAGTGGCACTATCCCAATTACCGCGCGATCAAGCACCCTTTATTGAATACGGCGCAGTCGGTATTTATTGCATCGAGGAATATAAAACCACGCGTTTTCCGAACTTGCCGGCGCCAGGCGGCATCGTTCGCCCATTGACGCCTGTTCCGGGAGAAACCGGGCGTTATGGTGTGGTTCTTTGTGTGCACATGAATGCGCAGGTGCATTGCTTTGAGTTGTTTCCATTACGAATGGAGTGCACGTTAAATCCTGAACTTGAGTCCGTGTTCCGTTCTTTGATGACGCCGGACGGCAATGACGGCAAGGTAAAGTTTTCCGACCGGAACACGTTTGATGATGCCCCTCTGGATGTCCGGGCTTACTTACAAAACCAGACACCACGCAACACTGTCCGGTCCAGGTTTTTTATCCGAAAAATCGGCGAGTACCAGGCATCGCCGGACACTGCAGACGCCGGTTCTCCAAACCTGTTCTTTCGCTCGTCGCGCAAAGAAGCACTCGGCAAGCTTATTGCCGAAAAAAACCCGTATTTCACGGCTGACGAATTGCAGCAGATGGGCCTCGACCAGACCGAACGGGAACGCGCGATCGAGAAGTCCGATGCGATCTTCAATACGCTGCTCAATATGATTATTCCATTCAAGGAATGCGTTGAAGAAATGTCTTCGGGCAATCCCACTCGCCAACAAAACGCCATTTTGGGGTGTGTCATGGATGCTGCGGCGCTGGCACTGGCCTTTGCGATCGTGCCCGGGAAAATCCTCGCCGCCAGCAGCAAAGCCTCGACCGTCGTCACGAAACTGTTGTCTGCCTCCCGGGTCAGTGCCCGGGCCGTCGTCGGTTTGTTCAACCCTTTGGACGGGATCCCGCAACTGCTCAAGGGCGGCGCGAAGTTGATTGGCAAAGGCGCGTTGAAAGTGGGCCTCCTCGCCTCGTCCTCCACCCGAACGGCCCGGGCACAGCTGCGGCATCTGACCGGGAGCAACGCCTACGATCTAATCCGGGCGATCAACCACTCCGGCGCGGCCTCTGAGATCCGCATGGGACTGGACACCGTGGCCCACGCCCGGGCGCTGTTTAAAAGTGACAGCCTTGAAACCGCCGAACAGGTACTCAACCACCTGCACGCCAATGGCGCCAGGTTGCTCAAGCAGGTTCCCGAACAAGAACTTCAGCACCTGTTGGAAAACGCACTGACCGACATCGCACGCCAGTCTGACGATGCCCGATCGCTGGCGAAGGTGCTGGACACGGACGTAGTGGATTCGCTGATACGCCAGCAAGGGCAAAAGTACTCGCTGGCCAACCTTCATCAGTTCAAGGATTCCACGGTATTGCCGGAGATCTTCAACGACACCCTGAAAGTGGAATACAAAAACCTGGTGGCGATGAATCAACACCAGGCCATCGTAAGAACGTCGGACCTTGGCAAGGCGCCTTACGGCGGCATCCTCGACGATGTGTCATTTAACCCGAACGGGTTGACCGATAACACCGAGCGAGCCACGGCGTGGATACTCAAAGCGTCAAGTTCGCGAAACGAAGCGGACACCATCAGTGCATTGCTACGCGAGTACAGCCGCAACGGCCAATCCCTGACGGACCCGGCGGTTTACCAGGCGCTGCATCGACGCCTTGTACCCGAGGCGGGCAACGCCTTGCGCAGCCCCACCGCCCAGGCGCGCTACCCGTCCAATGTGTCGGGCGCGGCGATGCTGGAAAAACACCTGGCCACCCTTGACCCGACCCACGAATATTTCGGCAAACAGGTGCTCGGTGCATTCCTCGGTTACCACAGTTTTGTCGATGGCAATGGCCGCACGGCCCGCGCCATTTATGCCATCACCGAACTGCGCGCCAACCGGTTCAACGCCTTGCCGATTTCGGCGGAAAACGCCCTGAGTGGTCTGGCGTAATCGCCGGAATCTAGGCCCAGACCAGATACCCCGCACACACCACCAACAGCAACGCCATCGTCCGGTTGAACCACTGCAGACCTTTGGCGTTGCTCAAATACCCGCGCAAGAACGTGCCGGCGTAGGCCCAGCAGCCCACCGACAGGTAACAGATCACCAGATAAATCGCCGCGAACTGCCAGACCAGTCGCGCGTCGCCGTCCGCGACAAACGCGCCCATGCCTGCGACACAGGCCAGCCAGGCCTTGGGGTTGAGCCATTGCATCAACGCGCCGTAGAACATCGAGGGCGCCTTTGCCTGCCGTCCGGCATTCAACCGGCCATCATCGACGCTCAGTTTCCAGGCCATGAACAACAAAAACGCCACCCCGGCCAATTGCACCACTCGGGTCAGCATCGGCCACAAGCGCAACACCTCATGCAGCCCCAGGCCCATCAACACCAACAGCAACACAAACCCCAGGGTCGCCCCTGCCACGTGCCGTTGACTGGCGCGAAAACCGAACTGCGCGCCGGAGCTCAACGCCACGATGTTCACCGGCCCCGGCGTTATCGAAGCGGCCAAGGCAAACGCCGCCATGGAAATCATCAGACTCATCACAGACCTTCTTCAATTCAGTGGGAACGCTGCTCAAAGTAGAGAGCACCCGGCCCCATGTATTGAAGAAAACTGCCCTGACTCAATCGTCCTCGTGCAATTTGATGCCGCGGGCATGCAGCAGGTGCGGCACCACCAGCACCAGCAACGTCAGCGCCAGGAATGCGGCCGAGATGGGCTGGGTGAGAAAAATCGTCCAGTCGCCCTCGCTGATGGACAACGCATTGCGCAGTTGTTTTTCGGCCATCGGCCCCAGCAACATCCCCACGATCACCGGGGCCACGGGAAAATCGAAACGCCGCATCAACACCCCGCCCCAGCCGATGGCCAGCATCAGCATCAAGTCAAAGGACGAGTGGCGCATGCCGTACACGCCGATGGTCGCGAACACCAGAATGCCGGCATTCAAATAAGGCCGGGGGATTTGCAGCAGTTTGACCCACAGCCCCACCAACGGCAGGTTCAACACCAGCAGGATGACGTTGCCGATGTACAACGACGCCACCAGGGTCCAGACCAGTTCGCCGGAGGTCTGGAACAGCATCGGCCCCGGTTGCAGGTTGTAGTTCTGGAACGCGGCCAACAAGATTGCCGCCGTGGCCGAGGTGGGGATGCCGAGCGTCAGCAGTGGCACCAGCGAACCGGTCGCGCTCGCGTTGTTGGCCGCCTCGGGACCGGCCACGCCTTCGATGGCGCCCTCGCCCTTGCTGCCGGCAAATTCTTTGGGGTATTTGCTCAGTTTGCGTTCGGCGGAATAGGACAGGAACGTCGGAATTTCAGCGCCACCCGCCGGAATCGAACCAAACGGAAAACCGATCAGCGTGCCCCGCAACCAGGCCGGGATCGAGCGTTTCCAGTCGGCGCGGGTCATCCACAACGAGGTCAAGCGGTGCCGACCCGAGGCTTCTTCCTTTTGATACAACAGGCTGTAAAGAGCCTCACCTACGGCAAACAAACCGACAGCCACCAGCACCACTTCGATGCCGTCCACCAGTTCCGGCACGCCCAAGGTGTAGCGGGCGATGCCCGAGGTCGCGTCCAGGCCAATCAAGCCCACCATCAGGCCAATCCCCAGCGAGGCAAACCCGCGCAGCATGGAGGCGCCGAGCACCGCCGACACCGTGGTGAAGGACAACACCAGAATCGCGAAATACTCTGCCGGGCCAAACTTCAGCGCCAGGGTCGCCACAAGCGGCGCAAACAGGGTCAGCAGGATCGTGGCGATGGTGCCTGCCACGAAGGAGCCGATCGCCGCTGTCGCCAGGGCCGGTCCGGCGCGACCGTTGCGCGCCATGAGATTGCCTTCCAGCGCCGTGACCATCGACGACGATTCCCCCGGCGTATTCAGCAGGATCGACGTCGTCGAACCACCAAACTGCGCGCCGTAGTAGATTCCGGCGAACATGATCAACGCCCCGGTGGGATCGACCTTGGCGGTGATCGGCAGCAGCAACGCCACGGTCAGCGCCGGCCCGATACCCGGCAGGACACCGATTGCGGTGCCGAGCAGGCAGCCGATAAAGCCCCACATCAGGTTGATCGGTGTCAGCGCCGCGGAAAAACCAATGGCCAGGCTTGCGAGAATGTCCACCTGTTGACCTCCTTCGGCCCGGATCAGAGCCAGGCGTTAATAAGGGGCGGCAGGGAGACCCCAAGCCCGGCGTTGAACAGCCAGTAGATCGGCAGCGTCAGGGCAATGCCGATGGCGAGGTCGCGCACCGGGCGGCGACTGCCAAAACCCCGTGCCGAGCAGGCAAACAGCAACCCGGCCGCCAGGACGAAGCCGATGAGATTAATCAGCACGGCCACCGCCACCAATCCGCCGGTGACCCACGCCGCGCCGAGTTTGCCGCCGGGCAGCGCTTGGGCACTTTCGTCATCGTGGTCGGCCAGTTCGCGAAAACCACCGGTGAGCGCCTGGACACTCAGCAACAGACCGACAACTCCCAGGAACGCCGCCAAGGCATAGGGATAGACGTGGGCACCGAGGATGACGAAGCCCATCTCCGCCGGAAAACGGAACGCACCAACCGCCAACACAGCGCTGATGGCGATCACACCGGCGCCAATCGCCAGTTGCACCGGGACTATCTTGCGTGGCGTGGCCATCTCAAAGCAGCCCGACCTTGACCAGCATCCCATGCAACCGAACGTGCTCCTCGTCAACGAATTTGCCGAACTCATCCCCGGTCAAAATGCTCGGCGACCAGGCGTTGGTTTTGACGTTGTCTTGCCAGACCTTGGTCTTGGCGGCGGCCACCACGGCGTCGGTCACTTCCTTGCGCTGCTCAGGCGTAAGGTTGGCGGCGCCATAGACACCGCGCCAATTGCCGATGATCACGTCGTAGCCTTTCTCCTTGAGCGTCGGCGCATCGATGCCTTCGACGCGCTCCGGCGCACCGATGGCGAGCACCCGGAACTGGCCGTTCTTGATGTACTGGCCCAACTCGGCATAGCCGCCGGTGATCACCTTGATCTGGCCACCCAACACCTGGGCCACCACTTCCCCGCCACCGGCGAACGCCACGTAATTGACCTTGTTCACCGGAATGTCCATTTTGCCGGCCAGATCAGCGATGCCGATGTGATCGACCGAGCCCTTGGAACCACCGCCCCAGGTGATGCTGGAGGGTTTGTCCTTGAAGGCTTTGAGCAAGTCTTCCAGGGTCTTGAACTCGGACTCCTTGCGCACGGCAATCACGTTGTATTCGGTAAACAGCCGGGCAATCGGCGTGACGTCCTTCAGGGTGATTTGCGGCTTGTTCTGCTCAATGCCCGCAACCATGATCGCGCCCACCACCAGCAATGCATTCGGGTCGCCCTTGGTGCTGTTGGCGAACTGCGCCAACCCCAGCGTCCCGCCCGCCCCGCCCTTGTTCTCGAAGGTCACGGACTTCGCGGCTTTGGCCTCGACCAGGGCTTTGCCCAAGTCACGGGCGGTCTGGTCATAGCCGCCACCCACAGAACCCGGGGCCATGAACTTGACCGTGTCGAGGGCAAACGCCGGGGTGGCGGCGGCAATGGTTAAGGCAATCGCGCAGGTGAGTCGGCGGAATAAGGGTTGCATAGGTTGTCTCCCGATATTGTTGTTTTTGGGAATGGCGGTTTTATCGCGCTCAGGAGCAGGCCGTGCTCACTGAACGGGGTTTGTGAACAAGCGTAGGTCATAGATTGGTTTTTGGGCGGGGGGCACGGGCAAGTGTATGGCGACTTGTGTCTATGGCTGTATGGGTCAAGTCCCCCGCCATCCATGTTAAAAAAAGCGTTCTCGAATCAGGAGACTTCGTCATGGACCTCGCCACCCTCACCCTGTTTGTCCCGGCCTGCTTTGCGCTGAACATGGCTCCTGGGCCGAACAATCTGCTATCGGTCAGCAACTCGACCCGCTACGGCTATCGTCGTGCCTGTGTCGCCGGCGTCGGGCGCTTGCTGGCATTTGCCGGGATGATCGCCCTCGCTTCGGCCGGGCTGGCGGTGGTGCTGCAAACGTCCGAGCTGTTGTTCTACGGGATCAAGATTCTGGGGGCAGCGTATTTGTTTTATCTCGCCTGGCAATTGTGGCGCGCGGATCCGGGCGCGCAAAACGCGGTGGCCGGCGCTCCGGTGGGGATATTGGCATTGGCGCGCCAGGAGTTCCTGGTGGCGGCGGGCAATCCGAAAGCGATCCTGATTTTCACCGCGTTTCTGCCGCAATTCGTCGACCCGACCCGAGCGATCACCCCGCAATTCGCGGTGCTGGGCGCGTTGTTCCTGATGCTGGAATGGATCGCCATCAGCGCCTACGCCTACATGGGCCTGCACATGCGCCGCTGGTTCGCCGAACCCCGCGGCAAGCGGATCTTCAACCGCTGCTGCGCGGGGTTGTTGTCGGCGGCGGCTTCGGTGTTGTTGATGGCGCGGCGGGCCTGAAACACTACAACCCCGTAGGAGCGAAGCTTGCTCGCGAAGGCGGCGGCACATGCAACATTGATGTCGCCTGAGACGACGCTTTCGCGAGCAGGCTCTGCTCCTACAGGAATTGCAGTTATATGAGATTGCGGCTTTGCGCAAATCAGCCGTGCAAAAGGACGCCTGATCGGCCGAAAGCCGATCAGGTGTTTGTGCTTCAGGTTCTAACCGGCCGCCAGCAGATTCAGTTGCTGAAACAACGGCTCTGCCTCCAACTTGCCCTCCAGCAGTTCGAAAAACGCCTTCGTGTAAGGTTTGGCCAAATGCTCGGCATGAGCGGTTGGCGAGGCGAAGTACTCGAAGAAGCAGAAGTGGCACGGATCTTCATGCTGTGTCGTCTGATGAAAAGCGACACAACCTGGCTCCTGGAGAGTGAGCGCCAAGGTCCTGGCGGCGGCCTCGGCGACCTCAGCCAGGTGCTCCGGTTTGACACGGGCCTGCACCCACAGGATGAACGGTTGTTCCGTCATGGCGCCCTCCCCGTTTAAACCGGTGCTGGCGGGTTGAAATACACCGCGTCCGGCAGCGACAGGGTCGATTTGATATAGCGTGTCCCCTCGTCTGCCAGCACTTCCAGATCGCCCGCCTCGAGCCCGCTGAAAGCAGCGCGCGCGACGTCTTGCGGGGCGGATTTCTTGACGTCGAAACCTTGGGTCAGGTCGGTGTCAACAAAGCCCACGTGAACGGCCACCACCGTGGTATTGCTCGCTTTCAGTTCCAGGCGCAAGGCATTGGTCACGCTCCATGCCGCCGACTTGGAGGCCGCGTAGGCCGCCAACATCGGAACGCTCAACCAAGTGACATCGGAAAGGACATTGACCACAGCGCCCCCACCGTTGGCGGCGAGAATCGGAGCGAAGGCCTGGGTGGTGCGCACGATGCCGTAGCAGTTGGTCTCCATCAGGTGCCGGGTCAGCTCGATCATGCCGACGTCCAGCGCTCCTTCGTGCAGGCTTGCGATACCGGCGTTGTTGACCAGCAATGTGGTGTCTCGACACTGGGCGGCCGCGGCGGCGACAGAGGCATCATCCGTCACATCAATTTTCACCGGCACGATGCCAGGTACATCAAAACCTGCTGGATCTCGAACGCCGGCATACACCTTCAAAGCCCCTTGCGCCAAGGCCACCTTCGCGAATGCCAGTCCCAAACCGCGACTCGCGCCTGTGACGAAAACAACTGAGCCTGCAATGTTCATAAGATGTTCCTCTTGGTCTGGAAGCGCCGGAGCGTGCTTTGATGCTATGCGTCATGATTGAGAAAGTAAATATGTTGTGCGTAATATAAAAACCCTGTCAGAGAGATTTATTCCATGCCGCAGATGATCGAACTTTACGGCGCGCCCACTGGCAACTGCCTGCGCGCAGCTATTGCACTGGCCGAGGCCGGGATACCCTTCGTCGTCCGACCTGTGAATCTCAGGGAAGGAAAGCATTCTGAGCCCGACTTTCTTGCGCTCAATCCAGCGGGGAAAGTGCCGACTTTGGTGGACCATCACTTTACGCCTGCGCTGGTCATCAACCAATCCAACGCGATCATGCTGTACGTGGACGCCAAGGTCCCCGGTTTACTCGCTCCCGCCGTACAGGGCCCAGAACGTTTCAAGGTACTTGACCGTTACTTCTTTTTTGTCACCGATGTGATCGCCGTCAGCCACGCCGCATTTTTCCTGAAGAAAATCGGCCAGGGGGAAGCCGCAGCCCCCCTTGACCAGCGCGTAATAGAAAATCTCTTGCTGGCCGAAGGGTTTCTCACCTGCGAGTACATGGCCGGGGAAACCTTCACCCTTGCAGACATCTCAGCCTTCACCTTGGCCTCATCGGTGACGGACAGGATTCCATGGGAGAAAGTCCCTCGGTTGAAGGCCTGGTTTGAACGTGTCCATGCACGACCCGGGGTTCAGTCTGGGTTGCATGCGTTTGATGCCTGATTGTTTTAACCGCTGCTGCGCGGGGTTATTCTCGGCCACTTGATGGCGCGTGGGGCCTGATACCCCCTGTAGGAGCGAAGCTTGCTCGCGAAAGCGTCGACACATTCAATATTTATGTTTCAGACAGACCGCTTTCGCGAGCAAGCTCTGCTCCTACAGGTCACGTTGCCCCCATGTCAGGATGCCCTCCATGAATCTGAACATTGTCTATGCCCTCGGCGCCGCCGCGCTGTTCGGCGCCAGTACGCCGCTGGCGAAGTTGCTGGGGTTGAACCTCTCGCCGATCCTGCTGGCCGGGTTGCTGTACCTGGGCAGTGGCGTTGGCCTGGCTCTGGTCCGCTTGATCCGCGACCGAAGCTGGCGGTCCAGCGGTCTCAAGGCCTCGGAGTGGCCCTGGCTGATCGGCGCTATCGCATTTGGCGGCGTGCTGGGGCCGGTCGCGTTGATGTTCGGCCTGACCCTGACGTCCGGCGCCACCGCTTCGCTGATGCTCAACCTCGAATCGGTGCTCACTGCCGTGCTGGCGTGGCTGGTGTTCAAGGAGAACGCCGACCGGCGCATTGTCGCCGGCATGCTGGCAATCGTCGCCGGTGGCCTGCTGCTGGCCTGGCCCCAGGGTTCGGCGCAAACGCTGGGCTGGATCGGGCCGTTCGCGGTGGCGCTGGCCTGTGCCTGCTGGGCCGTCGATAACAACTTGACGCGCAAGGTATCAGCGTCGGATGCGCTGTTCATCGCCAGTATCAAGGGCTTGGTCGCCGGACTGGTCAACTGCACCCTGGCGCTGCTGCTGGGCGCCAAACTGCCGCAGTTCAATGTGCTCGGGCCGACACTGATCGTCGGCTTCCTCGGCTATGGCATCAGCCTGGTGCTGTTCGTGCTGGCCTTGCGCGGGTTGGGCACGGCCCGTACCGGCGCGTATTTTTCCACGGCACCGTTCCTCGGTGCGGCCATCGCCATTGTGCTGCTGGGTGAACCGGTGACACTGACGTTCTGGGCCGCCGCCCTGCTGATGAGCCTCGGCGTGTGGATTCACCTCAAGGAAAGCCATGGCCACGAACATCAGCACGAAGCGCTGAAGCACGGCCATCGGCACGTGCACGACGAGCATCATCAGCATGAGCATTCGTTCGTATGGGACGGCAGCGAGCCCCACAGCCACGAACATGAGCACACGCCGATGCGCCACAGTCATGCGCACTTCCCGGACATTCATCACCGGCACCGCCACTAACTTCCCGTAATTCCCTGTCGATTTTCCGGTGGAGGCGCTGCACAACCCGCCTTATGCTCAGCCCATGAACCTACAAAACGCTGTGCTGCCCCCCCACGCCGAGATGGTCCGCGCCATGCTCGAACGAGACACCGCCTACGAGGGGGTGTTCTTCACGGCGGTCAAGACCACCGGGATCTTCTGCCGCCCCAGTTGCACGGCGCGCAAACCCAAGCCCGAGAACGTCGAGTTCTTCGCCCACGCCGATGAGTGCATGTCCGCCGGCTACCGCGCCTGTCTGCGCTGCAAACCGCTGGATGCGGCGGCCATCGCGCCGGACTGGGTGCAGCGATTGCTTACCTTGGTAGACGCCGATCCGGAGCAGCGCTGGACCGATATGCAGCTGCAAGCCGAGGGCATCGAGCCGCTGAAATTGCGACGCTGGTTCAAGCAGCATTTCGGCATGACCTTCCACGCTTGGCTGCGCACCCGACGCCTGGGCATGGCGTTGGGCGGGATCAAGCAGGGCGAATCCATCGACAACGTGGCGTTCGATTCCGGCTACGAATCCCTGAGCGGTTTCCGCGATGCCTTCCAGAAGTCGTTCCACATCACCCCGGGCCGCTCCGCCAACCGCGAGCCGCTGCTGTTCACCCGGCTGACCACGCCGCTGGGGCCGATGATCGCCATGGCCGAACGGCGTGGATTGGTGTTGCTGGAATTTCTGGATCGCCCGGCGCTCACCCGGGAAGTCGAAGAACTGCAAAACCGTTATGGCTACGTCGTGGCGCCGGGGCACAACGGCCACTTGAAGCAGATCGAAACCGAACTGGCGCAGTATTTCGCTGGCGAACTGACCGAGTTCCAGGTGCCGCTGCACCTGCCGGGCAGCGAATTCGCCCGACAAGTCTGGGCCGAACTGGCGCAGATCCCCTACGGCCACACCAGCACCTATGGCGCCATCGCCGCGCTGCTGGGTAAACCTGGCGCCAGCCGCGCCGTAGGCCTGGCCAACGGGCATAACCGCTTGGCGATTGTGTTGCCCTGTCACCGGGTGATCGGTGCGGACGGTTCGCTGACCGGCTATGGTGGTGGACAACCGCGCAAAGCGTTTCTGCTGAGGCTGGAAAAGGCTGCGGTGCAGATCACTCAACAATTGGCATTCTGACCATTTCAAAGGGAAGGAAACTCGATGGAAGCGTTCGACCAACAGTTCCACAGGTTGCATCAGGACGGCCTGCTGATCCTCACCAACGTCGCCGATGCCGCCGGGGCGCGGTTGGTGGAACAGCTGGGCAGCAAAGCCGTGGCCACCAGCAGTGCGGCGGTCGCGTGGGTCCATGGTTATCCGGACGGCAACGCCCTGCCCCTCGAACGTTTGGTGGCGACGGTGGAATCCATCGCCCGGGTAATTAACGTGCCGCTGAGCGTGGACATCGAGGCCGGTTATTCCGATGATCTTACACGGGTCGGCGAAGTGATCGACGCGGTCATCGCCGCCGGTGCCGTTGGGATCAACATCGAGGATGGCGCTTCCCCACCGGAGTTGCTGGCGCGCAAGATCGAAATCACCCGCCAAGTGGCCGAACGCCGGGGTGTGAAACTGTTTATCAACGCCCGCACCGACGTGTACCTCAAGGGCCTGGTACCCGCTGAAGATCGTGTCGCCGAAACGCTCAAGCGTGCCGCGCTGTATCAAGCCGCCGGGGCTGATGGGTTGTTCGCCGCTGGCGTGACGGCGGAGTACGAGATTGCCGCGATCTGCCGTGGCACGCCGCTGCCAGTGAACGTGCTGGGCTGGGCCTCCCTGCCATCGCCCGAGGAGCTGAAAACCCTCGGCGTGCGGCGGTTGAGCGCTGGGTCGGGCATCGCTGAATTCCTGTATGGCGCCATGGCGACCGTGGCAAAAAGCTTCCTGGAAACCGGCAAACTCGATAGCCACGACCTCAAGGCACTCACCTATGGCGAAGTGAATTCGCTGCTGAAAAAACCTTGAGCCCAATGCCCGATATCTACCAGCCCGCCAGTGAATTCCTGTCCTCGCTCGATGACGATTGGCGGCGCCATATCACCGCCATCGGCCCTTGCCTGCATCAACCTCATCCCGCGCGCGATCCGTATGAATCGCTAGTGCGGGCGATTGCCTATCAGCAACTGCATGCCAAAGCGGGGGATGCGATTGTCGGGCGTCTGATTGCGCTGTTCCCTTCGCACTCGTTCCCCAGGCCGGAGCAGATTCTGGCGGCAAGCTTTGATCAGATGCGCAGTTGCGGGTTTTCCGCCGGCAAGATTGCAACCATCCAAGGGATTGCCCAGGCCACCCTGGATGGCGTGGTGCCGGATTACGCCACGGCACTGGCCATGGATGACGAAGCGCTGATCGAGCGCTTGATCACCCTGCGCGGGGTTGGGCGCTGGACCGTGGAGATGCTGCTGATCTACAGCCTGGAGCGGCCGGATATTTTGCCGGCAGATGACTTTGGCGTGCGTGAGGGGTTTCGGCGGATGAAGGGGTTGGAGGTGCAGCCCACTCGCAAACAGATGATTGAGATTGGGTCGGCGTGGAAGCCTTATCGCACGGTGGCTTCGTGGTATTTGTGGCGGGTGCCGGGCAGGTGATCCGCGTTATCGTTCTTCGCGAGCAGGCTCGCTCCCACAGGAGATCTGCGGTGCTCACAAATATTGTGTCCACCACAGATTTCCTGTGGGAGCGGGCTTGCTCGCGAAGGCGTCCGCACATTCACCACAAATCCATCGGCCCATCACCCTCTCTTATCCACCATGACTTCCCCCCAAACCCGGCGCATGTTGATCCCTCAACCGGAGGGATTCGCCATGCTCAACGCACTCAAACAGATCAACTCAACCTCAGCCTTCAACCGCTGGGCCGGCTTCGAAGTCACCCGCGCCGAGAGCGGTGAAGCCGACCTGACCCTGGCCTTTCGCGCAGCCGACATGGCGCAATACGCCGGTTTTCTGCATGCCGGCCTGATCGGTGCGCTGCTCGACACCGCCTGCGGTTTTGCCGCGGGGACGGTGGCCGGTAACGTGCTGGCTTCACACTTTTCGGTGAATTGCCTGGCACCTGCGGTCGGCGAGGTGTTCATCGCCAAGGGTCGGGTGGTGAAGGCCGGCAAGAAGCAGGTGTTCGCCCGGGCCGAGTTGTTCGCGCAAACCGGCGATCAATTGAAACTGGTGGCGACCGGCGATGCGATTCTGGTGCCGGTCGAAACTCGCTGAGGGTCTAGGCTGTCTTGAGTCCATTCAGGAATAGCCGGAGGTTGTCATGCAGCTCGAAGGTTCGTGCCATTGCGGCGCGGTGTCGTTCAGTCTGACCAGCGCCCATCCCTACCCTTACCAGCGTTGCTACTGCTCGATCTGCCGCAAGACCCAGGGCGGTGGCGGATATGCGATCAACATCAGTGGTGACGCCAACAGCATGAAAGTGCGCGGGCGCAAGCACATCGCGATCTACCATGCGCGGCTCAAGGGTGACGGCGATAAGCGCGCCCACAGCAGCACGGCCGAGCGGCATTTCTGTGCGGTGTGCGGCAGCGGCTTATGGCTGTTCAGCCCCGAGTGGCCGGAGCTGATCCACCCGTTTGCCTCGGCCATCGACACCCCGCTGCCGGTGCCGCCGGAGCACACGCATTTGATGCTGGGTTCGAAGGCGTCGTGGGTGGAGGTCGAGGTGAAACCCAAGGATCAGCAATTCGAGGTCTATCCCGAAGAGTCGATTGCCCAGTGGCATGAGCGGTTGGGTTTGAGCCGCTAAAAAATATCGAATCTTTTTTCCACCCCGCAGTTCCCCTTTGCGTTTTTCGTTCGGTTAACCCTCAGAAGCATTCAATTACCGATCGATTCGATACAAAGGGACTGCCATGCCGCACCACTTCGCCGCGCGTTTTCGTTTTGCCTTGTGCCCCTTGGCGCTGGCCCTTCCGGCCGCCCTGCTGAGCCTCGCACCCGCCGCCCATGCCGAAGAAAAAGGCACCACCAAGGGTGAAGCATTGCAGCTCGACGCCACCAACATCGCAGGCGTTGCCTTGGGTGCGACCACCGAAGACACGCATGCCTACACCACCGGCCAAACGTCTTCAGCCACTGGCCTGTCGTTGTCGCTGCGTGAAACACCGCAATCGGTCACGGTGATCACCCGCCAGCAAATGGACGATCGCGGCGTGCAGAGTGTCGGCGATGCCTTGCGCAATACCCCTGGCATCTCGACGCAAAAGTACGACAGCGACCGTACCGAATTTTCCGCCCGTGGCTTTGCCATCACCAACTTCCAGTACGACGGTGTGAACCAGCCCTACGACGGCGTGTATGGCGAAAACCCCAACAACAGCGACGACTCCGCCAGCCTCGACCGCATCGAAGTGATCAAAGGCGCCACCGGCCTGATGACCGGTTCGGGCGATCCGTCCGCCACCGTCAACCTGATCCGCAAGAAGCCGACCAAGGAATTCAAGGCCTCGATCAGCGGCACCGTGGGTTCGTGGGATGCTTACCGCAGCACCGGCGATATTTCCGGCTCGCTGAATGATTCGGGCAGCGTGCGCGGGCGTTTTGTCGGTTCGTACTCGGACAAGAATTCCTACCAGGATCACTACAGCCAGAAGAAAGACCTGTTCTACGGCATCCTCGAAGCCGACCTGACCCCCAATACCCTGCTGACCTTCGGCATCGACAACTCCAGCGCAACCCCGCGCGGCAGCTCCTGGACCGGTAACCCGACGTATTTCTCCGACGGCGGCCGCACCGATTTCCCACGGCACTTCAACCCGGCCGCCGACTGGAGCCGTCGCGATTTCGACGAAACCACCTATTTCGCCTCGCTGGAACAGGCCTTGGCCAATGACTGGAAATTCAAGGTCAGCGTCGACCAGAAAACCACCGATCACGACACTCAACTGGCCTCGGCCAGCGGCGGCAACCCGGACCGCGCCACCGGCGAAGGCATGTTCCTTTACTGGGGTCGCTGGGAAGGCCATCGCGTGCAGAACACTGCTGACGTGAACGTCTCCGGGCCATTCACGCTAGGTGGCCGCGAGCATGAACTGGTGGCCGGCGTCATGGCGTCGCACTCGCGCCAGACCGGTGCGACCTACGACACCAGCGCCTTCGAATTGGTGCCGGGGAGCATTTATGACTGGGACGGCAATCTGCCGAAACAGGAATTCCCGAAAAACGGCAAATACGAACGCACCCAGAGCCAGAACGGCGTGTACCTGGCCACGCGCCTGCGCCCGACCGACGACCTCTCCGTGATCCTCGGCAGCCGCCTGAGCACCTTCAAGTACAACGAAGATTACGGCTACTACCCGGGCGCCGGACTCGACGACACCCACGCCAGCTACAAGGAACACGGTGTGGTCACGCCTTACGCCGGGGTGATCTATGATCTGAACGATGTGTACTCGGTGTACGCCAGTTACACCTCGATCTACCAGCCACAAACCTACAAGGACATTAACGGCACGACCCTGGCCCCGGTCGAGGGCGACAGCTATGAAACCGGTCTGAAAGCGGCTTACTTCGACGGCAAACTGAACGCCAGCCTGGCCTTGTTCCGCATCGAGCAGGACGGCGTCGCCGAGTCGATCGGCACCAACGCGATCACCAACGAAGGCATTTACAAAGCCGTCGACGGCACCAAGACCCAAGGTATCGAGCTGGAACTGGCCGGTGAACTGGCCGACGGCTGGAACCTGTCGGCCGGTTACACCTACGCCCGCACTCGCGATGCCGATGAGCAACGGATCTTCGGCTACCCGTTGTCCACCAGCAAACCGGAACACGTGGTGCGCACCTTCACCACCTATCGCCTGCCCGGCGCCCTGGACAAGGTGACCGTGGGTGGCGGCATCAGTTGGCAGAGTGCCTTCTACGGCAAGATCTACAGCCCGACTGTCGGCGACTACACCCAGATCAAACAGGGTGGCTACACCCTCGTCGACCTGATGACCCGCTATCAGTACAACGAGCATTTGAGCTTTACCGCCAATGCCAACAACGTGTTCGACAAGCGCTACCTGACCGGGTTGGGCAACTTCGACACGACGTTCTATGGCGAGCCGCGTAATTTGACGTTGACCACGAAGTGGGATTTCTAAGGCGGGTGGCTGGAGCGGAGGTCTACACCGGCTGATTTTGTGGTGTTACTGATGGCCTCTTCGCGAGCAAGCCCGCTCCCACATTGGTTGTGAACGACACAAATTCCATGTGGGAGCGGGCTTGCTCGCAAAAGCGTCCGTAGGGCCAACACAGCTAGTCGAGATGCGCCCACGTCATCCGAAACGACGCCCCGCCCCAACGCGAATCCGCCACTTCCACCTGCCCGCCATGGGACTGCGACACCCGCCGCACCAACGCCAACCCCAGCCCGAAACCACCGGTGCGCCGATCCCGACTGGCATCCAGCCGCGAAAACGGTTCGAAAATCTTCTCCCGCCCATCCACCGGCACGCCCGGACCGTCATCGTTGACCTGCACCTCGTAGTGATCGCCGCTGCGCACCAGCGACACTTCCACCCGCCCGGCCGCGTAACGAATGGCATTGCGCAGCAGGTTGATCACCGCCCGGGCCATGAAGCGCGGCTCGATCCGAACCTGATCAATCCGGCACTCAACAATCAGCAGTTGCACCCCCGCCGCTTCCGCTTCCAGCGCCACACTGCCGACCACGCTGTCGAGCCAACTGCTGGCCTGAATATTTTCCCGATTGATCACCGTGGCGCCGCGCTCCAGGCTGGCGTAGGTCAGCAACTCCGAGACCATTTCTTCCAGTTCACCCAGGTCGGCGTACATATCGGCGATCAGTTCGCGGTTCTGCGCCGGATCGGGTTGTTGCTTGAGCTGATCAAGCTCAAACGACAACCGCGCAATCGGCGTGCGCAGTTCATGGGACACCGCGTTGGTCAGCTCGCGCTGATTGGCGATCAGACCTTCGATGCGCGCGGCCATCAGGTTGAAGTGTTCGGACAAGTCACGGATGTTCGAGCGCTTGGACAACTGGATACGCGAGGACAAATCGTTATCGCCAAACCGCTCGGCGGCCAGGCGCAGTTTTTCCAGGTCCCGCCAGTGTGGGCGCACCCAGATGAACAGCACGATGCCGATCAACACTGCCAGCATCAGGTAGGCCGCGGTGATGTAGAACGGCATCAGGCTCGGCTCCGCCGGCAATTTGATGCTCAGAAGCTGCGGGCCGCCATCAATCGAGGCAATGAACTGCGTGTACTTCTCGCGAATCACCAGCAGGCCTTCGGCCAACAGCTTTTTCTCCTGATCATTCAGCGCCAATTGGCCGGCATCGACCAGCGTCAAACCCAAGCCGTAATGCGGGCGCAACGTTTCCAATTGCTGTTCGCGCCCCGGCCCTTCCAGACCGCGCAACTGTTCCACCAGCGAATACGCCTGCCCGCGCACGGCCTCGCGGTTGTAGGCCTGCATTTGATTGTCGAGCAGCGCGTTGAAAGTGTGTTCAACCGTCTGCAATGCCAGCACCAGCCCCACGGCCAGCACCAGGTACAACCCCAGAAATAACCGCAGCATCTAAAGCTCCCACGCGAACGGATTGAACAGGTAACCCTTGCCCCAAACAGTCTTGATGCACACCGGCTCCCGGGGGTTGTCCCGGAGTTTGGCGCGCAGCTTGCTGATGTAGACGTCGACGCTGCGGTTGAGGCCATCGAAGGCGATGCCGCGCATGCGGTTGAGGATGTCATCCCGAGACAGAATCTTGCCGGCAGCGCTGGCCAGCAACCACAACAGCTCGAATTCCATGGTGGTCAACTCGATGCCCTCGCCCGCCAGGCGCACTTCGCGGCAACTGCGGTCGATGCTCAAATGGCCAAATTCCAGGGCGCTGCACACGGCGGTTTCCGGCACTTGCCGACGTTGCAGGGCACGCAGACGAGCCAGCAATACTGGGGGTTTGATCGGTTTGATCACATAGTCGTCAGCGCCGGATTCCAGGCCGAGGATATGGTCGAGGTCGTCTTCCTTGGCGGTGAGGATGACGATCGGCGTGTCGGACACGCTGCGAATCTCGCGGCACACGCACAAGCCGCTCTGGCCCGGCAACATCAGGTCAAGCACGACGATTTTCGGTTTGAATTCGAGAAATGCGGCCAACGCCAGGTCGCCCCGGTGCACCGCCCGGACCTCGTAGCCATGTTGCGACAGGAAATGCGCGATCAGCCCGGCGAGCTTCTCGTCGTCTTCCACCAGCAAAACTTTGCCAAAACCCAGGTTATCCATAACGACCGTTTGCCAACCCTTGTTTGAAGTGGGCGGCATTATGGCGGCAATCGATGGCGGGACGGTGACGGCGGGTAGCAAAAACCGGCCATGGGGGCCGGTTTTGGGCGATGTTTCATACTCTTAAGAGTTTTTAACATTTCAGAAGCAAAGATCGCAGCCTTCGGCAGCTCCTACATTTGAAATGCAATCCCCTGTAGGAGCTGCCGAAGGCTGCGATCTTTTGATGTTTACGCCGCCACAGGCACACCGCTGTGGAAGCGGAACTCGACGTCCGGCGATTCGATCAATTCCTGTTCGGCGGCACGCACCCGGTCGATCACCTGAGCAATGTCCTTCGCGTCCCCGTACTGATACGCCAGTTTCAAATAACCCTGGAAATGCCGGGCCTCGCTTTTCAGCAGGCCAAAGTAAAACTTGCCCAACTCTTCATCCAGATGCGGCACCAGCGCCTCGAAACGCTCGCAGCTGCGGGCTTCGATGAAGGCGCCGACCACCAGGGTGTCCACCAGTTTCACCGGTTCGTGGCTGCGCACCACTTTGCGCAGGCCCGAGGCGTAACGCCCGGCGGAGAGCTGGCGCAGTTCGATCTTGCGCTTCTTCATCAGGCGCATGACCTGTTCGTGGTGCACCAGCTCTTCCCGAGCCAGGCGCGACATCAGGTTGATCAGATCGACGTGGGAGTGATATTTGGCAATCAGGCTCAACGCCGTGCTGGCGGCCTTGAATTCGCAGTTCTTGTGGTCGATCAGCAAGGTTTCCTGATCGGCCAGCGCGGCCTGGACCCAGCCGTCAGGGGTGCGGCAGCCGAGGAACTCGTGAATTTCGGGAAGGATCATGGGGCTCACGGATAAAAGGTTCAAAACGAAGGGCGCCGATTATACGGGCTTGTCGGCAGACCACCAGTCGCCGCCATTGATATGCATCAAGTCCCGTGTTGCCGGGCAGCAACTATAGTTGTCCAACGCAGTGTTTTTTACTTTCAGGAGATCCCGATCATGCAAGCCATACGCAGCATTCTGGTGGTCATCGAACCCGAACACTCCGAAAGCCTGGCGCTCAAGCGGGCCAAGCTGATTGCGGGCGTGACCCAGGCCCATCTGCACTTGCTGGTGTGCGATCGCAAGCATGATCACAGCGCCATGCTGGGCGTGCTCAAGGCTGCGCTGGTGGAGGACGGCTACAGCGTGACCACCGAGCAAGCCTGGAACGAAAGCCTGCACGAAACCATTGTCGATGTGCAGCAAGCCGAGGGCTGCGGCCTGGTGATCAAACAGCATTATCCCGACAGTCCGCTGAAAAAGGCCCTGCTGACTCCGGCCGACTGGAAGCTGCTGCGCTACTGCCCGACGCCGGTGCTGCTGGTCAAAACCTCGAAACCCTGGACCGGCGGGGTCATTCTGGCCGCTATCGATGTCGGCAACACCGACGGCGAACACCGCACGCTGCATGCCTGCATCGTCGATCACGGCTTCGACATCGCCAGCCTGGCCAAGGCGCAGTTGCACGTCATCAGTGCGCATCCGTCGCCGATGCTGTCGTCAGCCGACCCGACCTTCCAGCTCAGCGAAACCATCCAGGCGCGCTATCGCGAGCAGTGCAAGGCGTTCCAGGCCGAATTCGACATCGATGACGACCACCTGCATATCGAGGAAGGCCCGGCGGATGTGTTGATTCCGTTCATGGTGCATAAGCTGCAGGCGGCGGTGACGGTCATCGGCACGGTGGCGCGGTCCGGGTTGTCCGGGGCGTTGATCGGGAATACGGCGGAAGTGGTGCTGGATGCGGTGGAGAGCGATGTGCTGGTGCTCAAGCCGGATGAGATCATGGATCATCTGGAAGAGGTTGTTACCCGGCATTAAAAGCAAGATCAAAAGATCGCAGCCTTCGGCAGCTCCTACATGGCATTGCGTTCACCCCGTAGGAGCTGCCGAAGGCTGCGATCTTTTGACTTTAACCATCAGCCGCCGAAGGCGTCTTTCAGGAACCCCGGTGCGATGTAGCGCTGGTAATGCGCCTCGGACAGCAAAAAGAACTCCCGATCAATGGCATCACGCAATTCCGGCAGATTCCAGTCGCGAAACTCCGGCATCAACACCATCCCGTAAGCCTCCAGATTATTGATCACCCGCGCGCCACGGGCGATCAGCTGATAGGCCCAGCAATATTCCGACTGATGCGGCACAAAGCGGATTTTGCGCTGTTCAAGCTGCAAACGCAGGCGTTGCGGGTCGAAAACTTCCAGTTTGCTGGCCATCACCTGGGACAGCAGCTGCTCCAGACGCAACCACACCGCGCGTTTTTCTTCCTCGTTGTAACCGTTCCAGTTGATCACTTCGTGGTGGAAACGCTTGCAGCCACGGCACACCAGGTCACCGTAAACGGTGGAGCAGAGGCCGACGCAGGGGGTCTTGATGGTCTGATTGGGCATAGGTAGGCAAAACACGGGAAAGCAGAACAGGACGGCATGTTAGCCCTTTGTCTAACATTGATCACCCCTCAAAGTTCAGGGGGGAGGGTCTATTGGACTTTGGCGCCGGCCGCGTTGCGCGTCTACGTGCGCGAGGCTGCGTTGCGGGATTTGCCAAGGGAACAACCATGAGCGGCATCCCGCGCCTTGCCTCTCACACGTAGGCACACAACGCGACTCGCCACCAAAGTCCAATAGACCCTCACTTACCTTTAATTTTTTTTTGCCGTAGAATCAGCCAGCCTTTTAAGGCGCCAATGTCCGTTAGAAGCTGTTTTCAAAGCGTCACGAGCACAGTCGTTCCTTCAGAGCGGTGTTGGCGAAGGGTTTTTCCAGCGGGGAAAAGCTCTACGCCAACCCTCATCAGCTCCCCGTTCTGCAGGCGTAAAACTTTGAAAGCAGCTTCTGTAAGGAATGTTCGGTAATTCTGGCTAAGTGGCCCACAACGCCACGCAGCGCATGAGTACGAGCATTTCGCGACGAGCGTCCCGGACACCCATTTGGGACCACTGATGAGGGTAATAACTGTGCTTGAAGCCTACCGCAAACATATCGAAGAGCGCGCAGCACTGGGTATCGTTCCCCAGCCGCTTAACGCCGAACAAACTGCAGGCCTGGTCGAGCTGCTGAAGAATCCCCCGGCTGGCGAAGAAGCTTTCCTCGTTGACCTGATCACCAATCGCATTCCACCTGGCGTGGACGAAGCAGCCTATGTAAAGGCTGGTTTCCTGTCTGCCCTGGCCAAAGGCGAAGCCACTTCCCCTCTGATCGACAAGAAACGCGCGGTTGAACTGCTCGGCACCATGCAGGGCGGCTACAACATCGTGACCCTGGTTGACCTGCTCGACAGCGCCGAACTGGCCCCGGTCGCCGCCGCTCAGCTCAAGCACACCCTGCTGATGTTCGATGCATTCCACGATGTCGCGGAAAAAGCCAAGAACGGCAACGAACACGCCAAAGGCGTGCTCCAGTCCTGGGCTGACGGCGAGTGGTTCAAGAACCGCCCTGTCCTGGCCGACAAGATCAGCCTGCGCGTGTTCAAGGTCACCGGCGAAACCAACACCGACGACCTGTCCCCTGCCCCGGACGCCTGGTCCCGCCCGGACATCCCGCTGCACGCCCTGGCCATGCTGAAAATGGCCCGTGAAGGCATCGTGCCTGACGTCCAAGGCGTCACCGGCCCGATGAAGCAGATCGAAGAAATGCGCGGTCAAGGCTTCCCGATCGCCTACGTCGGTGACGTGGTCGGTACCGGTTCGTCGCGTAAATCGGCAACCAACTCCGTGCTGTGGTTCTTCGGCGACGACGTGCCTAACGTACCGAACAAGCGCGCTGGCGGTTTCTGCTTCGGCAGCAAAATCGCTCCGATCTTCTACAACACCATGGAAGATGCTGGCGCACTGCCAATCGAGTTCGACGTCACCAACATGAACATGGGCGACGTGATCGACCTGTACCCGCATGCTGGCAAAGTCTGCAAACACGGCACCGACGAAGTCCTGACCACCTTCGAAATGAAGACCCCGGTGCTGTTGGACGAAGTTCGCGCTGGCGGCCGTATCCCGCTGATCATCGGTCGCGGCCTGACCGACAAGGCGCGTGCCGAGCTGGGCCTGGGCCCAACCGATCTGTTCAAACTGCCTGAAGCACCTGTCGACACCGGCAAGGGCTACACCCTGGCACAGAAAATGGTCGGCAAGGCCTGCGGTCTGCCAGAAGGCAAAGGCGTTCGTCCTGGCACCTACTGCGAACCGAAGATGACCACCGTCGGTTCCCAGGACACCACTGGTCCTATGACCCGTGACGAACTGAAAGACCTGGCGTGCCTGGGCTTCTCGACCGATCTGGTGATGCAGTCGTTCTGCCACACCGCGGCTTACCCTAAGCCGATCGACGTGACCACCCACCACACCCTGCCAGACTTCATCATGACCCGCGGCGGCGTTTCCCTGCGTCCGGGCGACGGCATCATCCACTCGTGGTTGAACCGCATGCTGCTGCCGGACACCGTCGGTACCGGTGGTGACTCCCACACCCGTTTCCCGATGGGCATTTCGTTCCCGGCCGGTTCCGGCCTGGTAGCGTTCGCCGCCGCCACTGGCGTTATGCCGCTGGACATGCCGGAATCGATCCTGGTGCGTTTCAAAGGCAAGATGCAACCGGGCGTTACCCTGCGTGACCTGGTTCACGCCATTCCTTACTTCGCGATTCAGGCTGGCCTGCTGACCGTCGAAAAGAAAGGCAAGAAGAACGCCTTCTCCGGCCGCATCCTGGAAATCGAAGGCCTGGACAACCTGAGCATCGAGCAAGCTTTCGAGCTGTCCGACGCCTCGGCTGAACGTTCGGCTGCCGGTTGCACCATCAAGCTGTCGAAAGACTCCATCACCGAGTACCTGAACTCCAACATCACCCTGCTGCGCTGGATGATCGGCGAAGGCTACGGCGATGCACGTACTCTGGAACGTCGCGCTCAAGCGATGGAAGCCTGGGTTGCCAACCCTGAGCTGATGGTTGCCGATGCTGACGCCGAATACGCTGAAATCATCGAAATCGACCTGGCCGACATCAAAGAGCCTGTGCTCTGCGCGCCAAACGATCCGGACGACGCCCGTCTGCTGTCCAGCGTTGCTGGCGAGAAGATCGACGAAGTGTTCATCGGTTCGTGCATGACCAACATCGGTCACTTCCGCGCTGCCGGTAAACTGCTGGATCAGGTCAAGGGTCAGCTGCCAACCCGTCTGTGGCTGTCGCCACCGACCAAAATGGACGCTCACCAACTGACCGAAGAAGGCTACTACGGCATCTACGGCAAGGCCGGCGCACGCATGGAAATGCCAGGCTGCTCGCTGTGCATGGGTAACCAGGCACGTGTAGAGCCGAACTCGACTGTGGTGTCCACGTCGACCCGTAACTTCCCGAACCGTCTGGGTGACGGCGCGAACGTTTACCTGGCTTCGGCTGAGTTGGCGTCCGTTGCTTCCATCCTGGGTCGCCTGCCGACCGTCGAGGAGTACATGGAATACGCTGGCAAGATCGACAGCATGGCGGCCGATGTCTACCGCTACCTGTCCTTCGACCAGATTGCCGAGTTCCGTGAAGCTGCTGCGAACGCCAACATTCCGGTCGTTCAAGCCTAACGCTGCAACGCAATAAAAAACGCCGCCCATCGCGAGATGGAGCGGCGTTTTTTTATGCCCGCAGGGTTCACACCAAACCCCTGTGGGAGCGGGCTTGCTCGCGAATGCGGTGTGTCATTCAGCAGTTATGTTGGCTGATACACCGCTTTCGCGAGCAAGCCCGCTCCCACAGGGGTTATGGGGTTGGATTAAGGGCTTGCTGGACGGCGCCGTCCACGCTCAACCCACTCAGAATCACCTGCTCCAACTCCAACGTCGGCAACAACGACAGCACCGCTTTGGCCTCATGCTTGAGCCGCGCCAGAATCAACAACTTATCCTCCGCCCGCACCTGCAAAAAGAACGCCTCCAGCGCTTCGATGCTGGTGCCGTCCAGATCGGGCGACTCTTCCAGGCTGAGGATGATCGTGTGCACCGCCGGCGACGCATGCCGCGCGAGCCTTAGCGCTCCACCGAGAATCCGCTCCACATTGGCGAAAAACAGCGCTTCGCTGGGTCGCACAATCAACACGCCAGGGATTTGCAAGGCGTCAGGGTGACGTTGCACATCAACGTAGTCATGACCGCCGCCCATTTGCCCCAGCACTTGAATATCCGCCGACGACATCTGCTTGAGCATCAGCACCACACTGATCGCCACCGCCACCAGCAAGCCGTCCAACACGCCCAACACCAGCACTGCTGCGACTGCGCAGATCACCAGCAAGCGATCACGGCGCCAGATGAAATAGCGGCCCAATGGCTGCAGGCTCAAGCCCCGCGCCAAGGCATGAATCACGATTGCGGCCAAGACCGGCTCGGGCGTCAGGGCAATGTAAGGCAACACCGTCAAGACGATCAGCAAAACCACAGCCGCTGCGACCACGCCGGCCCATCGTGAACTCGCACCCGCCGCCTCATTCGCCGAGGTCGCGGAGTACCCGGCACCCGCCGGCATGCCATGGAACAGCCCGGACAGCAGATTCGCCGCACCGAGGGCCAGCAGGTCGCGGTTCGAGGACACCCGGTCGCCATGCTTGAGGGCAAAGGAGCTGATCGAGCCGTAGGACTCGGCGTACAGGATCATCACCATGGCAAACGCCAATTCCCCCAGGCGCAGCCAATCGGCAAACGGCAACACCGGCAGCCGGGGCACTTCAAGGCTCAGGTCGATCACGCCGATCAGGTCCACGCCGTAGGCTTGCAAGTTCAGCCACTGGCCGGCGGCGATGCCGAGCGCCACCACCAGCAAACCGCCGGGCACACGCCGGAACCGCGCGCATACCCACAACACCAGCAGCGCCACCGCCGCGACCAGCAGGCCGACGCGGTTCCATTGCGGCCACTGTTCCAGCAATTGCGGGACGAAACGGATCAGGTTGCCGTTGCTCAAGTGCACGTCAACGACGCTCGCGACCTGCTTCAGGATGATGGTTACCGCCAGGCCCAAGGCAAAGCCGCGCAGGACCGGTTTGGCAATAAAAGAGGTGACGCTGCCGAGCTTGAACAGCCCCGCCAGCAGAAAGAGCCCGCCAGTGACCAGCACCAGGCCGATGGCCAGGGTCATGCGCAGCCCGGAATCGCCATTGGCCAGCGTGGCCGTGGCCGCCGCCAGCACCGCCGCCGAAGACGACGTCGCAGAAACAATCGCAAAACGGCTGGTGCCCAACAGCGCGTAGCACAGCAGACCGGCAAACAACGCAATCACCCCGGCCTGGGGCGGCACTGCGGCGATGCTGGAATAAGCCACCGCCTCCGGCAACAGCAAACCGGCAATCGACAACCCGGCCAACAGGTCCTGCCAACGGTTGGGTGCTTCGGGCGAAAGTTGCGCCGGGACGCGGGCGATCAGTTGCGGGGGGGCACCAGCCATGTAGCGACTCCGAAAAAACCAGCCAAAACGCTGAACCTGTGGGAGCGAGCCTGCTTGCCCCCACAAGGACTACGGTGTTCAAGGGTAGCCGTTTATCTGGTTCGGCGTGTGCGCTGGGTCATGGCGCAGGCCATAAAAAACGCCGCCCTTTTGCAAGGAACGGCGCTTTATATGCCTGTATGACGATCACCTGTGGGAGCGGGCTTGCTCGCGAAGGCGGTGTGTCAGTCAACATCACAGCTGAATGACACATCGCCTTCGCGAGCAAGCCCGCTCCCACAGGGGAATGCGTCAGGCCGTCAGCGAGTAAATCAACGCCGAAATCGCCACCAGGCCCACCGCTGTCACAAACACGTTAGACGCCTGGCCGCGATAGCGCGCCATGGCCGGTACTTTGCGGATGGCGTACATCGGCATCAGGAACAGGATCGCCGCGATGATCGGGCCACCGAGGGTTTCGATCATGCCGAGGATGCTCGGGTTCAGGGTCGCGACGATCCAGCACACCACCAGCATGAACGCAGCGGTCATGCGGTTCAGGGCTTTGGGCGACGGACGCTTGCCGCTCTTGACGATCAGGCCTTTCAAGCCTTCGCTGGCACCGATGTAGTGGCCCAGGAACGACTTGGAAATTGCCACGAACGCAATCAACGGTGCGGCGAAAGCGATGGTCGGGTTGCTGAAGTGGTTGGCCAGGTACGACAGGATCGACAGGTTCTGCGCCTTGGCTTCGGCCAGTTGCGCCGGGGACAAGGTCAGCACGCAACTGAACACGAAAAACAGCACCATCACCACCATCAACGCGTGGGCGCGGGACAGGATCTGCGAGCTGCGCTCCTCGGCGTGTTCGCCGTAGCGACGCTTCTGGTCCACCGCGAACGCCGAGATGATCGGCGAGTGGTTGAACGAGAACACCATCACCGGAATCGCCAGCCACAACGTGTGCAGCAGCGCCGACGGCTCAGGCAGCGTGGACGCGGTACTGAGGATGCCGCCGTTCCAGTGCGGAATCAGGAACACCGCCAAAAACAGCAGCGCGACGATAAACGGGTACACCATCAGGCTCATGGCCTTGACGATCACCTGCTCGCCGCAACGCACCACCGCCAGCAGGCCGAGGATCAGCACGAACGACAGAATCGCCCGGGGCGGCGGCATGATGTGCAGTTGATGTTCGAGGAAGCTGCCAACGGTGTTGGTCAGCGCCACGCTGTAGATCAGCAGGATCGGGAAGATCGCGAAGAAGTACAGCAAGGTGATCAGCGCACCGGCCTTGATGCCGAAGTGTTCTTCCACCACTTCGGTGATGTCCGCGCCTTCGCGACCGGACAACACGAAACGGGTCAGGCCACGGTGCGCGTAGAACGTCATGGGAAACGCCAGCACCGCCAGGACCAGCAGCGGCCAGAAACCGCCCAGGCCCGCGTTGATCGGCAAAAACAAGGTACCGGCCCCGATCGCCGTGCCAAACAGGCCCAGCATCCAGGTGGTGTCTTGGCGATTCCAGCTTTCAAGGACTACTGGTTTCGCCGCTACATAGCGTTCGTCGACGCTATTGGCCTGATCATTCATCCGGTGGGATCTCCGCATTCCGGTCAGTTGCTACCCGGTCAGGACGAGTCGGAAAAACCCGACAGGCAGCGCCCTGGCCGAAACAGGGGCGCGATTGTCCGGGATTAATGAGCAGAAGCAAAGACTTAGCTGAGGAGCGGTTGTGCGGATCAGATGAAGATAGAGGCTCGATCCCCCGGTGGGAGCGGGCTTGCTCGCGAAAGCGGTGGATCAGTTAACAGTGATGTCGACTGACACGCCGCCTTCGCGAGCAAGCCCGCTCCCACAATGGATAAACACCCTCCTTGCGTCGGGAACTAATAGATGTTTCAAAAAATCTATTTAATAAAAGACAGGCATCATGTATTTTCGATCTCACCTGCTGACCGGCAGCCTCACTCGCGGAGCCTTCCCATGCCACTCGTTCGCATCGACATCAAAAAGCACCAGGACCCGACTTTCGCCAAGCGTGTCGGCCAGCTGATTTACGCGGCGATGCACAGCGCTATCGATGTTCCCGAGAACGACAACTTCCAGATCCTCGCCGAACACGATGAAAACCACTTCATCTACGACCCGACCTTCATGGGCATCAACCGCACGGACGGATTGGTGATCATCCAGATCACGCTGATGGAAGGCCGTACCACCGAGAAGAAAAAACTGCTCTACAAGACCATCGCCGAGAGCCTCAACACCGAGTTGGACGTACGTCTGGAAGACGTGTTTATCAACCTGGTGGAGGTCAAGCGCGAAAACTGGTCGTTCGGCAATGGCATTGGTCAGTTCGCCGTTTAAACGGTCTGACTTTTCACATCGCTCCGGGAGTACCGTCATGAAACAGGCCGCGTATATCGCGTTCGCATTGCTCGGCCTGATCTGGGGCACCAACTTCATCTTCATGAAGTGGGCGGCCGCGTGGATTACCCCGACTCAGATCGTTTTCCTGCGGGTGTTGTTCGGCTTCCTGCCGATCCTGATTTTTGCCCTGGTGCGCCGCAGCCTCAGTTGGTCGCACTTGCGCCATAGTCATCACTTTCTGGTCATGGCGCTGCTGGCGACGGTGATTTACTACTACGCCTTCGCCAAAGGCACGTCGCTGCTGTTGTCGAGCGTGGCCGGGATGCTCAGTGGCGCGATCCCGCTGTTTTCCTTCGTCACGGCGTGGCTGTTCCTGCGGGCCGAACCGTTGAATCGGCGCACAGCCTTCGGGATTTTTCTCGGGTTTGTCGGGGTGATCCTGATCGCCCGGCCATGGAACAGCCTGGCGGCGGGGGTCGATGTCAGCGGCGTGTTGTACATGATCGCCGGCTCGCTGAGCGTCGGCTGCTCGTTCGTATATGCACGGCGCTTCATCACGCCCCTGGGCTTATCGCCGCTGGCGCTGTCGACCTATCAGATTGGTCTGGCGCTGGTGTTGATCACGCTGATTACCGACATGCACGGCATGAGCGCGATCGGCGCCGATCCAGTGGCGCTGACGGGGGTGATCCTCGGTTTGGGCCTGGCCGGCACCGGCATCGCCTACATCCTTTATTACTTCATCGTGCAACGCCTGGGCGCCCTCGCCGCTTCTGGCGTGACTTACATTCCGCCGGTGGTGGCCCTATTGATTGGCACCCTGTTGGTGGGCGAACCGATCAAGAGCCTCGACCTGTTGGCGATGCTGCTGATTCTCGGCGGCGTCTACGTGCTGCAATCGGGCAAGAAAAACCCCACGGCACCGCCGACGGTCGTGCCGAAAGCGAGCACCTGAGTCACCCTGTCAGGGAGACACGGCGCCGGCAGTTGCCTAAGATGCCGGTCATCAATACGTTTAAAGAATGTGAGCTAACCATGCCTCGAGTCTCCCGCAAACAAGCCGAACTCAACCGCGAAATCATCGTCGAGGCCGCCACGCGTTTGTTTCGCGAGCGCGGTCTGCACGGGATCAGCGTCGTCGACGTGATGGGCGCCGCCGGCCTGACCCACGGCGGGTTCTACGGGCACTTCGAGTCCAAGGAAGCCCTGGCGCAAGAAGCCTGCAGCCGGGCGTTCAGCCAATCGCTGGAACGCTGGAAGCAGAGAATCGACGACAGCAGCGACCACCTCTGCGCCCGCGACAGTATCATCGCGCCTTACCTGTCGGTGGCCAATCGCGACAATCCGGGGGAAAGCTGCCCGGTGACGGCGTTTGCCGGCGACATGTGCCACGAAACGGCTGAAAGCGGTTTGCACCAGACCTACACCCAGGGCCTGGAAGCCTTGCTGCAAATGCTCACTCCGCTGATGGGCGCGGATCAGCCCGAAGCCAATCGACAACGGGCGCTGGTGGATTATTCATTGATGGTCGGCGCCCTGACCCTGGCCCGCGCCACCCGTGGGGATGCCTTGTCCGAGGAGATCCTTGATGCCGCGCGGGCGTTTATGACGCTGGACACCGGCGTTGACAAGCCCGACGCCGCGACAGCATGATCGGCCCCATGAACTTTCCGGCGCTGAACCTCACCCGCACGACCACCACGACCGCTTTTGGCGGGTCGTGGGGTGGCTGGTTGAGATAAACCCAGCGCAGTGAACCCAAGGCCCCGCCAGCAATGGACGGGGCCTTGTTGTTTCTCCCGTCCGTTCGGCACTTCACGGAGAAACACCTATGTCATCGGCACTTTTGATCATCGATATGCAGGTCGGCCTGTTCAACGGCCCGGATCAGCCCCACGACGACGAGCGAATACTGGCCAACATCCAGCAGCTCATTCGCCGTGCGCGGGAACGCCACGTACCGATTTTTGCGGTCCGCCATACCGGGCCTCAAGGTTCACCCATTGAGGCCGGCAGTGCCTTTTGGCAGTTGCTCCCCGCTCTGGCGCTGGATGCCAGCAGCGACAACCTGTTCGACAAGCACAAACCCAATGCCTTTTACGGGACGGCACTGGCGGAGCAACTGCGGGCCGGCGGGATCGACGACCTGTTCATCGTCGGCATGAAAACCCAGTACTGCATCGACAGTACCTGCCGGGCGGCAGCCGATCTGGGGTTCAAACCGGTGCTGGTGGCTGATGCCCACACCTGCATGGACACGCCAGTCCTGCCGGCCCGGGCGATCATCGAGCACCATAACGCGACTTTGAACGGTGCATTCGCCAAGGTCTTGAATGCCGTAGACGTCATTTTCTAGCGCGCTGAAAGATCGCAGGCTTCGTCAGCTCCTACACTGTGTGAAGCCTGCGGTTTTTGGCGATTGCCAAACCGCTCTGGAATCAGCAATCTGAAACGACTTTCGAGCCCCCGACATTTCGATGCCCACAGGAGCCCAGCATGACTGCAACCGTCCTGGTATTGGTTGAAACCATCAATGATTACTTGCCGATTCTCGAACATCAGGGCTTTCACCTGATTCTGGCGCCGACGCCTGCCGAGCGCGCCCAAGCCATTGCGTCCCACGGTTCGCGCATCGATGCCGTGCTGACCCGCGGCCCACTGGGTTTGTACGCTGAAGAAATCGCCGACCTGCCCGCCCTGAAAATCATCTGCGTGATTGGCGCCGGGTACGAACACGTCGACCTTCAAGCGGCCAGCGATCGCGGCATCACCGTGACCAACGGCGCCGGGGTCAACGCCTCGTCGGTGGCGGATCACGCGATGGCGTTGTTGTTGTCGCTGGTGCGCGACATTCCCCGGGCCGATGCCGCCGTGCGCCGTGGCGAATGGCCGAAGATCATGCGCCCGTCCCTGGCCGGCAAACGCCTGGGTATTCTCGGACTCGGGGCGGTCGGCATGGCCATCGCCAAGCGAGCGGCCAACGGTTTCGACATGAGCGTGAGTTATCACAATCGCCAGCACCGCAGCGACACGCCCTACCACTATTGCTCGACGCCCACGGAACTGGCCCGGGCGTCGGACTTCCTGATCGTTGCCACGCCGGGCGGTGTGGGCACGCAACACCTGATCAACCGCCAGGTGCTCGACGCACTGGGCCCCAACGGCTTTCTGGTCAACATAGCGCGGGCCAGCGTCGTGGTCACCGCGGACCTGATCAGTGCGCTGGAACAACGGCGGATTGGCGGTGCCGCGCTGGATGTGTTCGACCACGAACCCAAAGTGCCCGACGCCCTCAAGGCCTTGACCAACGTAATCCTGACGCCCCATGTCGCCGGCCTGTCCCCGGAAGCGACCCAAGGCACCGTGGAACTGGTGGGCAAAAACCTGGTGGCATTCTTTGCCGGCCGACCGGTGCTGACGCCGGTTAGCCTGCCGACCTCCGTGGTTACCCGGATGGTTTGAAACCTGGCTTTGCGGCCAGGCAGAAACCCCCTGTGGGAGCGAGCTTGCTCGCGATGGCGGCGCATCAGTCGATACACATGTCGGCTGACAGGCCCTCATCGCGAGCAAGCTCGCTCCCACAGGGGGAATGTGGCAAACACAGATTCCCGAATCACCACAGAAAAAAATGTGGGAGCGGGCTTGCTCGCGAAAGCGGTCTGACAGTCAACAATGATGTTGAATGTAACGGTCTCTTCGCGAGCAAGCCCGCTCCCACAGTTGTTCGGCGATGGCTTAGAGAACGCCGAGTAACGTCCAAAGCCGCCGCGATTCAGCATCCGCCGAGATCAACTCACCCAACAATTCACTCAACGGCTTATTACCCCACTCCACCCCGCGCCGGATCAAGTACGGCACCGGGCTATGGGGTTCGGTGCGGGCCAGGTATTCGGCGATCAACAGCAATTGCCGATACGCCTCTTCACGACTCGCGGGCTCGCGAAACACCTGAGGCGCCGCAACGACATCGGCAGGACCAGACGCCACCACCGGCGCGGCTTCAACAGGAACCTCGGTGGACTGGCGTGGGTGCATGGCGATGAACTCCTGAACCAGCGTCAATAACGCCGTGATGACATCCTGCAAGCCTTTGAAGCCCGGGGCCTGACTGCCGAGGTAGGCGTCGCTCCAGGCTTCCAGCCGTTGCAAATGCTGCAGGCTCAACAACAAGCTGCCCTGACTGTGCAACCAGAACGACAACGGCGTGGCGCGAATCTGCTCGGTGATTTTCTTCTGTTCGCTGCGCGCATTTTCCGCCGAGGTTTTCGCGACCTTGCTGTCATTGGTCTGCACCTGCTGCACTTGCAAACGCCGCCAGGCGTCCAGGCACAGACCATCGAATTCACCATTACGCGGATCGAGCAACGGCACCCGTGTGAGCAGAACTTCGGTATAGCGCCGGGCCAGCCATTCGAGCGGAATCACCCGCCATGACTGATCACCGTCCTCCGCTTGCGGGTGAAGCTGTTCGGGATAGCGCTCGCACAACCCGGCGATCAGCGCCAGACTGCCCGGCAACCCTTCGAGCCCGTCCTGATGCAACCACGCCTCACCGAGCCAGGCACTGAGCATCAAGTCTTTGCTGCGCTCCAACAGCAGGCCGGTGGTGAGTTTTTCCAGCTCCGGCCATTGCGCGCGTTTGATCGACGACTGCCAAACCCCTGTCGGCAGACTCGTATCGTCCTCCCGGCGCAGCTCCCGGGCCTGGTCGAATTCACGTTCATAACGCAAATCCTGGCCACAGGGCGCCTCGCTGCTGATCGGCTCCAGCAAGCGGTCAATCAGTTCCGGCAACGGTGTTGATGGCATATTCAAAGGCCCTCCTCCTGAGTCATGGCGGTGGTAGACGCGGTCGCTCGGGTTTGCATGAAAGGCGAGCGCGGAGCCCGGGTCGGCAGCGGCTGAATGGACAGCGGCAGCTTCGAGCCCTGGCTCATCAATGACAGACGTACAAACATCAGCGTCTGCTCAGCCGTGCTCGATTGCGCCGTGACCGGCAGGCGCAGGGTCAGCGGAAAGTCCGTGAAATCCATGTTCGGCTGGCGCTGCACCGACTGATGTGAACGCATCAAGCGCAGCAACGACCAAGGCCCGCCGTATTCCCAACCGGCCTCCAGATCACGCACCACCAGGTTCGGTTGCAACTGATCGTTGGCCGGACGCTGGGAGCCATTGCGCGCCCAACGCAGTGTCAGGCGCACCGGTTGCCCGACCATCCAGCGCAGGTTCGGCTGAGCTTCGCCGGGGTAGCTGATCTGCTGATTACCGGCATTCAGGCCCCAGGCGATCACTTGATCGGCCCCCCGTTCTTCCTCGCGATCGGTGCGCCAGCGCACGTCCAGTTCCACCCCGAGGATGCCGCTCTTGTCCCGCACAAACATCGGCGTCAGCCAGGTACTGGCCTGTTTCAAACGGTTGAGAAAGTCTTCGGCAGCCAAGCGCTCGGGGGTCTGGCTCAGGACCAGACCGGCCTGGGCCACCGGCAGGCGCTTGTCGATCAGCTCAAGAAAATGCTGGACTCGCGCCGGGTCGGCGTCGGTCGCCTGCACGCCATTGGCAAACGGAAAACGCTCGGCCAGGTATTGATTGAAGTAGTTGGCCAGGTCATTCCACGCCGCCGAGGCCTGTTGCTGTTGCAGGAGCTGGCAACGCTGCATGGCGGTTTGCTGCAGTTCCAGCGCACGCATGGCCAGCGTGCCGCGCCCGCCAGACAGGCTGGCGGTTTGCAGGATCTGGCCGCAGGACGTGGTGTCCATTTCGATAAAGTCGCGGCTCACCAACTGCTCGATCTGCGCCGGCGAACTGGCGGGGTTCGCCTCCTTGTATTTGAGCAATTCGTCGTTGAGCGCGCTGAATTGCGTCACGCGCTCATAGTCCAGCGCCGAGAGATTCTGCTGCTGGGTTTTCAACCATTCCAGCGCCGAGGTGCGCCGTTCGGTGATGCCGAGCATGGTGTTGAATTGTTGCTTGAGGCTCAGTTTCAAATCCTGCACATCACTGGCGCCATACAGTTGCAGGCCGAGGTTTTTCGAACCATCCCACTGGCTGATTTCGGTACGCCCGCTGAACAGCGGTTGTGCGGTGATTTCACCGAGGCCACCGACCACCTGATCCAGGGCCCGCCGGTTCAAGGCACTTTGCAGGCGCGTCGCCAGATCGCTGCGGCGCAAATCGATAAAGGCTTTCTGCAACGCCACCGCTTGCGGCGCCTGCACGTTGAACACCCCGTAAGCGTGGGATTGGTCGTCGTGGTCCTTGAGGCTCAGCCACATGGCCTTGGCCACCGCGCTTTCGGCGGCGGCCAGCACGGCGCCGCGATAAGCCGGCGGAATTCGCGGCAGTTCTTCGGCGGCGTAACTCTTGTAACTGGCGAAATAATTCAGCGCGCCGTTGAGGTCATCGCCATCGACGTTCTGCCCCTGGACATCGGCGCCGTCCTGATCCGCACGCAAGGCGATCGCCACGAAGTCCCGTTTGAACAACGCCTGCACCGCGTTATTCAACTGGCTGACGTGCTCCTGCAACACCAACTGCCCGCTGCCTTGTTGCACCAGCAAGTTACCCCTGGAACCGGCCTGGGCAATCCATTGATCGCGAAAACTCTGCTGCAGCTTCGAGGCTTGTTGATCCAGTTGCTGTTCGACCTGCGGGCCAAGCACGACACTCTGGCGCACCTTGTCCATCATCTCGCGATAACCGGGCACCAGGTCCTGGCCCTTGCCGCGACTCCACGCCGAGTTGGTCAGGCCGATCAACCCTTGCAGGTCGTCGATCAACGCACGCAGGTCCTCAAGTTCGGTCAGGGTATTGCCGCCGCCCGCCTCCAGCCGCTCCAGATGCAACCTGAGATAACCGGCCTGGCGCACGAAGTTGTCAGCGAGGAAATACTGGTCCAGCCAGCGCTCCATCAACCCGGAAAAGTTCTCCGTGATCGCCGGGCGCTCCAGGGTCAGGTCCAGCGGTTTAAGGTTGCCGTCATCGGTATCCAGCAGTACCCGATTGTAAAACGCGGCACGGCGTAACGTGCCGAGATTGAGGTTCAGGGACAACGCGTTGTTGCTCAGCGACACCAGGTCTTCGAGGGGCGCCTTGGGGTTGTTCAAGGCCTGATTGAACCATTGATTCTGTTGCTCCAGACGCACCGCGCGCGCCACCAGATCCTTGGCCTTGACGTAGTTTTGCCATTGCGCCGGGTCTTCGCTTTCCACATTGCCCCGGCGCTCGGTGTTGCGGATGGCCTTGAGTTGCACCAGCTCCGCGTTCAACAGCTCGTGCAACGGCTCGAGCAAATGGCTGTGGGCGGTGGTGCGCAATTCATTCTCGAGTTGCACGTCCAGGGACGAGAACCAGGACGTAGGAAACGCCAGGGAGGTGAAGGTCCAGCGCGGTGCCTTTTCCAGGACCCGCCAGAAACCCTGGACGTTACGTCGGGTGGCATCCAGTCGATGGGATTCATCGGTGACCGCCACGTAGTTCTTTTGTGCGCCTTGCAGCAGGCGCGACAGTTCATGGGCATCTTTGACCGAGTCCTGCCAGACCCAGAGCATGCCGGCGATCCAGATCACCCCGACCACCAGCGCAATCGCCCCGGTCAAGCGTTGCCAGCGCTGACGCATACGCAACAGGCGCGGCACCACTTGGGCCAGCCCCCGCTCGGCCACCACCCGCCGTTGCCACAACTGGCGAGCGAACACACTTTGCTGCAGGTCACTGTCATTGGCGGAAAACCCGTCGAGCGCATCCTCCGAGGGCTGGTTGGCAGTGAAATACACCCCGCGAAAACGTGGCGCCTCGCCCTGTGCATTGCCCTGGAACACCGGTTCCAGCAGGGTTTGCAGATTGCGGCGCAAGGCTTCCAGGCGTTCCGGCAATCCATACAATTCGCCACTCAAATGGCCGGACAACGCGCCGAGTTCGATGATCGATTCCGCCAGGGCCCGGTTGACCTGATCCAGCGCCTGATCGCTCCATTGGGATTGCCACATCGTGTCGGGGCCGTGGGGCGAAGACCAGCCCAGCGCCCGCTCGCGACTTTCTTCCGGCAACGCACTGATCAGTTCCTGAAAGCCCGGCAGTTCTTCCATGCCGGTGATCACCACGTACACCGGCAGGCTCAGGCCGAAGCGTTGCAGCAAGTCGATAAAGCGCCGACGCGCCGCCAGCCCGAGGTTCGCCGCTTGTTCGACATTGCCCAGGCGACTGACCGGCACGGTCCAGATCACCCCGTCCAGCGGCCGTTTGCTGCGCAAGCGCAGGATTAAGCCGAGCAAGCGCCACCAGCCGCCCCGTTGCAGGTTCATGCCTTCTTCGGGCAGGAACAACGCTTGCGGCACCACCAGCACCGCGCCTTCGGGGTCTGACCACCAGCGCCCGAACCAGGCCGGTTTGTCGGTCGGTTGCAGGCGCCATTGGCTGCACAGTTGCGTGCCCTGGGTTTCGTTGCCGAGCATCATCAACCAGGGAATCTGATAGCGATCCTGAGCGCCCTGCTCCTGCTCCATATGGCGCACAGCCGCGTAAAAACTGCGGATCGCCGCGCCGCTCTGGGTGCGCAACCACCAGAGCGCCACGACGATCAGCACCAGCAACAACAGCAGTGCAATGACCAGACCGACCATCTGCAGGGTGCTCATGAGTCTTGCTCCGACACGGCGACCGAATCGGTCATCTGCAACACCGGTTCCAGTTCCAGGCGGATATCGCGCCAGAACAACTGCCCCAGCCCGGTCAGCAACAGCATCATGGCGACAATCCCCAGGCCGAGGCGAAAGCCATCGGGCAACGACAGACGCACCGGCAACTGCACCGGCGGCACCGTCGCGGGCTGTGCGAGCCGGGTGCTGACGTCGGCATAATCCGGCTCGTGCTGCCAGGCAAACGTGAACAATGCCAGGCGCAATTTCTCATGCGGGACCTGACTGTGTTCGCCTCGCAGCCGTCCTTGAAATCCGAGCACCAGGCACTGCAAATAGACATTGGCCAGATCGCGGGTGGTGGGAATCTGTTGGTCCAGCAGCTCTTTGATCGCCGATGGCAATCGTTCACCGGCCTGACGGCTCGCGTACATCCGCGACTCCAAAGGTTTGTCCTGCCAGGCGGATTGTCCAGGCCACGGGGTGAACAGCAGGGTTTCATCGATCAGCGCGACAAAGGCATAGACCAGCGCCTTGACCTGCTCGGTCGCCGCATCGCCGACCCGGGCGAACGCGGTGCGCCACAGGCGCTGGGAAATCTGCGTGGACAAGTCGACCACGGCCTCGACCAGCGCCGCGTCATCAGAGTCCTTGGGCAACTGGTTCCATTCCTCGGACCATTGCAACCAGGCCTGGCGAAAGGCGCTGCTCAGCGGTGCTTCGTGGAGGCCCCGTGTACCCGCCCCGGCATTCCCTTCAGACATACGACGCCCCTTCCTTGATCAAGCACTTTCACTGGCCTGGGCCACAAACAACACCACTTGCCATGGACTGCTCGCCGGTTTCGAGGCCGGCGCGGCAATCAGCAACGGCAACTGCCCGTCGAACCATTGGCCTTCGGCCGTCACCACAAACAACCGCGTATCGTCGCCGACGCTATAGGCCACTTGCTCATTGCGACTCATGGCCTGATGCGACAAACCGCTCATGCGCTGGCGGCTGAGCATCGCGATGTGCGGCTGCGAAGCGATGATCGCGCCACTCAGCCATTCGCTGGCCGCCTGCTCGCCGACGCCGTTGGGCATGCGCAAACCGATTACCAGTCGCTGACTCGGCTGATCGTCGGGCAACTGGATCGAGAAGCTCTGTTCGCTGCGGGCGAATGGCAGGCTGCGATAGCCGGCGCGGATCAATTCGAGGGTTTTCTCCAGCCAGTCGAGGACGGCTTCGTAGCCGCGTTGCAGCTCGAGAAAATCCAGCGGGGCGAACGGCGGGACACCGGCCAACGGGTCCAGCGCCGACCAGGCACCGGTCAGCCCGAGCAACCCGCCATACAGGGTTTGCGGGTTGGCCTGGCGGCTGCCCAACGCACCTTCGACTTCCGGCAGGCGAGCCCACAGCGCGGTCAACTGGCGACGAATTTCCAGTACGTCGTCCTGATTGCCGGCCTGCTGCGCCTGACGCAAACGGCCGCCGAGGAACATGCATTTTTCCCGGGCCCGGGCGCACAAACCGGCAACTCGCCGGCCAATCACGGATTCCGGCAACAGGATGGGAGTGGGCGGCGTGTAAGGCAACGGGATGAACCCGCCGCCCTCCTTGCGGATTTTCAGCAGCGGCAGGCAGATGGAATCGGCCTTGTTCAGTTGCGTGCACAAGCGTGGATTCGGTCGCCACACGGTGATCGATTCGGGGTACTCGCCGCTGGTCAAATCCGGCAACGCATCGCCGACCACCGATTGCAACCGACCCTTGAGCGGCAACAACTGCCCGGCGCGCCATAACGGGCTGACCGCCAGGTACACCGTGACCGTCGCATCTTCGGTGGCGTTGATCGCTTCGCCGACGTCGAGTTCCAGCGTCGGTCCGACCCCGGCCAGCAGATTCACCGGCAATCCGTCGGGCATCGTCGCTTGCAGATTGACCAGCCGCACCAGCCCGGCACTGAGTGCGCCGGGGTCGACCTCGATGCGGTTGACGCCCCAGAACCACGGATTACACGCTTGGGCAAAGTGCGCCACCAGCGCCTCGGCCCGCAGTCCTTGCAACTGAAAATGCTGGGGCAACAACTGCATGCCCTCGTGCCAGCAAACCGCATCAGGTAACAGGCTCATACGATTCCTTTCGAGGTCATGGTTTCGCCGCGCAGCGCGGTGTTCTTGCAAGGTGTTCAGTTCGGGCTGTCGCCCACCAGCGTCATCTCGCGACTGTCGAACTTGAGCCAGGCATTGCTCTGGTCATCCAGCCGCAACCGGTGGGCTCCGGGAGTGTTATAGCTGGCGAAGACCAAAAGTCCAGCCGCCCGCTTGCCCCCCAGCGGGAAGGGTTGTTTGTCGATGAATTGCCCCGGCACCAGCTCCAGGCCCCAGACCGTCATCAGTTGCCGGTAGTCGCGCTGGTACTGCTCACGCTCGGTGAACCACTGGCGGGCGGTAATGCCCGACAGTTGCTTGAGCAGGTCCGGGTCGTTCACGGCGATGAAATCCACGGCAATCGGTGTGTCGTCGTTGGCCCTTGGCGCGACGTCCAGGGTCAGGTTATCGAGGTCCACCCGTGGCCCGAAAAGCGAACACCCGGCGAAGGTCAAAAACACGCAGCAGGCAAAAAAACGTGAAAACAAAATGAATTTTCCTTTTCTCATGACAGTCATAAAAAGGTTTTCCCTTGCTTTTTTATAGACCTGTTCTAGCGTCTTGGGTAGTTCGGCCCTCACGGCGAACGAGGAAGGTTTGTCAAAGGAACGACAGGTCCATCTGCCACCCTTTCTAACCTACGGTCCAGCAAGGGAAAGCGATGAACGGGCCTCCCGATGCATTGCGCCCGCTCATGCATCGGAGTCATCCAACATGGCAGAAAGTACTCAGCACAAACTCGACAGGGTCCGCCCACCGAGGGTGCAAATCACCTACGACGTCGAAATCGGCAACGCCATCGAGAAAAAAGAATTGCCGCTGGTCGTGGGCATTCTCGCCGACCTTTCCGGCAAGCCTCTCAACGCTCTCCCCAAACTGGTCGAACGGCGCTTCACCGAAATCGACCGCGACAACTTCAACGAGGTGCTGGCCTCGATTGCTCCCCGTGCCACCTTGCAGGTCACCAACACCCTCACCGGCGATGACAGCAAGCTCAACATCGAACTCAACTTCAAGCACATCGATGACTTCGATCCGGTGAAAGTGGTCGAGCAAGTCACGCCGCTGCGTCGTCTGTTCGAAGCGCGTCAGCGTCTGCGCGATCTGCTGACCAAGCTCGACGGCAACGATGATCTGGACAAGTTGTTGCGCGATGTCATCGCCAACACCGAGGGCCTGCAAGAGATCAAGTCTGCGCGTCCGGACACCGCTGCGCCTGCCGCCGAAGGCGACACTGAAGCGCCGGCCGAACCGCAAGCCTGATCACTCATTCACTTAGGGAGAAGTCGCCATGCCCGCATCAGCCGCCGCCAAAACCAGTGAAAGCACCACAGAAAGCCTGTCCCTGCTAGACCGGATCATCGCCGAAGGCCGCATGGCCCATGACGACAGCCAGCAGGACTATGCCCGCGACATGCTCGCGGAGTTCGCCACCCAGGTACTCGACGAAGGCATGGCCATCGACAAGGACACCGTGGCGATGATCAACGACCGTATCAGCCAGATCGACGAGCTGATCAGCGCGCAACTCAACGAAGTCCTGCACCACCCCGACATGCAGAAACTCGAAGCGTCCTGGCGTGGCTTGCACCTGCTGGTACAGAACACCGAGACCAGCTCCCGGCTGAAACTGCGCCTGCTCAACGTGACCCAGAAAGAGCTGCAAAACGACCTGGAGAAAGCCGTCGAGTTCGACCAGAGCGCGTTGTTCAAGAAAATCTACGAAGAAGAATACGGCACCTTCGGCGGCCACCCGTTCAGCCTGCTGGTGGGTGACTACACCTTCGGCCGGCACCCGCAGGACATCGGCCTGCTGGAGAAACTGTCGAACGTCGCCGCCGCGGCCCACGCGCCATTCATTGCCGCCGCCAGCCCACGGTTGTTCGACATGAACAGCTTCACCGAACTGGCCGTGCCCCGTGATTTGTCGAAAGTCTTCGAGAGCCAGGAGCTGATCAAATGGCGCTCCTTCCGCGAAAGCGAAGACTCGCGCTACGTGTCGCTGGTGCTGCCGCACTTCCTGCTGCGCCTGCCCTACGGCCCGGAAACCTCGCCGGTGGAAGGCATCAACTACGTGGAAGACGTCAACGGCACCGACCACGGCAAATACCTGTGGGGCAACGCGGCCTGGGCCTTGTCGCAACGCATCACCGAAGCCTTCGCCAAGTACGGCTGGTGCGCGGCGATTCGTGGGGCGGAAGGCGGTGGCGCGGTCGAAGGCCTGCCGGCGCATACCTTCCGCACCAGTTCCGGCGACCTGTCGCTCAAATGCCCGACCGAAGTGGCGATCACCGACCGCCGGGAAAAAGAGCTCAACGACCTCGGCTTCATCGCCCTGTGCCACAAGAAAAACAGCGACGTGGCGGTGTTCTTCGGTGGCCAGACCACCAACAAGTCCAAGCTCTACAACACCAACGAGGCCAACGCCAACGCGCGGATTTCGGCGATGTTGCCGTACGTGCTCGCGGCCTCGCGTTTTGCGCACTACCTGAAGGTGATCATGCGCGACAAGGTCGGCAGTTTCATGACCCGCGACAACGTGCAGACCTACCTCAATAACTGGATCGCCGACTACGTGCTGATCAACGACAACGCGCCGCAAGAGATCAAGGCGCAGTACCCGTTGCGTGAAGCTCGGGTGGACGTGACCGAAGTCGCCGGCAAACCCGGTGCCTACAAGGCCACGGTGTTCCTGCGGCCGCACTTCCAGCTCGAAGAGCTGACCGCATCGATCCGCCTGGTCGCCACACTGCCGCCACCGGTTGCAGCCTGACCTGCTTCACTCCCGCCGGCCCGGCCGGCGGGAGTTCTCCTTTTATCTAGCGCGATAACCTTCAGGAGTTTCATGCGATGGATGCAATTATTCTCGACCTCGGCGGTGACATCAAAGGTGACAGCCTGCTCGAGGGCTACGCGGACAAAATCGAAGTCATGTCCTACAGCCACAACGTGGCGATGCAGGTCACCAACGACGTCAGCAACTCGGAGCGGACATCCGGCAAACCGCATATCGGCGAATTCACCCTGACCAAGTTCGTCGACAGCTCCACACCGTCCCTCAATGAATATTGCTGCGCCGGCAAACCGATCCCCGAAGCCAAGATCACCATCGGCCGTAACGCCGCCGAAGGCAGCGGGCAGTTGATGCCGTTCATCATCTACACCCTGACCAACGTGGTGCTGTCGAACGTCAGCGTCAGTGGCGGCACGGGTGGCAAACCGGTGGAAACCATTTCCCTGAACTTCACCAAGATCAAATGGGAACTCACCGCCCAGAAAGACGATGGCACCAAGGAAGGCACGGCCGCCTCGACCTGGGACATGGCCGCCAACAAGCTCGTCAAGTAAGCGGACGCGTCGGCCATGGCAGGCACCGGCATACTTCCTCCATTGTTCGAGCGTCTCACCTCCAGCGAGGCCGACACTGTGCAAGTGTTCGATCGCCAGGGGTTACTCGTCTCGGTGCAAACGGAATTGCTGCGCCTGTTCAACACCCGGCGCGGTCCCCGCGCCTTGACCTCTCCACCGAGCATTCTCGACTACGGCATCGCTGACTGGACCGCGCTGCAACAGCAGCGCAGCGATGACCGTCGTCAGTTGGCGCGGGACGTACGCGAGGCCATCACCCATTTCGAACCGCGCCTGCAACTGGGCGAGGTTCAAGTCAATCCAGTCCCCGGCCACCCGCAGCAACTGAGCATTCGCCTGCTGGGCGAGTTGCGCAGCGGCCAGCAACACTGGCCCGTGGCATTTGTCATCGAGAAGGCCAGCGATGGCCTTGAGGTGCGTCATGAGCGACTCGATTGACCCGCAATTGCTCGACTACTACCAACGGGAACTGACCTGGCTGCGGCATGCCGGGAGCATTTTCGCCGAACGTTACCCCAAGGTTGCCCGACGCCTGGAGCTGTCCCCCGGCGAATGCCCGGACCCGCATGTCGAGCGGCTGCTGGAAGGCTTTGCACTGCTGGCGGCGCGCCTGCAACGACGGCTCGACGACGACTACGCCGAATTCAGCGATGCCCTGCTGGAACAACTTTACCCGTTGGCCATGCGGCCGCTGCCTTCCTGCGCCATCGTGCAATTCCAGCCGGACCCGAGCAAAGGCAACCTCGCCGGCGGTTACCCATTGCCCCGGGACACACCGCTGTTCGTCACCACCAGCAAAGGTGAAAGCATCCACTTTCGCACCAGCTCAGCCGTTGAGTTGTGGCCGGTGGAAATCAACGAAGCCTTGCTGCTCGGCAGCGATGAAGCCCAGGCCCTGACCGGCGTACCCCAGGCCCGCTCGGCGTTGCGCCTGAGTCTGCGTTGCCTGGGTGAAAACCAGTGGTCGGAGCTGAACATCGCGCAATTGCGCATCCACCTGGCCGCCTCCCCGGTGATCAACGCGTGCCTGTATGACCTGCTCGGCGCGCATGCCGTAAAGGTGCTGGCCGGCCCGGCGGGCAGCGTGCCGAAAACCTTGGTGGGGCTGCCGCAGGTTGTCGGGTTTGCCAGCGATGAAGTGCTGCTGCCGGACGAAGACGGCGTGCACCCAGGCATGCGCCTGCTCGCCGAGTACTTTGCCTTCCCGGACAAATTCAATTTCTTCGACCTGCCATTGGCCGGCGTCAGCAGCGACAGTCAGACGTTGTTTGTGTACATCGTCTTCGACCGTCCGCCCACCAGCCGCATGCACCTTCAGGCCAGCGATATCGCCCTCGGTTGCGCGCCGGTGATCAACCTGTTCCCGCGCACCTCCGAGCCCCTGCGCCCGGATGGCACCCGCAGCGAGTATCGACTGGTGGCCGACAGTCACCGCGAAAACAGCGTCGAGATCCACAGCATCCGCGCGGTGCGCGCCACCACGCGCCAAGGCGTGCAACGGGTGCCGGCCTATTACGGCAGCCAGCACGGTGGCGGCGATAAACAGTGCTACTGGCATGCGCGACGGGTCAGCGGCATGACCCCGAATCGCCTCGGCACCGACCTGTTGATGAGCCTGGTGGACACCCGGCTCGACCCCCTCTCGGAGAGGGTCGAATACAGCCTCACCGCCGAACTGCTGTGCACCAATCGACACCTGGCCCAGAGCCTCCCCGCCGGCACGCCGTTGGGGTTTGAGCGACCGGGGCCGGTGGCGTGGGCGCGTCTGCGCAACCCACCGAGCCCGCAGAGTCTGCCGCGACTGGATGGCGAATCGCGCTGGCGGCTGGTGTCGCAACTGACCCTCAATCATCTGTCGCTGGTCGAAGGCCCCCAAGCGCTGGATGCCCTCAGGGAAATCCTCCAGCTGCACAACCTGCGGGACGAGGCCAGCGCTTTGCGGCAGATCGAAGGTTTGCTCGGTCTTTCGTGTGAGCGCGTGATCGGCCATGTCGGCGAAGACGCCTGGCGCGGTTGGCGCAATGGGTTGGAGGTGCAGTTACAACTCGATGCGCAGCATTTTGTCGGCAGCAGCGCGGTGTTGTTTTCGGCGGTGCTGGCGCAATTCTTTTCGTTGTATGCCACGGCCAATCGCTTTGTGCGCACGGTCCTGGTCCAGTCAGACAAGGAGGTGAAAACATGGCAACCCCAAGCCGGCATGCCACTTTCCCTCTGAACCTGAGTGAAAAGCTGCGCCGCGATCCACAAGCGTTTGAGCTGTTGCAGGCACTGTTGCTGCTGGAACGCGAACACCCGCAAGCCGAATCCCTGGGCAGCGGCACCTCGCCCCAGGCCGAAGCCATTCGCCTGCGCGGGCCGTTGACGCCGCTGTTCGCCGCCAGCGAAATCGAAAGCCTGACTCAGCAAACCGGTGAACAACCGGTCCTCAGCACGCCAGTGTTCGGCCTCGGCGGCCCCGACGGCCCCCTGCCCTACGCCTATCAGGAATGGCTGCAACAACGGGCCCGGGCCAGGGACCACGCACCGGCCGAATTCCTCGACCTGTTCCAGCATCGTCTGTTGAGCCTGTTGTACAAGGTGATGCGCAAACACCGGATTGCCGTGGGGTTCACAGCCCCCGGTGCCTCGCCGGTCCAGTCGCAATTGCGCGCGTTGACCGGGTTGTTGCCCAAAGCGTTGCAGGAACGCGGGGCCATGCCCGACTCGGCGGTGTTGGCCTGCAGCGCGTTGTTTGCCGATGGCCGCCGCTCCCTCGCGGGTTTCGCAGCCGTGGTGCGCGAGCACTTCGAACTGCCGGTGGAACTCAGCGCCTATGAAGGCGCCTGGCGCGAGATCCCGCCCGCCAGTCGCAGCCGCATGATCCCGGGCGGCCGCAACTTGCAACTGGGGCGTACGGCGGTGGCCGGCACTCGGGTCTGGGATGAACACGCAGGTTTTCGCCTGACCCTTGGCCCGCTGTCCTCGGCCCAAGCCGCAAAGTTCTTGCCGGACGGCGAATCCCACCCGGCCCTGGCCAGCCTCAGCGCGCTCTATTTTGGCCCGGACCTGGATTGCACCCTGGTGTTGCTGGTGCGCGGCGCCGGCCCGATGAAACTCGGTCGCGAGACGCCGCCGCTGCTGAGCTGGAACGGTGGCTTGCAACGTCAGACCAGCCTCGCCGTGCAACGCATCGAAACCCGCCTTCGTCAGCTGGAGATCACCTGAACATGGAACTGGCCAGCCTGATCGGGCGCCTCAACCCGGACAACCGTCGCGCCCTGGAACGCGCCGCGCAACGCTGTCTGCAACGGGGTCATCATTACGTCGAAATCGAGCACTTGCTGCTGGAGTTGCTGGACATCGAGGGCGGCGACTTCGCCTGGCTGCTGCCGCGCTTCGGCCTGGAACGCGATGCCCTGACCGCCGAAATCAACAAGGCACTGGACCTGTTCAAATCCGGCAGCACCCGCACCCCGGCACTCTCGACCCACACCACCGGGCTGCTGGAAGACGCGGTGGTGCAGGCCAGCGTATTGGGGCTGGACAGCATTCGTTCCGGCTTGCTGCTGTTGGCGTTGATCGACCGCGATGAGCGCCGCAGTTTGCTGCTCAACAGCGCTTCATCGTTGTTGAAGATTCCCCGGGAGGCACTGCGCAGCAACCTGCTGGAATGGACTGAAAGCTCCCGCGAACACGTCGGTGGCGTGCGTCCTTCGGCACCGGGCCAATCAGCGCCCAAACAGGATTCCGTGCTCGATCAATACACCCAGGACCTGACCGCCGATGCCCATGCCGGGCGCATCGATCCCATCGTCGGGCGCGATGGCGAGATTCGTCAGTGCATCGACATCCTGTTACGGCGCCGGCAGAACAACCCGATCCTCGTGGGCGCGCCCGGCGTGGGCAAGACTGCCGTGGTCGAAGGCCTGGCCCTGCGCATCGCCGCCGGGGATGTACCGCCGTCGTTGCAGGAAGTCAGTTTGCGGGTGCTCGACCTCGGGTTGTTGCAGGCCGGTGCCGGGGTCAAAGGCGAATTCGAGCAGCGCCTAAAAGGTGTGATCGACGCGGTGCGCAGTGCCGAGAAACCGATCATTTTGTTCATCGACGAAGCTCACACCCTGATCGGTGCTGGTGGCGCGGAAGGTGGCAGCGACGCGGCCAACCTGCTGAAACCGGCGCTCGCTCGTGGCGAGTTGCGAACGCTGGCCGCCACCACGTGGCTGGAGTACAAAAAATACTTCGAGAAAGACCCGGCATTGGCGAGGCGTTTTCAACTGGTGCAAGTCGAAGAGCCAGACGAAATCACCGCCGTGGAAATGCTGCGTGGCGTCGCGGCGAAACTCGAACAACATCACGGTGTACAGGTGCTGGACGCGGCGATTCATGAAGCGGTGAAACTGTCCCACCGCTACATCTCCGGCCGACAACTGCCGGACAAAGCCATCAGCGTGCTCGACACCGCGTGCGCCCGGGTCGCCCTCGGTCAACACGACGTGCCGCCACCGCTGGAAAGCCTGCGGCATCGACAGAATAGCCTCAAGGATGAAGTCGAACGCCTGCGCCGGGAACAAGCCACCGGGCTCGATCACCGCGAACGCATCACCCTGCTGGAAAGCGAATCCATCAGCAACGTGCAGGCCATTCGCGAACTGGAAACCCGCTGGAACGAAGAACGGGTCGCCGTGCGCGAACTGCTGGAAACCCGTCGCGAACTGCTCGCCCTGAGCGAACGCGCCGACAGCGATAAACCCGACGAAAACATCGACAGCCGCATCGATCACCTGGCCGCCGAACTGGTGCGCCTGGAAGCCGGGCTCGACGCGATTCGCCAGGACGATCCGCTGGTGCCGGAACAGGTCGACACCAAAACCGTCGCCGCCGTGATCGCCGGCTGGACCGGCATCCCGGTCGGCAAAATGCTCGCCGACGAAGCCCACGCCGTGCGCACCCTCGGCCAACGCATGGGCCAACGCGTGATGGGCCAAAGCATCGCCCTCGGCACCATCGCCCAGCGCTTGCAAGCCTACCGCGCCGGCCTCACCGACCCGCAAAAACCGGTCGGCGTGTTCCTGCTGGTCGGCCCCACCGGCGTGGGTAAAACCGAAACCGCGTATGCCTTGGCCGACGCGTTGTACGGCGGCGAACGCAACCTGATCAGCATCAACCTCTCCGAATACCAGGAAGCCCACACCGTCAGCCAACTCAAAGGCGCCCCGCCCGGCTATGTCGGTTATGGCAGTGGTGGTGTGCTGACGGAAGCCGTGCGGCGCAAGCCCTATTCGGTGGTGTTGCTGGATGAAATCGAGAAAGCGCATCCGGATGTGTTGGAGGCGTTTTACAACGTGTTCGATAAGGGCGTGATGGAGGACGGAACCGGGTTAGTGGTGGATTTCAAAAACACGGTGATGTTGGCCACCAGTAATGTCGGGGCGGAGTTGTTGCTGGATACGCCGGTGGCGCAACTCGGCACCGATGCGTTTAACGAAGCGCTGCATAAGGTGTTGCTGCAAGCATTCAGGCCAGCGTTTCTGGCCCGGATGACGGTGGTCGCGTATCGGCCGCTGGATGAGGCGACGCTGGAAGGGATTGTGTTGGCCAAGCTTGAGAAATTGCGCGGTCGGTACAAAGCCGCGACCGGCAAGCAGTTTGAGTTTGATGCCGGGATTGTGCAGGCGGTGTTGGCCAAGTGCAGTGCGGCGGGTGCAAGGGATGTCGAGAATGTGTTGATGACGCAGGTGACAGGGAAGTTGGCGGAGTGGGTGTTGGAGTAACGCCTGTCAATCGCTGAAAGTCCACCAAATGACCGTGATAAATGGAAGTCGTTCTTCCATAACTGACAAGGATAATGTCATGAAAAAAAGCTTGAAATACCCGATGAGTCTGTTGGCAGTCGCTGTTTTGGCCCCTCTGTCAGCACAGGCTGAAACCCGGCAACCGGAAAGTGAACTGGTGGGCAAGGTGGCCTTCCTGACCTCCACCGCTGACAAACTCGGTGATGCCAATCTCCAGATCGATCCATTCCTGGCCTCGGCACTTTCCCCACCGGCAGATTACAAGGGGCCGTTGTTCACCCTTAGCCATGACTATCCCACCGAGCTGCCTGCTGGCACGTCTTATCCATGGAGCAAGGTGACGGCTAACGGCAAGATCACTCAGGCCAACGCTAACGCCTATGTACAGGCACTCAAAGACTACGTCTCTCCCGACATGAAAAAAATCGTCTTTGACTATGCCAACTGGAATTACAAGAACAGCGGTTGGTACGACTCCATCTGGCTCGGCATCGAACGCGAGCCGATTCGTGGCGTGTATGTAGGTTCAGGCTTCCCCGCTGGCACCTTGACCGGTCAGACATTGCCCGTAACGACTTATGTCCTGACTCTTTATGACACCCGAGCGGCGAAAACCCTCGGCGATATCTGGGGAAAAACACCTGAGCGTGCGATGAATCCAGTACTGGATACCGCCACTACCCAATATGCGGAAGGCAGTGTCATCGTAAAATTTGCCATGGTCAGTGCCTGCGGCAGCGATTGGGCCCCCATGGAGAAGGCCGCCCAATGGCAAATCTACGCACCGGTGAACACCAGCAATGGCAGTGCACTCAACAAGACAAAATGTGTCGGCGAAAACTTCAAGGGCACTACAGCCCAACCGGCCATGACCAATGTATCGCTGATGCAGTTCGACATCATCGTCAAGGACAGCGTCGCTTCCCCGCAAACCGGTTGGGTATTCTCGACTCTGGTCTACGACAAGAATGCCCCCGGCAAGGACGCCTGGGACAAGATGATTCCATTAGGAGCGACCTGGGGCGGTAACCCGGACGTCATCAACACCAATCCGACAGCGCTGACCCCGCCCGTCACCATCAATCCAAAGCTCACCGAAAACTGGGTCAACCCGAAGGCGCCGCTCTACTCGAAATCCACGCTGGGTTGGGACGGCAGGCTGTCAGGCCCCAACGATGGGGCTGTCGTCGCTCCGGCCTGGACAGGTTCGCACTATTACCCAGCCGGCCTGGCCAACGCGGGATGCCTGGGTTGCCACAGCAGCGCCCAGTATCCAATGACCTCCTTTTTGCTGCCGACCTCCAGTCAGCCACCGCAAACCATTGACCCGCCTCTTTCGAGCAGTGACCCCGACGCCGCTCTGGTCATGGCCACGCCGGGATCGAAACTCTGGATGAACTGGTTTCAAAGCCGCGACGGCAAGACACCGATGGGACCGAATACCGATGAAGGCCAGGCTCCGGTTGCACTGGATTACGACATGGTCACCGCGTTTAAAGCCATTCCGATGTGGAAACAGGCTAAAGCGGCCGAATCCAAAAACACGCAGCAATAAGTGAAACAAGCACAGAGACGGAAACGGGACGGCCAATAAGCCAGTCCCGTTTCGCAGTGCAAGGAATGTTGAAATGTATTGATGATTCAAATACCGGGAAAGTTGGCAGAGTGGGTGTTGGTGGGTCCCAAAAACACAACTCAAAAGGCAAACCAACCCGAAAGCTCCCCAACACATCAAGGATGTGAATCATGCCCGATACAATCGTCATTGGAGCCGGTATTTCGGCGGTCGCTTATCTCAATACGATCCAGCAGTACTTAAAGTCCACTAATAAAACACTGGGCGATATCTATTTGATGGGGGGTCCGGACCTGTGGCAAAACATGTCACCGGGCCATAACATGGGACAACCACAGCAATTACTTTCAGGCAACCTTCTAGGCCATGGCCGCGCAGACCGTGGATTTTCCAGCCAGCCGGTACCTGGGGCCGACTTCATGAAGGCCGGGCTTTTCTCGACCGTATTAAAGTACTACTTAAGACAACATTGCTATGCCCAGATCCCCCTTTCTTATGTCACCAACATCAGTAAAACCGGGACCGGTTATTCTCTTAAACTGACCGGCAGCGTGGGTGGACGGATTACCTGTGAGAAAGTAATTATTGCAATGGGTCCCGGCTCCGCGCGTGCGCTGATGGAAGAGGAAAACAAGCCCGCCGAGGTTGATATCGAGGCATTCAAAGGCTCGATCGTCGGGGGCAATGAGTTCATGGACCCCGGCTGGAAGATGCCTGACGCCGCCGTTATGGCCGGGGCCACTGTCGCCGTTTACGGTGGTTCGGCGACAGCCGCATGGGTAGTAGAGTTAGCCGTGATGAGGGAAATGAATGTTCTTTTATGGTTCACGCGTCCCGGCACCGGCGGGAGCGCATGGGACGCGGGATCCCGTTTTACCGAAGCCTTTCCCGCCGGCAATAGAAACAGCGCCATAGAAGAAGACTTCGAGAAAGTCAGAAGTGTTTTAAAGCTTACGAAAGTGACACGCGATTTAGAGACAGGAAAGCTGAAACTGGCTTTTAAAAACAAAGACGGAAACGTCGAAATACAAGTAGTCGACATCTTGGTGTATGCACTGGGAGCCGACCACCTGACCAAAGGTATAAAAACAATTCTCGACCCTGGAATTCACGCCGACCTGGTTGCCTATTACGACAAGAACCTGGCAATCAGTGCCAAACCTTCATTACTGGCCATCGGTACTGAAAACCGCTCACTGATTATTGTCGGATCGGCAATGAGCAGTGAAGCCGGATTCGGCAAGGACACACTGTGGTTGCAAGGTGATCCGGACAGACAGATCGAAAACAATACCAGAGGTGTAAAACTGGCCAGCTATAAAGACATCAGCAACACACTTCCGGCCGCAGCCCGCCCCACGGAAGGCATTGCCATGGTCATGGCGAGTATTGAGGCACTCAATGAATATATGCCGGTCACCGTTGCGCCACAAAGACGTCTCGTCATGCATTCAACACCGGACCTAACGACCAGCACTGGCAAGCTCCCTAAAGGCTCACCCAATCCAGACGCGGGTCATGACCGCCTGCATGACATAGATTTCGAATGGGACATAAACTTCAATACCAGCAACCGCACACAACTGGCAGCCTATATAGCGCAAACCACAGACCTCCAGCCATTTCCTGCAAACTTTGCGGTGGCATTGCTCGTGCACCTACGTACACGACCTGGCAATGCACTGGGCTTAAGTGACCCGCAAGTACACTTCGTCATTTCTACCGCCGAGCGTTATACCCGGGCCCTTACCAAGTTAAACCCACACATAAATATAGAGGGGACTCGGTTGGTATACGACAAACTTTGGGGCCCTGACAAATACTTGGGCATCTGTGTCGAAAATATAACGACGCCCGGAGAATGTGCAGCCTTCTGGAAAATGCACGGGATAGAGTGCTGACGGGTTAAAGCACATGGAGGACAGATTTATTACCCGTTGTTCAAGGATGTGTTATGGCTAGAAGTATCGACAGCAACTCCAGTCTCTCCCTCACCGCCACTTCGCTGTCGGCGCTTTACCCTGAATCACTGTTTGGCGAGGAAGCGCTCAACTCACTCGGCTCGCAAATCCTCAACGGCCTCAACGATGGCACTTCCCTCACCCTGACCTCCGCCGTCGCCACCCACGTCACCACCACCCTGCACAACGACGCCCTGCTGCGCCCCTTCGATGCGCTGGTTGCCGAAATTCGCCAACTCCCCGCTGACGCCACTGCCGAACGCTATCAGCTTGTATTAAGACCGTGGCTCTGGTGGCTCACCCTCGCCAGCAACAACCGTGTGTTTCAGAACCTCGCGACCTCGGACATCGTCACTACGATTTTCAAGGCCCACGGCTTCACTGATTTCAAGCTGTCCCTCACCGGCAGTTACACCCCGCGCGAATACTGCGTGCAGTACGGCGAAACCGATTTCGCCTTCGTCTCGCGACTGCTGGAAGAGGAAGGGATTTTCTGGTTTTTTACTCACGAGGCCGGCACGCACACGCTGGTGCTGGGCGATAGCAACGATGCGTTTGCGCAGATTCCCAATGGGCCGACCGTCACCTATCTCGGCCAACAGTTGGGCGAGCGCGAACTGCATGGCATCCGCTCCGGCCAGGTGTGCCTGCAAGCTGTCGCGGGGGTGTATCGGGCGACGGATTACGAGTTCACCACGCCGACCACTTCCCTCTATGGCCAAGCGGAAGCGGTGGCAGGACCGCGTTCAATCTATGAGCATCCCGGCGGTTACAACGCCAAGGCCCGGGGCGATGCGTTGACCAAGCAGCGGGTCGACGGGTTGCGCAGTCAGGAGAAGCGTTTTGTCGGTGAAAGCGACTGCCGCTGGCTGGTGCCGGGGCATTGGTTCACCCTCGCTGGGCATGATGATGCGAGTCTGAATATCGATTGGGTGGTGACGGCGGTTACTCATGAAGCCAGTCATGAGGATTATCGCAATCGCTTCGAAGCGATCCCCAAAGCCACGCCGTTCCGCCCGGCGCGGACCACGCCCAAACCACGGATGCACACGCAAACCGCCATCGTGGTCGGCAAGGCCGGCGAAGAAATCTGGACCGATGAATACGGCCGGATCAAGGTGCAATTCCCCTGGGACCGCGACGGCAAGAACGACGAAACCAGTTCCTGTTGGGTGCGGGTGGTGCTGCCCTGGAGCGGCAAGGGTTTCGGCATGCAGTTCATCCCGCGCATCGGCCAGGAAGTGATCGTGACCTTTATCGATGGCGATCCCGATCGACCGCTGGTGACCGGTTGCGTCTACAACGGCGACAACGCCCTGCCCTATGCGCTGCCGGCGAATCAGACCCAGTCCGGGATCAAGACCCAATCGTCCAAGGGTGGTGGCGGGTTCAATGAGTTGCGCTTTGAGGACAAGAAGGATGCCGAAGAAGTGTTTTTGCAGGCGCAGAAGGATTTCAGGATAAACGTGCTCAACGACACCACCGCCACGGTCGGCCACGACGAAACCCTGACCGTGCAGAACGCGCGCACGCGCACGGTGAAGGATGGCGATGAGACGGTAACGTTGGAGAAAGGCAAACGCAGCGTGACGATCCAGACCGGCAGCGACACGCTCGACGTGAAGGACAGCCGCACGGTGACGGTCGGCGCCGACCAGACCCACAGCACGGGCGGCAACTACGAGCACAAGGTCACCGGCAATTACAGCCTGACGGTGGACGGCAACCTGACGATCAAAGTGAGCGGCACCCTGACCCTGCAAAGCGGCGGCAGTTTCAGCATCAAGAGCGGCGCGGACCTGGCGGCCGAGGCCAGTACGTCGGTCAGTCAGAAGGCCGGGACGGCGTTGAGCAATACGGCTGGAACCGAGCTGACCAACAAGGCCGGCACCACGTTGACCAACGACGCCGGGGTCAGCCTGATGAACAAGGGTGGCGCCGAGCAGACCGTGGACGGCGGCGGCATGCTGACCATCAAGGGCGGCCTGGTGAAGGTCAACTGAGGAGGTTTTCGACGATGTCATCCAGCAAAGTGGATCTGGACCGTGGTGACAGTCACATGGACGGGCGCCTGGTCGATGAGCGCCTGGAAGGCCCGTTGCATATCAAGGAAGCCGGGCGGCCCCAGGCGGATCTGAATTACAGCCAGGGTGAATTGCAGGGCACCAGTTTGCTGTATCACCCCAATGGCAAAGTCTCGGCGCATCTGCCGTTTGTGCGGGACAAATTGCAAGGCGTCGCCAGTTTTTATGCGCCTGAGGGTTGGTTGCAGCGCAAGGCCAGTTATCGCCGGGGGTTGTTGCACGGCGAGGCGAATAACTACTTCCCTGACGGACAATTGGCCGAGGCCGAGTTCTACCGCGACGGTGTGCGTGAGGGGCGTTATCAGCGCTTTCATCCCAACGGCAAACCGGCGGTGGACGCGCGGTATCTCAATGGGCAATTGGTCGAGCCGCAGCAGGGTTTTGCCAGCGACGGGCGGCCGCTGGATGCCGAGGGCAAGCCGATTTCCCGGGTGCGTTGGTGGGTTCGGCGGTGGACGGATCCTGAGCAGGTTTGAATTTTGTGTTGGTAGTTAGGGCCTCTTCGCGGGCAAGCCTCGCTCCTACAGGGGAGCGCAATCCAATGTGGGAGCGGGCTTGCTCGCGAAGAGGCCGGCACATTCAATATCAATGTCGCCTGACACACCGCCTTCGCGAGCAAGCCCGCTCCCACAGGGTTTGGTGTCAGGGTATAAGCATCTGCATCTGCCCCGGCATGGCGATTTTGATCACCCCCGCCCAGTTGCACATCAGGATACTGTTGGCGTCCAGCGCGGGCATGTTGCCCAGCAGCACCGTTGGCGCGCCGGGCAGCCACGGCGAGGCGGTGGCCGGAATGCACGGCATTGGGGTCAGCACGCCCAGTGCCGCCGCGGTGGCGGCCGCGACCATCGGGTTGGCCATGCTCATGCACACGCCGAAGGGCATGACATTGACCAACGGGATGTGGTCCATGATGTTGGCCGCCGGCATGCCGCCGGTCAGGGTTCGGTTCACCGGCAGCACGTTGAGCACGGCCGGCGCCGCGCCGAAGCTGCATTGCAGGGTTGCGGTGGCACACACTTGCGGACAGCCCATTTCAAACCTCCTTCCTGGAAGCATTGCATCCCCAGAACCATAGACCGCCGCGCCGGTTCTCGCATCAGGAACGCTGATTATCCTGCAACACGCTAACCTATAAGACCGAGCCGCGCTTGTGGCACGCCCGTCTCACCATTAGATTAGCCAATGATGTCTGGCCTCCAAAATAAGCAGAAGGGATAAGCATGGCGCTTACTGACCAGTCCACCCGTATCCGCTCCGGCGAAGAACTCGATGCCAGCCTGATCGATCCGTACCTCAAGGCGCATATTCCGGGCTTGAGCGGCTTGCCGCAGATCAGCCAGTTTCCCGGCGGCGCGTCGAACCTGACCTATTTGCTGGAATACCCCGAACAGGAATTCGTCCTGCGCCGCCCGCCGTTCGGCCACAAGGCCAAGTCCGCCCACGACATGGGCCGCGAATTCCGTATTCTCAATCAGCTCAAGGACGGCTTTCCGTACTGCCCCAAGGCCTACGTGCACTGCACCGACGAATCGGTGATCGGCGCCGAGTTCTATGTGATGGAGCGAGTCAGCGGCATCATCCTGCGCTCGGAATTGCCGCCGGAGCTGGGCCTGGATTCGGCCAAGACCGAAGCGCTGTGTAAAAGCTTCATCGACCGGTTCGTGGAACTGCATCGGGTCGACTACAACGCCTGTGGCCTGGGCGATCTCGGCAAACCTGAAGGCTACGTCGCACGGCAGATCAAAGGCTGGAGCGAACGCTACGAGAAAGCCCTGACCCCCGACGCGCCGCAGTGGGAAGCGGTCAAGGCCTGGCTCAACGACAAGATGCCGGCCGACCACCCGACGTCGAGCATCGTCCACAACGATTACCGCTTCGACAACGTGATCCTGGACCCGAACAACCCGATGGACATTATCGGCGTGCTCGACTGGGAACTGACCACCCTCGGCGACCCGTTGATGGATTTGGGCAACACCCTCGCCTACTGGATCGAGGCCGGTGACCCGGCGCCGGTGCAACTGATGCGCCGCCAGCCAAGCCACGCGCCGGGCATGCTGACCCGCCGCGAATTCGTCGATTACTACGCCGAACGCTCAGGCATCCAGATCGACAATTTCGACTTCTACTACACCTATGGCCTGTTCCGCCTGGCCGGCATCGTGCAGCAGATTTACTACCGTTTCTTCCATGGTCAGACCCAGGACAAACGCTTCGCGCAGTTCATTCACATGAACAAACTGCTGGAGCAGATGAGCTTGCAGGTCATCCAGAAATCGAGCCTCTGATCCAGGCCTTCTAATAAGACTTTTTATAAGAGAATCCCATGTCCAAGACTCAGTTGTTCGACCTCGACGGCAAGATCGCTTTCGTCTCCGGCGCCAGCCGTGGCATCGGTGAAGCCATCGCCAAACTGCTGGCCCAGCAAGGTGCCCATGTGATCGTGTCGAGCCGCAAACTCGACGGCTGCCAACACGTGGCCGATGCGATCATCGCCGCCGGCGGCAAAGCCACCGCCATCGCCTGCCACATCGGCGAAATGGAACAGATCACCCAAGTCTTCGCCGCCATCCGCGAACAGTTCGGGCGCCTGGACATTCTGGTCAACAACGCCGCGACCAACCCGCAGTTCTGCAACGTGCTCGACACCGACCTCAGCGCCTTCCAGAAAACCGTCGACGTGAACATCCGTGGCTACTTCTTCATGTCCGTGGAAGCCGGCAAACTGATGCGTGACAACGGCGGCGGCAGCATCATCAACGTGGCGTCGATCAACGGCATCTCGCCGGGGATCTTCCAGGGCATCTACTCGGTGACCAAAGCGGCGGTGATCAACATGACCAAAGTCTTCGCCAAGGAATGCGCGCAGTTTGGCATCCGCTGCAACGCGTTGCTGCCGGGCCTGACGGACACCAAGTTTGCGTCGGCGCTGGTGAAGAATGATGCGATTCTGAAGACGGCCCTGGCGCAGATTCCGCTCAAGCGAGTGGCGGATCCGAGTGAGATGGCGGGGGCGGTGCTTTATCTCGCCAGCGATGCATCGAGCTATACCACTGGGGTTTCGTTGAATGTGGATGGGGGGTTTCTGTCCTGATTCGATTCGCCGAAACACAAAAAAGGCAGCCTCAGGGCTAATGCCGATCAGTTAAGCCGTCACTCAACCTGTAGCAGCTGGCGAAGCCTGCGTTCGGCTGCGCAGCAGGCGTGAAATCGGGCAGCGCGGTGGTTCAGAGAGTACGTGTACTCAGGGTTCACGACTGCTTCGCAGCCGAACGTTGCCTCGCGTTGCTCGTCAACTGCTACGCAGTGCGTGTTTCGTCTGAAATTCTCTTAACTGACTGGGCATTAGCCTCATGGCTGCCTTTTTATTGCCTGCCAGAACGCAATCCCCCTGTAGGAGCTGCCGAAGGCTGCGATCTTTTGACTTTGGCGCGTTCAAGATCGCCAACAATCAAGATCAAAAGATCGCAGCCTTCGGCAGCTCCTACAGGGGTTTCATCGCGAAGTGAATATTTATTCCATATATTGCATATTGAGAATATTTATTCCATAAATAGCCCTCCTGAAAACAAAAATCCAAAAGGACCCCGGCTATGCGCGAACTCGGTATCGGACTTATCGGCACAGGTTTCATGGGCCGTGCCCACGCCTTGGCGTTTCGTAACGTCAGCGCGGTCTTTGAATTGCCCTTGAAACTCAAATTCGCCGCTCTGGCCGACGCCGATCCGCAGCGCGCCCGGCAGTGTGCCGAGGCCTGGGGCTTCGACAGCGCCCACAGCGACTGGCAACAATTGATCGACGACCCGAAGGTCAACCTGATCGCCATCACCACGCCCAACCACCTGCACTACCCCATGGCGATGGCCGCCCTCGCCGCCGGCAAACCGGTGTATTGCGAAAAGCCGTTGGCAGTGAGCCTCGAACAGGCCAACGCCATGCGCCTGGCAGCGAAGGCGGCGGGCGTGGTGACGCGGGTCGGTTACAACTATCAGCACAACCCGATGATAGGCCTGGCCCGGGAGCTGATTCAGAACGGCGAACTGGGTGACCTCATCAGTTTCCAGGGCGAATTCAGCGAAGACTTCATGGCCGATGCCGCGTCGCCGTGGTCCTGGCGTTGCGACGCCGCGCATGCCGGTGGTGCGCTGGCGGACCTGGGCAGTCACTTGCTGGCGATGGCGCGTTATCTGATGGGCGATGTTGAAGCGGTGTGCGCCGACACCCAGACCGTGCACGCGCAACGCCCCGCCACGGCCGGCAGCCAGGAACAGCGCACGATTGCGGTGGACGATCAGGTCCATGCGCTGTTGCGGTTCGCCAATGGCGCCCGGGGCACGTTCAGCAGCAGTTGGCTCAAGCACGGCTACAAAAACCACCTGAGTTTCGAAATCAGCGGCACCCAAGGCACCCTCGCCTTCGATCAGGAACGCTTGAATGAACTGCGTCTGTTCCGTGCCGGTCAGGAAGGCTTCCAGCGTCTACTCGCTGGGCCGAATCTGCCGGGTTACGCAGCGTTCAGCCCGGCGGCCGGGCATCAACTGGGTTACAACGAACTCAAGACCCTGGAAGTGCATGACCTGGTGATGGCGCTGGCCGGGCTCAGTCAAGGGGGCACGGATTTCGATCAGGCGTGGGAAGTCGAACGGCTGGCGACGGCGATACGCCTGGCCGCCAACGAGTCGCGCTGGGTCAGGATTGAAGAGGTTTAACCGCCGATGACCTTCGGCAACTGCCAGCCATAACTCACCGACAATAACCGCAACATCAGGCACGCCGCGCCGGCCAACAGCGCGGCGGCCACGGGCGGCACCCCGCATCGTCGCCCGACGATCAGGACCGCCGCGCCGACAAAAGCCGAACTCGCATACAGGTCTTCCTGCAACACCACCGGCACCCGGGCCAGCACGATGTCCCGCAGCACGCCGCCACCGACCCCGGTGATGGTGCCCATGAGCGTCGCCACAAACGGCGAGATGCCGAAATTCAACGCTTTCTGCGCCCCGGCGACCGCGAACAACGCCAGCCCCGCAGCATCCAGCACAATCAACGTCGAACCGGACCAGCCCAACACCTGTTCATGAAACACAAACGCGACGCCGCCCATGAAAAAGGCCAGGGCCGGGTAACGCCAGTCGGCCACGGCATTGGGCGGTGTCGCGCCGATCAGCAGGTCCCGGGTCACACCGCCGCCCAGGGCGACAATGAAGGAAATCACCATCACCCCGAGCAAGTCGAGGTTGCTGCGCATGGCACTGATCGCGCCTTCAATGGCGAACACCGCCGTGCCGACCAGGTCGGCCACCAGCACAATCCTTTCAACGCGAGGCTTCAACGGACTTACTGAGTCACGCAACGGGTGGTCGTGGTGGTTCGAGTCACCTGCTCGTCCATGCGCGCATCACCCATCACATCGGTTTTATCCAGGGTTTCACAGGTGCGTTCAGGCGGTGGCGGCGGTGTAACGGGGGGCGGAGGCGGAGGACTGGCACAACCACTTAAAATCAACGCGCAGAATGCGAGCGACAGTGGTGTAAAACGGCGTTTCCCAAGACTGTTCATAGGCTGACCTGCGGTGGCGAATCGACGTGTTTCCGCGACACGAAAAAACACCGCGCAGCCGCGGACCGGTCACAGAAAATTAAGTACCACGCATTTCTTATAGCCCAGCCGCCGGCCAATGCCAGTAAACAAACTGAAACGGGAGAGTAAATCGATCACAAATGGCGAGAACACCTTAAATCCACTGTGGGAGCGGGCTTGCTCGCGAATGCGGTGTATCAGTCGACTACATTATTGCTGAATGACACACCGCATTCGCGAGCAAGCCCGCTCCCACAGTTTTAAAACTTATGAGGTTTCGGGCCGATGCAGCCCATTGCTCTCAAGCTCATACCGCAGCTCTTCAATCAACGCCACCACCGCTTCCGGGGTCCGGAGGTTGACCACACTCAAACCGCTGACCACCAGGTCCACCTGGCCCGACGCAGGGTGATAGAGCTTCACGGTCAAGGAGTTGTCGCCCGTGAGCGTGCAATCACAAGCCAACGGCGAAAAACTGCGCTCCAGTTGAGCACGCAACTGCGCTAAATAAATCATCCCGATTTACCCGACCCACACTGCAAAATCGAACACACCGATGAACTGTTCGTGATCCATGTGACTGTTCCTTTAGCTGTTTCGAAGGGGACGCGATGCGGTCCGAAAACCTCTCTCGCACCTTTCCAGACTACGAACTGGCGCACCCGGCCAATACATTCATTTGCACCCCAACCCATAGTGCATTTGCACCTTATCGCTGCCCCTTCGGTCGCCACTCGCTGGAGAATAAACCGCGCTCCCGCGCCCAGACGATTGCCTCGCTGCGACTGTGTACATTCAACTTTGAATACACCGTGGAAACGTGATTGCGCACCGTGTTCGGCGCCAGTTTCAGGCGTGCGGCAATTTCTTTGTCGGCCAGGCCCTCGCAGATCAGGCCGAGCACATCGCGCTCCCGGGCCGTGAGGTCGGTGAACGACACACTGGGCAGCTTCGGCGAATTGACGCTCTTCACGTTGGCGAGTTTTTCGATCAGGGTACGGCTAAACCAGGACGCGTCCTTCATCACCTCTTCAATCGCCGCCACCAATTCCAGCTCAGTGCGTTTGCGTTCGGTGATGTCCATAAACACCAGCAAGTAGCAGGGGCTGTCCTGAATGATCACGGTGTCCGCCGACACGGCGCACTCAATCAACTCAGCGCCCTTCTTGCGCACCCGCACATCGACGCGATCCAGGCTGCTGGCCTTCTCCAGGGCGGCAAACAGTCGCGTGCGGGTGTTTTTATCGTCGATAAAGTCGATTTCCGTCACGGTTTTGCCGAGCACCTCTTCGCTGGGGTAAGCGAGGGTTTCCAGGAAGGCTTCGTTAACATCGATCACCAACTGGTTTTCGGCGCTGCACACCAGCGTCGGCACTGGCGTCAGGCGAAAAGCCTTGGCGAAACGCTCCTCGCTCTGGCGCAGGGCGAGTTCGACCTTGTGCCGCGGTTCCATATCGACGAAGGAAAACAGCATGCAGTCCTCTTCGTTGAGCTCCAGGGGTTGCCCGGCGACGATCACTTGCTTACTGCCGCCGTCCGGCAATTTCAGCTCGGCCTGCATTTGCGGAATGGTCGAGTGCTCGCGCAAACGCTCAATCGCCAGCTCTTTCTTTTCCGCGTTTTCCAGAATGTCCAGTTCATAGATCGATACACCGATCACCTGATCACGGCTGTAGCCGGTCATTTCCTGGAAGCCCTGATTGACCTTGATGTAGCGCAAATCGCTGAGACGGCAGATCACCGCCGGGGCCGGGTTGGCGTTGAACGTCTTTTCGAAACGCTGCTCGGCGCTGGCCCATTCGGTGACGTCGTTCATGATCAGCACCAGGGATTCCGCCTTACCGGCGCTGTCAGCCAATTCCATGCTGCGCACACTGTGGACACGCATGCGGTCTTCGTCGTCGGCCGGCATCACTTCCACCAGCACATCACTGAAAATCTCGCCCCGGGCGATGCGGTTGATCGGGTAATTGTCCGCCGGCACCGGGTGATTGTTGCGATAGCGCAAGGCGAAGCGTTGAGCGTATTCCTCGGCATTGGCGCCCAACTCGTCGAGTTGATTGACCCCGTGCATCGCCAACGCGGCGTCATTGGCCCAGAGAATGGTCTGGTCAAGCTCCAGCAAAATCACCCCGTCGGATAAACCGGCGATGATCTGCTGCAACTGACGACGATTGGTTTCGGTGGTCAGGACGTCCTGGCTCATTGGATCTCCACAAAGTGCGGCGGCGCTGTTACGCGCCGCCCTGTGAAGATTACGACCGCGGGGGGTAGCAATCGTGCAGCCGAACAGCTTCTGGCATTGTGAGCACTGTCCCCTTGTGGGAGCGGGCTTGCTCGCGAAGGCAGCGTGTCATTCAGCAAAGGTGTTGCATGTGCGGGCCTCTTCGCGAGCAAGCCCGCTCCCACAAGGGGCGTGTGCAGCCCATTACGTGGGTGATCAACGCCGCACAGGCTGATGCATCTACGACACGTCTGCCGTATTCATCTTCGTGGTCACCATCCCGATGAACGCCGAGACCGCGAGCGGCAGGTGCCGGCGGCTCGGATACAGCACGCTCAGTCCATAGCCGGTGCGCCGGTATTCAGGCAACACCGGGACGAGGACGCCCGCCTGAATATCGAGCGTGGCCATCGCCGGCGGTAGCAGCGCGATGCCGAGTCCGGCCACGGTGGCCTTGCGTAGCGCCTGGGCGGTATTGCCGCTGAAGCGCCCGGCGACTTGCACTTCTTCCTCGCCATTGGGGCCGACCAAACGCCAGGTGGCGTGGCCGCTGGGGTGCGCCGAAATCACGCAGTCGTGGTTCACCAGACCCTGCAATGTACCGGGTGCGCCGTGTGTGGCGATGTAAGCGGGGCTTGCCACCAACCCGTCGCTGCGGGGGTCGACGATCCGCCGGCCGACGTAACCTGAATCGCGCATGGGCCCGCCGCGAAAGGCAACGTCTATCTGTTCTGCAATCAAGTCAGCCTTCCCATCGCTGAGCACAAAGTCGAGTCGCACCCGTGGGTGTGCGGCCAGAAACTCGGCCACCCACTCCATCGGGAACAGGTCGAAAAAGTCAGCCGGCGCCGCCACGCGCACAAGACCACTGGGTTCGCTACTGCCCGTCATCAATTCCTGTCCGGCCTCGAGCAAGCCGTCGACCGCGCCGGTGCAACGCTCATGAAAGCTTTGGCCGGCACTGGTGAGCGTGAGTTTGCGGGTGGAGCGCTGCAGCAGCCGTGTGCCGAGATGCGCTTCGAGTTGCTGCACACGGCGGCTCACGGTATTGGGCGGCAAACCCAGGCGCCGCGCCGCCTCTGCAAAGCTGCCGCTGCGTACCACTTGCACAAACATGGCGATGTCATTGAGGTCGAGCATGGCCGGCGATTCCTGTTTTAGATGGACGAGTGCAATCCAATTCTATCGTCTAGTCAACCAATCGACCAAAACCTACTCTTGAGCTAACGCGCTTGGCCACAAGAGTTCCAGGGCCGCATCGCACCGAAACCATTATTGGAGAACGAACATGACAACCAGCAAAAAACTCATCGCCGTCGTCGGCGCAACCGGTCATCAGGGTGGCGCCGTTGTGCGCGCGTTGCAGGCGGATGGTCAATTCAAGGTTCGCGCGTTGACCCGCAATCCGGCCAGCCATGTGCAGTTGGCTGAGGAAGTCGTGCTGGCGGACTTGAATCGTCCCGAAACCCTGAAAGCCGCGTTTGCCGGCGCACACGGGGTTTTTCTAGTGACCAATTTCTGGGAACCGGGCTCGGACGAGCACGAGCAGGCACTCGCGGCCATCCAGGCGGCGAAAGAGGCCGGCGTCCAGCACTTCATTTGGTCGACGTTGCCGAACGTGGAAGAGATCAGCCACGGCAAGCTTGATGTCCCTCACTTCACCGACAAAGCGACCATCGACCACGTCGTGAAAGAAGCGGGATTCGCGCACCACACGTTCGTGATCGCACCGTTCTTCTACCAGAATCTGCTCGGAGTCATGGCCCCGCAGCAAGCGGATGGGGGCATGGGCTGGGCGATGCCGCTTGATCCGAGCAAACGCGTGATTCACATGGGCGATATCAGCGAGCTCGGCCAAGTCGTGGTCGGCGCGTTCAAGCAGCCGGAACTCGCCGGGCACGGTGAGCATCTGCCGCTGGTGGGCGACTTTCTGAGCTTCAACGAGGTGATCGACACGTTGAATGGCCAGGGCCACACCCTCTCGTTCAAACAAGTCCCGTCCGAGGTGTTTGCCGACTGGTTCCCGGGCGCCAAGGAAGTCGCGCAAATGCTCGCCTACTTCGAAGCCCACACCTACCTCGGCACGGATTCGCGCGATGCCATTGCACTGGCCAACAGGGTCGCCGGTCGGCAGCCAACGAATTTTGCCACGTGGGCCCGGGCGAACTTTGTGATGGCGGCATCTGCCTGAAAACACCCGCTCCCACATTGGATCTACTTGGCCGGTGTCGGCGGATGATCGTTCCCACGCTCTGTGGGAACGAGCAAAAAAGTACGCCGGCGCTGTGACGCGCCGCCCCGTGAAGATTAGGACCGCGGGGGGGGGATCGTGCGGCCGGAATGCCTTGGCCCTGATTGGGAACACTGCCTGCTCGCGAAGCGGTCGATCAGCAAACAGAGTTGCTGAAGGTGATGGCCTCATCGCGTGCCCCCCCGATACACCTCGTACCCTATCGGACTAATGGACAAGAAATTTTGACAGCCGCGCAGCCTTGGCAAGCACAGCCAAATTTCTGTCTACACTGGCTTGCATGGAGTTCGAATCCCCACTCTGAAAGTGGTTTTTCATGGCTCCAGCCATGGGGCCGTTTCAGGAGAATCACCGTTCTTCGCCTGAGCCTATGGAGCAGATGAGCAAACCAATACTCACTGGAGCAGGGATATGGCTATCACACTCGGGCCAATTATTGGCCACACCACAGACGTCTCCGCCAAAATCTGGATCCGCGGCGAGTCGAATGAAGACTCACACTTTTGCATAGGCTTGGTCGACGTCTACAAAGACGCGACTTGGGTAGCGTCCTATCGATGTTTTCTACGCGACTATTACGACTTTACCGGCGCAATTGACGTCGTCGGGCTTAAAGCCGGGACGACCTATCGAGTGGTCTGCAACACCGCCTACATCGCCGATGAACTTGAAGTGGTGCGCCTGATACGGGACGACACGCCGAAAAAACCGCTGAACAGACCCGAGGATTCCGTGCTTGGCACGCTCACCACCGACCGGCAAAGTAACGATGGAAAGCTGAATTTTGCCTTCGGTTCCTGTCGTTATCTGTATTGGGACAATATATTCCAGAGCGACGCCGAAAAAGGTGACAAGACCTTCAGATCGATTCTGGACAAGCACGCGCAAAAACCCTTTGACCTGACACTGATGATCGGTGACCAGGTGTATCTCGACCCCCTCAATGTCTTGCGCCAATACAGCACGCTGGACGAGATGTTTGGCATTTACCGACAAGCCTTCGGGCTGCCCTACATACGGAAGTTGATGAGCCAAGTGCCCACTTACATGATCCTCGACGATCATGAAATCAGAGACGATTGGTCTCGGGAAAAGCTCGACGATGTGGGCAAAGGCTTTTACGTCAGCGCCATGCGGGGTTACGAGTCTTACCAGCACCTGCACAATCCAGCCACACCGAAAGGTCAGTATTGGTACACCTTCAAAAAAGGCGCCTTTCCCTTCTTTGTGATGGATACTCGCACCCTGCGAATCAGCAAACCGACGAGCATCGAGAGCCCGACAATCCTGGGGCGTGAGCAACTGAATGCGTTTTTGACGTGGCTCAGCGAAAACCGCAACGCGCCAATGATCTTTGTCGTATCGAGCGTACCCTTCTTTCCCGATCCCAAATCGGGAGGCGATAAATGGGCGGGGTTCCCCGAGGAGCGAAGCATCATCCTGGAGTTCATCAGGGTTGAAAAAATCAAGAACGTCGTGGTGCTTTCGGGCGATGTGCACAACAGCTGTTTTGCAGGCATGAGCTGCTATCAAGATGCGGATTTTGGTCTGACTTCGCTGGTGGCTTCGCCTTTTTACTGGCCCTATCCCCATGAAAACAAGAGCAACTTCTTCGGAGGTAGAACCCTTGAGTTCATGCAGTGGAGCGACGCCACGCGGCGAGAACGTGATCGCGTGGAATACCGTTACGAAGGCGAAGCCTTCATCGGCGAGGAAAGCTTTATGACGGTCACCGTGGACGCGTCCAAAAAAGGCAAGATCGCCCAAGCGCGAATCTTTGATCGCAAAGGCCAATCACCTGATGACTACCCTGGTTTTTATAAATTCTAAGTAGCGCGACACGGTGCCTGGCTAGCCAGGCACCGCTTCTGTTTCAAGCCGCCAGTTTTCCATCCGAAATCGCCTTCGACGCCGCCAACATCGCCCGCAACAACACCGCACACCCGGCCGCCAGGTCATCCGGCGCGGCGTTTTCGATTTCGTTGTGGCTGATCCCGCCTTCGCACGGCACGAAAATCATCCCGGCCGGGCCGAGTTCCGCGAGGAAGATTGCGTCGTGCCCTGCTCCGCTGACGATGTCCATGTGGGACAAGCCCAGCCCTTGGGCGGCACCGCGCACCGCTTCGACGCAACCTTTGTCGAAGTACAGCGGCGGGAAGTCGGCGGTCGGGGTCAGTTCGTAGGTCAGGCCGTGTTCTTCGCAGGTGGTTTCGATGACTTGGCGCACTTCGGCGATCATCGAGTCCAGGCGTGCCGGTTCCAGATGCCGGAAGTCGAGGGTCATGCGCACTTCGCCGGGGATGACGTTGCGCGAGCCGGGGTAGGCTTGCAGGCAGCCGACGGTGCCGCAGGCGTGGGGTTGATGGCCGAGGGCGGCGCGGTTGACCGCGCCGACGATGACGGCGGCGCCGACCAGGGCGTCCTTGCGCAGGTGCATCGGGGTCGGGCCGGCGTGGGCTTCGACGCCGCGCAGTTTCAGGTCGAACCATTTCTGGCCGAGGGCGCCCATGACCACGCCGATGGTCTTGTGCTCGTCTTCGAGGATCGGGCCTTGTTCGATGTGGGCTTCGAAATAGGCGCCGACCGCATGCCCGCTGACCTTGCGTGGCCCGGCGTAGCCGATGGCGTTCAGCGCATCGCCAACCGAGACGCCATCAACATCGACCTTGGCCAGGGTTTCTTCGAGGGTGAATTTTTCCGCGAACACGCCGGAGCCCATCATGCACGGTGGAAAGCGTGAGCCTTCTTCGTTGGTCCAGACCACCACTTCCAGCGGCGCTTCGGTTTCCACGCCGAGGTCATTGAGGGTGCGCAGCACTTCGACGCCGGCGAGTACGCCGAAGCAGCCGTCGAACTTGCCGCCGGTGGGCTGGGTGTCGATGTGGCTGCCGGTCATGACCGGTGGCAGGTCGGGATTGCGGCCGGGACGGCGGGCGAAGATGTTGCCGATGCCGTCGACGGTAACGGTGCAACCCGCCTCTTCGCACCAGTTGACGAAAATGTCCCGGGCCTGGCGATCGAGGTCGGTCAGGGCCAGGCGACAGACCCCGCCCTTGACCGTGGCGCCGAGCTTGGCCAGTTCCATGAGCGACTGCCACAAGCGGTCGCGGTTGATGTGCTGATGCGTGGATTGCAGAACGTCTACGGCAGCGTTCATGGGGATCTCCTCAGGCTGTTCTTATGAGTTTCTTCAGGCATTTCTTTGGCGTTTGTTATGCCGCCTTCGCGAGCAAGCCCGCTCCCACAGGGGAATGCATTTCAAATGTGGGAGCGGGCTTGCTCGCGAAGAGGCCATCCGCTACACCGGAGATTTCGCGATGGATGGGCTCGAGCGCATCGAACACAACCCGTAATAAATCACCCCACCCAGCGCCGAGCCGGTAAACCAGCCATAGCTGTAAAACCAGCTAAACGCATCGCTGCCCAGCGACAGCAACGTCAGCACCACCGGCACGCCGAACGCGATAAACCCGAACCAGTTCCACGCCGGGTACACGTCATCGCGATAGAGCCCGGCCAGGTCGAGCTGCTGTTTCTTGATCAGGAAATAGTCCACCACCATGATCCCGGCAATGGGCCCGAGCAGGCTGGAGTAACCCAGCAACCAGTTGGAATAGACGGTTTCCAGGCTCACGTCAGAGACGATCAAGCCGAGTTTTTTCAGCAATTCATGGCCCATCAGCAACAGCCCGACCACACCAGTCAGCATCACCGCTTTGGTGCGGTTAATCACTTTGGGCGCAATGTTCTGAAAGTCGTTGGTCGGCGAGACGATGTTGGCGGCGGTGTTGGTCGAGAGCGTGGCGATGATGATCAGCGCCATGGCCACCGCGACCCAGACCGGGCTCTGGATATGCCCGATCAGGCTGACCGGGTCGGAGACGGTGACGCCCACCAGTTTCACCGACGCGGCGGTCATCACCACACCGAGGGCGGCGAACAGGAACATGGTCAGCGGCAGGCCAATAATCTGCCCGACAATCTGGTCCTTCTGGCTTTTGGCATAGCGGCTGAAGTCCGGGATGTTCAGGGACAGCGTGGCCCAGAAGCCGACCATCGCCGTCAGCCCGGCGGCGAAGTAACTGACCACGCTCGCGCCTTCAGGGCGTTTCGGTGGAATCGCCAGCAGCTCGGTCATCGACACATTAGGCATCGCCCACACCAGCAGGCCGATGCCAACCGCCACCAGCAGCGGTGCAGACAGGGTTTCCAGCCATTTGATCGACTCGGCCCCGCGCAGTACAACCCACAGGTTCAGCGCCCAGAACACCATGAAGCCGATCACTTCACCGGTGCCGCCGAGGGACTTCCAGCCTTCGAAAACCGAGCCCAGAAACAAGTGAATCGCCAGGCCGCCGAACATCGTCTGAATGCCGAACCAGCCGCACGCCACCAGCGCCCGAATCAGGCACGGCACGTTGGAACCGAGAATGCCGAAGGACGAACGCAGCAGCACCGGAAATGGAATGCCGTACTTGGTGCCGGCGAAGGCGTTGAGGGTCAGCGGGATCAGCACGATGAGGTTGGCAAACAGAATCGCCAGCAGTGCTTCGCCGACGCTCAGGCCGAAATAGGCGGTGAGCACGCCGCCGAGGGTGTAAGTCGGCACGCAGATCGACATGCCGATCCACAGCGCGGTGATGTGCCATTTGTTCCAGGTTCGTTCGTGCACCTTGGTCGGTGCCATGTCGTGGTTGTAACGGGGACTGTCGAGGACGTCGGTGCCGGCTTCGAGCTCAAACAAGCCGTCGCGCTCGGTCACTTGCGATCTGATCTGTTGCATGGCCACTCCATTGTTCTTTGAATTATTTTTGCTCATCAGGGGCTGACGCTTGAGGGCGCGAGCCGACGATGGCCGGAGGAACTGACAACTTTTACGGACCGGCCAAGGTGACAGCGGCGGCATCAATAAACGTGCCGGGGTCCCCGCTTGCCTCTCGTACCGCACCATAAAAACTTTATAACCAACTGATTTTTATCAGTTTTATTCATTTAACTTTCGAGTCCTGGGTTACTTCCACGCCACTCAGGCCGAATGTGCAGCAAGTTGTCGGAACAGTCAGGACTCAATGTGGTGCATGGATCTTTTTTTCAAAGTTGCGCATCAACCATAGACCATCCTCAAGCGGCTGATTTCACATAGGAAATCTGGTCTTTTTTTCGATCCTGTCAAGTGCGTCAAAATGGTGATCAGCCTCACCATTTTGGTGATTTAAGTTTTTAATCGTTATTTATCAATAGCTTATTATCGATATAAGCTTATAAAAAATAATCTTGCTCATTCCTTGAACTCCAGCTAGCGTCTATTCCTGACAGCGCTGACAGGAATACACCTGTTTGCGTCGGCTTCATATAAAACATTTAGAACCGGCATAAGTCGGTCATGCCTGCGAGGAACTCGGAATGTCTCTGTTGATCCGTGGCGCCACCGTTATTACCCATGATGAAAGTTACCGCGCCGACGTGTATTGCGCCGACGGCGTGATCAAGGCCATTGGTGAAAACCTTGATGTTCCCGCCGGTGCCGAAGTGCTCGACGGCAGCGGCCAATATTTGATGCCGGGCGGCATCGATCCCCACACCCACATGCAACTGCCCTTCATGGGCACGGTGGCCAGTGAAGACTTTTTCAGTGGCACCGCGGCGGGTCTGGCCGGTGGCACCACGTCGATCATTGACTTCGTGATTCCCAACCCTCAGCAGTCGTTGATGGAGGCGTTTCACCAGTGGCGCGGCTGGGCCGAGAAGTCGGCGTCGGACTACGGTTTCCATGTCGCGATCACCTGGTGGAGCGAGCAGGTGCGCGAGGAAATGGCCGAGTTGGTCAGCCATCACGGCATCAACAGCTTCAAGCATTTCATGGCCTACAAGAACGCGATCATGGCCGCCGACGACACCCTGGTGGCGAGTTTCGAGCGCTGCCTGGAACTCGGCGCGGTGCCGACCGTGCACGCGGAAAACGGTGAGTTGGTCTATCACCTGCAACGCAAGCTGATGGCCCAGGGCATCACCGGCCCGGAAGCGCATCCACTGTCGCGGCCGTCGCAAGTGGAAGGCGAAGCCGCGAGCCGGGCGATCCGCATTGCCGAAACCATCGGTACGCCGTTGTACCTGGTGCACGTTTCAACCAAGGAAGCCCTCGACGAAATCACCTACGCCCGCAGCAAGGGCCAACAGGTCTATGGCGAAGTCCTCGCCGGGCATCTGCTACTGGACGACAGCGTCTACCGACATCCGGACTGGCAGACCGCCGCCGGTTACGTGATGAGCCCGCCCTTCCGCCCTCGCGGCCATCAGGAAGCGCTTTGGCATGGCCTGCAATCCGGCAACCTGCACACCACCGCTACCGACCACTGCTGTTTCTGCGCCGAGCAAAAAGCCGCCGGCAAGGACGATTTCAGCAAAATCCCGAATGGCACGGCGGGTATCGAAGACCGCATGGCCGTGCTGTGGGATGAAGGGGTGAACAGCGGTCGCTTGTCGATGCAGCACTTTGTGGCGCTGACTTCCACCAACACCGCGAAGATTTTCAACCTCTACCCGCGCAAAGGCGCGATCCGCGTCGGCGCCGATGCCGACCTGGTGCTGTGGGACCCGGAAGGTACGCGGACCATCTCCGCCAAAACCCACCATCAGCAGGTGGACTTCAACATCTTCGAAGGCAAGACCGTGCGCGGCGTGCCCAGCCACACCGTCAGCCAGGGCCGTGTGGTCTGGGCCGATGGCGACTTGCGCGCCGAGCGTGGTGCCGGACGGTATGTCGAACGGCCGGCGTATCCAGCGGTGTTTGATTTGCTGAGCAAGCGGGCTGAGTTGAATAAGCCGGTTGCGGTGAAACGCTGAGATCGAGGCCTTCGGCCTTCGCGGGCAAGCCCGCTCCCACATTTGAAATACGATCCCCTGTAGGAGCTGCCGAAGGCTGCGATCTTTTGATCTTGTTTTTAAGGTCAAGATCAAAAGATCGCAGCCTTCGGCAGCTCCTACACGGGATGGCGCAGCACCCAACCACTGCCCACCAGAGGCAGACACCTCAAAAAAATATGAGGCCTTAAACCGTGATCAAGACCCTGAACCACCTCCCGCATCCCTACGAAAATGCGGCCGCCCTCGCCGGACATTTCACTGATCTGGCGCCGCCACTCAATGACCGTCAGGCGCATCTGGAAGCCTCGCGCTGCCTGTATTGCTACGACGCGCCATGCGTGAACGCCTGTCCAAGCGAGATCGATATTCCATCGTTCATCCGCAATATCCACACGGAAAACGTCCAGGGCGCCGCGCAGAAAATCCTTTCGGCGAACATCCTCGGCGGCAGTTGCGCCCGGGTCTGTCCGACGGAAATCCTGTGCCAGCAAGCGTGTGTGCGTAACAACGATCACGAATGCGCGCCGGTGTTGATCGGCCTGCTGCAACGCTATGCCGTGGACAACGCGCACTTCAGCGAACACCCGTTCCAACGGGCCGCCGCCACCGGCAAGCGTATTGCTGTGGTGGGTGCCGGTCCGGCCGGTTTGTCCTGCGCTCACCGCAGTGCGATGCACGGGCATGACGTGGTGATTTTCGAAGCCAGGGAAAAGGCTGGTGGCCTCAATGAATACGGGATCGCCAAGTACAAACTGGTGGACGATTACGCGCAAAAGGAACTGGATTTTCTGCTGCAGATCGGCGGCATTGAAATCCGCCACGGGCAGAAACTTGGCGAGAACCTGACCCTGAGCGAACTGCACCAGCAATTCGACGCGGTGTTCCTCGGCCTCGGACTGGCCGCCAGTAAACAACTCGGCCTGGTCCATGAAGATGCGCCGGGGCTGGTTGCCGCCACCGATTACATCCGCGAATTGCGCCAGGCCGATGACCTGACGCAACTGCCGCTGGCCGACCGTTGCATCGTCCTCGGTGCCGGCAACACCGCGATCGACATGGCGGTGCAAATGGCCCGGCTCGGCGCTCGCGATGTGAACCTGGTGTATCGCCGTGGCGTCGAGGACATGGGCGCCACCGGTCACGAACAAGACATCGCCAAGGCCAATCAGGTGCGCTTGCTAACCTGGGCCCAACCGGAAGAAGTCTTGCTCGACGATCAAGGCAATGTGCGCGGCATGCGCTTCGCCCGCACCCACATGCTCGAAGGTCGCCTGCAAACCACCGGGCAAACCTTCGAGCTGGCGGCCGATGCGATCTTCAAAGCCATCGGCCAGGCTTTCGACGGCAGCGCCCTCGCCGATCCGCTGGCCCGGGAACTCAAGCGTCAGGGCGAACGCATCCAGGTGGACGACAACCTGCGCACCAGCATCCCCGGCGTGTATGCCGGCGGCGACTGCACCAGTCTCGATCAGGACCTGACCGTGCAAGCGGTGCAGCACGGCAAACGCGCGGCGGAAGCGATCAACGCGCAACTCATGCTCAACGTGGAGGCTGCGTAAATGGCCGATCTCTCGATTGTCTTCGCCGGTATCAAAGCCCCCAATCCGTTCTGGCTGGCCTCCGCGCCACCCACCGACAAAGCCTACAACGTGGTCCGCGCCTTCGAGGCCGGCTGGGGTGGCGTGGTCTGGAAAACCCTGGGTGAAGACCCGGCGGCGGTCAACGTTTCGTCGCGTTACTCGGCGCACTTCGGCGCCAACCGTGAAGTCATGGGCATCAACAACATCGAGCTGATCACCGACCGCTCGCTGGAGATCAATCTGCGGGAAATCACCCAGGTGAAAAAGGACTGGCCGGACCGCGCGCTAATCGTGTCGCTGATGGTGCCGTGTGTCGAAGAGTCGTGGAAATTCATCCTGCCGCTGGTGGAAGCCACCGGCGCCGACGGCATCGAACTCAATTTCGGCTGCCCTCACGGCATGCCGGAACGGGGCATGGGCGCGGCGGTCGGCCAAGTGCCGGAGTACGTCGAACAGGTCACCCGTTGGTGCAAGACCTATTGCTCGCTGCCGGTGATCGTCAAGCTCACGCCGAACATCACCGACATCCGCGTCGCCGCCCGTGCGGCCCACCGTGGCGGCGCCGATGCGGTGTCGCTGATCAACACGATCAACTCGATCACCAGCGTCAACCTGGAGCAAATGGTCGCCATCCCAACGGTCGGCCATCAAAGCACCCACGGCGGATATTGCGGCTCGGCGGTGAAGCCGATTGCGCTGAACATGGTCGCCGAAATCGCCCGCGACCCGCAGACCCAAGGCCTGCCGATCTGCGGCATTGGCGGCATCGGCAGTTGGCGCGACGCGGCGGAATTCATCGCCCTGGGCAGCGGCGCGGTGCAGGTGTGCACGGCGGCGATGCTGCATGGTTTCCGGATTGTCGACGAAATGAAGGACGGTTTATCGCGCTGGATGGACAGTCAGGGTTACGCCAGCGTGTCGGAATTTTCCGGGCGCGCGGTGGGCAATACCACGGACTGGAAATACCTCGACATCAACTATCAGGTGATTGCGAAGATTGATCAGGAGGCGTGTATTGGTTGCGGGCGTTGCCACATTGCTTGCGAGGACACGTCGCACCAGGCGATTGCCAGCCTCAAGCAGGCAGACGGGACGCATAAATATGAAGTGATTGATGATGAGTGCGTGGGGTGCAATTTGTGCCAGATCACGTGTCCGGTGGAGGACTGCATCGAGATGGTACCGATGGAAAACGGCAAGCCGTTTCTGGATTGGAATCATGATCCGCGCAATCCCTACCACGTTGCGCTGTAGAGAGGGGATTGATCCGGAATCCACCCCTCACCCTAACCCTCTCCCCAAGGGGTAGAGGGGACTGACCGAGGTGTCTTACGAGCTACATCGACCTGAAATTCCGAGTCGAACTCAGGATTTGAAAAGCATGCGGTCTGCTCCCTTCCCCCCTCTCCCCTCTGGGGAGAGGGCTGGGGTGAGGGGTGTTTCTAAAGAACGCCTATATTCTCAAGGCTCCAACCCAATCCCGCGCAATATCACACTGGTCACCGTCTGCACCGCCCGCTCGAACTGCATGTCCGACAACGGCTGGTGGTCATTCAGAATATTCACCTGATGATCAAAGTCCGCGTAATGCTGGGTCGAGGCCCAGATCATGTACAACAGCGCGGAAGGTTCCACCGGCAGGATGCGTTTGTCCTCCACCCACTGGCGAATTTTCGCTTCTTTCATCTTGGCCCAGTCGTACAGGCTCACGTCCAGTTTTTCACCCAGGGTCGGTGCGCCGTGGATGATTTCGTTGGCCCAGACTTTCGAACCGTACGGCCGGCTGCGGGAATGGTTCATCTTGGCGCGGATGTAGCTGCTGAGCACCACCCGTGGGTCGTCGAACATCTCGAAGCACAAGGCGTCCTGCTTCCACACTTCGAGCAGGTCGAACAACACCGCGCTGTACAACTCGCCCTTGGTGCTGAAGTAGTAATGCAGATTGGAGCGCGGCAGTTGCACTTCGGCGGCGATGTCCGCCATGGCGGTGCTGCCGAAGCCTTTTTCGGCGAAGACCTTTTCGGCCCCGAGCAGGATTTTTTCGACGTTACTGCGACGAATCTCGATCTTGTGATTGCCCATGAGGGCTCCCTGACAACAGCGTTGCCCAAGACTAGCATCCGCTCTGGATCGCGGCGACAGACCTTTTTTCACTTTCCCGGGGAAAACCGATTGGGTAGCATCCGCCGCACTTTTCGCCGCAATGGATCACCCACCGTGAACATTCGACCCCGCGTCCCCGCCGACGATGCCGCCCTCGCCGCCCTGTGGGAACGCTCGGTGCGCGCCACCCATGATTTCCTGGGCGAAGACGACATCCGCTTCTTCTATCCGTTGGTGCGCGATGCCTACCTGCCAGCGCTGACGGTGTGGGTCGGCGACAACCCGGACGGCACGCCCGCCGGCTTCATCGCCACTGCCAACAGCAACGTGGAAATGCTGTTTATCGAACCGGCCCACCGGGGCCAGGGCCTCGGCCGCCGACTGCTCGACCACGTCAAAGCGCTGCACGACACCTTGAGCGTGGACGTCAACGAACAGAATCCCCAGGCCCACGGTTTCTATTTGCACTATGGTTTTGAACAGACCGGCCGTTCGCCAACCGATGGCCAAGGCCGGCCATTTCCGGTGATTCACCTGGCGCTGCGACCGGCGTAAACATTTCCCGGCGCGCCGCGTTCATGCTTAAGTGACGCCCATTCATCTGCCCAGAAGGTAACTGACCATGCTGCTGAAAAGACTCCTGACTACCGCCGCCCTGCTCGGCTCGCTGCTCGCCGCTTCGTCGGTGTTCGCCCACGCGCATCTGAAAAGCCAGGTCCCGGCCGCCGACAGCACCGTAAGCGCGCCGACGGAACTGCGCCTGGTGTTTTCCGAAGGCGTTGAAGCGACCTTCACCAAGGTGTCCATCAACGGCGTGCCAGTGAAAAAACTGGCGACTGAAGGCAGTGACAAGAAAACCCTGATCGTCACCCCTGATGCTCCGTTAACAGCGGGTGAGTACAAGGTCGAATGGCACGCGGTATCGGTCGACACGCACAAAAGCGAAGGCGCCTACAGCTTCAAGGTCGGCCAGTAATTCATGACCGACGCGCTGGTGCTGTGCCGCTTCCTGCATTTTGTGGTGGTGTTGATGCTGTTCGGGGCCTGGGTGTTCAGGCCCCTGCTGTTGAAGGCTGGCGCCGAGCCTCTGGATCGGCGTCTGGCGCGCGTGGGTCTTTGGCTGACCGCCGTGGCACTGATCAGCGGCGTGACCTGGCTGCTGCTGATCACCGCCAGCATGGCCGGCGCCTGGCACGCGGCTTTCGATCCGTCGACCCTGGTTTTGGTGCTGCGCAATACCTTTTTCGGCCAGGTCTGGACTTGGCATCTGCTGCTCAACGCGGTGCTGCTGGGGTTGCTGCTGACGCCACTGCGCTCCCACGCGCCGCTGAGGCTGATCGTCAGTGGCCTGCTGCTCGCGACCCTGGCGCCAGTCGGTCACGGTGCGATGCTCGATGGGCTCAGCGGCCAGTTGCTGATTCTCAACCAGATTATTCACTTGACCTGCGTCGGCGCGTGGCTTGGCGGGTTGATGCTGTTGGTGATGATCCTGCGGCAACCGGCCGGCCACTCGCTGAGCACGATCCTGCGCCGCTTCAGTGGCGTGGGTTACGGCTTGGTCGCGGGGTTGGTGATTACCGGGCTGATCAATGTTCGCGTGCTCACCGGCGCATTCTGGCCGACGCCGCTGCTGTCCGGGTTTGCGTTGATTCTGTTGATCAAGGTCGTGCTGGTGGCGTTGATGCTCGGGTTGGCGTTGTTCAATCGGTTGCGGATCAAGGACTGTGAACAGCGGGTGGGAACACTCAAGACCAGTGTGCTGCTGGAGTGGCTGCTGGGGATGGGGGCGGTGGCGGCGGTTTCGTTATTGGGGACCATGCCGCCGATGATCGCCAGCTGAAACACAGATCCCCTGTGGGAGCGGGCTTGCTCGCGAAGGCGGTGTGTCAGGCGACATTGATGTTGAATGTACCGCCGCTTTCGCGAGCAAGCCCGCTCCCACATTTCAGTTTTGTGTGGTGTCAGATTTATCGTTGTGCCCTTCCCCGGCGGTATCAATGCTAACCACCACCGACATCCCCGGCCGCAACCGTTCACTCTGTTCCTGCCCCTCATCCACCGTAATCCGCACCGGCACGCGCTGGGCGATTTTGACGAAGTTGCCGGTGGCGTTGTCGGCTTGCAACAAGCTGAACTCAGAACCGGTAGCCGGTGAGATCCGCTGCACCCGTCCCTTGAATTTGCGATGGTCGAGCGCATCGACGGTGAAGCTCACCGGTTGGCCGACCCGCACGTCGTCCATCTGGGTTTCCTTCATGTTGGCGATCACCCACAACTGGTTCGGCACCAACGCCATCAACTGCGCGCCGGAGTTGACGTAGGCGCCGAGACGCACGCCGATCTGTCCGAGCTGACCATCACGCGGCGCTAAAACGCGGGTGTTGGACAGGTCAATCCGCGCCAGTTGCACCGCCGCTTCCGCGCTGGCCACCGCCGCTTCCAGCGAGCCGCGATTGACGATCACCGTTTGCAGGTCCTGCCGGGCGATTTCCAGATTGGCCTGGGCTTGGGCGACCGCCGCGATGGTCTGGGCGTTGGCGGCCAGGGTCACGTCCAGTTCACGTTTGGACACCGAGCCGTCGTTGATCAACGCTTTGTTGCGGCGTAGATCGGCTTCACTTTTACGCGCCTGGGCCTGACTGTCGGCAACGGCAGCCTGACGCAACTTGATCGTCGCTTCGGCGCTGTTGCGTTGCTGCACCACGTTGGCCAGCGCGGCTTTCTGCACCGCCAGTTGCGCCAGGGATTGATCGAGGTGCTGCTTGTAGATCCGGTCATCGAGGCGCACCAGCAAATCGCCGGCCTTCACAAACTGAAAATCCGTCACCGGCACTTCGTACACATAGCCGCTGAGTTGCGGGCCGATGATCGTGACCTGGCCGCGCACCAACGCGTTTTCGGTGGTTTCCACCGCGCTGCTGAACGGCGGCAGTTGCCAGGCGTACAACACGATCAGCACGCCAACAATGGCAATCGCCGCAAAGCCCAATGAAGAGATAATCCGCACCCGCAGCGAGCGCGGTTCGGTGGCCGGCGTGGACGGTGGCGCCACACCTTCGGGGGTGGCGGCGATGGCGTTGGTGGTCGTGGTGGTCGGTTCAGTCATGAAGAGGTAGCACCGCTGGGTTGAACGGATGGAGTGGCAGGCGCTGGGGCGACGGTTTGGGTGGTGCTCATCAGCCACAGGGCGCGAATGGAAATCCAGATCATGGTCAGCACCGCAATCACGGCGATCAGCATGAACACATCGTTATAGGCCAGCACGTTGGCTTCGCGCGTGGCCGCCGTCGCCAGGCTGCGAATGCCTTGCAGGTTGCGCAGGCTCGGATCGGCGATCATCGAGCCCACCGCGTTGCCGCCGCTTTGCACCCGAGCCGCTACGCGCGGATCAAGCATTGTCAGGTGTTCGACGATGTTGCTGGAATGAAATTTCTCGCGAACGATCTGGAACGTGCCCAGCAACGCCGCGCCGATCAAGCCACCGAGGTTCTGGCAGATCCCGAACAGCACCGAGAAACTCACCAGATTACGCGGGTTGGTCAACACCCGGCGCGTGCCGAGGACCATGGTCGGGCCGAGGAAAAACGTGCCGCCGAAGGCCAGCAGAAACTGGCTGAAGTACATATTTTCCGGGCGGGTCAGGTTGTTTGAATAACTGTCCATGACCGAGCCGACCGCCATCATTGCCAGGGACACGATCAGCGGCATAAACAGGTGTTTGGGGTCAATGGTCAGGGCGCTGGTGGCCAGACCGGCGATGCTGCCGAGCAACATCACCACGTACAGGCTGTGCAGTTGCTGACTGCTCATGTTCAGCGCCTGCATGAAACCGACCGCGCCGGTGGATTGCTCGGACAACACCATGCGAATCAGGATCACCGCCAGGGCCAGGCGAATCATCACGCCGCTGCCGAGCCAACGGGTCATCAGCATCGGGTTGCTGCGGTTATGTTCGATGGCCAGGCCGGCGAGGATCAACGCGATGGAAGTCGCCGAGGCGATACCGATCCACGGGGCTTCCAGCCACCAGTCGATGCGGCCCAGGGACAGCACGGCGCAGAGCAAGGCCACGCCGGTGGCGAGGATGGCAAAGGTCAGGAAGTCGAGTTTTTCGAAGGTCTTGAAGCGGTCACCCGGCGGCAACTTGAGCAGGAACACGCAGCCCAGGGTCAGCAGCGCCATGCCCAACTCGAACAGGTACAAGCCGCGCCATTCGGCGATCTGCATCAGGTCTTCGGAGAACAACCGGGCCAGCGGCAGCGCCAGTTGCGACGCCCCCAACCCCAGCACCAGCGCCTTCATCCGCCATTTCGCCGGGAACGCCTGGATCATGTAATACAGGCCCAGGGAACTCAGCGCCGCGCCGACCATGCCGTGGGCCGCGCGCACGGCGATGGCCGAACTCAGGTCGTTGACGAACAAGTGGCCGAAGGTCACCAGGGCGTAGAGCACCAGGAACACTTCGGTGAACGCGCGCAGGCCGAACTGCTGGCGAAACTTCACCAGCAGCAGGTTCATCGAGACGTTGGTCATCACATAGGCCGCCGGCAGCCAGGCCATCTCGGCGGTGGTCGCGCCCAGCGCGCCTTGCAGGTAAGGCAGGTTGGCAATCACCAGCGAATTGCCGAGGCCACCCGTCAACGCCACCAGCAAACCCACCAGCGCATACGCCAGGCGCTTGGGATTGGAGTGATCGGGCGTCGAAGGAGAACCGGGCAGACTGGGCCGCTCGTGGGGCTGCCAGTCGCGCGGGGCGTAGTGATCCATTCAAGAGCCTTGTTCTGAGATGTCGCCAGTTTGCCGCAAAACTCCCGACAAAACACATAACCCTTGTGGGAGCGGGCTTGCTCGCGAAAGCGGCGGAACATTCAACATCAATGTCGCCTGACACACCGCCTTCGCGAGCAAGCCCGCTCCCACAGGGGTTGGGGTTTAAGCCCCGATGTCATCGTACAACTTGTGATTGACAATCCCGCAAAGCCTCGCAAATAATCGCCGCCATGTTGTACGACGACGTATGACAAAAATAAAAACAACAAGAAACAAAAGGGAACGTCACTGTGAGCAAACTCGTCCGCCATTCCTCCGTCTGCACCCCTCGCCCGACTTTCGTCCGCCGCCACACCCTGAGCCTGATCGGTTGCAGCAGCCTGGCCCTCGCCTTGCCCATGGGCAGCCACGCCGAAGGTTTTGTCGATGACGCCAGCGCCACGCTGAACCTGCGTAACGCCTATTTCAATCGCAACTTCACCAACCCCGCCTACCCGCAGGGCAAGGCTGAAGAGTGGACGCAAAGCTTTATCCTCGACGCCAAGTCCGGCTTCACCCAGGGCACGGTCGGGTTCGGCGTGGACGTGCTGGGGTTGTACTCGTTGAAACTCGATGGCGGTAAAGGCACCGGCGGCACGCAGTTGCTGCCGCTGGATCATGACGGGCGCCCGGCGGACAACTTCGGTCGCACCAACGTGGCATTCAAGGCCAAGCTGTCGAAAACCGAATTGAAGGTCGGCGAATGGATGCCGGTGCTGCCAGTCCTGCGCTCGGACGATGGCCGCTCCCTGCCGCAAACCTTCCGTGGCGGTCAGGTCACTTCCAGCGAAATCGATGGCCTGAAGCTTTACGGCGGGCAGTTCCGCGCCAACAGCCCGCGCAACGATTCGAGCATGGACGACATGTCGATGAACGGCAAAGCGGCGTTCACCTCGGACCGTTTCAACTTCGGTGGCGGCGAATACACCTTTAATGAAAAGCGCACGCTGGTCGGCGTCTGGTACTCGGAACTCAGCGACATTTACCAGCAAGAGTATTTCAACCTGAGCCACAGCCAGCCCATCGGCGACTGGACCCTGGGCGCCAACCTCGGGTTCTTCACCGGCAAGGAAGACGGCAGCGCCCTGGCCGGCGAACTGGACAACAAAACCACCTTCGCCATGCTCTCGGCCAAATACGGTGGCAGCACCTTCTACGTCGGCCTGCAAAAACTCACCGGCGACGATGCCTGGATGCGGGTCAACGGCACCAGCGGCGGCACCCTGGCCAACGACAGTTACAACTCCAGCTACGACAACGCCAAGGAAAAATCCTGGCAACTGCGCCACGACTACAACTTCGTCGCCCTCGGCATTCCGGGCCTGACCATGATGAACCGCTACATCAGCGGCGATAACGTGCACACCGGGGCGATCACCGACGGCAAGGAATGGGGCCGAGAATCGGAACTGGCGTATACCGTGCAGAGCGGTGTGCTGAAGAACCTCAATGTGAAATGGCGCAATGCGAGTATTCGCAAGGACTTCAGCACGAATGAGTTCGATGAGAACCGGATCTTTATCAGCTACCCGATTTCGTTGTTGTGAGGCAGGTTTCGCTTCAAGGCTGAAACCTATTGGCGCGCCAACTTTTTTGTAGCAGCTGCCGAGGTACGAGGCTGCGTTCGGCTGCGAAGCAGTCGTAAAACCTGCGCCCGCGGTCTTTCTGACACGCCGCGTCGCCTAGACTCACGACTGCTTTGCAGCCGAACGCAGCCTCGTGCCTCGGCAGCTGCTACATGAGCCGAACGCAGGCTTCGCCAGTTGCTACAACGATCGCGGGAAGGCAAGACCCTCCGTCAATTTCAACCACCCACGCGTTGACAAGCACCGGAAAGCCTAACGATACTTCGCGCAAGTCATACGACAACCTACAACAACTGCAATGACTCTATATTCAGGAACCATCATGACCACGACTTCCCCTGCCCCTTTCAATCGCCTGCTCCTGACCGGCGCCGCCGGTGGCCTCGGTAAAGTGCTGCGCGAAACCCTGCGCCCCTACGCCAATGTGATTCGCCTGTCGGACATCGCCGACATCGCCCCGGCCATCGATGACCGCGAAGAAGTCGTGACCTGCGACCTCGCCGACAAGCAAGCCGTGCATCAACTGGTCGAAGGCGTGGACGCGATCCTGCATTTTGGCGGCGTCTCCACCGAGCATTCGTTCGAAGAGATCCTCGGCGCCAACATCTGCGGCGTGTTCCACATCTACGAAGCCGCACGTCGGCATGGCGTGAAACGGGTGATCTTCGCCAGTTCCAATCACGTCATCGGTTTCTACAAACAGGACGAAGTGATCGACGCCCGCTCCCCGCGCCGCCCGGACAGCTACTACGGTCTGTCCAAGTCTTACGGCGAAGACATTGCGAGTTTCTACTTCGATCGCTATGGCATCGAAACCGTCAGCATCCGCATTGGCTCCTCGTTCCCGGAACCGCAGAACCGTCGCATGATGAGCACCTGGTTGAGCTTCGGCGACCTGACCCAACTGCTGGAACGCGCGTTGTACGCACCGAATGTCGGCCACACCATCGTCTACGGAGTGTCGGACAACAAGAACGTCTGGTGGGACAACCGCTACGCCGCTGGCCTGGGTTATGTCCCGCTGGACAACTCCGAAGTGTTCCGCGACAAGATCGAAGCGCAACCGATGCCTGCGGCGGATGACCCGGCCATGGTTTATCAGGGTGGCGCGTTTGTGGCGTCCGGCCCGTTCGGCGACTAAACCCACGTTCACAGGAATCAGTCGCCATGCAAGCCGAATTGATTGTCGATGCCCGTAACGCGGTCGGTGAAAGCCCGGTCTGGGTTCCCGAGGAAAACGCCCTGTACTGGGTCGATATTCCCGCTGGGGGTTTGCAGCGCTGGAGCGCCGCCACCGGTCACGTCGATGCCTGGACCGCCCCGGAAATGCTCGCCTGCATTGCGCGGCACAGCGACGGCGGCTGGGTCGCGGGCATGGAAAGCGGATTCTTTCGCCTGCGCCCGCACAACGACGGCAGCCTCGACAGCGAACTGCTGGCCCACGTCGATCACACCCGCCCCGACATGCGCCTGAACGATGGCCGCTGTGATCGCCAGGGGCGTTTCTGGGCCGGCAGCATGGTGCTGAACATGGGCGCCAACGTGGCCGAAGGCACGTTGTATCGCTACAGCAGTGGCCAGCGTGGGCCGATTGAGGCCCGACTCAGCGGATTTCTCGTGCCCAACGGCCTGGGTTTCAGCCCGGATGGCCGGACGATGTACTTGTCCGATTCCCATCCCTTGGCCCAGCAAATCTGGGCCTTCGATTACGACATCGACAGCGGCACGCCGAGCAATCGGCGGTTGTTCGTCGACATGAATCACCTCGAAGGCCGCCCCGATGGCGCCGCTGTCGATGCCGAAGGCTGCTACTGGATCTGCGCCAACGACGCCGGGCTGATTCACCGGTTTACTCCGGATGGTCGGCTGGATCGGTCCCTTGCGGTGCCGGTGAAAAAACCGACCATGTGTGCGTTTGGTGGTAGTCGGTTGGACACCTTGTTCGTGACCTCGATTCGCCTGGGCGATGACCATGATGAACAGTCGTTGGCGGGCGGAGTGTTTGCCTTGAATCCCGGGGTGAAGGGTTTGCCTGAGCCGCTATTTCAGGATTGTTGAACAGCCTAAAAGATCGCAGCCTTCGGCAGCTCCTACAGGATTGACGTTCGCCCGGATGTACCCGGTCTCTGTAGGAGCTGCCGAAGGCTGCGATCTTTTCAACCCTCACGCAGAACAAAATCATGAAACTGCTCGAACTCGAAGACGACCTCACCCACCTCACCCTCGCCCCCGAACTCGGTGCGAGCATCGTCAACTGGACCGTGCGCAGCACCGGTCAACCGTTATTGCGCCGCAGCGACGCCCAAGCGCTGAACACCGGCCTGCCCGGTAAACTCGGCTGTTACCCCTTGGCGCCGTGGTCCAACCGGATTTCCGAGGGCGGTTTCGAGTGTCCCGAAGGCTGGCTCGCGCTGCAGCCCAACAGCCTCACCGATCCCCTGCCCATCCACGGCAGCGCCTGGCAACAACCATGGCGGATCATTTCCCAAACCCGCCACGAAGCCGTCCTGCAACTCGATTGCACCAGCCCTTTCGCTTACCGCGCCGAGCAGCGTTTTCACCTGAGTGAAGGACGCTTGAGCATCGAGCTGAAGGTCACCCATCTCGGCGAACATGCGGTGTGGCACGGTCTCGGTTTGCACCCTTACTTTCCACGCACCGCGCGCACCCAATTGCAAGCCAAGGCCCGGCAAGTCTGGTTGTGCGACGCGGCGAAACTGCCAACCCAACTCAGCGCGATCCCCGACGCCTGGGATTTCCAGCCGCTCAAGGCCTTACCGGAAACGTTGGTGGACAACGGCTTCTGCGAGTGGGACGGCCACTGCCTGATCCAACAACCGGACTTGGGTTATGAGCTGGAATGCCAGGCCACCGGCAGTGATTACTACCTGTTGTACTGCCCGGTGGGCCTCGGGTTTTTCTGCATCGAACCGGTGAGCCACCCGGTCAACGCGCACCACTTGCCCGGCCGCCCAGGCTTGCGTCTGCTGGAGCAAGGGCAATCCACCGCACTGGGCTTCAGCCTGCAATACCGCGCACTCGCCTAACCCAGTAACTGACTCAGCACCGCGCGCAACTTGCCGGGCTTCACCGGTTTGTTCAGCAGGGGCGCATCGAGTCGTTGCAACGAGCGGCGGCATTGGTCAGTGCGGTCGGCGGTGATGATCACCGCCGGGATGGCCCGGTCGAAATGCTCGCGCAAGTGCCGCACCACATCACAGCCCACCACCCCGTGGTCGAGGTGATAGTCTGCCAGAATCAGTTCCGGCGCCCGCCCCTGCAACGCCGCCAGCGCCGAGAATTCATCGGTGGCAATCACCACTTCGCAGCCCCACTGCCCGAGCAACGCGCTCATGCTTTCGAGGATGCTGACTTCGTTGTCCAGCACCAGCAAACGTCGGCCCGGCAACGGATTACCGGTGCCCGGTTGCGGCGCGGCCAGGCTGATCGGCAGCGGCACTTCATGGGAAATCGGCACGTCGATACTGAACACCGAGCCGCGTCCCGGCCATGAGCGCACCTGAATCCGGTAGCCGAGAATCTTGGCGATGCGCTCAACAATGGCCAGCCCGAGGCCAACGCCTTTACGGTCAGCGGCGCGGCCAACGTCCAATTGATTGAATTCGAGGAAGATCGAGTGCAGCCGATCCGCCGCGATCCCGCGCCCGGTGTCCCAGACTTCCAGACGCAGGTTGTCACCCCGACGCCGCGCGCCGAGCAGGATGCAGCCCTCGTCGGTGTAACGGCAGGCGTTGCTGAGGAAGTTGCGCAAGATCCGCGTCATCAGGCGCAGGTCGGTGCTGATCGCGAAGTCGCCCATGTGCACCCGCAGGTTCAGCCCTGCCGCCTCGGCCACCGACTGGAATTCCGACACCAGCGGCGCGAGCAATTCGTCGAGCCGGTACAGCGCCACATCCGGTTTCACCGCCGCCTGATCGAGGCGGGAAATATCCAGCAAATCGGTGAGTAAATCTTCGGCGCCCTCCAGCGCCTGATGCGTGCGTTCCACCAGCACCTGCTCGACGTCGGGCAGTTTGCGTTCGCGCAAGGTCGAGATCAGCAAGCGCGCGGCGTTGAGCGGTTGCAGCAGGTCGTGGCTGGCGGCGGCGAGGTATTTGTCCTTGCTGCGATTGGCGGCCTCGGCGGCGTCTCGGGCATCGCGCAAGGCCTGGGCGATCTGTTTACGTTGGGTGATCTGCTGTTGCAGGTTGCGGTTGGCTTCGAGCAATTCGTCGGTGCGCGCGGTGACCCGCTGCTCAAGCTCATCGTTGAGTTGTTGCAAGCGTTGCTGGGCCAGTTTGCGTTCGGTGATGTCGGCGACAAAGCCTTCCACCAACCCTTCCTGATCAGGCTTGAGCAACAGGTTCATCAGCACATCCAGGCTGCTGCCGTCCTTGCGCCGCAACTGGGTTTCATAGCCATGCAGGCTGCGCTCGGTCTTGAGGATTTCGCCGATGTTTTCCAGCTCCTTCGCACCACCGACGAACAGGTTGCTCGCCAGGTCCGCCAGGGAAAACAGCACTTCCTGGGGATTGTCGTAGCCGAGCATTCGCGCCAGCGCCGGGTTGGCGGCGCGCATGCCCTCCAGGAGGCTGGCCTGGAAGATCCCGTGCACAGCGTTTTCGAACAGCCATTTATAGCGATTGCGCTCGGCTTCCAGTTCATCCAGCCGCGCGGAGAGCTCCGGGTAATGGCTCTTGCGCGCCGAGTGGCTGCCTAATCCGAGTAATCCGGCCAGCGCCCGTTGCTGCTCGTCAGAGGGCTTCGCCATAGACGACCTCGACATCACGCTGACTGGATTCCCGCGGATTGGTCAGGATGCACGGGTCGTGCATGGCGTGCTGCGACAGGAACGGAATGTCCGCCATGCTCACCCCGTGCAGACCCAGGGTTTCGTGGAAGCCGATGGAATGTTTCAGGGCAATCAGGTGTTCGACCAACCGCTTGCAGATCTGCCGGTGATTCAGGCCCCGGCAATCGATGCCGAACGTTTCGGCAATCACCTTGAAGCGCTCCGGCGCCGAGCTGTAGTTGAACGCCACCACGTGTTCCACCAGCACCGCGTTGCACAAGCCGTGGGGCAAGTCGAGAAAACCGCCGAGGCTGTGGGACATCGCATGCACGGCGCCGAGGATCGCATTGGAAAACGCCAGCCCGGCCTGCATGCTGCCGAGCATGATTTTCTCGCGCAGGGCAATGTCCGTCGGGTTGGCGATCATCTGCACCAGGTTGCCGTTGATCAGGCGCATCGCCTCCAACGCATGCGGGTCGGTCAGCGGGCCGTGGCCGGTGGAGACAAAGGCTTCGATGGCATGCACCAACGCGTCGATGCCGGTACAGGCCGACAGGAACGGGTCCATGCTCGCGGTGGTTTCCGGGTCGATCAGCGACACGTCGGGCACCACGGCTTTGCTGACGATGGAGAACTTCATGCGTTCTTGCTGATTGGAAATGATCACGAATTGCGAGACGTCCGCCGAGGTGCCGGCGGTGGTCGGAATCAGGATCAGCGGCGGGCTCGGCACGCGAATGGTGTCCACGCCTTCGAACTCAAGAATGCTGCGCCCATGGGCGACAACGATGCCGATGCCTTTGCCGCAATCCATCGGGCTGCCGCCACCGACCGCGACGATCACATCGCAATGGTTTTCCCGGTACAGGTCAGCACCGAGCATGACTTCTTCGACCCGTGGATTGGGCGAAACGGCGCTATACAGGAAATACTCGATGCCCTGGGCTTGCAGGCTGGCCTCGACATCCGCGACCCAACCGGCGGCAATCACCCCGGGGTCGCTGACCACCAGCACCTTGCGGGCACCGAAGGTCTTGGCGCAATTGCCGACATTGTGCCGGCAACCGGCACCAAAAATGATTTCAGGCGAAACGAATTTACGCAGCTGGCTGAGATTCTGGCTCATTGGAAAGCCTGTTTTTATTGTTTTGGAAGGTAGATCCACACTAAAGCATCCGGCTGCGAATGCAATCAGACCAATGGGTAGCACGATCTCGCATCCACCGCAGATCAACTGTGGGAGCGGGCTTGCTCGCGAAGGCGTCGTGTCAGTCAGCAACCATGTCAGCTGACCCACCGCTTTCGCGAGCAAGCCCGCTCCCACAGGGGTTCTATGTATGGCTACTTATCCGCGATAGATCAGCCGCGAAGCCTTTTCATTGCGCAACGTCAGGTGTTCCATGCCCTGCCCCGGCGCGTCGGCTTCCTCGCGGGCCTTGAGGATCACCCCGTGGTGCGGCGACTTGCTGCACACCGGGTCGGCGTTTTCGGCATCGCCGGTCAACATGAACGCCTGACAGCGGCAACCGCCCAGGTCCTTGTGCTTTTCATCGCAGGAACGGCACGGTTCCTTCATCCAGTCGTCGCCGCGAAAGCGGTTGAAACCGAAGGAGTCGGTCCAGATATGTTCGATGCTGTGCTCGCGCACATTGGGAAACTGCACCGGCAACTGCCGGGCGCTGTGGCACGGCAGCGCGGTGCCGTCCGGGGTGATGTCGAGAAACAGATTGGCCCAGCCGTTCATGCAGGTTTTCGGGCGTTCTTCGTAGTAGTCCGGGGTGACGAAAATCAGTTTGCACGGGTGGCCCTGGGCCTCAAGCCGTTCGCGGTATTCGTTAGTGATGCGCTCGGCGCGCTGCAACTGATCGCGGGTCGGCAACAGGCCGACGCGGTTGAGTTCGGCCCAGCCGTAGAACTGACACGTGGCCAACTCGACGAAATCCGCCTCCAGCTCCAGGCACAGGTCGATGATCCGGTCGATGCGGTCGATGTTGTGCCGGTGGGTGACGAAATTCAGCACCATCGGGTAACCCTGAGCCTTGACGGCCCGGGCCATCGCCAACTTCTGGGCGAAGGCCTTGCGGGAGCCGGCGAGCATGTTGTTCACCGCTTCGTCGGCGGCCTGGAAACTGATCTGGATATGGTCGAGCCCGGCGACCTTGAAGTCGCGAACCTTTTGCTCGGTCAGGCCGATGCCGGAGGTGATCAGGTTGGTGTAGTAGCCCATGTCCCGCGCGGCTTTGATCAACTCGGCCAGGTCCTGGCGCACCAGCGGTTCGCCGCCGGAGAAGCCCAGTTGCGCGGCGCCCATGTCACGCGCCTCGCGGAACACGCGAATCCATTCTTCGGTGCTCAACTCTTCACCGGATTGGGCAAAGTCCAGCGGGTTGGAGCAATACGGGCATTGCAGCGGGCAGCGATAGGTCAGTTCCGCCAACAGCCACAGCGGTGGGCCCGGCGGCGGATTATTCGATCCAGAATTGAGCACGGGCCACCTCCAGAAATGTCAGCACGTCCTCGTCGATGTCCGGCACATTGGGAAAACTCGCGGACAGTAAGCCGATAATCGCCGCCACACTGCGCTTGCCATCCAGCAGATCAAGGACCTGCCCGGCGCTGACGTTGAGTTTGATCATGCCTTCGGGGTACAGCAGCACGTGGCAATCCTGCCGAGGTTCCCATTGCAGGCGAAAACCCTGCCTCAAGGCCGGTGCGTGTTCGCGGCTGATCAGACTCACAGGGCAATCCCCCGGTGCCAGACGTTCGAGGGGGTGACGCTGTGGTACGGCGGGCGTTCCAGCTCATAAGCCATGCTCATCGCATCGAGCATGCTCCACAGCACATCGAGTTTGAACTGGAGGATTTCCAGCATTCGCTGCTGGCCTTCGAGCGTGACGTAGTGCGCCAGGGTGATGCGCAAACCGTGCTCGACATCGCGCCGCGCCTGACTCAGACGGGTGCGGAAATAGTCGTAGCCACCGGCGTCGATCCACGGGTAATGCGTGGGCCAGGCGTCGAGGCGGGATTGGTGGATTTGAGGGGCGAACAGTTCGGTCAGGGAACTGCTGGCCGCTTCCTGCCAGCAGGCGCGCCGGGCGAAATTGACGTAGGCGTCCACGGCGAACCGCACGCCGGGCAGCACGAGTTCCTGGGAGAGGATTTGTTCACGGTCCAGGCCCACCGCTTCGCCCAGGCGCAACCAGGCTTCGATCCCGCCTTCGCTGCCGGGCGCGCCGTCGTGGTCGAGGATCCGTTGCAGCCATTCCCGGCGCACGTCGCGGTCCGGGCAATTGGCGAGGATCGCGGCGTCCTTGAGCGGGATGTTGACCTGGTAATAGAAGCGATTGGCGACCCAGCCCTGAATCTGCTCGCGACTGGCGCGGCCGGCGTACATGGTTTGGTGGAAGGGATGATGGATGTGGTAGTAGGCGCCTTTGGCGCGCAGGGCGGCTTCGAATTCGATGGGGGACATTGGGGGGGTGGTCAAAGTGATTCTCCTGGGCGTTCTGCGGTGTCTGGTCTGGCGCCTTCGCGAGCAAGCCCCTCCCACAGGGGGACTCTGTTGTTCACACATTTTGTGGCCAGTGAAGATCCACTGTGGGAGCGGGCTTGCTCGCGAAGAGGCCGCCGGCTACAGCACAAGATTCATGCCGTCATAAGCAACCTCAACCCCCCGCCGCTCCAGCAACGCCCGTTCAGCCGAGTCTTCATCCAGGATCGGATTGGTGTTGTTGATGTGGATCAGCACCTTGCGCTGGCGGCCAAAGCCCTCCAGCACCTCAAGCATCCCGCCAGCACCGCTTTGCGGCAGATGCCCCATTTCACTGCCCAGGCTCTGGCCGACTTCACACACGCGCATTTCATCATCGCGCCACAACGTGCCGTCCAGCAGCAGGCAATCGGCGCGTTGCATCCAGCTCAAGACTTCTTCGTCGACTTGCCCCAGGCCCGGCGCATAGAACACCGAGGCGCCGTTGCGCAGGTCTTCGATAAACAGGCCGATGGTGTCGCCCGGCTGCGGGTTGCCGCGATTGGGCGAGTACGGCGGTGCGTTGCTGACCAGGGGTATCGCGTGAAATTGCAGGTGTTCGCAAGCCGGGATACTGAACGGCTCACGCGCCAGTCCGATCGGCTGCCACTGCAAGCCGCCGTTCCAGTGTTTGAGCATGCTGAACAGCGGAAAACCACTGCTCAAATCTGCATGAACCCGCTCGGTGCACCACACGTCATGCGGGCAGCCTTCGCGCAGGCTCAACAGCCCGGTGCAATGGTCGATCTGGCTGTCCAGCAGGACGATCCCGGCGATGGCGGTATCGCGCAATCGGCGCGCCGGTTGCAGCGCCGGGAAACTCTCGAGTTGCGCACGAATGTCCGGCGAAGCATTGCACAACACCCAATCCACGCCGTTGTCGCTGACGGCAATCGACGACTGTGTGCGGCGTTGCGCGCGCAGGCTGCCGTTGCGCACACCCGTGCACTGGCGACAGTTGCAGTTCCATTGCGGGAAACCGCCGCCAGCGGCAGAACCGAGAACACGGATGTGCATGAGCAATGCTCCAGAAGGCAGGCCCGGCCAACGCGGCGGCTGGCCGGGTGATCAATCAACGGTTGGCGAAATACATCGTCACTTCGAAGCCAATGCGCAGATCGGTAAACGCGGGTTTAGTCCACATGGGTCAATCCTCTTCTTGTGCCGGGCAATTCCGGTAAAGCCATTAATGCACGGGCCGCCAAACGGCCGAATGCTACTTTCGAAGGAGGTGGCGGCGTGCGTTGGTAGGGGGTGTGGCGGGGTTTTCAAATACACACAAACCCAATGTGGGAGCGGGCTTGCTCGCGAATGCGGTGTGTCAGGCAACATCACTGCCGAATGACACACCGCTTTCGCGAGCAAGCCCGCTCCCACAGGGGAGTTGCAGTGTTGCTGAACGGTCAGAAGAACCCCATCGGGTTGATGTCGTAGCTCACCAGCAGGTTTTTCGTCTGTTGGTAGTGGTCGAGCATCATCTTGTGGTTTTCACGACCCACGCCGGATTTCTTGTAGCCACCAAACGCGGCATGCGCCGGGTACAGGTGGTAGCAGTTGGTCCATACACGCCCGGCCTTGATCGCCCGGCCCATGCGGTAGGCGCGGTTGATGTCGCGGGTCCAGAGGCCGGCACCCAGGCCGAACTCGCTGTCGTTGGCAATCGCCAGGGCTTCGGCTTCGTCCTTGAAAGTGGTGATGCCCACCACCGGACCGAAGATTTCTTCCTGGAAAACGCGCATTTTGTTGTGACCCTTGAGCAGGGTCGGCTGGATGTAATAACCCGTCGACAAGTCGCCCTCAAGCCGTTCCGCCGCGCCGCCGGTCAGCAGCTCGGCGCCCTCCTCCTGGGCAATTTTCAGGTACGAGAGGATCTTGTCGTATTGCTGCTCGGACGCCTGGGCGCCGACCATGGTTTCGGTGTCCAGCGGGTTGCCGCGCTTGATCTTGACGATCTTCTGCATCACCACTTTCATGAAGTCGTCGTAGATCGACTCCTGCACCAGCGCCCGGGACGGACAGGTGCAGACTTCGCCCTGATTGAAGAAAGCCAAGACCAAACCTTCGGCGGCTTTCTCGATGAACTGCGGCTCGGCGTTCATGATGTCTTCGAAGAAGATGTTCGGCGACTTGCCGCCCAATTCCACGGTGCTCGGGATGATGTTCTCGGCGGCGCAATGCATGATGTGCGCGCCCACCGGGGTGGAACCGGTAAACGCAATCTTGGCGATGCGCTTGCTGGTGGCCAGGGCTTCACCGGCTTCGCGGCCGAAACCCTGGACGATATTCAACACGCCGGCCGGCAGCAAATCGGCGATCAGCTCGGCGAAAACCATGATCGACAACGGCGTTTGCTCGGCAGGCTTGAGCACCACGCAGTTGCCGGCGGCCAGGGCCGGGGCGAGTTTCCACGCGGCCATCAGCAGCGGAAAGTTCCACGGGATGATCTGCCCGACCACGCCCAGCGGCTCGTGGAAGTGATAGGCGGTGGTCAGCTCGTTGATCTCGGCGGCGCCGCCCTCTTGCGCGCGGATGCAGCCGGCGAAATAGCGAAAATGGTCAGCGGCCAAGGGCACGTCGGCGTTCAGGGTTTCGCGCACGGCTTTGCCGTTGTCCCAGGTTTCGGCGACGGCGAGGATTTCCAGGTTCTGTTCGATACGGTCAGCGATTTTCAGCAGCACCAGCGAGCGATCCTGGGCCGAGGTCTTGCCCCAGGCATCGGCAGCGGCGTGGGCGGCGTCGAGGGCCTTGTCGATGTCGGCGGCGCTGGAGCGCGGAAACTCGGCGATCACTTCGCCGTTGACCGGCGAGGTGTTGGTGAAGTACTCGCCATTGACCGGCGGCACGAACTCGCCGCCGATGAAATTGCCGTAGCGCGGCTTGAAGGAAACGACGGCGCCGGGTGTGCCAGGTTGTGCGTAGATCATGGTGGGCCTCTGTCTGGGTCGATGCCTGTCGGGCAAACAGGCGATGCACCGATAGTAGAGAGCCCCGCGCGCCAGACGAATGCGCCGTTGGCAGGGGGGACTCTCGTTATTTGGTCGTAGATTTCACACAAATCCAGTGTGGGAGCGGGCTTGCTCGCGAAAGCGGTGTGTCAGTCACATCATTGCTGCCTGACACTCCGCCTTCGCGAGCAAGCCCGCTCCCACAGGGGGGGGGTTATGCGGTGGGCCTGGGATCAGTGTTTGGCCACGACCAGGTCTTTCGGCAACTTGAAGGTCCAGAGCATGCCGCCCTGGTTGAAGTCCTTGATGCGCTTGGCCACTTCGCCGCCCCACAGCGGCACCGCGCCGCCCCAGCCGGAGAGCACCGAGACGTACTGTTCGCCGTCCATTTCCCAGGTCACGGGCGAGCCGAGGACGCCGGAGCCGGTCTGGAATTCCCAGACCTTTTCACCGGTCTTGGCATTGAACGCCTGGAGGAAACCTTCCGGCGTGCCGGTGAACACCAAATTACCTTTGGTGGTCAGCACCCCGCCCCACAGTGGCGCGTAGTTCTTGTGGCGCCAGACTTCTTTGCCGGTGACCGGATCGATGGCGCGCAGCACGCCGATGTAGTCTTCGTTCAACGGCTTGATGGTGAACCCGGCACCGAGGAACGCCGCGCCTTTTTTGTAGGCGATGCCTTCGTTCCAGATGTCCATACCCCACTCGTTGGACGGCACGTAGAACAGCTTGGTGTCCTTGTTGTAGGCCATCGGCATCCAGTTTTTCGCACCGAGGAACGCGGGTGCTACGAACACCGAGCTGCCCTTGGCTTCAGAGCCCGGTGCGCCAGGACGGCTGGCTTCGTTGTAGATCGGCCGACCGTCCTTATCCAGGCCGGTGGCCCAGGTGATTTTGTCCACGAACGGGAAGCCACGGATGAACTTGCCATTGGTGCGGTCGAGCACGTAGAAGAAGCCGTTGCGGTCGGCGGTGGCGGCAGCTTTGATCTCTTTGCCGCCCTCGGTGTAGTTGAACGACACCAGCTCGTTCACGCCGTCATAGTCCCAACCGTCGTGGGGCGTGCTCTGGAAGTGCCATTTGATCGTGCCGTCGTCCGGGTTCAGGGCCAGGCGCGACGACGAGTAGAGGTTGTCGCCCGGACGCAGGTGCGAGTTCCACGGCGCCGGGTTGCCGGTGCCGAACAGCAGCAGATTGGTTTCCGGATCGTAGTAACCGCCGAGCCAAGGCGCGGCGCCACCGGTTTTCCACAGATCGCCGGGCCAGGTCTTGCCCGCTTCGCCGCCGGAGATGCCGTTCTCGATGGCTTTGCCGTCCTTGTAGACGTAGCCCATGTGACCTTCGACGGTCGGGCGAACCCACAGCAAATCACCGTTTTTCGGATCGTAGGCGGAGATCTTGCCGACCACCCCGAACTCGCCACCGGCCACGCCGGTGATCAATTTGCCGTTGATCACCAGCGGCGCGGCGCTGATGGAATAGCCTTCCTTGTGGTCGGCCACCTGCTTGCTCCACACCACTTTGCCGGTGTCTTTGTTCAGGGCCACGAGTTTGGCGTCGAGGGTGCCGAAGAACACCAGGTCGCCGTACAGCGCCACGCCACGGTTGATCACGTCGCAGCATGGGCGGATGTCATCCGGCAGGCGCGCGTCGTATTGCCAGAGTTTCTTGCCGGTGCGCGCATCCACCGCGAACACCCGCGAGTAGGAACCGGTCATGTACATCACGCCGTCCTTGATCATCGGCTGCGCTTGCTGGCCGCGCTGTTTTTCACCGCCGAAGGAAAAGGCCCAGACTGGTCGCAGGTCCTTGACGTTGTCGACGTTGAGGGTGTCCAGCGGGCTGTAGCGCTGACCCTGGACGCCCAGACCGTTGGTGACGATCTGCTCCGGGTTCTTGGGGTCCTGGAGAATGTCCTGGTCGGTGACGGCGGCCAATGCCGAGCCGGACAACAGCATGGCACTGAGCAGCACGCTCAAGACGAAGGGTTGGCGACGTGCGGGTTGGGTCATGACGGCTACCTCTGCGGTTTTTGTTATACCCGGGAAATTTTCCCGGTCTGGTGCAGATTCTTGGGCGCCGCCGCCCTGGTAACAATTGCCCGCAGTGTTGAGATTGCTAGTTCCTTAGTACGGGGTCGGATGATGCCAACCCGTCAGCGCTCACCTCGACCTGTAGCAGCTGGCGAAGCCTGCGTTAGGCTGCGCAGCAGTCGTAAACCCGACTTGCACGATTTTCCTGATGCACCGCGAGCTCTGGTTTCACGACTGCTGCGCAGCCGAACGCAGGCTTCGCCAGCTGCTACAGGGGTTGCGCTGCCGGTTCACTGGTGCGCGGTGGAATCGATGCGGGTCATTTGCTCACGCTCATAGCGCGGATACAGATGACTGACACTGCGAATCAGCTCATACCGGCTCAAACTGATCCCGCCAAAACGCTCGGGAATGGGGCTGCGGATCATCTCGGCCATGTCGCTGCCCTGGACGGCACCGTCGCGCAGCAGGTGATCGAGCCAGGTCAGGTAGTCGCGCATTTGCTCGAAGGGTCTGGCGTCCGTGGCCACCGGGCCGTGTCCGGGCACGATCAGCGTCCAGGGCATGGCTTGCAGGGTGGCGATGTCCGCCAGCCACATCGCCAGCCCCGGGCTGTTCGGGGTGGTCAGGGCCCGTTGATAAAACACCAGATCCCCGGCAAACAGCACGCCGGTTTGCTGGTCGAGAATAGCCAGATCCGCGCCCGTATGCCCACCCAGGCTTAGCAGGCGCAAATCATGGTTCCCAAAACTTTTTACGCCAGGGGTCAGCGTTTCGGTGGGCAACACCACTTCGGTGCCGCGCATCCAGTCGCCCACCAGGCGATACATGTTCTCGGCCATGGCATCGCCCTGCTGATGCAACAGCTCCGTGGTGCCGGCCAGCGCGCCGATCGGCACATCGGTGAAGGCCTGATTGCCCAGTGCATGGTCGGGGTGATGGTGGGTCAGCAGCACTTCGATCACCGGTTTATCGGTGACCGCCGCAATCGCTTTGCGCATGGCTTCGCCATAGCGTTTCGACGGTCCGGTGTCGATCACCACCACCCCGCGCTCGGTGACGATGAACCCGGTGTTGACGATGTTGCCGCCGTTGGCCTTGGCGAAATTATCGGTGCTGCCTTCCAGCAGCCAGGTGTCGGCGGCGATCAGCCGGGGTGTGAGCGAGTATTCAAGCTCCGCCGCCAACGCCGGCAGGCTCAGACCGAGCAACAACAGCAATATCCAACGCATGACGCGCTCCTTTGGGTCAGGGTATCGCCGCATCGAATTGATTGCCGCTGTTGTCGCGCAGCAACAGGCGCGTCTGCCCCGGCCCTTCGATGTCGAAGGTCAGGTTGGGGTTTTCACTGACGGCGGGAAACAGCTCCAGCGTGGCCAGCAACTGATCGTTCTGATCGCGCAATTCAGCATGATTAATGAAGAATTCCGGGATGCCGCTGACCATGCCGTTGTCCATCGGATGCGCCACCTGCAAGCGCACGCGACTGAACTCGCCACGGGGATAACGCCCGCCGAGCACTTCGCCGATGTGCTCTTCCCAACCCGGCTGGGTGCGCACCACGCTCGGCGCCGTGCAACCGCCGCCCGCCGCATCGATCAGGGTCGAGCCGACGTGCCAGACGCCATCACGGGTCAACACCGCCGCGCGCAACGGCGTGGCCTGTTCGATGCGGATGCGGATCGACAGCCAGGGCAGCACCCGGTCTAACGGCTGGAAATCGACGATTTTCGGCAACGGGTTGAGTTCGGCCCAGGCGAGGATTTTCACCACTTCGCCCTTGAACGCCCGGGCATCGATTTCCAGCGGCACCTGGCGCGCATCTTCAGCGAACGGCGGCGCCAGCAGCTTGACCCGCGCATCGAACACGAACGGTGCATCGCCGAGCATTTGCTTGTGATAGAACGCCCACATCACCGACGGCACCGGGTCTTTACCCGGATCGATCTCCACCGCATGGGCGGCCAGAGGCAGCCAACAAGCCAGCAGGCAACTCGCTCGCCAGTTCACTATTGATACATCTCGGGCACTTCGTACTGCAGACCGTAACCGGCGTAAATCGCTTGCACCTTGCCGTCGCGGATCAACGCTTCCAGCGCCTCTTCGATGGCATACGACAATTGACGGTTGCTTTCATGCACCGCCATGCCGATCTCCCAGCGCTGCTTGCCCATGTTCGGGTAGGCGTTTTCCGCCAACGCCACTTGCGGGTCGTGAGCTTCATGCACTTGCCAGTCAACCTCGCCGCGCATCGCCATCACCGCATCGACTTCACCGGCCTTCATCGCGGCAAAGGCCTGGGGCACGCCGGGATAGTGATGGGTCTTGGCGGCGAGCATGCCGTTGAACACCGAGGTCAGGTAGAACGAGGGCACGCTGTCGACTTCGACGCCGATCGGGTGCTGCTCGAACACCGCGACACTGCCCACCGAATCCAGGCGACGACGGTCAAAAGCGACTTGCCATTGTTCGTTCTGGTACGGGCCGAACATCACCACGTGATCGTTTTCCAGTTCACCGAGTTCGTTGCGTTTTTGTGAGTAGTCGCGGTCGTAGGGCACGCGCATCATCAGGTCGGCCAGTTGCTGGTTATGCAACTGGCTGCTGCGCCAGATGTAATCGCGCAGGTCGTCGTCGAGCTTTTCGCCGGCCGGTGCCCAGATCAATTTGAGCTTCACTCCCAGCGCCGTGGCCAAGGCTCGGGCGAGGTCGACATCCACCCCTCGGGGCTGGCCGGCGTCTTCAAAACTGTAGGGGGCGAAATCCTTGTACACCGCGACGTTCAATTCTCCGGCGGCGATCATTTGGTCATAGGTACGGACCTGCGCCTGCACCACCTGGCAGCACAGCAACACAGCACTGATCAACACCGCGAGCAGGCGCATGGATTACTCCTCGACGTGCACGCTGTCCAGGTAGGTACGCACCGCCCACAAGGCTTCCTGACTCAGGTAATCGGCCATTTTCGGCATGTAGACCCGGCCATCGCGCACCGCGCCGTGACGCACCCGTTCGACGAACCATTCATCACCGGCGTCGCCGACATCGAGCATGCGCAAATCGGGGGCGATGCCGCCGGACTTGGCTTCCAGGCCATGGCAGGCCGCGCAGTTCTGGTTGTAGGCCGACGAGCCGATTTCCACCGCCTTATCGTGCTGCGGCGAGGTGCGATACGGGTTCACCGCCGCCCAGCCATCGCCATCCACCGGCACGCCGGCGTCCTTGATCGGAGTCAGGCCCGGGGTTTCCACCGCTTGCGGTACCACGTTGCCATGGGCCCAGACCGGACCTGCGCTGATAAAACCGGCCAGCAGTCCGGCAACAAGCAAGGCGTTGCGTTTTGTTGTCATTGTTATGCCCTCAGGGTTGCACGCAAAACCTCTTTGAAGAGGCTATGGCACCCATCTTAGGAACCGCTTCGCGGCAACCCCATGCTGCTTTGGTGGCCGCCGCCCAGTACCTTGGTAGTAGGGCTTGTGGCGCACACCCAAATCAGGTGCGGTTCGGGAAGTCTTCCCGGCAACAGCGGGACTTTTTCCGTATCCGCCCACCCGCCGGGCGCACCACCCTGTGCAGGCCAAAACCTCCACTGGGAACTGCAACCATGACAATAAGATCGCTACCCGCCCTTTCCCCTCTGTCTATCGCCGTGCAGGCTTTTCTGCTGGTGGGCAGCCTGTCCCTGAGCGCTGTCGGCCACGCCGCGAATGAACCGGCCACCCCGACTCACAACGTCACCTGGGAAGACATCGCCAACGATCACCTGACCACCAAGGACGTGCTGCAATACGGCATGGGCACCAACGCCCAGCGCTGGAGTCCGCTGGCCCAGGTCAACGACAAGAACGTGTTCAAGCTGACCCCGGCCTGGTCCTACTCGTTCGGCGATGAGAAGCAGCGCGGCCAGGAATCCCAGGCCATCGTCAGCGACGGCGTGGTCTACGTCACCGGTTCCTATTCCCGGGTATTTGCCCTCGACGCCAAGACCGGCAAGCGCCTGTGGACCTACAACCATCGCCTGCCGGACAACATTCGTCCGTGCTGCGACGTGGTCAATCGCGGGGCGGCGATCTACGGCGACAAGATCTACTTCGGCACCCTCGATGCACGGCTGATCGCCCTCGACAAGAACACCGGCAAAGTGGTGTGGAACAAGAAATTCGGCGACCACGCCGCCGGCTACACCATGACCGGCGCCCCGGTGCTGATCAAAGACAAAACCACCGGCAAGGTGCTGCTGATCCACGGCAGTTCCGGCGATGAGTTCGGCGTGGTCGGCCAGTTGTTTGCCCGCGACCCGGACACCGGCGAAGAAGTCTGGATGCGGCCCTTCGTCGAAGGCCACATGGGCCGCTTGAACGGCAAGGACAGCACCACCACCGGCGACGTCAAGGCACCGTCGTGGCCGAATGACCCGACCACCGAAACCGGCAAGGTCGAGGCCTGGAGCCACGGCGGCGGTGCCCCTTGGCAGAGTGCGAGTTTCGATCCGGAAACCAACACCATCATTGTCGGCGCCGGCAACCCCGGCCCGTGGAACACCTGGGCGCGCACCTCCAAGGACGGCAACCCCCACGATTTCGACAGCCTCTACACCTCGGGCCAGGTTGGCGTCGACCCGAGCACCGGCGAGGTGAAGTGGTTCTACCAACACACGCCGAACGACGCCTGGGATTTCTCCGGCAACAACGAACTGGTGCTGTTCGACTACAAGGACAAGGACGGCAAAGTCACCAAGGCCACCGGCCACGCCGACCGCAACGGCTTCTTCTACGTGGTGGACCGCAACAACGGCAAATTGCAAAACGCCTTCCCCTTCGTCGACAACATCAGCTGGGCCAGCCACATCGACCTGAAGACCGGCAAACCGGTGGAAAATCCAGGCCAGCGTCCAGCCAAACCGTTGCCGGGCGAGACCAAGGGCAAATCGGTGGAAGTCTCGCCGCCGTTCCTCGGTGGCAAGAACTGGAACCCCATGGCCTACAGCCAGGACACCGGACTGTTCTACATTCCGGGCAACCAGTGGAAAGAGGAATATTGGACCGAAGAGGTCAACTACAAGAAAGGCTCGGCCTACCTCGGCATGGGTTTCCGCATCAAGCGCATGTACGACGATCACGTCGGCACCCTGCGCGCGATGAACCCGACCACCGGCAAAGTGGTCTGGGAGCACAAGGAACACCTGCCGCTGTGGGCCGGGGTGCTGGCGACCAAGGGCAACCTGGTGTTCACCGGGACAGGCGACGGTTTCTTCAAGGCGTTTGATGCGAAGACCGGCGAAGAACTGTGGAAATTCCAGACCGGCAGCGGCATCGTCTCGCCGCCGATCACCTGGGAACAGGATGGCGAGCAATACGTCGGCGTGACCGTCGGCTACGGCGGCGCGGTGCCGTTGTGGGGCGGCGACATGGCCGAGCTGACCAAACCGGTGGCACAGGGCGGGTCGTTCTGGGTGTTCAAGATTCCGAGTTGGGACACGAAAACCGCTCAGAAGTAACGCCGCCTACCTTGCCGATACGACTGACGTAGCAGCTGTCGAGCCCCGGCGAGGCTGCGTTAGCGGTGTGTCAGGCACACCGTCGACGCAGCCTCGTTCCACTCGACAGCTGCTACGTGAACCATTTAGAGGTTTCGTGATGAAATACCTGTCTTTTCTGCTGCTCTTGACCTTTTCCGCCGCTTACGCGGACGACGGCGACGACGCCCCCCTCATCATCAACGGCTGCACCCTCGCCGAGCAGAGCCAATGCCCCGGCGCCAACCTCAAAGGCGCGAACCTGAGCAACCAGGACCTGCGCAGCATGAACCTCAGCGGCGCCGACCTGCGCGATGCCGACTTGCGTCACGCCCGTCTCGACCTCGCCAACCTGGAAAAAGCCCAACTGCAAGGCGCCAACCTGACCCGCGCGAGCCTGCAACAAAGCAACCTGCGCCTGGCCGACTTCAGCGGTGCGACGCTGATGGCGATCCAGGGTTGGGGCCTGTTCGCCCAGGGTGCGCAATTCGAAAACGCCAACCTCAGCGCCGCCTACCTGCAATTCGCTCGCCTATCCGGGGCCAAACTGCACAACGCCAACCTGCGCGCCGCCGACCTGGAAATGACCTGGCTGAGCAAGGCCGACCTCAAGGGCGCCAACCTCAGCGATGCCAACCTGCAAGAAGCCAAGTTCGGCGAAAGCAACCTGGAACACGCCAACCTCAGCGGCGCGCGGCAGCATTATGCGAATTTTCAGGATGCGAATATGGAGGGGTGCAGCGGGTGCCCGACCACTTGGGAAAAATGAGCCGTGAACTGATCGCTCCCACTCCGCGTGGGAACGATCAATCCCCCAATACAACACCAAACCACTGTGGGAGCGGGCTTGCTCGCGAATGCGGTGTGTCAGGCAACATCAATGCTGAATGAGACACCGCATTCGCGAGCAAGCCCGCTCCCACAGGGTCTTGCGGTGATTGAACTAACCCGCCTTGCGCACCACCCCCATATCAATCCCCAAATGCACCAGCTCGGTATGGGACGTCACCTGCAATTTGCTCTTCAACAACGTCAGGTGATTGGAAACCGTCTTGCTGCTGATATTCAGTTGCTCGGCAATCAACCGCGCCGGGGTGCCTTTGGCGAGCATGACGAAGATTTCCAGTTCGCGCTGGGTCATGCTCTGCAAGCGCGGATCGCTGGTGTCCTGTTGCGGATGGCACGCCAGTTGAGTGGCCAGCGGCTGTTCGATGTAGGCATGCCCGGCGAGGATCCGCCGCACCGCTTCGATCAACACTTCCGGCGCTGAGCTTTTGGTCAGGTAACCCGAAGCCCCCGCCTCCAGCGCCTGACGCACCAGCGGCAATTCGTCGTGCATGCTGAAAAACAGCACGCGCAACTGCGGCAAACGCTGGCGCAGGCGGCGAGTCGTTTCGAGACCGCTGATCCCCGGCAAACCGAAATCCATGATCACCAGATTCGGCACGGCTTCCTGGACCCGGATCAGCGCTTCTTCGCCGGTGGCGGCTTCGCGTACTTCCAGCGCCGGCAACAGCGCCCGCAACAAACTGGCGTAGCCCTGACGGACCACCGCATGGTCATCGACCAGCAGAATATTCATGACGCCTCCAAAGGCATGCTCAAGGCCAGCGCCCAACCGGCGCCGGGGTGGCTGATGATCCGCAGTTCGCCGCCAAGGCTGCGCGCACGTTCGAACATTGAGTACAGCCCGACGCCCGGCCGCTGCGGCTGCGCGGCACCGCGACCGTTATCGCGGATCAGTAAGTGCACGCGCCCGCCACGATGCTGCAATCGAACCCGCACCTGACTGGCCTCGGCGTGCCGGGCAATGTTGGTCAAAGCCTCCTGTAACAGGCGATACAGGTGGGTCTTGCTCGGCCCCGACAGCGCCGGCAACCGCGCACTGACCCGCAACTGGCAATCGATGCCCTGTCGGCCCTGCCATTGCTCCACCAACAGACTTAAGGCTTCGGACAGCGGCAGGTGTTGCAGCACCACGGGATACAAGTCGTGAACCAGCGCCCGAAAACCCTTTTGCAGGTGTTCGCAGTTGTGTTCCAACTCGCGCACCGTGCGCTTGACGGTATCTGGCTGATCCGCCACCAGTCGCAACAGACAGGCTTGCGCACGAATACCCGCCAGGTACTGACCGAGGTCATCGTGCAGCGTCTGCGCCAAATGCGTGCGTTCCTGCTCCTGCACCGCGAGCAAGGTTTGCGTCAATTGCGTGTTGTCCGCGCGGGCCTGTTCCAGCGCCCCGGTCATGCGATTGAAATGCGTCGCCAGTTGCCGCGCCTCCGGCACACCTTGCCCGCGCAGCCGCACGTTGAGCTGGCCGGCAGACACCTGCTGCAAGGCACGGAGCAATTCGTCGAGCAGGCCCATGCCCCGACGCACGGCCCAGCGGATGGTCAACAGGCTCACCAGCAGTGCCAGCCCACACAGGAACAGCACTTGTTGCAGAGAGTCCCAGACCTCATCGATCTCGTCCCGAGGATCGACCGCAATCATCACCCGCCGACCGTCCTTCAAATCCAGCACCTGGGCGCTGTGTCGGGCGTCGGCAAACAGCAATCGCCCGAGCCAGGCATCGAGGCCATCCTGCACTGGCAGCCGCGCGGCTTCGCCGGGCTCCAGCCAACGCACCCGCACATGGCGCAAGCTGCGGGTCAGCCGCGGTTGCAGGCTGACCGGGTCACGTTCGGCGGTTTCGCTCAGGTACTCGACTACCGCTTCGGCGGATTGCAGCTCACGTTCCACATCCGCCAGCGCCTGATGCACCAGCAACGCCATGCACGCCAGGGTCACCAGGGCGAAAAAGCCGCAGACCCACAGGTTGATCCGCCACAGGGCCGACACGCCTAGCGCCCCGGCAACGCGGGCGACATCTGCACCAGCGTCGGTCGCGGGCCGTGCAGTTTGTCGACGCCGATCAGGGTCAGAATCAGCAGCAATGGCAGGAGCAGCGCCTTGAAAATACGCATGATCCATCTCCTCCACAGTAATGGCCGTTGAAACCCATGCTAAAACCGCGCCGCCGGAGATGAGTTACTACCTTGGTACTGCCTTAGCGGTACTTTCTGCATATTTCCTCTGCCCCCCGGGCTTCCTATGCTGGCGCTACCCGTCATGGAGTGCCTTATGCGCCAGCTTGCCCCCTACGCCTTGATCTACCTGCTGGCGATTGCCTGCGCCGCCGGGCTGGCGACCCAGAGCCAGGCCGCCGACGCGCCGTTGCAAGTGCAGATCGGCTACCTGGGTTATCGCCCCGATCCGGGGCCGCTGCTGTCGAATGTCATCCCTGAACCCATCGATGCCGGGCTGCGCGGCGCCGAACTGGCGATCACCGACAGCAACAGCACCGGGCGTTTTCTCAACCACAGCTACAGCCTGGTCAGCGCCAGCGCCGAGACTCCGGATGCACTGATCGACGCGGCCAAGGCCCAACACGAACAAGGTCTGCGCCTGTTTGTGGTGAATGCGCCGGTGGAAACCCTGCGCCGCCTCAGCGCGGTGCTGACCGACAGTTTGCTGTTCAACGCCGGCAGCCCGGATGACAGCCTGCGCACCACCGACTGCTTACCGAACGTACTGCACACCTTGCCGAGCAGGGCGATGCTTGCCGATGCGTTGGCGCAATTTTTGGTGGTGCGCAAATGGCAACGGGCGCTGCTGATTGTCGGCCCGACCCCGGACGATCAAGCCTACGCCGCCGCCCTGCGCCGCGCCGCCAAGCGCTTCGGTCTGAAACTGGTGGCGGAGAAAGCCTGGAGCTTCGACAACGATCAACGCCGCAGCGCCCAGGCTGACATGCCGCTGTTCACCCAGACCGCCGAATACGATGTGGTGCTGGTGGCAGACGAACGCGGCGACTTCGGCGAATACGTGCCCTACCAGACCTGGTACCCGCGCCCGGTCGCCGGCACCCAGGGCCTGACCCCGGTGGGCTGGCACAAAACCGTGGAAACCTACGGCGCCGCCCAACTGCAAAAACGCTTCGAGGCCATGGCCGGGCGCTGGATGAATGACCGGGATTTCGCCGCGTGGATGGCCGTGCGCAGCATCGCCAGTGCCGTGAGTAAATTGCGCCAGGTCGATCCGATGGCGATCCGCGCGCTGGAGATCAGCGATCAATTGCCGCTGGACGGTTTCAAGGGTCGCAAGCTCAGCTATCGCCCGTGGAACGGCCAGTTGCGCCAACCGATTCCCATCGTGCAACCGCGCGCGCTGGTCAGCACCTCGCCCCAGGACGGTTTCCTGCACCCGTTCAACGAAATGGACAGCCTGGGCTACGACAAGCCCGAAGTGAGCTGCCGTTTTCCCTGATCGCTCTTCCACCACAACCACAATAAAAAGGAATCCGCCATGCGCCGTACCCTGCTCTCATGCGCCCTGCTGCTTGCCGCCGGGCACGCCGTGGCCAGCACTGCCTGGGTCTCCAACGAAAAGGACAACAGCCTGAGCCTGATCGACATGCAGACCCTGCAAGTCACCGACACCCTGCCCGTCGGCCAGCGCCCGCGCGGTTTGTTGCTGTCCCACGACAGCAAGTTGCTGTACATCTGCGCCAGTGACTCGGACCGCGTCCAGGTCATGGACGTGGCCACGCGCAAGATCATCAAGGAGCTGCCCTCCGGCAAAGACCCCGAGCAATTCGCCCTGCACCCCAATAACCGCTGGCTCTACGTCTCCAACGAAGACGATGCGCTGGTGACGGTGATCGACACCGAAACCTCCAAGGTGCTGAGCCAGATCAACGTCGGCGTCGAGCCGGAAGGCATGGCGGTCAGCCCCGATGGCAAATGGGCGGTGAACACCAGCGAAACCACCAACATGCTGCACTGGATCGACACCAGCACCCAAACCCTGGCCGACAGCACCCTGGTGGATCAACGACCACGTTTCGTCGAGTTTTCCCCGGACGGTTCACAGCTGTGGGCCTCGGCGGAAATCGGCGGCACGGTGACGATTCTTGACGTGGCGACGCGCAAGGTCCTCAAGACCGTGAACTTCCAGATCAAAGGCGTGCACCCGGACAAAGTGCAGCCGGTGGGAATCAAGCTCAGCGCCGACGGCAAGTACGGCTTCGTCGCCCTCGGCCCGGCCAACCATGTGGCGGTGGTGGACGCCAAGACCTTCGAAGTGCTCGATTACCTGCTGGTCGGCCGGCGCGTGTGGCAGATGTCGTTCACCCCGGACCAGAAGCAATTGCTCGCCACCAATGGCGTCAGCGGCGACGTATCGGTGATTGATGTCGACAGCCTCAAGGTCAGCAAATCGATCAAGGTCGGGCGCTATCCGTGGGGCGTGGTGGTGACCCCATGAACGCTCTGGAAGTCAGCGAGTTGAGCTTCGCTTATGGCGCGAAGGAGGCGTTGCGCCAGGTGAGTTTCAGCCTGGTGTCGGGGCGTTTTGCGGCGTTGCTGGGGCCGAACGGTGCGGGCAAATCGACGCTGATTGCCCTGCTGACCCGGCTCTACGATGTGCAACGCGGTGACATCCGGGTCGGCGGCTGTTCGTTGCGCGATGCCCCGCGTCCGGCGCTCAAGCGGTTGGGTGTGGTGTTCCAGCAAAGCACGCTGGACCTGGACCTCAGCGTCGAGCAGAACCTGCGCTACCACGCCGCGCTACACGGTATGTCCCGACGCCAGACCGGCCTGCGGGTCGACGCCGAACTGGCCCGTCAGGCCCTGACCGAACGCCGTCGCGAGCGAGTGCGCGAACTCAATGGCGGCCACCGGCGCCGGGTGGAAATCGCCCGGGCGTTGCTGCACGAACCGCGATTGTTGCTGCTGGATGAGGCCAGTGTCGGCCTCGACCCGGCCAGTCGTCTGGCGCTCAATCAACACATCCGCAGCCTGTGCCGCGAGCAAGGCATCAGTGTGCTCTGGACCACGCACTTGCTCGACGAAGTGCAGGCCAGCGATGACTTGCTGATCCTTCATCAAGGACGACTCGTGGCCAGCGGCCAAGCCGACGCCCTGAGCCTGGAACACGGCGGCAACCTCGGTGCTGCCTTCGCTCGACTGACCACCGCAGGAGCCGCCCGATGAACGCGTATTGGCAGTGTTTCAGCGGGATCGTGCTGCGCGAATGGCTGCGTTTTGTGTTGCAGCGCACGCGGTTTCTCAGTGCGTTGGTACGGCCATTGTTGTGGCTGCTGGTGTTCGCCGCCGGGTTTCGCGCGGCGCTGGGCATCGCGATCATCGAGCCCTACGACACCTACATTCCGTATGAGGTGTACATCATTCCGGGGCTGGCCTGCATGATCCTGCTGTTCAACGGCATGCAGGGTTCGCTGTCGATGGTCTACGACCGGGAAATGGGCAGCATGCGCGTGCTGCTGACCAGTCCCCTGCCCCGGATTTTCCTGCTGTGCAGCAAATTGCTGGCGACGTCGCTGATCTCGCTGTTGCAGGTGTATGCCTTTCTGGCGATTGCCTGGGTCTACGGCGTGCAACCGCCGGCCATGGGTTTGCTGATCGCGTTGCCGGCGTTGCTGCTGGTGGCGTTGATGTTGAGTGCGCTGGGGTTGTTGCTGTCGAATGCGATCCGTCAATTGGAGAACTTTGCCGGGGTGATGAATTTCGTGATCTTCCCGCTGTTTTTCCTGTCCTCGGCGTTGTACCCGCTGTGGAAAATGCGCGAGTCGAGTGAGTGGCTGTATTGGTTGTGTGCGTTGAATCCATTCACCCACGCGGTAGAACTGGTGCGGTTTGCCTTGTACGAACGCTTCAATCCGCTGGCGCTGGCGGTGTGCCTGGGCTTGACGCTGGTGTTCGTGCTGCTCGCCGTGCTCACCTTCAACCCGCAGCATGCCGCCCTGCGCAAAACCACCTGACCACACACCCCCCGTAGGAGCTGTCGAGTGCAACGAGGCTGCGATCTTTGCTTTTAAAGATCAAAAGATCGCAGCCTCGTTGCACTCGACAGCTCCTACGGCTCCTACAGGGGGATTGTGTTGAGCACAGGCACAAAATTACTACTTTAGTACTGCTTTACCTGTCTATCGTCGCATTCCCTTCGCACCGCACCTGGCATGTAATGGGTTCATAACTATAAGGATTGAACCCCCATGCCGCGTGCCCGACGTCGTCTGCTGCGCCCTTGCCTCGCTGCCCTGTCGCTCAGCCTGTTGCTGAGCACTGCGCACGCCGAAACCCCGCTGTTTTCCGCTGACGGCTACCGCATCGGCCTGTACCGCAGCCCGACGCCGAATCAGCTGCAAGGCGCGACCATTCTCGACACCCCTGCCCTGCAAACCCTGCTCAACCAGACACCGCGCCCAGTGCTGATCGACGTCTACCGCCGCCAATGGCTGCAAGGGCGCTTCATCGAAGACCAGCCCCACGAGAACCTGCCCGGCAGCCACTGGCTGGCCAATACCGGTGACGGTGATCTGGCACCCGACTGGCAGGCGTACTTTGCGCGTAATCTGGACACATTCACCGACGGCAATCACCAGCAACCGCTGGTCTTCTACTGCCGCTCCGATTGCTGGTCGAGCTGGAACGCGGTAAAACGCGCCGCCGCCATGGGCTATAAGTCAGTGTATTGGTATCGCGATGGTCTGGATGCCTGGCAAGCGGCGAACCTGCCCGTGGTGCCGGCCCAGCCCGAGCCTTTTCCCTGACCCGAACACTTGCGTGTGGTTGCCCCACCCAAAAACACAATAATGAGGTGAAAGGCTATGTACAAAATTCTGATTGCCGACGATCACCCGCTGTTTCGCGAAGCCATTCATAACGTCATCAGCGACGGATTTCCCGGCAGCGATGTGATGGAAACCGCTGACCTGGACAGCGCCCTGCTGCTGACCCAGGAACACGACGACCTGGACCTGATCCTGTTGGACCTGAACATGCCGGGCATGCACGGCCTCAATGGCCTGATCAACCTGCGCAACGAGGCGCCGACCATTCCGGTGGTGATCGTCTCGGCCGAGCAGGACAAGCAGATCGTGCTGCAAGCCATCACCTATGGCGCGGTGGGTTTCATCACCAAATCCTCGCCGCGCCTGCAAATGACCGAGGCGATCCAGCAGATTCTCAACGGCAATGTGTACCTGCCGCCGGACATCATCCGCACGCAAAAACCCGGCACTCATCGGCGCATGAACGACAACCCGAGCTTCCCGCCGGAACTGCTCCAGGCCCTGACCCGCAAGCAGTTGCTGGTGCTGGAACGCATGACCAAGGGCGAGTCGAACAAACAGATCGCCTACACCCTGGAAATCGCCGAAACCACGGTCAAGGCGCATGTGTCGGCGATCTTGCGCAAACTCAATGTGCACAACCGGGTGCAGGCGATTCTCAGCGCGGGGGACATAGATTTCGGGTCTTACTTACGGCGCTGAAGCACAATCCCTGGACGCAGGACGCGCACTCTGTAGCAGCTGGCGAAGCCTGCGTTCGGCTGCGAAGCAGTCGTAAAACCTGACGCCGCGGTCTTCCTGATCTACCGCGCTGTCTGAACTCACGACTGCTTCGCAGCCGAACGCAGGCTTCGCCAGCTGCTACAAGTTCGGGGCGGCTCAGGCTATCGGGACAGGCCGAGCAAATGACTCATCGCCGTCTTGAGCTTCATCGGCCGCACCGGTTTATGCATCAACGTGTGCCCCAACTCACGAATCTGCAACTTCAGCTCATTGCTGTAGTTGGCGGTGATCATCATCGCCGGGATGGCTGAGCCACGCCGGGCGTTGATCCGGGCCACGGCATCGACGCCGTTCTGGTCGTCGTCCAGGTGATAGTCGGCAATCAGCAAATCGGCTTCCTGGTGATAGTTGTCCACTTGCCGCGCCAGGTCCTGCTCCGACAGCGCCGTGACCACCAGACACCCCCAGCCTTCCAGCAACGTGCGCATCCCCGCACAAATCGCCGCGTCGTTGTCCAACACCCACACCCGCGCGCCACGCAGGCGTTCAAGCATCGGCTCACTCATCAGCAGGCTCGGCAACGCCTTGGGCGCCGTGGCGCTGAGCGGTACTTCAACGGAAAACATCGAGCCCTTGCCCGGCCACGAGCGCACGTGAATCCGGTGCCCGAGGATCCCGGCGATCTTCTCCACAATCGCCAACCCCAGACCCAACCCGCGATCCTGATCCGGACGCTGCACGTCCCCACGTTTGAACTCCTGGAAAATCTCCTCCAGGCGGTTTTCGGCAATGCCCATGCCGCTGTCCCAGACTTCAATCGACAAGCGCTGATGATGCCGTCGACAACCGAGCACCACGCGACCGCTGTAGGTGTAGCGAATCGCGTTGCTCAGCAGATTGCGCAGGATCCGCGCCAGCAACTGAATGTCGCTGCGCACCAGCGCCGAACACGGGATGAAGTGCAGTTCAAGCCCTTCGCTGCGGGCCACTTGGGTGTATTCGGCGGCGAGGTTTTCCAGCAATTCGCTGAGGGCAAACGGCGCAATATCGGCCTTGATTACCCCGGCATCGAGTTTGGAAATGTCCACCAAAGTACCCAGCAGGTTTTCCACGTCTTCCAGAGAATTGCTGACGTTGCGCACCAGAATCGCGTTGGCCACCGGCTCCCGGCGTTCCAGCAACGCGCTGGTAAACAGCCGCGCGGCGTTGAGCGGTTGCAGCAGGTCGTGGCTGACAGCGGCGAGAAACTTGGTCTTCGACAGGTTGGCCTGCTCGGCCTCAAGCTTGGCCTCGCGCAGGCGTGATTCGGCGCGGCGACGCTCATCGATTTCGCGCAACAGTTGATCGTTGAGGGTGGTCAGCTCCGTCGTGCGCTCGCGCACCCGCAACTCAAGGTTTTGATAGGCCTGGTGCAGCGCTTCGGCGGTGCGGCGGCGTTCGGTGATGTCGCGGATCAACACGAAAATCCCCACCACTTCCCCGGTGGCCAGTCGATTGGGCACGTAGGAGCGCAGCATGTAGCGCTCCTGGTTGTTGATGTTGGTTTCGGCGAATTCGAAGGTCACGCTCTCCCCGGCCAAAGCCCGGGCGACGTAGGCTTCCAGGCGCAGGTAATGCTGCTCGCTGTGCACTTCCCGCAGGCTCTGCCCGAGCATCACGCCCCTGGGCCAGCAGTACCATTGTTCGTAGACTTTGTTGGTGAATTCGTAGACCAGATCGGCGTTCAGGTAGGCGATCAGCGCCGGTACATGGTCAGTGATCAGGCGAATCCAGCGTTCGCTTTCGCTGAGCGCTTCGGCGTGCTGATAGCGTTCGGTGATGTCGGTGAAGGTGTTGACAAAGCCACCGGTCGGCAGCGGATGGGTGCGGATTTCCAGGACCCGGCCGTCGTAGAGGCGCTGTTCGCATTCCTGCACCGGCCGCCCGTTGCTGTCGCGACTGGCCGGGGTCAGCAGGTTCAATTCGCTGTCGGCAATCACTTCGGCGAACGGTCGATGGGCCGCCACCGGCGCCAAACCGCTGAGTTCAAGAAAGCGCCGGTTCCACAGTTCCAGGATGCCGTCCGCGTTAACCATCGCCACGCCTTGGGACAGGTTGTCCACCGCCCGTTGCAGCAGATGGGATTTCTGCGCCACCGCTTGCTCACGGCGCACGGTTTCGCTGAGTTTGACGTCGGTGATGTCCGTAAACAGAATCACCCGCCCACCTTCCTGGGTCGGCCGTTCGCTGACTTGCAACCAGCGGCCATTCTGCAAGCGGTACAACAGATTCTGGTCGGCATGGCCGCGCGGTTCTTCGGTGAACAACCCGGTCGCCGTCATCAGGCGCTTGACCTCGGCCAGGTGCATGCCGGCGATGATTCGCACCCGGCTGTTGCCCCAGAACGCCTTGAAGCGACTGTTGAACAGCACGATGCGCTGGTCTTCATCGAACAATACGAAGGCATCGGAAATGCTCTCGATCGCATCGATCAAATGCTGGTGGGCGGTTTCGGCCCGCAGGCGCGCGTCGCTGAGCAAGTGATTGCCAGCCTTGAGTTCGGCCATGGCCTGGTTTAACGCGTCGGTGCGTTCGCGGACCTGTTCGGCCAGCACTACCGAATGCTGGAACGCCGCATATGGATCGTTACCGCGAGTAATACCGGATTCGATGCGTTCGATCAGCGCACCATTGATGCGCTGCAGTTTTTGATTGTCGCGCTGCAGGCCGGCGATCTGCGCCTGGAGCTCAACGGTGTCCAGGGGAACGGCCTCGGGCAATGGCAACCCCGGTGAAGGTCTGGTTGATGTGCATGCCATTGAACTGTTCTCCGTAGGTGTTGAAACCCATCACCCGATGTTCACGTAAAAACGCCCCGATCGGCTCCAGGCTGCCGCGATCTTCCAGTTCCAGACGCCGCAGAAAACAGTCGCAACCGATGGTCAGCAACAGGTCGCCGAGGCGTTCTTCCAGGCCTTCGAACAGTGCTTGCAGGTTCGGCAGCATGGGACCTGGGGTCATGGCAGTGAGGACGATGCCGTTTTCCACGGCGCAGTAAAAACTCAGGCTCAGGTCCGGGTGCACCTGCTGGATGGCGCGCACGTAATACTGCTCGTTGATCCGCACCGCCAACGGGTGCGCGGCGAAGATCCGGTGATCGAGCTCGGCCACCGGCACGCCGATATGGCGGGCGTACTCCTCGGCGGCGGGCTCGGCGTTGAGTTCGAACACCCGTCGCGACGCGCTGTCGGCGCCGGTGACCACCAGTTTTTCCGCCCGGGGCAGAATGTGGTGAGTGGTAAACACTTCGAAGTCGAGCCAGGTGTTGACCAGCACCACCACCGCCGCGCCGCTGTGGAACTCGCCGCCGAAATACACGTGGGTGTGGGTCAGGTAGTTGTCATCACCGGCGGAACCGCCAAAGTGCGGGATGTCGCCCAACGCTGCGCTCAACGCGGCGAGAACCATTTCTTCACGGCTGGACAGGCCATCGAGCAGGGTCAGGGCAAAGCTGTTGCCCTTGATCGGCGCCAGGGTGTTGCTGCGACAACCGCTCACCAGTCGTTCGACCATTTGCTGGGCGTCGATCAGGCTGAAGCGTTCCATTTCGTCGATCAGTTCGATGGCGATGGAAAAGTGCCGATGATCGAACCCCACCGCCGTCACGCAATTGCGGCCGTAACCTTGCGGGGTGATTTCCCCGGCGCTGGTGCAACCCACCAGGCGAATCCCGCCGAAGCTTTGCTGCAAGGCCTGGCCCAGCGCCTGCAAGTCGTACTCGGCGGAACAGAAAAACAGCACAAAACCCAGGTGCGGATGCAACAACTGCCGCGCCAACTCCTGCGCCGCCTGCTGCGCATCGGAGGCCTGGGACATGGCACTGACCACCCCTTCACTCTGGACCTGCTGCATCGTCGCCTCCCGCAGGTGCGCATGTATGAGGTGCGAGTGTACGAAGCCTGCGGGCCGGGACGTATGCTACTTGGGTAGCGGTCTTGGGATTCGATGGGATGAGAGTGTTTATCCACTATCCCCCCAAACACCACAAATCCCCCTGTGGGAGCGGGCTTGCTCGCGAAGGCGTCGTGTCAGTCAGCACTTATGTCAACTGACACACCGCTTTCGCGAGCAAGCCCGCTCCCACAGGGGTTTTGTGTGATGCAAATTCCATTGTTACCAGGTCAACACCGCCCCCACCGCAAACGTATCGGTATCCTCGTTCTGCGCACTCGTATCGTGACCATCGATGCTGAACTGGTTGTACTCAGCCACCAGTTTCAGGTTGTCATTCACGTCATGGAACAGCGCAATCCCGCGCGTCTTGTAGTCCGCACCGCTGCCCACCACGCCGTTGCCGTCGTCATCGGTCTTGCCGTAGGACAGCGCCAAACGGTTCTTGCCCAGTTTGTAGGAGCCCTGCATCAGGTAACCGGTGCTGTCGACGTTGCGCAACGTAGCTTCCCCGGCATTGTTGGTGAAAAACGGGTTGATGCCCTTGGCCTGGAAGCCGGAACCGGTCAGTGACAAACCGCCCATTTTCGCCTGCACGCCATAGCCGAGGCCTTTGGAGGTGACGGATTTGACCGTGGAGTCGGTGTTGTCCGAGGTCTGGTAGCTGCCGTTGACCCAGCTGTAGATCTTCGCCCCGGCAACGTCGAACTGATAGGTGATCTCGCTCTCGGTGCGCGGGTTTTCCTGGTAGGCCTTTCCCAACGGGCTGCTGTCGTTGGTGTCCACCGGGTCCATGATCCCGACCGCCACGCGCAGGCCATCCATCACCGGTGTGCGGTAGGTAATTTGTGACGTAGGGAACGGGTACGGATAGCCGCTGCCAATGTTGCCAAACGACACCCCGCCACCGTCCACCAAGCCCAGGCTGTCGCTGACTTGGCCGTAACCGGCGAGCAGTTCATCGAGCAGGATGTTGGAGCGCGCAAACAGACCGAAATCCTTGCCGATCAGCACTTCGCCCCACTCCGGGTTGGCCACGGTGCCGTAGAACTGGCGCACGTCGATGGCGGTGTCGGTGCCGTTGGTTTCGCTGTCGTTGATCGTCACCCAGAACGAGGCCCGGGCGCCGAGCTTGAGGTCATCGACTTGCTTGCCCATGTTGAAGCCCAGGTAGTTGGGCAAAAAGCCCATCTTGACCCGCGCCTGGCGACGGTCGTACTGGTCGCCAGCGCGGTCGACCTTGCTGTTCACATAGAAGGCGTTGATGTAGCCGTCGGTGGAAAACGTGGTCTGGTCCTTGTCGTACAGCATGATCTCGGCCTCGGCCAATGAGCTCAGGCCAAGGGACGACAGACTGACGATGACGGCAGGCAGGATTCGATGCGTGAAGTTCTTATTGTTGTGCATGACGCGCTCCGCAACAGGGGACAAGTTGTCGGAGGCGATTATCGAAAGCTGACCGGCGGTGTCATACGCTGCCTTGGCGGCGGTTTTGAAGTGCTTTGGAGGGGCCGGGGGTGCGCGGCAAATTCGGCGTAAGACCGGGCCGCGGCAAGGCCCGGAACTTTGGGTGTACGCCTGCGACCGCGACTGGCGCCCAGAAGAACCGGTCCCGGTTAGAAGCCCGCTCTAAATAGCATGTAAGCGGCGACCACGACGCAGACGCTGGCGAAGCCGACTTGCAAGGCGCGGGCGGGAACCCGCGCGCACAACTGGCGGCCAATGACCATGCCGACGATGCTGGCGACGATAAACGCCACGCCCAGACGGTCGATCCTGACGCCGGCGTGAAACGCACCGATCACACCAATGGCCGAAATCAAACTGATGACCATCAACGAGGTGGCGACGATTCCGCGCATCTGCACATCGGTCAGTTGCTTGAACGCCGGGACGATCAGGAAACCGCCGCCCACGCCGAGCAAGCCCGACACCACGCCGGTCACTGCGCCGAGGGCCGCCAGGGTTGCGGTGCATTTGGCGGTCCAGGAAAAGCGCCCGGTCTGTTGATCGAGCATGCAGTTCTTCTGGCCCCAGTTGGCGTGGCCGTGGTCGCTCGGGCCTTCGTCCTGCCGCTCCTTGCGCAACATCCGCCAGGCCACCATGACCATCAGCAGACTGAACAGAATCATCAGGATTTTTTCCGGCATCTGATGGGCGAAGTAAATGCCCACCGGGGAAAATACCGCGCCCAGCAAGGCGATCAGCAACGCCGCGCGATAACGCACCAGCCCATGCCGTAAGCCGTCGATGGCGCCAACCGCTGCCGCGCTGCCCACCGCAAACAACGCGACCGGCGCTGCTTGGGTCATGCTCCAGCCGAGCCCGAGCACCAACGCCGGCACCGCCAAAATCCCGCCCCCGGCCCCGGTCAAACCGAGGACCAGGCCCATCAGCACACCAAAAAAACTTGCCAGCAACATAGGGTTCTCTCAATCGACCTTGGACAACGCCGTCAGCCACTCGCGGCCCTTGAGCATGCCGTTCCAGTAGAACCACGGCAGCAGGGTCGCCTTGAGCCACCACGCTGAACGACGGGGCACGGTCGGGTCGAGGGCAAAGGTCGGCAGCAACTTACCGGCATAGCCAAATTCGGCGAGGATCACCTTGCCCTTCTCCACCGTCAGCGGGCAGGAACCGTAGCCGTCGTATTTGAGCGGCAGCGGTTGTTGCTTGCGCAGGGCCAGCAGGTTTTCCGCGACCACCACGATTTGCTTGCGCACGGCGGCAGCGGTTTTCGCGTTGCTGGTGGAGCAGATATCGCCCAGGCCGAAGACCTCGGGATAACGCACGTGTTGCAGCGTGTGCAGGTTGACTTCGCACCAACCGGCGACGTCGGCCAAGGGGCTTTGGCGGATGAAATCGGGAGAGACTTGAGGTGGCACGACGTGCAGCAGGTCGAAGGTTTTCTCTTCAACCGTCACCGTGCCGGCCGCATCCTTGACCTCGAACCACGCGGTTTTCGCCGGGCCATCCACCTTGATCAGGTTGGAGGTGAAGGCCAGTCGGGCGTTGTATTTTTCGATGTACTTCATCAGCGGCGGCACGAAGGTCGGCACGCCGAACAGCGCGGCACCGGCCAGGTTGAACTCGACGTCGATGTTGTTCAGCACACCGCTTTTCAACCAACGATCGCAGGACAGGTACAACGCCTTTTGCGGCGCCCCGGCGCATTTGATCGGGATCGGTGGCTGGGTGAAGATCGCCCGGCCGCCGCGCAGGTTCTTGACCAGCTCCCAGGTGTAAGCCGCGTGCTGGTAGCTGTAATTGGAGGTCACGCCGTGCTGGCCGAGGGTTTCCTGCAAGCCTTCAATCTTTTCCCAGGCCAGGCGCAGGCCGGGGCAGACGATGAGGTTTTGATAGCCGACGGTACGGCCGTCATCGAGGGTCAGGTGCTTGCTGTCGGCGGTGATATCAGTAACCGACGCCTGTAACCACGTCGCTTGACGCGGCATGACGCTGGCCATCGGGCGCGCGGTGTCTTGCACGTTGTAGGCGCCACCGCCGACCAGGGTCCAGGCCGGCTGATAGAAATGCTGGGCATTGGGTTCGATCACGGTGATGTTCAACGACGGATCGCGTTTGAGCAGGCTGGCGACCAGGCCAATCCCTGCCGTACCGCCGCCGATCACCACGATGTCTGCACTGATGGTTGGGCCCCAGTGTTGATCGTTCATAGGTTGTTCCCTTTTTTCTACTGCACGCATTTAGCCGGGTCAGGCACTCTCTCTGTAGTAGCTGCCGAAGTCTGCGTTCGGCTCGTGTAGCAGCTGCCGAGGTACGAGGCTGCGTTCGGGCTGCGAAGCAGCCGTCAAACCTGAGCACGCGGTTTACCTGAAACACCGCGCCGCCTGATTTTACGACTGCTTCGCAGCCGAACGCAGCCTCGTACCTCGGCAGCTGCTACATCGGCCGAGCGCAGCCTTCGGCAGCTGCTACAACGGGCATCGTCAACCCCAGCTTTTCAATACCGCTCCGCAATACAAACCGGACAGGGTTTTCATCACTTGAATCACTTCATGGCTGGCCAGGCCATAGAAAATGTATTTGCCCTCGCGACGGGTCGCGACCAGGCCTTCATCGCGCAGGATGCCCAGCTGTTGGGACAGTGTGGGCTGGCGCACGCCGGTCATGGTTTCCAGTTCGCCGACATTACGCTCGCCCTGGGTCAACTGGCAGAGAATCAGCAAACGATCTTCGTTGGCCAAAGCCTTGAGCAGCGCGCAAGCTTTGGAGGCCGAGGCCCGTAATTGGGCGACTTCACATTCGGTCAGACTGGATTGCATTTGCAAGATGCCTTCGACGTCACTTAAGCTGCAGACATTATGTGTAAACATAAAGTGTTGCAACCGGTTACTGTCTTCTCACCTCTTTTCACAGGTCTGTGTCCATGCCCGCGCTGATTGAAGCCTTCCTCGACCCCGCCTCGTCGACCTACAGCTACGTCATCTACGAGCACGACGGCGGGCACTGCGCGATTGTCGACCCGGTGCTCGATTACGACCCGGCCGCCGGACGCACCACCACCGTCCAGGCCGACCGCGTGATTGCCTTCGTGCGCGAGCACCAGTTGCAGGTGCAATGGCTGCTGGAAACCCATGCCCACGCCGATCACCTGTCCGCCGCACCGTATCTGCGCCGGGAATTGGGCGGGAAGATTGCGATTGGGCAGTCGATCAGCAAGGTCCAGGGCGTGTTCAAGACCCTGTTCAATCTGGAACCGGAATTTTGCGTGGACGGCTCGCAGTTCGATCACCTGTTCGCCCCGGACGAGTCATTCCTGATCGGCAACCTCAAGGCCATCGCCCTGCATGTGCCCGGCCACACGCCGGCAGACATGGCGTATTTGATCGATAGTGATGTGATTCTGGTCGGCGATACGCTGTTCATGCCGGATGTCGGCACCGCGCGTTGCGACTTCCCCGGTGGCGATGCCCATCAGATGTTCGCCTCGATCCACAAGCTGTTGGCCTTCCCCGCTGGCGTGCGGCTTTACGTTTGCCACGATTATCCGCCTGAGGGGCGTGAGCCGCAGTGCCAGACCACGGTGGGTGAGCAGCGTAAAAGCAATATTCATGTGCATGACGGTGTTGATGAAGCGGCGTTTGTGCAGATGCGTACCCAGCGTGATGCCGGGTTGGGCATGCCGAATCTGTTGCTGCCGGCGATTCAGGTGAATGTGCGGGCGGGGAATATGCCGCCGGCTGAAGCGAATGGCGTGACGTATCTGAAGATTCCGATCAACCGCATGTAGGTCCTTTTAAACAGCATCGTCACACTCGGTATTGTCCGAGTGCCTCTAAATCGCGTCCTAGCCAAAACGCCATCACCGTGTAGTATCCGGAAATAGAATATTTCCAAGTCAGACCCCGCGCCCTTGAGCGCCTCTTCGGGACTGTCATTACACGGTATTCGTCGAAGACAAAACTTCGACGTCAGGATTTTTTAGCAAGGACACCATGAGCACAAAGCCTGTAGCCCCTCAAACCACTGCTGTATCCAATACCACCCTGAATCAGCACCTTTCTCTTCCCAGACGCGCACTCGCCTATCTATTGTCCCGGTCACTCAACGCACTGGGAGCCATTGACGTCGCTTCGTTCCTCAAGGGAAAGGAAAAAGGAATCGAGCAAGGCACTGAAGCCGGCAAGAGCGAAGGGGAACTGATCGGATTTAACGACGGCTACGCGGCAGGACACGCCGTTTTAGAATTTAACGATCTGCGAACAGTCGCCCCGTTACCTGGAGAAGATCACTGCCTGTTCGATGATGAAGTGCTGCCCATCACCGACCTCATCAAACAGAAAATGCGCGCTGAAGTGGCGCAAAAGCTGCCAGATGATGAACAACCCAGCCCGGAACAGTGGGCAATGATCTTCGCCGACACGACCTGCACGTCGGTAATTGCTGGTGCCGGCTCGGGAAAGTCAACGACTCTGGCTTTACGTGTCCTCCTAATGAATATCCATTTGGGCATTGAGCGCAGTCATCTCCAAGTCACCACCTTCACTACCGAATCCAAAATGGATTTGAAGAAAAAAATTGTCAAAATCTTCAAACTTTGGGAAATCGAACTGAGCGAGGAAGAGACCAAGAACCTTGTTCGAACCTTCCACAGCAAAGTGTTCTGGTTCATGAAAGCCTTTTCTGACGGTCCCATCGGCTACTTCGACTTTCTGGGTCCTAACGCGAGCGATGATGACGAAGAACTTGAGAATCCATTTTCGTCCACCATCACTACCGAACAACGTGTCGTGCTCTATAGAGTTTTTAACACGCTCTATGAACAGAATGCAGACTTCAAGAAACAGATTCTGGAGCTCTACAAGTCGGTAGCATTCGCACCTGCAGAACCTATGACGGATGCAATGCGCAAGTCGAGAAAAAAAATCATCAAGGCGATCTCCGAAAAGGATTCGGCCGTTTGCGACGAAATCGAAAAAGCATGGGCAACCCTTGGTCTATGGCCTATTCCAGGTATAGGCGAGCGACAGGTGATCACCATTGAAGGCCACCCGTTCATCGCCAATGGCTATTTGAAGGAGTATGACGCGGTATTAATTCTTGGTTGGCCGGATGCTGGTGACCGTAATGCCGAGGTGCCGACTCGCGACGGTGAACGCTACACCCTCAAACAGGAAAGCAGGAGCAGACAATCCGTAATCGGTGAGTGTTATGCCAAAAACTTCCTGCTACTCAACCATGTGACCGCTGCTCAAACCTTGTTGGACAACGCTAAGCACATGGTTGTACAAGCTCCAAAATTCGACTATCACCTGCCCGGTACAACCCTCAAAGAGACAGACTTGATCGAAGTTTTTTTCTCGGAAGGCAACTACATCGAAAACCTCGGACTAGACGTAGACAAAGCGATCGGGGCAATGAAATTCGCTCCAGGTGATCCACGCAAACCGTTTTATTTAGCCCTGAAATGCTTCTGGAAAGGTTTTCACGCGTATCTGAGAACGATGTCACCCAAACCATTGATTACGTTCAACCAAGCATTCGCTCTATTTGGCGAGCAGAATCCAGAAAATATCAAACGCATTCCTACCGCTCAACTCGACGGTATGCGGCACCTGATGATCGATGAATTCCAGGATGTCTCCGGCCTGAATATTTCCTGGATCCGCCAATGCTGTAAGGAAATCCGTCGGCGTAATCAAGGAAAACCCGGTGTGGGCAATACCTTGATGGCGGTGGGTGATGATTGGCAAAGTATTTACGGCTGGCGTGGCAGTTCACCGCTATACCTCATCGACTTTCACCAGCACTTTCTCGCGCACACACGAGACACGCTGTTCATGCAGAACAATTACCGCTCCCATCAGGCAATCATTGATGCGGCGGAGCAAGTTGTGCGTCCGACTTCAAACGACACAACCAAGCACGGTGTCGCAGCAAATACTAACGTGATCGATCAAATATCGCCGGTCTACCTGCATTACCTGGCGCAGAACAAGAAGATCATCCAGCCCGACGAAACCATCTTGAGTCTTGTGAAACAGGCCTATGACGACGGTGACACCATCCTGATGGTGTTTCGCGTAGGCGCCGTGGAGAAAGCATACCGCAATGAACTGCGCGGCTTACTGAGCGATGCCAGGAGACAGAAGCGTAACGTCAAGTTGATGACCTTCCACAAATCCAAAGGACTCCAAGCCCAATCGGTGTTTGTTATTGGCGATTGTTTCTACATCCCAACGAAATCCAAGCGCAACGACCTGTACAACCTGGCAAATTTGGGCGATGGCAAATCTATGCCCTACGATAGGGCTCAATCAGATGAAGTGTTGCGCCTGGCTTATGTAGGGATTACCCGGGCTGAACTCCGATGCCATTGGCTGGTTGACCGCGAAATTACTACTTCCGATAAGAACAGCGGTAATAACGCGTCGGGCTACGCCAACCTGAAATCCGGATGTTACAAAAAGTGGACAGCTAACGAGTCTTCGGGGGTTTCAACGCTATAACGGAGACGCGAGGCCAAGGATCGGCCTCATCCGTATGAGCGAAAGACACTAAGCCCCCAAGGTCAACCCATTCGCCGGCAACGGCAGCGCGGTTTTGTATCGCACTTGCTTCAGCGCAAAGCTCGAACGGATGTTGGCAACGCCAGGGACTTTGGTGAGGAAGTCCATCATAAAGCGCTCCAGCGACTGAATCGTCGGCACCAACACCCGGATCAGATAATCCGGATCCCCCGCCATCAAGTAACACTCCATCACTTCCGGGCGATCCGAAATCGCCTCTTCGAAATGCGCCAGCGCCTCTTCCACCTGCTTCTCCAGGCTGACGTGAATGAACACATTCACATGCAGCCCCAGCAGGTCAGCATCGAGCAAGGTCACTTGTTCACGAATCAGCCCCAATTCCTCCATCGCCTTGACCCGGTTGAAACACGGCGTCGGCGACAGGTTCACCGAACGGGCGAGGTCGGCGTTGGTGATGCGGGCGTTCTCCTGAAGGCTGTTGAGAATGCCAATATCCGTACGATCCAATTTGCGCATGAGACAAAACCACCTGTTATTTTTGTTTATGCAGATTTTTTATCCTCAAATGACCGCCAACGCAACGAAACACAGATAAATATTCTCCTGCGCCGGGCCTATGATGTTTGTAGGACAAGATTTCCATCACTCATGGAATGACGGTCAGCTCACTACAAGAAATTCACAAGATCGAGCGTAGAAGCCATGAACCAAGCGTACGAACCGCTGCGCCTGCACGTTCCCGAACCATCGGGTCGTCCCGGCTGTAAAACCGACTTTTCCTACCTGCATCTGACTGACGCAGGCTTGGTGCGCAAACCCCCAATCGACGTTGAACCGGCCGACACGGCTGATCTGGCCAAAGGCCTGATTCGCGTGCTCGATGACCAGGGCAACGCGCTGGGCCCATGGGCCGAAGGCGTGCCGTCGGAGATTCTGCGCAAAGGCATGCGCGCCATGCTCAAGACGCGGATTTTCGACAACCGCATGGTGGTCGCCCAGCGTCAGAAAAAAATGTCGTTCTACATGCAAAGCCTCGGCGAAGAAGCCATCGGCAGCGCCCAGGCCCTGGCCTTGAACATCGACGACATGTGCTTCCCCACCTACCGTCAGCAAAGCATCCTCATGGCGCGCGAAGTGCCGCTGGTGGACCTGATCTGCCAACTGCTGTCCAACGAGCGCGATCCGCTCAAGGGCCGGCAGTTGCCAATCATGTATTCGGTACGCGATCACGGCTTCTTCACCATTTCCGGCAACCTCGCCACCCAATTCGTACAGGGTGTGGGCTGGGGCATGGCGTCGGCGATCAAGGGCGACACCAAAATCGCCTCGGCCTGGATCGGCGACGGCGCCACCGCTGAATCCGACTTCCACACCGCCCTCACCTTCGCCCACGTTTACCGGGCGCCGGTGATCCTCAACGTGGTCAACAACCAGTGGGCGATTTCCACGTTCCAGGCGATTGCCGGTGGTGAAGCCACAACGTTTGCCGGCCGTGGCGTCGGTTGCGGCATCGCCTCCCTGCGGGTCGATGGCAACGATTTTGTCGCGGTCTACGCCGCCTCTGCCTGGGCCGCCGAACGCGCACGCCGCAACCTCGGTCCGACCATGATCGAGTGGGTCACCTACCGCGCCGGCCCGCACTCCACCTCTGATGATCCGTCGAAATACCGTCCCGCCGACGACTGGAGCCACTTCCCGTTGGGCGACCCGATTGCGCGCCTCAAGCAGCACTTGATCAAGATTGGCCAGTGGTCCGAAGAGGAACACTCCGCCGTCAGCGCCGAACTGGAAGCCGAAGTGATCGCCGCGCAGAAAGAAGCCGAGCAGTACGGCACCCTCGCCGGTGGCCAGACGCCAAGCGCCGCGACCATGTTCGAAGACGTCTACAAAGAGATGCCGGAGCACTTGAAGCGCCAGCGTCAAGAGTTGGGGATCTGACATGAACGACCACAACACCAGCATTGAATTGGAAACCGCCATGACCACGACCACCATGACCATGATCCAGGCTCTGCGCTCGGCCATGGACGTGATGCTTGAGCGTGACGACAACGTCGTCGTATTCGGCCAGGACGTGGGTTACTTCGGCGGTGTGTTCCGTTGCACCGAAGGCTTGCAGAGCAAATACGGCACCTCCCGCGTCTTCGATGCGCCGATTTCCGAAAGCGGGATCGTCGGCGTTGCCGTGGGCATGGGCGCCTACGGTCTGCGCCCGGTGGCCGAGATTCAGTTCGCCGACTACGTGTACCCGGCGTCGGACCAGATCATTTCCGAAGCCGCCCGCCTGCGTTATCGCTCGGCCGGCGAGTTCACCGCACCGATGACCCTGCGCATGCCCTGCGGCGGCGGCATCTACGGCGGCCAGACCCACAGCCAAAGTATCGAGGCGATGTTCACTCAGGTCTGTGGTCTGCGCACTGTCATGCCTTCGAACCCGTATGACGCCAAAGGCTTGCTGATCGCCTCCATCGAAAACGATGACCCGGTGATCTTCCTCGAACCGAAACGCCTGTACAACGGCCCGTTCGACGGCCACCACGACCGGCCGGTAACCCCGTGGTCGAAACACCCGGCCGCGCAAGTGCCGGACGGTTACTACACCGTGCCGCTGGACGTTGCCGCCATCGCCCGCCCGGGCAAGGAAGTCACGATCCTGACCTACGGCACCACGGTTTATGTGTCGCAAGTTGCTGCTGAAGAAAGCGGCGTCGACGCTGAAGTCATCGACCTGCGCAGCCTGTGGCCGTTGGACCTCGAAACCATCGTCAAATCGGTGAAGAAAACCGGTCGCTGCGTGATCGTTCACGAAGCCACCCGCACCTGCGGTTTCGGCGCCGAACTGGTCGCGCTGGTGCAAGAGCATTGCTTCCACTACCTGGAAGCGCCGATCGAACGCGTCACCGGTTGGGACACCCCCTACCCGCACGCGCAAGAGTGGGCGTATTTCCCAGGACCGTCCCGTGTGGGCGCGGCGTTGAAACGGGTTATGGAGGTCTGAATGGGCACGCACGTTATTAAAATGCCGGACATTGGCGAAGGCATTGCAGAAGTTGAATTGTCGGTATGGCACGTCAAGGTCGGCGACATGGTGGTCGAAGATCAGGTGCTGGCCGATGTGATGACCGACAAGGCGATGGTCGACATCCCTTCGCCGGTGCATGGCAAAGTCATCTCCCTCGGCGGTGTGCCGGGCGAAGTCATGGCGGTTGGCAGCATTCTGATCAGCATTGAAGTTGAGGGCGCGGGTAACTTTAAAGAGTCCGCGCAGCCTGCTGCGGCTGCTGTAAAAGAAGCGCCGGTTGCGGTGGCTTCTAAAGTTGAAGTTGAAAGCAAACCGGTTGCGGCACCGCGCCCCGCCGCCGTGTGCCAAGGCCCGATGGTTGCCCGTGAAGCCGACGAACGTCCATTGGCCTCCCCGGCCGTGCGCAAACATGCGCTGGACCTCGGCATCCAGCTGCGCCTGGTGCGTGGCACTGGCCCTGCCGGGCGTGTATTGCACGAAGACCTCGACGCCTACTTGGCCGAAGGTCAGTCGAACGCCTCGGCGCCGGTTGCCGCTTACGCCCAGCGTACCGACGAGCAGCAAATCCCGGTGATCGGCATGCGCCGCAAGATCGCCCAGCGCATGCAGGACGCCACCCAGCGCGCGGCCCACTTCAGTTATGTCGAGGAAATCGACGTCACCGCCGTGGAAGAACTGCGCGCCCACCTGAACGAAAAACACGGTGCGGCCCGTGGCAAGCTGACCTTGCTGCCGTTTCTGGTTCGCGCCCTGGTCGTCGCCCTGCGTGACTTCCCGCAGATCAACGCCCGTTACGACGACGAAGCCCAGGTCATCACCCGCCTCGGTGCGGTGCATGTCGGCGTCGCCACCCAAAGCGATATCGGCTTGATGGTGCCTGTCGTCCGTCACGCCGAAGCCCGCAGCCTGTGGGACAGCGCCCAGGAAATCTCGCGTTTGGCCACCGCTGCTCGCAATGGCAAGGCCAGCCGCGATGAACTGTCCGGCTCAACCATTACCTTGACCAGCCTCGGCGCGTTGGGCGGCATTGTCAGTACGCCGGTGCTGAACCTGCCGGAAGTGGCGATCGTCGGCGTGAACAAAATCGTCGAACGTCCGATGGTGATCAAAGGCCAGATCGTGATCCGCAAGATGATGAACCTCTCCAGCTCCTTCGATCACCGGGTGGTCGATGGCATGGACGCGGCGCAATTCATCCAGGCCATCCGTGGCCTGCTCGAACAACCCGCGACCCTGTTTGTGGAGTAAGCCCAGAATGCAAAACTTGAACACCACGCTGCTGATTATCGGCGGCGGCCCTGGCGGTTATGTGACGGCGATTCGCGCCGGCCAACTGGGCATTTCAACCATTCTGGTGGAAGGCGAATCGTTGGGCGGCACCTGCCTGAACATCGGCTGCATTCCGTCGAAAGCGCTGATTCACGTCGCCGAGCAGTTTCATCAAACTCAGCATCACAGTCAGCATTCGGCCTTGGGCATCAGCGTTTCGGCGCCGACCCTCGACATCACTAAAAGTGTTGAATGGAAGGATGGCATTGTCGATCGCCTGACCACCGGCGTTTCCGCGCTGCTGAAGAAACACAAGGTCCAGGTCATTCAAGGCTGGGCCAAGGTCATCGACGGCAAGACCGTTGACGTCGGCGACACGCGGATTCAGTGCGAGCACCTGGTGCTGGCCACTGGCTCGAAAAGCGTGAACCTGCCGATGCTGCCGATTGGCGGACCGATCATTTCCTCCACTGAAGCCTTGGCACCGAAGTCCGTGCCGAAACGCCTGATTGTGGTCGGTGGCGGTTACATCGGTCTGGAACTCGGGATCGCCTATCGCAAGCTCGGCGCCGAGGTCAGCGTGGTCGAGGCTCAGGATCGTATCCTGCCGGCCTACGACGCAGAACTGACGCACCCGGTGCACGAAGCATTGAAGCAACTTGGTGTAAAGCTTTACTTGAAGCACAGCGTTCAAGACTTTGATTCTGCTAGCAATATACTGCAAGTGCTTGATCCGAATGGCGACACCATCAACCTGGAAACCGATCAGGTCCTGGTCGCTGTCGGTCGTAAGCCGAACACCCAGGGCTGGAACCTCGAAGCGCTGAATCTGACGATGAACGGTTCGGCGATCAAGATCGACAACCGCTGCCAGACCAGCATGCGCAACGTCTACGCCATCGGCGACCTGAGCGGTGAACCGATGCTCGCGCACCGGGCCATGGCCCAGGGCGAGATGGTCGCCGAGCTGATCAGCGGTAAAACCCGCGAATTCAACCCCACCGCCATCGCCGCCGTGTGCTTTACCGACCCGGAACTGGTGGTGGTCGGCAAGACCCCATCTGAAGCCGAAGCGGCTGGTCTGGACTGCATCGTTTCGAGCTTCCCGTTCGCAGCCAATGGCCGGGCGATGACCCTGGAGTCGAAAACCGGCTTCGTGCGAGTGGTCGCTCGTCGGGACAATCACCTGATTGTGGGCTGGCAAGCGGTGGGGGTTGGGGTGTCGGAGTTGTCGACGGCGTTCGGCCAAAGCCTGGAAATGGGCGCGCGGCTGGAAGACATCGCCGGCACCATCCATGCACATCCGACGCTGGGCGAGGCGGTGCAGGAAGCGGCGTTGCGTGCGCTCGGGCATGCGCTGCACCTCTAAAATCAAGCGCAACCCCTTGTAGCAGCTGTCGAGCGGAGCGAGGCAGCTGCTACAAGGGCCAATCGATGGTCGCAGAGATCGAATTCCAGGCTGCGAAACAGGCCCGGAATGAAGTATTGTTGTCCCCATCCAAAAAACGTCAGAAGCCTTGAACCGTTTCGGCGGTTGTTAAGTGATAGAGGGTGTCATGGGTAACGAAAGCATCAATTGGGACAAGTTGGGTTTTGACTACATCAAGACAGACAAGCGTTTCCTGTCGTACTGGCGTAACGGCTCCTGGGACGAAGGCACCCTGACCGAAGATAACGTGCTGCACATCAGCGAAGGCTCGACTGCCCTTCACTATGGTCAGCAGTGCTTCGAAGGCATGAAGGCCTATCGTTGCAAGGACGGTTCGATCAACCTGTTCCGCCCGGACCAGAACGCCCTGCGCATGCAGCGCAGCTGTGCACGCCTGCTGATGCCGTTCGTCGAAACCGAGCAGTTCATCGAAGCCTGCAAAGCCGTGGTTCGCGCCAACGAGCGTTTCATCCCGCCTTACGGCACTGGCGGCGCGCTGTACCTGCGTCCGTTCGTGATCGGCGTGGGTGACAACATCGGCGTGCGTACCGCCCCCGAGTTCATCTTCTCGATCTTCGCGATTCCGGTCGGCGCCTACTTCAAGGGCGGCCTGACCCCGCACAACTTCCTGATCTCCAGCTATGACCGTGCAGCCCCACAAGGCACCGGCGCGGCCAAGGTCGGTGGCAACTACGCCGCCAGCCTGATGCCGGGCTCCCAGGCCAAGAAGGCGCATTTTGCCGACTGCATCTACCTGGACCCGATGACCCACACCAAAATCGAGGAAGTCGGTTCGGCCAACTTCTTCGGGATCACCCACGACAACAAATTCGTCACCCCGAACTCGCCGTCGGTACTGCCGGGCATCACCCGTCTGTCGTTGATCGAGCTGGCAAAATCGCGTCTGGGCCTGGAAGTGGTTGAAGGCGACGTGCTGATCGACAAGCTGTCGGACTTCAAGGAAGCCGGCGCCTGCGGCACCGCTGCCGTGATCACCCCGATCGGCGGCATCAGCTACAACGACCACCTGCATGTGTTCCATAGCGAAACCGAAGTCGGCCCGGTCACCCAGAAGCTCTACAAAGAGCTGACCGGTGTACAGACCGGCGACATCGAAGCGCCAGCGGGCTGGATCGTCAAAGTCTGATCCTGCCGCACACAAAAAGCCCACCCACCGCGTCTGCGGTGGGTGGGCTTTTTCGTTACGGCCCGCTTATGCCTGCCGGACCCGAGGCCTGAGGAAGAACTGATGGTTGAGGGCCACTGTCGCCAGGATGCACATCAACAGGATCGGCAGCCGCCATTCGCCGAGGAACACCGTCTGCAACGCAAACGCAATCACCGGGATCAGTGAGTTGATCTGGGTGAACCGCGTAACGCCCACGTGGTGCAGGCAGGTCTGCGACAGGAATGACGGGATGATCATGTTGAAGAACACCAGGAACAGCAGTTCCGGGATCTGATAGACCGGAACCGCCAGCCTGGACAATTCACCGCTGACCAGCAAATAGCCAAACGCGGCCAACGCCAGCAAATAGCAGCGTACGGCGACAATAGAATTGGCCGACAGATGCGCCCGTGTCGCAAAGCTGTGTGAGAGCACGAAATAGGCAAACACCGACATACCGGCGAGCACGGCGGCCACCAGCGCAGCCACACTGGTTTGGGTCAGCACGAACGCCATGTAAATGGCCAGCACACACACCAGGGCTTTCCAGAGGTCCCGGGCCTTGAGGCTGGCGCAGCAGGCGGAGGTCAGGAAAAACACCGAGATGTAGAACTCGGCCGTTGAATGGGTGGCGCTGTAATAGGAAAACACCCAGTTCAGAATGAACGCCACCGACATGCCCAGCCAGTAGCGCCAATGCTTGAGCACCGCCAGGTGCAGGGTTTTGAAACGCGCCGCTTCCACCACGTTGAAGACAATGCTGGAACCGATGGCCATGTAGAACAGCGCCACCGTCATGGGGATCCCCGCACCGACATGGCTGAGGAAAACGATGGCGATCGCGGTCAGCACGGCGTACACGACATTCAGGGCATAGCCCTTGGCCAACGAAAGATCGAGGTGACTGATCTCGGTATTCAATAGGTTTGTCTCATATGATCCTTCATGCAGGCAATTGCCCGGTCGATGTCCGCAAGACTGAACCAGCCCATGTGAGCAATGCGTAACACCCTGTCCTGCCAGTGACCGGCAGCCGGTGTGGCGAACAGATTGTAGTTCTGTTCCAGCGCCAATTGTAATGATTGGGCGCTGATGTGCGCCGGCAGGCTGATCGCGGTGACGCCCGGGGATTGAAACGGCGCACTCGCGAAACTGCCCAATCCCAGCCCTGGCAGGGCTTCCTGACACAAGGCCCGCGCCTGAACGTGCCGTTCGTAAACGTGATCCAGCCCTTCGGCAAACAGCAATTGCAGGCTGGCCTGCAGTCCGCGAAAACAACTGATCGAGGGCGTCGACGGGGTTTGACACAGTTGCGCACTGGCGAGGGCGCGCTGGAAATCGAAATACAGACCGACCCGGGCACCCTTGGCCCGCTCTTGCGCCCGCTCGTTGGCGACCACGATGGCCAGGCCCGGTGGCGCCATCAAGCCTTTTTGCGGCACCGTGATCAGGACATCCACGCCCCATCGATCCATGTAAATCGGGGTCGTGCCGGCGCTGCTGACGGCATCGCAAAATACCAGCGCGTCGGAATGAGCCTTGACGATCCGCACCAGGTCTTCGAGCGGGTTGAGCACGCCGGTCGAACTTTCATTGTGGGTGATCAGCACCGCATCAAAGTGCTGGCCCTGCAACAACCGTGTCAGCGCCTGCGGATCCGTCGACTCCCCTGGCGCACTGCGCAGGCGGGTCAGTTGTTCGGGCGCGTGCAAACCGCGTTCGGTGATCTGCGCGAACAACTCGCCGTAAAACCCGGTGTGCAGCGACAGCACCTTGTCGTCGGGCCGCAACACGTTCTGCACCGCCGCTTCCAGCCCGCCGGTGCCCGAGCACGTCAGGAAAATCGCCGGGTGACGCGTGCCCAGCAGCGCCCGGACATCGCGGTCCACGGCGGCATACACGCCTTTGAATTCATCGCTGCGATGGCTGACCATCTGCTGGCTCATGGCTTCAAGCACCGCTGGCGCCAGAGGGGTCGGACCGGTGATACGCAGGTTGATTTCATGCATGGGCGGCAGGCTCGATCAGTTGGGATGAAGAGGTAACGTTGCGCAGTGCATCGGCCAACCGATCGATATCGGCGCGGACCAGTTCACCGATACAGCCGATCCGGAAGGACCTGGCGGTCGAGTAGGTGCTGGGGTAGATAATCAATTGCGCGGCTTCAAGGTGCCGATACAACTGCTCGAATGACAGGGCGAAGGTCTCGGGCAACAGGAACGTCGTGATCATCGGCGCCCGATGATGCGCGTCGAGCAGCGGCACGATGCCTTGCTCGGCCAGCCGTCGAACCAGGTGTCGATTGAGCTGCTGATACTTGTCCAGGCGTCGCTCGGCCTTGCCCTCACGGGCCCATTCATCCAGCGCCTGATCGAACGCCAGCAGCACATGGGTCGGCGGCGTAAAGCGCCACTGATGACCGTTTTCCAGCTTGCGCCACTGAGCATTCAGATCCAGGCTCAGGCTCCGCCGCACGCTGGGTTGCAGCGCGGCTTTGCGCGCGATGACAAACGCAATGCCCGGCACCGAGTGCAGGCATTTGTTGGCCGACAAGGCCACAGCCGCCAGGGCTGGCGAGTCGAACGGAATCGGCAGCGCGCCGAAGGTGCTGATGGCATCGAGCAGCAGTTGCACCGAACGCCGCTCACAGACGCTGGCCAGTTGCGCCAGGTCATTGAGCACGCCCAAGCCAGTCTCGAAATGCACCAGCGCCAAGTGGCTGATCTGCGGATGCTCCAGCAAAAAGGCGTCCACCCGTGCCGGGTCGATGGCCGTCTCGGTATCGCACTGCAACGGCACGTGATGCAGGCCATAAATCTCGCAGATTTCCAGCATCCGTTTGCTGTATTCGCCGTTGACCAGCACGCCGATGCAGTAATCGGTCGCCGGCAGGCAACTGGTCAGCATGGCTTCGACGGCGAAGGTGCCGCTGCCCTGCACCGGAATCGCCGCAAAGGCGTCACCGATGGCGTAAGCGTCCAGCAATTTCGAACAGATTCGCGAGGTCAGCTCGGACGACGCCGTCGTCCGGGAGCCGATATCGTCCAGCATGGCGCTTTTCACCGTGGCCGAGGTGTTGAGCGGGCCGGGTGTAAAAAGCACTTGGGCATCTGTGTTGCGCATCATCAGCTCTCTCCGGATAAACCAGTGGGCACAGGACCTCTCAACGATGCCGGGTGGGCGTCGAGATGTGAAAAATAGGGTTGCCGGGATCGTTTCGTTTCGACGCGTAATAGGTGTCGTACAAATCTTTGTGGGCCGCCCCGGCGGCGAAGGTGAAAAACAGCATGCGGCGGTCAACCGCCGAGTTATTGCGCGCCGAACGATGGGGGACATAGGAGTCGAACAGAATCACGTCGCCAGCCTGGGCCGTGATCGGTTGCCACTCGAACTTGCGGCTCGTCGCCTCTTCGATGTCACCGTTCAGGGTGCCGCCGCGCTGGTAGTTGAACAGCGGCCTGGGCCCCATCGGGGTGTCCAGCATCTGCTCGACGTCCTGGGCATCGTGTTCGTGCAGATACCCCGGCGCGACTTCCAGGCAGCCATTTTCCAGGGTGGCGGGGTCCAGCGCGATGGCTGCGGTAATGTGGTAGTGCGTGTCAAAGTGACGATAAGCCGCGATGTCCTGATGCACACCGAAGGCACCACCGCCCGGGTGCTTGAAGTTGCACTTGTCCTTGAACAAATGGAACGGCCCCTGGGCGATATCGCTGATCACCTGCTGCAAGCGGCTGCTCAGGTGGTCCTGAATGTAGGGGGTGCTGCCGGCCAGCCATTCGATCCGGCACACCTCCAATGGGTTACTCGATTCGCCGACCACCACGGGAACGCTTTCATCGCGCTCCCTGGCGGCTGCCATGTCCGGGTCCTGATGACGACGGGCCAACACCTCACGCCCGGCCACGAGCAACTGCTTGCACGTATCATCCAGACGCCCCAACTCGTCGGCCGTCAGGCCCTGCCGCAAGACGGTGAAGCCTTGTTGCTTGATATCAATATACGAAGACATGGCATGTTCCCGGCTAGGTAAAGATTGTGATCAGACGCCCAGCGGCGTTGAGCTCAAGCGCTCGAGCGCGGTGTTGAAGACGCTGTCAGTGGTGCACAGCACCATGCGCACGCTGTTGTCGCCTTCCTTGCCATAGACACAACCCGGGACCACCGCGACTTTGCGCTCGTTGAGCAGGTACGCCGCCACCGCCTCGCCTTCGGTACTGGCCGCCGCTTTGTAACTCGACGGCAATGAGCGGTAGAGGCCGCTGATGTTCGGGAACAGGAACATCGCGCCATGGGGCTCGCGGTTCCAGGTAAAGCCGAACTCGGACGTCAGCCTGGCGCGACTGATTTCCGCACGCGAAGCAACCATCTGCGACGAAGACGTCAGCCACGTGTCGCGAGCCGGATGGCGCAACAGGGTTTCGGCGATAGCCTGGTACTGGATGTTCACGCCCAGGTACATGTAGTCGTGGATTTTCTTCGCCAGTTCAATCACTGCTTTCGGGGCGACCATCCAACCGATACGCAACCCGGGCAAACCGAACTTTTTCGAGAAGCTGTTGATGGTGATGGTGTTGTCCCGCAGCCCTTCGATACCGAATGCCGGGGTGTGCGAACGCCCGGACGTCATGGTGTCGTACACCTCGTCATGAATGATCCAGGTGTTGTTACGGTTCGAGAATTGCGCCAGGGCTTTCCAGTCTTCAGCGCTCAGGACATAACCGCTGGGGTTTTCCGGGGAGTTGATAATGAAGGCCTTCGCCTGGTCGATCGACTGAGTGGCCAGCAGATTGGCCACTTCGTTGCCACCGGCCGCGCGGGACACCTGGGCGACCTGGCGGCTGAGCAACTGAATGGTCCGCGAGTACAGCATGTACGACGGGTCGGCCAGCGCAATGGCATCGCCCTGCCCCGTCACCGCCAACATCGCCAGGGTGATCGCTTCCACGCCACCGTGGGTGATCATGATTTCAGTGTGTGGATCGACCTCCAGCGAATAACGCTGGCGGTACCAGTCCGAGACAGCCTGGCGCAGCCCCAGGGAACCTTGCGAACCTTCGTAACGCTTGGCGCTGTCGAGGAAGGTTTCATAGCTGAGGTTGCGGTGCTTGATGTCTTCGATTGCGTAGTCCGGCGGGCCGAAAACCGGTTCGCCAAAACTCAGGTCAGCGATCGAAGGATCTTCCTTGGCTTTGCTCGAGATGGCTTTGGAGGCGTAGATGCCCATCGCCTGGACAATGGAATTGACCGGCATTTGTTTGGATGAACTCGACATGATTTAAGGTGCCTTGAAAAGAGAAATTGGAAAGGGGTTACACCAGGTTTTCCTTGAGCCGACGCGCAACCACGGGCGGCGGCATGGTGGGCCGGCCGAGGTTGTCGAGCGCCCCGCAATTGACCGGCACATGAATCAGGTGCGGTCCTTCAGGCCGTTGCGCCAACGCCTCTTGAAGGTCAGCGATGGAGTGGCAACGGGTCGCGCCGCGATAACCGCACGCCAGGGCGATGGCGCAGAAGTCGACGTTATAAGCAGCACTCTTCTGGCCGCCGGTAGAGTCGTACGTCTGGTTATCGATCACGATGTGCGTGAAGTTGCGTCGTGCGCTGATCGCGATACTGGTCAGGTTCCCCAGGTGCATGATCGCGGCCCCGTCCCCATCGAGCACATAGACGGACTGCTCCGTGGCCAATGAAAGGCCATGGGCGATGGCGCTGGCGTACCCCATAGAACCCACGCAATAGAAATTGCGCGGTCGGTCATCGATGGTGAACAACTCGCGACCGGTCTTGCCCGTGGTCGCGACCAGCACGCTGTCCGCCGGGGTGTGGGCGACGATGGCACTCAAGGCCTGGGCACGACTGGGCAACTGCACGGATGCAGCCGCCGGGGCGAGGTCCGGCACAGCGCCGGAGGCCGTGAACGTGCCGCCCTCGATCACCAGGGCATGGGTTTTTTCAGTGGTTTTGATCGCCTGCTGCGTGGCGCGCAACAGCGCCCGTGCAGCCTGCGGGTCCTTGGGCAGAACCTGCCAGGGGATGCCCAGCAACGTCAGCAGGTCGGGCGTGATCTTGCCCATCAGTGCGTGTTGCGGTTCATCTTTCTCGCCCGGCGTCCCGCGCCAGGTGACCAGCAGCAGCGTGGGGATCTGGAACGTATCGTTCAGCGAGGTCAACGGGTTGACCATATTCCCCAAACCGGAGTTCTGGCACATCACCGCCGCCGATTCACCGCCCAGCCACAGACCACTGGCAATCGACAGCGCATCACCTTCACTGGAGGCGATGAGGTAACGGGTATCCTGGCGCGCGATACTTTCGTTGATCAGCGGGGTCAGGAATGAGCAGGGAACACCCGTGAGATAACGGATGCCGCCACTGACCAGTTCATCGACAAAATCAGATGCGTCAATCATGGTGATCCTTCACTTAACCGAGGATGAAGTCAGGCGGTGGCCGGCATCAGGTATTTGTCTTCGGCCAACTGCGCTTCGGCTTCGCCGGTCAACATGAAGATCTCTTCAAGGGTGGCGATATCTTTTTCGATGAACGATACGTTCTCGTTCTTCTGGATCTGCTGGGTGATGCGCTTCATGGCATGGATGGAAGCACGCAAGCTGTGGTTGGCCCAGATGACCGTGCTGATGCCGGCCTCTTTATAAAGATTGGTTTCCACGCTGGAGTACTTGGTCGGCACGATGATGACCGGGCATTGGTCCTTCCATAGTTCCTTGAACTCCAGCACTTCGCTGGCGTCCTTGCGCTTGGAGTGGATCAGGATCGCGTCGGCGCCGGCAGCGTGATACTTGTGCGCGCGCTCCAGGGCTTCATCCATGCCCAAGCCGCTGATCAGCGCTTCGACGCGGGCGACGACCATGAAGTCGTCGTCCAGTTGGCTGTCCTTGGCGGCGCGCAACTTGCCGCAGAACTCATCGGCATTGGCCAGGTCATTGCCGCCGGAGATGAATGAGTTGACCTTGGGAAAGAGTTTGTCTTCCAGGCAAACCCCGGCGATCCCGCGCTGGCAGAGTTTCTTGGTCAAGCGACGCACGTTGTTGAAGTTGCCGAAACCGGTATCGCCGTCGACCAGAATAGGCACCGACGTGTGATCGCTCATGAACTCGACGATGTCGAGGATCTGCGTCCAGGACGCCTCGTTGCGATCGCACAAACCCAGGGACGCGGAAATCGACAGACCCGATGCCCAGAGCCCCTTGAAGCCGCTCTCTTGCGCAATCCTGGCGCTCAGAGCGTTGTGGGCTTCCATGAGGAAACTGGTGTTTTTGTCCTGAATCAATGACTTCAACGTTGTTGTTTTTTTCATTGTCGTATTCCTTTAGAGGGTCATTCCATGAAGGACGGAGGTGTTGCGTTTGCAAGGCACTGCTACAGCGAGCGGACTACAGCCCTCCCGCCAGATCAATAAAACTGCCGGTGACGTAAGAGGACTGTTCGGACAGCAACCACAAAACGGCAGCGGCCACTTCTTCCGGTTCGCCACCACGGCCCATGGGCAAGCGGGACTTGAGCTTGTCGACCCGGTCCGGGTCACCGCTCAAGGCATGAAAGTCGGTGCGGATGAAACCGGGGCGTACGGCGTTGACCCGAATGCCATCCGGCGCCACCTCTTTGGCCAGGCCAATGGTCAAGCTGTCCACCGCGCCTTTGGAGGCGGCGTAATCCACGTATTCACCGGCCGAACCCAGTCGCGAAGCGGCCGAGGACACATTGACGATGGTGCCGCCCGCCCCGCCGTGCTTGTTCGACATCCGCAAGATCGCGTGTTTGCAGCACAACACGGTGCCGAACACGTTGGTGGCGAACACCTGACTGATGCGTTGCCAGTCCATGTTTTCCAGGCGACTCGCCTGGCCCACCGTGCCGGCACTGTTGACCAGCGCGGTGAGACGCCCCAAACGCGCGTCGACTTCCAGAAACAGCCTTTCGACGTCACGCTCGACACTGATGTCGGCCTGCACCGCGATGGCTTTGCCACCGAGCGCTTCCAGTTGCTGACACAGCGCCTCTGCAGCACGGGCGTCGCGCAGGTAGTTGATACACACCGCGTACCCCTGCTCCACCGCCAGCCTGGCAGTCGCCGCACCAATCCCGCGACTGCCGCCGGTGATAAGCATCACGTTGGACATGACGCTTACTCCCCGATCTTCTTGATCACGTAGTACGTGAACTGGCCGATCTGCTGGCGAAGTCGATCCCGCTCAGCGATGTAATCCTGTGCGGTGCCTTCGCTGACCATCCGCTCGACGCGGCTCAATACATCGGCCAGTTCCTGTTCATCCAGCAAGGCAAAGTGCGAGTCACCCTGGCGGAATTCCAGCGAGGCCAAAGAGTGTGGATCGAAATAACCGGCCTTCTGAATAATGCTGTCGATATTGATCACCCGATCGGTAATCTCGAAGCCGATCGTGCGCAAGAAGGCTTGTAACGGTTCATATTCGATAAATCGCGGCTTCATGCGATTGACCGCTTTTTCAATCAACTTGCCCCACCACACACCGTTTTCCAGTTGATTATGGGTGATGGTATTGATCAGAATAATCCCGTCATCCTTCAGTGACTTGGCCGCTTCACCGAGAAAATGCTTCACCGCTTTAAAATCATCGGCCGGGTCCAGATGATGCAAGGACTGATTACACATCACCGCGTCGTACACTTGGCCTTCGCTGGCATACAGGGACAAGTCGCATTGTTTCCAGACGGCGTTATTCAGGTCGTGGCTTTCGATCTTTTGCTTGCACTGCGCCAACATGTTTTCGCTGTAGTCCGCGCACACCACATTAATACCCGTGCGCGCCAACTCCAGTGCATAGTTACCGGTGCCACAACCTGCATCCATCACGGTCATCAGATGCGCAGACTTATTCAACTTGGCCAGATAACCCAGAATAACTTCAATGCCGACAGCAGTTCGCGTCTTATCATAATTAATAGACGTCGTATTATAGTGCTCGTATTTACTCACAAGACATTCTCGACTTATATAACAGTGAATTGCCGCCCGGCACTGACAACCCGATAAACAGGTTCAGGCAGAGGCGATAAGGGAAAACAGCTCTTTTGCTTTAAAACCCATGCGGGTTTTTATCTTATGGTTGGTTCTGCCAATTTCGATGGTGTCCAATCCTTCCTGTTTGGCATAACGGAAGGCTTCCAGCATGCACACGCTATAAGGGCTGAAGTCGGTCTTGTCATAAGACATGCCCGCCGCCCATATATGCAAGGTCTTATCATGAACAAAGCAGACCATGACCCCTAAAACCAGGTCATGCTCCTGCACGCTGATAAGGCGGATCAACCCGGCGCACGTTTCCACAAACGGCTTGAACGCCGCCGGCGGGTAATAATCCGGGGTGCCGTGCCGGGCACTGGTGACGCAGACCAGTTCGGCGATCTGCGCCAGATCGGCCACCGGCAACGCCTGCACGCGGGCCTGATGATCACTGGCCTTGAGTTTTCTTTGCTGGCGATTCATTTCCCGGCGACCGTCTGCGGGCAGCCCGGCAATATAGTCTTCTACCGTGTCGACACAGGCGATGTCCATGAAGTAACGGTCCCACATGAAACTCGCCTGATAGCCCTCGAAAACACCGGCGGACACCAGTTGATCATTGGCGATGTTGATCAAGCCGACATACTTGGCCCCCAGGCGGGAACCCAGCGCTTTTATCGACTTGAATATTTCGCCGCGAATCAAATCAGGCTGATCCGTCACCGCAACAATCTCACTCTGATAACCATGCATGATATGGCCAAGACAGACGAGACCGTCATTGAAGTTCAGACCGGTCGCACGGGACAAAGAACCAAAAGGGTCGGGAGAGCGTTGTGAATAGACAACGGTAAAACCCACCAGCGTGGTGTGCTGATAAGCAAGAATATAGTAGGCGTCAAGAATGGGCAGCAGCGGGTAATAATGGGCAGCCCTGAGAAAACGGACATCATAGAAAAACGAAGCATGGGCGGCGGTGTTCAGCCCAGTTATGTCACTCAAGGGCAGTTGTTCAAAGTCGCTAATTATTTTTATTAATGTACTCATACCGTAACAATATCCATATCCCGAGTTCATCCGTTCGCCAAACCTAGCGCACCGAACAGAACACGTCAAGAAGCAACAATTCTTAATTCAAGTACTATATCCAGACTGTTTCGGCGACTTGAATCCACGGTGGACGGAGACTGTTTTTAGCCATCAAGCACAACAAAACCGGGACCCAAAACGAATAACCCAGACGAAAACCAACCCTGTCTGCCGGGCTTCCCCATCAATACTATTTTATAAAACGGACACTTGAGAAATGGGCTTTCCAATGAAAATTAATTGCAGAACGATGGTGCCAAGTCGCCGCATAAACACTGGCCTATACAGGTACTTGATACAGCCTTATATAGGTAGTAATACGTAGAAGAATTATTTTGAAATATATTCTGTCAAAAACTTGCACCCTCGAAATACTCGACTATACATTGCTGGGGCCGCACGGACTTGCGCAGCCAGAATCGCCAAAAGGGGCGGTTTTTCAGAGGGAGCTGAACACGATGATCATCACCGCCAGGCACCGCTTGATCAGCAGCAATCTGCCTGCAACCCCGTCTTCGGACACCCACGCTCTGACCAGCCGCACCCTCCTCCACTCGATAGACCCGTTCATCGCGATATTCAGCCCGTAACGGCGTCGACTTCGCCGCCGGATCACCTCGCGCACCGGCAACCCAGCCGCTTCATTCACGCCTGGAACGACTGCTCGACAGCGCGCAGATCGCGCGTCTCCAAGATTTGAACCCGTGTAATCCAATAGCCTAAAAACAACAAAGGAAACGGCTCATGCTTGTAAGAAAACTCGACGACGTCCGGAACACCGACAGCCACAAGAAAGCCGAGACCTGGGACAGCGTACGCATGCTGCTGGCCAGGGACGGCATGGGTTTCGGTTTCCACATCACGACCATGTACGCCGATACCGAAACGAAAATGCAGTACCTCAACCATCTGGAATGCGTGTACTGCATGGCAGGCGAAGCCGAGATTGAAGACGTCAAGACCGGCACCCGACACGTCATCACGGCGGGCTCGATGTACGCCCTCAATGAACATGACAGTCATGTCGTGCGCTGCAAAACCGACTTTGTCATTGCCTGCGTGTTCAATCCGGGCCTGATCGGCAACGAAACCCATGACGCCTCGGGCGCGTACCCGGCATCGGCGTAAGACGCATGTCTTGAAAAGGATTTTCTTATGTTGATCGGTGCCATTAGCGACTACCTGAAGTCCTGGCGTTCGGGAATTGACTTCGCCTACCTGAATTTCAAGGATCACCCTCGCGGCTGCGAGATGCTGGAACACCTCATCGAGAACGGTCACAAGCCGTCCCTGGTCATCGAAGAACTCTGCGAGGCGGGCATCGCCGGCACGCTGGAGCAGAATGAAGTGCTGCAGCAATTGCCCGGTTATATCCCGGGCGAAACGGCTGAAAACCTGTGCCGTCGCCACGACATCCCCTACCGGATCGTCAGCAACCTGAATGATGAGCAATGCCTGCACCTGATTCAGGCCAGCGGCGTCGAACTGATCATTCTGGGCGACACACGCATCATAAAATCGCACCTGATCGACGCCTCGGGCATGGGCATCATCAATGTGCATCCCGGCATTTTGCCCGAGGTTCGAGGCAACAATCCCTACGCCTGGGCCGTGCTTGAAGGGGCGCAACAAGGCGTCACCGTGCACTTCATCGACAAGGGCGTCGACACCGGCCCGATCCTGAAGAAGGTGCTGCTGGACACCGCGCCGAAAAACTACGCGGCGCTGGTCAAAAGCCTGAACACCCTGTGCGCCCAGGCGCTGGTCAGCGTGCTGGACAACCTGGCCAACGGCCTCGTCAGTGTCAGCGTACAACCCGATAACGCCCCGCCCACCCGTAAAGAAGCGTCCAAAGACATCAAGAAGCAGGCAAACCACATTCTGGAAAGTGGCCGCATGAGCGCGCCAGTCAGGGAGCAAGAATGCTGAATATCTTCGAAGAAAACGAATCCGAAGTCCGGACTTACTGCCGCAGCTTCCCGGCGATTTTCAAGAAAGCCGCCGGCTCCCTGATCTTCGACGCGCACGACACCCCTTACGTCGACATCCTCAGCGCCGCTGGCTCGCTGAACTACGGGCACAACGATCCGGACATCATCAAAGCCGTTATCGATTACCTGGCCGAAGGGCACATCGTTCAGTCGCTGGACCTTCACACCGACGCCAAGCAAAGGTTCATCAGCACCTTTGTCGAGCGCATCCTCAAGCCCAGAAACATGCACTACAAGCTGCTGTTCCCCGGCCCCACGGGGACCAACGCTGTGGAAGCGGCCTTCAAACTGGCGAGGAAATCCACGGGTAGAAAGAACGTCATCAGCTTCAGCGGCGCATTCCATGGCATGAGCCTCGGCGCGCTGGCCGCAACAACCAACAAGAAGAAACGCGCCGGTGCCGGCGTGACCCTGAACGACGTCACGATCCTGCCCTACGACAATGCGTTCGGTGAGCGCATCGATACCGCCACCCTCGTCGAGCAAATGGTCCTCGACCCGAAGTTCGGCATCGACGCCCCGGCCGCGTTTATCGTGGAAGTCATACAGGGCGAAGGCGGACTGACGGCAGCCAGTACAGCGTGGCTCAAGCGTATCGAAGCGCTGTGTCGCAAAGTGGGCGCCCTGCTGATTGTCGATGACATTCAGTGCGGCTGCGGACGCTCAGGCAAATTCTTCAGTTTCGAAGACGCGGGCATCAGCCCCGACGTGATTCTGTTGTCCAAATCCCTCAGCGGCTTCGGCACGCCGCTGTCCCTGGTGCTGGTCAAACAGGAAAACGATGTGCTCAATCCCGGCGAGCACAACGGCACCTTTCGCGGCAACAACCTGGGTTTCGTCGGTGCCACCGCCGCCATCGAAAAATTCTGGAGCAACAACGCGCTGGAACAAGGCGTGCAGGAGCGCGAGCGCTACATCTTCAACCGGGTCAACCGCTTGATGAACACTCACGGCCAGCACCAATTGCAGTACGTCGGACGCGGCCTGCTCAGCGGCATTCGCTTTACCGACCCGCAACTTCCTTCGCGTCTTTCAGACAGGTTGTATGAGCAAGGTTTTATCGTTGAAACCTGCGGCCCGCTGGACGAAGTGTTGAAGTTCCTGCCGTCCCTGGTGATCGACATCCCGCTGTTGGCGCGCCTGTTCGACGCCATCGAAAAAGAACTGAAACAGCTCTTCGATGTACACCACCAGGACACGCGAAAAAAACAAGGAGCCTTGTCATGAGCGATAACACCTCGATCCTGTTCAACAGCCGCACCGCGATGTTCGATAACGTGCGCAAAAGCTTCCTGGAGGCCGAATCCCTGCCACCGGCCTGCTACAAGGACAAAGACTTCTACAATGCCGAAGTCGACAACATCTTCCTCAAATCCTGGTTGTTCATCGGCCGCGCGGAAAAACTGCCGACGCCCCTCGCCTACTTCGTGGTCGACATCCTGAACGAATCCGTTCTGGTGACCCGCAACGACGAAGGGAAAATCCAGGCCTTTCAAAACTTCTGCCGTCACCGTGGCGCGCGGCTGCTCGATGGTCATGGCGTGGCGAAACAGATTCGCTGCCCCTATCACAACTGGGGCTACTCCCATAACGGCGACCTGGTCGGCGCGCCCGACATGAAACGCACCGAACACTTTTCGAAAGCCGATAACGGCCTGCTGAAAGTCAGGCTCGAAAGCTGGGCGGGGTTTCTCTTCATCAACTTTGACCCCGATGCCGTACCGCTGCTGGACTACCTCGGCGACCTGCCGAAAACCCTGGAAAAGTACGACCTGGCCAACATGCACTGCATCAAGGAAATCGATCACGCCGTGGCGTGTAACTGGAAGCTGTACACCGAAGTCGACATGGAGGATTACCACGCCCCCACAGTGCATCCGTTGTCCATCGGCCAGCAGGTGTTCCCGAGGCAACCATCGAGCGGCGAATACGAGACGACCTTCTACGAGTGCCCGAAAACCGTGTCGGTCATGTCCACCGATCACGGTCCGGTTTTTCCGCACATCGAGGGCCTCAGCGGCAAAGCCGCGACCGGTACCTACTTCACGATGATCTACCCGGGGTTTTTCCTGGTGACCACCCTCGACTCCTGCTGGTGGATCAACAAAATCCCGGTGGACGAGACGAACTCTGCGGTCGATGTCGGCTACTGCTTTCCGAAAAGCACCGTGGCACGGGACGACTTCGAAGCGATCTCCAAACGCTACATCGAGCGTTGGGATATGGTGATCGACGAAGACAACAAGATTTGCGAACGGCATCAGCGCGGCATCAGTTCACGCTGGAGCCTGCCCGGCAGGCTGTCCTTTCACGAAGAAGTGGTCAACGTGATGAACAACTGGGTCCTGGACCGCGTATTGCCACAGGAGAGCACGACAGATGCCCACTCATAGTTCGTCCAGACCGACCTACCAACTGATCCTCATCGGGTTGCTCAGTTCGGCGTTCTTCAGCGCGACCTTCATCATGAACTACGTGATGCACCTGGACGGCGGCCACTGGGCCTGGTCGGCCGCGCTGCGGTTTCTGTTCATGCTGATGCTGCTGTTTCCGTTCCTGTTGCTGGCAAAAGGCACGGCTTTCATGGCGGAACTGTTCCAGGTTTTTTTCAAGAATCTGGTGTTCTGGTTGATCGCGGGGACGATCGGTTTCGGCGTGTTCTATGCCGGGATTTGCTACGCCGCCGATTACTCCCGTGGCTGGCTGGTGGCCGCGACCTGGCAATCCACGGTACTGGCTAGCCCGCTGGTGCTGGTGTTGTTCGGTCTGAAAATGCCGACGCGGGGGATTCTGCTGTCGATCTTCATTGTGCTGGGCGTGGTGCTGGTGAACTACGCGCAGTTCAAACAAGGGATCGCGACCAACGACCTGCTCTATGGCGTGATCCCGGTGTTGATCTCGGCATTTGCCTACCCGATCGGCAACCAGATGTTGAACGGCGCCAAGACCGGGTCGCTCAAAGCGGTGAAGAAAATCGACTCGACGGTCCTGACCTCATCGGCGGCATGTGTCTTCCTGATGAGCCTCGGTTCCGTGCCGTTCTGGCTGCTGCTGGTCCTGTACGTTCAACCGCCGCCGCCTTCCGCCGGTCAAATCTATGGCAGCCTGTCGGTCGCGCTGTTTTCCGGCGTGTGTGCAACCAGCCTGTTTTACTGGGCGCGGAACAGCACCACCTCGGCGATGCAGATTGCAGCGGTCGATGCGACACTCGCCGGCGAAGTCATCGTGACCCTGATCGCGGAAATGCTGTTCCTCAAGCAACCGGCCCCGGACGCCCTGTCCATGGTCGGGCTGGTCATTATTACCCTCGGGTTGATCGGCTATTGCTATCGCAGCGCCGCCAGCGCCCCGGCCAAACCATTGGTGGTGATAAAAGGCGAGTCGCCGTAAGACCGGCGGCTTCTCCCTGAGCAGGTGCCATGCGCACACGCGAACGGGAGAAGCCGGCATTCTGATCGATGGGTCCGCGCCGGGACAAAATCATCACTAGACTGCAAGAGGTTTGACTCCGCAGCGGATATCCATTCACAGCCGACTATCAGGCGCCTGACCATGGGAAGACTTTGGCGAAAGTATCTGGCCTTGCTGGACACCGACTTCACCACTCAGGTGTTCGACAACATCAAGAACCTGCTGGTCTGCGCGCTGCTGTTCGCGGCGGGCACCAATGCGTTGCACAGCGAGCATCGCCCCTACATGGGGCTGCTCACCTCGGATGTCGCGGGCTGGGCGCTGATCGTGGTGTCGGCGCTGCTGATGCTGCTGAACGTCAGCGACGGTATACGGCGCTTGTCCCGGCTGCCGTATCACACGGCGTTCCAGGTGATTTTGTTTCTGATTTATCTGGTGCTGGCGGTGCGGGTGGTAGAAATTGTCTGGGATTTTCGCGCATAGGAAAGATCGGCGGGCAACACCAGATCAAACCGCGCGCCCAGCTCTTTACGCCCCGCCGCCGTCAATGCCAATGCCCGACTGTCCAGGTCCTGGGTCACCCATTTGCGCTTGATTGCCACCTGCAATAACGCCGCCCCCAGCGAGCCGCCCAGGTGCGGCCGGCGCATGCTCCAGTCCAGACACGGGCAAGCGAAGCGACGACGCAGCGTATTCAAGTCTTTGACCTCGATGCCCAGCCCTTCGAAAAACGCTTCGCCGCTGTCGCTCAGTTGATAAACCTGCTCGTCGGTTTCCAGCAACCACCCCGCTTCGATCATCCGGTCATGCAGCAACACCGCCAGGGTGCCGGCCATGTGGTCGTAGCAGGTGCGGGCGAATTGCAGGCGATCCGGCGTGCGCGGGTTGAAGGTGGGCGCAGCGTTCTGGCCGATGACCATCAAGGCTTCCAGCGCCTGGGCCACCCGTTTATCGGCGAGGCTGTAATAACGATGGCGGCCCTGGATGTGCAGGCGCACCAGCGCCAGATCCTTGAGTTTGGCCAGGTGCGCGCTGGCGGTGGACGCGCTGACCTCGGCAATCGTCGCCAGCTCGGTGCTGGTGCGGGCGTGGCCATCCATCAGCGAACAGAGGATTTTCGTCCGGGCCGGTTCCGCAATCGCGGCCGCTACCTGAGAGACGCCGATGTCGTGTTGTTCAACGTTCATATTTCGCTCCCGGACGAATCAAGGCCTTTGTGAACTGGAGATAGTAGCAACACTTTCCCCACCACGAACAAGGCTGCGCCCCATGGACCCGATCATCGCTGCGACTCATGCCGATCCTTATCCCTACTACGCAAAACTACGCACCGAGGGTGGGCTGGTTTTTCATCAAGGACTGAAACTGTGGGTGGCCAGCAGCGCGGCTGCCGTGGCGGCAGTATTGGCGCATCCGGATTGCCACGTACGCCCGTCGGCTGAGCCGGTGCCGAAGACAATTGCTGAAGGTCTGGCGGGTGAGGTGTTTGGTCGATTGATGCGTATGAATGAAGGTGAGCGCCAGGGTTGCCCTCGGTCGGCGATTGAGCCGGGGCTTGCATTGATTGATGTGAATGAGGTTCGGGCATTGGTCAGTGCGCGGTTGATCACACCCGACGCTGACGGATTGACCAAAGCGATGTTTCGCGGACCGGTTTGTGTGGTCGCTGCGTTGCTGGGATTTTCACCGGCTCAGGCTCGGGTTGTCAGCGAGTTGACCGCCGACTTCGTGGCGTGCCTTTCGCCGCTGAGCCATCAGGCTCAACTCGACGCTGCCCACGCGGCGGCTGAACAGTTGCAGGGTTATTTCAATGAGTTGCTGGATGATCCGGATGCGCAAAGTTCGCTACTGCTCGGCATTCGGCAGCGGTTCGTGTCTTCGGACAATGAAATGCTGATCGCCAACCTGATCGGGCTGTGCTCGCAGGCGTATGAAGCCACGGCCGGGTTGATTGGCAATGCGCTGGTGACATTGATTCGAAACCCGTCATTGCAACGTGATTTGTCCTCAACCGACGACCTGATCGCAGAATGTCAGCGCTTCGATCCTTCCGTGCAAAACACCCGCCGTTTTGTCGCCGCCCCCTGCGAAATCGACGGCATCAGCCTGAACCCCGGCGACACGATCCTGGTGCTGCTGGCCTCGGCCAATCGTGATCCGCTGCTGAACGACACCCCCGATGCTTTCATTCTTGATCGCCCGAACCGTCGCAGTTTTACCTTCGGCAGCGGCCGTCACCAGTGTCCGGGGCAGCTGTTGGCGCTGAGCATCGCCAGTGCAACGTTGATGCAAATTCTTGCCCTGAAACCCAAGCTGGACAGTTTGACCTGGCAGTACCGCCCTTCTCTCAATGGGCGTATTCCGCTGCTCCGCACAATGTAAAACCCTGATGTACCGCGTTATCGTTCTTCGCGAGCAAGCCCGCTCCCACATTGGTTCGGTGTGCATACAAATCCCTCTGTGGGAGCGGGCTTGCTCGCGAAGACGGCGTGACAAACAACACCTCTCCGTCGACCAACACAAACCCCTGTGGGAGCCGGGCTTGCCCGCGATGACGGCGTGACAAACGACGCATCATTTCCAGACTGACGGTCGCCAAGAAACCCATCAATCATCCCGCGTCAAAACCTCCAGCAATTCAATCTCAAACACCAGATTCGAATTCGGCGGAATCGCCCCCATCGTCCGCTCGCCATACGCCAGGTGCGCCGGCACCAGCAGTTTGCGTTTACCGCCCACCTGCATGCCCATGATCCCCTGGTCCCAGCCTTTAATGACCCGACCAGTCCCGATCACGCATTGAAAAGGCTTCCCTCGGCTGTAGGAAGAATCGAACTCTGTGCCGTCTTCCAGCCAACCGCAATATTGCGTGGTGATCAGCGCGCCCTTGACCGCTGCTTTGCCATCGCCCAATTCAAGGTCGATTACCTGAAGCTCATCATTCATTACATGCACTCTTCTGTTCATTCCCCCGAAAGGGCTTCATGGCCGCCGTTTTCCCAGAATTGAGCGCAATTGGCAACCGTTCGGGCAGGTTTTGCTCTATTTCCGGGCGTAAGCGTGAACTAAGATAAGCAGCATCACCTCCACGGTTAACCACGCCATGACGGCTATCCCTGAATGAGTGTCCTCTGGATCAGCGCTGCCATTGGCTCAGTGATGCTTGCCTTGTTGGTCGTGCTGCTCTGTCGCCTGTATTTCCTGCAACAGCAACTCACCGAATGCCGTGCGCTGATCGCCAGCCTGTCCACGGGGCAAAACATTCATCTGGACGGTGACGCCGAGCGCTTCAAGCGCAGTCAGTATTTCGCCCGTATCGGCACCTGGGATTGGGACGTGGATACTGACAAGCTCTACTGGTCGGAGGCGATCTACGGCATGTTCGGGTTCAAGACCGGCGAAGTCACACCCTCCTACGCCTTGTTCTGTTCCTGCGTGCACCCGGACGACCGGGCCAAGGTCCGCGCCGGGGAATTACGCTGCCTGGAAACCGGCGAAAACCATGACGAGGAATACCGCGTGGTCTGGCCCGACGGCACCATTCGCTGGTTGCGCGAGACCGGCAACGTGGTGAAAAACGATCATGACACCACGATCAAAATGATGGGCGTGGTGCGCGACATCACCGAAGAAAAAGCCTCCGCCAGTTACCTGCAACACTTGGCCCATTACGACCCGCTGACCGGCCTGCCCAATCGTCTGGTGCTCGAAGAACGCCTGTCCGATGCGCTGGAACAGGCACGCATCAGCGCCACACGGGTAGCGCTGGTGTTTGTCGACCTCAATGGTTTCAAGGCGATCAACGATCATTACGGCCATGCGGCTGGCGACCGGGTGCTGGTCACCACCGCCACGCGACTCAAACGAATCCTGCGCTCAACCGACACCGTCGCCCGGATTGGTGGCGACGAATTCGTGGTCATCCTCCAAGGCCTGCCACCCGGCATCAACTTGCAGGATGAAGCACGCAGCATCTGCCAGAAAATCTTCGTCGAACTCTCACCGCCGGTGACGATTGGCAATGATCAGCGACACATCGGCACCAGCCTCGGGGTCGCGGTGTTCCCGGACCATGCGCCGAGCATGGATCGGCTGATTCATATTGCGGACCTGGCGATGTATGAGGCCAAGCGAAGTGGGAATAATCAGTATCGGTTGGGGATCACCAGCCCGACGCGTGTTCATAGCGAGTAACGCCGAACGCGCGCCAAGACACTGGCTATACGGTTTAACGCTCCACCGGCGTGACATCCACAATCGTCCCATTCGTAATCTTCACCATCATGTACTTGTCATTGATCTGCACCCACTGTGCATCCGACGCCGGTGCCTTCAGGCCTTTTTCCTTCCAGTTTTTCACGGCTTTTTCGCTGCGCTGATACATATCCGGCGCGCGGTCGCCTTTTACCAGACTGCGGGCGTTGTTGACGCCGGGCTGAACGGTTTTCTGGGGGGTCTCTGCGGCTTGGGCGATGGGGCTGATGGCGGCGATGCCTGCGACAAGGGCGAGGCTGGCTATAAGGGTTTTGCTGTTCATCGGTGAACCTCCTGGGATGTCGTGGTGATTGAGTTCCGACTGCGCGCGTGGCGAATCATTCCTTACTGTAGCGATGATTTTGCGGCGCACTGTATCGCAGACATCACGTGGAGGCGGCGTAGGCTGCCTGAAAACCATCGGGACTCACCGCCATGCACATCGCCATTCTGACCTTCGATGGTTTCAACGAACTGGATTCGTTGATCGCCTACGGCATGCTCAGCCGGATATCGCTACTCGGGGACCCGGACTGGCGGGTGAGTATCGCTTCGCCGACGCCGTGGGTAACTTCGATGAACGGCTTGACCATCGATTCGCACATCGATCTGCAGCAAGCCTGCGAATCCGATGCGGTGCTGTTCGGCAGCGGCAGGAAGACCCGCGAAGTGGCCGCCGACCCGGCAATCATGGAGCAACTGAAATTCGACCCGGCGCGGCAATTGCTGGGCTCGCAATGCTCCGGCACGTTTCTGTTGGCCAAACTCGGCGTGCTTGGAGAGGCCCCGGCGTGCACCGATACCACCAGCAAGCCCTGGGTGCAGGCGGCGGGTGTGAACGTGGTCAATCAGGCGTTCTACGCCAACGGCAACATTGCCACGGCGGGTGGGTGCTTTTCGTCGCAATACTTGTCGGCGTGGTTTTTGGCGCGGCTCAAGGGCACAGAAGCGGCGCGGGAAGCGCTGCACTACTTCGCGCCGGTGGGTGAGAAGGATGAGTACGTGGCTCGGGGGATGGCGCATATCGAGGCGTACATCTGACAGGTGGGTTACCTGTTAGTACGCCTTCGCGAGCAGGCTCGCTCCCACATTTGATCTCAGTGGTTCACTGATTCTGCGTTCACCGAAGCGCCCCTGTGGGGGCTTGCTTGCGAAAGCGGTGTGTATGTCGAAAGGGATGTTGAAGGTGAGGGCCTCTTCGCGAGCAAGCCCGCTCCCACAGTTGATCCGGGACACCCGCAAATCATGCGAGCGACACAAATCCCCTGTGGGAGCGAGCTTGCTCGCGATGGCGGTGTGTCTGGCAACATCATTTCATCTGCCGGGCTGACGCACGCAGCCCCAGCCTTTATCCTTGTCACCCCCGCTATACCGAGTCTATGGAGTTTCGCCATGCCCCATGAAGGCAACCTGTTGCAAGCCGCTGTCGTGTTTCTGTTCGCGGCGGTGCTCACCGTGCCTTTGGCCAAACGCCTGCAATTGGGCGCGGTGCTGGGTTATTTGTTTGCCGGGGTGATCATCGGGCCGTCGGTGCTGGGGTTGATCGGCAATCCGCAAAGCGTCAGCCATATCTCCGAACTGGGGGTGGTGTTGCTGCTGTTTATCATCGGCCTGGAACTGTCGCCACGACGTTTGTGGGTGATGCGAAAATCGGTGTTTGGTGTTGGCTTGGCGCAAGTGCTGCTGACGGGCTCGATGATTGGCGTGCTGGCGTTGTTTGTGTTCGGCCAGTCGCTGAACAGCGCGATTGTGCTGGGCCTGGGCCTGGCGTTGTCGTCCACCGCGTTTGGCCTGCAAAGCCTGGCGGAACGCAAGGAACTGACCAGCCCCCACGGGCGACTGGCGTTTGCGATTCTGCTGTTCCAGGACATCGCGGCGATCCCGTTGATTGCCATGGTGCCGCTGCTGGCCGGCGGCGATCACACCACCAGCGCGGCGCAAGATTTGAACCATGGTTTGCGGGTGTTGGGCAGCATTGCGGTCGTAGTGATCGGCGGGCGTTACCTGCTGCGACCGGTGTTCCGGGTAGTGGCCAAGACCGGTCTGCCGGAAGTGTCCACCGCCACCGCGTTGCTGGTGGTGATCGGCACCGCGTGGCTGATGGACCTGGTCGGCGTGTCCATGGCCCTGGGGGCGTTCCTCGCCGGCTTGCTGTTGGCGGACTCCGAATACCGTCACGAACTGGAAGCGCAGATCGAACCGTTCAAGGGTTTGCTGCTGGGGCTGTTCTTCATCAGCGTCGGCATGGGCGCCAACCTGAGCTTGCTGCTGAGCGCGCCGATCACGGTGCTGGGCCTGACCCTGCTGCTGATCGCCATCAAGTTGCCGCTGCTGTTTGTCGTCGGTCGACTGGCCGGTGGCTTGGGCAAGGTCAGCGCGATTCGCCTCGGCATCGTACTCGCGGCCGGTGGTGAATTTGCGTTTGTGGTGTTCAAGATCGGGCGCGATCAGGGTCTGTTCGAGCCGCGCCTGTACGACTTGCTGGTGCTGACGATCACCTTGTCCATGGCCGTGACGCCGTTACTGTTACTGCTGTGCGCACGGCTGTATTCGCCGAAAGTGCAGCCGGTGGTCGTGCCGGAGAAATTCCGCGAAATCGACACCGACTCCCCGCGTGTGGTGATTGCCGGCATGGGGCGGATGGGGCAGATCGTGGCGCGGATTCTGCGGGCGCAGAACATCAAATTCGTGGCGCTGGATACCTCGGTGGAAACCATCGAACTGTCCCGCAGCTTTGGCGGTGTGCCAGTGTTTTACGGTGACCCGATGCGCCCGGAAATCCTCAGTGCGGCCAAGGTTGAGCAGGCGGAATACTTTGTCATTGCCACCGACGACCCGGACACCAATATCAAGACCGCCGAAGTGGTACATCGCTTGTACCCGCACATCAAAATCATCGCCCGGGCGCGCAACCGTCAGCACGTTCACCGTTTGGTCGACGTCGGCGCCGAGGCGATTCGGGAAACCTACTATTCCAGCCTGGAAATGAGCCGGCGCACGCTGGTTGGCCTCGGGCTGACCCAGGCCCAGGCGGATGCGCGGATCAAGCGCTTCAAACATCACGATGAACAGGTGCTGGAAGCGCAGCACGCGGTGTATGACGATGCGGCGAAGGTCTTGCAAACGGCGCAGGAAGCCCGGGCGGAATTGGCCAAATTGTTTGAGTCCGATCAGTTGGAGGAGCAGGAGTCGGGTAAGGTTTGAAGGCCTGCGTAACAGACAGGCCGCCTTCGCGAGCAAGCTCGCTCCCACAGGGAGGCTTCGGTGAACACAAAATATGTGGACGACCGAGACCCACTGTGGGAGCGGGCTTGCTCGCGAAAGCGGTGGATCAGGCGAGAAGGATGTTGGATGTGACGGCCCCTTCGCGAGCAAGCCCGCTCCCACAGGGGGGATTACGCCATTTCCCGCTCTTTCACCTCAAACCCGGCCTTCACTTCAAACCGATCCGCCAGAAACGGCGTGATGTCCAGCGGCAGCGGTTCGTGGTTCACCAGTTTATCCAGCAGTACCCCGGTGATCGCCGACGTCAGGATACCGGTGCGGAAATGCCCGCACGCATTCAGATAACCCTCCACGCCCTTCATAGGCCCAAGAATCGGCAGTTCATCCGGCGATCCCGGACGCAGCCCGGCCCAGGTGCGCTTGAGGTTGACGTCGGCCAGTTCCGGGATGCAGCGCACCGCGCCTTGCACCAGCCCGGCGATTTCCGGGTAGGTAGTGGTGACGTCGAAGCCCTTGTCTTCAGTGGTGCTACCGATCAGGATTTCGCCGTTGTCCTTCTGCGCCACGTAGCAATCGCTGGTGGTCAGGCAACCGCGCAGGATCTTCGGCATGCGCTCGGTCAGCAGAATCTGGCCCTTCACCGGGTTCACCGGAATACGAATGCCGGTGGCCTGCTCGCTCAGGTCCGCCGCCCAGGCACCGGCCGCGTTGATCAGGGTGTCGCAATGAAACACCCCGGCCTCGGCGGTTTGTACGCCGGTGACCCGCGAACCGTGGTGCAACACCCCAGTGACGTTGGTGTTGAAGTACATGTCCACGCCGTTCTGCCGCGCGCCTTCGGTATAGGCATCGGCCAGGCGGAACGGGCTGACCTGGTGATCGCAAAGAAACTCCAGCGCCCCTCTTGCCTCGTGGCTGACGGCGGGCTCGGCTTCGCGCAGGGCAGCCTGATCGAGCCAGCGCACCTGATCCGCCAGGTGCGGAATACAGGCGACGATATGCTCGGCGTAGAGTCGATCCTCATCGTCGTAGATCACAAACTTCAGCCCGGTCTTCTCGAACTTGAAATCCATCCCGTGGTTGTCCTGCAGCTCCTTGTGCAGCGCCGGGTACATGGCGTTGGACTTCAAGGCGAAATCGAAGAATGACTGCGGCAGGATGTGCGGCGTGCTGGAGTCCACCACCACCGCCGAGCCGTGGGCTTCGCGCTTGCGATTGGCCGACATCATCCGAAAGAAAATCACCCCGCAACCCAGGCCCACGGATTCTCCGATGGCCCACAAGCCGCCGGCGGAGGCCCGGGTCGCGTTACCCGGACGCTTGAAGTCGATCAACGCGACCTTGAGGTTTTTGCGTTTGGACAATTGATAGGCGCAGGACGCCCCGATCACACCGCCGCCGGCGATGACCACGTCATAGAACTTACTCATGATTGGCAGCCTCCGTGGCGGCGTTGTGGAAGGCTGAAAACGGAATCGGATCGATCGGAAAGCGCGGTCGCAACCAGCCCACGTCCTGGAGCCCGGTGGCTTCGCGCAGGCGATCGCTGCAATAGCCGACGCACATTCGGCCCTGACAGTCGCCCATCGTGACCCGTGTGCGCATTTTCAGGCTGGCGATGTCTTGCACGCCCTGCTCCAGCGCCCGGTCGATGTCGGCGCGGGTGGCGTGTTCACAACGGCAGATCACCGTATCGGCAGCGGGCAATGCGGTCTGTCCGGCGCCGCGTTCGGTGTAACGATCGACTGCGGCACGAAAGCGTACGATCGACTTGAGTTTCGACAGGCAACGGTCACGCCTGACCAATGCCAGCTCCGTGTCCAGCACATCCCGTTGCAACAGGATCGACAACGCCGCGATCCGCCCGGCGAGCATCGCTGCTTCGCCGCCACGAATCCCGCCCATGTCACCGGCCAGGTGCACGTGAGGCTCGTTGCTTTGTTGCCAGATATTGGCACTGGCCCGCAGGTAGCCGTCGTCGCTGAAACCGTGGTTCAGACCAATTTGCTGGCTGAGTTGGGTGCGCGGGATAAAGCCATAGCCCACCGCCAACGTCTGGGCCGGAATTTTCTCGGCGCGGCTGAGGTCCGGCACCCAGGTGCTGGAATATGGCGCCACCGTAACGGATTGCAGCTCGCCATCGCCCTGAGCCTCGACCACGCCCCAGCCGTAATACATCGGGATGCCGTGCAATTTGAGGAACGCCAGCATGCTCAAACCGTCGAGAAACAACTGCGGTTTGTTCAGCAACGCCAGGCTTTCCCGGGCGATCTTGCCGAACGCGCAGGCCTCATAAACCCCGGCGACCGTCACCCCGGACGCGTGCAACTGACACGCCACCAGCGGCAGCAACGGCCCGGTGCCGGTAATCACCACCGGCCCTTGGGGCTTGACCACGCCACTCTTGATTTGCAGTTGCAGGCCGCCGAGCAGAATCACGCCGGGCAAGGTCCAGCCGGGAAACGGCACGCTGCGCTCATGGCAACCGGCCGCCAGCAGCAGTTGCGGATATTCGATTTCGTGCAAGCGCTCATCACCGTCCAGCACCACCAGCGCACGAGTACCCTCGGCACCGACCACACGATGATTGAGCCGCACATCGATCAGGCCCGATTGTTCCTGGAATTCGCCGTGCAGTTTGCCCAGCACTTCGGAGTAACGCGGCCCCAGATAATCAAGCTGAACGCCATCGCGCAACGGTCCGCGATAGACCACACCGCCAAGTCGCGAGGCTTCTTCGAGCAAGGTGCAGCGCACGCCATGCCGGGCCAGTTCAATGGCCGCGGCCATGCCCGCCGGCCCGCCGCCGACGATCACCGGATGCAGGCTCATAAGACCTCCTGCTCGACGACGCGATTGACTTGGGTTTCGACGGTCATGCCGTCACGGACGAGGGTCTGACAGGCGCGACGCTTGTGCCGGCCGTTGATTTTCACCAGGCAGCATTGGCACACGCCCATGCCGCAATAGGCGCCACTGATTTGATCGTGATCGTTGCGCGCCACCTGGCGCAGACCAAGGGATTGAATGACCGTGAGAACGGTTTCGCCGATAGCGGCGCTGACCGGTTGGCCGTTGATGTGCACAGTCATATCCGCCCTGACCAGCGGCTGGATATCGAAGGTTCTGTCTAAGCGTTGCATTGCGATGTTCTTCCGTGAAAGATTCAGGTGGGTTTCGTCAGCTCCATGCTGCACTACACCTTGCTGGCCAACTGAATACATAACTGCGAGGAGGTCTGCATTGGTACTTCGACAGCGCGATAGCGGCGCCTCAAAGAACTGTAGTCGATGCCGCAGCGAGGGCTTGGATCATTTACGTTAAGCGATATTTCAAAATGAAATATTGATCCACGCCAGTGAAACCGCCCCCCGCTTCAGCCCGGGCCTCAGTTGGAAAACACGTACTGCCCCTTGATTTTTTTCGGACCGATAAATGCCAGGTCCGGGAACAGCAATGTCTTGAGCCAGGCCACATAAAACACAATGCCCAGCGTGACAGCGGCCCCAATCAGCGTCGAAACGGGGTCCTCGGTAAAGCCTTTAAACAACTGCGCAGACTGGCTGAGGGAAAGGATGACGTAGACGGTGAAATACTGCGCCCGATGCTTGTAGAAGCCGTAGGCAAACCACAACGGAATAAGTGCCGCGAATACGGTGAAAAACACCGTCGCCTTCGGCCCGATCATCGAGCCCAAAAAGAACCCGACGATGGCACCGAGCACCGCTTGTGCAATGGTCAGCCCGAGCAGGATTTTGACCTTGCCTGCATGCTGCTCCTGTCGTGCCGGTTCCAAGTGCGAGCCGATCCAGTAAGCCAACACCTTGTCCTTGATCGCCCCGCCGGAAAACGCCTTGAAGGTCTCGGTTTTCGAGCGTCCGGCGTCGAGCATGGCCACGATCTGCTGTTTGATTTCCTTCTTGTCCAACTCAATTCTCCCTGACACACCCAGATAAAATGTGGGAGCGGGCTTGCTCGCGAAGGCGGTGTATCAGCCAATACAAATGCTGAATGTAAATCCGCCTTCGCGAGCAAGCCCGCTCCCACAGTTATTAAATCGCGTTACATAGTGCCCTAGAAAGCAAAACGCCGCTTCTACCAGAGGCAGAAGCGGCAGAGGCATGCGCCTCAGAGGGATCAGTGCATGAACAGGGCGATCAAAATGATGATCGGGATGGGCACGCCAAGAAAGAACAGAAGTAGTGAGCGCATGATGATTCTCCTGGGTTAGCGAACAGGTGGCAAAGTGGTGGTCGCATAGGCGTCCGATTCCAGATACACCACGGCATCCCGACGACGACCGCCAAAAGTCGCGGCCAGGCTGGCAAAGAACGCACCGGCCAGCAGCGCAATGAACATCCACAACGCGGTCCAGGCAGCGACTTTGGCGGCGGTGTCGGCGGCTTGTTGAGCGGCCACTTTGGCGTCGGCAATCGCTTTCTGGGTCCGGGCGTAGACTTCATCGACCCGGCGCTCGGCGTCGGCTTGAGTCAGGTTGGTACGCTGGGCAACCAGTTGGGCGAGGTAGGTCCGGTCTTCGGCGGCCAGTTGACCGTTGTTGCTCAGGCTGCGCACGAAGATGCGGGTCACGGTGCCACGGGCGGCGTCATCGCTGACGGCGACCGGGCGATCATCGCGGAACAGGCTGTCGACGAAGTAACCGTACTGATCACTGTTGGTATTACCGGCAGCGGTGCCCGCCGCTTGGGTCACGGCACTCGCAGCGCCACGGGCGACACTCGCCCCGGCCTGCACACCCCCACTGACGATGCTGCTGACCGAGCCGACCACCAGGGTCGCGGTCACCAGCGTTGCCACGCACCAGGCCAGAAAGCCATGGGCCGTGTCACGGAAATAGACTTCATCACCATGCATGTTGGCCCACTTCACCCGCAGGCGACCGGCAATGTAACCGCCGAGTCCCGACGCCACAATTTGCGTGACCGCCAGCCAAATGATCGTTGAAATGCCCAGGCCCTTGGCGCTGACGCCCTCGTTGGCCCACGGTGAGACAGCCGAAAAGCCCAGGCCGAAGCCGAGCAACACCAGAATCAGCGACAACGCCGCTGCGGCAGCAGCCCCGGCGAAGATCGCGCCCCAGGACACGCCAGAGAGCGTGCTTGACTCTTCTGCGGCAGGATAAAACCCCTCTGAGGATCTATTCATTATTGTTCAGCTCCAGGCATGAAAGATGGTGTTACAACTCGTCGAAACAGGAATTGCAGACACCGTGCCAGTCGCCAAATTTAAATAAATCGTTGTAGATCAAAAGGTTAAAAATTCTAAAAATCCTAAGACCTTGCATTTTGCAATAGCTGCTTAATATCAGCGGGTTTTATGCATTGGGCCCGGCGCTGCCGTGTGGTTATTTTCGCTTGTAGCTTTTATTACCGCTTGGCGTCAGGCAATACACGCCGCCTCGGGGGCCGGTGCAGAACGTGCTGGTGCCGCACGCGCAACCATCGTTGCTCTGTAACAGCGACTGCGGCCGCGCCTGGCTTTGGCCGCCATACATGGCCGAACAGCTCTTTTTCGAGGCGCTGATAGAGCCGTCGTTACACAAAAACAGTTCGCCGTCGCAACGATCAATACCGCCCTTCTTCCCAGAACACGGGGTATTACCGGCCCAGGTGGCAGAACTGATCACGCTCAGCATCAGTACAAACATCGGCATCCAGCCACGACGAATCAACGTGCGCACAGTGCAACTCCTATCAAAGTCATGGCCCGATGATATCAACCTTACACGCAAACAAACGCCGCATACGCAAGGTTCCTCAACCAACATGAAAGTTAATTTAATAACCCGCGCGCATTTCTTGGCAAAATGCCCTCATTCTGTAACGAACTGAATAGCAGGCCCGCCCTATGACCCGCATCTTGACCATCGAAGACGACGCCGTGACCGCCCGGGAGATCGTGGCTGAATTGAGTAGCCACGGTCTGGACGTGGATTGGGTGGACAATGGCCGCGAAGGCTTGGCGCGCGCGGTCAGTGGGGACTACGACCTGATCACCCTCGATCGCATGCTGCCGGAACTCGATGGACTGGCCATCGTCACCACGCTGCGGACCATGGGCGTGGTCACGCCGATCCTGATGATCAGTGCCCTCTCCGACGTCGACGAGCGCGTGCGGGGCCTGCGTGCCGGCGGTGACGATTACCTGACCAAACCGTTCGCCACCGATGAAATGGCCGCGCGGGTGGAAGTGTTGCTGCGTCGGCAGAACACCGTCAGCGCCCAAGCCACTACGCTGCGGGTGGCGGATCTGGAACTGAACCTGATCAGCCACGAAGCCAGCCGCAGTGGTGAATTGCTGACCCTGCTGCCCACCGAATACAAATTGCTGGAATTCCTGATGCGCAACACCGGACAGATTCTGTCGCGAATGATGATTTTCGAAGAGGTCTGGGGTTATCACTTCGACCCCGGCACCAACCTGATCGACGTGCACATCGGCCGCCTGCGCAAGAAGATCGACCCACCGGGCAACGTCCCGTTGATCCGGACTGTGCGAGGCTCGGGGTATGTCATTGCTGAACCCCTCTAAAGGCTGGCGCTCTTCCAGCAGCCGCTTGCTGGCGCTCTACAGTTCACTGTTCGTGGCCTGGAGCGGGATCCTGATGGGGGTCATGTATTACGAGGTGTCCGGCTACCTGGACAATTTGGCCAAGCACTCGTTGATGCAGCGCCAACACCTGTTCTCGCGCTTTCAGGGTGAGCAACTGGTGGATGCCCTCGCCGCCAGCATGACCTTTGACATCCGCGGTATCGACGCCTATGGACTGTTCGACGCCCAACATCGCTACCTCAGCGGCGCCCTGCGGGAAATCCCGGCGGACTTGCCGCTGGATGCGCGCATTCACATGCTTGCCAACTGCGCCGAATCCGACGACCCGACCCTGCCCGCCGACAGTTGCGACGCCGTGGCCACCCCGACCCTCGACGGTCGCTGGCTGGTGCTGGTGCGGGACAACGGTTCGTTGTTTGCCGTGACTCAGATCATCCTTCACGCGCTGTTCTGGGGGGTGTCCCTGACCATTCTCCCCGGCATCGCCGGTTGGCATCTGTTGCGCCGCCGCCCGCTGCGGCGTATCCGTGCGATCCAGGCCAGCGCCGAAGCCATCGTCGCCGGTGACCTGACCCATCGCCTGCCCCTGTCCAACCGTCGCGACGAACTGGACATGCTCGCCGCGATCGTCAACGCCATGCTCGAACGCATCGAGCGCTTGATGAACGAAGTCAAAGGTGTGTGCGACAACATCGCCCACGACCTGCGCACGCCGCTGACCCGCCTGCGGGCGCAGCTCTATAGGATTCAGCAACAGGCCGACGAGAGCTCGCCTCTGGTGCAGCAACTCGATTCAGTGCTGGCCGAAGCAGATACGTTGATGGCACGGTTTCGCGGGTTGCTGCGGATTTCCGAACTGGAGGATCGTCAGCGGCGTTCCGGGTTTGTGCAGCTCGACCCAGTGCCCTTGCTGCGGGAACTGCATGACTTTTATCTACCATTGGCGGAAGAAGGCGAACTGACTTTCTCGCTGGAACTGCCCGCGGTTTTACCTTCACTGAATGGCGACCGGGCGCTGTTGTTCGAAGCCATTGCCAACCTGCTCAGCAACTCGATCAAATTCACCCCGCCCGGTGGCCAGGTGATTTTGCGCGGGATCAATCAGGGCGGGCATACGCGGATCGAAGTGCTCGACTCCGGGCCAGGCATCCCGCCGTCTGAACGTGAAGCCGTGTTCCAGCGCTTTTATCGGGCCGAGGGTGGCAATCAGCAGAGCGGGTTTGGCCTGGGGCTGTCGATCGTCGCGGCGATTGTCAGCCTGCACGGCTTCACCCTGGAAGTCGGCACCAGCGACAGCGGCGGCGCGCGGTTGGCGCTGGATTGTCGGCAGAGCCTGATCCCACAGACCTGACAGACACAATGAAGATCCGCCTGAGGGAGCGAGCTTGCTCGCGAAGACGGTGTGTCAGTCGGCAATGATATTGGCTGACAGTCCACATTCGCGAGCAAGCCCGCTCCCACAGGGGATCTACGGCGAATACAAAATCTGTGCTCACCACCAACCCCTGTAGGAGCAAAGCTTGCTCGCGAAAGCAGCGTGTCAGTCGACGTTGAGGTTGACTGATACTCCGCATTCGCGAGTGGGCTCGCTCCCACAGGGGATTTTCAGTGAACTCGGAATCTGTGTTGGGCGCTGATCCATGTGGGAGCGGGCTTGCTCGCGAAAGCGGTGTGTCAGTCGACATCATTGCTGACTGACAGTCAGCATTCGCGAGCAAGCTCTGCTCCTACAGGGATTGTGGTGGGGCTTAGGCCGGGTAGTTGGCGCGGAGGGCTTCGAGGCCGCCCTTGTAGATCCCGTCGAACAGCGCTTCCACTTCTTCTTCAGTCACGCCTTTGGCCGTAAACCGACCAGACCAGGTCACCCGCGCGCCCTGCCCTTGGACTTCTACGCGCAAGGTCGCCAGGTAATCGGTGGCCGGGAACGGCGCCTGCTCGATCGAGTAGCTGTAGGTTTTGCCTGCGTTGTCGAACGCTTGCAGACGCTCGATCACCCCCGCGCCATCCGCCGTTTGCAGGCTGCGCACGCGCCCGCCTTCGCTCAGTTCGCTTTTCACAATAAACGGCAGCCAGTCCGGCAGCGAGTCGAAGCCGCCGATCAATTGCCAGACCTGGTCGGCCGAAGCCGGAATATCGATAGTCGCTGATGCAGTTGCCATAAATGAGTGTCTCTCTATGAATTCAGGTTCAGATTGCCATGCTGTCGACGACGCCGCCATCCACGCGCAACGCCGCGCCGGTGGTGGCCGAGGACAGTGGCGAGGCGATGTAGGCGACCAGGTTGGCGACTTCTTCGACGTCGGCCACGCGCTGGATGATCGAGCTCGGGCGGGCCTTGCGCACGAAGGCGTCGGCTTCTTCCCGGGCGCTGCGGCCTGACTGGGCAGTGGCGTCCTTGAGCATCTGTTCCAGGCCGTCGGTGAAGGTCGGGCCAGGCAGGATCGCGTTGACCGTCACCCCGGTGCCAGCCAGCCGTTTGGCCAAACCGTGGGACACCGCCAGGTTGGCGCTTTTGGTCACGCCATAGTTGATCATGTCGGCCGGGATCGCCACCCCGGATTCCGAGGACAGGAAGATCACCCGACCCCAGCCGTTCTTGACCATCTCAGGCGTGTAGTGCCGGGCCAGGCGCACGCCGGAGATCACGTTGACTTCATAGAAGCGCGTCCACTCACTGTCCGGCGCATCGAAGAAATCCACCTCGTTGAAGATCCCGAGGTTGTTTACCAGGATGTCCGCCCGGGGCTCGGCAGCGAACAATTGCTCGGCGCCTTGCGCAGTGCCGAGGTCGGCGGTCAGGCCACGCAGTTGCGCGCCCGGCACCTGTTCACGAATGCTCGCCAACGCCTGTTCTACCTTGGCCGAGTCGCGGCCGATCACCACCACCGTGGCGCCGGACTCGGCCAGCGCCTTGCTGATGCCCAGGCCAATGCCGGCGGTGCTGCCGCTGACGATGGCAAGTTTTCCAGTCAGGTCGATTTTCATGCCACACCTCCCGGCAATGGAGCCCGTTCAGAGATCAGTTTCGAGTCACGCATTGCCTGCCAGAACGCCGCAGGAATCACCTCATTCAACGCTGCCACATCTTCAGCGATGCGATCAGGACGGCTCGAACCCGGAATCACCGCCGCCACCGCCGGGTTGGCCAGGGAGAACTGCAACGCCGCCGCTTTGATGCTGACGCCGTGAGCCGCCGCAATCCGCTTGATCTGCTCGACCTTGTTGACGATCGCCGGGCTCGCCTTCTGGTATTCGAAGTGCGTGCCGCCCGCCAGGATGCCCGAGCTGTAAGGACCGCCGACCACGATTTCAACGTTCTGCGCCAAAGCCGACTCCATCAAACGCTGCAAGGCGCGATCATGGTCCAGCAGCGTGTAGCGACCGGCCAACAGGAAACCATCCGGCTGGGCTTCGGTCAGGTCCAGGGTCAGTTCGCACGGCTCAACTTTGTTAACGCCCAGGCCCCAGCCCTTGATCACGCCTTCTTCGCGCAAACGGGTCAGCACTTTGAACGCGCCGGTGCGGGCCTGGTTGAAGTATTCCAGCCATTGATCGCCGTAGAAATCCTGGGCGATGTCGTGGATCCAGACGATGTCCAGGCGATCGGTTTGCAAGCGCTTGAGGCTGTCCTCGATCGAACGCATGGTCGCGTCGGCGCTGTAGTCGTTGACGATTTTGTTCGGGCGACCGTGTTCAAACACGCCAGCCTTCTCGCCGAGGTCACGGGCGGCGGTGTCTTCGATTTCATCGAGGATCACCCGGCCGACCTTGCTGCTAAGCACGTAGTCGTCGCGGTTGTACTGGGCCAATGCGGTGCCGAGGCGAATTTCCGACAGACCAGAACCGTAGAACGGCGCAGTGTCGAAGTACCGCACGCCGGCATCCCAGGCGGCGTGCACGGTGGCCATCGCCTCTTCTTCCGGGATGGCGCGGAACATGTTGCCCAATGGGGCGGTGCCGAAACCCAGGGTGCCGGGCAGTTTGTCTTTCAAGCTCATGGGTGATTCCTCTTGAGTGTCGAGGTCAGCTTTGGTGACCGTTGAGCCGATCGTAGATTGCAGCGGTCGGACCGTCCAAGACATAATACGCAGCACTTGAGTCCCAAGAGGTCTGACATGATCGACATCCGCCAATTGCGCTACTTCGTCGCCGTCGCCGAGGAAGAACACGTCGGTCGCGCCGCCGAACGCCTGCACATTTCCCAGTCGCCCCTGAGCCGGCAGATCGCCCAGCTCGAAGAACGCCTGGGCCTGACCCTGTTCGAACGCAGCCAGCAACGCATCCGCCTGACCCGCGACGGCCAGACCTTCCTGGCCGAAACCCGCGCCCTGTTGACCCACGCCAATCGCCTGGAATCCCTGGGCAAGCGCCTCGGTCGTGGCGAAGAAGGCGGGTTGTGCATCGGCTACATCGAAAACGCCATGCATGCTGGCGTGTTGCCGAATGCCCTGCGCATGTTGCGCGCGGACCGGCCGAATGTGCACGTCGCGCTGTACAACCTCAGCTCCGCCGAACAATTGGAAGGCCTGCGCCAGCGTAGTCTGGATATTGCCCTGGTGAGTGAGCCACCCGTCGCCGATGACCCGGACTTGTTGGGTTTTCAGGTGCTGGACGACCCGATGCTGCTGGCCTTGCCCGAGCACCATCCATTGGCCCATCAGGCCACGTTGGGCCCGGCAGACCTGGCGGATCAGGAATGGATCGGCGTGCAACACCGGCAGAACTGCGCCAGCCGCGAAGACTTTGTCAGCGCCTGCATTCGCGCCGGGTTTACGCCGGACATTCGCATGGAGGCCACGGAACCGTTTACCGCGCTGGGGCTGGTGGCGTCGGGGTTGGGGATTGCGATGATCCAGAAAGGTTTGAGCCGCAATGCCCCGCCCGGTGTGGTGTTGCGGGAGGTACCGTGGATCTCGTTTACCACGCCGTTGTGGGCGGCGTGGCACCGGATTAATTTGAGGCCGTTGGTGGAAACATTCAGGAAAGTCCTGACAGAACCTATGGGAGCGGGCTTGCTCGCGAAAGCAGTCTGACAGTCGACATCTCTGCTGAATGAGCCGGCCTCTTCGCGAGCAAGCCCGCTCCCACAAGAGACCTGCGCCGTCCGCACATCTTGCGAACAACACCAAACCCATGTGGGAGCGGGCTTGCTCGCGAAGGCGTCGACTCAGGCAACATCTGCGTGAACTGACACACCGCTTTCGCGAGCAAGCCAGCTCCCAAAGGGGGATTGCGGTGTTTAGTGGATCTCGGTGATTACCCGCTCCGCCAACGCCAGGCAACTGGTCAAACCCGGGGATTCGATGCCAAACAGGTTCACCAACCCCGGCACACCATGCTGCGCCGGGCCGCTGATGATGAAGTCAGCGGCCGGTTCTGTGGGACCGGTGATCTTCGGTCGAATGCCGCTGTAGGCCGGTTGCAGGCTGTCATCCGGCAATCCTGGCCAGTAGCGGCGGATTGCCTGATAAAAACCCTCCGCCCGACGCGGATCGACGCGGTAGTCGATGTTGTCGATCCACTCCACATCCGGCCCAAACCGCGCCTGTCCGCCCAGATCCAGGGTCATGTGCACACCCAACCCGGCACTTTCCGGCGCGGGGTAAACCAGGTGCCGAAACGGCGCACGACCGCTGAAACTGAAGTAACTGCCCTTGCACAATCGCGCTTTGGGAACGTGCTGCTGTGGCAAGCCGCTGATCCGGCTAGCGACCTCAGGCGCAGACAACCCGGCGCAATTGATCAACTCGCGGCAGCTCAGCGTCATCGGTTGCGCGCCACCCATTTGCAGCTCGAAACCTTGCTCGATACAGCGGGCCGCCAGCAACGGCGTATGAAACGCGACCGACGCGCCCGAGGCCTCGGCGTCCGCTTGCAACGCCAGCATCAACCCATGGGAATCGACAATGCCGGTGGACGGCGACCTAAGCGCGGCAACGCAGGACAACGCCGGTTCAAGCGCCCGCGCCTGCTCGGCGTCGAGCCATTGCAGATCATCGACGCCATTGCGCAAACCTTGCGCCAACAACCGTTGCAGCGCCACGACCTGATCATCATCGGTGGCCACAATCAACTTGCCCAGCCGCTGATAATCCACCCCGCGCTCATCGCAAAAGGCATACAAGCGCTGCTTGCCTTCGACACACAGCTGCGCCTTGAGGCTGCCACTCGGGTAATAAATCCCCGCATGGATCACCTCGGAATTACGCGAACTGATGCCCACGCCAATCCCCTCGCCAGCCTCGACCACAATCACGTCGCGCCCACTCAAGGCCAAGGCCCGAGCCACCGCCAGACCGACCACGCCGGCCCCGACCACCACGCATTCAATATCGATGCTCACCTGCCCTCCGCTCATTCAAGCCAGACCCCGTTCCCGATAATCGATCAGGCTGGAGAAAATCGCCAGCAGCAGCGCCATGACCACGAAGAAGATCAGCACCAGGAAGTACGAACCGGTGAACTGTACGATCAAGCCGATCAGGATCGGCACGATCACCCCGGCCATATTGCCGCAGAAGTTCATGGTGCCGGCCAGCACACCGGTTTTCGAGGTACCGCCGAGGATCGACGGAATGCACCAGTACATGCCGCACCAGCGGATGAAAAACATCGCCACACACAGCAGGCCGATCGCTTTGCTCGCCTCGTTGGCATAGGCCACCGCCAGCATGCACAGCGCCGCCACCAGCGCCGAACCGCTGAACATGCTGCGCATCACCAGGTTCGGTGAGGCGCCGCTGGATTTCCACTTGTCGCCGAGATAACCGCCCACCAGTTCGCCGACGAAGCCGCACATGAAGATCAGGAACGTCGCGCCGCCCATGCTCGAAATGTTCAGACCGTGGGTCTGGTGCAAGTAACTGGGCATCCAGGTCAGCAAGCCGTAGAACACACTGAGGATGCAGCAGTAACCGGCGAACATCGCCAACACCGAGCGGTCCTTGAGCAGTTCTTTCAGAGCGATGCTGGTCACCGCGCCGGGTTGGCTGGTCTTGCGATTGCCTTCGGTGATGTGCGCCAGTTCCGCGGCGTTGACGCCGGGGTGTTCGCTGGGGTGGTTGCGGATGTATTTCCAGGCCAGCACACCGGCGAGCATGGTGCCGACCCCGGCGATCACAAACGCAATGCGCCACGAGTCGAACCAGCCGATCAGGCCCGCGATGATGATCGCGCCAAACGCGCTGCCCAATGGGGCGCCGCCATCCACCAGCACCGCGCCGCGCCCGCGTTCGTTGGGGGTCAGCCAGGCGCCGTTGAGCTTGGCGCCGGCGGGCATGATCGGCGATTCGGCGATGCCCAGACCCATGCGCGTGATCAGCAGAATGATCCAGTTATGCGCGCCAGCGGCCAAGGCCTGGAATGCGCCCCACGCCACTGTTGCGATGACGATCACACGCCGGGTCTGGAAGCGATCCAGCAGCATGCCGCCGGGAATCTGCATCAACGCGTAGGACCAGAAAAACGCGCTGAGCATCAAGCCCTCCAGCGCTGGCGGGATCTGGAATTCGCTGGAAATCAACGGTAAGGCCACCGACAACGAAGCGCGGTCGATATAGTTGATTGCGGTCAGCAGCAACATGATCAGGAAGATTCGCCAGCGCACGCTGGTGGGACGCTCGGCGGCGGCCAGGGAAAGGGTTTCGGCACTCGGATTGTTCATGAGGGGCGCTCTTTATTTTTGTGGATGCAAGCGGCCCAATGCCTGTCAACTAACACACAACCCCTGTGGGAGCGGGCTTGCTCGCGAAGGCGTCGTGTCAGGCAACATCTGCATGAACTGACACACCGCATTCGCGAGCAAGCCCGCTCCCACAGGGATTACGGTGACTGACGGACATCGGCAAGCAGCCCCACTCTAATCAGGCGCCCTCCAAGTGAATAATGATGGGATCTGCTTGGGGGATCACCAAACGTCATCCCCCGCGAAGATCAGAACGTGCCGGGGTAGCTGCCGCCATCCAGCAACAGGTTTTGCCCGGTGAGGAAGCCAGCCTGGGCGCTGCAGATGAACGCGCAATAGGCGCCGAACTCCTCGGGCTGGCCGAAGCGCTGGGCCGGCACATGTTTGCGCCGTTGCTCGCTGATGCTCTCGACGCTGGTGCCATTGGCGTCAGCCGCAGCGCTCAGCGTCTTGTGCAAACGCTCGGTTTCGAACGGACCGGGCAGCAAGTTATTGATCGTCACGTTGTTCCCGGCCAGCCGCGACTGACGCGCGAGCCCGGCGATAAAACCGGTGAGGCCGCTACGGGCGCCATTGGACAGGCCCAGCACGTCAATCGGCGCCTTCACCGCGCCGGAGGTGATGTTGACGATGCGCCCGAAGCCGCGCTCGGCCATGCCATCGACGCAGGCCTTGATCAGCTCAATGGGCGTGAGCATGTTGGCGTCCAGCGCCTTCAGCCAGTCCTCGCGCTGCCAGTCGCGGAAGTCACCGGGTGGCGGGCCACCGGCGTTGTTGATCAGGATGTCGACCTGAGGACACGCCGCCAGCACCCGCTCGCGCACTGCGGGCTCGCTGATGTCCCCGGCCACGGTGCGCACTTCGACGCCCAGGCTGCGCAATTCTGTAGCGGCAACCTGCAAGGCGTCTTCGCCGCGGGCGTTGATCACCAGGTTGACGCCCTCCTTCGCCAAGGCCCGCGCACAGCCCAATCCCAAGCCTTTGCTGGCGGCGCAGACAATCGCCCAGCGCCCCGAAATGCCCAAATCCATGATGTGTCTCCTGTTGATTGTGAAATGAGAATGACTGCGTGAGTGACGTATCCGAGCCATGTGCCAGGCTTTAGAACCACCCCTCACCCTAACCCTCTCCCCAAAGGGGCGAGGGGACTGACCGAGTCGTTTATTCGAGATACATCGACCTGAAATATCGAGTCGAACTCAGGTTTGAACAGCATGAAGATCGGCTCCCTTCCCCCCTCTCCCCAGCGGGGCGAGGGAACTGACCGAGTCGTTTATTCGAGATACATCGACCTGAAGTATCGAGTCGAACTCAGGTTTGAACAGCATGAAGATCGGCTCCCTTCCCCCCTCTCCCCAGCGGGGCGAGGGAACTGACCGAGTCGTTTAGTCCAGATACATCGACCTGAAATATCGAGTCGAACTCAGGTTTGAACAGCATGAGGATCGACTCCCTTTCCCCCTCTCCCAAGGGGGGGCGAGAGGACTGACCGAGTCGTTTAGTCCAGATACATCGACCTGAAATATCGAGTCAAACTCAGGTTTGAACAGCATGAAGATCGGCTCCCTTCCCCCTCTCCCCCCAGGGGGCGAGAGGACTGACCGAGTCGTTTAGTCGAGATACATCGACCTGAAATATCGAGTCGAACTCAGGTTTGAACAGCATGAAGATCGGCTCCCTTCCCCCCTCTCCCCAGCGGGGCGAGGGAACTGACCGAGTCGTTTGGTCCAGATACATCGACCTGAAATATCGAGTCGAACTCAGGTTTGAATAGCATGAGGATCTGCTCCCTTTCCCCAGGGGGGCGAGGGGACTGACCGAGTCGTTTAGTCGAGATACATCGACCTGAAATATCGAGTCGAACTCAGGTTTGAACAGCATGAAGATCTGCTCCCTTTCCCCCTCTCCCCCTTGGGGAGAGGGCTGGGGTGAGGGGTGGATCTTGCAGCCACCACATCCTCACCGACCAGCTCCCATCCAGCAAGTGATGACAAACAGTCATCACCGGATCAGACCTTTTCATTATCAGCCGCCCGCCCCGCTTATTACTGTCTCCAGACCAATAAGAAACCGGAGACACCCATGAACCCGTTCCAGTTTTATTTCCCCACGACCTTGAAGAGCGGCAACGGCCTGGTGCGTCAGGCCGGTGCATTGCTCAAGCCGCATGTTCAAAAAAAACTGCTGGTGGTCACCGATCAGGGGCTGATCGCGTCCGGGGTGATGGAAAGCTTTTTCGCCTCGCTGGCTGAAAGCGAAATCCGCTACGAAGTGTTCGCCGGGGTCGAACCGAATCCCACCACCGACGTGCTGGAACGCGCGGTGGCCTTTCTCAAAAGCCATGAGTGCGATGCAGTGATCGGCGTCGGTGGCGGCAGCAGTATCGACACCGCCAAAGGTGTGGCGGCGATGGCCACCAACCCCGGCAACATCCTCGACTACGAAGGCTACGACAAACTGCTGCACCCGCCGCTGCCGATTTTCGCCATCCCGACCACCTCCGGCACTGGCAGCGAATGCACCGCGTCCACGGTGTTCACCAACACCAAAACCCTGTTCAAGACCGTGATCATCAGCCCGGCGCTGTTTCCGAAACTGGCGATTCTCGACGCCGAACTGACCCTCAAACTACCGCCGTCGATCACCGCCGCCACCGGCATGGACGCCTTGACCCACGCCATCGAATCCTACGTGTCGAAGCAGGCTAACCCGGTCAGCCAGGCCCTGGCCCTGCAAGCGATCAAGATGATTTGCACGCATCTGCCCAAGGCGTTTTTCGTCGGTTCCGACCTGCATGCCCGGAAGCAGATGCTGCTCGCTTCATTCCTCGCTGGGGTCGCGTTTGCCCAGTCGAAACTCGGCAACGTGCATGCGATGTCCCACACCTTCGGCGGCGTATTCAACATCCCCCACGGCATCGCCAACGCGACGCTGTTGCCCTACGTCATCGAATACAACCTGGCGGCCTGCCCGGAGCTGTTCCGCGAGATTGCCATCGCCATGGGCGAAGACGTCGACGGCCTGAGCCCCGCCGATGCCGGCTACAAAGTGGTGGAGCACGTGATGGCACTCAACCGGGCCATCGGCATCCCCGCCAACATCAAGGACCTGGGCGTGGACCTCGACTACATGCCGCAAATGGTCAACGACTCGATGCGCAGCGGCAACGTGCTGGTCAACCCGCGCCTGACCACCGCCGCCGACATCGAACGGATCATCACCAACGCCTACCACGGCATTCATTCCTGAGGAAACGAACCCCATGTTTTACGAAATGCGCACGTACACGATCCAGATCGGAAAAATGCAGACCTACCTCAAGCACTTCGAAGAAAACGGCCTGCCGGTGATCTCCCGCTACGCCACGCTGGTGGGCTGGTGGTACACGGAAATCGGCGAGCTGAACCAGGTGATCCATATCTGGGCCTACGAGAGCCTGGATGAACGAATCAAGAAACGTGCAGCGCTGTATCAGGATTCGGATTGGCTGGAAGGGTTTGTGCCGATCGCGTTTCCGATGCTGGAGAAAATGGAATCGAAACTGCTGATCGCGGCGGATTTTTCGCCGATCAAATAAACCCCAAACGCCACCGCCCCCCTGTAGGAGCTGCCGAAGGCTGCGATCTGTTGATCTTGTTTTTTAGAATCAAAGTCAAAAGATCGCAGCCTTCGGCAGCTCCTACAGGGGCGGTATGGCGTTCAAATCCAAGGACAACCTCATGTGCGACCACAACACCAATAACATCGCCGCCGACCACGCTCCTGACATCAAAAAACTCCTCGAAGGCCTGCCCACCAACTGGGGCAAGTGGGGTCCGGACGATGAAGTCGGCGCGCTGAATTACCTGCAAAGCGCCGAGATCCTGCGCGGTATCGCTTCGGTTCGCCAGGGCAAGACCTTCACCCTGCAAGTCCAAATCGGTCACCCAAAAGGCGAACCGCTGTGGCCCGGCCGACGCCCGTCGATGCGGGTCAACGTGCTGGACAAGGGGCATTTTCTCGCGGGTAAAACCCACTTCGACGGCCATGTGGAATACGCCGACGATGTGATCTTCATGCACCTGCAAGGCTCGACCCAGTACGACGCGTTGGGCCACGTCTGGCACGACAACAAACTGTGGAACGGCTACGACGCCATGAGCACCATCGGTAGCATGGACAAGGCCAGCATCCTGCCGATTGCCGAGCGCGGGATTGTCGGGCGTGCGGTGCTGATCGACATGGCCCGTCATCGCGGCAAAGCGGTGCTGGACAAGGGTGAAACCTTCAGCCATCTGGACTTGTTGGCGGCGGCGAAAGCCCAGGGCATCGAGATCGAGAAACGCGACATTCTGATCATCCGCACCGGTTGGATCGGCTCGTTCTACGAGCGCGAACCGCAAGAGTTCTACAAGGATTTCGCCGAGCCGGGCCTGACCTTCAGCCGTGAATTGGTGGAATGGTTTCACCAGATGGAAATCCCCAATCTGGTCACCGACACCATGGCCAACGAAGTGGCGGTCGACCCCACCACTGGCGTGCTGATCCCACTGCACAACGCCTTGATGCGCAACCTCGGCGTGACCTTTACCGAAGTGGCGCTGCTCGATGAGCTGGCCAGCGATTGCGCCGCCGACGGCCAATGGAAATTCCTCTACACCGCCGCACCGCTGAAGATCGTCGGTGGCACCGGGGCGCCGGTGAATCCGATTGTGATCAAGTAGTCAGGTCGTTCTGCAGTTCGTTGATCAGCAGGGTCGCCGCCGGAGACACATCGGCGCCGACCCGGCTGATCACGCCGTAGGGTTCGTTCAACGCACGCAGCGACACCGGCAGCTTCACCAGCAAATCATGTTGCTCGCAGAACCCGGCAACTTCCGCCGGGATCACCGCCAGCAACGTCGGGTCTTGCTGCACCAGCAGAATGGTGGCGAAGATCGACGAGGTTTCCAGCGGATAACGCGGAATTTGCAGTCCGGCCTCGTTGAGTTCACGTTCCAGGGCATGGCGCATCGGCATGTCCTTGGGGTAGACCAGCCAACGGTAGTCGCTGAGTTGCGACAACTGCAAAGACCCGGCACACGCCAGTGGATGGTCCTTGCTGGCGACCACTGCCAAGGGTTCTTCGCTCAGTTCGATGCAGTCATACGCGTCCGAACGCTGGCCAACGCTGGTGCGACAAATCGCCAGATCCAGCCGCCCCTGATCCAGCAGCCCCAACAATGTGGCACTGGTGTTTTCCACCAGCTCCACCGACAGCTCCGGCTGCTTGAGGCGCAACGCGGTCAAGGCCCGGGTCAGCAACGGCACCGCGCCCATGATGACCCCTACCGAAAGCCGCCCGCCCTGCCCTTGCAGGATGCTGAGCATTTCCTCGTGCAGATGCTCGACATCGCTGTGGATCAACCGGGCGTAGCGAATCATGCAACGCCCCATTTCATTGGCCACCAGGCCTTTGGGCTGGCGTTCGAACAGCGGCATGCCGATCAGCGATTCAACTTCATGCAGGGCTTTGGTGGCGCCGGATTGGGAGATCGAAATCTGCTCGGCGGCCTTGTGCAGGGAGCCCCGTTCATCCAGAGCGATCAGCAGGCGCAATTGTTTGAGTCGCAGGCGTGAGGCGATGCTGGCGAGGGAAGGCACCGTATCCATGTGTTCTCCATTCCAGGAAAAAAAGCGTAGGTAAAAAACAGACTTTGTAGCAGCTGGCGAAGCCTGCGTTCGGCTTGTAGCAGCTGGCGAAGCCTGCGTTCGGCTGCGAAGCAGTCGTGAAACCTGAGAACGCGGTCCAGCTGAAGCACCGCGCTGACTAATTTCACGACTGCTGCGCAGCCGAACGCAGGCTTCGCCAGCTGCTACATGGGTATTGGGCCAAGGGATGTGTTGTGTCATCCCCGACCCGCCCGCAACGAGTAGCTATCAGTGAATCGCCACCGGGTTGATGTTGACCTGGGTCGAGCCCTTGTACAGCGGCTGGCCGAGCACGAACATGAACTCCCAGGCCTTGTCTTTGACCAGGGCGCGGCTGTCGATCAGCTCCAGATTGTAGATGCCGTTTTTGGCCAGCATGTACTGGTTGACCGGGAACTCCTGACCGTCTTTCGCCGGGTAGATTTCCGACGCCCAGGTGTCACCGCCGAAGGCAACGATCTGCTTGTCCACCAGCCATTTGGCCGCGGCCATGCCGATGCCCGGTTCCACGGCGAGGAACTTCTTGTTGTCCTTGCCCAACAGCTCCAGCCAACCTGTGTTGAACAACACCACGTCGCCTTTCTGGATGGTGATGCCTTGCAGGTCGAGGGCCTTCTGGATATCGGCGACGGTGAATTCGGTTTTCTCCGGCACGATTGGCGTGCCGTACACAGCCGTCATGTCCAGCACCACGCCACGGGTGACGATCGGCGGGACCTTCTCGATGCCGAGTTTCTTCACACCTTCGACCGTGACGAAATCGGCGGCGCGATTGCCGTTGTAGTAGACGTAGTCGATGCCGATATGGCCGATGCCGTTGAGCTGGGTGCCGACGCCGGTCCAACCCACCACCAGTTCATCGTTGAAAGTGAATTTGTTCGGGCCCATGGTCGTGCCACCCGCCTCGCCCGGCTGGACATTGGTCAGGTTGAAACTGCGATGGCGGAAGGCCGGAAGGGTCTTGTCGATCGGAACGGCCAGCGGGTAAGTCTTGCCGGTCTTGATCAGTTTGGCGGCGTTGAGCACCGAGTCGGCGTTGAGCAGATTGAGCGCACCGATTTCATCGTTGGCGCCGTATTTCGAGGGGTACCATTTTTCGCTGTCGGCCGCCTGGGCCGCGCTGAAGGTAATAAGCAAAGTGAAGGGCAGTATCAAACGATTAAGCATGGGGGCGTCCTTATTGGGTTGTGGTGAACCCAAGGTACGCAGCCCGTCGGCGGGGAAACAGACAGGAATGGGCAATACATTTGTTCTGGATAGGCACAGGTGGCGCAGGTGGCGCGAGAGATGCGGCTTGCTCCCACAGAGGCCGACGCTGGCCACAAATCTCACGAACGGAACAGAACCAATGTGGGAGCGAGCCTGCTCGCGAAAGCGGTGTGTCAGACAGCAATGATGTTGAATGTGATGGCCTCTTCGCGAGCAGGCTCGCTCCCACAGGGATTGAGGTTGACCATCAGTGCTGCGTCCACCAGAGATCCAATGTGGGAGCGGGCTTGCTCGCGAAGGCGGTGTGTCAGACACATTAATGTCGACTGACACGACCCCTTCGCGAGCAAGCCCGCTCCCACATTGATCAGCGGCGTTACATCAGCCGTAGGACACTTCCGGGTTACCCGCCTCCAGCGCAGCAACCCGATTGGCCGCCGGCGGGTAGATCCACTGGGTGTTGATCATGCGCTTGCGGGCCTTGCCTTCGTCGTGGGTGAGCAGCACCTGGCGATCCCAACCTTCGGTGTACACCGCGCCCCACTCGCCCAGGTCCAGGCAGGTGGCGTAGAACGGCTGGCGGTATTCCAGGGTCGGCACGCCCACCAGATCGGCGGCGACGTTATGCCCGGCGAAGCGGCCCATGAAGATCGCATGCTGGCAGGACATCAGCGAGTAATGGCCTTCGTCATCGGTCAGGGCCATGGCCACATCGCCCGCCGCGAAAACGTGATCGGTGCCGACCACACGCAAGTCGCCGGTGACTTCGACGCGACCCTGGCGATCCAGTCGGGTAGAGATTTGCGAGGTCAAGCCACTCGCAATCATGCCGCCCGTCCAGATCACAGTCTTGGCTTCGATGCGTTTGCCCGCAGCGGTGAGCACACCGTTTTCATCGATCGCCACCACACCGGAACCGACCTGGAATTCAATGCCCATCGACGCCAGCGCTTCGGTAATCATCGGCCGTGGTTTCGGGCCCAGATCCGGGCCGATCTCTTCGTTGCGCTCGATCACGATGATTTTGAACCGGGCATCAGGACCATGTAGGTTGCGCAGACGCTCAGGCAGTTCAGTGGCGATTTCCAGGCCAGTGAAACCACCGCCGACGACCACGATGGTGTTGCGGGCCGGCGAATCCGGCAGGTCGCTCAACTCTGTCAGATGACGATCCAGCTTTACCGCATCGGATAACTGATCCACGGCAAATGCATTTTCCACCAGGCCCGGCACCGGCGGACGGTTGAGCTTGCTGCCGCTGGTCAAGACTAGCCGATCATAGGGCACGCTGATATGTCGGCCATCAGAGGTCAGCGCATGCACCACCCGCTCGCTGGAGGTGTCGATGCGCTCCACCTGCGCTTCGATGAACTTGACCCCCGCCGCTTCCAGCAACGGCAACAATGGTGAGCTCATCTCGTGAGGCGCGTGTTCATGCAGGCGCGGACGAATGACGATTTCCGGCTTGGGGGAAATCAGGGTAATTTCCACATCGTCAGTCTTGCCGTTGAGGTCCAGCACACGGGCCGCGCCCAAGGCGCTCCAGACACCGGCGAAACCGGCGCCGACGATCAATATTTTCCGGGACATGATGGTTACCTTCGTTCTCGTGATGGAGGCAGACAGCGAGCGACTGTCTGCCGTTTCGAAATCGATGGTAGGGTTGAACGCTGGCGCCCGAAATGACATAAAACCCTGAAATCCTGCCGTTTTTTACCCGGCGTTGTGGAAGCTCTCCATGAATGACATTGCCCAACCGCGCTCGATCGTATTCGTCGCCTACCCCGACATGGGCCTGCTGGATTTGACCGGGGCGCAAACCGTGTTCTGGGCTGCCTCCAAAGCCATGGCCGAACGCGGTTTGCCGGGGTACGAGCGCCACACCGCGAGCCTGACCGGTGGCCTGATCCAGACCGCCGAAGGGCTGGTGGTCGAGACCTTACCCCTGAGCGATTTCGCCGAACACAGCATCGACACCCTGATCGTTCCCGGTGCGCCGAATATTCGTCAGGCAATGCACGATTCCCTGGAGCTGGTCGCCTGGCTGGCGGCGGCGTCGGCCAAAGCCAAGCGCACCGCCTCGGTGTGCAGCGGCACGTTTCTGCTGGCCCAGGCCGGGTTGCTCGAAGGCCGGCGCGCGGCGACTCATTGGGCGATGTGCGACATGCTCAAGGACGGCTTTCCGTCGATTGAAGTCGACAGCGACGCGATCTTCGTCCAGCAAGGCAACGTGTGGACGTCGGCGGGAGTCAGTGCAGGGATCGACCTGGCGCTGGCGTTGGTGGAAGCCGATTGCGGCCGCGACGTGGCACTGCAAGTGGCTCGGGAATTGGTGGTGTTTCTCAAGCGCCCCGGCGGCCAGGCCCAGTACAGCCAGATGCTGCAGGCGCAGACTCAGGACGGCGCCGCCTTCGACGACTTGCACCTGTGGATCGCGCAGAACCTGAGTCGCGAAAACCTCACGGTCGAGGTGCTGGCCGAACAGGTGCAAATGAGCCCGCGCAACTTTGCCCGGGTCTACAAACTCAAGACCCGCCGCACCCCGGCCAAAGCCGTGGAGGTGCTGAGGCTGGAAGCGGCCCGGCGCCTGCTGGAAGACTCCGAACGCAACATCGACCAGATCGCCCGGCAATGCGGGTTTGGCGATGAAGAACGGATGCGCTTTACCTTTCAGCGCAATCTGGGGATTTCGCCGAGGGATTATCGGAATCGGTTTTCTCGTTGAATCACGGTTATCCGCGATCGGCGTAGGAGCTGCCGAAGGCTGCGATCCTTTGATCTTCGCATTCCATCAGCCGCCGACGATCAAGATCAAAAGATCGCAGCCTTCGGCAGCTCCTACAGGGGACCATCATTAACTGTCATTTACCTGAACAAGTTCTAACTTCAATAATCGGATTCGAAGTTTATCCATTCAATAGCGCATTAATCGAACATTTACGGTTGACTTGCCCCACCTGCCTGAGTAAATTGCGCGGGCCGGTTTCACAGGCCTTTTTTCAACTCACAAAAGAATCCAATGGACACAGTATCTAGTCGCTGTCGGGTAACTGCGAATTCGCAGGATCTGGCACATAACCCAGAACATGACGGGACTCGACTTTGCGGTCGGGTGAGCTGCGCTAGAGCTTGATGCTCCACCGTAACTTGCCTCGCCGGCGTCAGTCCGGTCCAGAGGTATGTTATGAACTTCAAATCCACTGTAATGCCCGGCGTACGCGCCTTTGCCTCGACCATGCGGGTCAAGCTCTGCCGTGAGCGCCTCGCCACGGCGGCGGGCCGCGCGCCGTTTTCCAGCCCATCCTCCCCTGCCAAGGCACACCTGCGTGCCAACTGGCGCGTCTGCCCGATGACGGGTCAGCTTCAGCAACGCTGGAGCGTCGACGACAGCCAGGAACCACCGAGTCGGCGCATCGCGCGTCTGTTCCGACAGGCGAGCCTGATGCTCGGCCTGTTCCTCGGGGCGCGCACTTTCAATTGAACTGAAGGCACTTTCAAAGTCCTTCCCTTCCCGTTTTCCTTAGTTGGAATTCGATAACTTCTTATTGCCTGTTAAATAGTGAATTAGTTATGGACGAAGCCAGTAGACGGTTCGCTGCCCACAATTTTTCAGTTGCGGGCCAGCGAACGTTAAACCCTGAAACGCAACTATCAGAATCGATCGCTTTTTTGCGGCTCGACATACGCGCGCTCGTCTTTAATTAGCTGAGGTGCCTGTGTGTCGTGCCGCAAGCCTGCGGCAGGAGCACAGCAATGACCCTTGTAAACACCGCAAAAAAAGCCACTCGCGGCGCCAGCACCGACAACGCCAAACTGTCGATGCGCGCCGCCCGGGAAGCGCAAAACGGCCTGGCCGTGACGCTGACCAACCTCAACGCCACCACTGATGGCCTGACCGATCTCGAAGCCCAAGGCCGCCTGGCGCGCAATGGTCACAACGAAGTGGCCCACGACAAGCCGCCTCACGCCCTGGTCCAACTGCTCAAAGCCCTGAACAATCCCTTCATCTATGTGTTGCTGACCCTGGCCGGCATCAGTTTCTTCACCGATTACTGGCTACCGATCAGCAACGGTGAAGCGGATGACGCCGACCTGACCAAAGTCATCATTATCATGACCATGGTCAGCCTGAGCAGCCTGCTGCGGTTCTGGCAGGAATACCGCTCGTCCAAGTCCGCCGAAGCCCTGAAAGCCATGGTGCGCACCACCGCCACCGTGCTGCGTCGCGAGCATCAGGACGGCAAACCGCTGCTGCGGGAAGTGCCGATGCGCGATCTGGTGGCCGGCGACATCGTGCAACTGAGCGCAGGCGACATGATCCCGGCGGACATCCGCCTGATCGAATCCCGCGACCTGTTTATCAGCCAGGCGGTGCTGACCGGCGAAGCGTTGCCGGTCGAAAAGTACGACACCCTCGGCAACGTCGCGCAGAAATCCGCCATCAGCGCGGCGCCTGATCAATCGAACCTGCTGGACCTGCCGAACATCTGCTTCATGGGCACCAACGTGGTCAGCGGCACCGCCAAAGCCGTGGTGGTCGCTACCGGGGCGCGGACTTACTTCGGTTCCCTGGCCAAAGCCATCGTCGGCTCCCGGGTGCAAACCGCGTTCGACCGTGGGGTGAACAGCGTCAGTTGGTTGCTGATCCGCTTCATGCTGGTGATGGTGCCGATCGTGTTCCTGCTCAACGGTTTCTCCAAGGGTGACTGGGGCGATGCGTTTCTGTTTGCGTTGGCGGTGGCCGTCGGTTTGACCCCGGAAATGCTGCCGATGATCGTCAGCGCCAACCTGGCCAAAGGCGCGATGGCCATGGCCAAGCGCAAAGTGGTGGTCAAGCGCCTCAACGCGATCCAGAACTTCGGTTCGATGGACGTGCTGTGCACCGACAAGACCGGCACCCTGACCCAGGACAAAATCATCCTTGAACACCACGTCGACAGCCACGGCCGGCGCGACGATTCGATCCTGGAACTGGCGTGGCTCAACAGCCACCATCAGAGCGGTCTGAAAAACCTGATGGATCAGGCGGTGGTGCAGTTCGCCAATGCCAATCCAGCATTCCGCGTACCTTTCGCGTACAGCAAGGTCGACGAATTGCCGTTCGATTTCGTGCGCCGGCGTCTGTCGATCATCGTCAAGGACAGCCGCGACGATCACCTGATGGTGTGCAAAGGCGCGGTCGAGGAAATGCTCTCTATCGCCAGCCACATTAATGAAAACGGCCAGGTGATCGCGCTGGATGCACAGCGGCGCAAAGACTTGCTGGCTCTGGCCAACGAGTACAACGAGGACGGTTTTCGCGTGCTGTTGGTCGCCACCCGCGACATCCCGAAAGCCCAGAGCAAAAACCAGTACCACACCGCCGATGAGCGCGACCTGGTGATTCGTGGCTTCCTGACCTTCCTCGATCCACCGAAGGAAACCGCCGGCCCGGCCATCGCCGCACTGCGGGACATGGGCGTGACGGTCAAGGTGCTGACCGGCGACAACGCCGTGGTCACCTGCAAGATCTGCCGCGAAGTCGGGCTCGACCCAGGCACGCCGCTGCTCGGCCAGGACATCGAGCACCTGGACGACACCACCCTCAAGCTGCGGGTCGAAGAACGCACGGTGTTTGCCAAGTTGACGCCGCTGCAGAAATCCCGAGTGCTCAAGGCCCTGCAAGCCAACGGTCACACCGTGGGTTTCCTTGGCGACGGCATCAACGATGCGCCGGCGCTGCGCGACGCTGACGTCGGGATTTCAGTGGACAGCGGCACGGACATCGCCAAGGAATCGGCGGACATCATCCTCCTGGAAAAGAGCCTGATGGTGCTCGAAGAAGGCGTGCTCAAGGGCCGGGAAACCTTCGGCAATATCATGAAGTACCTGAACATGACCGCCAGTTCCAACTTCGGCAACGTGTTCTCGGTGCTGGTGGCCAGTGCGTTCATTCCGTTCCTGCCGATGCTGTCGATCCACCTGCTGCTGCAAAACCTGATGTACGACGTCTCTCAGTTGGCGTTGCCGTGGGACAAGATGGACAAGGAGTTCCTGCGCAAACCGCGCAAGTGGGATGCGAAGAACATCGGCCGTTTCATGCTGTGGATCGGGCCGACCTCGTCGATCTTCGACATCACCACGTTTGCCCTGATGTGGTACGTGTTCGCCGCCAACAGCGTAGACATGCAGAGCCTGTTCCAGTCCGGCTGGTTTATCGAAGGGCTGCTGTCCCAGACGCTGGTGGTGCACATGTTGCGCACCCAGAAGATCCCGTTTTTCCAGAGCACCGCGGCGTTGCCGGTGATTCTGGCGACCGGGGTGGTGATCGGCCTGGGCATCTACATCCCGTTTTCGCCGCTGGGAACAATGGTCGGGCTGGTGCCGTTGCCATGGGAATACTTCCCTTGGCTGGTGGGCACCTTGCTCAGCTACTGCGTGGTGGCGCAGACCATGAAAACGATCTACATCCGCCGGTTCAAGCAGTGGTTCTGATCGCCTGAACACCATCGTCCCCTGTGGGAGCGGGCTTGCTCGCGAAGGCGTCGTGTCAGTCAACATCTGCGTGAACTGACACACCGCATTCGCGAGCAAGCCCGCTCCCACAGTTAAATGTCACGCTTAAAAAAGGAGAGTTCTCATGTCGGGAACGACTCTACTGATCAACCTCGCCGGCGCCATTGCACTGTTGCTGTGGGGCACGCACATGATTTCTTCGGCGCTGTTGCGCGGCTTCGGCACGCAATTGCGCCGCTGGATGGGCCAGCACCTGAATAACCGCTGGCTGGCCCTGCTCGCTGGCATCGGCATCACCGGCATCCTGCAAAGCAGCACCGCCGTCAGCCTGATGGCCACCTCGTTCACCGCCGCTGGCACTTTGGGCCTGGCCCCGGCGCTGGCGGTGATGCTCGGCGCCAATATCGGTTCGACGTTGGTGGTGCAACTGCTCAGCGCTGATATTTCGATCCTGACGCCGCTGGTGCTGCTGACCGGGCTGATCGTTTTCCGGTCGAGGGATGACTCGCGTTTCGAAAGCATCGGCTGTGCGCTGATCGGCCTGGGCTTGATGTTGATGGCCCTGCACCTGCTCGGTTCGACCCTGGCGGAGGTGGAAGGCACGCCGGTGTTCCAACTGATCATGCAAAGCCTCGACGGCGAACTGCTGATTGCGCTGCTGGTGGCGCTGGTCCTCACCTGGCTGTGCCATTCCAGCGTGGCGGTGGTGCTGCTGATCGTATCCCTGGCCGCCACCGGCCTGCTCTCGGCGACCATTATTGTCGCGCTGGTGCTTGGAGTGAACATTGGCGGTGCGTTGCCGTCGGTGATCAATGCCGGCTCCAACGTTGGCCGGCGCCTGCCTCTTGGCAATCTGCTCGTACGCACGCTAGGCGCGGCTGTGGTATTGCCGTTGGCCGGGTGGTTTGCTGCGTTGAAGCTTGATCCAGCAACGTTGGTGGTTTATCTGCACACCGGTTTCAACCTGCTACTGGCGCTAGTGTTTATCGGTGTCACTCAGCCGCTGGCCAGCTTGCTGACTCGCCTGTTGCCGGAGCCGCCACGGGATGTCGATCCGGGCATGCCGCGCTACCTCGACGAGGCGGGTCTGGAGGTGGCCAACATCGGCCTGTCCAATGCCGCCCGGGAAACGCTGCGCATCGCCGATATGCTCTCGGCCATGCTGGAGCGCACGCTGCAACTGTTCCATACCTCGGCGCCGATGTGTGCCGAAGAGGTGCGGCGCATCGATCAATCCCTGGACGTCCTCAGTGCGGCGATTCGTGCGTATCTGGCGGACATCGGCCAGGAAGGCATCAGCGACAGCGATGCCGATCGCGCCCAGGAAATTCTCACGTTCGTGATCAACCTGGAACACGCGGCGGACATTCTGTCCAGCAGCCTCACGCAACTGGCCATGCGTCGTTTACGACGCGGCGAACACTTCTCGGTGTTCGAACTGCGCAACATCGCGCCGCTGCATGAGGCGCTGCGGGAAAGCCTGAGCCTGGCAATCACCGTGTTCCTGCGCGAAGACATCGGCACCGCGCATCAACTGGTCCAGCGCAAGGAAACCGTGAGAAGGCTGGAAGCCGCAGCCAGCCGCGCGCACTTCCGTAAGCTGCAGGAGGACAAAAGTACCTGGGCCGAATCCGGTGACATTTTCCAGCGCGTGCTGCGCGATTACCGGCGGGTGCACCACCACATCGCCGCCCTCGCCTATCCGCTGCTGGAACGGGCCGGTGAGTCGCTGGGCGATGATCAGGTCAAGGAAACCTCGTCATGCGCGTCCTGATCTGTGCCGGCCGCCATTACACTGACTGCCGACAGTGCCGCCGGGTGCTCGACGCGTTCCAGCGCCTGCACCCGGTGCAAGTGCTGATCCATGGCGGCAATCAATACCTGGGCGCCGACATCGAGGAATGGGCCCGGGAGCACGGTGCCGACATCGTGCGCTACCCGCCCAACTGGCAACGCCACGGCAAATTGGCCGAACGCCTGCGCAACCACTTCATGCTGCACGACAGCCGCCCCGACGTGATCATCGCCCTGCCCGGCGGCGAAGACACCGAAGAACTGGTGACCCAGGCCCGGGCGGCGGGGTTGCAAACCCTATCCGTGGCGGATCGCGATTGATGGATGAGGACACAACTCCTGTGGGAGCGAGCCTGCTCGCGAAGGCGGCGGGTCAGTCAACTTCAATGCTGAATGGGCCGGCCTCTTCGCGGGCAAGCCTCGCTCCTACAGGGGATCAAGGTTGATCACAAATTCGCATCCACCAAAGATCCAATGTGGGAGCGGGCTTGCTCGCGAAGCGGCCATCACATTCACCATCATTGCTGCCTGACACTCCCACATTGCGCCTGGCTCAAATCACATTTGCCGCAATTGCACGAATGCGCGATTCCAAAGCCAGTCAGTATTCCGACAGCCTCACCTCGGGTTCAGCAACGCCTCGCGTAATAGCCGGGCGGCTGGCGAGTCGGGCACGTTTTTGCGCGACACCAGTTCATAGGGTTCGCTGCGCGAAGTGATGGGCAGCGGCAGCGTGGTGGTAAAGCCGTAGCCGGAGCAGAACTTGGCCACGTCGGTGGACACCAGCGCGACGAGGGTCGGGTTTTCCTGGAGCAACGACAACGTGGCGAAGGCCGAGGTGGTTTCCAGCAGGTGCACCGGAAAGCGCAGGTCGGCCTCGTGAAACTCGCGCTCCAGCAGCAAACGCATGGGCATGTTGGCGCGATAGACGACCCAGCGGTAATCCACCAGGTCCTTGAGCGAGAGTTGCCGGGCGTAGGCGAACGGATGTTGGGTGCTGGCGATCACCGCCAGGGTTTCTTCGACAAACGTCGAGCTCTCATATAAGTAGGGGGTGGTGCTGATGGTGGTACGGCAGATCGCGAGGTCCAGGCGACCGGCGTCGAGTTGGCTGAGCAACGCGGCGCTGGTGTCTTCGACGATCTCGATGGACAGCTTGGGGTTGTCGGCAATCACCCGGCTGATCGCGGTGGTCAGCAGCGGTACGGCGCCCATGATGGTGCCGACCGACACGCGCCCGCCCTCGCCGCTCATGATGCCGATGATCTCTTCGCGCAGGTGCGCGAGGTCGGTCTGGATCAACCGGGCGTAGCGAATCACCGAGCGCCCGGCGTCGTTCGGCTCAAGCCCACGGTTAGTGCGGGTGAACAGCGAGGTGCCGAAGGTGGTTTCAATTTCCTGCAGGGCTTTGCTGGCGCCGGGTTGGGTCAGCGCGACCTGTTTGGCCGCGCCCAGCAAGGAGCCGTGCTCATCCAGGGCGATCAACAAGCGCAGTTGCTTGATGTGCAGGCGGGACATGATTGAGTTGAGTGAGGGCGTCATCAGGGTTAACTAAAAGTTATAGAGGTATCGAAAGTTGTCAGTATCGAGGCACGCCAGGACGGCCCTATAGTCCACCCCACAACCAGGCAATGCAATGGGTTTGACCAGAGAGCACTAGCCCTCCTGCCCCGGACCGATTGCAACAATAACAATCCTGTATAACTTGTGGTGAATCATGTCCCTCATCAATTACGTCACCAAGATCCAGTTCGGCTACGACAGCCTGGAGCATCTGGCCGCCGAGGCCGAGCGCGCCGGCATCACCCGGCCACTGATCGTCACGGACATTGGCGTGCGCAATGCCGGCATCGTCGACAAAGTCATCGCCGCCCTCGGTGGTAGCCTCACGCCGACGATTTTCGACGCCACCCCACCCAATCCCAACGAACACGCCGTGCGCGAAGCCGTCGCGCAATACCGCTTCGGCGAGTGCAACGGCATCATTGCGGTCGGCGGCGGTTCTTCCATCGATCTGGCCAAAGGCGTCGCGGTCTGCGCGACCCACGACGGCCCGCTGCAAAGCTTTGCGGTGATCGAAGGCGGGCTGGATCGCATCACCTCGGCAACCGCGCCGTTGATCGCGATTCCGACCACCGCCGGCACCGGCAGCGAAGTCGGGCGCGGCGCCATCCTGATTCTCGACGACGGCCGCAAAGTCGGCGTCATCTCACCTTTTGTGGTGCCGCGCGTGGCCATCTGCGACCCGGAACTGACCTTGGGCCTGCCACCGATGCTCACCGCCGCCACCGGCATGGACGCCATCGCGCACTGCATCGAAACCTTCATGGCGCCGGCCTTCAACCCCGCCGCCGATGGCATTGCCCTTGATGGCCTGTGGCGTGCCTGGGAACACATCGAGCGCGCCACCACCGAGCCCGGTGACCGCGAAGCGCGGATGAACATGATGAGCGCGTCGATGCAAGGCGCCCTCGCGTTCCAGAAAGGCCTGGGCTGCGTGCACAGCCTGTCCCACGCCTTGGGCGGGATCAATCCGAAGCTGCACCACGGCACGTTGAACGCGATCTTTCTGCCGGCCGTCGTCGACTTCAATGCCAACGCCCCGACCGTGCGTGACGAGCGCAAACTCGAACGACTGCGCCACGCCATGGGCCTTGAGGCCGGTGCCGATATCGGCGTCGCCATCGAGGACATGACCCGCCGCCTCGGCCTGCCGACCCGCCTGAGCGAGATCGGGGTCGATGAGAGCCTGTTTGCCGGGATCATCGAAGGAGCCCTGCACGATCACAGCCACAAGACCAACCCCCGCGAAGCCTCTTCTGCGGACTACCGGTCGATGCTCGAACAATCGCTGTAAGCAGCCGCTATCCAACAACAATAAATCAGGAGGCAACCGCGGCGTCGAACTCCCCCGAGCATCGACGCCAGCGGAACAATCATGAAGCCCACCGTCCTTATCGAACGGCAAGCGTCCATTGCCATCGTCACCCTCAGCCACCCAGGGAAAATGAATGCCCTGACCCTGTCCATGTGGCAGGACCTGGGTGATGTCATGACCGAACTGTCCGCTGACACCTCCGTGCGCTGCGTAGTATTGCGCGGCGCTGGAGAACAGGCGTTTGCCGCCGGCGCGGATGTCAGCGAATTCCCGAGCGTGCGCGCCAATCAGGCCCAGGCCCGGCACTACGCCGAAATCACCTCGGCGGCGATGCGCGCCGTGGTGGAATGCCCGCACCCGGTGATCGCCATGATCCACGGCGTGTGCGTCGGCGGAGGCCTGGAAATCGCCGCGTTGTGCGACCTGCGCATCTGCGGCACCTCCAGCCGTTTCGGCGCGCCGGTCGGCAAGCTCGGGCTGGTCATGTCCTATGACGAGATGGCCGGTCTGGTGGCGCTGGCCGGACGTTCGACGACCCTGGAGATTCTGCTGGAAGGTCGCATTCTCGACGCCAACGACGCCTACGTGAAAAACCTCGTGACCCGGATTGTGCCGGATGCCGAGGTCGAGTCCGAAACCCTCGCCACCGCCAAACGCATCACCCAAGGCGCGCCGCTGGTCGCCCGCTGGCATCGTCAGGCTGCGCGGCAACTTGAAGCGGGCGTAGCCCCCACCGCCGAGCAGATCGACGCGAGTTATTCCTGCTACGACACCGACGATTTCCAGATCGGCCTGAACGCGTTCATCGCCAAAGCCAAACCACAATTCGAGGGCAAATAACATGGGACCGCTGACAGGCATGCGCGTTGTAGAACTGGCTCACATCATGTCCGGACCGGTGTGCGGAATGATGCTCGCCGACATGGGCGCGGACGTGGTGAAGGTCGAGAAAGTCCCGGACGGTGATGATTCGCGCCGCTTCTCGCCGATCATGGAAAGCGGTGAATCCGCCTCGTTCATGGTGGTCAACCGCAACAAGCGCGGTATTGGCCTGAACCTGAAAACCGACGGCGGCCGCGATGTGCTGCGTCGGCTGTTGCTGGATGCGGATGTGGTCACGGAAAACTACCGGGCCGGCACCATGGAGAAATTCGGCCTGGGCTATGAAGCGCTGAAGGAGATCAACCCAGGGCTGATTTACTGCGCGATCTCCGGCTACGGGCGCAGCGGGCCGTTCGGTGAAAAAGGTGGCTTCGACCTGATCGCCCAAGGCATGAGCGGCATGATGAGCATGACCGGTGAAGCCGGGCGTGAGCCGGTCAAGGCTGGCTCGCCAGTGGCCGACATCAACTCCGGCATTCTCGCCGCCCTCGGCATCTGCGCCGCTTACGCTGCCAAACAGAAAACCGGCCTCGGGCAAATGGTCGACACCTCGCTGTTCGAGGCCGGCCTGCAACAGATGTATTGGCCAGCAGCGGCCTACTTCGCCGACGGCACCATCCTGCCGAAAATGGGTTCGGCCAACTCCACCAGCGCGCCGTACCAGGTGTTCCGCACCGCCGATGGCTGGATCAACATCGGCGCCGCCAACCAGGCCAACTACGAACGCTTGGTCGAAGCCCTGGCCGTGCCGCAACTGAAAGCCGATCCACGTTTCGCCAGCAACGCTTTGCGCATGGAGCATCGCCTGGCGCTGGTGGACATCCTCAACGAAGTGCTGGTCGCGCGCACCACGGATGAATGGATGGTGTTGTTCGACAGCCTCGGCCTGCCTGCCGGGCCAGTCCTGGACATCGCCGCGGCGCTGGCCCATCCGCAAACCATCGCACGCGGCATGGTGGTCGAAACCGAACACCCTACCGAGGGCAAAGTGCGCGGCATGGGTCTGCCGATTCACTTCTCCGACATGGACAACGGCGCAGCGCCGGCCAGCCGCCATGCGCCGCTGCTCGGCGAACACACTCGCGAAGTGCTGAAGGAAAGCGGGTATGCGGACGATGAAATCGACGAGCTGATTAAAAGCAAAGCCGTGGTGGCATTGGCATAACCCACAACCCTGTGGGAGCGAGCTTGCTCGCGATGAGGCCGTGTCAGGCGACATAAGTATTGACTTATACGCCGCCATCGCGAGCAAGCTCGCTCCCACAAGGGGTAGTGGCGCTTAACCGATCCGCAGTTTTTTGAACAACTACAAAAACAATAAGGTGAACATCATGAGCCGTATCTTGACCGAGACTGTCAGCCGCCGATCATTCCTGGTATCGGCCGGCGTCACCGTGGGTGGCGCCTTCGCCGCCAACCTGCTGCCGTCCAGCGTCTTCGCCGCGACCAAACCGATTGTGTTGCGCTACACCAGCAGCCTGCCCGACACCCATCCGCTGAACAAACAGATGAAGGCGGCGTCCGAAGCGATCAAGGCTGAAACCAACGGTGCCGTGGACCTGCAGGTGTACGCCAACGGCGCCATGGGTGGCGACACGGACATGCTGTCCCAGGTGCGCGCCGGGGCCATCGATTTCATTCCCTTGCCGGGCGCGATTCTTTCCACCCTGGTGCCGGCCATGTCGATTGAAAGCATGCCGTTCGCGTTCAAGGACTACGAGAGTGTCTGGGCCGCGCTGGACGGCAAGCTCGGCGAGTACGTGCGCGCCAAGACCGAGAAGGTCGGCCTGATCCCGATGGAAAAAGTCTGGAACAACGGCTTCCGCCAGATCACCAGCTCGACGCGGCCGATCAACACGCCGCAAGACCTCGCCGGCTTCAAACTGCGCGTGCTGGTCAGCCCGTTGTGGACCTCGATGTTCAGCGCCCTCGGCGCCTCTCCGACCGGCATCAGCATCAACGAAACCTATTCGGCGTTGCAGACCAAAGTCGTCGACGGCCAGGAAAACCCGTTGGTGGTGGTCGAATCCGCACGCTTCTATGAAGTGCAGAAATACTGCTCCATGACCGACCACATCTGGGGCGGTTTCTGGATCGTCGCTTCGGGCAAGACCTTTCCCAAACTGCCCGCCGATATTCAGGAAATCGTCTCGCGCCAGATCAACGCCGCGGCACTCGTTCAGCGTCAACAAGTCATCGACCTCAACACCAGCCTGGAGCCGTCCCTGACCGCCCACGGCATTACGTTCAACAAAGTCGACCGCTCACTGTTCCGCGCCGACCTGCAATCGAAAGGCTTCTACACCCAATGGAAAGACAAGTACGGCCCGGAAGCCTGGAGCTTGCTCGAGCAGTACGCGGGTCAATTGTCCTAAGCCGGAGACCAGGTCATGAAAAACCAAATACCAATGACGGACGTTGCTCCCGCTGATGGACTCAGCCCGCGCCAAACCACTTTTCGTCTCGGTCGCGCCCTCGACACCGGGTTGCGCTGGCTGACCGAAGGCAGCGCGGCGTTGCTGGTGGTGGTCGAAGTCAGCCTGCTGTTCTGCAACGTGTTCTCGCGCTACGTGCTCAACCAGCCGATTGTCTGGGGTGACGAACTGGCCTCGCTGCTGTTTCTGTGGCTGGCGATGCTCGGCTCGGTGGTGGCGATGCGGCGCGGCGAGCACATGCGCCTCACCTCGTTTATTGGGCGCTTGCCGCTTGAGAAACGCGCCTTTATCGACACCTTGGGCGCGGTGATCGTCATCGCGTTTATCGGGCTGTTGTTCACCCCGGCCTGGGAGTACGTCAGCGACGAGTGGATCATCACCACCGCCGCGCTCGAAATCCCCAACGCGTTTCGCGTGTCCGCCATCGCCGTCGGCCTGAGCCTGATGTTGATGACCTGTGTCGCCCGCCTGCTGGTCAGCGCGCGGCTGATCGACTTCTCGGTGTCGGTGGCGATGCTGGGCTCCCTGGCGGCGCTGTTGTGGGTGGCGGAAGGCCCGCTGTTACTGATCGGCAACTGGAACCTGATCGTATTCTTCATGATTGGCGTGATGGCGATGATCGTCATCGGCGTACCGATAATGGTCGCGTTCGGCCTGGCCACCGTGGCGTATCTGTCGACCATGACCGCCACGCCGCTGACCCTGGTGGTCGGGCGCATGGACGAAGGCATGGCGAGCCTGATCCTGCTGGCCATTCCGCTGTTTGTGTTCCTCGGTGCCTTGATCGAAGCCATGGGCATGGCCCGGGCGATGATCCGTTTCCTGTGCTCGTTGATCGGTCATGTGCGCGGCGGTCTGTCGTATGTGCTGATCGGCGCTATTTATCTGATCTCGGGGATTTCCGGTTCGAAAGCGGCCGACATGGCCGCCATCGCCCCGGCGTTGTTTCCGGAAATGAAGAAACGCGGCGAGGATGAAAACGAACTGGTGGCGATGCTCAATGCGTCCGGTGCGATGTCGGAAACCATTCCGCCGAGCCTGGTGCTGATCACCATCGGTTCGGTGACCGGCGTGTCGATTTCGGCGCTGTTCACCGGAGGGTTCATGCCGGCGGTGGTGGGTGCAATCGCCATGGCGGTGGTGATCTGGTGGAAAAACCGCAAAGGCGAAGCCTCCACCGGCAAACGCGCCACGGGCAAGGAAATCGGCCACTCGTTGCTGGTGGCATTGCCGGCGCTGGCCCTGCCCTTCGTGATCCGCACCGCCGTGGTCGAAGGGGTCGCCACCGCCACCGAAGTCGCCGCCATTGGCGTGGCCTACACCTTTATCGTCGGGTTGCTGTGCTATCGCTGCTTTGACTGGCGCCGGCTCTATCCGATCCTGGTCAGCACCGCGTCGTTGTCCGGCGCGATTCTGATCATCATTGGCAGCGCAACGGCCATGGCCTGGGCGCTGACCCAGTCGGGCTTCTCCCATCAACTGGCGCTGGTAATGTCGACGGTGCCGGGCGGCGCCATGGGTTTCCTGATCATCTCGGCGGTGGCGTTCATTCTTCTCGGCAGTTTCCTCGAAGGTATTCCCGCCATTGTGCTGTTCGGGCCGCTGCTGTTTCCGATTGCCAAGACGATGGGCATCAACGACGTGCATTACGCCATGGTCGCGATCTTCGCCATGGGCCTGGGCTTGTTCGCGCCACCGTTTGGCGTGGGTTTCTACGCCGCGTGCGCCATCGCCAAGGTCGATCCCAGCGGCGCCATGCGCCGGGTCTGGCCGTACCTCGGCGCGCTCGTGGTGGCCCTGGGCGTGCTGATCGCCGTGCCATGGATTTCCATCGGTTTCCTGCCTAACGCCTGACTCATCCTTTGATATCCCGAGGTCTCTTATGAATTTCTCTACGCTGGAACCAGGCACCGCCACCGAACGCAAACTGCTCGTCGATCGGGAACGCACCATTTCGTTTTTGGGCGAGGACTTGCGCATCTACGCCACGCCGCGCCTGGTCGACGACATCGAACAGACCTGTCTCGACTATCTGCTGACCTTCCTCGATGAAGGCGAAAATACGGTCGGTGCGGCGGTCGATATCCGTCACGTCGGGGCCACGCTGTTGGGCATGTCGGTGAGCGTTGTCGCCACGGTCACGCGGATCGAGGGCCGCAGCGTCACCTTCAACATCGAAGTGCGCGACGACGTCGAGTTGGTGGCCACCGCCGCGCATACCCGGGTGGTGGTGAACGTCGCCAAATTGCGCAGCCGTGTCCTGGCCAAGGCTGAAGCCGCTGCCGCCGGAGAAGTCGAAGACGGCGTGCTCAGCCCTTCCCAATTCGCCGCCTCGCGCTAAGCCAAGGGACGCCCCCATGATCACGCTGCACGAACGCAATGGCTTGCCGAACCTTGCCGCTGAAGATGCGCTGCCGATTGTCGATGCTCACCATCACTTGTGGGACCTCGGCCAGGGTCGTTATCCGTGGTTGCAGGACGAGTATCACGAGGCGTTTTTTCTCGGCGACTATCACAGCCTGTGCCGTGATTTTTTGCCGGAGCACTTCCTCGCGCTGACCGAAAAGCAACGTTTGATCGGCACGGTACACGTCGAGGCCGAGCGGGCTCGCGATGAGCAAGTCGCCGAAACCCGCTGGCTGGAACAGGTGCACGCGCGCTACGGCTTCCCGAATGCCATCGTCGCCCACGCCTGGTTTGATCGCGAAGACAGCACCGAGATTCTCGCGGCCCAGGCTGCGCGTCCGCTGGTCAAAGGGATCCGCTCCAAACCGGTGACCTCGACCTCGCCGCTGGAGTCGGTTGCCGGGGCCAAGGGCACCATGCAGGACCCGAAATGGCTGGAAGGTTTCTCGCGGCTGGCTGAGCACGACCTGTCATGGGATCTGCGCGTGCCGCCGTGGCATCTGGCGGAAGCCGCCGAAGTGGCGGCGATGTTTCCGCAGATCCGCATCGCCCTGAACCACACCGGTTTCGCCTGGGATCGCAGCCCCTTGGGCATGGCGCGCTGGCGCGCAGGCCTGGAAGCGTTGGCGCTGCAGCCCAACGTGCATATCAAGCTGTCGGAGTTTGGCCTGAAGGATTCACCCTGGAACTACGACGACAATCGGGTAGTGGTGGTGACCGCGCTGGAGATCTTCGGCCCAGAGCGTTGCATGTTCGCCAGCAATTTCCCGGTCGCAGGGCTGCGCGCGTCCTACGACACGATTGCCAATGGCATGGCGGCGATGCTCGCGCCATTGGGCCGTAACGTGCAGGAAGCGGTGTTCGCCGGCAATGCCCAACGTTTTTATCGTCTGGAGCCACAGCATGGATGACTGGCGCGCACGCTTTCTGGCCAGCGGCGATGACGCGGACCTGCCCATCGTCGACGCCCATCAGCACTATTTCGATATCGAGGCCCATTACTACCCGTGGCTCAACGACCGGCCATTGCGCCCGTTTCGCTATGGCGATTACTCATCGATCTGTCGCACCTTTTTGCCCGAGGATTATCGTCGGCTGACCGGCCACCATCGCGTCGTGCAAACCGTGGTGATCGAGGGTGAATGGGACCCGGCAACCCCGGCCGACGAAGTGACGTTTGTCGAAGCGCTGGGGCAAAACGAACCCACTTTGGCAGCCATGGTCGGCCAGGTCTGGCTGGATCGCGAAGACGCACCCGAGCTTTTGCGCCTGTATGGCAATCACCCGCTGGTACGCGGCGTGCGCCACAAACCCACGGTCACTAGCCGTGAAGCCTGGCGCGAAGATTTCGTGGCGCCGGGCTCCATGCGCGATCCCCGTTGGCGCGAAGGCTATGCCCGATTGGCCGAAAACGGCCTGCACTTCGAGTTGCAGGCGCCGTGGTGGCATCTGCCGGAAGCCGCCGAACTGGCCAGGGACTTTCCCGACGTCACCCTCGTGGTCAATCACACCGCGCTGCCGGCGGATCGCTCGCCGGAAGGCTTGGCCGGTTGGCGCGACAACCTGGCGCTGCTGGCCCGCGAGCCGAACATCGCCCTGAAGATTTCCGGCATTTGCATCCCCGGCCAGGTGTGGCCCGTCGAAGCCAACCGCGTGGTGGTGAACGACGCGATTTCGATTGTCGGGGTCAGTCGCTGCGCCTTTGCCAGCAACTATCCGGTCGATGGCGTGGTGAACAGCCTGAGCGAAGTGTTCGACGGTTTCAAAACCATCGTCCGGGATCGCTCACGTGCGGATCGGCTCGCCCTGTTTCACGATAACGCCCGACGCATTTATCGGCTCATTTGATCCCCTGTTTTGAACAGCCCTTAAGGAGTTCCCATGTTTGAAGTTTCAGGCCACAACTACATCGCCGGCACTCGCTCGGCACAAGGTTCGAACACCGTGCAAAGCCACGACGCCAGCACCGGCGAAGCGCTGCCGTATCGGTTCCATCAGGCGACCGTGGAGGAAGTGAATGCGGCCGCCGAAGCGGCCGCCACGGCGTACCCGAACTTCCGTAACCTTTCAGCTGCCCGGCGTGCCGAGTTCCTTGAGGCCATCGCCACCGAACTCGACGCGCTGGATGACGTATTCATCGCCCTCGTGTGCCGGGAAACCGCCCTGCCCGCCGGGCGCATTCAAGGTGAACGGGCGCGCACCAGCGGCCAGATGCGCTTGTTCGCCACGGCGCTGCGTCGTGGTGATTTCTACGGTGCGCGCATCGACCGCGCACTGCCGAACCGGCAACCGTTGCCGCGTCCGGACTTGCGCCAGTACCGCACCGGCCTCGGTCCGGTTGCGGTGTTCGGTGCCAGCAACTTTCCGCTGGCCTTTTCCACCGCTGGCGGTGACACCGCGTCCGCCCTCGCCGCCGGTTGCCCGGTAGTGTTCAAGGCGCATAGCGGGCACATGGCTACCGCCGATTACGTTGCCGACACAATTACCCGCGCCGCACGCAAAACCGGTATGCCCGAGGGCGTGTTCAGCCTGCTTTACGGCAGCGTCGGCGAGGCGTTGGTCAAGCATCCGGCGATTCAGGCCGTAGGCTTTACCGGGTCGTTGCGCGGTGGCCGAGCCTTGTGCGACATGGCGGCGGCACGACCGCAGCCGATTCCGGTGTTCGCCGAGATGAGCAGCATCAACCCGGTGTTGCTGATGCCCGATGCGCTCAAGGCCCGGGGTGAAAAAATCGCCACTGAACTGGCGGCGTCCGTGGTCCTTGGCGCCGGCCAGTTCTGCACCAATCCCGGTTTGGTGCTGGGCATTCGTTCGCCGGAGTTCAGTGCTTTCCTCGAACGTTTTAGCGCGCTGATGGGCGAGCAAAACGCGCAGACGATGCTCAACACCGGCGCGTTGAAAAGCTATTGCCACGGTTTGGACAACCTTCATGCGCACGCCGGTATCACGCACTTGGCCGGTGCCGCGCAACAGGGCAATCAGGCGCGGCCGCAGTTGTTCAAGGCCGATGTCAGCCTGCTGGTTAACGGTGATGAGTTGCTGCAGGAAGAAGTCTTCGGTCCGACTACCATCGTGGTGGAAGTTGCCGATCACGCTGAATTACTTCAGGCGCTGCACGGTCTGCGCGGCCAGTTGACCGCGACCCTGATTGTCGAGGATTCGGAACTCACTACCCTGAGCGAAGTGCTGGCCCTGCTGGAACAGAAAGTCGGGCGTGTGCTGTTCAACGGTTATCCCACTGGCGTGGAAGTGTGCGATGCCATGGTGCACGGCGGGCCGTATCCGGCGACGTCGGATGCGCGCGGCACTTCGGTCGGGACATTGGCGATCGATCGTTTCCTGCGGCCGGTGTGCTACCAGAACTGCCCGGATGCTTTGTTGCCGGACGCACTGAAAAATGCGAACCCGCTGGGCATTGCCCGACTGGTTGACGGTGCCAGCAGTCGCGCTGCGCTGTAAGGCATTCAGATCAAGTAACCACTAACAACCCAGAGCAACTCCAGCGCCTGTTGAAAAACAGGCGTCGGACACGCTCGCCCAAAAAACCGCTGTAGCCATAAAAACAACAACAGAGGAACACCAATGAAAGTTCAACTTCACCCGACACTGCGCTTGTCCAAATTGATGTTGGCGCTCACCGCAGCCGTGCTGATCAACACAAGCATTTCCCAACTTGCGGTTGCCGAAACCGCCCCCACCGCGACGGCCGCGCCCATGCAATGTGCAACTGAAGCCACACCGCGCTACACCAAAACCCCCACCGGTTACCTCATGGTCCTGCGCATGGGCGACAACGCCTTCAAGGAACTGACCAAACTCGCCATCGCGGAAAAGATCCCGAGTGCGTCCATCAGCGGTATCGGCTTTGGCAACGTGAAGTTCGGTTTCTGGAACAAGGATAAAAAGGACTTCGACGCCAAAGTCTTCAGCAACGTCGAGATGGCCAGCATTACCGGTTCCGTGGCCTGGAAGAACGACCAGCCTTCGATCCATATGCACGGCGTCGCCGGTGACGCGACCTTTCAAGCCTATGGCGGCCACATCCTCGATTTCGACGTGACCACCGGTTCGATGGAAATCACTGTGATCGTGCACCCGCGACGTCTCGAACGCGGGATTGATCCGTGCATTGGCGCCAACGTCCTGGGTATCTGACTCCAGTTTCACGCTCCCGCAGGCTGCGGGAGCCACCCTCCTGAATTCGAATTACAAAAAAATAGGGGCGATTAGATGAGCAACAAAAGCACGGCTGTAACCCTCGCGTTGAGCGCCATTGCACTCAGCACCCAGGCACACGCGGATTTCCTGAGTGACAGCAAAGCCACGTTGGGGATGCGCAACTTCTACTTCAATAACGACAACCGCGATGGCACCGCCACACCGTCGAAAACCGAAGAGTGGGCGCAGGGTTTCATGCTCGATTACAAGTCGGGTTACACCGATGGCGTGGTGGGTTTTGGCGTGGATGCGCTGGGCCTGATGGGCGTTACGCTGGACAGCGGCAAGGGCCGGCACGTGGGCAGTTCGATGATTCCATCGGATACGGATAACAGCGCTGTCGATCAGTGGAGCCGGCTGGGCTTGACTGGCAAGGTCAAGGTCTCGAAAACCGAACTGCGCCTGGGCACGCTGATGCCCAAGTTGCCAATCCTGGTGTCCAACGACGGTCGCCTGCTGCCGCAAACCTTTGAAGGCGGGCAGATCACGTCGGGCGAGTTCAAGGAGCTGACCCTCACGGGCGGTCGAATCGAACACGCGACAGGCCGGGGCTCCAGCGACCAGACCGGGCTGGCGGCCACGGGCGGTACGCGGGAAAGCAATGCGTTCGACTTTGCGGGTGGCGACTGGAAAGTCACCAAGGACCTGACCGCGCAGTATTACTACGCCAACCTCGACAACTACTACACCCAACAGTTTTTTGGCCTGATCCACACCCTGGCGATTTCGGACGGTCAATCCCTCAAAACAGACCTGCGTTACTTCAAGACCGATTCGTCCGGGGCCAACGGTTCGGGCACTTCGGGCTACAAAATCAGTGGCTACACCGAGGGCGGTGATGGCGAGATCGACAACAAAACCTGGAGCGCCGCGCTGATCTACAGCCTCGGCGGCCATGGGATTACCGCTGGTTATCAAAGCGTGTCGAGTGGCAGTGGCTTCACCCAGCTCAATCAAGGCACCCTGCCGGACAAAGGTGCTGCCGGGGTCAGTCTGTATTTGTATACCGATCGCCTGATCCAGACGTTCACCCGCGCGGGCGAGCGCACGTCGTTCGGTCAGTACGCGTATGACTTTGCGGCACTGGGTGTGCCGGGGCTTAAAGCGTCGGTGATGTACCTGAGCGGCGACAACATCAAGACAATTTCTGGCGATAACCAGAAGGAATGGGAACGGGATATCAGCCTGGATTACGTCCTGCAGTCCGGCGCGCTGAAAGGGATCGGGTTTGGCTGGCGTAACGGCAAATCGAACAGCGAAGCCTCCCGCAACCAGGACCAGAACCGGCTGATCGTGAGCTACAGCATCCCGCTGCTGTAGGAGCAAGGCTTGCTCGCGAAGGTGTCTGTACATCCAAAATCAATGTGACTGACCCACCGCCTTCGCGAGCAAGCCCGCTCCCACATTGGATCTAGGGTGGACGCAGGATTTGTGATCACCCTCATCCCCTGTAGGAGCAAGGCTTGCCCGCGATAGCGTCCGCACATCCAAAATCAATGTGTCTGACCCACCGCCTTCGCGAGCAAGCTCGCTCCCACATTGGAGCTCGTGTGGATGCAAAACGTGTGATCACCCTCATCCCCTGTAGGAGCAAGGCTTGCCCGCGATAGCATCCGCACATTCAAAATCAATGTGACTGACCCACCGCCTTCGCGAGCAAGCTCGCTCCCACATTTAATTTCGGGTGGACGCAGGACTTGTGATCAGCCCCAGTCTCCTGTGGGAGCGGGCCCCTGCCCTGCACCGACCGTTTCAGCGATAACGTGCGGCTGCCGTGGAATGACCGAACGAACCACTCAACACCTGACGCTGTGCTTCGTATGCATCCCACTTCTCACCTTCATGCAAACCGGGAATGGTCACCACTTCGCCCTGCGCCAACCCGGCCAGCGCGGCATCGACCATGTCTTGGGCCGACATCACGATCTCTTGCGGCAGGTTTTCCACCGGGTTGCCGGCCTCGCTCCAGAAGTCAGTCGCGGTGGCGCCGGGCAATACCGCCTGGATGCGAATGCCCTTGTCGGCCAGTTCGTGGTGCATGGACTGGCTCAAGCCCAGTACAAAGGCCTTGGTCCCGCCGTACACGCCGTTAAGGATTTCCGGGGCGATGGCAACAATTGAGGAAATGTTGATCACGGTCCCGGCGCCACGGGCCACGAAACCCGGTACCACGGCGTAGGCCAGACGCATCAGCGCGGTGACGTTGAGGGTGATCATGTCTTCCATGTCGTCCACCGGGCTGCCCAGCAGCGGCATGACCCCACCGACCCCGGCGTTGTTGACCAGTAAGGTGATGCTGGCGTCGGTGCGCAGGATGTTTTCCACCCGCAGCAGGTCGGTTTTGTCTTTCAGGTCGGCGGCGACCACTTCCACGGCGCGCCCGGTTTCATTGCTCAAATGGTTGGCCAGGGCGTTTAATTTACTTTGGCTGCGGGCGACCAGAATCAGGTCGTAGCCTTGCCGGGCGAGACGGTCGGCGTAGACCGCGCCGATGCCGGAAGAAGCGCCAGTAATCAGGGCGGTGCCTTTGGATGAAAGTGCCATGTCGCGTTTCCTTCACAGTGAGGGCGATAAGCTCGCCGGGTGTGAACAGTTATAAAGGGAATGACACACGTCTCAAATGACGTTTAAAGTACGTTTTCAGGACATGACCTTTTTGAGGACCTTTCGATGACTTCCGTGGCGTTTGTGGTGTTCGAAGGCTTCCAGTCCATGGCGCTGGCGGCCATGCCGGTGTTTGAGTACGCCAATTTCAGTGCCGGTGAAACCTTGTATGAAGTCAGCGTATTGTCCGAAGATGGCCGCACGTTGCGCGCGTCCGGTGGATTGAGCGTCGGCACGGAAGCGTTCGATGAGCGGGTGTTCGACACCGTGATTGTGGTGGGTGGCGATGCCATCCTCGAGCAGGCACCCGATGCGGTGCTGACGTATGTGCGCGACAGCCTGAAAACCGCGCGGCGCACGGCGTCGATTTGCTCCGGGGCGTTCGTGCTGGCCCAGGCCGGATTGCTTGAGGGCCGCCGCGCCACCACCCATTGGGCGTATGCCCGGGAGTTGCAAGCGCGGTTTCCGACGATCAAGGTCGAGGAAGACCGGATCTTTGTCATCGACGGCTCGATCTGGACTTCGGCGGGCATGACCGCCGGTATCGACCTGGCGCTGGCCATGGTCGAAAAGGACCACGGCGCCGAACTGGCCAGGTCCGTGGCGCAGAAACTGGTGATGTACCACCGCCGCGCAGGCGGTCAGTCGCAGCATTCGGCGTTGCTGGAACTGGAGCCGAAATCCGACCGCATCCAGACCGTGCTCGGTTATGCCCGGGAACACCTGGCGTCAGCGCTGTCGGTAGAACAACTGGCGGATGTCGCACGGCTCAGTCCACGGCAATTCAGCCGGGCGTTTCGTGCCGAAACCGGGCAATCGCCGGCCAAAGCCATTGAAAACCTGCGCCTGGAAGCGGCGCGGCAGATGCTGGAACGGGGACGATTGACGCTGGATCAGATTGCCGAGGAAAGCGGTTTCAGTGATCGGCGACGGATGCGGGAAGCGTTTTTGCGCGCGTTTGGGCAACCGCCGCAAGTCATCAGGCGCAATGCCAGATCGGCGTAATCACGGCGCCCCACATTTTGTGGCGAGCGAGAACCCTGTGGGAGCGGGCTTGCTCGCGAAGGCGTCGTGTCAGATAACATCTCCATCAACTGACACACCGCTTTCGCGAGCAAGCCCGCTCCCACAGGGTTCTCGCTCGCCACAAGTGGATCATCGACTCAATACGGTATCTACACTGGATATAAGCACTGTGTGGAGCTAGCCATGAACATCTCACCCAAACTGGCATTTTTCGCCGTCGTGTCCACCCTCGCCTACCTTGGCCTGGCGGTATGGGGGTTGGGCGGGCTTGCGGCGTTCTTTGCCCATGGCTCGCTGGTGGTGGTGGCGTTGGCGACCGTGGTGATGGCAATTGCCTCGCTGTTTACCGAGGTCAACCTGAGTTCCGGTGAACGGGAAGACCGGGCCAATCGCTGGGTGCTGCCAGTGTTCGGGATCATCGGACTGCTCAGCGGGTATTTGCCAGCCTACTCCGACCGCATCGACTTCTGGACCTTTGGCGGCGAAGGCATGCGCTGGCTCGGCGCGTTGCTGTTCATCCTCGGCGGTGCCTTGCGATTGTGGCCGGTGTTCGTGCTGGGCAAGCGCTTCAGTGGGCTGGTGGCGATTCAGCCGGGGCACACGCTGGTGACCGACGGGATTTACCGCACCTTGCGCAATCCCAGTTACCTGGGGCTGATGGTCATTGGCATTGGCTGGGCGCTGGCGTTTCGTTCGGGGGTGGGGCTGATTCTGGCGGCGTTGACGTTAATTCCGTTGATTGCGCGGATTCGTTCGGAAGAGGCGCTGTTGCGGACGCAGTTTGGCCAGGAATATGAGGACTATTGCGGCAAGACCTGGCGGCTTATCCCCGGAATCTACTGACTCACCATCAATCAATGTGGGAGCGGGCTTGCTCGCGAAGGCGTCGTGCCAGTCACCATTGATAGTGGCTGACCCTCCGCCTTCGCGAGCAAGCCCGCTCCCACAGGGGGGATTGGGGTTAATCAGAGGGAATGCAGGCGGATCCGGTTGTCGGGATCTACTCGGACTTCGACCAAATCGTAGTCTGCCAATGTGTCGTGCGGCGTCTCGATCGGATGATCATGGGTCGACGTAATCACAAGCAAATCAGCCTCCGCCGCTTCCGCCGCTTGAATCCCCACGGTGGCGTCTTCAAAAATCAGGCACTCCGTCACTTCAAAGCCCAGCCGACGGGCAGCCAGTCGATAGCCGGCCGGGTCCGGTTTACCGGCCGTGACTTCTTCGGCCGTCACCATCACCGCAGGCTCGGGAATCCCCGCCGCCGCCATGCGCCGCAACGCCAAAGCCCGCGGCGCCGACGTGACAATCGCCCAGCGGTCAGCCGGCAGCGACTTCAAGAATTGCGCCGCGCCGACGACCTCGACAATCCCTTCCACATCCTCGATTTCCGCCTCGGTGATAAACGCCGCTTCCGCCTCGGCATCTATGCCCGGCAAGCCTTGGCGATTGATCGTGTCAATGGCTCGAGCGCCATGGATAGTCGGCAGGAATTTCGCCACATCAATCCCGTGGCGCAGGGCCCAGGCGGTCCAGATGCGCTCGGCGGCGGCGATGGAGTTGAGGACGGTGCCGTCCATGTCGAACAGAAAGGCGCGGTATGGCGCGTTGAAAACGGATTTTTGAGCAGGCAAAAGACAGCTTCCTATCGCAAGGGGCCAGGCGGGTACGTCGGGCAATGTAGCATTTGCGCAGCGTTGAGCGCAGCGGCCTCAATCAGCCGCTTTCGACTTCAGGGCCCCTTCCACGCAATCCAGCAACTGCCCCAACGCCCAGGGTTTCTTGATAAAGGAAACCGCATGCCGCACCCCGGCGCTTTCCGGGGTTTCGAAGCCCGACATGATCATGATCGGCTTGTCAGGCCAGCGATCACCGAACTCGTTGGCCAAGTCCGCGCCGTTGCGTTTGCCGGGCATGGTGATGTCCGTGAGCAACAGCCGGACCTTGCCCGCGTGTTCTTCCAGGTAAAGCGTTGCCGCATCGGCGCTGATTTGCGGCTGCACGACAAAACCTTCTTCCTGAAGAATTTCGCAGAGAAACTCCAGAATCAGCGGGTCGTCCTCCACCACCAGAATCAAGCCGCCAGGTAACGACTTGCCCGCCATTGTTATTGGATTCATGACCCGACCACTCCCTGATTGCATAAATGATTTTGCAGCTCAAATCCGCCACCTATCAGGTATGAGCGACTGACCGGGCCAAAATTCATTTTTGATACAACCAGAGTTGAAATCAGGCGTCCTGCAGGATCAGATCCGCGCCCTTCTCGGCCACCATCAACACAGCGGCGTGGGTATTGCCGCTGGTCACGTTGGGGAAAATCGACGCATCGACAATGCGCAATCCATCAATTCCGTGAACCTTCAACCGCTTGTCGACCACCGAGCGCTGGTCATCCGCGCCCATCGCGCAGGAACCGCACAGGTGATAGATCGAACCGCTGTTTTCGCGAAAGTACTGCAACATCTGTTCGTCGCTTTCGACCACGGGGCCCGGCAACACCTCGGCGACGGTGATGCCCTTGAGCGCCGGGGCCTGCATGATCTTGCGCATCAGCCGACTGCCCTGGATCACCTCGTCGATGTCCTTTTGCGTGCTCAGGTAGTTCGGGTCGATCAACGCCGCGTCCCGGGGGTCTTTCGAGGCAATCTCGATATGCCCGCGACTGGTGGGCCGGCACGGGTTGAAGCACAGCAGGAAGCCTGAATACGGCTCGGGCTTGAGGCTGGCCTTATTGTTCTTCGGGATCTGGTACGACAGCGGGTTGAAGTACAACTGCAAGTTCGGATTGGCCTGGGTGTCATCACCGCGAAAGAAACCGCCGGCCTGGTTGACGCTCATGGCCAGCGCGCCTTTGCGGGTCAGCAGGTATTTGAGGCCGAGCTTGAACTGGCCGAACAGCGAACCGAGCTGATCGTTGAGGGTCGGGATGTTGGCCTTGTAGTAATAACTGGCGCACAGGTGATCCTGCAGATTCTGCCCCACCGCCGGCAGGTGTTTAACCAGCGGGATCTGGTGCCTGGCCAGCAACGCCTGATCGGCGACGCCGGACAATTGCAGAATCTTCGGCGTGTCCACGGCCCCGGCGCAGAGGATCACTTCCTTCTTCGCGGTGAAGGTGCGGACCACGCCGTGCTGGGTGACAGAAATCCCGGTCGCACGGTCGTTATCGAACAAGATGCGGTCTACCAGGGCGTAATGCTCCACCGTCAGGTTCGGCCGACTCAGGGCCGGGTGCAGATGCGCGAAGCTGCTGGAACTGCGCTGGCCGTCCTTGGTGTTGACGTCGTAGATGCCCGAGCCTTCGAATTTCGGGCCGTTGAAGTCGTCGCTGTGGGGATAGCCGAGTTCGTCGCAGCCCTTGAGGAACACGTCGCAGATCGGGTGAGTCTGGCCTTTCATCGGGGTGATGCTGATCGGTCCGCTGCCGCCATGGTATTCGCTGTCGCCCAGCGGATGGTTTTCCAGTTTGCGGAAGTACGGCAGCACGTCCTTGAAGCCCCAGCCGTCGTTACCGCTGGCGGCCCAATCGTCGAAGTCATGGGCCTGGCCACGCACGTAGACCATGGCGTTGATCGACCCCGATCCGCCCTGGACTTTGCCGCGCGGGGCATAGATTTCCCGGTTGTTGAGCTGCTTTTGCGGCTGGCTGTAGTACATCCAGTTGAAGGTCGGGTTGTAATACATTTTGGCGAAGCCGACCGGGATCTTGAACCACAGGGAACTGTCCTTGCCGCCCGCTTCCAGCAGCAACACCGAGTACTTGCCCGAGGCCGTGAGGCGATTGGCGAGGATGCAGCCGGCGGCGCCTGCGCCAGCGATGATGTAGTCGTATGTCATGCACGGTTACCGCGTAAGTCGTTATCCAAAAAACTGCGCGCCTCCCCCCGTAGGAGCTGTCGAGTGCAACGAGGCTGCGATCTTTTGATCTTGCTTTTTAAAAAATCAAAAGATCGCAGCCTCGTTGCACTCGACAGCTCCTACGGGGGGATGGCGCCCTCTCCCGTCAGCCCCTGGCCGGCGATGTGTCTTTGACGTCGGCCGGGGTCGGCGCCATTTGCAGGTGCAGACGCTCACCGGTGTACGGCGAATGCTTGCGCACCACGTCCATGTTCAGCTCCACCCCCAGGCCCGGCTCGGTGGACGGGATGATGTAGCCGTCCTCCCATTGCAGCGGCTTTGTCAGGACTTCGGCGTGAAAACCGCCCCAGGTCATGATGCTTTCCTGGATCAGGAAGTTCGGCGTGCAGGTCGCCAACTGGAAACTCGCCGCCGCGCCAATCGGCCCGTTGTAGAGGTGCGGCGCGATCTGCGCGTAATAGGCCTCGGCCATGCTCGCGATTTTCTTGGCTTCCAGCAGGCCGCCGCAGCGAGCGACGTTCATTTGCAGGATGGACGCACCGCCGGCCTGCAACAGCTTGAAGAATTCGTACTTGGTGGTCAGCCGTTCGCCGGTGGCAATCGGGATCGTGGTCTTGGCCGCGACCTGCGCCATGGCGTCCTCCTGACCCGGCGGCACCGGTTCTTCGAACCACAGCGGATCGTATTTCTCCAGGCGCTTGGCCAGGCGAATTGCCGACGACGGGACCATTTGGCCGTGGGTGCCGAACAGCAGGTCGCACTTGTCGCCCACCGCTTCGCGGATCTTGCGGCAGAAGGTTTCGCAGCGCTCCAGCACTTCCAGGGAAATCTGGTGCCCGGAGTACGCGGTGTACGGCCCGGCCGGGTCGAACTTCACGGCGGTAAAGCCTTTGTTCATGTTTTCGATAGCACACTCGGCAGCTAGGTCCGGGTCGTCGTAGTCGTACTCACCCTGGCTGTTGACCGGGTACAAGTAAGTGTAGGAACGCAGGCGCTCGTTGACCTTGCCGCCCAACAATTCGTAGACCGGTTTGTTCGCCGCTTTGCCGATGATGTCCCAGCAGGCCATCTCCAGGCCGCTGACCACCCCCATCATGGTCAGGTCCGGACGCTGGGTGAAACCGCTGGAATAGGCCTGGCGGAAAAAGCGCTCGATGTGGTGCGGGTCGTGGTTGAGCAGGTAGCGTTCGAACACGTCTTCGATGATCGGCAGCATGGCTTTGGGGCCGAAGGTCGCGGCGTAGATTTCGCCCACGCCTTCGATGCCGCAATCGGTCTTGAGCTTGACGAACAGCCAGTACATGCCGCCGATGTGCGGTGGCGGTACGGCAACGATATGGGTTTCAAGGGCGACGATTTTCATCTCAGGCACCTGCTTTGTTCAAAGATTGACGATTGACACGCGCGCGCAGGGTCAGGGCCGCGAGGGTCCCGAGCAGGCCGACGAAGGCGATGTAGCCGAAATACAGCTTGTAACCAAAGGCACCGGGGAAATGTTCGGTGAGGTAGCCGTTGATCAAGGGAATAAAGGCGTCCGGCAGGTAACCGACCACCGAGACAATGCCGATGGCCAGGCCGGTGATGCGCAGCGGAATGTTGCAGGTGTCGAGGATCGCCCAGTACAGACCGCGAATCGCGTAGGTCATCAGGCCGATGAAAATCACCGTGCCAATCAGCAAGCCCATGCTGTTGAGCGCCGGGAACACGATCAGGCCGACCATCGCCAACGTCGCGCAGAACAACGCCACGATCAGCACCGAGATGTTCGAGAACTTGTCACCGAGCCAGCCACCGCCGATCCCGCCAATCGGGCGCATCCACAACTTGATGGTGGTGATGGTGCCGGCCATGACCGCTGTCATGCCACCGCCCTGCAGGTAATCGGAGAAACTGTAGGTGGCCCAGAAGATGTGGTAACCGCAGAACACGATGGCCGTCACCAGCCACAGCTCAGGGATTTTCACCAGGGTCGTCAGGTCCGTGAGCAGGTTGTACTTGCCCTTCTCCACCGCCGCCGTGTCTTCCATCGACTTCGGGTCCTTGATCAGCACCAGCACGCAGCCGATGGCAATACAGGTGAAGGCGTAGAGGTAAACCACGTGCTTGAAACCTTCAGCGGCGGACTCGCCACGGGTTTCGGTGGCAAAGGCAAACAGCCCCAGCGCCACCGTGGCCAGCAAGGCTTCCACCAGGCCACGACCGCCGTCGAGGATGCCGAAGAACCGGCCTTGTTCCGTGTGATGGGCAATCATCTTCACCCGCTTGAGCACCGAGGCCCAGAACGTCAGGCCGGTGGTCAGGCCCCAGCAACCGAAGATGATCATCAGACCGGTCATCGATGGCGCCGTGGAGTACCAAAGCCCCAGGGCTCCGGTGGCCACCAGCGAAAAGAAAATCAGAAAGCGTGGCGCAATCCGGTCCGCCAGCCAGCCGCTCGGCAAGTAGCTGAGCAGGAAAATCGTCCCGAGCATCGAGTACAGATAACCCAGCTCGCTGTGGTTGATCTGGAACACTTCGAGCATGGTGGTCTGGTAGACCTGACGCAGGTACAGGATCGGGTAGATCGCCCCGGCGGCCAGCACCAGCAGCATCAGTTGGAAATAGCGACTTCCCTTGTCACTGTGGCTTGTTGAACCCGCGTTCGAACCCTGAACAGCGGCAACAGTGGTTGCAGGCTTGGACATCTAAGTGACCTCGGGCAACCCGGTGGTCCGGGTGCCCCAATAATTATTTTTATATAACTCAGGTGTACTCAGGCAAATGTGGGAGCGGGCTTGCTCGCGAAAGCGGTGTGTCAGGCCATTGATGTGTCGACTGACACACCGTCTTCGTGAGCAAGCCCGCTCCCACATAAGCGGGAGGCGTGTTCCGGATGAATCAGTACTTCATCACCACCAATCGCGTCTGGGTGAATTCGAGCATGCCGTGCTTGCCGTCATCGCCGCCCAGACCGGAGCGTTTCCACCCGGCGTGGAAGCCCTGGTACGGGTCGGCCGGGGTGCGATTGACGTACAACTCGCCGGCCTCGATGGCGTTGGCGACTTTCATGGTGGTGCGGTAGTTCTCGGTGTACAGCACCGAGGACAAGCCGAACTGGTGATCGTTGGCCATGGCCAGCGCTTCGTCGATGTCGCGGTACTTGAGCACCGGCAACACCGGGCCGAAGATTTCTTCCTGGATGATTTCCATGTCCTGGCGGCAGCCGCTGAGCAGGGTCGGCGGATAGAAATGACCGTGGCCTTCGGGGATAAAACCGCCTGTTTCCAGTACAGCACCGTCGGCGACGGCGCGCTCGACCATGGCGTGGATGTTCTGCCGGGAACTGGCGTTGACCAACGGGCCCATCACGCTGGCATCGGTGGCGCGGTCGCCAAACTGCACGGCGCTGATTTTCGATTTCAACAATGCGAGGAACTGCTCGTAGACGCTTTCCTGCACGTAGACCCGCTCCACCGCCGTGCACAACTGGCCGCAGTGGGTGGTCTTGGAAGCCACGATGGCGCTGGCGGCGGCTTCAAGGTCGGCGTCGGCTTCGATGATCGCCGGGGTCTTGCCACCCAGTTCCAGGGACGGCTTGGCGATGTTGGCCTTGCAGTAATCGAGCACGATGCGCCCGGCGTTGACGCTGCCGGTCAGGGTGATCAGACCGACTGCTTTATGGGTGCACACCGCCGCCGCGGTCGCGTGGTCCATGGTCAGGATGTTCACCACACCGGCGGGCATTCCCGATTGCTGTACAGCCTTGGCGATTTCGAAGGCCGAGGTCGGGGTGTTGTTGCTCGGGCGCACCACCACGGTGTTGCCGGCAATCAGCGCCGGGGCGATTTTGCGCAGCAAGGTGTAGACCGGGTAGTTGAACGGAATCAGGCAGGCGACCACGCCAATCGGCTCGCGGTGCAGAAAGAGGTTTTCGTTGGGGCTGTCGCTGGGAATGATCTCGCCTTCGATCCGCCGCGCCCACTCGGCGTGGTAACGGGTGATCTGCGCGCCATAACGGGCTTCGTTGCTGGCGTCGGCAACGCTTTTGCCGGATTCGGCGGCCAGGGCTGCACCGATGTTTTCGGCGCAGGCTTCAAGGGCATCGGCGAATGCGCGCAGGTGCTCGGCGCGTTCGATGCTGGTGAGCTTGCCCCAGACCTTCTGCGCAGCGGCGGCAGCATCGACAGCGGCAGTGGCTTCAGCGCCGGTGGCCGCCGAGACATGGCCGACCAAGGCTTCGGTCGCCGGGTTGTAGACTGCAATCAGCGCGTCGCTGGCAGGCTCAATGAAGTGACCGTTTACAAAGTTTCGCTCGAGTCGCATGTGCATCGCCCATCGTTGTTTTTATCCAGTTCATGCAGTCTTGGCATCCGGGACGGGTTGAACAAACGATTTATTGAGCGGGGGAACATTCGAAAAATGCAGGTTAGTGAGATCGCCCCCTCACCCCAGCCCTCTCCTCAGAGGGGAGAGGGGAAAGGGAGCCGATCTTCATGCTGTTCAAACCCGAGTTCGGCGAGACATTTCAGGTCGATGTAACGTGTCCAAACAACTCGGTCGGCCCCCCTCTCCCCTCTGGGGAGAGGGCTGGGGTGCGGGGTGGTTCTAAAGGCAAACTCAACTTCCAGAAGACGCCGCCGTAGAAGGTTCCAGCTGCCTTTGCGCCAACCAGATTTCTTCCTGCAACCATTGGCTGAACACCTGCAATTGCGGCATTTCGGTCTGCTCCGGGCGGGTTACCAGCCAGTAGGATTGATGCCCTTCCACGTGCACGTTCAGCACTTGGGTCAACTGCCCGCTGGCCAGCTCCGGGGCGACCATGTGCCAGTCGGCAATGGTGATGCCCAAGCCGTCGGTGGCGGCGCGAATCGCCAGGTCCAGCAGGTCGAATTCATAGCCGCCCTGGGTGTCGACGCCGCTGATTTTCGCCGCGTCCAGCCAGTGTTTCCAGGTCAAGTAGCGCTGGTCTTCCCGGGCCAGCACATGCAGCAGCGTCAGGCGATTGAGGTCGATGCCGCCCTCGCTCCACTCCCGCGCATACAAGGACGGCGCGCACACCGCGATGTGCCGCTCCTGGATCAAAAGCGAGCTGTCCAAACCATCCCATTCGCCATCGCCAAAACGGATTGCACAGTCTAGAGTGCTGGTTTCCGCGAGGCTGTCCTGCAGGCGGGTGGTGATACTCAACTCCAGTTCCGGGTGCTTCTCCCGCAGGCGTCCCAGGCGTGGCATCAACCAGCGGCTGGTGAAGGTTGGCGGCGCGTTGATGTGCAGGCGATTGGCGTGGGATTTCTGCTGGATGCTGCGCACCGTCAGCTCAATCTTGTCGAAAGACTGGTGCAGTGCCCGCAGCAACACCCGGCCGGCGCTGGTCAGTTCGAGGTGATGATGCCGGCGCTCCAGCAGGTTCTCGCCCAGCTGTTCTTCGAGCTGGCGCACCTGTCGGCTGACCGCACTCTGGGTGACGTTGAGCAACTCCGCCGCCCGGGTAAAGCTGCCGGTGCTGCCGGCCACTTCGAAGGCTTTGAGCGCATTGAGCGCGGGCATTTTGCGTTTCATGAACAGGACTCGCGCAAGGGCTGACGAGCGCCAAGCATCCCACGGCTTGTGGGAAATTTCCTGAGTAACATGCATTTTTGTGTTGTGCGGGGTGATTTGAAGCGGATGCTTTGTGTGGGAGCGGGCTTGCTCGCGAAAGCGGTGTATCAGGCAACCTTGTTTTGGCTGACACACCGCTTTCGCGAGCAAGCCCGCTCCCACATTTGATCTGCGTTGTATCAGCGGGGGTCGTTTTTTGATTGGGAAACTGTCGCTGACGTATAAATAGCATGAGTATTTCGCCGCACACTCATGACTATTAAGCACTGGCCGTTTTATTTATATAAACGCTAGTCTGACTCCCATTAAATCCCGCCATGCACTAATGCACTTACATAGGGCGAACCCTGCAACTTCGCTCCATCCTGTTGCAATTAATCCGAGCCAAATACATGCCATCTGTTATTAAGTCACCCGCTAGAAGTATTGGCCTGTTGGCGCTTATCTTCACGGCCTGTAACGCCACTACCCACGGTTTCAGCATCTTTCTGTATTCGGCGTTATTGCCCGAGATCCGTCAGTCATTTGGACTGAGCTACAGCCAGGCCGCGCTCATCGCGGCGCTGTTGCAGCTGTTCTATATGGGCACGTCGATTGTCAGCGGGATCGCGGCGGCGTGGATCAGCCCGCGCAACATGGTGCGCCTGACGATGGCCTTGAGCCCGTTGCTGTTGGCATTGGCCGTCGCCACGCCGTGGGTGCTGCCATTTGCGCTATGCCTGGCGCTGGTCTCGGCCTGCGCGGTGTCGAACTGGAACGCTATCGCGGCGCTGACCGGCGAGGTGATCTCGGCCTCCCACCGCAGCCGCGTGCTGGGGCTGGCATCGTCGGGGGCGGCGTTTGCGATTTGCCTCAACGGTGTGCTGATCGCTTTATTGCACGGCATCTCCCTGCGGCACTTCTGGCTGATCTGCGCCGGTTTGACGCTGATCGTCACCCTGCTGACCTTCTGGGCCCTGGCCCCGCTCGCAGCGCAACAACACCACACATCCAGCAGCGCGCCGTCGCTGCGCCGAGTCCTCAGGCAATGGCTGCACCTGTGCCTCGAGCACCCGGTGGCGCTGCACATTCTGCTGCTCAGTGCTTTTATCGGCGCCATCAGCGGACCGTTCCTGAACTTCCTCTCGGCGTTTGCCAGCGCACGCCTGGGGGCCAACGCGCAGATCACCGGATCGCTGTGGACGCTGATCGGCATCGGCGGCGTCGTCGGTGGTTTGCTACTCGGTTCATTGGCGGATCGCTGGGGCGCGCTGCGGGTAATGGCGTTGAGTATCAGCGCTTTCGGCCTGGCGATGCTGGCCCTGCTCTGGCAGCCGACCCTGGGCCTGACCTGGCTGGCGGCCGGGCTGTTCGCACTGTTTTACTTCCCGGTCTGGGGCTTGATGGCCGCCTACCTCAGCGCACGATTGAGCCCGGTGCACAGCCTGCAAGTGGTGAGCCTGAGCATGGTCGGCTACGGCCTGGGCAGCGCCACCGCCAACTGGCTCTGCGGCTGGCTGCTGCAAGCCACCGGGCAATTTGCTCTGGTGCATGGCTGGATCATCTGCTGGGTGGCGGCCAGCCTGTTATTGCTGCGGTTGATGGCCCGTCGTCAACGCCGCGAGCCCGCGTTGGGCCAACAGGTCTGAACGGCCCAGCTCACGGCAGAGAATGTCCACCAGCGCCTCGACCGGCAACGCCTGAGACTGAGTCGAACGCCAGACCATCAACCGCGCCGGGTCGATCGGTGGAAAGCCCTGGGCCTCATCGAGCACCTGCCACCCCGGCGGCACCAAGCGGCGCGCGGTGACGCCCACCGACTGCCCCTGTTCAATCGCAATCCCGATGCCGCGCGGACTCTGGCTGGTGTAAACCACATGCCACGGCCGCCCGGCCTCGGCCAGCGCCCGCACCGCGTTAGCGCGGAAGGCGCAGCCCTCGGCATACACCGCCAACGGCACCGATTCGTGCTTGCCGGCGCGCCACCCTTCAGCGGCCACCCACACCAGCGGCTCGTCGCACAGGTATTCCCCCGGCTGCAGATTGGCGTGCTGCACACCCAGCACCAGATCCAGTTCGCCGCGCTGCAAGCGGCTGACCAACGCGGTCGACATCTCGCAACAAATGTCCGGCCGCACCTGGGGAAACTGCGCCTGGAAGTCCCGCAAGACCCCGGCCAGGCAGAACTGCGCATAGTCCTCGGGCATGCCGACGTGAATGCACACCTGCTCGTCGGGCAACTGCACGGCGTTGATCGCATCGGCGTGCAGCTTGAGGATCTGCCGGGCGTAGATCAAAAAGGTTTCGCCGCCGGGGGTCAGGCCCACCGAACGACTGGTGCGTTGTACCAGTGGCGTTCCGACGATCTCTTCCAGCCGCTGCAAACTCTGGCTGACGGTCGATTGGGTTTTATGCAGGCGTTCGGCGGCCGCGGAAAACCCGTGGCACTCGATAATCGCGACAAAGACTTTAAGTAAGGTCCCATCCAGTTCGCCCGACATAACTATCGCCCCTGCCGATGGATTCGATCACAACTTGTAATTTCCACTTCGCACCTCTTTAAGCAACTATCGATTCAACGCCAAACACTGTTAATTGATAGTTCCAGGAGACTTGCATGAGCCTTCAACTTGCCGACGCCGAAGTGGGCGATATCAGCGACATCATTAATACCGAGTTGTACCCCATACATGATTCGGGCCATGTCCAATTACAGGCACTGATCGAACACGCTCGCGCCGAACTGGCCGAGGACGGCTGCTGCCTGCTGAAGAATTTCCTGCGGCCCGAGGCGCTGGAACAGGCCCGCGCCGAAGGCCAGGCGCTGTCGGGCAAGACGTTTTACTCGGTGCGCAAGGTCAACGCCTACTTCACCGAAGACGACCCCACCCTGCCCCAGGATGACCCGCGCCGCACATTCATGGAGCGCACCAGTGGCTTTGTGACCCGGGACATGATCGCCCCGGACGCGATCATTCATCGGCTGTACGTCTCGCCGATGATGAAACGCTTTATCGGCGCCTGCCTCAACGAACCGGAGATTTTCGAATACGCCGACCCGTTCGCCGGCCTGGTGATCAACGTCATGCCCGAGGGCACGGAGCAGCCCTGGCACTTCGACACCAACGAATTCATCGTCAGCATGATGACCCAGAAGCCTGAGGCCGGCGGTCTGTTCGAGTACGCGCCCATGATCCGTACCCGCACCCAGGAAAATCTCGGCGCGGTGGGCAACGTCGTGCGCGGCGACGATCGCAGCCGCGTGCAGGAACTGGAACTCAACCCCGGCGACTTGCAGATCTTCAAGGGCCGCTTTTCGGTACACCGGGTGACCCGCGTCGAAGGCGCCACCGAGCGCAACACCGCGATCTTCGCCTACTCCGAAAAGCCCGGAATCATCGGCCGCGCCCAACGCACCAAACAGCTTTACGGACGCCTGTCCGAAGCCCATCTGCAAGCCGAACGCAACCTGGTGCGCAGCGACCGGTTGCTCGACTGATCCGCCCTCAAAAAAATTCTTGGAAAAAACCAACCGTATTTGCCCTGCGAGGAACACCCCATGAGTCTGTCCGGCCCCAACCGCAACCCCGCCGACTGCGAACCGACCTACGACGAAATCCAGCAAATCCAGCTCGACCGCTTGCAACGGGTGCGCAACGAACTGAAAAAACGCGACTACGCCGCTTGCGTGCTGTTCGACCCAACCCACATGCGCTACGCCACCGGCTCGCGCAACATGCAGGTGTACTCGGCGCGCAACCCCGCGCGCTATGCCTTTATCCCGGCGGAAGGCCCAGTGGTGATCTTCGAATTCGGCGGCTGCCTGCACCTGGCGGAAAAGCTCAACACCGTCGATGAAGTGCGTCCGGCCAAAGCCATTTCCTATTACTTCTGCGACAGCTTCCTGAGCAACGTCACCGCCGAATGGGCGGCCGAAATCGATGAACTGGTGCGCAAATGCAGCGGTGGCAACAAGCGCATCGCCATCGAAAGCGCGACCTCGGCCGCCGCGTTCGAACTGCAAAAACTCGGCTATCAGATTTTCGACGCCCAGGAACCGCTGGAACGGGCGCGCTGCATCAAGGTGCCGAACGAGCTGAAGATGATCCGCGCCAGCCTGCGCGCCACCGAGGCCGGGGTGCGCTTGATGGAAAGCAAACTCGTGCCGGGCATCAGCGAAAACGAACTGTGGTCGCACCTGCACCAGCACGTGATCGCCACCGACGGCGACTACGTGGAAACCCGGCTGTTGTCCTCCGGCCCGCGCACCAACCCGTGGTTCCAGGAATGCAGCACGCGGCCGATCGAGGCCGGTGACCTGGTGGCGCTGGACACCGACGTGGTCGGGCGTTTCGGTTACTACGCCGACTTCTCGCGGACCTTCCTCTGCGGCGAGCAAGCCGCGACCGCCAAGCAACAGGAACTGTACAAACTAGCCTACGAACAAGTGCAAACTAACATGGAAATGCTCAAGGCCGGGCGCAGCTTCAAGGAATACGCCGAGCTGGCATGGAAGATCCCGGACAACTACAAGGCCAACCGTTACTTCGCCCTGGTGCATGGGGTTGGCATGACCGGTGAATACCCGTACGTGGTGCATCGCGAGGACATTGATTCGCTGGGCTACGACGGTGTGTTCGAAGCGGGCATGACCATCTGCGTGGAAAGCTACATCGGTCACGATGAAGGCGGCGAAGGGGTCAAGCTCGAAGAGCAGATCTACATCCACGAAAACGGTGTCGAATTGCTCTCCGACTATCCGTTCGATCCGCGCCTGATGCCGCGTTGATTCCAACGCATGAAGGACCCCACGCGGGTCCCCCTGAAAACGCGACCCTCTGTAGCAGCTGCCGAAGGCTGCGTTCGGCTGCGAAGCAGTCGTCATCCAGCCAATGCGGGGCAGCAGGAAGAATGTGGTCGCACCGTTTTGCGACTGCTTCGCAGCCGAACGCAGCCTTCGGCAACTGCTACAGGAGCGTTCGGCGGCGGCTACAGAAGACGTGCATAGCGGTCGCAAACACGCGCGGTAAACGGCCGCATTCAATTTTCCGGGCGCAACGCTTTCGAAGCGGCGTCTTCCTTACGGTCAGTAACATGCATTTATCGAACGTTTCACCGTTGAATTTATCGTTTGTCGATCTTTGCCCAGATGACAAAACTGCGGGCATCTCTAATAAAAACAACATGAGAGCAGCCCTATGTCCTACCCCATTTCCGACCTCCTGAGTTCGTTGCGCCTTGTTCTTCTGCCGGCTTCACGCCTGTCTTGCCTGCGCCTTCGCGGCGCCTGCCACTGACAGTTTCGGTTCATCGAAAACCGACCGCGTCCGCCGCTCGCCCCCTCTGCGGCCAGTCGAAAAACGCATCTTTGCAACGTATCGGAGAGGCATATGAAAGAGTTAATGACACTGGACGGCGCCCTGCCGCATCCAGCGGTAAACGACCTGTGCACCCAAGTCAAAACTGGCGAAATCAATCGCCGCCAGTTCCTGCGCACCGCTGCACTGCTGGGCATCACCGCCGCCAGCGCCAGCACCTTCCTCGGTTCCGCCCTGCTGGGTAATTCGGCCCGCGCCGCCGAGGCCGTGCCACCGCGCCAGGGCGGCACGCTGCGGTTTGCCTGCGCCATCCAGGAAATCCAGGACCCGATGCTGATCACCTGGATCGAAGCCTCGAACCTGCTGCGCAACTCACTGGAATTCCTGACCTGGGTCGACGCGGACAACATCACTCACCCGTACCTGGCCGAGAGCTGGAGCCCGTCCGACGACCTCAAGACCTGGACCTTCAACCTGCGCCAGGACGTGAAGTGGAGCAACGGCGACACCTTCAACGTCGAGGACGTGCAGCACAACATCGAGCGCTGGATTGCCGCCGACTCGAAGTCGGTCAACCGCACCGCGTTCCAGGACATCAGTGCCTTCGAAAAACTCGGCGACTTCCAGTTCCGCCTGGTGCTCAAGCGGCCGATGCTGGCAATTCCGGAAATGCTCAACGCCTTCACCTGCGCCATCGTCCACCGCAGCTTCAAGGCCGGTGACGATTGGGCGAAAAATCCGCTAGGCACCGGGCCGTTCAAACTGGTGTCGTTTGCGGTCAACAAGCAGGCGACTTTTGCCAAGCGTGCCGATTACTGGCGCAAACCGGCCAACCTCGACGAGTTGCGCTACGTCGACATGGGCACCGACATTTCGACGCATCTCGCGGCACTGCAGGCCGGGCAAGTAGACGTGCTGTACCGGGTGACCGTGGCCGAGCTGGACCTGGCCAAACGCTTGCCGGGTGCGCAATTGCTGACCTGCAAATCGGCGCAAACCGTGGTCATGCGCATGGCCTGCGACCAGAAGCCGTTCGATGATGTGCGGATTCGCAAAGCCGTCGTCCTGTGCGCCGACAACGCGCAAATGCTCAAGATCGCCTATCGCGGCATGGGCACCCTGGGCGAAGACCATCACGTCGCGCCGTCCCACCCGGAATATTTCCCGCTGCCCAAACGTGCGCGGGATGTGGTGGGGGCGAAGAAACTCCTCGCCGAAGCCGGCCACCCGAACGGCATCGACATCGACCTGATCGTCGGCAACACCCAGGGTCGCTATGAACAGGACTGCGCGCAGATCCTGCAACAGAACTGCGCCGAAGCCGGCATCCGCATCAACCTCAAAGTGATCCCGGCCACCCAGTACTGGCCGATCTGGGACAAAGCCGCGTTCAGCCTCACCTACTGGGCGCATCGCCCATTGGGCGTGATGTCCCTGGAACTGGCCTACCGCAGCGGCGCAGCCTGGAACGAAAGCCACTACAGCGACCCGGCGTTCGACGCTGCACTCGATAAAGCCATGGGCATCATCGACCCAAAACAACGTGCTGCCGCGATGCAAAGCGTCGAGCAAATCCTGCAGGACGCCTGCGTCATGGTGCAGCCGTTCTGGGGCGATAAATTCACCGCCGCGAGCAAGAAAGTCCAGGGATTCCAGGTTCACCCATCGGACTTCTACCCAATGGATGAAGTCTGGTTGAGCGCCTGATTCAAGCGCCCCTCATGCGGCTCGCCCACCTCGGTGGGTTGGGCCGCCATCCCTTGATTAGCCGGAGCGTGCGAGCATGGCTGAATTTCTAATGCGCAAGTTATTGGCGCTGGCGGCAACCTTGTTGTCGGTGTCAGTGATCGTGTTCCTGGCCCTGGAACTGAACATCGAGGACGTCGCAATCAACGTCCTCGGCCCCTACTCCGCCGCCGACCAGCGCGCCGCGTGGCTGGTGGAACACGGTTACAACCAACCCTTCATCTGGCGCTACCTGGTGTGGCTGAAGGATTTCCTCAGCGGCGACTGGGGCACGTCGGTGCACTTTCGGGAGCCGGTGATTGACCTGTTGCTGCCCAACCTCGGACAAACCTTGATTCTGGCGGGCCTGGCATTGGCGGTGATGGTACCCGTGGCGTTGACCCTCGGGATTCTGGCGGGCATTCGCCAGGGTTCGGCGGTGGATCGGCTGGTGTCATTCCTGTCGATCGTCACCACCTCGATTCCGGACTTTGCCAGCGCGGTGTTCGTCTCGGCGATCTTCGTGTTCTGGCTCAACTGGCTGCCGGGCGTTAGCAGCATGAGCGACGGCTTCAACGCCGTGGAACTGGCGCTGCCGCTGATGGTGCTGTGCCTGTTCGGCATCGGCTATCTGGCGCGGATCACTCGGGCCTCGATGGTCGAAGTGATGCAGGCACCGTACATCCGCACCGCCCGCCTCAAAGGCGCGTCCACCTCGCGCATCGTGTTGCGCCATGCCTTGCGCAACGTGCTGATCGCACCGATCACGGTGATCATGTTGTACATCCCATGGCTGCTGTCGAACGTGATCGTGGTCGAGGTGTTCTTCGCCTACAAAGGCTTCGGTTCACTGCTGTACACCGCGTCGCTGAACCATGACGTGTACCTGATCGAAGCCTGCGCGATGATCAGCGGCATCGTGGTCGGCGCGACCAAAATCTTCTCGGACCTGGCCTACACCTGGCTCAACCCGCGCATCACCTTGCGCAGTCTTGGCGGAGGTGGCCAATGAACTTCCTCAACTCGTTCAAACATCCGTTGGCGTTGCTCGGTTTGCTGCTGGTTGGCGGCTGGGTGTTGATGGCAATTTTTGCGCCGTGGCTGGCGCCCCATGATCCGCTGGAAAGTTTCACCCCGCTGCTGACGCCGATGACGCCGGATGGCGACGGGCTGCGCTTCCTGCTGGGCACCGACATGATCGGCCGGGACATTCTGTCGCGACTGATCTGGGGCACCCGCACCGTGTTGTTCTGGTCGATCCTCGCGACCCTGACCGCGTTTGCCGTGGGCATCGCCATGGGCCTGTGTGCCGGTTACTTCAATGGCTGGGTTGATGCTTTGCTGTCGTATGTCGCGGACACCGTGCTGTCGTTCCCGGTGCTGGTGCTGTACATCGTGATCATCATCGCCCTCGGCGCCTCGGCGCTGAATATCCTGATTGCGGTGACCTTCACCAGCGCCCCGGCGATCTTCCGCATCATGCGCGCGCTGACCATCGACATCCGCTCCCGGGACTACGTGCTCAGCGCCATCACCCAGGGCGAAGGCTCGCTGCGGATCATGCTGGTGGAAATCCTGCCGAACTGCGGCGGGCCGTTGATCGTCGATTTCTGCCTGCGCATCGGCTACACCGCGATCATGATCGGCGCCCTCGGCTTCCTCGGCCTCGGCCTGCCGCCGCCCACACCGGACTGGGGCGGCATGATCAACGAAGGCCGCAGCATGGCCATCGCCTTCCCGCACCTGGTGATCTTCCCGTGCATTGCCATCTCCACCCTGATGCTGGGCCTGAGCCTGTTGGCGGACGGTCTGGACGAACACGCCCAGAAAGGCACAAGGAGTTGAGCATGAGCCAACAACAAGTCTTAAAGGTTGAGAACCTGTCCATCGAACTGCCCGCCGGCGCCGACCGTAGCCATGCGGTCAAAGGCATCAGCCTCGACGTGCGAAAAGGCGAAATCCTCTGCGTGATCGGCGAGTCCGGCTCCGGCAAATCGGTGCTCTCGGCGGCGATCATGGGCGACTACGCCAAGGGCCTGCGCCACAGCGAAGGGGTGATCGACTTTCTCGGCGACGACATCTGCCGCATGGACGAACCCTCGTTGCGCCGCTTGCGCGGTAACCGCATCGCGATGATTTTCCAGGAGCCGATGGCGGCGCTGAACCCGGCGATTCGCATCGGTCAACAAGTCGAAGAAATCTTCGATATTCACGCACCGAGCATGCCTGCCGCCGAGCGCCGCGAACGCATGCTCGCCCTGCTCGACTCCACCCAACTGCCCGACCCGCCACGGATCGCCAACAGCTTCCCGCATCAACTCTCCGGCGGCCAATGCCAACGGGTGGTGATTGCCATGGCGTTGGCGATGAACCCGGACTTGTTGATCGCCGACGAACCGACCACGGCGCTGGACGTCACCACTCAGGCCCAGGTGTTGAAACTGGTGCGTGACCTGCGCGGTCGCGGTCAGCACGGCATTTTGTTCATCACCCACGACTTTGGCGTGGTCGCGGAAATCGCCGACCGCATCGCCGTGATGGAGGGTGGCGTGCTGGTGGAAATCGGTGAGCGCGATCAAGTGCTCAACGCACCAAGACATCCGTACACCCGCAAGCTGATCGCCGCCGTGCCGGCGCTGCACCCCGAGTTGCATGTGCCGTGCGCCGACGGTGAGTTGGCGCTGCGCATTGAGCACCTGACCAAGACTTACAACGTCGGCGGTCGTTTGGTGCCGGCGCTGAAGGATGTGTCGCTGCAATTGCCACGGGGCAAGACCCTGGCAATTGTCGGCGAGTCCGGCTCGGGCAAGAGCACGTTGGTGAAAGCAGCGATTCGGCTGGTGGACAGCGACAGCGGTCATGTGTGGGTCGGTGACACGGATTTCCTCGCGCTGCGCGGCTCGGCCCTGGCGGCCAACCGGCGGCGAATCCAGATGATTTTCCAGGACCCCTACGGCTCGCTGAATCCACGGCATCGGGTCGGCGACATCATCGCCCGCGCCGCCCAACTGCGGGGACTGTCAGCGAAAGATGCGTGGGTCGAGGCCGGGGATTTGCTGGAACAGGTCGGCCTTAAACGCGATGCGCTCAAACGCAAACCACGGCAGTTCTCCGGTGGCCAGCGCCAGCGCATCGGCATCGCCCGGGCCCTGGCGATGCGCCCGGAAGTGTTGATCGCCGATGAAAGCGTTTCGGCGCTGGATGTCTCGGTGCAAAAACAGGTGCTGGAGCTGCTCGCCGAGCTGCAACAGCGCCTGAACCTGAGCATTTTGTTCATCACCCACGACCTGCGGGTGGCGGCGCAGATCAGCGATTACATCGCGGTGATGCGCCAGGGCGAGGTGGTGGAATACGGCACGGCGCAACAGGTGTTGCTGCGACCGCAAAACGCCTACACCCAGACCTTGCTGGCGGCGGCACCCGGTGCGTCGGCGATACCGATGGTGCCCGTCGCTGAACCACCGCTGAGGCTGATCCGCCCTCAGGCCAACTGAATCAATAACCCTTTCCCCAGGTCGCAGCGTTCGCTGCGGCATGGGTTGCTGTTGCCAACGATAACTAAAAAATCAGGAGTATGACTGTGCGCACAACCTCCCCTCTTGCGGTCCGTTCCATCGTTCTGATACCGCTGCTCGGCGCCTTCGCGGCCCCGGCCATGGCGGTTCAAGTGACCGACAACCTCGACCTCGGCGGCGCCATTCGGGCCCGTTGGGACTATGACCCGGACCGCGACATTCAGAAGTTCGGTCTGGACACGGTGTTCCTCAGCGCCAAGTACAACTCCGACACCTGGATCGGTGAGGCCCAGTACCGTTTCTACGGCCGCTCTTATCCGTACCAGTACACCAAGAACTACGGCGACATCCAGTTCGCCAAATTCGCCTGGGCCGGCTACAAATTCAACCCCGACCAGCAAGTGCAGGTGGGCCTGAACACGATTCCATTCGGCTTGCAGCCGTACTTCGGCAGCACCTTCTACGAAACCCTCGGCAACGTCATCGGCCTGGAAGATGTGCAACAGGTCGGCGCCAAGTACATCCAGCAAAGCGGCGATTGGAACATCCAGGCCGGCTACTACCTGCGCCCGGCGTGGCAAGGCAAAGGCACCAGCAAAGGCGTGACCTATTCCAGCGTGGTGTCCGGGGCCGACAGCTACGTAGGCGATGGTAGCGACAACCAGGAACGCAACACCGTGGTGCTGCGGGTGGCCAAGGCCCTGGACCTGGGGCCGTGGAAATCCGAAGTTGGTATCTCCGGCCTGACCTCGACCCTGGAGAACAAGGACACCGACAACGACGGCCGCCGTAACGCCGTGGCCGTGCACTACCTCGGCAAGAACGGCCCGTGGGGCGTGCAACTGCAAGCGGCGCGGCAGCAGATGTCGCCGCGCAACGCGGGCACCGACGAAGTGGTGACCCTCGGTGGTTACGACGGCACGTACAACGTCGCCAGTCGCGGCAATCTGTACGTGGCGGATTTGAGCTACGACGTGGGCGGCAAGTACCTGTTCGACATGGTCAGCGGCGTGAAGCTGTATGCCAACTACAGTGCCTTCGATAAAGATGCCAGCGAGTTCAAGACTTCGCAGCGGATGATCCTGGGCACCTCGTTTTCCTTCAGCAAACTGTGGATCGCGACCGAGTGGCTGTATGGCAAGAATGACCCGTATATCGGCGGTAGCAGCTACACCCAGAGTTTGGGGGCCGGGGGGACTGATCAGTGGGAGAACCAGTTGTATATGAACATTGGGTATTACTTCTGATCCGGATTGTTTGGCGTTCGTGAGGACGCCTTCGCGAGCAAGCCCGCTCCCACAGGTTTAGCGCATAACCTGTGGGGGCGGGCTTGCTCGCGAATCGCCCAAACACCACTTGCATCAGCCCATACAGGAGGAGTCAGATACGCCCTACAAAACCATCACCCAAAAACAATAAACCTGTCCCACATCGGCGTCAGGTGCGGAGTCACCCTTTCATGCGTCAACTGCCCTCGCTCAACATGCTGCGCGTCTTTGAAGAAGTCGCCCGGCATCGCAGTTTCAGCCAGGCGGCCCTGGGTTTGAACGTCACCCAAGGCGCGGTCAGCCGTCAGATCAAGCAGCTCGAAGACTACCTCGGCGTGGCCCTGTTCATCCGCACGCCGCAAGGCCTGTCGCTGACCGAAACCGGCATCGCCCTCTCCCCGCATTTAAGCGACGCCTTCGACCACATCGAACGCGCCTTGCAAGCGGTGCGCGTGCCCAACCTGCGCCAGCGCCTGCGCATCGTCGCGCCGCCAACCTGGGCCACGCGCTGGCTGTCGGCGCACTTGCGTGCATTCTGCCAGCGCTACCCGGACATCAGCCTGAGCGTCACCCACCAGACCGGCCACGACAACCTCGCGGAAATCGACTGCCATATCCGCTTCGGCCTCGAAGCCGACAGCCATGGCAGCAGCCAGTTGCTGGTGATGGAGCGGCACATGGCCGCGGCCAGCCCGGAATTATTCGTCAACGGCCAGCCACCGGACCTGCGGCAATTTCCCTTGCTGCACATCCTGCACGACGGCAAGCGTTTGAAGGTGTGGGAGAACTGGCTGGCGGCGATGGGCCGTGACGATATCGATGCGGGACAAGGGCTGGAATTCAGCACCCTCGACCAAGTGATCCACACGGCGCTGGCCGGTGGCGGGTTGGCGGTGATTGATCGGCAGATGATCGAGAAGGAACTGGCCAACAGCAGTTTGCTGCCGATCACCCCGGTGGAAGTGGTCGGGCCGTATGGGTATTGGCTGGATGTGGCGAATGACAAATTGGGGTTGTCGAAGGTGCGGTTGTTTACGGAGTGGTTGGGGTTGGTGAGTAATCCCTGAGGCGACGATCAGTATTGTCTGTGGCGGGGGCACTTGCCCCCGTTGGGCTGCGAAGGTAGAAACCGGGGACATCCTTTACGTTTTAAACGCGCTGACTACCGATTACTCCTCTCGCGGTAATTGCAACTGAAGGTACTCCAGCTTCAATCGAAACTCACTGGCCATCCTCTTCAGGAATTGCTCGGTAACGGAGTCGAGCGGAGGTTCGGCGACAATGAACAGCTTTTCCGGCTCAAAGCCAGTAGGACGATATGCATATTCAAGTAACTGTCCCAGTGCTTCTCTAACGGCACCAGCGGCAGTCTCGGACACCTTTATTTCATACAAAAAGCAGCGATCTTTACTCAGTCGAACCAGCGCATCTGCATAACCTCCCGAGCCTGTTGGATGCTCGGTTTTCACATGGTTCTCACCATACTGGCTGCATAACAAATGATACAAACAGGTTTGTAATTTGTTGTGCTGCAATAACACCTCTCGTTGTGTTGCCGGTAAGTCGACATAAGCCGCTGGAGGACGCTCTTTATGGCCGGGTGTGAACGGAACCAGTTGATCTTCGCCCCTCAAATGTTCGAACACAAACCAAGGAAACATATTGCGGACGATATCTCCATCGTCAAAGACTTCCATAGCACTCAAATGTTTTGCCAACGCTTTCGATTTATGTGCCCAATTGCCCACAGGAATAGAAAAACCGGTGTGACTGCAAAACCAGGGCAGAACCCTATCTTGTTTTTCCTCCACAACCAGCGTGTGATAAATGACCGGATGAATTGCGGCGAACGCACGGCCAATCAACAATCTTGGTAGCTTTTTTATCCGCCCCTCATCGCGCCACTCCTCCAACCGAAGCACGATTTGTTGATACTTCTCAGGACTCTCGTCGGCAGCGATCTCATGAGTCAACGCCTCGAATTCTTCTCGAAGAGAGCCGATAGCGGAAAGCCCTAATACGCCCTGCCCTGCATTACTCACGCCGTTATCTTGGTCGCTCCAAATCAAATCAACGATATCGCCCACGCGATCGTCGTCTATTGCGTTTCGTATCGCATTGATCGTTGCTCTGTAATGCGGTTTCCATGAGCTTTGGAAGCGATTTTCGGGCTCTTTGAATCGTTGAATTAGCAGTAATGCCTCAGCGTCAAGAACAGGTACATCAGCAGACGATGGGTTAGAATCAGTCCCCGCCATCAAAATGGCAGGTTTAGTTTTAATACCTGTAAGTCGAGCTCGTGCAGCAAGAACAGCTTGCTCTGAAAACTCCTCCGGATACCGATCGATAATGGCCTCAAAGCTATGCGCCCCTAGACCCGCCTCTGCCAATACGGTGTATCCCTGAGTTGGTCGAGGATTAATAACCATCCGCTCCGCCGCCAACAAGGCACCATGCTCACGCAACATTTTGCGTGTCCGACTAGCTCGATATACTCGACCAAAAGCCTTCCCTTGCTCAGATTCATAAGCATATAGAGCCTTGGCAATTGCAATCTGTGCCTGCGTAACAAACCCCTCCTCCCGCGCCTGGAGATCTAATGCTCGCTCCAGTGCCTTGGCTTCAGCGTCGAAGTTCCCTCGACGCTTCGCATTCTGCGCAAAAATCCTTGCGTCTTTTGCGGTTTTGATTCGAGCGATGATTTCGTCCACGACATGACTCCATTCACTGACAGGCAGATGAAACTGGATGGTTACATTACGCCACTAATAAGCACATTGCAGGTGAATTCCCCCCGCACTCTCTCCAAGCAGGGTTCCCTCCCCCTAAGTTGACCTTACCTTCCCACAAATGAAACACCACACCCGCGACACGAACTAGATCGGGGCTGCGACTTTGACGGCCACCGGCGCTCCACTCTCCACCGGACTCTGCGCCTTGCACGCCTGACTCAGTGTCAGGGACTTCGTCTCCGGTGCCCAGGCCCAGGAAATTATCGCGCCCAGTGCCAGAATCGCCGCGAGTATGCCCATGGTCGGGCTCAACCCGATCCCCGCCACACTCACCGGCAGCAGAAACGTACTGACCGCCGAGCCCAAACGACTCACCGCTGTCGCCAGGCCAATCCCGCTGGCCCGTACTTCGGTCGGGAAGCTTTCGGCCGGGAACACGCCCACCAGGTTACTCACCGCCGACAACACCAGGGTGAAGATGCCGAACACCAACACCATCAAAAACGCCGCACTGCCCGGCAACGCGGCCAACAGAAACAACGCCACCGCCAGGATGATGAACGAGTTGATCAAGAAGCCCCGGCGCGAGAATTTCACCGTGCACCCGATCCCGATCAACGCGCCGAGGATCAGCAGCATGTTCAGCATCAGCTCGGTGCCAAAGCCTTCCGCCAGGCCCATCTTCTGCAGAATCGACGGCAGGAAGGTGTAGATCGCGAAGTACGGCATCACGATGCACACGAAGAACAGGCAGTTGAACGCCGTACGCTTGCGGTATTCACGGCTGAACAGTACCGCGTAGCCGGAACGGGTTTCGGTGGAGCGGGTTTCGTCGAGTTCGACGTTGTCGCCCAGATGCTTTTTGACGATGGCCCGGGCTTCGGCGATGCGACCCTGATTGACCAGCCAACGCGGCGATTCCGGGGTGCCGATCCGGGCGATCAGGATCAACGCTGCCGGAATAGCCGACGAGGCCAACATCCAGCGCCAGGCGTCATCACCGAGGTTGAGCATGGCCGTACCGACGAAGGTCGCGGCGACGTAGCCGAAGGTCCAGATCACGCTGAACGAGCCGAGCAACACGCCCCGGTGTTTCTTCGGCGAGAACTCGGCGAGCATGGCGTGACCAACGCTGAAATCACCGCCCAGGCCAATGCCGATCAGCACCCGGCAGAGGAACAATTGCATGGCAGTTTCGGCGTAGAACTGCATCACCGAGGCAATCGTGATCAGCACAAAACTGACCAGGAAGATTTTCTGCCGGCCGACCTTGTCGGAGATCCAACCGAAGAACAGGCTGCCGAGGAACAGACCGATCAGCGCCGAGGCACCGATCAGACCCTGCCAGAATGCGTCGAGGTGCATTTGCGGACTGAGCAGGGTGAAGGCGATCCCGATCAGGCCGAGGATGTAGCCGTCGGTGAAATGCGCGCCGAAGGTTAACCCGGCGATTTTGAGATGGAAGCGCCCGATGGGCAGGTCATCGATCTTTATCGATTGAGCGGACATGTTCGTCTCCAGTTGTTGTTATTGACGGAGAAATGAAACCGATCTTTTTTACCTGTGGAGCCTATGGAACCTGTGGGAGCGGGCTTGCTCGCGAAAGCGGTGTGTCAGGCACTATCAATGCCGACTGATACACCGCCTTCGCGAGCAAGCCCGCTCCCACATTGGTTATGCGGTGTGTATTAGAGTCCACCCATCAACAGGTATTTGATTTCCAGGTAGTCTTCCAGGCCGTATTTGGAGCCCTCGCGACCGAGGCCCGACTCCTTGATGCCGCCGAACGGCGCGACTTCCGTGGAGATGATCCCTTCGTTGATCCCGACCATGCCCGCTTCCAGGCCCTCGGCCATGCGCCAGACACGGCCGATGTCGCGGCTGTAGAAATACGCCGACAACCCGTATGGCGTGTCGTTGGCCCGTTGCAGCACTTCGGCTTCGTCCTTGAAGCGGAAGCACGCGGCCACCGGGCCGAAGGTTTCGTCCTGGGCGATTAGCATGTCGCTGTTGGCTTCGGTGAGGATGGTCGGTTCGTAGAACGTGCCGCCGAGCGCATGGCGACGACCGCCGCACAACAGTTGGGCGCCCTTCTCCAAGGCATCGCCGACATGCAGTTCAACCTTGGCCAGCGCGGCGGCGTTGATCAGCGGGCCTTGCTCGGTGTCACCCTCCAAGGCGCTACCGACCCGCATTGCCGCGACCGCTTCGGCGAGTTTGCCGGTGAAGGCTTCGTAGACGCCGTCCTGAATAAAGAAGCGGTTCACGCAAACGCAGGTCTGCCCGGTGTTGCGAAATTTCGACGCCATCGCGCCTTTGACGGCGGCGTCCAGATCAGCGTCGTCGAACACAATGAACGGCGCGTTGCCGCCCAGTTCCAGCGAGACTTTTTTCAGGGTTTCCGAAGCTTGGCGCATCAGCAGTTTGCCGGTGCGGGTGGAGCCGGTGAACGACAGTTTGCGCACGATGCTGGAGGCTTGCAGTGCCCCGCCAATCGCCACCGCATCGCCAGAAACGATGTTGAACACCCCGGCCGGAATCCCTGCCTGCTCGGCCAGCACCGCCAGGGCGAAGGCTGACAGCGGGGTTTCTTCCGACGGCTTGAGAATCATCGTGCACCCCGCCGCCAATGCCGGGCCGACCTTGCGGGTGACCATCGCCAGCGGGAAGTTCCACGGCGTGATCGCCGCCACCACGCCGATGGCTTCCTTGACCACGATGATTCGCGCGTCAGCCTTGTGGCTGGGGATCACGTCGCCGTAAGCGCGCTTGGCTTCTTCAGCGAACCATTCCAGAAAGCTTGCGGCGTAGACCACTTCGCCCATGGCTTCGGCCAACGGCTTGCCCTGCTCGCGACTGAGCAACGTCGCCAGGTCCTTTTGGTTGCTCAGCATCAGCTCGCTCCAGCGCTTGAGCTTCTGGCTGCGTTCCTTGGCAGTGAGTTTGCGCCAGGCTGGCAGGGCGCGGTGGGCGGCGGCGATGGCGAGGTTGGTTGCTTGCGCGCCGGCCTTCTGTACCTCGGCGATCAGTTCGCCGTTGGCCGGGTTCAACACCGGGTACGTGGGACCACCGCTGGACCATTGGCCATCGATGAAATTGCCATTACGGATCAGCGCGCTCATGCCACGGCCTCGGTCAGAGTGAAGCGTTCCAGCGCAGGACGGGCCGAGCGCAGGATGCGTTTGCCGGCGGTGTAATCGTTGATCACGTCGCACGGCGTGTAGTTGCGCTCCAGCTCATGCAGCTCTTCGGCGTCGAGCCTGGTTTCCAGCGCCGCCAGCGCACTGTCGAACTGCGCGGTGGTGTCGGCACCCACCAGCATGCAATCGACACCCGGATGGTTGGCGACCCAAGCCTGGGCGATCTGCGCGTTCGACACGCCACGGGCACGGGCCACCCGTTGTACCGAGTGAGCAATCTCGAAGGAGGCTTCGTCGCTATACATTTGTTGGGTGAAAAAGTCGGTCTGGTTGCGGGTCGATTGCACGTCGCCGGTCAGCAGGCCACGGGCCAGCGGACTGAACACCGAAACACCGAGGCCCTGATCGCGGCAAAACGGAATCATCTCGCGCTCTTCTTCGCGGTAGGCGCAGTTCAATTGCAGTTGCATGTTGATCGGCTTGACCCAGCCATTGCGTTCGCAGGCCATGAGGATCTTCGCCAGTTGCCCGGTGAGCATGGTCGAGACGCCGATGTAACGGGCCTTGCCGGAGCGCACGATGTCATTCATGGCACTCATGGTTTCTTCAACCGGGGTGTTCACGTCGAAGTAATGCAGCATGAACACATCGACGTATTCCATGTTCAGGCGTTTCAGCGAGGCATCGATGCTGTCCATGATGTGCTTGCGCGAATGGCCGCTGGCATTAATGCCGTTGCGGGTGCCGTAGCCGACTTTGGTGGTGATCACCAGGTCGTCGCGACGGGCCAGGCGCTTGACGATGCGCCCCACTACTTCCTCACCGACGCCAGCGGAATAGAAGTCCGCGAGGTCGATGAAATTCACCCCGTTGTCGAGGGCGTGGGCGACGATCGGCTCGCTCTGCTTCTCATCGAAAATCCACGGCTTCCAGTCCGGGGTGCCCATGTTCATGGTGCCCAGGCACAGGCGGGAGACTTGCAGGCCGGAGTTGCCCAAACGAATGTATTGCATGGCGCGGACCTCAGGCTTTTGGCGTGTAGAAAGGGTTGCTGATGTGATCGACCACATCCGCCAGTTGCGCGGTTTCCGGCTTGCCGGTCAGGGCGGCGCGGATCGCGGTGCGGCAGGCGTTGTAGTTGTTCAGGTACACCGCATCCAGGTCATCGCAGGCCGGGTTGACCCAGTTGGCCGTCACAATCGCCCACTCGTCTTCGGCTTCCGGCGGCAGGGTGCCGTCCAGCAAAGCTTCCAAAACAGCCTTGGCGATCCCGGCCTGGGACGCACCCCATGTAGCGTTGCCATGCAGGTCGCTGCTAATCGCGGCTTTGTTGACGTAAAGGGTCATCGGCTTGACTGGAATGTTTGGCTGGGCGATCACCATGAACGGGCAATGGCCCTGGCTTGGCGACGCCAGGCTGTTGGCAAACGCCTGCCCCGCCGGACCGTTGCGCGGCCCGATCAGGATGTTGATGTGCGCGGCGTTCACGCCTGGGCCTTCGAAACCTTCACCGATGTACAGGTCGAGTTCTTTCATGGGGCAATACTCTTTTTGGATTTTTTGGGTGATCAGAAGCGCACGCAGATCGTGAAGATCGCGGGGCAAATGTCGGGGTTCGAAGAGCGCAGCGTGGGGCTGGCGGGGACGCGGCAGTGAGGCTTGGTCATGGTTGCAAACGCTCTTTTTTGTTGTTGATGAGCTGGTTTGCGATTTTTTAACACTGGGGAATGGCGGGGTTGTAACCATTAAAAGTCATGGGGGTATGAGGTTAGGTAATACCCTATGTGACCTGCACAAAAACTTGTGGGAGCGGGCTTGCTCGCGAAGGCGTCGTGTCAGGCAACCATTGCGTTGACTGGACTGACGCTTTCGCGAGCAAGCCCGCTCCCACAGGGGATTGGGGGTGGCTTGGGTTATTGCGACATCGCGTCTTTTTTCATGGTGTCTTTGCTCATGCTGTCCTTGGACATGTTGTCTTTCTTCATCGTGTCCTTGCTCATGGCGTCTTTGGACATGCTGTCTTTTTTCATGGTGTCCTTGGCCATGTTGTCCTTTTTCATCGTGTCTTTCTTCATCGTGTCTTTGGACATGGCGTCTTTGGACATCGAGTCCTTGCTCATGCTGTCGTTGCTCATGGTGTCGGCGGCGTAGACGCTGGCGACGCCCATGGCCAGGAACAGGGACAGAGCGGCGGTGGCGAGCTTTTTCATGATGGTGTTCCTTCTAGAGTTGAGGGTGCTTGCGGTGAAGTGTTTGGGCATTTGTCAGCTACCGCCGAACCAGTTGTAGCCCTGGTCTTCCCAGTAGCCGCCCGGGTAGGTGTTGGTGACGAAAATCGCCTGGATGTGTTTCGGGTTCTTGTAGCCGAGCTTGGTAGGCATGCGCAGCTTCATCGGGAAGCCGTATTCGCGGGGCAGCACGGCGCCGTCGTAGGTCAGCGTGAGCAAGGTTTGCGCATGCAGCGCGGTGGCCATGTCGATGCTGGTGTAGTAGTCGTCGGCGCATTTGAAGCCGATGTACTTCGCACTGGTATCGGCGCCGACGCGTTTGAGGAAATCACTGAAGCGCACCCCGCCCCAACGGCCGATGGCACTCCAGCCTTCGACACAGATGTGGCGGGTGATCTGGTCGGTCTGGGCCATGGCGCGCAGTTCTTCAAGCTTCCAGCTGCGTTTGTCGGCGACCATGCCGGTGACTTCCAGCCGATAGCTTTCTTCCTCGACCGTTGGCGCGTCGTCGATGCCGTAGAAGGCATTGAAGGGAAATGGCCGGGTGATCATCGACTCGGGATAGGTCGGGGCCATGGCGTTGGGGTTGAACAACCAGCCTTGCACCCGATCATTGAAGCGGGACATCGAGGACAGCGCGGTTTCAACGCTGTCGTTGTCGGTGATGTTGCAGCCCGACAACATTGCCACGCCGCCGAGGGTCAGGCCGCGCAACAGGAACGAGCGCCGGGAGCGGTCTTCGATTTGCGGCGCGAGGACCTTCCGGGCTTCGCTGAGGATGGACGACTCGTCGAGCCCCTGGATGCGCTTTTTCATACGGACTCCTTGCGGCCGACGATCATGTACCACAACGTTTTGGGCACCAGCAGCACCATCACCAAGTGCACCGCGATGAACGCCACCAGCAGCGACATCGCAATGAAATGTACCTGCCGCGCCCCTTCGTAACCGCCCAGCAATTCACGCAACAACGGGAACTGCACGGACTTCCACAGCACCAGCCCGGACACCACCATCATCGTGATGTCGAGCATCACGAACAGGTAGGCAAACCGCTGAACCTGGTTGTAATGACTCAGGTCGGCATGCCCCAGCCGCCCTCTCAGCGCCGCCCACAGGTCATGCAGAATCCCTTTGGGCGACACCGGGAAAAAACGTCGAAACAGACGACCGCTGAAGAGGTTGATGATCAGGTAGATAAGGCCGTTGATCGCGAGGAACCACATCGCCGCGAAATGCCACTGCAACGCGCCACCAAGCCAGCCGCCGAGGGTCAGCGCTTTGGGGAAACTGAAGTCATAAAGCGGCGAGGCGTTATAGATGCGCCAGCCGCTGGCGATCATGACCACCACCGCCAGGGCGTTGAGCCAATGGGTCAGGCGCAGCCAGCGGGGGTGGCTGGCCTTGGAGGAAGCAGTTGGCTGCGACATGTCCGGCTCCTTGTTTGTTATTCGATGGGGCCAAGTATGGGAGCCGGAAGATCGCCAAATCCTCACGTAAAGTTAAATTAATCGTGATAACTATCCGGGCGTTGTCGGGGTGCTTTTGTGGTTAAAATGCCGCCCACTCACATTGCCGACGTTGCCTGATGAACCCTGACGCCCTTTCCACGCTGAACACCCACTTGCTGACCGCCCTGGCCACCGCGCCGGCCGAAACCCGTCGCCTGTTCCACGGGCGCGGGCGTTGCTGGCCGGGGCTGGAGCAGTTGACCGTGGACTGGTTGCAAGGTGTGGTGCTGGTGTCGTTGTTCAAAGAGCCGGAAGCGCAGCAGTTGGAAGACTTGAAGCGGTTGCTGATGGGCATCACTCAGTCGCCCGAGTGGCAACAATCCGGTGCGCACACGTTGCTGCTGCAACACCGCTATCTGCTGCAAAGCACCACCGAATGGCTGCTGGGGAACGCGCTTGAGGAAATGACCATCACCGAGGGCGGCCTGAAGTATCGGGTGGACCTGGGCCGCAAACAGAATGCCGGCCTGTTCCTCGACATGCGCTACGGCCGCGATTGGGTGCGGGCCAATGCCGAGGGCAAACGGGTGTTGAACCTGTTCGCCTACACCTGCGGATTTTCGGTGACCGCCATCGAGGGCGGCGCGGCGCAAGTGGTCAATCTGGACATGTCCAGCTCCGCGCTGAGCCGTGGCCGTGACAATCACCGGCTCAACGGCCACGACTTGAGCAAGGTAACGTTCCTCGGCCACGACCTGTTCAAGTCCTGGGGCAAGGTGATCGGCAAGGGGCCGTATGACCTGGTGATCATTGATCCGCCCTCGTTTCAGAAAGGCAGTTTTTTGCTGACCAAGGATTACCAGCGGGTGTTGCGGCGGTTGCCGGAACTTCTGACTGAACAAGGCACGGTGTTAGCGTGCATGAACGACCCGGCGTTGGGTTCGGACTTCCTGATTGATGGCGTTACGCGTGAGGCGCCGAGCTTGCGTTTTGTGGAGCGGCTGGAGAATCCGCCGGAGTTTCCGGATGCGGATAAGGAATGCGGGTTGAAGGCGCTGGTGTTTCGGCAGGGGGATTAAGGCGCGGCTTTCGCGAGCAGGCTCGCTCCCACAATGGATCGTTGTCGTACACACATTCTGTGTTCAATGAAGGTCAAGTGTGGGAGCGGGCTCGCTCGCGAAGGCGTCGTGTCAGTCGACATCTGTATTGACTGACCCACCGCTTTCGCGAGCAAGCCCGCTCCCACAGGGTTCTTCAGTGAAGCGGGTTATTTCGGTTGCAGCACCAGCGCAAACAACTCGCCATGCCCGCTGACGTTGAGCTTGTGGTAAAGGTTGCGCCGATGCACCTTCACCGTTTCCGGTGAGATGTTCAGTTGCTGGGCGATGGCCTTGCTGGAGAAGCCCTGGAGGATCAGGCGCGCGGTTTCGACTTCACGCACCGTCAGGCGCGCGTCGAAGCGATCGAGCAAGGTCGCCAGATCCCCGGCCACCGTCGTCGGGCCTTCCGGTGGCACGAGTTGCAGGTGTCGACCCATCGCGGCCAGCACCCAGTCGCGCGCGCACAGCAAGCGGCCCTGCTCTTCAAGGGTGAATTGCGCAGCACGCCCAAGGGACAAACCAAGCACAGCACCGTCCACGTTGATCATGAACTGCAACTCATCGCCGCCCACCACCGAGCGGAAATAACTCTGGTAGTACTCGCTCTGCTGAAACTGGTCCGGAGCCACTGAGTCGAGGCTGTGCAAGCCGTCGCGGATGCCAGCGCAAACCGCCTGGTAGAAAGGATCGAGCAAGTACATACCGGCACTGTAGCGGGCCAGTTCTTCTTGCTCGGGGGCGCTGGCCCGGGAGTCGAAATCGATCAACAACCGCGGCACCCGCCCCGCCCGCATCACCGCGACCAAAGCGTTATCCAGCGGCACCAGCAACCGCAAGGTGTCCACCAGCGCCCGCCAGAATCCATCCTGGCCCAGAGTGCCGAACACCCGCGCCAACCCTTGATGCACGGGTAACTCCTTCAGCAACGCCTCCACGTTCTACCCCTTTTGTGTAACCCATGATGGGAATGGGTGACGACCACCCCGATCGATACGCTGCAGACTCTTATCTACCAACGGCCTGACGCAGGCCAGGAGTGCCGCATCATGAGTCGTCACCGCACGTATTTCAATCTGGGACTGGGCGCCTGTCTGTCGACCTGGATAGCGGTTGCAACGGCGGATGAGCCCACCGTTCACGTCTACAACTGGTTTGACTACATTGGTCCGACCACGCTGAAGGATTTCCAGCGCGACACCGGGATCAAACCCGTCTATGACACCTTCGACAGTGGCGAAGTGCTGGAAGCCAAGCTGATGACAGGTCACAGCGGTTACGACGTGGTGGTGGCCAGTAACTTCATCCTGCCGGCCCTCATCAAGGCCGGCGCCTTGCAGAAGCTGGACCATAGCCAATTGAGCAATCTGCAACACATTGACCCGGTGTTGCTGGAAAAGCTGCGCGCGAACGACCCTGACAACCAATACGCCGTTCCTTACCTGTGGGGCACCGATGGCATTGGCTACAACGTTGACAAGGTCCGCGCGGCCCTTGGCGATCAGGCGCCGGTGAACTCCTGGGACCTGCTGTTCAAAGAAGAAAACCTGGCCAAGCTCAGCCAATGTGGCGTGGGGGTTCTGGATGCCCCCGCAGAGATTATCCCGATCGCCCTGCACTATCTCGGCCTGCCGCCCAACAGCAGTAACCCCGCCGATTACAAAAAAGCTGAAGCACTGCTGCTCAAGTTGCGCCCCTACATCACCTACTTTAATTCGTCGAAGATCCAGACCGACCTGGCCAACGGCGATATCTGCGTTGCCTTGACGTGGTCCGGCACAGTGTTTGGCGCCATGCAAGCCGCCAATGAAGCCGCGAAGGGTGTAAAAATCGAATACAGCATCCCGGTAGAAGGTGCGCCGCTGTGGTCCGACAACCTGGTCATGGTCAAGGACGGCAGCAATCCAAAACAGGGGTTGGCTTTTATCAACTACCTGCTCCTGCCCGAAGTGATCGCACCCGCCACCAACCTGGCGCTCACCGCCAATGCCAACAAAGACGCGACCGCGTTGCTCTCGGACGAGGTGCGCGAGTTCAGCAACATCTACCCCTCGGCCGAGGTGATCGCCAAGGCATTCACCCTGCAGCCGCAGCCCCATGAGATCGAACGTGTCCGCACGCGCTCCTGGAGCAACATCAAGAACGGCAACTGAGCCTGCCTCCACCCACTCCTGTTTAACTTGCCTGAGAGTTCCTGCATGAAACCACGTGCCCGCGATTTGAATATCCAGTTCGGTCAACTGCAACCCGGCCCGCTCAATGCCATCACCGACGTGCCCGGCGTGCGGGTCGGCCACAGTGATGTGCGGGGCCGCACCGCCCAGGGCCGCGACATCCTGACGGGTGTTACAGTGATCGAACCGCGCCTCGGTTCCACCAGCCAACAACCATGTTTTGCCGGGGTCCATGTGCTCAACGGCAATGGCGATGCGACCGGGCTGGAATGGATTCGCGAGGCCGGGCTGTTGACCAGTCCGATCGCTTTCACCAACACCCACAGCCTGGGCGTGGTGCGCGATGCGCTGATTGTGCTGGACCGCGAGCAGCAACCGGACGACGGGCGTCTTTACTGGAACATGCCGGTGGTGCTGGAGACGTTCGACGGTTTGCTCAACGACATCAATGGCTTTCATGTGAAACCCGAACACGTGGCCGAAGCCCTGCGCTCGGCGGTCGGCGGGCCGGTCAGCGAGGGTAACGTCGGTGGCGGCAGCGGCATGATCTGCCATGAATTCAAGGGCGGCATCGGCACCGCGTCACGCCGATTGAGCAGCGCCCAGGGTGGCTGGACGGTGGGCGCCATCGTCCAGGCCAACCACGGCATTCGCAACGAATTGCGAGTCGATGGTTACCCCGTCGGGCGCTATATGGAAAAGGTCGACTCACCGTTTCTCAAGGCGTCATTGCCACACCCTGGCATGGGCTCGATTGTCGTCTGCCTCGCCACCGACGCGCCATTGCTGCCGCACCAATGCACCCGCCTCGCGCAACGTGCCAGCCTGGGCCTGGCCCGCACAGGCGGTGGTAATGAAGACCACAGCGGTGACATCTTCATTGCCTTCGCCACCGGCAACGACGTGCCACCCGCGGCGTATGAAAGCAAGAAAGCACCGACCTGCGACAACCTGCGCATGGTCAACAATGATCACATCAGCGAACTGTTTTTGGCCGCCACCGAAGCGGTGGAAGAAGCGATCATCAATGCGTTGTTGGCGGGTGAAACGGCTGAAGGCAATGGACATGCTGTGCCAGGGATGGATGCCGGGACGTTACTGAAAGCATTGCGTCAGGCGGGTTGGCCGGGGGCTGTGTAACCATCACAAATCCCCTGTGGGAGCGGGCTTGCTCGCGAAGGCGTCGTGTCAGGCAACCTTTTTGTCGACTGAACTGACGCCTTCGCGAGCAAGCCCGCTCCCACAGGTAGACCGAGGTGTTCACGCCGGCTCGGTCACTTCAGATGATTTGAAAAGCTTTCGGCCCAGGGTCCGTGCAGTCTTCAAGTGAATCTGCGGCGCCTGGGTTTCCGAGTTCAGAAACAATTCGGACGTCACCACGCGCGCACCGCAGTATTCGAAGATGCCATGGTCGATCTGGGTCTTCATTGCCTCGTCATAACCATGTCGCGTAAAAGACCCGGCATCGGCGCCGCCCACACCGACCAGATGCACCCGCAAGTGACTCAGTTTCTGCACAAAGGGGCTGTCCAGACTGAAGTCGAACGCCCAGCCATTCGAGAACACGCGGTCAATCCAGCCTTTGAGCAGTGCCGGCATCGACCACCAGTAAACCGGATAGACCAGCACCAACGCATCGGCGCGATCAATGCGTGCCTGTTCGGCGAGGACATCGGCGGGTGGCGGCGCTTCGCGATGATGAACCGCCATGTCCGCCAGGCCGAACCGTGGATCAAAGCCTTGGGCCGAGAGGTCGGCGATTTCATAGGTGTTGCTGGAATCGGCGGAGGTCAGGCCTTCGGCGATTTGCCGGGCGAGGCTGAGGGTGAGCGATTGGGGATTAGGATGAGCCACTACGATAAGTGCGTGCATGCTGAAACTCCTGATTGAGAGCACAGGGCGGACCTTATATACTCTTGGTAAGTTACGATCAGTAAGTTACTTTTGGTACATAGCCATGTCAAGCACCGAAACCACCGAGCGGGACTCCACACCACAACCCCGTCGCCGCCTGTCCCGGGAGGACCGCCAACGCCAATTGCTGGACGTTGCCTGGCAGATGGTCCGGGAGGAAGGCACCGATGCGCTGACCCTCGGACGCCTCGCCGAACTGGCGGGCGTGACCAAACCGGTGGTCTATGACCACTTCACCACGCGCTCGGGTTTGCTGGCGGCGTTGTACCAGGACTTCGACGCCCGGCAGACCGCAATCATGGACGCCGCGCTGCTGACCTGCGAACCAACCCTGGACAGCACGGCCGGGATTATTGCGTCGTCGTATGTAGCGTGTGTGCTGACCCAGGGCAACGAGATCTCCGGCGTGATTGCAGCGTTGGCGAGCTCGCCGGAACTGGAGAAGATCAAGCGCGAGTACGAAGCGATTTTCCTCAACAAATGCCAAGACGTGCTGCAGCCCTTCGCTGGGGCAGGCACGATCAAACCTGCGAGTTTGCGGGCGATGCTCGGCGCGGCGGAGGCGTTGTCGAATGCGGCGGCGACGGGGGAAATTACTGCCGGGCAGGCAGAGGACGAACTGTTTGAAACGATCAAGGCGATGGTGGAAAGAACGGTGCGAAATATCTGAAACAACCACTATCCCCTGTGGGAGCGGGCTTGCTCGCGAAGGCGTCGTGTCAGTCGACTTCTATATTGACTGACCCATCGCTTTCGCGAGCAAGCCCGCTCCCACAGGAGATCTTCCACAGTCGGGAGATCTTCATTGATCGCAGGCTTCATCCGCACAAATCGAGCGCCACGCCGCTTCCGCCAGCAAGTCCCGGTAAACCATCGGGCGGCCCTTCACCCGCCCCGACAACCACGTCCGGCAATAGCTTTCCGCCTGGCCGATGATCAGCGACAACATCAACTCGGCCGGCACACCTTTCAACTCCTCGCCCCGGTCCGGGGCTGAAAGCCACTCCCACAGCGTGCGGTTGCGGGTTTTGTTGCGGGTGGCCAGTTCGTCCTTGAACGGGCCTTTGGTCACGGCAAAACGCGCGTGGTACTGGAATCGCGCCCACTCGGGTTGGCTGTCGACCCAGTCCACATAGCTGTGTACCAGCGCGTAAATCCCTTGTTGCGTGGTTTCGGCGTCGGCCAGGTATTGGTCACGAAGCTGCGCCTGGTCATCCAGCGCGGCGAAAAACAACGCGGCCACCAGGCCTTCCTTGTTGCCGAAATGGTGGTAGATCGCGCCCACGCTGGTATCGCATTCGGCGCGGATCATCTCGATGGTGGTGGCCTCGATCCCCTGTTCGTTAAACAAACGCAGGGCTTTTCTGAATATATCGCGCTTGAGTTCGGCTCTACGTCCGGGGTAGCAGCGCTCGAGTAAATCTGCGGTTTCCATGCTGAACACAGGCCTAAAAAGTCAACGATGAGGCAGACGGCTGCCCATGGATAAGTCGCGCTAGGTTGACAGATTTCCTTTCGACAGAATACTGTTCCGTTACAGAATATTATTCTGTTACGGAACATCATTCTGTAAAACCACCTTTCGAAGAGGCTTCAACATGAATAAATTCCTCAGCATGTTCACCAGCGCCGGCCCCGAAGCATTTAGCCAAATGGCGTGCAAGGTGGCGCCCTACTTCAGCACCATCAACCCGCTGGTGTCGGAACTGCGTCCAGGCTACGCGGCCGTGCAGGTGCCGTTTTCCCGGGAGATCACCAACCATTTGGGCACCGTCCACGCGATTGCCATGTGCAATGCAGCGGAACTGGCCGCCGGGACGATGACCGACGTTTCGATTCCCGAAGGCGCGCGCTGGATTCCAAAAGGGATGACGGTCGAATACCTGGCCAAGGCCAAGACGGATGTGACGGCGGTGGCGAATGGGGAGGCGGTTGACTGGCTGACGGGCGGCGACAAGATCGTGCCGGTGGATGTTCACGATGCCGAGGGCAAGAAGGTGTTCACGGCGCGAATTACCATGAATGTGAAGCTTTCATAAGCCCTGTGAGGCGTTCAACTGTAGGAGCAAAGCTTGCTCGCGATAGCGGCTGTCCATCCAACATTGATGTTGACTGACCCACCGACTTCGCGAGCAAGCCCGCTCCCACATTTGATCCAAGGTGGCTACTAATCCTGTGCCGGACGCAAATCCACTGTGTGCGAGCCTGCTCGCGAAGACGTTGTGTCAGGCAACATTTTTTCGACTGAACTGACGCCTTCGCGAGCAG
>NZ_JAAVVC010000068.1 GCF_018449725.1 Pseudomonas sp. dw_612 | reverse complement strand
TTGCGTGACGTAGAAGCGTACAGTTGGACTTTTACCGTTCGTCGGCTTCTGTGGTGCGGAATTTGCACTCTTGACGAGCAAAGGTCCGTGCGCGTCAAACTTTTATACAGCTGCACTGAATCGCTAGAACATCGTCGCGATATGGACGCGATGAAAAACCTCCAGGGATGGAACACAGTGAACATTCATAAAGCTCTCAGTGCGCCCGTTGTGGCGTTGCAACTGAAGGTGCTGCGGCATCGCGGCTTGAGCAGTGCTGCAGTATTTTGCGTCGAGATCAAATTTCTGGCGCTGATCAGATCGGCATTGCTTGCCGTCGATAACGGGGTCATGCCTCGCCTCGCATTCTCGCTGGACTTGGCATTGTCTGCCCAAGTCTTCAGCGTCATTTTCTCTGTTTTATTAAAACCACCGCTTGCCGGTGGACGGCACAGTGCTGTCCTGGCGGCTTGAGACGGCCCTCATCACGCAAGTTGCGTTCAGAGAGGGGTAAAGCCCCCGAAGCACCTGGCGTTTAAACGTAGTTTCCAACACACACAAGGAAGATGTAATGGCAGTTATAAACGGAACCAACGCCGCGGATACCCTGGTGGGCACGGCAGGTGATGATCAGATCCGCGGTTTGGCGGGGGATGATGTTTTAAATGGTGGGGATGGCAACGACCTGCTGATCGGCGGGGCAGGTGCGGACCAGTTA
>NZ_JAAVVC010000067.1 GCF_018449725.1 Pseudomonas sp. dw_612 | reverse complement strand
GACGATGTGGTGCTGGGTCAGCATCAGCACATGTTCCTCATCGGCCAGGCGCAACAGACGGGCACGGATCAGCGGGCCGCACGCCAGGTCAAAAGGACGCTGTGCCTCCAGCTCGCAGAGTTGTGCCAGTTGGGTATCGGCCATCGACGAATCTGGCAGCGCCTCTACAACGAGCTGCGGCCAGTCGTCTGCCGTCAGCAGTTGCACCTGCGGCTGCCCGTCGTTATTCACAAAGCGGCTGCGCAGCGCCGCGTGACGTGCATAGATACGTGCCAGGCTGCGATGCAGGCTTGCTGTGTCGAGCCTGCCGCGCAGGCGCAGACCCAGTGGAAGATGGTAGGTCGCACTGACGACCTCGATCTGCGACAGGAACCACAGCCGCTGTTGCGCGAACGACAGTGGCAACGCATCAACGCCTGCAAGCGCCTCGATGGCCGGCAGTTCGCTGGTCGCGGCAGACTGTACCCGCTCTGCCAGCGCGTGCAACTGCGGCGTCGCGAACAGATCGGTCAGATCCAGCTCGCCCCCCAACACCTGCCGGATCCGTGAGATCAGTCGCACGGCCAACAACGAGTGACCACCGAGTTCGAAGAAATTGTCGTGACGTCCCACCCGCTCGACCCCGAGGATGTCCTGCCAGAGATCCGCCAGGGCGGTTTCAAGTTCGCCTTGCGGTGCCACGTAGCCACGCCGCGCCCAATTCGTGGTATC
>NZ_JAAVVC010000066.1 GCF_018449725.1 Pseudomonas sp. dw_612 | reverse complement strand
GCGAGGATGACCAGGGCTTGGGTTTTGGCCAGGCCTCTGGCCAGATAGGATTCATAGAACGGTTTCCAAGTGGGAGACCTGCAAGCCGCCATTGCCGCGTTGTGAGCCAGGCGCCGTAACTCGGTATCGCCTTTTTTGCTCAGGCGACGGGGGCTGTTCTTTTTCCCGGAGTCTTTGGGTCTCAAGTCCATGCCCAAAAAGGCAATGAACGCATCGCCACTGGCGAATTCGCCACGCATGAAAGCGGTCGCCAAGCCAATAGCCGTCAGATCACCAATCCCCTCAATGGCTTTGCAGCGCTTGATGTTTTCGGTGATGCCGGCTTTTTTGCTGACTTTGAGCAATAGCTTCTGAATGGCCTGCTCAGATTGTTTGAGGGACTTCAACAGCCGGGCCAGCTCATCGTTCAAGAGCAGTTCGCTCGACCAGCTAAGCGTGAGACTCACACGCAAGTCGACCAGTTCTGCGCGTCGATGCAGTAGGCTTTTCAACACTTTGTAGTCCTGCGGAGGTGGACTCCAGACGCGCAGTCGCTGCTGTTCGCTGCTCAGGTAACGTGCCAGAAGGCGCGCATCACACGGGTCGGTTTTCGCCCGCTGGCCGATGCTTTCGCGGTAGTGGCTCAGCCGATAAGCATCCACCACGTAAACCCGGTGCCCCATTTCATGGGCCAGTTCAACCGTGTCCAAGTGGTAGATGCTGGTGGCTTCCAGGGCAATTGAGCTTTGCGCAGGCAGCATTTTGAGCCAACGGCCAAGAGCCTCACGGTCGTTGTTGATGTGTTGAGTGGTTTTCAGGTCTTCGCGGTAAGCAACGATTTCGGCCTTGGC
>NZ_JAAVVC010000065.1 GCF_018449725.1 Pseudomonas sp. dw_612 | reverse complement strand
AGCCGTCGTGAGCGTGCCAACGCCATTCGTGCCCTCAGCATGGATGCCGTGCAAAAAGCCAACAGCGGCCATCCCGGTGCCCCGATGGGTATGGCGGATATCGCCGAAGTGCTGTGGCGTGACTACATGAAGCACAACCCGAGCAATCCATCGTTCGCCGACCGTGACCGCTTCGTGCTGTCCAACGGCCACGGCTCGATGCTGATCTACTCGCTGCTGCACCTGACCGGCTACGACCTGTCGATCGAAGACCTGAAAAACTTCCGCCAACTGCACAGCCGCACCCCCGGCCACCCGGAATTCGGCTACACCCCGGGCGTGGAAACCACCACCGGTCCACTCGGCCAAGGCCTGGCCAACGCCGTGGGTTTCGCCCTGGCGGAAAAAGTCCTGGCGGCGCAGTTCAACCGTCCGGGGCACAACATCGTCGATCACCACACCTACGTGTTCCTGGGTGATGGCTGCATGATGGAAGGCATTTCCCACGAAGTCGGCTCCCTTGCCGGTACTTTGGGCCTGGGCAAGCTGATCGCGTTTTACGATGACAACGGCATCTCCATCGACGGCGAAGTCGAAGGCTGGTTCACCGACGACACGCCGAAGCGTTTCGAAGCCTACAACTGGCAGGTGATCCGCAACGTCGACGGTCACGACCCGGAAGAAATCAAGACCGCGATCGAGACCGCGCGCAAAAGCGAGCTGCCGACGCTGATCTGCTGCAAGACCACCATCGGTTTCGGCTCGCCGAACAAGCAAGGCAAGGAAGACTGCCACGGCGCCCCGTTGGGTGACGCGGAAATCGCCCTGACCCGCAAGGCGCTGAACTGGAACCACGGCCCGTTTGAAATCCCGGCCGACATCTACGCCGAGTGGGATGCCAAGGA
>NZ_JAAVVC010000064.1 GCF_018449725.1 Pseudomonas sp. dw_612 | reverse complement strand
GGCCGTGACGACCATTACCGATTCGATCGACAACACCGGCCTGAGCCTCACGGCCACCGGCACCGTCGTCGAAGGCGGCCAGATCACTTACACCGCGACCCTGACCAACCCGGCCGGCACGCCGATGACCGTGACCTTGAGCAATGGCTCGGTCATCACCATCGAAGCGGGCAAAACCACGGGCAGCGTAGTCGTCGATACCCCGGCGAACGACGTTTATAACAATGGCAGCACCGTCAGCACCACGATCACCGGCACCACCGGCGGCAATTTCGAGCAATTGACCCCAAGCACCGAACCGGCGCTGACCACCATCACCGACTCGACAGACACCACCACCCTGAGCCTGAGCGCGACGGATTCCGTGGCTGAAGGCGGTTCGATTGTCTACACCGCCAACCTGACCAACGCCGCCGGCACGCCAGTCACCGTGACCCTGAGCAACGGCGCGGTGATCACCATCGCCGCCGGCGCCACCAGCGGTTCCGTGACCGTCGCAGCCCCGGCCGATGACGTTTATAAAGACGCCGGCAAAGTTGAAGTCACCGTCAAAGATGCCACCGGTGGCAACTTTGAAAACCTGGCGACGGATCCGGCGCCAGCCGTGACCAATGTCACTGACACTATCGACACTTCGACCGTGACCCTGACCGCCACCAGCAGCGTGGCTGAAGGCGGCACCGTGGTTTACACCGCCTCGGTCGGTGCTCCAGTGACCGGCGCTCCGGTCATCGTGACGTTGGCCAACGGTCAGACGATCACCATCGACATCGGCAAAAGCTCCGGCACCGTCAACGCCGTCGCGCCGAACGACGTACTCAATGGCCACGCGCCGTTGACCACCTCGATCACCGACGTGAGCGGTGGCAACTACGAAAACCTGGTCGCGGACAAAACCCCGGTCAGCACC
>NZ_JAAVVC010000063.1 GCF_018449725.1 Pseudomonas sp. dw_612 | reverse complement strand
CTTAAAAAAGGCTACGGCCTTCTTTGCCCGCGAGCTGAAGTAAGGTATCGACTGGTTCGGCAGCTGCAACAGAAGGCTTACTCAGTGGCACATGTCTGTCGGTTACTGAGCATCAGTCGTTCGGGATTTTATGAGTCGCAAAAGCGTGCTGATGCGCCCGTTCGCCAGAGTTGTCCTGTCGTTGTGCAACTCAAGGCGTCTTTTGCCGAGAGTGGTGGCTGCTACGGCAGCCGCCCCTTGCGCGACGCTTTGCGCGGCAAAGGCCTGTCTGTTGGGCTGTATAAAATCCGCCGTTTAATGCGTGCCAATGGGCTACGTTCGGCTTGGAAGCGCAAGTTTGTGCACACCACCGATAGCAATCATGACCTGCCGATCGCCGAGAATGTACTGAGCCGAAAATTTGATCCAACGGCGCCAAACAAGGCCTGGGTGGCAGACATCACCTACATCCGCACCCGAAGTGGCTGGCTGTACCTGGCCGTGGTATTGGACTTGTTCTCGCGCAAGATAGTGGGCTGGTCGATGGCTCCGAACATGCCTGCTGAGTTGGTATGCACCGCGATGCAACTGGCCATCGCGCAGCGCCAACCACCACCAGGCTTGATTGCCCATTCGGATCGTGGCAGCCAATACGCGAGTGCAACTTACAGAGAGTTACTGGCAAGAAACGACATGCAGCAGAGCATGAGCCGTAAAGGTAATTGCTGGGATAACGCGGTGATGGAGCGCTTCTTCCTGAGTTTGAAAATGGAACGGGTATGGCGACGTGACTACGCCAACCATGCTGAAGCGATCCGTGACATCACCGAGTACATTGTTGGGTTTTACAACAACGAACGGCTGCACTCGAAACTGGGATATCTGCCACCGACCGTCTACGAGCGGGCGATGGCGTCAAAACCTCCTATCGAGGTGTCCGGAATTAGTTGACCACTACA
>NZ_JAAVVC010000062.1 GCF_018449725.1 Pseudomonas sp. dw_612 | reverse complement strand
TGGCGCCACCAGCGGTTCCGTGACCGTCGCCGCACCGGCCGATGATGTCTACAAAGACGCCGGCAAAGTCGAAGTGACCGTCAAGGATGCAGCCGGCGGCAACTTCGAAAACCTGGTCACCGATCCAGCGCCAGCGGTCACCGATGTAACGGATACCATCGACACTTCGACGGTCAACCTGACCGCAACGTCCACCGTCGCTGAAGGCGGCACCGTGGTTTACACCGCGTCCGTCAGTGCACCGGTGACCGGTTCGCCAGTTGTGGTGACCTTGTCCAACGGCCAGACCATCACCATCCCGGTCGGCGCAAGCAGCGGCAGCGTCAATTTCGTGGCCCCTAACGATGCGTTGGCGGGCGGCGGGGCTCTGAGCGTCAAGATTGATGATGCGAAGGGCGGCAACTACGAGAAGCTCGACGTTGACGGCAAACCGGCAGAGACCTCGGTTACCGACACACCAGACACCACGAACCTGAGCCTGAGCGCGACTGATTCCGTGGCTGAAGGCGGTTCGATCGTCTACACCGCGACCTTGACCAATGCGGCCGGCACTCCGGTGACCGTGACCTTGAGCAATGGTGCGGTCATCACCATCGATGCAGGCAAAACCACTGGCACCGTGACCGTTCCTGCGCCAGCCGATGACGTCTATAAAGACGCCGGTAAAGTCGAGGCGACGATTTCTACCGCGACCGGTGGCAACTTCGAAAACCTGGTGCCAAGCACAGCCCCAGCAGTAACCACCGTCTCCGACACCATCGACACTTCGACCGTCACCCTAACCGCGACCAACAGCGTGGCCGAGGGCGGGACACTGGTTTACACCGCGACTGTCGGCGCTCCTGTCACCGGCACTCCAGTCATCGTGACGTTGGCCAACGGCCAATCGATCACCATCGACATCGGCAAAACCACCGGCACGGTCAACGCTATTGCCCCGAACGACGTGCTCAATGGCCACGCACCGCTGACCACCTCGATCACCAACGTCAGCGGCGGCAACTACGAAAACCTGGTCGCGGACAAAACCCCGGTCAGCACG
>NZ_JAAVVC010000061.1 GCF_018449725.1 Pseudomonas sp. dw_612 | reverse complement strand
ACCTGGCCTATGTGATCTACACCTCCGGTTCCACCGGCCAGCCCAAAGGTGTGGCCAACGAGCACGCGGCAGTGGTCAACCGCCTGCTGTGGATGCTGGACGAGTACGACATGACAGTCGCGGACGTGGTGTTGCAGAAGACCCCGTTCAGCTTCGACGTGTCGGTCTGGGAGTTCTTCTGTCCGCTGTTCGCCGGCGCCCGCCTGGTGATGGCGCGGCCCGAAGGGCACAAGGACCAGGTTTATCTGGGTGAGGTGATCGAGGCCGAGCAGATCACCATGCTGCACTTCGTGCCGTCGATGCTCGATATCTTCCTGGCCCATGGCGATCTCAGCCGGTGTGCCAGCCTCAAACGGGTGATGTGCAGTGGCGAAGCGTTGCCGGGCAGCGTGGTGCGGCGCTTCAAGACGCAATTGCCGCAGGTCGGGTTGCACAACCTCTACGGTCCGACCGAGGCTGCGGTGGAAGTGACGGCCTGGAATTGCGCAGGTCCCATCGAGGACACCCCGGACAACACACCGATCGGCAAGCCGATCGCCAACTGCCGCATGTACGTGCTGGATGCACAGATGCAGCCGGTGCCGCTGGGGGTGGCGGGTGAGTTGTACATCGCGGGTGTGCAGGTGGCGCGGGGGTATCTGAACCGTGCGCAACTGACTGCCGAACGGTTCCTCGACGACCCGTTCAACCCGGCACCGAAAGCAAGGATGTACCGCACCGGTGATCTGGCGCGCTACCTGCCGGATGGCAATATCGAGTATTTGGGGCGTAACGATGACCAAGTGAAGATCCGCGGCCAGCGCATCGAGCTGGGTGAGATCCAGGCACGCCTGATCGCCTTTCCGGCGGTGCAGGAGGCGGTAGTGGTGGCTCGCGAGGACGCGCCGGGGGACAAGCGTCTGGTGGCCTATTACACGGCGGCCGAGATGCAGGAGATCGACGTCCTGCGCGCCCACCTGCTGGAGCAGTTGCCGGGTTACATGGTCCCGGTGCTGTTCGTGTACCTGGAGACGTTGCCGCTGAGCCCCAACGGCAAGCTCGACCGCAAGGCGCTGCCGGTGCCG
>NZ_JAAVVC010000060.1 GCF_018449725.1 Pseudomonas sp. dw_612 | reverse complement strand
GGGTGACGCCTTGGGCTTCGATGACCCAGGCGCTGAGGGATTCCCAGGGGACGAAGAGCGGTTCGGTGGCGTCCTCGGGCATGAAGCAGACTTCGCGGCGTTGGCGGTTGAAGCGGGTGGGGATGATCTCGGCGCGTTTGTTGTGGTTGTGGAGCCAGACGCAGAGGCCGATGAATAGAGCGAACAAGCTCGTTTGTATAGCGAGCCCGTAGGCCTCATGGAAGATCCCTTCTATAGCATGGGAAATATCGTCCCAGCCCATCCCGAACAAAAAAAACATGAATCCGCCAATAAGCGGGAATAGGAAAGCAATCATAAAGGCAGTGGTGAGCGGTCCTCCTAATATGACCTGCCATGAGAACACCTGTGGAGACCCCAACCCGAAGTCCATGTACACCTCATTTAACGCCCCGATATGAGGACCATGAGGCGGTATTGGCGTAGGCAGCGGCAGCGGGGCGAGATAGGTGATCTTCCCGCTTGGAAAGGGCTCGATATCCCCGGCTTTTCGCGACTGCTCAAGGTGTAGTTTCGGCACGGGGTTATCCAGATTTTTGGGCATGGTCGACCGACTCCAGCAAATGGGTTTCAACCAGCAACACGGGAGGCTGCTCGGTGACTGTGTTGGGCGGTAGCGCAGGAAAACGGCCTTCGCCACGAGGGTTGAGATGAATGATGTGGGTGCGGGAGATCCACTGTCCTTTGGCATTCAGTACCTGCACGCACACTGCCAGTTCAAGTGTCTCGACTACGGGCGCCATTGGGTTATTGTGATTCAGCGGGTATTGCAGGCATAAAATCAGCGGGTCTGCTTGCACCACTTGCAGGCTGTCCGACACTTCATCGCTGATCACATCCTTGCGCTCATGGGCGCTACCGCGACTGTCGAGTGGGCGGTAAAGCCGATGGGCACCGATGCCCAAACGGTGAGAGGGGTTACCGCTCAAGGGAGGCTGGAAGTCTCTCCGTTTCATGCGCGTTGTTTGTTGCCGGTGTTCAAGCGCTGCACCTCGGCAAAAATCTCGGTGATGGCCCGTCCTGGCTGACGTTTATGCAGTCGGCGAACCTGTTCGCTCATCCTGAGCAAGTCTTCACTTGGTTTGACCCATTGGACCTTGGGCAGCGGTTCCGACCATTGCTGCATGACGTCGGGCAACATTTTTTGGCCCATGGCTTTGATGCGA
>NZ_JAAVVC010000059.1 GCF_018449725.1 Pseudomonas sp. dw_612 | reverse complement strand
TGTGGGAGATTCTATGGTTGAGGGGAAGCTCTCAACTGACTTTTGGTTGGTATTCGCTTTGCCCTTTCAGCAAGGCGAATACTACCCGAGCAAGCTTACGAGCAAGCATCACCAGTGCCTGAGTGGTGCTAAAGCCCCTAGCTCTTTGGTTTTCGTAAAACCCTTTCCAGGCTTTCGTGCGGCTAGCCGACATCGCTGCATTGTGCAGAAGCCGGCGGGCCTCGGGGTCACCGCGCTTGGTCAAACTGCGGCGACCGTCCTTCTGTCCTGATTTCGATACCCGCAAATCCATGCCCAGGAAGGCGATAAACGCGTCCGCGTTGCTAAAATCTCCCCGCTGAAACGCCGTCAGCAGGCGCGCGCCGGTCAGAAATCCAATGCCTTCGACTTTCAGGCAGCGCTTCAATTGACCGGACAAACCGGCTTCTTTGAGCTGATCGTTGATCGTCTTTTCGATCATCGTTTCAAGCCGCTGCATGGACTTTATTTGTTCGGCAAAAGCCGCCTTCAGCAGCGGCTCATTCGACCAGCTCTGCACCAGGCCGACCCTGGCCTGGACCAATGCTGCGCGACGGCGAAAAAGGCTCAGGAGCTGACGGTACATTGGTGACGGCGGGGTCCAGGGGCGCAACTCCTCGGCTTCGTTTTTCAAGTAGCGAGCCAACAGCTTAGCGTCCAGGGCGTCGGTTTTGGCGCGGATCTTCACGCCTTCGCGGTAATGTTTGAGTTCATAGCCACCCACCATATAAATCGTGCAACCGGCCTCGTAGGCCAGATCAGCAAACTCCAAGTGGTAGATGTTGGTTGCCTCAATGGCAATAGACACTGGCCTCAGTAAGGCCTTCAGCCATTGTTTGATGGATGTTTTGGTGTTGGGGATCGCTTCAAGCAGATCGTTATCAGCCTGATAAATCACCAGTTCATTCTTGGCGACATCCACGCCCACGACCGGTTTTGATAAAGCGACTGGCATTGCCACAGGATTTTCTCCGAGATAAGGTTTGAGCACTTGAAGGGCTCACCCAGAGGCGCAGGCTTGTTCCTATCGTCGGTCTAGCCAGATGCATTCTTTATCGGCGCTTGGGTGAAAGGAGGAGGGGCGAAATCTCCCACGGTCTGTACTGCGTCAACAGTCAGAATCGAGCCTTGTCCCTCCTCCTCCCTTCAAGTCCTACCATACAAGCGAGC
>NZ_JAAVVC010000006.1 GCF_018449725.1 Pseudomonas sp. dw_612 | reverse complement strand
TAAAATCTGGCGCCGCGATACATCAGAGCCAACACGCATCCCATAGCGGGTAGTCATGAACTCGCGCAACCAATCCCGCGCGTATGGGGTTGCGAACTACGTATCGCGCAATATCCTTCACATCGTCCTCCTTGCGAACGGCTCGGTCGTGATAGCCCTTCTGCCATAACCGCCCTCGCCGTCCCAACGCCTGATTAACGGCCAAACTGCTACGAGACTTGATGCGACACACCACGTTGGCCAATGTTCTATCCCTCAACTGCAAAAGGCAGTGCATATGATCCGGCATCACAACCCAGGTCAAAAAATCCGCCCACCCCTCTTCCTCCACTTCGCGCAGCTGCTTCACGACCAATCGCCCCAGGCGCCAATCAGCAAAAAACGGCTGTCGCTGGTGAACGACCGCCGTTATCAGGTAAATACGTCCAGACTCGGAAAAACGACCAATTCGCAGACGACCAGCATTCGTACAGGCAGGCATTCCATTGCCTCCTTGTCCATTGAAAAGAAAGCCAGAACTCTACAACGTCGCCATGCGACTCGATAACCGCCAATCGCTACCAAATATGAGCGCTCAACTCCCCGTCCGAATCTTGTTCCACACCCGCGTCCGAACCCGGTCAATGTTCAACGGCATCGCTTCCAGGGCGAACAATTTCCCCATCATTTCCGGGCTTGGATAGACCTTGGTGTCGTTCTTGATCGTCGGGTCGATCAGGCTATCGGCCTGTTCGTTGCCATTGGCGTAGTGCACGTAGTTGCTGATGCCGGCCATCACGTCCGGGCGCAGCAGGTAGTTCATGAAGGCGTAGCCGGCCTTGGTGTCCGGGGCGTCGACGGGCATGGCGACCATGTCGAACCAGATCGCGGCGCCCTCCTTGGGAATCGAGTAGCCGATATCGACGCCATTCTTGGCTTCCTTGGCGCGGTTTTCCGCTTGCAGGATGTCGCCGGAGAAGCCGACCGCCACGCAGATATCGCCGTTGGCCAGGTCGCTGGTGTACTTGGACGAGTGGAAATAGCTGACATACGGGCGGACTTTCAGCAACAGCGCTTCGGCCTTTTTATAGTCTTCCGGATTTTTGCTGTGGTGCGGCAGGCCCAGGTAGTTCAGTGCGGCGGGCAGCAGCTCCGGGCCGTTGTCGAGGATGGCCACGCCGCACTTTTGCAGCTTCTGCATATTTTCCGGTTTGAAGATCAGGTCCCAGGAATCCACCGGCGCGTTGTCGCCCAATACGGCTTTGACCTTGGCAATGTTGTAGCCGATGCCGGTGCTGCCCCACAGGTACGGAAAGCCGTGTTCGTTGCCCGGATCGTTGGTCTGCAAGGCTTTGAGCAGCACCGGGTTGAGGTTCTTCCAGTTCGGCAACTGACTCTTGTCGAGTTTCTTCAGCGCCCCGCCTTCAATCTGCCGCGCCATGAAGTGGTTGGACGGAAACACCACGTCGTAACCGGATTTGCCGGTCATCAACTTGCCGTCGAGGGTTTCGTTGCTGTCGTAAACGTCGTAGGTGAAGCCGATGCCGGTTTCTGTCTGGAAATTCTTGGTCGTGTCCGGGGCGATGTAGTCCGACCAGTTGTAGATCTTGACCGTTTCGGCCGCGTGGCCGAGGGTCGCGACCAGTGCAAGGGGCGCCAGAGTCAGTGTCTTTCGGATCATGAGTCGATTCCTGTAGGGGCTATTTTTATTGGCAGGCAATCAAAGGATCAAAAAATCAAAACGTAGGTCTTGCGCACGGTTTCCTGGATATCCCAGATACCGAGACTGTTGGCTGGCAACATCAATGCATCGCCGGCTTCTATGTGCAGGGTTTCACCGCCGTCAGGGGTAAAGGTGCAGCGCCCCTGGATGAAGTGACAGAACTCCTGGGCCACGATCTGCCGACGCCAGCGACCGGGGGTGCACTCCCAGACGCCGGTTTCGACGCCGTCGTCGCGCTCAACGCTGGTGGTCGAGGCCACTGCCACGGGCGTTCCCAGTGGCACAGCGACGGGGTTGGATTCGTCCAGTTTCAGGGTGGCGGTGTTTTTGAATTGCGTGATGCTCATTGGCATACCTATCAATGTTTAGTGCATGAAACCTTCCATGAACCCCGCCACACCACTGGCCAGTTTGCGCCGCCAGGGCGCGGTGGCCGGGTTGGCGAGGGTCTGGTCTTCGTGGACGAAGCTGCGAATGATCGCGTTGTAACCAAGCCAGCGGCAGGGTTCCGGCTCCCAGGCTTTGAGCGCGTCGAAGCCGTTGCTCGGGAGAACCCACGGCTGGCGCACCAGCTCGGTGTCGCGCTCCAGAATCAGATCGGCCAGGGTTCGCCCGCCCAGGTTGCTGGCCCCGACACCCTCCCCGCCATATCCGCCGGACAAGGCGATGCCACTGGCCCGATCGCAGAGCATGTGCGGTTTGAAACGCCGGGACATACCCAGGTTGCCGCCCCAGGCGTGGGTGATGCGTACGTTCTTCAGTTGCGGGAATAGCTCGCCGAACAGATAACGGCGCAGCTCGACTTCGCTGGTGCTCAGGTTGAAGTCATGGCGCAATTTACCGGCAAACTGGTAACCGCCCCGCGCACCGAACACCAGACGGTTGTCGGCGGTGCGCTGGCCGTAGGTGACCTGGCGACTGCTCTCGCCGAAGGCCTGGCCGCGGCTCAAGCCTATTTCGTCCCAAGTCGCGGTGGACAAGGGCTCGGTGGCCACAATCAGGCTCTGCACCGGCAACTGATAACGACCCAGGGGCGGCAACGTGACGGCATAGCCTTCTACCGCGGGCACAATCCAGCGACTGCGCACCTGAGCCTTGGCCGTGCGCAGACTGCCGGCCTGCCACTGGGTGACCGGACTCTTCTCGTAGAGTTTGACGCCCATCCGCTCCACCACTCTGGCCAGACCGCGCACCAACTTTGCCGGGTGAATGGTCGCCACGTGCGGTGCATAGATACCGCCATAAGGCTTGGCCACTCTGATCTGTTGCGCCAATTGCTCGGGACTGAGCCAGCGGTAATCGTTTTCGGTCAGGCCTTGGCGGTAGAGCTTGTCCAGATAGCTGCGCAGACTGGCTTCCTGTTCTGGATAACGGGCCGCGCAATACAGCACGCCACCCTTGCGGTAATCGCAGTCGATGTCTTCGCGTTCGAGGACGATCTCGACTTCATCGGGAATGCTGTGCAACAGATCAAACGAAGCGCGGCGCTGTTCCGGCGCAAGACCGGCGAGCAAGCGGTCCTCGCCCAGCAGATTGCCCATCAACCAGCCGCCATTGCGCCCCGAGGCGCCAAAACCGGCGGTTTGCGCTTCGACGATGGCAATCTCAAGGCCCGGCGCCAGACGTTTGAGGTAATAAGCCGTCCAGAGCCCGGTGTAGCCTGCACCAATGATGGCCACGTCGACGTCCAGATCCTGCTCCAGGGCCGGACGCGCCAGTAACGGCTCGTCGAGTTGATCCATCCACAAACTGATACCGCGCCACGCCGACATACACCACTCCGCCACTCAAAACATCGATGGCGTCGATCCTAATGCGCGACCTCAGAGACTGTCTTGCGCGCGTGCACGCAAAGAAATTTGTTTGACGTAGGCCTTGGGCGACTGGCCGGTGTGCTGACGGAAACAACTGTAGAACGCGGACAGTGAGTTGAAACCGGCGGCAAACGCCAGCTCATCAATGCGCAGCGGTGGCGTGGCGGAGTCCAGCGCGGCGAGCAAATGCTGCAAGCGCGCCTGGTTGACGTAGCGGTAGAAGCTTTGTCCAAGCACCTGATTCAACAGGTAGGAAATCTGATTGCGGCTGTAACCGCACTCCTTCGCCACGCGCTGCAAATCGAGCTCGGGGTCCAGATACGGTTGCTGGCGTTGAAAATATTGCTGCAGGTCTTCGGCCATGAAACTCAGTTGGCGCGGCGACAAACCGAGCCGACTGACCGCCGGGCGCAGGTTGCTGCTGGATTTGCCCGTAGGCTGCTCGCGCACCAGCGACGCGTATTCGTTGACTCGCCAGATCAATCCGTCACGCACGGTAATCGCTTCGCTGGAACGGAACGACACCAACCCGTCGGTGCCGCGCAGGGTCATCTGGTATTGGATGAACGCGGTATTGCCGTCCAGCCGAATGCGATCCGAATGTTCCAGCGCTTCACCGGGGTTGCGCGGCATGCTGTCGCGCACGTACTCGCGCAGTTCGTCCAGGCCCATCACGCGATTCTGAAAAAAGTCGCTGTACTGGATGTCCGGGTGATACAGCGCCATGACGCCGTCCAGGTCCCGGTGTTTCCAGCACAAGTGGTAGCACATGACCGTCTCGCCCGTGGCCTGGGTTTGCAGCGGACCGTCATCATCGATGTGCATAAAGGGCTCGGTGAAATAAACGGAGCTTGCCCAACTTACGACTCGGCTTCAATGGCCGAACTATGATGGCCTTTTGGCGATGATTGCCCCGAGGCGTGACCCATATCAAAAAAAATTGAACCAATCGCCAAACGGACTGAAAAAATCCACATGGTTTTCACATCTGGATGCTACTTTTAAATGCATTCACCGGTTGAACCATTGAAGGTTCTACCCCCCCTCACATGAGCTAAAGGAAGCGCTCGATGACTAAGGTGGGCAACACATGAACAAAGGGTCATTCAGTAAAGTCACCTTTCCAAACGCCTGCCAGCTGATGCGCTGGCATTTTCATCCCATGGGTTTCGAGGCGAGCATGGACGCGCCGGGCAGCATGATTGCCCGTCTTTTTGACCGTGCCAGCGGCGAAACCATGATCGCCATTGCCGGCATTCCGTGCGCGACCGTGATGAATGCAGCGGATGTAGAACGAATAATCGAAGCGGTGGAGGATGAGCTGGAAGCGTTTATCCCGCCGGTGGCGCTCAGGAGTTATGCCTGACGTTGTTTACTGACAGTAAAGAGCCCACATGATGTGGGCTTTTTTGTGGCGCTCATTTTTTGCTGATTTAATACAACCCCCTGTGGGAGCGAGCTTGCTCGCGATGGGGGTGTGTCAGTCGACATGAATATCAGCTGGAAGTCCGCTATCGCGAGCAAGCTCGCTCCCACAGGGGCCAGCGTGTTTATGCGGATTTTGTGGTTTGCCGATGATCCGCAAAGAACGCCTTGCCCTTGCCGACCTTGTCCGAGGCCTTGGGCATATTGACCGCCTGACCGTCCTGGCCATCGACGTACCAATAACAATGACTCACCGCCCGGGTGATACCGACATAGGCCAGCCGCAGAATCTCGTCCTTCTGCGCGGTGTCATAAGCCTCGCTGTCGCCAGCCTTGCCGAGTCCCGCCATGCTATACACCTGGTTTTTATAAGGAGAACTGGTCAGATGCTGGCAATCACCCAGCAAGAACACCGCATCCGCCTGAAGCCCCTTGGCGCTGTGATAGGTCAGTTGCTTCAACCGTCGGGCTTCGTACGGCAAGCTAGAATCCACATTAACTACAGACTTAATATGTTCTTCTATCAATGACTTATCGCTACTTTTTCGATAAAGCATCAAGATTGAATCGCCGCGTTTGTAGTGTTCCATCAACCGCTGCGCCATGCCCTGGTCATCGCGATCCAGTACGTTCACCGGTTGCAACAACTTGGGTTCGCCGCTGGCCTTGGCCTTCTTGCCCGGGATCGCCGGCGCGGCCTTCACGATATGCTCGGCGGCATCAATGATGTGCTGGTGGCTGCGGTAATTGTCGCTGAGCATGACCCGAGTCGTGCTCGGCGACGGGAACTCCTTGTTGAATTCCATGAAATACGTCGGCGAACTGCCGCGCCAGCCATAGATCGACTGCCAATCATCACCGACACAGAGCAGCGACGAACGTTGCGCCCCGCGCCCGACATGCATCGCCGGGCCACGACTGCGGATTTCGGCCAGGCTGGCGCGGATCCACGAGACAATCTGCGGCGATACGTCCTGAAATTCGTCGATCATCAGGTGCGATAGCGGCCGGAGCAGCTCATCGCTCAACAGTTTGAGGTTCTCTGGCGAGTGTTCGCTGAACAAGGCAAACATCCGGTTATAGGTCATCACCGGCGGCTTTTGATCGAGCAAGTGATCCTCCAGCGCGCGCCAGAACAGGCTCAGGGCCTCGAAGAAAAACCGGTCCGGATCGTCCTTGGCGAAGCTCATCCGGCCCACGGCGTCCGGAACGTCCAATCCCAGGTTCTCGATAAACCCGGCGGCAGCCACGAAACAGTCCAGCAACGGCGCCGAACCGAGTTCGCCCTTAACCTTGTAATCGAAGCCCGGACCGGCGCTGGCATCTCCGGCCAACGAGGCCAAAACACGCTTCGATGAATCATAACTATCGATCCATATCAAAGGCTTACGACAGAAAGCTTGAAACAGGGTGCGCTTCACGGCCCATTCGGCCCGCACGCTGAGCTTGGCGTTCGGGCGGCTGACCTGCGGGTTTTCCCGAGGATCGAAGCCCAGCACGACCCAAGCGTCCAGGGTTGGAATATAGCCATGGCAATGAAAGGTCGAGCCGTTGATATCGAACGTCTGCCGGTTGGGCTCGATGCCCTTGATCGGCCAGGCGCCCGCGCGAAACCACAGGTCTTCTATCGTGTCGCAGAGTTCTTCATCGCGCTTGGCGGCAAGTTCGGTCACGGCCATGCGCTTCTGCACATCCGGGTGATCGCGCTCCAGCTCCTTGAGCTGCAAGGCGTGGCGCGACAACGGCTGGATCAGCTCGCGGAAGCGCTCGCTGGTGGTAAACAAACCGTGATAGCAGGCGTTGAGCTGCTGGCGCTGAGCGTCGTTGATGCGCAAGTCGAATGGATTGCTGTCGACGTCCTCGTCGCCGCTGAGCGGGCGACTGCTGAGGTTTTCGAAAGCTTGCAGACGCTCGAACCCCGGCAAGCTGCGGACCATCGGCAGAATTCGCGAGTGAAAGGTGCGCACCAGGTCCCGCGCGTCCTTGAGGCTGAGCGCCCGACCCCACACGCCAAACAGTTCGATCAGCTTATTAATGAAGTCTTTGCGCGACTCGCGGGTGAACGTCACCACGGTCATCGAACTGAGCTCGAACCCGAGGTAGTGCGTCAGCAGCAGAATGCGCAGGACCAAGGTCGTCGACTTGCCCGCGCCCGCCCCGGCGATCACCGAGGTCGAGGGCGTATCGCTGAAGATCATCTTCCACTGCGCGACACTGGGCTGTGCGTGTGGCGGCAACCATCGCGCGACGTCAGCCTTCATGCGTTTCTTGATCTCGGCACTCAACGGCAGCCGCCAATCATCGAACAGGTTGTCATCGACGTTCGGCGGCCTGTGCTCGGTAGAGCGCGAATCGCGGATCAGCAGCACTTGTCGGCCTTCTTCCAGCCCTTCGAGCTTGCCTTCCTTGAACCCATAATCCACCCCGGCGCTGTGACCGCTGCGAAAGCCGTCCGCTTGACCGTGCAGCCAGGATGCTCGGTGTTGTGCGCGCAGTCGGGTCAGGCCATGCCCGAAAAACCGGGCGGCCAGACGCTTGAGTAGCGGCATCTCGGCCAGGGGACGAAGTTCGGGAGGAAGATCGGGGGTGTGTTGCGGCACGCGGACGGACTCCAGGGTGTGAGGCTGTTGAGGGCTATGGTGTCTGTATTTGCTGTTGAGTTCTAGTGAAATGCTTACAGGTCATTGGCTTATGCGATGAAGTGAAGGCTGGATGAGACTGTTTCGAGGTTATTTAACATCAACCTATTCGATTGTTTTGAAGCACTTTTTACGCTTTTTATCGATCATCCCCTGATAGATGATGCTCGCCATCAACCACCGGTTCTTGTTTCGTGGCTCAGGCGCACCGCCCCATGACGAACCTTTTCAGGAGACGATCATGCTTGAACTCAGACCTTTCAACACCTTGGGCGGCGCCCATCATGGCTGGTTGGATGCCCATCACCATTTTTCGTTCGCCGAGTACCACGACCCGAAACGCATGAACTGGGGCAACCTGAGGGTCTGGAACGATGACGTGATCGCTCCCGGCACCGGCTTCCCCCAGCATCCGCATCGAGACATGGAAATCATCACTTACGTCCGCGAAGGTGCCATTACTCACCAGGACAACCTGGGCAACAAGGGTCGCACTGAAGCGGGTGACGTTCAGGTCATGAGCGCCGGCACCGGGATCGCCCACAGCGAATACAACTTGGAATCCACCGAGACCCGGATCTTCCAGATCTGGATCATCCCCAACGAGGCCGGCTCGGCTCCGTCGTGGGGCGCAAAGCCTTTCCCGAAAGGCCAGCGCGAAGGTTTCGTGACCCTGGCCAGCGGCAAGACGGGTGACGATCAAAGCCTGCGGATTCGCGCGGATGCGCGGCTGGTGGCGGCGAACCTAAAGGCCGGGGAATCGGCGGAATATCGTCTGGACGATGGGCGTCGTGCGTACCTGGTTCCGGCAACAGGTGTGATTGAAGTCAATGGCTTGCGTGCACAAGCTCGAGACGGTGTGGCGATCGCCGATGAGCAGGTGTTGCGTGTGACAGCGATTGAAGACAGTGAAATCGTGTTGGTGGATCTGGCTTAAATACCGGGCAAAAAAATGGGCGACCTTGTGGTCGCCCTTTTTTTGTTTGATTTGAGAATTTCGGTGTTCCTGCTGCCGCCTCAATCACTTCGCGGAAATAGCGCCATCCACCAGGGTCTGAGCCTCAGCTACCAACTGTTTGAGGTGCTCATCGCTGATAAAACTTTCCGCATAAATCTTGTAAATGTCCTCGGTGCCCGACGGACGCGCCGCAAACCAGCCGTTTTCGGTCATGACCTTCAAGCCGCCAATGGCCTGATCATTACCCGGCGCATGGCTGAGAATGCTTTGGATCGCTTCCCCGGCCAATTGAGTCGAGGTGACCTGGTCCGGGGACAACTTGCTCAGCAACGCTTTCTGCTCGGGGTTGGCCTTGGCATCAACTCGAACGGAGAACGGTTCGCCCAGTTCATCGGTCAGTGCGCGATAAGCCTGGCTTGGGTCGCGCCCTGTGCGAGCGGTCATTTCTGCCGCCAACAACGCCGGGATCAAACCGTCCTTGTCAGTGCTCCAGACACCACCGTCCTTGCGCAGGAACGAGGCACCTGCGCTCTCTTCGCCGCCGAAGCCCAGGGAGCCATCGAACAGGCCATCGGCAAACCACTTGAAGCCAACCGGCACTTCGTACAGGCGACGACCCAAACGCTTAGCCACCCGATCGATCAGGCCGCTGCTGACCACGGTTTTACCCACGGCGGCATCGGCACGCCATTGCGGGCGATTCTGGAACAGGTAGTCGATGGATACCGCGAGGTAGTTGTTCGGCGCCAACAGGCCACCGGACGGGGTCACAATGCCATGACGGTCGTGATCCGGGTCGCAACCGAAAGCTACGTCGAAACGATCTTTCAGACCGATCAGGCCTTGCATGGCGTGGGTGGACGATGGGTCCATGCGGATCTGCCCGTCCCAATCGACGGTCATGAAACGGAAAGTCGGATCGACCTGGGTGTTGACCACTTCCAGGTCCAGACGGTAATGCTCGGCAATCGCCGACCAGTAGCGCACCCCTGCTCCGCCCAGCGGATCGACACCCAGATGCAGCTTGGCGTCGCGAATGGCGTCGAAGTCGATCACGTTGATCAGGTCGGCGACATAGGTGTTGAGGTAGTCATGTCGATGGGTAGTGCTAGCCTTCAGGGCCTGTTCGTAGCTGATGCGTTTGACGCCGGCCAGCTTGTTGCCGAGGATTTCGTTGGCCTTGGCTTCGATCCACTTGGTGATGTGGGTGTCGGCCGGGCCGCCGTTGGTAGGGTTGTATTTGTAGCCGCCGCTTTGTGGCGGGTTGTGGGACGGCGTAATGACGATACCGTCCGCCAGGCCCGAGGTGCGACCACGGTTGTAGCAAAGAATCGCATGGGAAATGGCCGGGGTCGGCGTGTATTCGTCGCCTTCGGCGATCATCACGGTCACGCCGTTGGCCGCCAGGACTTCAAGGGCGCTGGCACCGGCCGGGGTCGACAGCGCGTGGGTATCGATGCCGACAAACAGCGGGCCGTCGATGCCCTGGGCTTCACGGTACAGGCAGATGGCCTGGCTGATCGCCAGAACGTGCCATTCGTTGAAACTCAAGTCGAACGAGCTGCCTCGGTGACCGGACGTGCCAAAGGCAACGCGCTGGGTCGAGATGGCGGCATCAGGCTGGCCGGTGTAATAGGCCGTAACCAGTCGCGGGATATCGACCAACAATTCTGCCGGTGCCGGTTTGCCCGCAAAAGGACTGAGTGTCATGCAAAACCTCTGAAAAAGAGTGGTTCAGGAATAGGGACGCAGTTTACTGGCAGTTTGACCGCAGCGCGATGGTAACGATCCGCGCCGTCGGCGACCTTTTTTAACGCACCTCAATCCACCGCCTCCAGACGCAACGCATCCCCCAGCAACCCTATTGCAGCGCCGAGGTCATGATCGCCACTGAATGTGTGGCTCAGGCGCAGGTGTTGCCGATGCAGCCCCTGCAGACTGAACAGCTCCCCCGGTGCAATCACCACCTGCTGCTTGAGCAAGCGCTGAAACACCCGACGCACATCGACCTGACGCAACGAACGCGCCCAGATCGTTGCGCCGCCCTGGGGCTCGACCGGCAGCAAGGCGTCCCCCAGTCGTTCATGCAGCATCTGGATCATTTGCACCTGACGATCCTTGAGCAAGCGTCGCAACACCTGCAAATGCTGGTCAATACGTCCGTTGCCATACAGGCGCGCAATGGCTTTCTGGCGGATCGGCGACAGGCGAAACGCACGCAGCAAGAAGTGTCGCTGCAGTTCTTCCCCCAGTTGTCGGGAGAGCAGATAGCCATATGGCGCTTCCGGCCCGATGATTTTCTCGAAGGTCGAAAACACGATCAGCCGGTCAGGGTCCAGAAGGTCGCGAAACCTCGGCCCGTCAAGCTCGAAACCAAGCTCTCCATAACAGTCGTTCTCCAGTACCCAGCATTCATGCCGGGCCAACAGCTGCGCGATCGACTGCCGGTTATCCTGCGGCACCTGGCTGCCTCGCGGCATGCTCAGCCCCGACGAAAGCATCACCAGCCGCACCGGCTGGGTTTCCAGCACGTCCTTGAGTTGTTCCAGATCCAGCGCGCCGCAGGCTTGCAAGGGCAACTCGATCACCCGCACATCCGCTGCCTGGAGCAAACGCAGAATGACCCAATCGCACGGCGACTCAACCACCACCGCGGCGTCCTTGAGGCACAGGATGGTGATCAGTATTTCCAGCACCCCGCGCAGATCGGCACCGATGTAAACCTCATCGGCATGCCAGCAACGCGCTGGCGATGTGGTGTAGCGCGCCGCCAGGGCCGTGCGCAGTTCCAGCTCGCCGCAGGGTTGCGAGGCCGATTGAGGCTGGCGCGGATACTGGCGCAGCAGCTCGCGCTCCAGCATCAGCAACGGGCTGTCCAACGGCTGCAATAGAGCCGGTTCGTCGGCGCTCAACACCAGCATCTCGGGACGCCGCGCGTTGAAATAGACGGTTTCAAGCAAATCATGGCCGCTGGTCAACGGCCCCATGGCGGCAATCGGCTGAGAGTAATAACCGGACTTGGCCACCGAGTAGACCCGCCCTTCCTTCTCCAGTAGCGAATAGGCGTATTGGATCGTCGAGATCGACACGTTCAGGCGCAGCGCCAACTGCCTCAACGAAGGCAGGCGAATCGGCACGCCGCAGCCCGGTTCGTTGATGAGGTGCGTCAAATACCGATACACCGCCTGGTAAGCAAAGTCAGTTTCCCTGGGCCCTTTCATCGGTAATGGCCGGGCACGGTGCAAACGTGTGCTTGAGCGGTGGTGGATCGCAGCAGCCCCTGCACCTTCAAAGCCCCGCTGACAATTCGCCAATCACGTCAGTGTCATCGCTCTGCGGATCTTCGGCGCAAATGCCTTCCTCCGCCGTCACCGTCCTCATGCGATACAGCGTGCCAATCAGGCTGACCGGCAACCCGCTGACATCGACCATCCACTGCACGACCTGTTCCGACACCTGATACCCCTGCATTGCTTTGTGCAGATCCGGCATCGCCACCAGCATGCCGGGATGGCAACTGCGCAGGAAGCGCTCCAGCCCCGCGCCGCCATCGACAAAGGGTGCAAAGATCAGGCAGATCAGTTGGGCCTCGGTCAGCCCCAGGGATTTCAACGCCTCGTCCGCTGCCAGCAAACGCCGTTCGGCCAAGGCGGCCGGGTTGCCGAAGGACTCCAGTGCCAATTCGCAAAAACGCTCCGGCACCAACTTGCGACGCATCATCACCAAGGCTCGCTGCAAGTATTCGGCGATCCCCGTTTCGTAACTTTGGCCCGACACAACAAGCGCGTGTAACCCTCGCAGGTGGGCCGCAATCGCAGGGCTGACGTATTCGCAATCGCTCAGGTGTGCCGCCATCTCGTCGATCTGAATACCCAGGAATTCGGTGAGCAGCGGCCAGCGCTCTTCCAGTTTACCGACCACCATGTCGTGAATATCGATGTTGGTCGTGCGGCGACAGGCTTCGAATCCGCCAAGCGGACGCCACATGGCCTGCTCATGGCCGGCATAGAACTCGCGGTAGTAGTCGCTGCCCAGTTCATCGAGCATGGCGAACAATCCATCGAACCCGGCGACGTTGTAAGTGGAGGTCGCGAGGCTCGCCTTTTGTGCTGCGCGCCTCAATCCATCGAGAAACTGCTTCTGCTGACGCGGTGTTTCGCTGCTGATCAACGCATCGACCCCATTGTCCCACCGGGCAATTTGCCCGTAGAACTCGCCCGTTGTCAGGTAGCCGTCATCCCATAGGTCGAGCGGCCCTTCCCAGGCCCGGCGATGGCCGACCATCAACAGGTTGAGCCGACTCGACTCGCGCCCGGCCTCGGAGATCGGCGCCAAATGATTGAAGGGCAGCACTTCGCGGTTATCCACCATCAACAGTTCGACCCGAGGATCGTCGTAGAGGAACAGTGCCGCGTTGCTGCGATGGATATTCTCCAGCGCCGTGGACCCGCTGCCGCTCAGGCGCAAGGTCGCCACACGCAGCTGAAAGGTCGCAGGGGCGCGGCTGGCGATGCTCAATTGGGCAGCGCGCAGCAACGCCAGGGTGTAGCAACTGTCCAGCGTGCCGGACTGAATCGACATCACCTTGAAGTCGCCGATTCGCTCCATGCCGCCGGCCGACACCACCAGGCGCTGGATCATAAGCTGCAAGGCCGTGCGCTCGGCGCGAGAGAAAAAACTCAGCAGCCTTTGCAGTACTTGCTGGTAAACATAATTCATTGCCTGATCGTGGATTGTGGTCATCAGTGTTTTACCTGGTATTCGGAAGTTCAATGTCACGCAAACAGTGATAGACACTGCGCGACCGATTCACGGTGATGAAGTGCTGGATCCTGTCATGAAATGCTAGCACTTAAGTTTTGGGTAATTATTTGAAATGGTTGCACTCTGCCTATGTCGAGGCGACAGCCACCTCCTCGCAAAGCCAGCCAGGGCAAGGCCTCTGAGTTTTTTCACGACTTCCTAGGAAACTTCCGACAGCGTCCCACAGACAATGAGTACAACAAATAGAGAAAGAAGATACTGATATGTCTTTAGTCATTAAACGTTGTGACATTTGCCCGTTGTCTGTCGCAAACATGCGCTGATTAATATCAGCCGAACGCCCACTCATGACTCATTCCTTGAGATGAAAGTAATCATTCAATTATCAGGGCTTATATGATGATTAGAAGATACAGATCGAAAGCAAAAACCGGTTCAGTTGCTGAAACCTGGCAGACAGAAACGACAATGCCCCCGGCGTGGAGATCACGGAGGGCATTGAGGGGGAAAGCAAAAGAGTCCGTGAGGCACGGACTCTTGCAGAAGGTTTACGCCGGTTCGACCTGAAGGGCGACCCGTTCGCGGCATGGGCATTCGTCCATGTAGCGGTGAGCTTCGACAAACTCGGCAAACGGGAAGACCCGAGTCTTGAGCGGCAACAGCACGCGATCGGCGGTCAACTGGTTAATGTCGCGCAACGCTCGTTGCAACGCCACCTGATCCTGAATGATGCCCAGTTCCGGCTTGCCGGTGAAGTTGCCGATACAGTGCACGAAGAACTGAATGTTCTTCTGGAACGCTGCACACGCCGGGAATGGCGTCTGGTTACCACCTTGCAGGCCATAGAGCACCAGGCTGCCGCGAGGCGCCAGCACGTCGCCGAGCAGCGACATCTGCGGCCCGCCGAGACCATCGAACACCACATCGACGCCACGGTTGTCGGTAATCTTGTTGATCTGCATCAGCAGATCCTGTTCCTCGGTCACGATGACTTTCTCGGCACCGAGGGACAGCAGGTTTTCACGCTCTTCCGCGGTTTTGGTCGCCGCGATCACTCGCACACCCAGGGCTTTGCCCAGTTGTACGAAAGAGGGTCCTGCGCAATGGCTTGCGTCGGTCACCAAGGCAAACTGCCCGGGTTTGACCCGTGCCAGATCGACGTAGGCAAAGTAGGCGATCAGCAACGGCGTATAGTGCACGCTGGCTTCGATCGGGCTCAGCACATCGGGATAGCGAGTCAGTGCCGAACGCGGCAGAACAATCTGCTCGCCGTAGACCGGATAATCGTTAGGGCTCTCGGCCGGGAAGCTGGCGACCTTGTCACCCACCGCCAGGTCATCGACCCCATCGCCCAGTGCCGTCACGACACCCGACATTTCATGGCCAAGGCCTGAAGGCAGACGAGCGTGGGAGGAAGCCAGGTTCTGGCGCCAGAGAATGTCGTACCAGCTGATGCCGATTGCTTCGACGCGCACCTGCACTTCACCTGGTGCAGGCAGAGCGGCCGCATGCTCTTCGCATTTGAGCACCTCGGCTGGACCAAACTTGTGAAAACGGATCGTGCGGGACATCGCAAACCTCGTCAAAGTAACCTCTAATGCCACGAACTCTATCTGGGCTTTCTACCCAAGACCATCAGTGGCTATTAATAGTCGACATGCCTGTCATTGATTCCGCAGCGCCGGCGACATCATCAGATGCCGTAAAAAACCGAAGCAGCCATTTAAGTAAAAAGTGAATTACACGGTGCAGAGTAGCAGCCTTTGCCCGTAAGATTCATGCCGGCCATTGTTCTCATATGGCCGCTCACGTCAAGTTTGCTGACTCTGCCAGGACTCCAGATGAATCGTAATGACCTGCGTCGTGTCGACCTGAACCTGTTGATCGTTTTCGAAACACTGATGCATGAGCGCAGTGTGACCCGTGCTGCGGAGAAATTGTTCCTTGGACAACCCGCTATCAGTGCGGCACTCTCGCGCCTGCGCGGGCTGTTCGATGACCCGCTGTTCGTGCGCACCGGCCGCAGCATGGAACCGTCCGCCCGGGCCGTGGAGATCTTCGCCCTGCTCTCTCCGGCGCTGGACTCGATTTCCACGGCGGTCAGCCGTGCAGCGGAATTCGATCCAGCCACCAGCACTGCGGTGTTTCGGATCGGCTTATCAGACGACGTCGAATTCGCTTTGCTGCCCATGCTGCTCAAACGCCTGCGCGCCGAATCACCGGGTATCGTGCTGGTAGTTCGCCGGGCCAACTACATCCTGATGCCAAGCCTGCTCGCGTCGGGGGAGATTTCCATCGGTGTCAGCTACACCGCCGACCTGCCCGCCAACGCCAAGCGCAAAGTGTTGCGTCGCAGCATGCCGAAGCTGCTGCGGGCCGACACCGTGCCCGGGCCGCTGAGCCTGGACGACTTCTGCGCGCGGCCCCATGCGCTGGTGTCGTTCGCCGGCGACCTGAGCGGCTTTATAGATGAAGAACTCGAAAAACTCGGGCGCAAACGCCATGTCGTGCTCGCAGTGCCGCAGTTCAACGGGCTGAGTACGCTCATCAGCGGGACGGATATTGTCGCCACCGTGCCTGATTACACGGCTGAGGCGTTGACAGCCGCAGGTGGTGTGCGGGCAGAAGATCCACCGTTGCCGGTGCGTACCTTTGAACTGCACATGGCATGGCGTGGGTCGCAGGACAATGACCCGGGCGAGCGTTGGTTGCGGTCGAGGATTCAGATGTTTTTTGGCGATCCGGACAGCCTCTGAGCTTGATTCCACTCGGCTATTAACTGGACCAAGGCGCTTCAGCGGCCAAAGAAAACACACCGTCAACGCTGGTTTAACTGGAAAACCAGCGCAAAGACCTAAGGCGCAGTAACGCCGTTGCCACCAGCACGCAGCAAATCCTCAACCGCCAACCGCGCCACCTCGGCATCCTGCTCCGCCTTGACGCCGGACACACCGACAGCGCCAATGCAGTGGCCTTCGTGCCAGATGGCAACCCCGCCTTCGAGCATGCCTTGCAGGTTGGGTGCGCTGAGGAAGGCCTGTCGCCCGCCGTTGATCATGTCTTCGTAAAACTTGCTGTCGCGACGACCCAGCGCTGCGGTGCGGGCCTTTTCGGTGGCGATGTAGCCGGCGATCGGCGCCGCACCGTCCAGACGCAGCAGCCCCAGCGGATGCCCGCCGTCGTCGACGACTGCAATCGCCACGCCCCAGTTGCGCGCCTGTGCCGACTGTTTTGCCGTAGACAGCAGGTGTGAAACCTCTTGTTCACTGAGAAAAGCCTTGGTTTGCATCCCACCTCCTGATCAAAAAGAACGGCACGCCGGCTCAAGCAAGCGTGCCGATAGAACACACGCGGCTTAATCGCCGTAAATGTCGAAGTCGAAGTACTTCTGGCGAATTTTGTCGTACGTGCCATCAGCCCGAATCGCCGCCAGGGCCTGGTTGAAACGGCCTGCCAGCGGATCGTTCTTGCGCACGGCAATGCCGATGCCCGTGCCGAAGAATAGCTCTTCAGTGAAATTCGGGCCGACGAATTCGTAATCCTGCCCTTCCGGGCGCTTCAACAGGCTTTCATCAATCACCACCGAACTGGCCATGGTTGCGTCGAGGCGCCCGCCCAACAGGTCGAGGAAGATTTCGTTCTGCGAGCCGTAGCGCACCACTTCGGCACCCGCCGGGGCGAATTTTTCGGTGACGTAACGATCGAAGTTGGTCGCGCGCTGAACGCCAATGCGTTTGCCCTTGAGCTGCGCCGGAATGTCGACAATGCCACTGCCTTTCTTGAACACCAGCCGCGCCGGAATGCGGTAGTAGCGATTGCTGAAATCGACCGACTTGAGGCGCTCCGGGGTCATTGACATCGAAGAAATGACCGCGTCGACTTTCTTCACTTTGAGCGCGGGAATCAGGCCATCGAACTCTTGTTCCTTCCACTCGCACTGGACTTTCATTTGCGCGCACAAGGCCTGGCCGATGTCGTAGTCGAAACCGACAATCTGGTTATCGGGGGTCTTCGAGGCGAACGGCGGATAAGCCGCTTCGATCCCCAGGCGCAGCGGCTGCTCCGCCGCGTGCAGGTGGCCGGCCAATGCCAGCAGTGAGATGAGACCAGCCTTCAATAGCGTATTTTTTACGTTCATACATGGCTCCAGATGCGATGTTGTTTCTGTCGGGCGCTCCCCAAAGGAAGGCGTCCGTTATGGCAGCGGAAATGTGAACAGGCGGAGATGGCGGCTCTGATGGCCCCTGCTCCGTTGTTGCGCCGCGTGGAACCGGCGCAACGGGGTCGGGCAAAACTCAGACGGCGGCGGTGACAATCAACTCCAACAGGATCTGCGGGTCATCGAACATCACCTGGGCGGTGGCGCGTGCCGGCGTTTGCGCGGCATCGACCCAGGCACTCCAGGTTTCATTCATGCCGGCGAAATCTGCACTCATGTCTTTCATCCAGATCTGCACACTGAGCAGCCGGCTCTTGTCACTGCCGGAGATTTCCAGCAATTCGTCGACCCGTTGCAGCACCTGGCGCGTCTGGCCACGGATGTCCTGGCTGCAATCGGCGGCGACGATGCCGCTCAGCCAGGCGACGCCGTTGTGCACGACGCTGCGGCTCAGGCGTGGGTTGCTTTCGATGCGTTGGATAAGGCTCATACAGGCTCCTGGATCAAAGGTGTCTCGGTTGATAGTTGGGCAAGGGTGATGGGTTTGAGCGGTGATCGAATGCGGTAGTAGCCGACTTCTGTGGCAGGCACCTGGCGTTGCGCGGCAATGATTTCAGTGACGCTCAAGCCACACTGGCGCCCCTGGCAAGGCCCCATGCCACAGCGACCGAACGCCTTGGCCTGATTGGGCCCCAGGCACCCCAGCTCGACGTACTGGCGAATCGAAGCGGCGCTGACTTCTTCGCAGCGACAGACAATCACCTCGTCGGCGGGTATGCGGTTTTGCTGCTGCGGGCGGTACAACGCATCAATCAGTGGCCGCGCGGCAAGCTGGCGACGCAACGCCTTGCGATAAGGCGCGGCGAATCGTTGCGCCTGTTGCGCATCGAGTTTTCCCGAGCGGGCGGCAATCGCCAGCCCGACCAGACGGCCTTCGAGCCGCGCCACCTGCGCCCCGCCGATTGCACCGCCATCACCGGCGATGTAAATGCCCGGCAGGCTGGTTTCACCTTCGCTGCTACGGTGCGCGATCCAGCACAATTGCTGTTCGCTCCAGTCGTGTTGCAGGCGCAACGACCAACTGATCTGTGTGTTGGGTACGACGCCTTGATGCAGCAGGATCAACGAAGCGCGAATGGTCCTGTCCCGACCGTGACTGACGAAGCTCAAGGCGCTGGCGTGCGCCTGCCCTTCGATACGCAAATCCCGCGCATCACTAAAATGCCTGACACCGGCGCGCTTCAGTTCGGCCAGTAGTTGCAGGCCCTTGAGCAAATCGCGCCAGCCACGCAAGGCACTTGGGATGTTGCGCCAGGCGCGCAACATATCGTTGCGGCCACTGGTGTCCACCAGCGCTTCAATTGCAACCCCGGCGCGCAGGTATTGCACCGCCAGCAAGTAGAGCAACGGTCCGCAACCCGCCAGTACCACGGGGCCTTGCGGCACCAGTGCGGCATTTTTCAGCAGGATCTGTCCGGCACCGGCGGTCATCACGCCCGGCAAAGTCCAGCCCGGAATCGGCATGGGGCGCTCGAACGCCCCGGTGGCGATCAACACATGCCGCCCCTGGAGGATTTGCGCCCGCCCCTCGATCAGGAAATGCACCTGACGCTGCGGTGTCACCTGCCAGATCGCCGCATTGGGCAGGTATCGGGCGGCGCATTGCAGAAACTTCGCAACCAATGGCGCGCCCGCGTCATAGTCGCGCCCCAATAGCTGGCGGCTGCGCGCGTCGGCCTGCTGGATGTTGCGATAGATCTGCCCGCCCGGGCTGCCCTGCTCATCCAGCACCACCACCGAAAGCCCGCGTTGCGTAGCCTCAAGGGCGGCACTCATGCCGGCCGGACCGGCGCCGATCACGATGAGATCGACCGTTTGTTCATTCATCAGTCACCTCCTCATCTCCCCCCAGCACATCGCGAGCGCCACGCTGACGCTGCACTCGCATGCCCGCTCGAACCGGCAGCAAACAGGCCTGGCAGTTGGCTTGCCCATCGACCTCAACCAGGCATTCGAAGCACACCCCCATCATGCAAAAGGGCGCGCCGAGTCGGCCATTGACCGCGCTTTCACGGGTATGAGTGACGCCGCTGCCGAGCAATGCCGCGGCCAGTGACACGCCGGCCGGCACTGACAGCGGCGCGCCTTCGAATTCGATCTGCACGGTGTTTTGCGCAGGGCCCAGCGCCCGAAACAACGAATCAACCGACATGGCGCACCTCGCTTTTGTGGTGAAAGCGCCCAAGGCCGAACGCCGCCACCGCCGGATCGTCGAACTCGCCGTCAATCCACGGCGCCAGGCGCAAGGCATGGATCGCCGCCAGGGTCACGCCGCTGTGGCAACTGACGACTACAGCCCCCGGACACGCCTGGGAGGCTTCATAAATGGGATAGCCATCGGCGCTCATCACCCGCAGCGCGCCCCAGGCCCGGACCAGACGCACTTGCCCCAACCGGGGGAAACAGCGCACCGCGCGCGCGGCGATCGTCGCCATCACTGCGCTGCCGGTGCCGTCATCGAACCCGGCGGACTCATGGGAGTCGCCCAACTGCACCGTGCCTTCGTCGGTCTGGCGTATGTAGGTGGTGGGGTAATGCAGAAAAGGTTTGAGGCGCTCGGTGACCAGGATCTGCCCACGGTTGGGACTCACGGGCACGTCGATCCCCAACTGCGCGCCCAGCTCACGATTGCCGAGCCCGGCGGCCAATATCACCCGCCCGGCATACCAGCGTTGTTCACCGGCTTCCAGCTCGAAGCCCGAGGCTCGTTGGCCGATGGCGCTGACCCGATGACCATTGATGATCCTGACCCCACGCGCTCGGCAGGCGGCGTACAGCGAACGCAGCAGCTTGAGCGGATTGACGTGCCCGTCCATGGGCGAATAGCAGGCACCCACGACCGTCGGCCCCACGCCCGGCAGACGAGCCTTCAGTTGTTCGCCATCCAGCAACTCGAAGGGATAATCGCCCTGCATGGCATCGCGCAGCCAGAGCAGCCGACGGCTTTCCTCGGCCATTTCCTCGTCACTCAAACACAGCTGGAAACCGCCCGGCTGACGCAGATGAAGGTCGATGCCGGTATCGGCCTGCAACGAGGCCGCCAAGCGTGGCCACAGCGCCACCGCTTCACGCGTCCATTGCGCATAAGGACTCATCCCGTATCCCTTGCCCTGCACCCACAGCAGACCGAAGTTGCCACGGGCCGCGCGCAAGGCATCGTCGCCTTCATCCAGTACGCTGACCTGGCGCCCCATCAAGGCCAGCCCATAAGCAATGGACAACCCGACCAAGCCACCGCCGACGATCATGACATCAGTTTTTTGCATGAGCTTCACTGTCGCCCTTTCAACGCCAGGGAATAAGCCCAGACGCAGGCATTACGCCTGGATAATCTTGATAGGGACGATGCTAAACAGCAGACAAGCGCTTGAAAAATGCTTTATTTTGGCAAGGCCATGTCTTTTTGTTATGGCTTTTCTGAAGGACACCACCATGAATCTTCGCCAGCTGGAAGCCTTCCGCGCGGTCATCCTCGGCCAGACCGTCACCCGTGCTGCCGAGATGCTGCACATTTCGCAACCGGCGGCGACGCGCCTGATTGCAAGCCTCGAGGAGGACATCGGCTTTGATTTGTTTGTCCGTGCCAAGGGCCGATTGCAACCGACCGCTGAGGCCATGACGCTGTATCAGGAAGTGCAACGCTCACTGCTCGGGGTCGAGCGCATTGCCCGAGCGGCACAAGACATCCGCAGCTTGAAACGCGGCTCACTGCACATCGCTTGCGCACCGGCCATGGGCCTGTCATTCCTGCCGCGAGCCATCGCTGCGTTCATGGCTGAGCATGATCAAGTGCAGATCTCGCTGGTGGTGCATTCATCGCGCGAGATCGTTGATCTGGTGGTCGGTCAGCGCTGCGATCTGGGCATCATCGTACTGCCCAACACCTACCCCAGCCCGCGCGCAGAAAAACTGCTGGCAACACGGATGCTCTGCGCACTGCCGGCCAATCATCGCTTACAGGACAAGGCCACCATCCGCCCGGAGGATCTGCAAGGCGAGGCGTTTATTTCGTATCCACAATCCATCGGTTCGCGGCAGCACATCGACGCGATATTTGCCGCTCATGGGGTCGAGCGTGAACTGCGCCTGGAGACCCAGTTGTCGCTACCGATGTGCACGTTCGTCGAACAAGGACTGGGAATAGCGTTGGTCGATGCCATCAGCGCGGTCGAGTACCGGGGCAATGGCATCGTGTTCAGAGCGTTCGAACCGGCCATCGAGATGGACTTCAACATGCTGTTGCCGATTCAAGGACCGGCGTCGAAACTGCAAATCAGCTTTCTCGACCACATGCAGCACTTCATCGCTCGGGAGGTGCCGGCGGATTATCGGTTTTAGACGCGAAAGCTGTTGACCCGACTGTCTGCCAGTTTGAACACCACACGCTGAGGGTGGTTGATCGAGACCAGATACTCCACGGGCTGCCCTTGGGTGTCGAAAATCACGCCCCGATACACCAGCGCGGCCGTTCCGGGGTCGACCTCCAGCAGACGCGCCTCCTGGTCATTCATCGTGGCAATACTTAACGTCCCCTCATCGCTTTCTATTTCAATCTGATAGCGCGACAGCAACAACGCATACAACGAGCCCCCCTCGATCAGATCCCCCGCCACCAGCTCCGGTACCCGGGCCGCAGGAATGTAACTGGTCTCGATGCAGAACGGCTTTTGGTCCACGGTGCGCAGACGCCTGATGGTCAGCAACACATCCCCTTCCTGAATCTTCAGCAGTTTGGCGACGCGGACGCTGGCCTGGGTTTGTTCGAAATAGAGCAATTTGCTGCCAGATCGGGCTCCAGCCTGTTCAACCACTTCGGCAATGCCTTTACGCGCCACCGTATTCAGCGGTCGTTCGACGCCCGGAGCGGTCACGAACGTTCCGCGATTGCCGCGGCGCTCCAGGACCCCGCGATCGATCAGTGTTTGCAGCGCCTTGCGCAAGGTCATCCGGCTGATCCCCAGATGTTCGGCCAGGTCCCTTTCTGCCGGGATTCGCTCAGCCGGTCCGAACTCCGGACGCTCCAGCATTTCAAGCAACGCCTGGACTGCCTGCCAGGCCACCTGTTTGCGCAGGGGCGTGGGAAACGTCACGTCGGAAGGTTTTTCGCTGGTCACTTTCATGGTCTACATCCTGGAATATTTTTCTGGCGATCCACTGCGACTGTAAAAACCGAAAACCGACGCAAACCCGCCAACTGGGCTATGACAAAGAATACCCGGCTCAGGAAACCCCTGGAAACCGTGTATTTGGCCCATTAGACCACGGGGAAAAACCCTTGTAATGGTATTTTTCATGGTATAGCTTTTGGTCTAAATGGTGGTCATGAACAGCAACATGCACCGCCTTGACAAGGCACCCAGGAGTCCACATGGCGATCCAGTTCAACCGAGAAGGCTTCATCGCTTCCTTGCAGCAATCCGTTCAAATCGTCGACGACGCCCAGCAGTTTGGCCAAGAGCTGGCAACGCGGATTGACCGCATCTATTTCGTCAGCTGCGGCGCTCCCAACCGCATCATGCTCGGCCTGCAGTACTGGCTTGAGCGCTACAGCCATTCATTGGAAGTGCGCCGTTATTTCCCGGCCGATTTCATGGACATCGACCCGCCGCGCCTGGATGAGCGCACCCTCGTTGTGCTCGCGTCCAAATCCGGAACGACCCAGGAAACCATCGCCGCTGCACGCTTCCTGCAAGACAAACCATGCCTCACGGTGGGCGTGACACAGACCGCCGAGCTGCCGCTGGCCCAAGCCGTTCAACATTGCTTCCTGCTGGGCCGCACGGACGAGGCGTACTTCGGCTGCTTCATGATCCTTCAGGCGTTGATCGGCGGTATTTTGGCCAAACGCGAAGGCTGGCCGCTGTTGGATAAGCTCACTCGCTCACTCAAAGCGCTACCGCAAGCGCTGGCCGATGCGGCGATCAACAACGACCAACGAGCGACCGAGGAGGCGCGTCTCTATAAAGATGATCGCGTCATGTACTTCCTCGCGTCGGGCCCGATGTTCACCACTGCCTATGTGTTCGGCGTCTGTGTGGTGATGGAAAGCCAATGGCTGCATTGCCTGCCAGTGGAGGCCGCAGAGTTTTTCCATGGTCCGTTCGAAGCCATCGATGCCTCCACCCCGCTGCTTCTGCTGGTCGGCGAAGACCCCAGCCGAGCGCAGATGGAACGGGTCGTGAGCTTCTGCCAACGGTATACCGAACGGGTCATGGTCTACGACTCCAAAGATTTTCCAATGGAAGGGATCGACCCGCAGATCCGTGCGATGGTCGCGCCCTACATCGTCGGCATCGCCGCTGAGCGCATCGCTGCTCATCTGGCGGTCTGGCATCAGCAACCGCTGACGACTCGCCGCTATATGTGGAAAACGGAGTATTGAGCATGGCCAGCCTGATCGCGGTCGGCGACAACACGATTGACGTGTACCTGGACCGGAACGTCGAATACCCGGGCGGGAATGCGCTCAACGTTGCGGTATTCGCGTCCCGCCTTGGTACTCGTAGTGCCTACCTGGGCTGCGTAGGTGACGACCGCTATGGCCAGCGCCTGCTCGATTGCCTGCAACAAGAAGACGTCGATGCATCCCGTTGCCGAACGCTGCCGGGCGCAAATGGTTGGGCGTGTGTTGACAACATCGATGGCGAGCGTGTGTTTCTCGGCAGCGATCCTGGTGTTTGCCGTCAGCTGCGACTCAACACCGAGGATCTGGCCTATATCTCGACGTTCCCGCTGGCACACAGCAGCCTCTACAGCGGCCTCGAAAACCAACTGGCGCAGATTCGTCACGCCAGCGGCTGCCTGTCCTTCGACTTCTCGGACAACTGGGTCGAATTCGATTGGCCGGCCCTGATCAAGCATGTCGATATCGCCTTTTTCTCGGCGGCTGACCTGTCTTCACGAGAAGCCTATGAACTCGCGCACTCGATGCGGGCGATGGGCCCCTCGACTGTGGTCATCACTCGCGGTGCGCTGGGCGCCCTCGCGGTTGATGTCCACGGCGTCCATGAACAGCCCAGCCTGCCCTGCACGATTGTCGACAGCATGGGCGCTGGGGACGGCTTCATTGCCGCGTTTGTGCTGGCATGGCAAGCCCGGCACAGCCTTGCCGACTGCCTTTTACGCGGCGTCGATTATGCCCGCCAGGTGTGTGGCTGGTCTGGTGGTTTCGGCCATGGCCAAACCCTGGACGCCGAACGTTCCGAGCATCTGAAACAAGCCTTGAACATTCGAGGCTGATCCGTGCTGCCTCGGCCAATCCCGAGGCGGCTCAACCAACCTGTCGTGGATACCCTGTCGATGAAAAAATATCTGATCGGTTTGATGCTCGTGACCAGCCCGCTGATGAGCTGGGGCGCCAGCGAAGAGCTGCGCTTCGGGGTCGACCCCACCTATCCACCGTTTGAGTCCAAGCGGCCGGACGGCTCGCTGACAGGTTTCGATATCGAGTTGGGTGAAAGCCTGTGCACCGAGTTGAAACGTCGTTGCGTCTGGGTTGAAAACGCCTTCGACGGGATGGTCTCAGCCCTTAAAGGCAAAAAATTCGACGGCATCCTGTCTGCCTTGTCGATCACCGAAGAACGCAAAACCGAAATCGCCTTTTCCAACACGCTGTATGACACCCCGGCACGCCTGGTGGCACCTGAGGGCAGCGCGTTGCAACCGACCGCCGAATCCTTGCGCGGCAAGCGCATCGGCGTCCAGCAAGGCAGCGTGTTCGAGGTCTATGCCAAGCGGATGTGGGGTTTGAAAGGCGTGGAAGTGGTGCCGTATCAAAGCAGTGATTTGACCTACTCGGACTTGATCAACGGTCGGCTCGATGCGGCGTTCGACGATGCCATCGCGGTCTCCGAAGGCCTGCTCAAGAAGCCGATGGGCAAAGGCTTCAGCTATGCCGGCGAGGTGGTTAAATCCCCTGAAATCTTCGGACCGGGAACCGGGATCGGCTTGCGCAAAAGCGATACCGCACTGGCTGGCGACATCAATCAGGCGCTCGAGCGAATCCACCAGAACGGCACCTACGAACGCATCGCCAAAAAATACTTCGACTTCGACATCTCGCCTAAATAAACCACCATCGCGGAGCCTGGAACCATGTTTCTTGAGGGATACGGCCGTCTTATTTTTCAGGGCGCGTGGTTGACGGTGCAGGTGGCCAGCTGGGCTGCCTGCGTGGCTATCGCGCTTGGCCTGCTCGGGGCCTTGGCGAAACTCTCGCCACTGGCGCCGCTAAGGCTGATCGCAACGGTCTATACCACGCTGGTGCGCAGCGTCCCGGACCTGGTCTTGATGCTGCTCATTTACTACAGCGCGCAAATCGGGCTGAACCAGCTGGCGGAAGCGTTCGGTCAGGAATCGTTGCAGTTGAACCCTTTCGGCACCGCGATCGGTACGCTGGGATTCATCTACGGTGCCTACTGCGCCGAAACCTTTCGCGGAGCCTTCCAGGCCATCCCGTTCGGGCAACTGGAAGCGGCTCGCGCCTACGGCATGAGCCACTGGCAGGTACTGCGACGTATCCGTTTCCCGCAGATGATGCGATTCGCATTGCCCGGCATCGGCAACATCTGGCAAGTGCTGTTGAAAAGTGCCGGCCTGATCTCGCTGCTGGGCCTCAATGACATGGTGCAGGTCGCTAAACAGGCGGGCAACGCGACCTCAAGGCAGATGTTTTTTTATCTGGTGATTGCCGCGATATTTTTTGCCTTTGCGATCCTTTCAAGTCTGGCGCTCAAACACCTTGAGCGGCGCTACAGCGTCGAGCCGCAGCGGAGAGCGTCATGATCGAGATACTGAAAGAGTTCGGGCCGAATTTCCTGTGGTCCGACGGTTACCGCTGGAGCGGTCTGTCCATCACGCTATGGCTGTTGGTGACGTCAGCCTTCATCGGTCTGTGTGCGGCGATACCGCTGGCACTGATTCGTACCTACGGCAGTCAGTGGCTCGCACTGCCCATTCGGCTGTACACCTTGGTATTTCGCGGCACGCCGTTGTTCGTGCAACTGCTGATTATCTACAGCGGACTGGCCAGTTTGAGCTTCATCCGAGAGTCATCGAGCCTGTGGTGGTTTTTTCGTGACGGCATGCACTGCGTCATTCTCGCGCTGGCCTTGAATACGTGCGCTTACACCATTGAAATTCTTGCCGGCGTACTGCGTACCACCCCGCGCGGCGAGATCGAGGCGGCACTGGCCTTGGGCATGACCCGCAGCCAACTATTCATTCACGTGCTGATACCGAGCATGCTGCGTCGAGCACTCCCCGCTTACAGCAACGAAGTGATTTTTGTCCTGCACGCCACGGCCATTGCCTTCACTGCAACCGTCCCCGACATCCTGAAAATCGCCGCCGATGTCAATGCTGCAACCTTCAAAACCTTTCAGGCGTATGGGATTGCTGCTTTGCTCTACATGTTGGTGGCGTGTGCGCTGGTAGGCATATTCCGATTGGCTGAGCGCCGTTTGCTGGCCTATCAGCGATGAAACAGGCCAGCAGGATAATGGCTAGCGGGCTGCGCTGAATAAACCTACGCCATGTCCTCCAGCTCTGCCAAAAGGTCCGGTGCAATGACCAAATCACTCGCCTTCAGATTTTCCTCCAGGTGCTTGACCGAAGATGTACCGGGAATCAGCAAGATGTTGGGCGCACGCTGTAGCAACCACGCCAATGCTACCTGGTTGGGTGAAGTACCCAGGCGCGTCGCAACAGTGGTCAGTGTTTGCGACTGGAGCGGTGTGAAGCCGCCCAGCGGGAAGAACGGCACATAGGCTATTCCTTGAGCGCCAAGCTCGCTGATCAGCAACTCGTCATTGCGGTGGGACAGGTTGTAATGATTCTGCACACAGACAATATCGGCAATCCCCTGCGCCTGCCTGACCTGCGTGGCGGTGACATTGCTGACGCCGAGGTGGCGGATGAGGCCCTGGCGCTGGAGTTCTGCCAAGGCAGTGAACTGTTCTTCGATGGACTCGTCGCCAGGCGAGTGCAAATTCCCCCAGGCCCGGTAATTCACCACATCCATTACATCGCGCCCCAGATTACGCAGGTTGTCATGCACCGCCTGGACCAGTTCAGCCGGGGTTTGCGCCGGTTTCCAGGAGCCATCGGTTCCCCGCTGTGCGCCCACTTTGGTCACGATCACCAAGTCATCTGCGTAGGGATGCAAGGCTTCCCGAATCAGTTTGTTGGTGACGTGCGGGCCGTAGAAATCAGAGGTATCAATGTGGTTCACCCCCGCCGCGATCGCTGCGCGTAAAACGGAAATCGCCGCCTCGGGGTCTTTGGGAGGTCCAAACACGCCTGGACCGGCTAGCTGCATGGCGCCGTAGCCCATTCGGTTTACGGTCCGGTCACCCAGTGAAAAAGTACCGGCCTGGATTGCTTGGCTCATTTCGTGTGCGTCCTTCAATGTGTGTGGGGGCACTATAGGCATTGACGACTGCACTGATAATCAGCTGCAATCTGCACGGGCCGTACGGGTGGGCGAACAATGGCGACTGATATTCAAGACTTGTTGGCCTTCGTGGCCGTGGTAAAGGCTGGTGGATTTCGCGAGGGTGCACGCTCAAGCGGCCGATCGGCTTCAAGCCTGAGCGATGCTGTGCGGCGCATTGAAGCGGGCCTGGGTGTGCGTCTGCTTAACAGGACGACCCGCAGCGTAGTGCCAACCGAGGCCGGAGCGCGGTTGATGGAGCGTATTGTGCCTGCACTTGGCGAAGTCGAGTCGGCACTGGATGTGGTCAACGACTTCCGTGATCGTCCTTCAGGCACACTGAGGCTCAACGTTCCCGTCAGCGCGGCGCGCCTGGTGTTGCCGAAAATCATCACGCCTTTTTTGCAAGCCTATCCTGATATCTGTGTCGAGGTCGTTACCGAAGAGAGCTTCGTCGACATGCTCGCGGCCGGCTGTGATGCAGGTATTCGCTACGACGACCGTTTGGAGCAGGACATGATTGCCGTCCGTATCGGCCCACGATTTCAGCGCTTCGCCACGGCAGCAGCACCGTCCTACCTGAACGCCAGAGGGCGCCCCGAGCACCCTCGAGACCTGCTCACACATGCCTGCCTGCTCGGCAAGTTCCCCAGCGGCGCCGTGCCGCTCTGGGAATATGAGCGTGACGGCGAAGTGGTCCGCATCGACCCGACGGGCCCATTGATCGTCCGGATTGGAGGTGCGATGGATCTGGCCGTACAGGCCGCTATTGATGGCTTGGGGATTGTTCATCTGTTCGAGGACTGGTTGCAACCGCACCTGGAAAGCGGTGTGCTTGAACGGGTGCTCGAGCCTTGGTGGCAGCGCTTTACCGGGCCGTATCTTTATTATCCCGGACGTCGGTACCTGCCCTCTCCGCTGAGAGCATTTGTGGACTTTATTCATTCAGAACCTTGGGCCGACTGACGCGATAGATAGACAGGCCACCAACGCCGCCCACACGCACCAGACGCCTATCGAGACCTTTGCGCTCCTCGCAATACAGCTTTGTTATCAATCCGATTGATAGCCCCCTAACTAAAGGCGCATGCTAGAGGGCTCGCCCGGCGCTTATATCATTCCGAATGATAGTTACCTTTGCCTCATTCGATTCGTGCGATACAGCCTCGCCGAGCATCATCCGTCCATTCTCAATACATTGGCGGATGCATCCATGGAACAGTCACTCAAACATTTGCGCTTCCCGTTGGCCTTGTTGGCCGTTCTGGTGATGAGCGCTTGCGGCAAGGCTCCTGAGACCGCCGCCACCATGCCCGCGGCCAAGGTCAGCGTGGCGAAGGTGCTGGAGCAACCTGTCAACGAGTGGGACGAATTCACCGGGCGCCTCGAAGCGCCAGAAACCGTAGAAATTCGTCCACGGGTCTCCGGTCAGATCGATGAAGTGGCTTTCACTGAAGGCGCATTGGTCAAGAAAGGCGACGTGCTGTTCCAGATCGACCCACGCCCATTCCAGGCAGAAGTCCGCCGCCTCGAAGCACTGGTCGCGCAGTCCCGCGCCAACGCTACCCGCAGCGAAAACGAAGCCCAGCGCGGCGAACGCCTGCGCACCAGCAACGCGATCTCCGCCGAACTGGCCGATTCGCGCACCAGCGCTTCCCAAGAAGCTCGCGCTGCCGTCGGTGCCCTCCAGGCTCAACTGGACCTCGCCAAACTGAACCTGAGCTTCACCCGCGTCACTTCGCCGATCAGCGGCCGCGTCAGCCGTGCGGAAATCACCGCCGGTAACCTCGTCACCGCCGATACCACCGCGCTCACCAGCGTCGTGTCCACCGACAAGGTCTACGCCTACTTCGACGCCGACGAGCGTGTATTCCTCAAATACACCCAACTCGCCCGTCAAGGTAAACGCGGCGCTACCACCCCGGTGTACCTCGGCCTGTCCAACGAAGACGGCAACCCGCACCAGGGCGTGATGAACTTCGTCGACAACCAGGTTAACCCGAAGACCGGCACCATTCGCGGTCGTGCGGTGTTCGACAACGCTGACGGCCAGTACACCCCCGGTCTGTATGCACGTCTGAAACTGGTCGGCAGCGGCACCTACTCTGCCGTGTTGATCAACGACGAAGCGGTCGGTACCGACCTGGGTAAAAAGTTCGTGCTGGTAATGGATGCCGACAACAAAACGGTATACCGCTCGGTCGAGCTGGGTCCGAAGATCGAAGGCTTGCGTATCGTGCGCAGCGGCCTGAACAAGGACGACACGGTCATCGTCAAGGGTCTGCAACGGGTTCGTCCTGGTTCGCCGGTCACCCCTGAAGTGATCCCGATGGCCACCAAGGAAACCCTCGCCGCTCTGGCTCAACAACGACAAGCGCTGGAAGCCAGCAACCTGCCCCAAGTCGCACCTGCCAAGGTCGCGCCGGGTGCAGTTGTGAAACTGGCTGCTGCGACCCCACGCGGTTAAGGGATCTCAACAATGAATTTTTCCCAATTCTTCATTTCACGGCCGATCTTTGCAGCGGTACTTTCGCTGCTGATCCTGATCGCCGGCGCCATCTCGCTGTTCCAGTTGCCGATCAGCGAATACCCGGAAGTGGTTCCACCGACCGTTGTGGTCCGCGCCAACTTCCCGGGTGCCAACCCTAAAGTCATCGGCGAAACCGTGGCCGCTCCACTGGAGCAAGCCATTACCGGCGTCGAGAACATGCTGTACATGTCCTCGCAGTCCACCGCTGACGGCAAGATCACCCTGACCATCACCTTCGCCCTGGGTACCGACCTGGACAACGCGCAGGTGCAGGTGCAGAACCGTGTAACCCGGACCGAGCCGAAGCTTCCAGAAGAAGTGACGCGCATTGGTATCACCGTGGACAAGGCCTCTCCGGACCTGACCATGGTGGTCCACTTGACCTCGCCGGACAAACGCTACGACATGCTCTACCTGTCCAACTACGCCTTGCTCAACATCAAGGATGAGCTGGCGCGTCTGGGCGGTGTCGGTGATGTGCAACTGTTCGGTATGGGCGACTACTCGCTGCGGGTGTGGCTCGATCCAAACAAGACTGCTTCGCGCAACCTGACCGCGACCGATGTGGTCAACGCCATTCGCGAGCAAAACCGTCAGGTCGCTGCCGGTGCCTTGGGCGCGCCTCCTGCGCCAAATGCCACCAGCTTCCAGTTGTCGGTCAACACTCAAGGGCGTCTGGTCTCTGAAGAAGAGTTCGAGAACATCATCATTCGCTCCGGCGACAACGGTGAAATCACTCGCCTCAAAGACATCGCTCGCGTCGAACTGGGTTCCAGCCAATACGCCTTGCGTTCGTTGCTGAACAACCAGCCTGCTGTAGCGATCCCGATCTTCCAGCGTCCAGGCTCCAACGCGATCCAAATCTCCAACGAAGTTCGCGACAAGATGGCTGAACTGAAGAAGAGCTTCCCGGAAGGCATGGACTTCAGCATCGTCTATGACCCGACTATCTTCGTGCGCGGCTCCATCGAGGCGGTGGTTCACACCCTCTTCGAAGCGCTGATTCTCGTGGTTCTGGTAGTGATCCTGTTCCTGCAAACCTGGCGCGCCTCGATCATTCCGTTGGTGGCGGTGCCGGTTTCGTTGATCGGTACGTTTGCGGTGATGCACCTGTTCGGCTTCTCGCTGAACGCCCTGTCGCTGTTCGGCCTGGTATTGGCCATCGGTATCGTGGTGGACGACGCCATCGTGGTGGTGGAGAACGTCGAGCGAAACATCGAGCTTGGGCTGACGCCGGTCGAAGCGACCAAGCGTGCGATGCGTGAAGTAACCGGCCCGATCATCGCCACGGCGCTAGTGCTGTGTGCGGTGTTTATCCCGGCGGCATTCATCTCCGGATTGACCGGGCAGTTCTATAAACAGTTCGCCTTGACCATCGCGATTTCGACCGTGATCTCTGCCTTCAACTCGCTGACCCTGTCGCCAGCGCTGGCCGCGGTGTTGCTCAAGAGCCACGACGCGCCGAAAGACCGTTTCTCCAAGGTGCTGGACAAGATCTTCGGTGGCTGGTTGTTCCGTCCTTTCAACCGCTTCTTTGAAAAGGCCAGTCATGGCTATGTCGGCACCGTTGGCCGGGTTATCCGCAGCAGCGGTATCGCCCTGTTCTTGTACGCTGGCCTGATGGTGCTGACCTTCTTCGGTTTCGCCAACACCCCGACCGGTTTCGTACCCGGCCAGGACAAGCAATACCTGGTGGCTTTCGCGCAATTGCCGGACGCCTCGAGCCTGGACCGTACCGAAGACGTGATCAAACGCATGTCCGACCTGGCCCTGAAACAGCCTGGCGTGGACAGTGCGGTGGCCTTCCCGGGCCTGTCGATCAACGGCTTCACCAACAGCCCGAACGCCGGCATCGTGTTCGTGACCCTGAAACCGTTCGACGAGCGTAAAGACCCGAGCATGTCCGCCGGTGCGATTGCCGGCGCCTTGAACGGTAAGTTCGCCGGCATCGAAGAAGCCTACATGGCGATCTTCCCGCCGCCGCCGGTACAAGGCCTGGGCACCATCGGTGGTTTCCGCCTGCAAATCGAAGACCGGGGCAACCTGGGCTACGACGAGCTGTACAAAGAAACCATGAACATCATTACCAAAAGCCACAACGTGCCGGAACTGGCCGCCCTGTTCACCAGCTACACCGTGAACGTGCCGCAGGTCGATGCCGCTATCGACCGTGAAAAAGCCAAGACCCACGGCGTGGCCGTCAGCGACATCTTCGACACCCTGCAAATTTACCTGGGTTCGCTGTATGCCAACGACTTCAACCGCTTCGGTCGCACCTATCAGGTCAACGTTCAGGCCGAGCAACAGTTCCGCCTCGAACCGGACCAGATCGGTCAGCTGAAAGTGCGTAACAACAAGGGCGAGATGATCCCGCTGGCGACCTTCATCAAGGTCAGCGACACCTCGGGGCCGGACCGCGTCATGCACTACAACGGCTTCATCACTGCTGAAATCAACGGTGCGGCAGCCCCGGGCTACAGCTCCGGCCAGGCCCAGATCGCCATCGAGAAACTGCTGAAGGATGAACTTCCGAACGGCATGACCTACGAGTGGACCGACCTGACCTACCAGCAGATTCTGTCCGGCAACACCGCGCTGTTCGTGTTCCCGCTCTGCGTACTGCTGGCGTTCCTGGTGCTCGCGGCACAATACGAAAGCTGGAGCCTGCCACTGGCGGTGATCCTGATCGTACCGATGACCCTGCTGTCGGCCATTACCGGTGTGATTGCTTCCGGAGGCGACAACAACATCTTCACCCAGATCGGCTTGATCGTACTGGTGGGGCTTGCCTGTAAGAACGCGATTCTGATCGTCGAGTTTGCCAAGGATAAACAGCAGGAAGGCCTCGGCCCCCTGGCGGCGGTTCTCGAAGCTTGCCGTCTGCGTCTGCGGCCGATCCTGATGACCTCCTTCGCGTTCATCATGGGTGTTGTGCCACTGGTGTTCTCCAGCGGTGCCGGTGCCGAAATGCGTCATGCCATGGGTGTGGCGGTGTTCTCCGGAATGCTCGGGGTGACCTTCTTCGGTCTGTTGCTGACGCCAGTGTTCTACGTATTGATTCGTAACTTTGTGGAGCGCGGTGAAGCGCGCAAAGCGGCCAAGGCCCTGAAACTGGAGTCGCAACAATGAGCCTGAAAGCCTTCCTGCCGAGCTTGCTGGTATTGGCGCTGAGCGCCTGTGCCGTCGGCCCGGACTATAAAACCCCAACCACGGAGGCGGCCAACATTACAGCCGCCACCGATGGCGCCAACGGTCAGAAGAACTATGACCGCTCGCGTTTCGAAGGCATCTGGTGGCAACAGTTTGAAGACCCGACCCTCAACCAGTTGGTGATGCAATCCCTGCAAGGCAACCGTGATTTGCGCGTCGCCTTCGCTCGCTGGAAAGCCGCGCGAGCGATTCGCGATGACGCCAGCAACGACGCGATGCCGACCATCACCAGCCGGGCCAGCAGTGATCTGGCCAAGGGCCAAATCCCTGGCCAGACCACCAAACGGGTCAATAGCGAACGCTATGACCTGGGCCTGGACATGGCGTGGGAACTGGACCTTTTCGGTCGTATCCAGCGCAATCTGGAATCGTCCGACGCCGAGCAACAAGCGGCTGAAGCAGACCTGTATCAACTGCAAGTCAGCATGATTGCCGAGCTGGTGGATGCCTACGGTCAACTGCGCGGTGCGCAACTGCGGGAAAAGATTGCCCTGGCCAACCTGAACAACCAACAGGAATCGAGCAAGATCACGGTCAGCCTGCGTGATGCCGGCGTCGGCGATCAGCTTGATGTGGTCCGCGCCGATGCGCGCCTGGCGTCAGTCGAAGCCAGCGTGCCGCAACTGCAAGCGGAACAGGTACGGCAGAAAAACCGTATTGCCACCCTGCTGGGTGAACGTCCGGACAAACTGACCGTCGACTTGAGCCCGAAAGATTTGCCCGCCATCGCCAAGGCCTTGCCGATCGGTGATCCGGGTGAACTGCTGCAACGTCGTCCGGACATCCTCAGCGCCGAACGCAAACTGGCTTCCGCCACTGCCCGTATCGGCGTGGCCAAGGCTGATTTGTTCCCGCGGGTCAGCCTCAGCGGCTTCCTCGGCTTCACCGCCGGGCGTGGTTCGCAGATCGGTTCCTCGGCAGCCAATGCCTGGGCGTTGGGTCCAAGCATCACGTGGGCAGCGTTTGACCTGGGCAGCGTCCGCGCCCGTTTGCGCGGTGCCGACGCCGAAGCCGAAGGCGCCCTGGCGACTTACGAGCAACAAGTGCTGCTGGCCCTCGAGGAATCGGAAAATGCTTTCAGCGACTACGGCAAGCGTCAGCAACGCCTGATTTCGCTGATTCGTCAGAGCGAATCGAGCCGCGCCGCTGCTGATCTGGCGGAAATTCGCTACCGCGAAGGCACGGCGGACTTCCTCGTCCTGCTCGATGCCCAGCGTGAACGCCTGGCAGCCGAAGATTCCCAGGCCCAGGCCGAAGTGGATCTGTATCGCGGCATCGTCGCGATCTACAAGGCCCTCGGTGGCGGTTGGCAGCCGGAGACGGTCGCCAGCAAGTAAGTTATTAAAGAGCTCCTTTGGTTGGCCGCAACCAACCAAATTTTTTGGCCCCGCGTCTCATTCGGTCGCGGGGCTTTTTTTGCCTGCAGAAAATACTGTCTCCTGTAGGAGCAAAGCTTGCTCGCTAAGGCGGTGTGTCAGCCAACATCAGCATTGCCTGACAAACCGCCTTAGCGAGGAAGCTTTGCTCCTAAAAGGTTTAGCGGTGTTCCTCAGATTTATGGGTTTCCATGACGGTCACGGTCGCCGTGGTCCCGGCGCGCAGCCGATTCTTGGCGGCATAGTCCGCATCAATCTGGATTCGAACCGGTACCCGTTGCGCCAGTTTGACCCACGTATAACTGGGGTTGATGCTGGCCAGCAAACGACCGCCGGGGGCGTTTTCCCGGTCGGCAATGGCGAAGGCAATGCTTTGCACCGTGCCGCCGAAGGTTTCGCCGCTCATCAACTCGATCCGCACGCGGTCGCCCTCCTCGATTCTCGGCAGTTTGGTTTCCTCGAAATATCCGCTGACGTAGAACGAGTCGCTGTCTACCAGCGCCAACAACGCACCACCGGCCGTGGCGTAATCGCCCTGGCGGGTCAGCAGGTTGGTGACATAGCCGCTGACCGGAGCCTCGACCCGGGTGCGCTGTAAATCGAGTTCAGCCTGGGTCAACGCCGCAATAGCCAGTTGCACATTGGCCTGGGCCAGCCCGAGGTTGGCCTGGTTACGCAACAATTCGGCCTGGGCCACCGCCACTTCGGTACTGGATTTTTCCCATTCCTCACCGGAAATCGCGAACCCCAGTTTTAACTTGCGCCGCCGTTGCTCCTCGCTCTGACGCTGCTTGAGCAAGGCTTCGCTGGAAACAATCGAGGCCTGGGATTGGCCGAGGGTCGCTTTCGACACCTCGACAGAACGCTTGGCTCGTTCCACCGCCAGGCTGTAGCGCGCCGGATCGATCTCCAGCAATAACTGGCCTTTCTCTACATGCTGATTGTCCTGCACACCTAAAGTGACGATGCGCCCCGCGACGTCGGCGGACAACGTCACCACATCCGCACGCACCCGGGCATCCCGGGTCCAGGGTGCGCGGGTGTAATGCTCCCAGGCGAACCAGCCAAGGATGAAAGCCAGCAACACCACGGCAACCGTTGCGAGTCGGGCAAGGTTCTTCTTCAAGGCATCAGGCTCCCATGACCAGGATCAGCGTGGCGCAAACACAGGCATACAACGCCCCTTCGAACAACGCCTCATGCCAGACGAAGCGCAACACACCCAAACGCCTCAGAAGCCAGTCCAGCAGCAAAAAAATCGGCAAGGCCAGCAACAGGGCCTGGGCAATCGGTGGCAAGTAGACCCCACCTACTTCCAGATCAATGGGCAAGGGCCGGTACTCCTTCTGTGTCGGCGGATTGAAAGTAGTCGCGGTAACGCTGCAGGAACGACACCACGATCAGCAGCGCCACGCGCATCCGGAACACCGACCACAAGTGCTCGTGAACATCCACATGCAAGTCATCCATTTCATCGCCCAGGGTTCGCAGATTGGCGAGCAATCGCTCAAGGTCAATCCCGGGACGTCCGGCAATCAACCTTCCTGTTTCACGGACTGTGCCCACTAAGCGGTTCTGTTGATCGGTACTGAGCAAGGTGTTGCTTTGCCCCTGTTGCCTGAGCTGATTCAACGCAACCCCCAGCGCCATGCAGCCGAGGCTGACTTCGAACAGCTCGCTAGAACGCCGGTCCTCAATCGCCGGCAGCAAGCCGAGCATCATGGTCAGGCGATCAACCATGCGGCTTTCAAAGGCGAATTGCTGCTCATCGGTAGGCGCCGTCTTCATCAAGGCGTAGACCTGCTCGCAGTTTTCATTGAACAACCGACGCATCCGCAACACAGGGCGGAACGGGAAGATCAGCGCGTAGACACTCAACGCCAGGACGGTGGCGCAGGTGTAAGCGCCGGCAAACTCGAACCACTGGATCGCACTGTTCTGGCCAATACCCACGTTTTGCGGCCCCAACAGCAGAAACGTCGAAAGCCCAAGTCCAATGGCGGTCCCGGTGGTAGGTGGGGTGGTCAGTCCGACTGCCACGGCGTACAGCAGAGGCGCCAACAGTAACGCGAGCAACTCGAAGTTACTGATCATTGGAAACAGCAGAAATAGATAGAACGCCGAGGCCACCAGTGCCAACCCCAACCCCCTCGCATAACTCTGGGCCGCCAGCAGCGGTCGCGGAAACGTCGCCATCAGCGAACAGAGAATGCCCACCAGCACCATTGCGCCACGGGCGCCATCCCAGCCCGTCTCGATCCAGATCAGGCCCGCAACCACCAGGGCAGTAAAGGCGCGAATGGCATTCATCGCCGCCAGGGTGAAGTCCAGGTGCAGCGGATTTTCCTGCCCGCGAAACACGCAACTCGCTTCGCGCCCATCCTGTATCGCGTCGCTCAGCTCCAGAATCTGCTCCAGTTGCTGCAACATCCGCGCTTGCTCCCAACGCAGCGCCCAGGCCAGCGAGCGTAAGGTAGCGGTCATGGTTTCTGTGAGTTGTTCGGCTTTATAGGCCTGGTTGTCGAACTGTTGTTGCAATGCGAGGAAATGCTGGCGAGCCTCGAGTGATAACGAGCGCCCCTGCACCGCCAGCTCATCGAGAAAGGCCAGCTCCTCGGCGCGCAACGCCTGTATGTCCAGGGGCAACGCGCCTTGCCAGCGCTCGGCCAGCAACTCTCGCTGATGACGCAACGCCGTCAGCCGCGAAGTCAGCAGCACCAGTTGATTGCCCAGCAACTGCACCAGGCCATTGGCACTGCGCAGCCGTGGCGCGTCGAAGTACAAATGCCTGCGCAACCCTTCAAGCGCGCTGATCTCGCCCAGCAGTTGCATCTGTCGGCGATGGAAATCGGCTTCGCTTTCTTCGGTACGAATGACGGCGGCCGCGTGCGTCGCCAGCAACTTGATCACGTGATCGACCTTGGCGAAATAATTGCGAGCCACCGTCTCGGGCCGCGCCGTCAGCAGGCTGACCACGCACACGCAGGCAACCGCCAACAATGTTTCCGTGACCCGGGTGACGGCCAACAAAAACGTGCCGTCCTGATCCGGCACCGCCAGCAAGGCGACGACCACCGCCGTGTAGCCGCTGAGCACAAACGCCTGGGAGCTGGTGTAACGCAACAAGGTGCCGCCAGCCGTACACAGCGCCAGCCACAAGGCCAGGGTGATGATGAATGGCAATGGCGCCTGGGGGAAAATCGCCATGATCAGCACCGCGACCACCGCCCCCAGGGTCGTGCCGATCACCTGGCCGAAACTTCGGGCCAGGGCCATGCCACCCAGCGGCTGGCTGACGATGACCACGGCCATGATCGACCACTTGGGTTGGTCGAGGTCGAACAGAAACGCCAGGTACAAGGTCAGCAGCCCGGCCGCGATGGTTCTCAGGGCAAACAGCAATGCCCCTTGGCCGGGGTTGAGCAGCATCTTGAAGTAGTGAAGCAGCGGTTGCATGGTCGCACTCATCGGGTCATCTCAAGCAAGCGTAGTCACTGCTTCAGGACCTCGACAGGTTTCAAAGTCGACAGGCGTCGTAGGCAAATTCGATGATGAGTCAGACGTTTCCGATAGACGCGCTCGATAACCCCGTCAGCCATAGCAATTGGACAGAAACGCACGAGGCCCCTAGGCTTCAATCGCTGCGAAAGCGTCTCTCAATAAAGCCTTACCCATGATCGTGCGTCCCAAGCCGAACCTGATCGGCATCCTGTTTTCACTCAAAGGCTCGATTGCCAAGCGCATTGCCTTGCGCAGCCTGTTGGTGACCCTGCTCGCCTCGGTGATTGTGCTGGTGGAAACCTGGCACCCGGCGTACTTCTCCAAGGTCAACGCCACGCCCTTCACGCTGTTGGGTTTGTCGCTGTCGATCTTCATGAGCTTTCGCAACAACGCCTGTTACGACCGTTGGTGGGAGGGTCGCAAGCAATTGGGGCAGTTGATCATCGAGGTGCGCTCGCTGATCCGCCAGACCCAGGGCTTGATGGACGCCGACGAACGCGAGCTGCTGCTACGTGAACTCTGCGGTTTCGCCCACGGCCTGATCGCTCGGCTGCGCTTTGAAAGTGAACGGCAAGCCGTCGCGCCCTGGACCCACGACCCCATCGATCATCAACACCCGAACATCCCCGATGCCTTGTTGCAACGCATTGGCGCCCGTTGCTCGGAGCTCGCCGAAGTCGGGCGGATCAGCGAATGGCGCTACACCCAACTGGAGGCCCGGCTGGTCAGCCTGAGCCAGGTCCAGGCCAGTTGCGAGCGAATCAAAAGCACGCCGCTGCCCTTCCCTTACACCTTGCTGCTGCACCGCACCATTTACCTGTTTTGCATCTTGTTGCCGTTCGCCATGGCCGAACCACTGGGTTGGCTGACGCCGGTGTTCACCGCCATCGTCAGTTACACTTTTTTCGGCCTCGACGAGATCGGCGACGACCTCGAAGACCCGTTCGGCTTCGATGAAAACGATTTACCGTGTAACGCGATATTGCGCACCCTGGAGCGCGAAGTACTGGCCGCGTTGGGGCAAACCGATTTGCCGCCGGCCCTGGAACCCATCGAGTACGTTTTGAACTGAGCCAGGGTTTGACTCGAAGCCGCGCCTGACCGAAGCTGACGCCTTTGCAAAAGCTCGCCAGCTCCCGGATTCCTGCATGCCTCAGTCCCGCCGCTACCTGCTTATCAGCCTCTGCGTCCTGCTTGCCATTGCCCTCGCCTGGTTTTTCCTGCGCAGTTCCACACCCGTGGTGCCGGAGGCGATCAAACGCGGCTACAGCGAAGCGCTGACCCAGGCGCGTGCCGGTCAACCGGGGGCGGCGCGGGTTCTCTACCAGCAATTGGGCCGACCCGATATATCGGCCAAACGTCGCATCTGGCTGCTCGCCGAACTGCCGAACTACCCCAGCTCACAAGCCTTGAAACTGGCCGGCGCCGATTTGCAAAACACATCGGTGGATGTCCGCATGGCGGCGATCAAAAGCGTTGTCGGCCTGGTCCCCAGCGGCCAGCGCAGTCTGTTGCTGGGACCGTTGCTGGATGACAGCGAACAGACTGTGCGCTTTGCTGCGGTCAACGCGCTGCTGGGGTTATCGCCGGATGACCTGGGCTTGTATTTCGGGCCATTGCAGCAGGCCATCGATGCCTGGGAGCAGGTCCTCAAGAACGAACCCGAAAGCGCTGACACGCATTACCAACTGGCGCGGTTGCACCTGCACAACGCCGAGTTGAAAGAGGCGCAACTGGCGCTGGAGCGCACCTTGCAGCTCGAACCCGGCAATCTGCCGGCACTGGTCATGCAGATCGAAGTACTCGACAAGCAAGGGCAAAGCGATGCCGCGCGCCAACTGCTGGCCAAACAGCTAAAGGCCCAACCGGATTCCGCCTATCTGCAACATGCCCTCGGGCTCTGGCTGCTGCACCACGGGCAGAGTGAGTTTGCCGTGCTTGGCCTCTCGAAAGCGGTTGAGCTGGAACCGGACAACAAGGAATACCGCTACGACCTGGCCACCACGCTGCACAGCGAGGAAGAGCTGGAAGCCGCGCAGAAACAGTTGCAGGAAATCGTCCAGCGCCACCCTGCCGACCGCAAGGCACGGGTGTTGCTGATCAATTACTGGACGGAAAGCGGACAGTTGCAAAACGTGCAGATTCTACTGGCGCAACTGGAGCAAATGAACCCGGATGATCCAGCGCTGCAGCAAGGTCTTTAACCGGTCACCACCATTCCCCCTGTAGGAGCAAGGCTTGCCCGCGATGGCGCCCGCGAGATCGCCTTCGCGAGCAAGCCTTGCTCCTACAAAAACGATGGCACTGAGGTGCCGTTGGTTCCGGCCAAAATAGGTTGAACCGTCGTCTCGGCCAAGGGTCAAGAGAAACAGGCAGTCAATTCAGGCACTTCAGGCCTGCTGCCTCGCTTCCCCTAGTCATGAGAGGGCATTTTTTGTCTACGTCTAACGAGTTGTTCAGTGCAAAAGCCGCCACCGGCATCGAAGGTCTGGATGACATCCTGGCCGGTGGATTGTCCCGCGGACATGTGTTTCTGCTGGAGGGTGAGCCGGGAACCGGTAAAACCACCGTCGCGTTGCATTTTCTCCTTGCCGGCGCCCGAGCCGGCGAGCGCTCGTTGTACATCACCCTGTCAGAAACCGAACGTGAACTGCGCCAGGGCGCGTTGTCCCACGGTTGGGAGCTGGATGAGAACATCCACATCTTTGAGCTGACGCCCCCGGAAAGCCTGCTTAACGCCGAGCACCAGCAAAGCCTGCTGTACTCCTCGGACCTGGAGCTGGGCGAAGCGACCAAGCAGATCTTCGAAGTGGTCGAACGAGTCAAGCCGACCCGCGTGGTCCTCGACAGTCTGTCCGAAATCCGACTTTTGGCCCAAAGCTCACTGCGCTATCGTCGGCAGATTCTGGCGATCAAGCATTACTTCGTGCGCTATGACGCCACGGTCGTGCTGCTCGACGACCTGACCACCGAATCCCTCGACAAAACCGTCCACAGCGTTGCGCACGGGGTGATTCGCCTCGAAGAGCTGACCCCCAACTACGGCGCCGAACGCCGACGTATCCGCGTCGTTAAATACCGCGGCCAGAAATACCGTGGCGGTTTCCATGACTTCACCATCATGGGCGACGGTATCCACGTGTTCCCGCGCCTGGTCGCGGCCGAACACCGTGGCGGCTACGTTCGCCAGCAATTGACCAGTGGCATCCGCGAGATGGACGCCCTGCTCGGCGGCGGCATCGAGACCGGTTCCAGCACGTTGATCCTCGGCCCGGCCGGTACCGGCAAGTCGCTGATCTCGATGATCTTCGCCGCAGCAGCCGTCGCCCGTGGTGAGAAAGCGGCGCTGTTTATCTTCGACGAAGAACTGGGATTGCTGTTCGAGCGCATGAAAAACATGGGCATCGACCTCAAGGCGCTGCAAGACACCGGCAACCTGCTGATCGAGCAAGTAGACGCGGCTGAACTGTCCCCTGGCGAGTTTTCCCACCGGGTTCGCCGCTGCGTTGATGAGCGCAACATCAAGACCGTGGTCATCGACAGCATCAACGGCTATCAGGCCGCGATGCCCGAGGAAAACGCCCTGGTGCTGCACATGCATGAATTACTGCTGTACCTCAATCGCCGGGGCGCCGCGACGTTCATGACCGTCGCCCAGCACGGGTTGGTCGGAGACATGCAAGCGCCAGTGGACATCACCTACCTGGCCGACACCGTTATTTTGCTGCGCTACTTCGAAGCCCTGGGCAAGGTGCGCCGAGCCATTTCGATCATCAAGAAACGCACCGGCAGCCATGAATCAACCATCCGCGAATACCGCATCAGCGGCCAGGGCATGACCATCGGCGAACCGCTGGACGCGTTCCAGGGTGTCTTGCGCGGCGTGCCGACCTACCTGGGCGCAAGCAACCCGCTGCTCAAGGATGACGGTCAATGACTTCGCTGGCAGCGACCTCCGAGCGCGCGATCATCCTCGCGCCGCTGGGGCGCGACAGCCAGATTGCGCTGATGATGCTTAACGAAGCGGGTTACGACGGCATCATCAGCAGTGATTTGCCGGGATTGTGCAGTGAGCTGGAGCACGGCGCCGGTTTGCTACTGATCTCATCCGAAGCCTTGCTTGGCGGAGATATCGAGCCGCTGCTGTGCCTCATAGAACAGCAACCGGCCTGGTCGGACTTGCCGATTGTGCTGATGACATACCACGGCGGCCCGGAACAGAACCCTGCGTCGCGATTGGGCCCGCAACTGGGCAACGTCACGTTTCTGGAGCGCCCGTTTCACCCGGTGACGCTGATCAGCCTGGTGACCACCGCATTGCGCGGTCGCCGACGACAGTACGAAGCCCGGGACCGGCTGATCGACCTGAGCCAAAGCGAACTGCGGCTGCAAACAACCCTGGAAACCCTCGAGCAACAAGTCGAGGAGCGCACCGCCCAGCTGCGCAATAACGAAGAAGCGCTGCGCCAATCGCAGAAAATGGAGGCCGTCGGCCAATTGACCGGCGGTATCGCCCACGACTTCAACAACATGCTGACCGGGATTATCGGCAGCCTGGAATTGCTGCGCCGACGGCTGGCCCGTGGCCGTACCGAAGACCTCGACAGCCTGATTGATCTGGGCGTCACGTCGGCCAACCGCGCGGCTGGCCTGACCCACCGATTGTTGGCGTTCTCCCGCCGCCAGTCGCTGGACTCCAAACCGGTGGTGATGAACACCCTGGTCACGTCCATGGGCGAACTGCTGGAACGCAGCATCAACGAAAGCATTCAGCTGGACATGCAGTTGAGCGAGCAACTGTGGGTGGCCGAGGCTGACCCCAATCAACTGGAAAGTGCCCTGCTCAACCTGGTGCTCAACGCCCGCGACGCCATGCCCGACGGCGGCAAACTGGTGGTGAAAACCTTCAACCAGCATTTGGACACCGGTTTCACCGAGGCCCATGGCAACCTCCAGCCCGGGGATTACGTGGTGCTGAGCGTCACCGACAGCGGCTGTGGCATGCCGCAAAGCACCATCACCCGGGCGTTTGATCCGTTCTTCACCACCAAACCTATCGGCCAGGGCACCGGGCTCGGATTGTCGATGATTTACGGTTTCAGCAAACAGTCCCGTGGCCACGTGACGATTCAGAGTGAAGTCGACAACGGCACCACCGTTAACCTGTACCTGCCACGATACCTCGGTAACCTGGCGCAGGATCCTCTCGTGGATATCCAGCAAGCACCTTTCGCCCAGGACGGTGAAACCGTGCTGATCGTCGAGGATGATCCGGCGGTTCGGGTATTGGTCAGCGCGGTGTTGAGCGAGTTGGGTTATGCCTTTGTCGAGGCCGGGGATGCCGACAGTGCGGTGCCGATCCTCGATTCCGCCCAGCGCATCGATCTGCTGATCAGCGACGTTGGCCTGCCAGGCATGAACGGCCGGCAGTTGGCGGAAATCGGCCGCCAGTACCGGCCGGATCTCAAGGTGTTGTTCATTACGGGGTATGCCGAGCACGCAGCGGTGCGCGGAGGCTTCCTCGACCCGGGGATGCAGATGATCACCAAGCCGTTTACCTTCGATCTGCTGACCGCAAAGGTGCGGGAGATGATCCGCCAGTAACCAGGCCTGATGCTGCGTTGCAGCCGAGCTTAAGCCTCGATTTCGGGCCTGTCACCTGTCAACTCTGACAGCTATTCATCCTGTTTTTTCTTGGATTTAATCCCTTCTCAAGTGCATGAGGCGCCCGCTCCAAGGCCCCTGCGCTTGCCTGCCCCAGGCAGGATTAATCGCAAGGGACGACACTCATGAAAAAGTTGACCGCATTGCTGCTATTGATTTTTCTCGCAAGCTGCCAGGTTCACGAACAACAAGCCCCTCCCACTCAAAGGGGTCCCGGCAATGCAATCGCGAGTGGCGCCGAGGTTGCCGCCAACTTGACCCGGCGTTACAACGACACACGCATCAATTGCGGCAGGCCGTCGATGCCAGCGTTCCTCTGCCGTGGGGTGATAATGAGGTCTACAGTGCCCTCGACCGCTTATAAGGCCTGGAACCCCAGCCCACACTCCCAGACCAGCGGTGGCGTGTCGTTTTCATACCTGAGCAAAGACGCCAAATTCAACGGACTGGTGTTTGGACAGAAGAATGGTTATCTCTTTTACCCGATCCTCGATAGCCCGAGCGGCATACGGCACATTGAAGTACTTTGTGCGTTTCCGATTGATGGCGGGACTACGTTGCGCGATAAACCCGGTTGTGGCGCTCACCCGTATGAGCCGGTGGGGAGTCGTCGCTGCCAGACCGTCGGAACGACCACCGCCGAGCAATGGGTACAACGCTGGAACCAGTACGAACGGGCATATTACATGTGCAGCTTCGACGTCAGAGACGCGATGGACAATCTGGGTGCCGACTCGTTTTATCAAAGCATCCGGGCCCATCAGATGGCTAACTTCTTTGCCGGGCCCCATGACTACATCGAACTGATCCTGGCCACTTGGCCACAAAACATCCCCAAAGAGCTGCCCATCGAAGCATTCTTCTATCTCGAAGGGGGCTTGGCGGGTGCGCAATTTGACCAGAATGACTTCTACAACTCCACCGGTGGCATCGTGAAGCCGATTATACGGATCATTCTGCCCACCACACCGACGGCCGATGCACAGTTTTTGTTTAACCCGGCAGACCAGGTGAAATAGTAGTGTCTGGACTGAGTCTACGGAGCGTCGGCACCCACCGACGCCCGCTCAGGACAACATCTCCTGCATCAATTCCTGCAATACATCCAGATCAAACGGCTTGCCCAGGATCGGCGCCTTGCGCGTGATCGGGCTGTCAGTCTCGCGGATTTCCTGCGGATAACCGCTGATGAAAATAACCTTGAGCTCCGGTCGCAGCTTGACCGCGGGCTCGGCAATCTGCACGCCGGAAATCCCGCCAGGCAGACGAAAGTCGGTGATCATCATGTCCAGGTGCGGTTTGCTTGCCAGGATTTCGAAGGCCTGCTCGCCGTTTTCGGCCTGCAATACGCGATAACCCTCGCCCGACAGATAGGCAGACAACACCATCAAAATCGAGGGATCGTCCTCGACAATGAGTACTACATCTTGCGCATCTTCACTCATGGGAAGCCTTTGTTCGGTCAATAGCTGCTGATACGACCGTGGGGTCGTCCAGAGGTTGCGTTTGCCTGGCTGCTTTCCTACAACGGCAGACAAACGCGAAATAAGGCGCCTTCGTTGATTCTGCTCTCGACGACGATGGATCCGCCATGGGCGGCGACAATTTGCTCGGAAATAAACAGACCCAGCCCAAGCCCCGCGACCACGGTCTTGGCTGAAACCCGTTCGAACTGTTGGAAAATACGCTTCTGGTTCTCTTCACTGATACCGATGCCACGGTCCTGGACCTCTACGTAGGCCTGGCTTCCATGACTGTACACCCGCACATCAATCGTGCCTTTGCCGCCATAGCGCAAGGCGTTGGTCAGCAGGTTGGAGATCACCTGCTCGATGCGGAACTCATCCCACTGGCCTTCCACGGGCGCGTCGGCGGTAAAGGTCACCGCGGACTCGGCTGCATCGAATTGTGGCGCGAAGTTTTGCAGCAGGTTAGCCACCAGTTTCACCAGATCGAACCGGTTCGGGCGGATCGACAGTTTACCGGTGCGAATGCGCGACACATCCAGCATGTCCTCGATCAGGCGGATCAGGCTTTTGATCTGGCGTTCATCACGCTCGACCATGGCATGCATCTTGTCCAGCGTGAACGCCGCCGCGTTGTCCCGGGCCAGGTGCATCTTGCGCAATTGGGTTTCGAGGATCAGGCCATTGAGTGGCGTGCGCACTTCATGGGCAACGATCGACATGAAGTCATCGCGCATCCTCACCGCTTGCTCCAGTTCGCCCTGGGTGTTCTGCAATTGTTTGAGCAACGCTTCCTGTTCGCGACGGCCCTGCTCCAGCGCTTCAACCTGTTGCTTGATCGCGTTGCTCTGGCGATAGAGTTCGACGAACACATTGACCTTGCTCTTGACCGCGTGGATATCCAGCGGCTTGTGCAAGAAGTCCACGGCGCCGCTTTCGTAGCCTTTGAACGCGTAGTTCAACTCACGACCGGCGGCACTGACGAAGACGATCGGGATGTTCTTGGTCTTTTCGGTGCCGCGCATCAGTTCGGCCAGTTCGAAGCCGTTCATGCCCGGCATCTGCACGTCTAGAATGGCCATGGCGAATTCGTGCTGCAGCAACAGCGACAAGGCTTCGTCGGCCGACAGCGCCTTGTAGACCATGCGATCTTCACGCTTGATCAGCGCCTCAAGGGCCAGCAGGTTTTCCGGCAGATCGTCGACGATCAGCAGTTTGGCTTGGATGGTACTTAGCATGCTATTCGTTCCAGCTCGACAAGCAGACGGCCGATGCCGCGTATAGAGAGAATGTGGTCAGGTTGGTGCAAGTCCAGCGCCGCCTGGGGCATGGTCGCGACCTGAGCCTCTTCCGGGTCTTGCACCACGGTCAGGCCGCCACGGTACTTGACCTGGGCCATGCCCTTGGCGCCATCGCGGTTGGCGCCGGTCAGCAACACGGCAGCCAGCGCCGGCCCGTAGGCGTCAGCGGCGGATTCGAACAGGTAATCGATGGCGGGCCGCGAATAGTGCACGCGATCTTCCAGGCTCAACGAGAAACTGCGGTCCTGCTCCACCGAAAGGTGATAGCCCGGCGCCGCGAAATACAGAGTTCCGGCCTCGACCAGCGTCTTGTCGACGGCCTCCAGCACCGGCAGCGCAACCCGCCGCGCGAACACTTCAGCCAATTGGCTACGGCGTTCGTCAGGCAGATGCAGCACCACGATGATCGGCAGCATAAAACCTTCGCGCAGCGGGCTGAGAATACTCAGCAGCGCCTCTACGCCACCGGCCGAAGCGCCGATCACGATAGCCTCTACGGTCGGCAAACCGGCTTCACTGTTCATGATTTGCGGTAGATCCGTTCTTGTTTGACCAAAGGCTCGAATTGTTTGCCGAATGCCGAAAAATCCGGGGTTTCCTTACTGCCCAACACCAGGAAACCACGATGACACAGGGACTCATGAAACAAACCAAAGGCACGATCCTGAAGCTTTTTATTAAAGTAAATCAACACATTACGGCATGAAATCAATTGAGTTTCCGAGAACACGCTGTCCGTCGCCAGGCTGTGGTCGGCAAAGGTCACGTTCTCGCACAAGGTCTTGTCGAAAATCGCGTAACCATAAGCCGCTGTGTAGTAGTCGGCAAACGAGCGCTGACCACCGGCCTGCTGATAATTGGAAGTGTAGGCGCGGACATTCTCCATGGAGAAAATCCCTTGCTTGGCCTTGTCCAGCGAACGCGGGTTGATGTCGGTAGCGTAGATGATCGTGCGGTCGAGCAAACCTTCTTCACGCAACAGGATCGCCATCGAATATACCTCTTCGCCGGTGCTGCACCCGGCGATCCAGATCTTGATCGACGGATAAGTCTTGAGCAGCGGCACCACTTCCTGGCGGATCGCCAGGAAATGCGAAGGATCACGGAACATCTCGCTGACCGGAATCGTCAGCAATTGCAGCAACTGCATGAACGCGGTCGGGTCGTGCAGGACCTTTTCCTGCAACGCCGAGATGGTCGAGCATTCGAACTGACTCAGCGCGTGCCCCACCCGGCGCTTGATGGAGGCGCCGGAATAGTCGCGAAAGTCATAGCTGTACTTGAGGTAGATCGCCTCGATCAGCAGCCGCAGTTCGATTTCGGTATTCTTTTCCACTAAGAGCTTTCCACTAGGAGCGTTCCATTAGATGCGTTCCATTTTCGGTAACCACACGCGAATCAGCGAGAACAGGCGATCCAGGTCGATCGGCTTGGCCAGGTAATCGTTGGAACCTGCCGCCAGGCAGCGCTCCTGATCGTCCTTCATGGCCTTGGCCGTCACGGCGATGATCGGCAGTTTGCGCCAGCGCGGATCCTGGCGGATCAAGGTCGTGGCCTCGAAACCGTCCATCTCCGGCATCATCACGTCCATCAGCACCAGGTCGATGTCCTCGACTTCATTCAATTTTTCAATCGCTTCACGGCCGTTCCGGCCAATGACCACGACTGCGCCTTTTTGCTCCAGCGCACTGGTCAGGGCGAAGATGTTGCGCACATCGTCGTCCACCAGCAGCACCTTGCGGCCCTCGAAGACCTTGTCGCGACTGCGCGCGGTCTTGAGCATCTTCTGCCGCTCATGGGACAACTGGGATTCGACTTTGTGCAGAAAGAGTGTCACCTCATCCAGCAGTCGTTCTGGCGAGCGGGCGCCCTTGATAATGATCGAGCGCGAATACTTGCGCAGCTCGGCTTCTTCATCACGGGTCAGGTTGCGCCCGGTGTAGACAATCACCGGCGGGAACGAGCAGATATCCTCGGTGGACATGCGCTTGAGCAGATCGTTGCCGAGCATGTCCGGCAGCTTCAGGTCGATGATCATGCAGTCGAAAATCGTTGTGCGCAGCAGGTCCAGCGCCTCCTGGGCGAAACCGACGGCGGTGATCTCGATGTCTTCGTCGCCGATCAGGCGGGCAATGCTGTCGCGCTGCAAGTCATCGTCCTCTACCAGCAGGACCTTTTTGACCTTTTGGGTCAACTTGGCCTCCAGCCGCGCGAACACGTCCTTGAGCTCTTCGCGGGTGGTCGGCTTGACCGCGTAGCCGATGGCGCCCATGTGCATCGCGGCTTCGACCCGGTCTTCGACCGAGATCACGTGAACCGGGATGTGCCGGGTTTCGGCATGTTCCTTGAGGCGCTGCAACACGGTCAGCCCGGAATGATCCGGCAGGCGCATGTCCAGCAGGATGGCGTCGGGAATGAACTCCTTGGCCAGGTCGTACCCTTCGTCGGCACCGTGGGCCACCAGGCACTGATAACCCAGTTCGTGGGCCAGGTCGTAGAGGATGTGGGCGAAATTCACCTCGTCTTCCACCACCAGAATGCAGCGCGTGGCGAACGGTGCCTTGGCGCGGTCATCGTCGAAACGCGGGATGTCGATTTCGGCAATCAACGGCGCCAGTGCGGCGACCACGGGTTTTGGCGTGTACGCGACCGGGGTGGCGCGCATCGGCTCGACCGGTTCGTCACCCGGTTCGACGTACTGCTGCGGCAACACCAGGGTGAACGCACTGCCCTGCCCCGGTTCGCTGGTGACGCTGATCGAACCGCCCAGCAAATTCGCCAGATCCCGGGAAATCGACAGGCCCAACCCGGTGCCGCCATAGCGGCGATTGGTGGTGCCATCGGCCTGACGGAAGGCTTCGAAGATGCTTTCCTGCTGATCCGGGGCAATGCCGATCCCGGAGTCGCGAATGATGAAGGCGATGCCGTCGCCCGGCTGACTGGCCACGGTCAGGCTGACACTGCCTTTTTCGGTGAATTTCACCGCGTTGGACAGCAGGTTCTTGATCACCTGTTCCAGGCGCTGGCGGTCGGTGTAGATCATCATCGGCGCGCCGGCCTGCAGCTCGATCTGGAAGTCCAGCTTCTTGTCGGTGGCCATCGGCTGGAACATCCCGCGCAGGCCATCCACCAGACGGGCGACGCTGGTGTTTTCCGGGCGCATTTCCAGCTTGCCGGCCTCGACTTTGGAAATGTCGAGAATGTCGTTGATCAGGTTGAGCAAGTCATTGCCGGCCGAATAGATCGACTCGGCGAACTTGACCTGTTCGGCGCTGAGGTTTTCCTGCGGGTTCTCCGCCAGCAGCTTGGCCAGGATCAACGAACTGTTCAGCGGCGTGCGCAGTTCGTGGGACATGTTGGCGAGGAATTCGGACTTGTACTTGCTGGAGCGCTGCAACTCTTCGGCGCGGTCTTCGAGTTGAATCTGCGCCTGGTTGAGTTCGGTGTTCTTCAGGTCCATCGCGTCACGCTGATCGGCGAGGATCTGCGCCTGCTCGGCCAGTTGCTCGTTGGTTTGCTCCAGCTCCACTTGCTGGGTTTCCAGGTGCGCCTGGGACTCCTTGAGAATCCGTGACTGCTCTTCCAGTTCTTCGTTGGCGGTCTTGAGTTCTTCCTGCTGAACCTGGAGTTCTTCGTTGAGCTGCTGGGTTTCGGCCAGCACTTCTTGCAGGCGTTGACGGTAGCGAGCGGCCTCGATCGAGGTGCCGATGTTGCCGGCAATCAGCTCAAGCAATTCGATGTCACGCTCGTCCAGGGTCCGCAGGAAGCCCAGTTCGATCACGCCATTGATCCGGTCATCGTCGCTGGTCGGCACCACCAGCACGCTGTGGGGCAAGCCTTCGCCCAAGCCGGAGCTGACTTTGAAGTAATCGGCCGGCACGGCATCCAGGCGAATCAGCCGGCCCTGTTTCACCGCTTGGCCGACAATCCCTTCGCCGTCGTAAATCGATTGATCCTGCTCTTCCTGTTCCCGGGACAAACCGTAAGAGGCCACACGCTTGAGACCGCCATGTTCTTCGCGCACATAAATGGCAGCCACGGCGGTACCCAGGTATTGCGCACAGAATTGCAGAATGTTGCGCCCCAGCAAGTTGAGGGTCAGTTGCCCCAGCACCTGCTCGGCCAGCTCAGTCTGGCCGCTGCGCAGCCAGGCTTGCTTTTCCAGACGGTCGGCAGCGGTCTGTTGCGCGGCCAGGTTGGCGCTGTAGTTTTGCGAAAGATTGAGCAAGTCTCGCCGGCCGATGTAGGCCAGCAACGTGCTGATCCCGGCCACGAACAGCAGGTACAGGGTGATGCTCCAGATCGTGGTGCGGCGCACTTCTTCGTTGCGCGTGGTGCGCAACTGCTGCTCCATGTCGATCACGTCCTGGAACTGGCTTCGGATTTCATCGGTCAGGCGCTTGCCGCGCCCGGCCTTTACCGCACCGCGATAGTCGCCACTGCTGCGCTGCAAATCGATCATCGACTGCGCGTAGGTGGCCCACTCGGTTTGCAAGGCCTGGAGACGACGCAGACGATCAGTTTGCACCGGGTTGTCGGCGGTCAGTTCGAGCAAGGTATTGAGGGCGACTGCGATTCTCGGCCTGGCCGTTTCGTACGGGTCCAGGAAGTGCTCGTCGCCGCTGAGCAGGAAACCGCGCATGCCGGTTTCCAGATCGACCGTCAGTTTCACCGCTTCATTGGCGTTATTGATCACCCGGTCGGTGTGTTCGACCCATTGGATGACAGACAACAGGTAAGTGATCAGCGCTACAAAAAAAACCGCGCTGATCACACCCACGCCAAGCGGCAAGCTGACGTTGCGGCTCAGGAGTTTACGGAATCGTTGCTCATCAACCGAAGACGCAGAGGTCATGGGGAAGGCCTTGTCGAACTGTTGAAAACCAAGGAGTTTGCCCCAAACCGGCGCGTTGATCTAATTTTCTGACAGCTTTGGCCGCAATTTCCTGCAATTAACTGCGCTTGATCAATGCCGCGCGTTATCCTTGGTGCCTCTTGTACAGCTATTGTTTTTTGTATCGGGTCGGGAACTTGTCAGGGTCTGGCATTTACTCAAGCAAGAGACCGGCGATTTTGATCGACCGCCGACCCGTAAATCCACCCTTGAGAGCCCCTACTATGTCCTCCAACGCATCCATCATTCTTGTCGTCGAAGACGATGCCATCGTGCGCATGCTGATCGTCGATGTGCTGGAGGAGCTTGAATTCAAGGTACTGGAAGCCGATGGCAGCGAACAGGCCCTGGAATTTCTCAATGATGAAGACCAGTACATCGACCTGATGATGACGGATGTGGGCTTGCCGGTAATGGACGGCCGTGAATTGGCTACCCAGGCGCGGATGCTGCGCCCGGAGCTGCCGATCCTGTTTGCCAGCGGTTATGCCGAAAGTATCGATGTGCCGGCGGGTATGCACGTGATTGGCAAGCCGTTCTCGATTGACCAGTTGCGGGACAAGGTCAAGGGCATGCTGGCCTGAACTGCGCGCCGGGCATGAACGAAAGGTAGCAACCGCTCGATAACAGAATCCTGTGTTTTAATTGCGCCCTTTTTGCGTCACCCCCCCCATCGCCCGCCGCCAAGGAACACGTTCATGAGTCAGCCCACAACCAAAGTCCTGGTCATTGGTTACGTCTGGCCCGAACCCCGCTCTTCGGCGGCCAGTGGGCATGTGATGCAAATTCTCGAGACGTTTTTGCAGGAAGGCTGGGACATCACGTTCAGCAGCCCGGCGGGTGTCGGCGAGCACAAGGCCGACCTCGCCGCGCTGGGCATTCGTGAATGCCCGATCGAGCTTAATAACAGCAGTTTCGACACCTTTATTGGCGAGTTAGCTCCGGATATCGTGTTGTTTGATCAATTCATGATGGAAGAACAGTTCGGCTGGCGCGTGGAAAAGCATTGTCCTGATGCGTTGCGGGTGCTTGAAACGTCCGACCTGCAAAGCCTGCGGCACGCCCGGCACCAGCGGCTCAAGGACCGCTTGAAGTCCAGCACCGACGAAAACGACTTCAGCACACTGTTTGCCCCGGCGCTGCGCGAAGAATTCGAGTTGATGGCCGGGACTGACCTGGCCAAACGCGAGATTGCCGCGTTGTATCGCTGCGACCTGAGCCTGATGATTTCGCCGGTGGAAATCGAGTTGCTGGTCGATCAGTTCAGGCTGCCGCGAGACTTGTTGCACTGGTGCCCGCTGATGCCCGACCTGCCGACAACGGCCCACACGGAGTTTGAGCAGCGTGCGCACTTTCTCAGCATCGGCAACTTCCGTCACGCGCCGAACTGGGATGCAGTGCTCTGGATGAAAACCGCGGTGTGGCCGTTGATCCGTCAACAATTGCCCGGTGCGCAACTGCATCTCTATGGCGCCTACACCCCGCCCAAGGCCACGGCTTTGCACAACCCGGCGCAAGGGTTTCACATCATGAACTGGGCGGAGGATGCGTTGCAGGTGATGTCAGCCGCGCGAATCTGCCTGGCGCCGCTACGGTTTGGCGCGGGGATCAAGGGTAAAATCGTCGACGCCATGCTGTGCGGCACACCCACGGTGACCACGCCGATCGGTGCCGAAGGCATGAGTGACGGGCTGCCATGGCCGGGCGCGGTGGGTGAATCCGCCGATGCGCTCGCCGCCGCTGCCGTAGCGCTTTATCAGGACAAAGCGCTGTGGACTCAGGCGCAGGAGCATGGCGACCAATTGCTCGCGGCCCAATACCGCCAGTCAGAGCACGGCCCGGCCCTGATCGAGCGGCTGCAAGCCTGTCGCCGTGACCTGGCGAACCGACGCCGAGACAACTTCACCGGCGCCATGCTTCGCCATCATGCCCATAAAAGTACGCAGTACATGGCCCAGTGGATCGAGGCGAAAAATCGTCATAGTGAGTCATCCACTTCTGATTCTCGCGGGTGATTTCTGACGTGAAGTAGCTGGCTTAACGCTATGTTTATGTGAATGTTTCCGTGCATTGAAAAACCCATTACCGGCTTCTAGGCTTTGGTCACGAGTTCATCAAATCTCGCCCCCACGGATGGGGAGCCGAGTCACAGGCAGGAGCCTTGAAATATGTCCAACAGCCCCACCTCCAATGTCGATACGCAACGCTGGATGAGCGAAGTCCCCGACATCGACCGCTTGAAACTCACCGAACTTATCTGGCCCGGCACGCACAACTCGGGCATGGATAAAAAAGCCCGCAACTACGAGGTGGTCCTCGGCAACTGGACCACCTGCCAGAACGATTCATTTGCCTGGCAACTGGCCAATGGTGTCCGCGCTTTCGACCTTCGCCTGGGTTACCGCGCGGGTTCACCCCGGGGTACTTTTTACTTCCATCACAATGGCTACCAATCCCTGCGGGTACTGGGTGAACTGATCGACGCAGTGAATGACTTTCTGGTTCGCAATCCGGATGAGTTCATCATTCTCGACTTTCACCAGTTACGTGACGGCAACCAGCACTTCGACTTCAAGCAGTTCAATGACTTGCTGGTGCAAGGGCTGGGCGCGCGGGCCATCTCGTCCGAGGATGAAGACAAGACCCTTGGCGAACTGAAGGCCGCGAGCAGCAAGAAACGCGTGATCATGGCCGCCAGCGGTTCGGTGGAACTGGATATGAACCTTTTCTGGATACGGGTCCCGCATCACTGGAGCGGCGAGCGCCTGACCAATGTCAGCGAGTTGCGCCAACATATCGTGCGAACCCTGGAAACACCTCGTCGCGACAACTACTTCTGGTCCCTGACCGCCACCAGCTACTCGTTCCTCGGTGGGCCGGTGGACATCCAGCAGCACATCAACGACTGGTTTCATTCATCGCGTGACTGGGTGACCCGCTGCAGCATCATCAGTACCGATTTTTTCGACGAGTCAGAGATTGTCGGTTATTGCTGGGTGGCCAACAGCATGAAGGCAGCGCCCAGGGTCGGTTGAGTCGAGACGCTGGCGCTGTCGGCCGTGAAAGAGGCATCATCACGGTGCAATAACAAAAAAAGTGCCCTGCCATGAGCCGATCCGCCAGAATCACCGATCCTTCCTACGAGTTGATGGACGACCATAACGGGTTGTCCATCATCTATCGCCAGCATGGTTTTCCGTGCCCGCTGGTGCGCTGGCATTTTCACAAGGAATACGAGCTGCACCTGATCGTGGCCAGTTCCGGCAAGGTGTTCATCGGCGACTACATCGGTAACTTCTACCCGGAAACGCTATTCCTGACCGGCCCCAACCTGCCCCACAACTGGATCAGCCAGATCGCCGAAGACGAAGTGGTGCCCAAACGGGACATGCTGGTCAACTTTACGGACGAGTTGTTCGACAGCGGCCACCTGGTGTTTGCCGAACTCAAGACCCTCACCCCGTTGCTGGAACGCGCCCAGTACGGCATCGAGTTCCGTTGCAAGCGCACCATTCGCCAGGCCATGACCTTGATGCAGCGTATCGCCGACACCAAAGGTGTGACCCGACTCGGGCATTTTTTCATTTTGCTGGAGCTGCTGGCGGCTTCCGACGATTACCAATTGCTGTCCGGAGCAACAACGGCGCAACTGGCGGATGAACATAACGTTGATCGCACCAACCGGGCGGTGGATTACATCTTCGCTCATTACGCCCGGGAACTGCCGCTGGAAGAAGTCGCCGAACACCTGGGCATGAAACCCACGTATTTCAGCCGGGTGTTCAAGCAAGCCACCGGGCGCTGCTTTATCGAATTCGTCAATCGCCTGCGGATCAGCAAATCTTGCGAACTGCTGGCCGACGGCGATAAACCGGTGACCGATGTATGTTTCGAGTCGGGTTTCAACAATATCTCCAACTTCAACCGACGCTTTCAGCAACTCAAGGGCATGACCCCTTCCCATTACCGTCGGTTGGCGGTGCAGCGGTTGACTGAGCAAAACCTCGGTTAAACGCTTTTTCTGTAGGAGCATGGCTTGCCCGCGATGGCGTTCTTGAGATCGCTATCGCGGGCAAGCCATACTCCTCCAAAGCCAAAAACCAATACGGATTCCATACCGGCCAATCGCCAGATAACCGTTCCGTCCGCCTCTCCCCCCAAACCCCAGTGCAAAAAAGTATCGATTAAAGTGCTACGGATGATTTGTCAGCACCTCAATTGAAGGCTGTAATCAGTGCACATTCTTCCTGCGCAGGAAGACACAAAAACAATAACCGTCCTTCTGGCCCCGCCGGGTACAGAAAAGGAGTGCACGATGCAACCTTCTGTAAAAGCTCTGCTTGCCCTCACCTGCATGACCCTCAGCAGCGTCAGCCTCGGCGCTCAGACCCTGACCATCGCCACCGTCAACAACAGCGACATGATCCGCATGCAAAAGCTCTCGAAAACCTTCGAGACCGAGCATCCGGACATCAAGCTCAATTGGGTGGTGCTCGAAGAAAACGTCCTGCGCCAACGCCTGACCACCGACATCGCCACCCAGGGCGGACAGTTTGATGTGCTGACCATCGGCATGTACGAAGCGGCACTCTGGGGCGCCAAAGGTTGGCTGGAACCCATGAAGGACTTGCCGGCCAGCTACGCCCTCGACGATGTGTTCCCGTCGGTACGTGAAGGTCTGTCGGTCAAGGGTTCGCTGTACGCCCTGCCGTTCTACGCTGAAAGTTCGATCACCTATTACCGCACTGACCTGTTCAAGGACGCCGGGCTGACCATGCCGGAGCACCCGACCTGGACCCAGATCAGCGAATTCGCCAGCAAACTCACCAACAAAGATAAAGAGCAGTACGGCATCTGCCTGCGCGGCAAGGCCGGTTGGGGCGAGAACATGGCGCTGATCACCACCGTCGCCAACTCCTTTGGCGCGCGCTGGTTCGATGAGAAATGGCAACCTGAATTCAACGGTCCCGAGTGGAAAAACGCGCTGAACTTCTACGTGGACACCATGAAGAAATCCGGCCCGCCGGGCGCATCCAGCAACGGCTTCAACGAAAACCTGGCGCTGTTCAACAGCGGCAAGTGCGCAATCTGGGTCGATGCCAGCGTCGCCGGTTCGTTCGTCACCGACAAGACCCAAAGCAAGGTCAGCGAACACGTGGGTTTCACCTACGCACCGCACGAAACCACCGACAAGGGCTCGGCCTGGTTGTATTCCTGGGCGCTGGCGATTCCGACCAGTTCCAAGGCCAAGGACGCAGCGAAAACCTTCAGCGCCTGGGCCACTTCCAAGGAATATGGCGCACTGGTCGCCGAGAAAGACGGCATCGCCAACGTGCCGCCAGGTACCCGGGCTTCGACCTACAGCGACGCTTACATGAAAGCCGCGCCGTTCGCCAAAGTGACCCTCGAGTCGCTGAAAGTCGCCGACCCGAGCAAGCCGAGCATCAAGCCTGTGCCTTATATCGGCATTCAGTTGGTGACCATTCCTGAATTCCAGGGCATCGGTACGCAGGTCGGCAAGTCGTTCTCGGCAGCGCTGATCGGCCAGACCACGGTCGACCAGGCCCTGGCCGCCGCCCAGCAAACCACCGAACGTGAGATGAAGCGCGCCGGTTATCCCAAGTAACCCGCAACCTGCTCCCGCCTTATGTGGGAGCGAGCTTGCTCGCGATGACGGTCGCCCATTCAACACTGTGGGTGACTGATCCACCGCCATCGCGAGCAAGCTCGCTCCCACATTGGATCTTCATAGGTCTGCATGAATCGGTTTTAACGCCATGAATATTTCAACTGCCAAAGCTCAAATGGACATTCCCCAACCGGTGCGTAAAAGCCGGTTGTCCAACCCCGGCTGGTTTCTGGTCAGTCCTTCGGTAGCCATGTTGCTGCTGTGGATGATCGTGCCGCTGGGCATGACCCTCTACTTCTCGGTGATCCGCTACAACCTGCTCAACCCCGGCGAGAACGAGTTCGTGGGGCTGGAGAACTTCACCTACTTCCTGACCGACTCGGGTTTCCTGCCCGGCGCCACCAACACGTTGCTATTGGTGGGCAGTGTGCTGCTGATCAGCGTGGTGTTCGGCGTGTTGATCAGTGCGTTGCTGGAGGCCAGTGAGTTTCTCGGTCGCGGCATTGTGCGGGTCATGCTGATTTCGCCATTCTTCATCATGCCCACCGTCGGTGCGCTGATCTGGAAGAACCTGATTTTCCATCCGGTGTCGGGGATTCTCGCCTACGTCTGGAAACTGTTCGGCGCGCAACCGGTGGACTGGCTGGCCCACTACCCGCTGCTGTCGATCATCATCATTGTGTCCTGGCAATGGCTGCCCTTCGCGATCCTGATCCTGATGACCGCCATGCAGTCCCTCGACCAGGAACAGAAAGAAGCCGCACGCCTCGACGGTGCCGGCCCGGTCGCGATCTTCTGGCACCTGACCCTGCCGCACCTGGCGCGTCCCATCGCGGTGGTGGTGATGATCGAAACGATTTTCCTGCTCTCCGTGTTTGCCGAAATCTTCACCACCACCAACGGTGGCCCCGGATACGCGTCGACCAACCTCGCCTACCTGATCTACAACCAGGCGCTGGTGCAGTTCGATGTCGGCATGGCGTCCGCCGGCGGTTTGATCGCGGTGGTGATTGCCAACGTCGCGGCCATCGTGCTGGTGCGCATGATCGGCAAAAACCTGACAGACAAAGCCTGAGGCCTGCGCCATGACTCTTCAACAATCCCGCCGCCTGCAAAGTTTGCTGCTCGGCACCCTGGCCTGGGCCATCGCGATCCTGATCTTCTTCCCGATCTTCTGGATGGTGCTGACCAGTTTCAAAACCGAAATCGACGCGTTCGCCACGCCGCCGCAGTTCATTTTCACGCCGACGCTGGAAAACTACCTGCACATCAATGAGCGCAGCGATTACTTCAGCTTCGCCTGGAACTCGGTGGTGATTTCCTTCAGCGCCACGGCCCTTTGCCTGCTGATCGCGGTGCCGGCGGCCTACTCGATGGCGTTCTACGAAACCAAACGCACCAAAGGCACCTTGCTGTGGATGCTCTCCACCAAGATGCTGCCGCCGGTGGGCGTGCTGATGCCGATCTATCTGCTGGCCAAGAGTTTCGGCCTGCTCGATACCCGCATCGCGCTGATCGTGATCTACACGCTGATCAACCTGCCGATCGTGGTCTGGATGATTTACACCTACTTCAAGGACATCCCGAAAGACATCCTCGAAGCCGCTCGCCTCGACGGAGCAACCCTGTGGCAGGAAATGGTCCGGGTGCTGCTGCCGATCGCCAAGGGTGGCCTGGCCTCCACGGTGTTGCTGTCGCTGATCCTGTGCTGGAACGAAGCGTTCTGGTCCTTGAACCTGACCTCGTCCAAAGCCGCGCCACTGACCGCGTTGATCGCCTCGTACTCAAGCCCCGAAGGCCTGTTCTGGGCCAAGTTGTCGGCCGTATCGACCCTGGCGTGCGCGCCGATCCTGATCTTTGGCTGGATCAGCCAGAAACAACTGGTCCGCGGCCTGTCGTTTGGCGCTGTGAAATGAATCGCTAAAAGATCGCAGCCTTCGGCAGCTCCTACACAGAGCCCCCGATCCACGCGATCCCCTGTAGGAGCTGGCGCAGCCTGCGATCTTTTGATCTTCAAGGCCGCGCAGCTCAACTGAATAACAACACGTGGAGGCCCATCATCATGGCCAACCTGAAAATCAAGAATCTGCATAAAGGCTTCGAAGGCTTTTCCATCATCAAGGGCATCGACCTGGAAGTGAACGACAAGGAATTCGTGGTCTTCGTCGGCCCGTCGGGCTGCGGCAAGTCCACCCTGCTGCGCCTGATCGCTGGCCTTGAAGAAGTCAGCGGCGGCACCATCGAACTCGATGGCCGCGACATCACCGAAGTCAGCCCGGCCAAGCGCGACCTGGCGATGGTGTTCCAGACCTACGCCCTGTACCCGCACATGACCGTGAAAAAGAACATGTCGTTCGCCCTCGACCTGGCCGGCGTGCCAAAAGCCGAAGTCGAGAAGAAAGTCGGCGAAGCCGCACGCATTCTCGAACTCGGGCCGATGCTGGAACGCAAGCCGAAACAACTGTCCGGCGGCCAGCGTCAGCGCGTGGCCATCGGCCGGGCGATTGTGCGCAACCCGAAAATCTTTCTGTTCGACGAACCGCTGTCCAACCTCGACGCCGCCCTGCGGGTGCAGATGCGCCTTGAGCTGTTGCGCCTGCACAAAGAACTGAAAGCCACCATGATTTACGTGACCCACGACCAGGTCGAAGCCATGACCATGGCCGACAAAGTCGTGGTACTGAATGGCGGCAAAGTTGAGCAAGTGGGTTCGCCGCTGGACCTGTATCACCAGCCAGCCAACCTGTTTGTCGCAGGCTTCCTCGGCACGCCGAAAATGGGCTTCCTCAAGGGCAAAGTCACCGGCGTCGACAGCCAGAGCGTTGAAGTGCAACTGGACGCCGGCACCCGCATCACCCTGCCGTTGAGCGGTGCCAATTTGAGCGTCGGCGGCCCGGTGACCCTGGGCATTCGCCCGGAACACCTCAACCTCGCACAACCCGGCGACTGCACCTTGCAAGTCACCGCCGACGTCAGCGAACGCCTGGGCAGCGACACTTTCTGCCACGTGGTGACCTCGTCCGGCGAAGCGCTGACCATGCGCGTTCGCGGCGATCTGGCCAGCCGTTATGGCGAGTCGCTGAGCCTGCACCTGGATGCCGAACACTGCCATTTATTCGATGCCGACGGCGTAGCGCTCACCCGCCCGCTGCGCGCCGCTGCCTGACGAGACTATGCGATGAAACTCAATAAACAGAACCTCCATCGCCTCGCGCCTGAGGTGGTGCTGCCCGCCTACGCCCTGAGCGATACGCGCCAAGGCATCGCCCACATCGGCGTCGGCGGTTTTCATCGGGCGCATCAGGCGTATTACACCGATGCGTTGATGAACACCGGCGAAGGCCTGGACTGGGCGATTTGCGGGGTTGGCCTGCGCGCCGAAGACCGCCGCGCCCGGGACGATTTGAAGGAGCAGGATTACCTGTTCACCTTGTTTGAACTGGGCGACAACGACGACGCTGAAGTGCGGGTGATCGGCTCGATTCGCGACATGTTGCTGGCCGAAGATGGCGCCGACGCGCTGATCGACAAACTCGCCAGCCCCGAGATCCGCATCGTCTCCCTGACCATCACCGAGGGCGGTTACTGCATCGACGACAGCAACGGCGAATTCATGGCCCATCTGCCGTTGATTCAGCATGACCTGGCGCACCCGAATGCACCGAAAACCGTGTTCGGTTTCCTCTGCGCAGCGCTGGCCAAACGTCGCGCCGCCGGTACGCCAGCGTTCACTTTGATGTCCTGCGATAACCTGCCGCACAACGGCGCGGTCACCCGCAAGGCGCTGCTGGCCTTCGCTGCCCTGCGCGATGCCGATCTGCGGGACTGGATCGACCAGAACGTCAGTTTCCCCAACGCCATGGTCGACCGCATTACGCCGATGACCAGCACCGAGCACAAGCTGCAACTGCACGACAAACACGCGGTCGACGACGCCTGGCCGGTGGTCTGCGAACCGTTTGTGCAATGGGTGCTGGAAGACAAGTTCGTCAACGGTCGCCCGGCCTGGGAAAAGGTCGGCGTGCAGTTCACCGACGACGTCACGCCCTACGAAGAGATGAAGATCAAGTTGCTTAACGGCAGCCACTTGGCCCTGACCTATTTGGGGTTCTTGAAGGGTTACCGCTTCGTCCACGAAACCATGAACGACCCGCTGTTCGTGCAGTACATGCGCGCCTATATGGACCTGGACGTCACGCCGCAACTGGCGCCGGTGCCGGGGATCGATCTGACGGATTACAAGAACACCCTGGTGGCGCGCTTTTCCAACCAGGCGATTGCCGATCAGTTGGAGCGGGTGTGTTCGGACGGCTCGTCGAAGTTTCCGAAATTCACCGTGCCGACGCTTAACCGTTTGATTGCCGACGGTCAGGAAACCAAGCGTGCGGCGTTGGTCGTGGCAGCCTGGGCTTTGTATTTGAAGGGCGTGGATGAGAATGGCGTGACCTACTCGATTCCGGACCCACGGGCGGCGTTCTGTCAGGCGCTGGTGGCGGATGATGCGTTGATTACTCAGCGGTTGCTGGAGGTTGAAGAGATCTTCGGAACCGCGATCCCGCGTTCGCCAGAGTTTGTTGCGGCGTTTGAATGGTGCTGCAACAGCTTGCGGGAAGTGGGGGTTACGCGGACATTGGAGCGGGTGTTGGCTTAGATTGGTTGAGTGTCAGGGGGAACCACCCCTCACCCTAACCCTCTCCCCAAGGGGTAGAGGGGACACTGACCGAGTTGTTTTTTCGAGATACATCGACCTGAAACCTCGAGTCGAACTCAGGTTCGAAAAGCATGGAGATCGGCTCCCTTTCCCCCTCTCTCACCAAGGGGTAGCGGGGACTGACCGAGTTGTTTTTTCGAGATACATCGACCTGAAACCTCGAGTCGAACTCAGGTTTGAAAAGCATGGAGATCGGCTCCCTTTCCCCCCTCTCACCAAGGGGTAGCGGGGGCTGACCGAGTTGTTTTTTCGAGATACATCGACCTGAAACCTCGAGTCGAACTCAGGTTTGAAAAGCATGGAGATCGGCTCCCTTTCCCCCCCTCTCACCAAGGGGTAGCGGGGACTGACCGAGTTGTTTTTTCGAGATACATCGACCTGAAACCTCGAGTCGAACTCAGGTTTGAAAAGCATGGAGATCGGCTCCCTTTCCCCCTCTCCCCCTTGGGGCGGTCCGACGTTTCGGGAGGGCTGGGGTGAGGGGTGGCTCTTGATCGTGGCCCGTTTTCAACGTTTTGGATATCCCATGGCAAACCAACAACTATTCCTCGGCATCGACTGCGGCACCCAAGGCACCAAAGCCATCATCCTCGATGCCGTCAGCGGTCAGGTGCTGGGCCAGGGGGCCGCCTCCCACACGCTGATCAGCGGCGCCAACGGCCGGCGCGAGCAAGACACCAACCAATGGCTCGAAGCTTTCGCTCTGGCCACCCGCCGCGCCCTGCTCGCCGCCAACGTCGACGGCCAGGACATCCTCGGCATCGGCGTTTCCGGCCAGCAACACGGTTTGGTGCTGCTCGACGACCAAGGCCAGGTGCTGCGCCCGGCCAAACTCTGGTGCGACACCGAGTCCACCCCGGAAAACGACCGCCTGCTCGCGCATCTGGGCGGCGAGAAAGGCTCTCTGGAACGCCTCGGCATCGTCATTGCGCCGGGCTACACCGTGTCCAAACTGCTCTGGACCAAAGAACAACACCCACAGATTTTCGCCCGCATCGCGCGCATTCTGCTGCCCCACGACTTCCTCAACTATTGGCTGACCGGCCGCAGTTGCAGCGAATACGGCGACGCCTCTGGCACCGGTTATTTCAACGTGCGCACCCGTCAGTGGGACTTGCAGTTGCTGCGCGATATCGATTCCACCGGACGCCTGCAAGCCGCGCTGCCGGAGCTGATCGACGCGCACCAAGCGGTCGGCACGATCCTGCCAAGCATCGCCGAGCACCTGGGCATCAACCCGCAAGCGCTGGTCTCCAGCGGCGGCGGCGACAACATGATGGGCGCCATTGGCACCGGCAACATTCAGCCCGGCGCGATCACCATGAGCCTCGGCTCTTCCGGCACGGTCTACGCCTACTCGGAACAGCCCAAAGTCAGCCCGGACGCCTCGGTCGCGACGTTCTGCTCGTCAAGCGGAGGCTGGTTGCCGTTGATCTGCACCATGAACCTGACCAATGCCACCGGTGTGATTCGCGAATTGTTCGAGCTGGATATCGAACAGTTCAACAATCTGGTCGCCCATGCGCCGATTGGTGCGGACGGCGTGTGCATGCTGCCGTTCCTCAACGGCGAACGCGTTCCCGCTCTGCCCCACGCCACCGGCAGCCTGCACGGCCTGACCATGACCAACCTGACCCAGGCCAACCTGTGCCGCGCCGCCGTCGAGGGCACCACCTTCGGTTTGCGTTACGGACTGGACCTGCTGCGCCAGAATGGCTTACAAAGTCGCAGCATCTGCCTGATCGGTGGCGGCTCGAAAAGCCCGGTGTGGCGGCAGATCGTCGCCGATATCATGAACACCCCGGTGATCTGCACCGAACAAGCCGAAGCCGCGGCCCTGGGCGCGGCGATTCAAGCGGCGTGGTGCAAGTCCTGGGCTAACGGCCATGAAAGCACCCTGGCGGATTTGTGCGAACGCTGCGTAAAACTCGATCTGGCCAGCGAAACCCTGCCGATCGCCGACAATGTGACAGCCGCTCAGCAAGCCTACGAGCGCTATCAACAGCATGTCGCAACCCTTTAAAGAGCGAACAATTATGTATCTGGTGTGTGGCGAAGCGCTGTTCGATTTCTTCAGCGAAGACGATGCGAGCGGTCTGGCTTCGAAAGTGAATTTCAAGGCGATTGCCGGTGGCTCGCCGTTCAACGTGGCGGTCGGTCTGCGCCGCTTGGGCGTGGACGCGGCGCTGTTTGCCGGGTTGTCCACCGACTACCTTGGCCGACGTTTGCAGCAAGTGTTGCAGGATGAAGGTGTGCGCCCGGACTACCTCGTCGATTTCGCCGCGCCGACCACGTTGGCAATGGTTGCGGTCGGCGCCAATGGCTCGCCCCACTACAGCTTCCGTGGCGAAGGTTGTGCGGATCGGCAGCTACGCCTTGAGCACCTGCCGGTACTCGGGCCTGAGGTGCGCGGCTTGCACATCGGCTCGTTTTCGCTGGTGGTGCAACCGATTGCCGACACGCTGCTGGCGTTGGTGGGTCGCGAAAGCGGCAAACGCCTGATCAGCCTTGATCCGAATGTACGGTTGAATCCCGAGCCGAACATCGACCTGTGGCGTTCGCGGATTGCAGAATTGGTGGAATTGGCCGACCTGATCAAAGTCAGCGATGAAGACTTGAGCCTGCTGTATCCCGAACAGGATCCGCAGCGGGTGATCGAGGGCTGGTTGCAGCATCGCTGTCAGTTGGTGTTCCTGACCCGGGGTGGTGAAGGCGCGACAGTGTTCAGTCGTGTGCATGGTTCGTGGTCGGTGCCATCCGTTTCGGTGAAAGTTGCCGACACCGTGGGCGCCGGCGATACCTTCCAGGCGGCGTTGATTGCCTGGCTGACCGAACATCAACTGGATTCGGTGGACGGTGTTCAGCGGCTGAGTCGTGAGCAAATTGACGGGATGCTGAAGTTTGCGGTGCAGGCGGCGGCGTTGACGTGCAGCAAAACCGGGCCGGATTTGCCGTATCGCCATCTGCTAGATCTCCGCTGAGTTTTAGGGCTTCTTCGCGAGCAAGCCCGCTCCCACAATGGATCGTTGTCGAACACAACATCTGTGTTCACTGAAGATCCCCTGTGGGAGCGGGCTTGCTCGCGAAAGCGGCCTGCCAGACACCGCCCACCTCAAGATCACGACACCAAAAAGCCATACCTCTCAATCACCCGCCCTTGCCGTGAATAGGTAAACTGTCGCCCTTTTACGCGCACGACAGGAAGACGGACTTTTGAACTCAAGGCAAACGGCTGGACTGTTGCTACTCACCACGCTGCTAGCCGGTTGCAGCACCTCACCACCCCGCTCCCCCAACGATCTCTGTGAAATCTTCCGGGAAAAGAGCGACTGGTACGACGCCGCCCAGGTCACGCAAAAACGCTGGGGCGTGCCGATCCAGGTGCCTTTCGCGATCATGTATCAGGAGTCCGGCTATCGTTACGACGCCAAGACACCGCGCAAATACCTGCTTTGGATCATCCCGTGGGGCCGGGTGTCGACGGCGTCCGGTTATGCCCAAGCCAAGGATGAAGTCTGGTCCGACTACCAAAAAAGCACTGGCCGCAGTGGGGCCGACCGCGAGGATTTCGATGACGCCATCGACTTTGTCGGCTGGTACATGGACAAGACCGCCAGCATCAACGGCGTGTACAAGTACGACGCCTTCGGGCAATACCTCAACTACCACGAAGGCTGGGGCGGGTATCGTCAGAAAACCTATGCCAGCAAAGGCTGGCTGGTGGCGACGGCGGGCAAGGTTCAGGGGCGTTCCGATATGTATGCCCAGCAATATGCTGGGTGCAAGAATGATCTGGGTCGGGGGTTTTGGAGTCGGTTCTGGCATTGGCTTTGAGCCAGTGTGCAGTTGACCGTACCGCAACATTTAAGGCCTCTTCGCGAGCAAGCCCGCTCCCACAGGGGATCGTCGACGAACACAATAGCTGTGTTCACTGAAGATCCCCTGTGGGAGCGGGCTTGCTCGCGAAAGCGATCTACCTCACACCGCTACCCCAACGATCACAACACCGAAAAGTTGTAACTCACAATCAGCCTCGTCTCATCCACATCCCGGGCAAACTTCTCGTCATTCGCCCGATACGTCGCATTCCTCAGCCGCAAACTCACATCCTTGAACGTCCCGCTCTGCACCACGTACTTAAGCTCGCTGTCGCGCTCCCACTCTTTCCCGTCCTGATCGCTGCCCAGCACCTTGATGTGATCACCGTTCACATACCGGGTCAGGAAACTCAGCCCGTTAACGCCGATCGCCTTGAAGTCATAGTCATAACGCAACTGCCACGAACGCTCCTGCGCGGCGGCGAAGTCGTTGACCTGCACGTAATTGACCAGATACGGATTGGTGCCATCAAGGTACGGCATCGAGTTGTCGCCGTTCATACGCTGCCAACCAGCGCTGAAGGTGTGGCCACTCAACGCATACGACAGCATGCCGCTCAGGGCTCGGTTATCGATGGAACCGGCGCGAGCGGCGCCGCTGTCGGCACTTTTCAGTACCCGTAGATCCGCCTTCAGCACGCCATCGCCCAACGGTTGGTTGGCCAGCACACCGACAAAGTGCTGACGATAGATGTCCTCCAGCTCCGCGTAGTGATATTGCGCGGTCAAGCGCTCGTTGATCTTGTAGTCAAAGCCGTACATGTCGAAATGGTCGGCAGTGACGTTGCAGGCATAGCGCTTGTTCTTGCAGTGCACGCGAATGTCTTGGGAGTCCGTCGAATCCCGCGCGGTGTACTTATCCAGACGCGCCGCCATAACGGTCAGGTCTTTCACCTCTTTGGAGGTGAGCAGCGCGCCGTTGAACATGGTCGGCAGCAATCGGCCGTCGTTGTATTTGAGCAACGGCACGTCCGGCAGCAACGCACCGTACTTCAACACACTTTGCGACACCCGCACTTTGGCGGTCAGGCCGAGTTTGGCGTACTGGTCTTTCGAACCGCGCGGGTTCTCGCCGGACGACGGCAGCAAGCCGCTGTTGCTGCTGTCGGCGCTGGAATCGAGCTTGAGCCCGAGCATGCCCAGCGCATCGATACCGAAACCGACGGTGCCCTCGGTGTAACCCGATTGCAGATTGAGAATGAAACCTTGAGCCGTCTCTTCACGCTTGGACGCGCCCTGCTCGTTGCTGGTGTGCCCATCACGAAAGTCACGGTTGAAATACACCGTGCGCGATTCGATCTTCGCGGTGGTGTCGTCGATAAAACCGCTGGCTTGAACCGGCCCGGTAAAACCGGCGCACAGGACTAAAGCACCGAAGCCGAATGACTGGCGCGGTGTGATGAGGGGAAATGGGGGACGCATGAAAAGAAGCTCCAACAGTGCAGCGTTTGCGCAAGGCGCAATAAGCCAAAAAATAGCTTCCGCCCTGGACCGGTGACGGGCCAGAGTGAAGTGAACACACGGGGGTGAACAACAATGGTGGCACAAGGCTTTTACGTGCTGAAGGCGACTTTAGTCTGAAACTGACTGGCAGTTCTCGAGTTCGCGTTCCCTCCTGTTGGAACCCGGCAAGTCCAAATCCCCGCATTCATTGAGCGAAACCCCGCACATAGGGGATTTCCCTATCCTCAAGCACGGCATTTGCGCCTTGAACGAGCCCGCTTAATCCTGCACCATCCGCCCCAGCTTATTCAAAGGACGGAATTCAAGGCATGCTGGACGCGAACGCAACCCATATTTCCCTCACGCTGGACGGTGTTTCCGCCGACCTGCAAGTGCTCAGTTTCGTCGGTCGCGAAGCCCTCAACCAACCGTTCTGTTTCGACATCGAACTGGTCAGCGCCCGTCCCGACCTGAAACTCGAAGAGCTGCTGCACAAGCCTGGCTGCCTGACTTTCGGCGCCACCGGCAAAGGCATCATCCACGGCCTGGTCTATCGCATCGAGCAAGGCGATTCCGGCAAGAAACTGACCCGCTACAGCCTCAGCCTGGTGCCGCAACTGGCCTACCTGCGGCACAACCATGACCAGCAAATCTTCCAGCACCTGACGGTGCCGAAGATCATCGGCCAGGTCCTCGAAGCGCGGGGCATTCTGTCCGACGCCTACAGCTTCCAGCTCGGCGCGATCTACCCTGAACGCGATTACTGCGTGCAGTACGACGAATCCGACCTGCATTTCATCCAGCGCCTGTGCGAAGAAGAAGGCATTCACTTCCACTTCCAGCACTCCGCCAGCGGCCACAAACTGGTGTTCGGCGACGACCAGACCGTGTTCCGCAAACTCGCGCCCGTGGCCTACCAGCAAGACTCCGGCATGGCCGCCGAAAAAACCGTGATCAAGCGCTTCAACCTGCGCCTGGAAACCCGCACCACCCGCGTCAGCCGCCGGGATTACGACTTCGAAAAACCGCGCATCCTTCCTGAAGGCTCCGCCAAAAGCACCTTCGCCCCGGACCTCGAAGACTACGACTACCCCGGCCGCTTCACCGACCGCGAACGCGGCAAACAACTGGCAACCCGCGCCCTTGAGCGCCATCGCAGCGACTACAAACTCGCCGAAGGCAAAAGCGACGAACCGATCCTGGTCAGCGGCCACTTCCTGGCCCTGAGCGAACACCCGCGCGCCGAGTGGAACGACCTCTGGCTGCTGCTGGAAGTCGTCCACGAAGGCAAACAGCCGCAGGTCCTCGGCGAAAACACCACCAGCGACGTCACCGACAACAAGGATGACTTCCACCAGGGCTACCGCAACCGCTTCCTCGCCACCCCGTGGGACGCGCACTTCCGCCCTGCCCTCGAACACCCGAAACCGAAAATCCTCGGCAGCCAGACCGCCATCGTCACCGGCCCCAAGGGCGAAGAAATCCACACCGACCAGTACGGCCGCGTCAAAGTCCAGTTCCACTGGGACCGCGAAGGCCAGGCCGACGACAACACCACCTGCTGGCTGCGCGTCGCCACCGGCTGGGCCGGCAACGCCTACGGCGGCATCGCCATCCCGCGCATCGGCATGGAAGTGCTGGTGTCCTTCATGGAAGGCGACCCGGACCAACCACTGGTCACCGGCTGCCTCTACCACAAGGAAAACGTCGTCCCCTACGACCTGCCGGCGAACAAAACCCGCAGCACCTTCAAGACCCTCAGCTCTCCGGGCGGCAAGGGCTACAACGAATTCCGCATCGAAGACAAAAAAGGTGCAGAACAGATCTACCTGCACGCCCAGCGCGACTGGGATGAAAACATCGAGCATGACCAGAAGATCCGCGTCGGCAACGAACGGCACGACACGGTCGAGGCCAATGTTCTCAGCGAATTCAAGGTTGAAGAACACCGCATCACCCACCTCGACCGCAAAAGTGAAACCCGGGCGGATGATCACCTCACCGTTGGCGTGACTCAGCACGTGAGGGTCGGGACGGCTCAGTTTGTCGAAGCCGGGACGGAGATTCACTACAACGCTGGGGAAAAAGTTGTGGTTGAGGGTGGCATGGAACTCACGGCCAAGGCTGGTGGGAGCTTTGTGAAGGTGGATGCGGGGGGTGTGACGATCAATGGCGCTAATGTGAAGGTTAACTCCGGTGGTGGGCCGGGCTCCGGTACCGGCATCGGCATCCTCGCCCCGCTGATTCCAGGTCTCGCCGCTGCCGACATCGCCGGTCGCCTGATGAAAGAAGCCAAGTCCAATCCGACCTGGCTGGAATTGAACCTGCACTACGACAACCTTGAGCCCGTCCCAGGCGCGTCCTACCGCGTCGACTTTGCCGACGGCTCGACCCGTGAAGGTGTGCTGGACGACGACGGCTTTGCCCGATTGGAGGACGTACCGAAAGGACCGGCCAAGGTGTATTACGGCGAGGATCCGAGGCCGTACAACCGTGAAAGCGTCGCGGTTGTGCAGAACTCGGACGAAAAAGTTAACGCAGATTTACGCAAGCTCGGCCTGGACCCGGACCAGGTTGATTTACAAGCATTGGTGGAGAAAGCCGCAGGGAGGCTGTCATGAGTGACGAAGTAGTTGAGAGCGCAAACGAAGGTGACGACGACCGCAGCGCCGCTTACCAAGAGGCCGCGGTAGAACTGGCAAAAGGCATCGCACTCGGCGCGGTGCCGTTTCTTGGCCAGGCCATCGACGCCTACGACACAATCGAATCCTCCATCGTCCTCTACAACGCAGAGTCGACCGACGGGAAGGAAGAAGCCCAATTTGACCTGCTGATGGCCGTCATCGGCTGGGTGCCAGGACCGGGCGATGGGCTGAAAAAGAGCCTGCGCATCGTCAACAAAGACCCGCAGCGCTACGCCCCGGTGCTTTTCGACCTGCTGCGCTTCGTACTGCAAGAATGCGGAATCAAAACCAGCCCCGAAGAACTGCTCAAGCAGATATTTGATGCCGGCAAACTGCGCGCTGAACTCGACGAAATCATCACCGGCGTCAAAGGCTCATCGACTTTCCAAAGCCTTCCAAACTGGGCCAAAACATCTGTCGTCACCGTCCTCGCCGCCTCCCGCGACAACATGCCGGCCATGGTGGGGATTGTTGAGAAGCGGTTGGTTAAATGGAAAGGGATGCAGCGCAATAGCTCGGCGATGGCGGTGTCAAGCAAGCCCGCAACGACCAAAAAGCCGGCAGGCAAAGATGCTACTGTCGCAAGTCACGGCGCGGACGGCGCAAGTGGCACACACTCAAACAAGATTGACCAGCAGAACGCAGCCACCAAGGCCTACCATATTACCAACGAGGCACTCGGTGTCAGCGGAGAGCATATAGCCGACTATTACTGCGCGGAAACTTTGGGCTGGGGTAAAAACTGGGATGGCCATGATAAAGGCGCCGAGGGGCATTGGCTCAATGGCAATCCTGATGAAAATACATTAGGTAAACTTTCAATGGGCGGAACTCCAAAAAAATGGCATGCACTATATAAACTGTCTGATGGCGCGAACGGAACTGGTATTGATGCAGTATGGCGCGCTAATCCAGCTACAAACAATTCAAAAAAATTTGCGATTGTTGAAGCAAAGGCAAGTAGACACGAAGACGCCCCAAAGTTTATGAAGGACCAATACAATAAAAAAGAAGAAGAGAAAATAGCCAAACCGCCAAAGAAGCCTACTGCATTAGGCCAGCCCCCAGCGCCCCGCCAACCTAGCATTACCTCAAAGCTGGGTGTATCAGGAGACATAGCAATTGCAGAGTTGCTTGAGCCAATAGACAAGTCGCCGAATACATCAGAAGCACCAGTTCCAAAAAGAACACGACCGGGGAAAAACCGAAAGAAAGCTACAGCTAGTAGTGCATCGTCAAATAGCAATAGAAAAAAACCTGCCAGAGATACGGCACCCAAAGCAAAAACGAAAATCGACTCCGAAGGAGAAGAAAAACCAAACAAGCCGAACGGAAAACCCGGCAAAGTAGTTTTAGTACAAATGAGCATTGAGTGGATAAACCAAAATATAGAAAAAGCAGTGCTTGATGGTGTTTCACTTTACGTATTAAGCTCATACAGCCGACATTTATTTTTTACGCCTCTCTACAGTATTCTTAACGGCCCTCGCGAACATGCAAAAGCTCGTATAGACATATCAGGCCCAGAAACACATACGTCACACGAGGCCATTCACTACAAGGAAAACGAAGTCAAGGAAGCTGTCAATAAGAAAAAGGCATCGTTAATTAAAAAATATGGCACCTTGAGTTCCTTGAAGGAAGAGGCGTAATGATGAATAGAAGACAACAATTTTTAAGCGAAGCGCGATACGATAACTTTTTCAAAACGTATAAAAAAACCATAGCATTTTTCGACGAAAACACATTCCAGGCGGACTCGGAAGAACAAGAAAAATCCGTCAGGGCAAGGCACTTTCAAAAGCTGATACTAAAAGAAATATTAATTCGCTATACAGCTGGAAACGAGATAGAAACTCTAATTCCACTCTTGGAAAATTTAGTAGATAGCTACGAGTTTCTTCAGAAAAAACTGGCAATATACGAAAGTATACCTATCATTACACCGTTAACAATTGATGACTGGCTCGACCAGTACGAAGAGTGTGTACAAGTATTCAGCCTTTGCATTCTTTTGCATCGCACTGACTTGCTAAAACGCTTCGCTGCATTGATTGATCCGGCAGGCTATGCGGGTGATGACACCCTTTACGAGGATTTACTTTGCAAACTTTTGCCTGATCGATATAACGTTGATCGCTGGTACCACGATGTTTACTCGCCGTTAATTTATGCAATCTATGAAGATGACACTGAAGAATCCTCTAAGCTACTTCAGCAATACTGTAATGAATGGTATCCCGCATTTGAGCAAGCCCCGTGGCACGACTCTCACAAACAAGGGGATGACGGAAGTTACTGTGGGTACTGGGCTCTGGAGGCTGCTGCGGTTGCTTTTCTTTACGGCATTGACGATAGCAAAATCGAACATATGGTTTATCCAAAGGATTTGGTCGAATACGCGAGAAACTACCAACCGACCAATGGATCCCAAGTTGCTCGTATAGATGCAGGACAACCATGCAGCAAGACTGGCTATTGGTTCACGCCGGCAAAAGCAGAGTCTCGTCGTCACTTTAATCAAGGTGACATAATGCCTGGATTCAGTGACTCCCATTGGGGCGACACTATTTGGTATTGGTCGGGAGAGTAAGGATAACGGTGACAGATTGACTTTAATTAAGTCAGTTATTAGTTAGATGGGTGGATAACCGCCCATCTAGCCATGGTGAAACCGCTAGTACCCTTTGCTGACATCTATGAAAAAAAGACAGAGATTTTTTAGTGAAACTCATTACAAAAACTTTCAAATAGAACACGACGAAGTAATCGAATTACTGAGGACAAATACCTTCGAGTCTGATTCTCCCGAAGAAGAAGCAGCTATTCGCTCAAGGCATTTACAAACGCTTTCACTGGACAGACTGCTGGCTGCTTATACGGCTGGGGAGGAAATAGCGCCTTTAATACCTCTCCTTAGCGACCTGATTGACAAGTACGAAGTAAGACAGGCCACACTGGAGAAACACGAAAACCTCCCCAATATATCTCCTCTAGCAATTGATGACTGGCCTTATCAATATGAAGAATGCGTTCAGGTTATAGGTTTTTGCATACTACTACATCGCACAGACCTACTTAAACGCTTTGTTAAACTAATAGATAACGCAAGCTATGCTGGCGCCGACACTCTATATTACCTACCAAGGTACTGCCAAACAGACACGATGTAGATTTTTGGTTTCACGGTGTCTATTCGCCTTTAATTCAAGCCATCTATGCAGATAGTAAAGAAGAAGCAACCAAGTATCTGAAAAAATACTGCAGTCAATGGTATCCAGCATTTGAACAAGCGCCATGGCACGACTTGCATTTACAGGGAGAGGATGGGAATTACGTCGGATACTGGGCTATTGAAGCGGGAGCAATCGCATTCTTGTATGGCATAGACGACAGCACGATTGATCACATGGTATATCCGAAAGATTTGGTTGAGTACGCTAGAAACCATAAGGTAGCTATTGGCTCCAAGGCTGGGTCCTGTTGAATAAGCGACAAGAACTCCTCACCGATTACCGACACGCGAACTTCCTCGTTTACAGCGAAGAGACCAGAATTTTCTGGAAGACCCACACATTCGAATCAGACTCTCCCGAACAAGAAGCATCTCTAAGGGCCGCTCACTTTAAAGACGTGGCGCTAAAAAAAATATTTATATCCTATACCGCTGGAATGCAGATCCACTTGCTGGTTCCGTTTCTTGAAGAGCTGATATCAGCTTACGAAGAGCGTCAAAGAAAACTTTCGCTCTCCGAGCAGATAACAAACATTTCACCCCTTACCATTGATGACTGGATTGACGAGTATCAGGAATGTTTGCAGGTGATCAGTCTGTGTATCCTTTTGCATCGGCAAGACCTACTGAAGCGATTCGTTTTGCTAATAGATAATGCCGGTTATGCAGGCACGGATACGCTTTATGAAGATCTGTTAATCAAGGTTCTTCCCGACCGTGAAGATATCGATCAGTGGTATCACGACGCTTATACCCCGCTAACTCAAGCCATTTACGTCGAAGATAAAAACAACGCACCTGAACTATTGAAAAAATATTGTGCAAATTGGTATTCGTCCTTTGATCAAGCCCCTTGGCATGATTCGCACAAGGATGGCGACGAAGGCAGTTACGTTGGCTACTGGGCGTTGGAAGCGGGAGCCATTGCGTTTCTGTACGATATCGATGACAGCGACATTGACCATATGATTTACCCAAAAGACCTGGTCAACTACGCTAGAGGCATAGCACATTGATTAAACGACAAGAATACTTTAGTGAAAACCACTACCAGATTTTCCTGATAGAACACGACGAAGCCATTGAGTTTCTCCAAGACAAACACATTCCAGTCGGACTCTCCCGAACAGGAAGCGGAGCTCCGCTCAAGATTCTTTCAACGCATGGCACTTTATAAAATCTTGGCGGCTTACTCTGCAGGAGAAGAGATCGGCTCCTTTCACCTTTTGCTTGAAGACCTGATTGATAAATATGAAATCAGACAGGCAAAATTGGCGGCAGCCGAACAACCCCCTGATATCTCTCCGCTTGCGATAGATATTTACCCCTACCAGTATGAAGAATGTGTTCAGGTCATAGGTCTTTGCATCCTGCTACACCGCACAGATCTCCTTTCCAGATTTGTAATGCTTATAGACAATGCCGGCTATGCGGGTGATGACACGCTGTATGAGGATTTACTTTGCAAAGTGGAGAACGCTCTACGGACGGAGTACTTCAAGGAGGCAGCATTTAATGCCTTGCTGATCAGTTACACAGCAGGCGAGCCGATTGACAGCCTCATTCCCCGGCTGGAGAAGCTGATCAGTCGCTACGAGATTTACCAGCAAGCCCTGGCTGTCGAAGAACGCGAATCTGATATTTCCCCCTTGGCCATTGATGACTGGCCTGAACACTATGAAGAGTGCATTCAAGTCATCAGCCTTTATATTTTGTTGCATCGTACCGACCTGCTGACTCGCGTCGTCGCCCTGATAGATCGCGGGGGATATGCCGACGAAGACACGCTATACGAAGATCTTCTGCGCAAGTATTTACCTGGTCGTGTGGATTTGGACGAGTGGTTCCACGTTCTCTACACACCGCTGATCAGGGCGATATACGCCACCGAACCTGAAGAATCGAGCCACTTGTTAAAGCACTATTGCGAAACGTGGTATCCCGCTTTTGCCACACTGCAAACCAACTGGCATGACAGTCATTTGGACATTGAAGACGACGATGGCAACTACGTCGCTTACTGGGCTTTTGAAGCGGGCGCCATTGCTTTTTTATACGGCATCGACGACAGCCAAATCGATCATATGGTTTACCCCAAAGACCTGGTTGAATACGCCAGGAACACCCCAAACAAGTAAACTCCCGTCTCACCAAGAAACGGACTTCGGATTCAACGCCATGGAACTGCAATTCACCATTACCCCCGAGCACACCCAGCTCAGAGTCAATGAACTGCTTGAGCAAGAAATGCTTAAGGATGATCAACTGCAGGCCCGGCTGTTGGGCCATATCACACGTCTTCAGGATCGTTTGCTAGCGCCACTGCTGTTTCTTCTGGGTCTGGCTGGCGGCATGCTGGCGATCTATTTTCCTGCGCGCGAGTTCAGCCCCCAGAAACTTATCTCCATGGCCCTGTTTGGGGTGATTTTCGTTGTGTTCTGGTGGTGCTATTCCGGGCGACTGCTCAGCCATTTGCGCAAACGTATGGCCAACAATCGTGCGAACGTGCGCATGCCTTTTCGCCGCGTGAACCAGCGCCTCATCGAGTCGAATTTGCGCATTCGCCTCAAGGCGACTGAAGGTGCATATCGTCTGCAGTTTGATGACCAAGGGTTCATCCTGACCAACACCAGGGCGAAGGGTGCCAAAAGCGAGTTAGCTTGGGCGCAGATTGTGCGGCTCAAGGTGACGCCCGACTTCTACTCCATTGCCTGCGCCAAACTGGATCGTGAGGGCAAGGCCTATCACATTCCCAAGCGCAGCGATGTGATGGACTCGGAGCAGTATCAGCAAGGTTTGGAACTGTTCTTGAGTCGGGTGCCCGCCTCTGCCGCTTTAAAACCTGCCTCATAGGAGGCAGGTGTGTATCAGCAGGCGTCAGGCCGGCGCTGTCCAGCCCAACATCTGCTGTTGCGCAACCTGCAATAGATCGCAGCCGTCTTGCGTCAGCAGATACAGCGCGTGGGTGATGTGCGGAATGTCCTGGACATCGCCGTTCTTGAAGCACTGGCAATGCAGCGTTTCCAGCAGATTGCTGGAGGCGCGGATACGCTGTAGGGCGGCTTCGAGAATGTCTTGGGGATTGGCCTGGGTGTCGATGACCATGGGATTTGTGTCGGTAACGTTGCTTTTGATTGAACGATAACGATCGGGAAAAGGATTTAGCGTTGGCATAGTTAGTTACTCATCTGTTTTGAGGTAACCGCCAGCACCGTGACCAAACGATGGGAGGCGGACTGTGCACAGGCTTGGTCAACCGAGAACAGTAACTCAGCTCGCCCGAAGGCGTCCTGCACACAGCCGCCACAACAACGCGTCTTAAGGACATAGATGTCCGCAAGGCGAATCATGGCACACATGTGTGCACTGTTCTCAGGTGACCAAACCTGTTCGCTGATTTTTCAACGAGTCCAAACAGTACCCGCTGGCAGCCGCCCGGCGAAAGACGACAAAGCGTCCGAGCCTGTAGGACCGGGACGAAGCTTTCTTAGGATTTTTCACGACTACCGGGTAGCGCTGTAGGACCCAACAACAGAATGGACTCACCCACAATGAAATCACCCTGGCCATACCTCTTCGCAGCACTGCTAACCACCCAGGCCTACGCGCAACCGCTCAAGACCATCCTCACCTGCCCTTTAGCCGGCAACTCCAAGGTATCGCTGCTGGCCGAGCCCGCCGAAGACGGCCATCGTCTTTTCGTAAAACTTGACGGCAAAACCCACATCGCCTTCACCGACATGCCCCAAGCGGACTTCATCGGCCGAATCGTCCTGGCAAAGTGCGTGTCCTCAAGTCTGATTTTTGCCCTCGAATACGGCTCGCCGTACATGAAAGGCGTGGTGATGCGCAAAAACCCCGTCACCCACAGCGTCGAGCAAATCGATTTTGCCGAGAAAGCCCTGCCCCATTGGCTTTATCTGGGGCGAGAGCAGATGCGGCTGGTGATTCCAAACCTGGGCTATGAAGTCCCGACGAAGTTTCTGCTCTATGACTATGTGGCCGGCAAGGGCCAGGCCGAAACGGCTATCGGCATTGATACGCCTCCCGAAACCCATGGTTTTAAGGTCGTGCATTTGGAGCAGCGTTCCGGCCATTAGCTGACCGGTATGAACCCACATTTTTCCCCCACATGAAAGCTCTGTCAGAAACCGCCTCACGACAGGTGGTATTCAGCCGGGTTAACCATCGCTTAACGCCGCGGTCCAAAACTTTACTGGACCGCACGCCTTCAGACTCTCCTGATGCCCAGTGCGGCAGGTTCGACGCGTTACACGTCGAGCCGACTTCAAGCCTGCACCGGAGAATATTCATGAACATGCGCACCCTGCTGCTCACCACCGCCCTCGCCTGCACCGCTTTCGCCGGTCTGGCCCAGGCCGCTGACACTTCAACCTCCCAGGCGGTGCCCTACCAATACGGCATGCCACTGAACGTGGGCAAGGTAGTTGCCTTGACCGAGCCGTCGACGCCGGACTGCAAAGTGATCAAGGCGGACATGAAGTACATCGATAGCGTCTCGGGCAAGCCTTCGGAAATCACTTATCGGAAATTGTCTGACGCCTGCAGTTATCAAAACTGACGGAAGGCTCTGATTCGGCACTTTGCGGTATGCCTGTGAGGGGTTGTGGCGCTATGCTTTGGGCGCCTCCCTCACTGCCGCAAGGATTCGCCATGCAGTTATCGTTTCGTACGTTATCGACGTTCACCGCCGCGTTGTGCTTCGTGCTGGCGTTGGTGTGGGGTTTGATGCCGGATCAGTTGTTGGCGGTCTGGAGCATCGAGTATTCGTCAGCGGCGGGATTGGTTGCGCGGCGCAGCGCGGTGTTGTTTGCGGCGCTGGGGGTGATGTTTTATCTGGTTCGCAACGAGGCGCCGTCCGCGACTCGCAGTGCGTTGAGCAACGGGTTTATCGTCGGATGCTGGGGCTTGGCAGCACTGGGCTTCGGCGAATGGCTGAATGGCCATGCCGGGCCAGGGATTTTGCTGGCGGTCGGGGTCGAACTGGCGCTGGGCCTGGGATTTTTCCAGACCCGGCGCGTGTCGGTAGAACTTGAAACGGCAGGTTAAAGCGCTTTTCGGTCCAGATGCAGAGGCTGAACCTGCGCCCTGTGCTGCATGTCTGAACGAAGTTCGGCGATCAGATCGTTGATTTCCCGACAACCATTCAAACGTTTGGCGTTGATACCGGTCACCAACAGATCCAGCTGATCGGTTTGCGTGTCGGCATAGACTTTGATGGTCATCGACAGGTCCGGCGACAGCGTGCATTGACAGCGCTTCGGCAGGAAACTGCTTTCAATGATATTGCGAAGTTCCAAGGCAGATAAAAACATGGCGACCCTCTCCTTAATGTGAGACTGCCAATCAAATAATCATCGACCGATACTGAAATCACCCGTTTTGTCATCCGTGCGGGCCATCCCATTTCATATCCGGTCGTTCTCTCGTAGCAACGCTGACTCGTATAAAACGCCGGTCAGCTTAAAGACAGCTACAGCATAATTCATGCCCAAGATTTCGCTCTGCACCTCGTCGGCAAATCAACGGCTTAGTGCGGGCGCCATCAGATTGCTCTCATGCAAGATGCAAGAAAGGCCTGTAGAAGCCCTGCAATTTGCAGGTATCAGGCGTGGGGTTGCATCAGCCAAGCATGGACGTAAAAAATGCTACCCAATATTTCAGTATCCGCTGACCCGACTGACACGCAAGGAGGCATCATGGGTTCATTGACCTTAATCACTACCGCTGGGCTGAATAGTGGCCGGGTTGTTGTCGAGTAAGGTCGAGAAAGCTGTTCAAGAATAAGCCACCACAATTTCTGTGGGAGCGGGCTTGCTCGCGAAGGGGCCGTCACATCCAACATTAATGGTGACTGGCCCGCCGCATTCGCGATTAAGCCCGCTCCCACATGGGGAATTGCGTTTTCCAATAAAAACAGGAGCTGCCTTTTGATTACCTGCCACGTCAAATATGTCATCGATCCTTACCAGCTCAGCGAGTTCGAAGCCTACGCCCAGACCTGGCTCGGCATCGTCGAGCGTTTGGGCGGTACTCATCATGGGTATTTCCTGCCGTCCGAGGGCGCAAGCAATATCGCTTACTGCCTGTTCAGTTTTCCCTCGCTGGCGGACTACGAAAGCTACCGCCACATCGCGATGACCGACCCGGAGAGCACCGCGCTGGTGGCCTCGCTGGTCGAGAAGAAGTTTATCGTCAGCTACGAACGCACGTTCCTGCGCCCGATGTTGCCTTGAACGCCGTTCACGCCGGGGCACTGCACACAGCGGCGCGCTCGGCGACATGGCGCAAGCTGTCAAAGTTGATATTCGCGCCTGAGTCAATGGCCACCAGGGTCTGCCCCCGAGCGCCGGTTTGCGCCACGTACTTCTTGATCCCGGCGACGGCCAAGGCGCCGGAAGGCTCGGTGATCGAACGGGTGTCGTCGTAGATGTTCTTGATCGCGGCGCAGAGTTCGTCATTGCTGACGGTGATCACGTCGTCGACACAAAATCGGCAGACATCGAAACCATAAGCGCCGATCTGCGCCACGGCCACGCCGTCGGCGAAGGTGCCGACGTTGGGCAGGACGACCCGCTCCCCCGCCTGCAATGCGGCTTGCAGGCACGCGGAATGTTCCGACTCGACGCCGATGATGCGCACTTCTGGTCGGAGGTATTTGACGTAAGCGGCGATGCCGGCGATCAACCCGCCGCCACCCACCGGAACGAAGATCGCATCCAGCGGACCTTGATGCTGACGCAGGATCTCCATGGCAACGGTGCCCTGCCCCGCAATCACGTCCGGGTCGTCAAACGGCGAGACAAAGGTGCGGCCGGAGTGTTGAGCCAGGCTCAAGGCATGTTCCAAAGCAAATGGAAAACTCTCGCCATGCAGCACCGCGTCGGCGCCCCGGCTTCGCACGCCCAGCACCTTTAATTCCGGCGTGGTGCGAGGCATCACGATAGTCGCCCCAATCCCCAGTTCCCGCGCGGCCAGTGCCACGCCTTGGGCATGATTGCCGGCCGAGGCCGTGATCACACCGTGGGCCTTTTGCTCAGCGCTGAGTTGCACCAGTTTGTTGTAGGCGCCGCGGATCTTGAAGGAAAACGTCGGTTGGAGGTCTTCGCGCTTGAGCAGGATCTGATTGCCCAGCGCTTCCGACAGCGCGGGCGCCGGTTGCAGCGGCGTGCGCACCGCCAGCTCATACACCGGCGCGGCGAGGATCTTTTTTACGTAGTGCTCAAGCAAGCTTTGCTGGGCTGCGGTACTGCTCATGCTCATCTCTCCTGTTCTACACGCCCGGCGTAGGAGCTGCCGAAGGCTGCGATCTTTTGATCTTCAAAAAGCAAAAGATCGCAGCCTTCGGCAGCTCCTACACCGGGCGTATTCCGGTTCAAGACCCAGGAGACAGAAAGTGAAAACCCGCCTCTAGGGCGGGTTGGGTGCTGCAGTCGTGAGCTAGCCCGCCAAATAAGGAATGGCGGTAATAATGCTTGGCTGGCAGCGCAATACGGTGGAAGTCATGGCTGGAAATTAGCCGGGCGCCGATGGCAAGTCAATGGCCAATTTTGTCGGGCGTCTGTAGGCTGGCGATTCTGCTCATTGTCCCCAAGGAAGGAAACCATGAAGTCTGTCGCCCTGCCCCTGATTGCCTTGATCGCGTTTGCCGGCTACACCGTTTCGGTGATGTTGCAGGCGGAACAGTCGTTGATCGCGTTTGGGATCAGCCTGATGTCGCGACCCGATACGGCGCAGGTGGTGATTGATCTATATCTGCTGGCGACGCTGGCCGGAGTTTGGATGTACCGGGATGCGCGCAAGCGTGGACGGTCGGCGTTGTCTGTGGTGCCTTATCTGGTGCTTACCGCTGTTTTTGTTTCGGTTGGGCCGTTGTTGTATTTGGTGGTTCGGGGGGTTCAGGAGCGGTCAGTTCGTGTCGATGCAGGCCAACGAGTTTGATCCGGGACTTGCGGTGATTTTGATATTGCTTTCGCGAGCAAGCCCGCTCCCACAGGGGAACGCATTCCAACTGTGGGAGCGGGCTTGCTCGCGAAGGCGATTTGACAGACACCAAGTTACTTCGCCAACCGCCTGAGCCCCAGCACCATCACCCCCGCCCCCAGCATCATCGCCGTCAAAAACAACGGATACGACACCCACCACGGCGTGCCCGCCGTCATCATGCTGAACTCGGACATGCCGCCAATGCTGGCGATCAGGTTCAGCGGCAAAAACACCACGTTGATCAACGTCAGTTTGCGCAGCAGGTTGTTCATGCTGTTGTTCATCAGGTTGCCCCGGGCGTCGATCAGCCCGGAGAACACCGTGGAGTAGATTTCCGCCTGTTTGTAGCACTGGTTGTTTTCGATGATCAGGTCATCGATCAGGCCGATGGCCTCGGCGCTGAAGTGCTCCTTTTCAGCGTGGTTACGCAGTCGGGTCAGCACCGCGCCGTTGCTGTGGATTGCATTGATGTAATAGATCAGGCTTTCGCTGAGGTTGAACATCTGGATCAGGTGCTGGTTTTCCATCGAGGCGTTGAATTTTTGCTGCAACTCCCGGGCAACCAGTTTGATCACCTTCAGGTGGCCCAGGTAGTGATGGATGTTGTTGAACAACAAATCCAGCAACACATCCAGCGGCGTATTGAGCCGTTGGCGGGTGCCGAGGCCATGCAGCGGCGAGTCGTCGGTGGCGATGACCAGCAAGCGGCCCGGCGAGAACAGCAAGCCGCAGGACGAGACTTCGAAGGCCAGGCTACCGGCGCCGGAATAGTTTTCCGGACGTTTCCAGATCAGGAACAGGTTGTCCGGGTGAAACTCGATGCGCGACACCTCGTCGGGGTCCAGGGCCGAGGCCAAGGCGTGTTCATTGAGTTTGAAATGACTGTGCAGCAAGTCGCGCTCGGCGGCATCGGGGTTGCTGAACAGCATCACTTCGGCGTCCAGACGTTCAACGTTGTGCAGGGCGCCGTGGCTCAGTTGGAAACTCTTGATCATCGGCCGTTCACCAGGCCTGGCCGCGACGCTTGAGCTCCAGGCGACGGACGAACTCTTCCAGCACCAGCGAGTATAAGTCGTCCTGCAAATAGGCGTCTTCGATGCCGGCGTCCATGTTCGGGTTGTCGTTGACCTCGATCACCACCACTTTGTCGCCGGACTGCTTGAGGTCGACGCCGTAAAGGCCATCGCCGATCAGGTTGGCGGTCTTCACCGCCAGTTCCACCACCGCGCGCGGTGCTTCGTGGACCGCCAGGGTGCGGCATTCGCCGTTGATGTCCTGGCCCTTGGCCTTGTGGTTGTAGATCTGCCAATGGCCCTTGGACATGAAGTACTGGCAGGCAAAGATCGGTTTGCGGTTGAGTACGCCGATGCGCCAGTCGTACTCGGTGTAGAAGAATTCCTGAGCCAGCAACAACACCGAGTGCTCGAACAGTTCAGCGGTGGCTTCGAGCAAGGCTTGCTGGCTTTCGACCTTGATCACGCCCCGGGAGAAACAGCCGTCGGGGATTTTCAACACCAGCGGAAAGCCCAGCCGCTCGCCGACTCGTTCAAAGTCTTCCGGTCGTTCCTTGTAGAGAATCTCGGTAGCGGGCATGCCCAACTGGTGGCTTTTCAGCAGGTCGGTCAAATAAACCTTGTTGGTGCAGCGCAGGATCGACGCCGGGTCGTCCATCACCACCAGCCCTTCGCTCTCGGCTTTCTTGGCGAAGCGGTAGGTGTGGTTATCGACACTTGTCGTCTCGCGAATCAGCAGCCCGTCGTATTCGGCGATACGGGCGTAGTCCTTGCGCTCGATCAGCTCGACGTCGATGCCCAGGTTTTTACCGACGCGGACGAAGTTGTCCAGGGCTTTGGCGTTGGATGGCGGCAACGCTTCTTGCGGGTCATGCAAGATCGCCAAGTCATAACGGGCCAAACGCCGGGAGCGCGGCATGCGCCAGATCTTGCGGCTGAAACTGTCCAGGGAGTTGGCAAACTGGTCTTCCTGGTCTTCGCGCAACTTATGTAACGCACCGGACTTTATGCCTTCGATGTGCCAGCCATTAGTTCGTCTAAATTCAACTAACAAAATCGGACACGGGAAGACTTCAAACAACTGTCGCGCCAAATCCTGTAAGGGCTCGATATTGGTCTTGCCGAAATACAGGGTCAGGGTAAAGCCTTCGGTATCACTGTAAAGATGATTACTGAGGGCTTTTTCCAGTGGTTTATCCAGATCATCCAACGCTAGGCCGTAAAGAGATTTACGCGTCAGTTCGCTGATGGTTCGCACCGACGGAATGACCTTGTGCCCTCGGGCTTCAGCCAGCAGCGAGCAGTAATAACCATGCCCCAGGTACTTGTAGCTACGGCACAGGTTGATCACCTGGACCCGTTTACCCTGCTCGTTGTCACGGGTTTGTTCCAGGTATTCCTGGGCCGTGACGATGTCTTCACTGGGAAAGTAGGACGCCCAGTCTTCCTTGCGTTCGACGATGATAATCAACTGACTTGAAGTTCTGACTGCGTCATTTAAATAAGTTGCCGCCGGCAAACTTTGCTCGGATACTTCGCGCCAATGACCTTGTACCGCTGACATAGTGATTGATCCGTTGGAGAACAAGACCTTTCCTATTAAGCACGAACTTTTTCGAAAGTCCCGTTTCGTTACGCAACTTTTACGGCGGTCATATGAATCCTGTCTTTCGCTTGGCGGTAGTTGAAGACTTACCGGCGCTGCTCAAACTCGAAGCGCAATGCTTCACCACGGACCGGCTTACCAGTCGCAGTTTTCAGTGGATGATCACGCGGGCTCATGGGCAGTTGCTGGTCGCCCAAGATGAGGGGCAACTGGCCGGCTACGCCGTGGTGTTGTTCCACCGAGGCACGTCCCTGGCGCGGTTGTATTCGATTGCCATTGCCACCGAGGCCCGTGGCAATGGCTTAGGTAAACAGTTGCTGGAACGTGTCGAGGCTTGCGCCCTTGAGCACGATTGCGCCTATTTGCGGCTTGAGGTGCGTATCGACAATCCGGCGGCGATTGCGCTGTATGAGCGCAACGGTTACCGGCGTTTTGCGCTGATTCATGACTATTACCAGGACCATGCCGATGCGATACGCCTCGAAAAACGCATCCTCCAGCACCGCGACTCGCGCAACATCCAGGTGCCCTGGTATCGCCAGACCACGGACTTCACCTGCGGCCCGGCCTGTTTGTTGATGGCGATGGGCGCGCTGAAACGGGGTCGGTTGCTGGAACGTCGCGAAGAACTGCAAATCTGGCGTGAGGCAACCACGGTGTTCATGACCTCGGGCCACGGCGGTTGCAGCCCTCAAGGGTTGGCGCTGGCAGCGTGGCGACGCGGGTTTCGTGTGCACTTGCAACTGAGCATGGCCGGGCCGTTGTTTCTCGATGGCGTGCGCGACGAGCATAAAAAGGACGTAATGCGTTTGGTGCACGAAGAGTTCACCGCGCAGTTGCAGGACACCGATGTGGAACGGGTGATCGGCGGGACGCTGGATTTGCCACGGTTGCTGGGGGATGGCGGTCAGCCGCTGGTGCTGATCAGCAGCTATCGCCTGACCCGCTCCAAGGCGCCGCACTGGGTGATAGTCACCGATTGCGACGAAGAGTTTGTCTACCTGCACGACCCGGATGTGGATCACAGCCAGCATCGCCAGCCCATGGATTGCCAGCATTTGCCGGTGAGTCATGGGGAATTCGAGAAGATGTGCAGTTTTGGGCGGGGGAAGCTTCGGGCGGCGGTGATTTTGTATGCCCGAAAGTGAGGAAAGCCCAGCGTTGTGGTGGCTGTAAGGCCGCCTTCGCGAGCAAGCCCGCTCCCACAGGGGAACGCACTCCAACTGTGGGAGCGGGCTTGCTCGCGAAAGCGGTGGAAGGGTTTCACTTCAACCCGACTTTGTACAACGCCCCATCCTCCTCATCCGTCAGCACATACAAATACCCATCCGGTCCCTGCCGCACATCGCGGATGCGTGCCTTGAGTTCGCCCATCAAGCGCTCTTCATGAACCACTTTGTCGCCATCGAACTGCAACCGGATCAGTTCCTGACTCCCCAGCGCGCCGATAAACACGTTGTGCTGCCAAGGCTTGAAACGATCGGCGTCGTAGAACGCCATGCCGCTGATGGCCGGAGACACTTCCCAGACATGGTGCGGCGGCACGGTGCCTTCGGCGGTCTTGCCCGTGGCCTCTGGAATCGGCTGGCCGGAATAGTTGATGCCGTTGGTTGCCAGTGGCCAGCCGTAATTCTTGCCGCGTTCGATCACGTTGATCTCGTCGCCACCCTTGGGCCCATGTTCGTTTTCCCAAATCGTCCCGCTCCACGGATTAAGCGCCAGGCCCTGCGGGTTGCGATGGCCGTAGGACCAGATTTCCGGGCGTACGCCGGCCTGACCGACAAAGGGATTGTCGTCCGGCACCTTGCCGTCCGGGTAGATCCGCACGACTTTGCCTTGCAGCTTGTCGAGGTCCTGCGCGGTCATGCGGTCGTTGTTTTCACCGAGGGTGATGAACAGATAGCCGTCCCGGTCGAACGCCAGTCGCGAGCCGAAATGATTCCCGACGGAGAGCTTCGGCTCCTGGCGGAAGATCACCTTGAAATCCTTGAGCGTCGTCAGGTCATCGGACAAACGCCCGCGTCCCACGGCGGTTCCGGCCTTGTCACCCTCGCCACCGCCCTCGGCGTAGGACAGATAGACCGTGCGGTCCTGTTTGAAATCCGGCGATAACACCACATCCAGCAATCCGCCCTGCCCTTTGGCCCAGACCTTGGGCACGCCACTGATGGGCGCTGAACGTTTGCCATCGGCGGTGACCACGCGCAAGTTGCCGGGCCGTTCGGTCACCAGCATGCCTTGGCGATCCGGCAGAAAGGCCAGGGCCCACGGGTGTTCCAGACCTTTGGTTATCGGCGTGACCTCGAGGGTGCCTTGTTCGCTTTTGAGTTCCTGGGTGGGTGCCGCGAAAACAGGCGCCGCGGCGATGATCAGTGCGCTGGCGCAGAAGGTGGCCAGGAGGGTTTTACGCAACATGCACGCTTCCTTTTGTCGTTCGAATGGCTGACAGAACCTCAGTCCTGCCGTTCAACGGTTGCTGCTGTCCGAGTCCCTTGGCGGTGGGTTGGGAATGAATTTCGGTGGCGTGCTCGGCGCCGATTTGTCCTGGGGATAGCGATTGCCGATGCCGCCGTTGTCCAGGGTTGGCGGACGCGGCACGGGGGCGAACGTCGGTTGCCGGGTGGCCGGCTGGGTGCCTTGCATGCTGTTGGGGTTGGCCCGGTGAATCGGGCTGTTGTAGGGATTGTTATTGCTGCTGCCCGTCGGGCTCTGGGCCAGCGCCACCGGACCGAGCAACGCGCTCAAGGCCAACACGGTGCAGCCGAGCAAAAATCGTTTCATGGGGAGCCTCTCTACGAACGCGGGAATAGAGTCTTCGATGCCACGCTACGCCCGACGTTCGGATTTGTTAACTGAAACCTCCTTCACAGATGTAACACCCGTTTGCCACGCCGCTGATCCCCCCGCAGGGCCTGGGCGAAAGCCGCTGAAACTTTTGCGCCGGGCCGCAGGTCACCTGATCATCACTTGCGAGTAGACGACGATGGCCCGAGCAATCTGGAAAGGCGCAATCAGTTTTGGCTTGGTGCACATCCCCGTGGCACTGGTGTCAGCGACTTCATCCCAAGGGGTGGATTTCGACTGGCTCGACAGCCGCAGCATGGACCCGGTGGGCTACAAGCGCGTCAACAAGGTCACCGGCAAGGAAGTCACCAAGGAACATATCGTCAAAGGCGTGGCCTACGAAAAGGGCCGCTATGTGGTGCTCAGCGAAGAGGAAATCCGCTCGGCGCACCCGCTGTCGACACAGACCATAGACATCTTCGCCTTTGTCGACAGCGAACAGATCCCGCTGCAAAACATCGACACACCCTACTACTTGGCGCCGGACAAACGCGGTGGCAAGGTTTATGCGCTGTTGCGTGAAACCCTGAGCAAAACCAACAAGGTCGCCCTCGCCCATGTCGTGCTGCATACCCGCCAGCACCTGGCGGCGCTGATGCCGCTGGAATCGGCGATGGTCCTGGTGATGCTGCGCTGGCCGGCGGAAGTGCGCAGCCTGGATGAATTGGAGTTGGGCAGTGAGGTGACCAAACCCGAATTGGCCAAGGGAGAACTGGAGATGGCCAAGCGCTTGGTCGAGGACATGAGCGCCGACTGGAAACCCGAGGATTACCGCGACAGTTTCGAAGACAAGATCATGGCGCTGGTGGAGAAAAAGGCCAATGAAGGCAAGATCGAAGACGTCGAGAGCAGCACCGGCGAAGAAGAACGTAAAACGGCGGATGTCATTGACTTGACCGAACTGCTCAAACGCAGCCTTGGCGGCAAGGCAGCCAGCAAACCAGCGGCCAAGCCGCGCAAAGCCGCGGCCAAACCGGCCCCGGCGAAAAAAGCCACGAAGAGTTCTCGCGGCTGACGGCCCGGGAATTCGCAGCACAAGGTAGTCCGCCATGGCTAAACCGGTGAGTGAATACACGCGCAAACGCAACTTCGAAATCACCTCGGAACCGCCCGAATCGGCGCCGGCCAAACGCGGCAAGAAAGCGCCTTCGGCCTTGCGTTTCGTGATCCAGAAGCATGATGCGCGCAACCTGCATTACGACTTTCGCCTGGAACTCGACGGCACCCTGAAAAGCTGGGCCGTGCCCAAAGGCCCAAGCCTGGATCCGACGCAAAAGCGCCTGGCGGTGCATGTCGAGGACCATCCCATCAGCTACGGCACCTTCGAGGGCAGCATTCCCGCAGGCCAGTACGGCGCCGGGGATGTGATTGTCTGGGACCATGGCGTCTGGCAACCCATCGGTGACCCGCAAGCAACCTACAAGGCCGGCAAACTGAAATTCACCCTGATCGGCGAAAAGCTCTCCGGCGACTGGGCATTGGTGCGCACTCATCTGCGCGGCAGTGGCGACAAGGAGCAATGGCTGCTGATTAAGGAAAAGGATCAACAGGCACGGCCGATCAGCGAGTTTGATGTCGTGGCCGAGCTGCCAAAAAGCGTATTAAGCGACGCGACAGTCGGTGACAAGACCACAAAAACCACCAAGAAAGCCACCAAAAAGCCCAAAGCGGAAAAACCAAAACCCACCACCCTGCCCGAACAATTCAGCCCGCAACTGGCCACGCTGATGGACAAAGCCCCGGCCGGCGATTGGCGCTATGAGATCAAGTTCGACGGCTATCGGATCCTGGCTCGCATCGACAACGGTGAAGTGCGGCTGCTGACCCGCAACGGCCACGACTGGACGGCCAAATTGCCCTTGCAGGCCAAGGCGTTGGCCGAGATGAAGCTCGACGGCAGTTGGCTTGATGGCGAAGTGGTGGTGCTGAACGACAAAGGCTTCCCGGATTTCCAGGCGTTGCAAAATGCGTTCGAAATCGGCCGCTCCGTGGACATCATTTATTTCGTGTTCGATGCGCCGTTCCTGCACGGCGTCGATCAGCGTGAATCGCCGGTAGAAGATCGCCGGGCCGCGTTGAAGAAAGCCCTGGGCCGCAAGTCTCGGCAGATCGTGCGCTTCTCCGAGGCCTTCACGGCCAAACATCAAGACATCATCGAGAGTGCGTGTGCGCTGTCCCTGGAAGGCGTTATCGGCAAACGCGCCGGCAGCCCTTACGTTTCGCGGCGCAGCCCGGACTGGATCAAGCTCAAATGCCGCTTGCGCCAGGAATTTGTGATCATCGGCTATACGGCGCCGCAAGGTTCGCGCAGTGGGTTCGGCGCCCTGCTGCTGGGCGTCTACGACGATAAGGCGCTGGTCTACGCCGGGCGTATCGGGACCGGGTTCAATCAGGCCAACCTGAAGTTGTTTCATGGCCAATTACAGAAGATCGAACGCAAGACCTCGCCCCTGGCCAAATCGTTGACCGCCGCCCAGGCCCGAGGCGTGCACTGGGTCGAACCGGCGCTGGTGTGCGAAGCCGAGTTTGCCGAGTGGACCCGCGAAGGTGTGGTCCGGCAAGCGGCGTTCATCGCCATGCGCACCGACAAACCGGCGACGGAGATTGTCCGTGAACAGCCACAATCCCCCAAGGCGGGCAAACCTGTGAGCGAGAAGAAAACCAGCAGCAAGGACAGCACCGTCGCCGGGGTCAAGATCACGCATCCCGAGCGTGTCATCGACAAGGACAGTGGCACGCAGAAACTCGAACTCGTGCAGTTTTACGAAAGTATCAGCCAGTGGATCCTGCCCTTCCTGCGCGACCGGCCGGTGTCACTGTTAAGGGCGCCGGAAGGTGTCGAGGGCGAGCAGTTCTTCCAGAAACACGCCGAACGCCTGGCGATCCCCAACATCAAGCACCTGGACCCGAACATTGACCTTGGCCACGCGCGCCTGATGGAAATCGACAGCGTCCAGGCGCTGATTGGGGCGGCGCAAATGGGCACCATCGAGTTGCATACCTGGGGCGCCACCCATGATCGGATTGAAACCCCGGACCTGTTTGTCCTCGACCTCGACCCTGATCCGGCGTTGCCCTGGAAAAGCATGGTCGAGGCGACGCAACTGACCCTGTCGGTGCTGGACGAAATCGGCCTGGAGGCATTCCTGAAAACCAGCGGCGGCAAAGGCATGCACATTATCGTGCCGCTGGCGCGCAAGGATGACTGGGACACGGTCAAGGCGTTCGCCAAAGCCATCGCGCAATTCATGGCGCAGCAACTGCCGGAACGGATTACCGCGACCATGGGCCCGAAAAACCGGGTCGGCAAGATCTTCGTCGATTACCTGCGCAATACCCGCGGCGCCAGTACGGTGGCGGCATATTCGGTGCGGGCGCGGCCGGGGTTGCCGGTTTCAGTGCCGATTGCGCGGGATGAGTTGACAGCGCTGCACGGTTCGCAGGAGTGGACGGTGGCGAATTTGCTGGAGCGGTTGGAAGGGTTGAAAGAGGATCCGTGGGTCGGGTATGCGAATCGGCAGAAGATCACGGCGAAGATGTGGAAGCAGTTGGGCGGGAAAAAACCTTAAGAACTATGTTGAATGTTCTGGCCTCTTCGCGAGCAAGCCCGCTCCCACATTGGATCTGTTGCGTACACAAATCCCCTGTGGGAGCGGGCTTGCTCGCTAAGGCGCCAGTAGCCTCGCTGAAAAACTCAGATCAGGACGAACACCGCCAACAACCCACCAAAAATCGCCCATTTTTCCAGGTAGTAGCGGGCCCGATTACGCTTTTTCAGCTCCTTGCCCCGCAAACGCACTTTGTAGATTTTGGTAAACAAACGGTTGATGCCGCCCGTCTTGTCCCCCGCATCATTCGGCGCGCCCGCCGCCGACATCACATTACGGCTGAACCAGGCGTTGAACGCCGACGCCCAGCGGTACTTCATCGGCCGCTCGACATCGCAAAACAGGATGATGCGGTTCTGGTCCGTGGTGTTTTCGGCGTAATGAATGAACGTTTCGTCGAAGATCACCGCTTCACCGTCGCGCCAATGGTAGTTCTCACCATCGACGTTGATGTAGCAACCGGCATCGTTCGGTGTATCCAGGCCCAGGTGATAACGGTAGGAACCGGCATACGGGTCGCGGTGGCGCACCAGTTTTGAACCCGGCGGCAACTCGGCGAACATCGCCGCCTTGATCGAGCCGATGCTTTGCACCAGTTCCGTGGTGCGCGGGCAGAGTTTTTCCGCCGATGGATGGCTGTCGCCGTACCACTTCAGATAAAAACGCTTCCAGCCGCTTTTGAAGAACGAGTTGAAACCCACGTCGTCGTACTGGTTCGAGCGCTTGATCTCTCCGGCCCGGAGCAGGTTCTGGCCTTCGGCGCGAATTTCTTGCCAATGGGCCTGCAACGGGCTCAAGTCCGGAAAGTCGGCCGGGTTGAGGTAAGGCCTGCTCGGGATTTTGGAGAACATATAAAGGAAGCAATTGATCGGCGCCAGAAACGTCGAGTGGTCGCTGAGTTGACGACCCAGTTTGTGGCGCACGCGACCGCGCAGGTGAACATACGCGATGGAGACAACATAAATAGCGGCAATGATCAGTTTCACGGCAATCGTCACAGGTCAAAAGTGAACAAACTGCGCCTAGCCGGTCAAGCGGTCTGGTGCAGTGTCTGAATACGAAACAGCGTTCCCGGTGACACGTCCTTGAGCCCATGCCAACAGCGGCACCGGGTTGATAGGTGGCATTTTAGCCACAGTTTGTAACCAATAGTTAACGTTCAACTGTGAAAATGTGTCCGCTGATACTGCCAAAGTGCCCGCGCGGCCTCAACGCCCTATCGTTTAAAGAGCCAGACCAGTACAATCGCCGCCAAACATTACGCGCCCCCCTTGGTTGATGACGGGAATGAACCCCGCCTCAGCGCACTTTCACTCGGGCCAAGCGCTCCATTGCTGCTGTCCACTTATTGCCAGATGGACCTTCCGCTTCTGACCGGGATGCATTTCCCGTGGTTTGGATACCGGAACCGGGTACTGAATCGGTACTGCCGCACCTTTAGCTATTCTGAATGCTTCGCAGGAAAAACCTTTGATCTCTACAGCTAACATCACGATGCAGTTCGGCGCCAAGCCGCTATTCGAAAACGTTTCGGTCAAATTCGCCGCGGGCAACCGCTACGGCCTGATCGGCGCCAACGGTTGCGGCAAGTCGACCTTCATGAAAATCCTCGGTGACGATCTCGAGCCGTCCGGCGGCCAGGTCATGCTTGAGCCGAACGTACGCCTGGGTAAATTGCGCCAGGACCAGTTCGCCTACGAAGAATTCACCGTTATCGACACCGTGATCATGGGTCACGAAGAGCTGTGGAAGGTCAAGGCCGAGCGCGACCGCATCTACTCGCTGCCGGAAATGACCGAAGAAGACGGCATGGCCGTGGCTGAACTGGAAACCGAATTCGCCGAAATGGACGGCTACACCGCCGAATCCCGTGCCGGCGAACTGTTGCTGGGCCTGGGTATCGGCATCGAGCAGCACTTCGGCCCGATGAGCGAGGTTTCCCCAGGCTGGAAACTGCGCGTATTGCTGGCTCAGGCACTGTTCTCCGATCCTGAAGTGCTGTTGCTCGACGAACCGACCAACCACTTGGACATCAACACCATCCGCTGGCTGGAAAACATTCTGACCCAGCGCTCCAGCCTGATGATCATCATCTCTCACGACCGTCACTTCCTGAACAGCGTGTGCACCCACATGGCTGACCTGGATTACGGCGAGCTGCGCCTGTTCCCGGGCAACTACGACGAGTACATGACCGTGGCGACTCAGTCCCGCGAGCAACTGCTGTCGGACAACGCCAAGAAGAAAGCACAGATCTCGGAACTGCAATCGTTCGTCAGCCGCTTCTCGGCCAACGCCTCGAAAGCCAAGCAGGCCACCTCCCGCGCCAAGGCGATCGACAAGATCCAGTTGGCCGAAGTCAAACCTTCGAGCCGCGTGAGCCCGTTCATCCGTTTCGAACAAACCAAGAAGCTGCACCGTCAGGCGGTCATCGTCGAGCGCATGGCCAAAGGCTTCGACGGCAAAACCCTGTTCAAGGACTTCAGCTTCCAGGTTGAAGCCGGCGAGCGCGTGGCGATCATCGGCCCGAATGGTATCGGTAAAACCACCCTGCTGCGTACCCTGGTCAACGAACTGACCCCGGATGCCGGCACCGTGAAGTGGACCGACGCCGCGGAACTGGGCTACTACGCCCAGGACCACGCGCACGACTTCGAAGACGACTGCAACCTGTTCGACTGGATGGGCCAGTGGACCCAGGGCGGCGAGCAGATCGTTCGCGGCACCCTCGGCCGGATGCTGTTCTCCAACGACGAGATTCTGAAGTCGGTCAAGGTCATCTCCGGTGGTGAGCAAGGGCGCATGCTGTTCGGCAAGCTGATCCTGCAAAAGCCGAACGTGCTGATCATGGACGAACCGACCAACCACTTGGACATGGAATCCATCGAGGCGCTGAACCTGGCGCTGGAGAACTACCCGGGCACGCTGATCTTCGTCAGCCATGACCGTGAGTTCGTATCGTCCTTGGCCACCCGCATTATCGAGTTGAGCCCTAGCGGCGTGATCGACTTCAGCGGTACTTATGATGATTACCTGCGTAGCCAGGGCGTTGTGTTTTAAGAGCAGCGATTAGTTTCAAGCTGCAAGCGGCAAGCGGCAAGTAAAAGCCCTGTCCTGGTGACGGGGCTTTTGTTGCCTGAAAATCAAAAGATCGCAGCCTTCGGCAGCTCCTACAGGGGCACGCATTTCAACGTAGGAGCTGCCGAAGGCTGCGATCTTTTGATCTTGATCGTTAGCCTGCTTCCTTTTATTCCCTGCCCACGCCATGATGCAACTCTCCCACCGCCGCCCGCGAACGAGCCCTCATGTCTGCGCAGCAACTGCCCCCGCAAAGCTCCATGGCGATCACCCTGCAGATCGTCTCCATCGTTTTCTATACCTTTATTGCCTTCCTCTGCATCGGCCTGCCGATTGCGGTGATACCGGGTTACGTCCATGAACAGCTGGGTTTCAGCGCGATCATCGCGGGGCTGACCATTGGTTGCCAGTACCTGGCCACCCTGCTCAGCCGCCCGATGGCCGGACGCATGTCGGACAGCGTCGGCACCAAGCGCGCGATCGTTTACGGCTTGTCGGGGATTGTGTTGAGCGGTGTGCTGACGTTGCTGTCGACCTTGTTGCAAAGCTTTCCGTTGCTGAGTCTGTTGGTCCTGATCGCTGGTCGTCTGCTGCTGGGGATCGCCCAAGGCTTGATCGGCGTCGGCACCATCAGTTGGTGCATGGGCCAGGTCGGCGCCGAACATACCGCGCGATCGATTTCCTGGAACGGGATTGCGTCCTACGGCGCCATTGCCATCGGTGCGCCGCTGGGGGTGGTGATGGTCGCCGAGTACGGGGTTGAAAGCCTGGGGATTGTCCTGTCGGTGTTGGCGTTGGGCGCGCTGCTGCTGATCCGCAACAAACCGTCGGTGCCGGTGATTCGCGGTGAACGCCTGCCGTTCTGGGCCGTGTTCGGGCGCATTGCACCGTTCGGGGCGAGCCTGAGCCTGGCGTCCATCGGCTATGGCACGCTGACCACTTTTATTACCTTGTATTACCTCAATCGCGGCTGGGCCGGCGCAGCGTATTGCCTGACGGTGTTCGGCGTGTGTTTCATTCTGTCGCGGCTGTTGTTCATTTCTGCGATCAGCCGTTTCGGCGGGTTCACCTCGGCGATTGCCTGTATGACCATCGAGACCGTGGGCCTGGTGCTGTTGTGGCTGGCACCGTCCACTGGTTTCGCGTTGATCGGCGCTGGATTGACTGGCTTTGGCCTGTCGCTGGTGTATCCGGCGCTGGGAGTCGAGGCGATCAAACAGGTGCCCAACTCCAGTCGCGGCGCGGGGTTGAGTGCTTATGCGGTGTTTTTCGATCTGGCGCTGGCGATTGCCGGGCCGCTGATGGGTGCGGTGGCGTTGAACCTGGGGTATTCGTGGATTTTCTTTAGTGCGGCGCTGTTGTCCGTTACAGGTCTCGGCCTGACGCTACTGCTGAAGCGCCGCGCTATGGCCTGACAACCACGATCCACTATGGGAGCGGGCTTGCTCGCGAATGCGGTGCGTCATCCAGCATCAATGTTGACTGACAAGGCCCCTTCGCGAGCAAGCCCGCTCCCACAGGTGTCATGTGGTGTTGATTAGATTACTGATCGGCAGTCTGCATCCCCGCCCGGCTCGGCTTGCCGAGGGCGTGTGAGAAAAACCGCCCCGCTTCGGAGATCAGGTTGCGGTGAATGTCTTCGCGATCAACCCCATCGGCATCGGTGCACAGCGCCGGCATGGCGATGATCTGTTCTTCATTACACGGCGCCATGAACACGAAGTGCCCTGCCCCGGCCAACAGCTTGAAGTCCGGTGCGATCGGCAGTTTGCGCGCCAGGGCTGCGGCGTTTTTGTCGAAGGCCACCAGTTTGTCGCCGTCGCCGCTGTACAGCAGCACTGGCACATGCACATCAGCCAGGGTGTGGCGGCCGAACTTCAGGCTCAACGGCGCCATCAGCAATAAGGCATGGACCCGCGGGTCGGCCACTGGCTGCAAATCATCCCGATCGACAATCAGCTCGCCCTGGGTATTGCAGGCATCGCGGTCATCCGGACGTTCCTGGCAATAACGGCGCAGGCGATCCAGGTCAGGCGTGGCGCCGGACAGGATCAACGCCGTTTCGCCGCCCGCCGAGTAGCCAATCACCCCCACTTGGTCGGCGTTGACGAAAGGCGCCAACATCGAATCGCCCAGGGTCGCGGTAATCGCTTCGGAAATTTGCAGGGGCCGACCGTACAGGTTGCTCAAGGTGCCGAGACGGCTGTGATCCTTGGAGTTGTCGCCCGGATGGATCACCGCCACCACCACGAAGCCTTTGCGCGCCAGCGAGGTCGCGAGATCGTGCAAGGCCAGCGGGGTGCCGACGTTGCCGTGGGAAAGCATCAGCATCGGGAAACGCCCGATGGCGACGCGGGCATCTTCACCGGCTTCGACGGTGTAACCCTCGAGCTTGCTGGTTTGATCCTTGTCGCTGGACGGGTAAAAGGCGATGGCGCGCATCGGCTGCAAATCCAGCGGATCGAGGAACGTCATCTCGTGATAACCGACGCCCCAGTGCGAATGCAGCCCAGGCGCAGCGTGCACTGAAATCAGGCTGCTGAGCAGGCATATCAGTAACGTTGCACAAAGACGCACCATGGGATGCCCTACCTTTGTTACTTGACTGAAAAGCCCGTAGTGCTCCGATGACGGAGAACGCGGCCTTGTGCCAGTGTTTGCGGCCACCAAGGTCGTTGCGCAACGGGGACGTTAACCCTCGACTGCATAACCTGGGCCACAACATGAAAAACCATAAAAAACAAAAAAACTCTGTAACCGATCATTACCATGATCAGAATACAGAGTTTTTCGGGTATTGCCTGAGCCGTTTAGTATTTTTTACGCAAGCCTTACAAAGGCCTTATGCCGCGGCGAACAATTGCTCGCTGATTTGCGTGTGAGCGTCGCTCAGGGCTTTGGTCCGCACTTCGTCACCGTAAGCCAGGCCGTGGGCGCGAACGAACTCAATATCAGTGATGCCCAGGAAACCGAACAACACCTTCAAGTAATCTTCGTGGGCAACGCCTGTGGCCTGACCAACGTGAAGACCGCCAGAAGTCGAAACGATCACCAGTTTCTTGCCACCGCACAGGCCTTCAGGGCCGGCTTCGGTGTAGCGAAAGGTCTGGCCGGCAACGGCGATGCGGTCGATCCAGGCTTTCAATTGGGTCGGAATGGTGAAGTTGTACATCGGCGCGGCGATCACGATGGCATCAGCGGCGAGGAATTCGGCCAGGGTCGATGCGCTCAGTTCGGCTTCGTGCTGTTGCGCGGCGTTGCGCAGTTCAGCGGTGGTGCCGGCAGCGACCAGGGTCGTGGCGGAGAAATGGCTGATGGCATCAGCGGCCAGGTCACGGTAAGTCACGACGGCCGAAGCGTCAGCGGCTTGCCAGGCTTTGACCACGTCACCGCTCAAACCACGGGAGGCCGAGTTGTCACCCAAAATGCTCGAATCGATATGCAACAGTTTCATAAAGGATCTCCAGGTGAGGATCGCCACCGGGCGATCTGATGGGGAGAAGCCTACAGATGAATGTAATAGCTGATTAGCCCGCAACAATGCGATAGTTCGTCTCACTGATAGAACAATCGAGTTCACGCCATGCAAGACCTTAATGACCTCTACTATTTCGCCAAGGTTGTCGAAGCCGGTGGTTTCGCTGCGGCCGGGCGGTTGCTTGGGATTCCCAAGTCGCGACTGTCGCGGCGCATCGCCGAACTGGAAGAACGCCTGGGTGCGCGCCTGCTGCAACGCACCACCCGGCAACTCAAGCTGACGGCCGTGGGTGAACGTTACTTGCGCCACTGTCAGGCGATGTTATTGGAAGCGGAGATGGCCGACGAAGCGGTCGCCAGCATGTCCAGCGAGCCCCGAGGAAGGCTGCGGGTGTCCTGCCCAGTGGGCTTGGCCCATCAGATGTTGCCGACGGTGATCAGCGATTTCCTGGAGAAATACCCGCAGGTCCAGTTGGAAGTCTTGCTGCTCAACCGTCGGGTGGATCTGGTCAACGAGGGCGTCGATGTCGCCCTGCGGGTCCGCGAACTGGGGGATGAAGACCCATTGTTGGTCACCCGGCGCCTGCGTCAGGCGCAGACGCTAATCGTCGCCAGTCCCGCCTTCCTGCACGGTCGGGAGATCAATCACCCGGATGACCTCAAGGGCTTGCCGGTGCTCGGCGCACTGGAACCTGATCGCATGGTGCATATCCGCATGCTCGATCAACAGGGCAAAAGCCATGATCTGGCGCTGGAGGCACGGCTGGGCATCGATGACTTTATTGTGCGCCGGTCCTGCGCCCTCGCCGGCCAGGGCTTTACAGTCCTGCCGATGATGTACTGCGAACAGGAAATCGAGGACGGCTCGCTGATCCAGTTGTTGCCTGACTGGTCATTGCCTGGCGGCTGGCTGCAAGCGGTGTACCCTCACCGGCGCGGGGTAATGCCGGCCGTACGCGCCTGGCTCGACCATTTGATCGAATCATTCAATGCCTGTGGGGACCGATTGATATGAAGGCTGGACGCATGAGCGAAGCGGATGTCGCAGAGTTTTGCCTGGGGCTGCCCGGTGCGCGGGAAGACTACAAATGGGGCGGTGTGCGGGTGTTTTCGATTGCCGGCAACAAGATGTTCGCGCTGCAGAATTTGCGGGGAGACTCCCTGGCGTTCAAGGTCGACAAGGATCTGTTTCTCGGTCATTGCGACCGTCCGGGCATTCACCCGGCGCCGTACCTGGCCCGGGCGCAATGGATCATCATGCAGACGCCCTACCCGCTGGGCGCCGAAGAACTGCAAGCCTTGCTGCAACGTTCCCACCAATTGGTGGTGAGCAAGTTACCCAAGCGCACCCAGGTCGGGTTGCTGCTGTAGCAGCTGTCGAGCGGAGCGAGGCAGCGTTCGGCGGCGAAGCCGTCGTAAAACCTGCGCACGCGGTATTCCTGAAACACCGCATCGTCTGGATTCACGACGGCTTCGCCGCCGAACGCTGCCTCGCTCCGCTCGACAGCTGCTACGTGAGACGTGCGTGTTCTTAGAACAACGCCAACAGGTTTGCGCCGAGAAACAACTGATCGATCCAGAACACCTGGTGCAGCAGCACGATCAGCCAGAACACCAGTTGAAACGACACTTTGCGGGTCTTGTGCCGGAACACTTGCTGAGCCAGTAACGCGCCCGGCCAGCCACCGGCCAGTTCCACGGCGTGCAAGACGTTTTCCGGCGTACGCCAGGTGTCGGCTCGGGCTTTGCGCTTGTCGCTCCAGTACAGGAAAAACGCGATCACGCTGACCACGCCGTAAGCGGCCAGCGGGATCACTGACACTCCGTGCAGCCACAACGCCAGCGAGCCATACAGCGGCAGCGCACAGAGGACCGCGAACGCCAGCAGTTTCAAGCGTGGATGCTGGACCTGCCCCCCGGACGGGCGTCCGGGGTTATACCGCGCGCCGGAATCACTCATGGCTTGGCAGCGGCCCAATCCACCCAACCGAACTGCCAGGTCGCGAGGATCACCAGGCCAAACGCAATGCGATACCAGGCAAATGCCGCGTAGCTGTGGCTGGCAATGAACTTGAGCAGCGCCTTGACCGCGATCATCGCGAAGATAAACGCGGTGATGAAACCCACGGCGAACACTGGAAAGTCTGCCGGTACGAACAGGTGACGGTACTTGAACCCCGAATACACCGCCGCCGCGACCATGGTCGGCATGGCCAGGAAGAACGAGAACTCAGTCGCGGTTTTGCGCGACAGGCCAAAGAGCAAGCCGCCAATGATGGTCGAGCCGGAACGCGAGGTCCCCGGGATCATCGCCAGGCACTGGGCGAAGCCGACTTTCAGCGCGTCCTGCCAGGTAATGTCGTCGACCGTCTCTGCGTGCACTTCATGCTGACGCTTCTCGGCCCACAACATGACAATCCCGCCGACGACCAATGCCGCCGCCACCGTAATCGGGTTGAACAGGTAATGGTGAATCAAGTCGGAAAAGACCACCCCCAGCACCACGGCTGGCATAAAGGCGATCAGCAGGTTCGCGGTAAAGCGACGTGCTTTCGGCTCGGATTTTAAACCGGTCACCACGTCGAGGATCTTGCGGCGAAACTCCCAGACCACTGCCAGGATCGCGCCCAACTGGATAATGATGTTGAATGCAATGGCCCGTTCACCACCGAAGTTGAGCAAGTCCGCGACAATAATCTGGTGTCCGGTACTGGAAATGGGCAAAAACTCCGTCAGCCCTTCTACAACTCCTAGAATCAGTGCCTGAAAGGCGGTCCAAAGATCCATCAATCCCCCAAAGGCATTGCTCATAGGCATGCCCCGTTAATATTTTTAATACGTTCACCGCGCTGAGCGTAGCTGATGTCCGGCGCGCACAGGATCTCTACGAAACCGTAAAAATTCCGTGAAAAATCAACTTGGACTCAGGTTTTTCCGCGCGGGGCCGAAATCCTATCAGACATGCCTGATTAACGCCGCTGCGTAATTGGACTTGCGTCGCATGGTTCCCACAACCAAAGCGTGGTTGGATGCTGGCGATCGTTTATGACAAGAATAAGAATAGGGAGTGACAGCGTTATGAACAGCTTGCGCAGTGTGTCGATCAGTCGACGCTTGTGGCTCATCTTGATCGTGGCCATCGTGATGTTATTGACATTGGGCATGCTGATGCTCAAACAGATTCACGACGACCTGTATCACGCCAAAGGCCAGAAAACCCAGCATGTGGTGCAGACCGCCAGTGGCATTCTGAATTACTACCATGACCTGGAAACCGCCGGCACCCTCACCCGCGAGGCGGCGCAGAAGCAGGCGCTGACGGCGGTTCGCGGCCTGCGCTACGACCAGAACGACTATTTCTGGATCAACGATCTGACGCCGGTGATGATCATGCACCCGGCGAACCCGAAACTCGAAGGCCAGAACCTGTCGTCGATCCGCGACCCGGATGGTTTTGCGCTATTCAATGAGATGGTCGTCATCGCCAAGGCCAAGGGCGCCGGCATGGTCGATTATCGTTGGCCGAAACCGGGCGCCAGTGCGCCGGTGGAAAAAACCTCCTACGTCAAACTGTTCGAGCCCTGGGGCTGGATCATCGGTTCCGGGGTGTACATCGATGACATGCAGGCCGAGTTCTACGCTCAGGTCTGGAAAGCGTCGTTCATCGGTGTAGGGATTGCGCTGATCATGGCGCTGCTGGTGATCATGATTGCCCGCAGCATCGTGCGCCCGTTGCAGGAAACCGTGAACGCCATGGCCAACATCGCCAGCGGCGAAAGCGACCTGACCCGCAGCCTCGACACCCATGGCCAGGACGAAGTCACGCAACTGGCGCGGCACTTCAACGCCTTTACTGCCAAGCTGCGCCTGGTGATCAGCCAGTTGCAGGTATCCGCCAGTGAACTGGGCCAGTCGTCCAGCGATTTGGGCAACGATGCCGCACAGGCTCAGCAACGCAGCCAGCAACAGTCCCAGCAAATGGAACTGGTGGCGACTGCGATCAATGAAGTGACCTACGGCGTGCAGGACGTGGCCAAGAACGCCGAACACGCGGCCAGCGAAATGCGCGATGCCGAGACTCAGGCGCAGCAAGGCCAGGTCAACATTGATGGCAGCTTGCAGCAGATCGATAAGCTCTCCGGGACCATTGATCAAGCGGTGGAAGTGATTCGCACCCTTGCCGCCGAAAGCACTCAGATCGGCAGCGTGCTCGAAGTGATTCGCTCGATTGCCGAACAAACCAACCTGCTGGCCCTCAACGCCGCCATTGAAGCGGCCCGGGCCGGTGAACAAGGTCGCGGGTTTGCGGTGGTGGCCGATGAGGTGCGTCTGTTGGCGCAGCGTACCCAGAAGTCCACGGCGGAAATCCAGGCGATGATCGAACGCCTGCAAAACCATTCCGAAGCGGCGGTCAAGGTGATCGGCGACAGCAGCCGGGCATCGCAATTGACCATCGAACAGGCCGGTCTCGCCGGTGCAAGCCTGAGCGCCATCGGCCAGGCCCTGCGCAACCTCAACGGGTTGAACGCCTCGATCGCCAGCGCCACCCTGCAACAAGCCCATGTGGTGGAAGACATCAACCAGAACGTCACCCAGGCCGCCGGGTTGTCCCATAGCACGGCATTGGCGGCGGAGCAGTCGAGCCTGGCCAGTGTTCACCTCAAGGGATTGAGTGAACAGCTTAACGGGTTGCTCAAGCAATTCCGCGTCTGATCACCGATCAAATGTGGGAGCGGGCTTGCTCGCGAAAGCGTCGTATCAGTCAATGTAAAAGTTGAATGGAACACCGCTTTCGCGAGCAAGCCCGCTCCCACAGGTTTTTGTGTTTTAACTGAAGATGTCGGGCAAGCCCGCGCCTGACAATCTGGGTACAATCGCCCCCCTCTTCGACTTCCCCCAAGGAACCGCCATGTCCGGGCTTGAACTGTTTGCTGCCGCCCTCGGCGTCATTGCCGTCTGGTTGACGGTCAAACAGAACCCCTGGTGCTGGCCGATCGGTCTGGTCATGGTGCTGCTTTATAGCTGGATCTTCTTCGAGGTGAAGCTGTATTCGGACATGCTGCTGCAGGTGATTTACGCCGCGTTGCAAGTCTATGGCTGGTGGCAATGGACCCGTGCGGGCGAGACGAACGCCGGTCGGCAGGTCACTCGGCTTGATGGGAAATCGATAACAGTCGGGCTGGCGGTCGGCGCCGTCGGCAGTCTGTTGCTGGGCGCGGCCATGGCCCACTGGACCGACGCCGCGCAACCCTGGCTCGATGCCGCGCTGACCGGTTTCAGCCTGGTGGCGCAGTTATGGATGGCGCAGAAACGCGTGCAATGCTGGCCGCTGTGGGTCGCCATCGATGTGATTTTTGTCGGGCTGTTCATCTATAAAGGCATGTACCTGACCGCCACCCTCTATGCGCTGTTCCTGTTGCTGGCAGTACAAGGCTGGCGTGAATGGCGCGCCGACCCGGCGTTGCGCGCATGAAGGTGCTGGTGCTGACAGGTCCGGAATCCAGCGGTAAAAGCTGGCTTTCGAGTGAGATTCAAGCCCATTTTGGCGGCCTGTTGGTCGGTGAGTACGTTCGGCACTTTATCGACAGCGAAGCCCGCGACACCCGCTACGATGACATTCCTGCCATCGCACTCGGCCAGCTGGCCTGGGAAGATGAAGCGCGCGCCCAACACCCGGCACTGTTGATTCTCGACACGCACCTGTTGAGCAATATCCTTTGGAGTCGCACGTTGTTTGGCGCGTGCCCGACGTGGATCGAACAAGCCTTGCTGGACCGGCACTACGACCTGCATTTGCTGCTGAGCCCCGAAACCGTGGACTGGCATGACGACGGGCAACGTTGCCAACCGCAATTGGCGCAACGCCAGGCATTTTTCCAGGCCAGCCAGGAATGGCTTGCGCTGCACCGCCAGACGTTTCAGGTACTGCACGGTGACTGGAATCAGCGCAAGGACGCAGCATTCGAGGCCGTGACGCGCTTGCTCAACGCCTGACCGAACCCTACCGCCAATGTCCATTTCTGAAACACCCTCTCCTGAGCGAACCCGCGAACTAAAGCGGTCTGCGCACTTCAGAACAAAACTGTTAAGCCACTGATACAACCCGCCTTTCAGCGCTCCAGCAAGCACTGCCGCCCGCATGGACGGCGTTTTTGTGTGGCTCTGTCTCAGCAACGTTACAAATTTTTTTTGACTATTTCGAGAAATAAATCCAACCCACTGTTTTTAAAGTAAAAACCAAAACCGGCACACCTTCTGCTCTCTACCTCGCAACGCTGATAAGGGCCAGCGTTTCATTACAGAAGGAATTGCCGCCGTGGGGAAACTCAATCAAAGCATCTATAGCCTCCTGCTGATCGGATGCGCACTGGGCTCAAGCCTGCCCGTCCAGGCTGACAACGGCATCATTACGATCAAACGTGATGTCCAGACGCGCAATGCAACGATTCCGCCGGTGATCCCAGACCCGCACCCTACGACCGTCAACGCCAACCCGTCCCAACACATCCTCAATCAAACGAACGAGTTGAGCGACGGCGACTTTGCCGGTGTCGCGAGTGGTGCAGGCATCTCCCGCCTGGTGACGCAAAACACCAACAACCTGGGCGGCAATATCAGCAACCAGAATCAACTGTCCAACCTCCCCGGCGGGCGTTCGGGAAACTCGGGCAACGGCATTGCCAACATGGTCAATTCGAACGTCCAGCAAGGCCTGGGTGCTCTGAAAATCATAACGGGAGACCGTTAGCATGAATCGTTCGCTGCTGCTTGTTGCCATGTTTTGCAGTGCATCGTCCTTTGCCCAACCTCCCGTCATCAATAACGCCGACATCGACGGGTCGGGCGCGCAGTATCAGGGCAACCTCGGGGTCAACCAGGCGGCTGGCGACCAGCAGCAACAGGCCAACGCCCGCGCTATTGCCATTGGCACCCACGCCAATGCCTCCACACAGATTCGCCAACGGCTGCGTTCACACGTAGACCCCAGCATCGACGCCAGCTCCAGTATTCAAGGTGACTCCTTCAGCCACGGTAACGGCGTGCTGGGCGTCAACCAGAGCTCGGGCGCCAACAACCAGCAGGCCAACGCCCTGCGGATCAGCATCAGCACACAGCCGCAAAGTATCGACGACAGCGTCCTCCTGCAACAGAACGTGGCGCTGATCAACAACTCCGATCCAACTGCCTCTGCACCAGGCTATCGCCAGGTCGCCACAAGCGATCAGGCCTTCACCGGTAGCCGCGGGGTAATTCAGTTGAATCAGAGCGCCGGGGTGGGAAACCGAACGGCCAACACCGTGAGCGTACGGGTCGCGGATTGACCCAAAACAGGTAAAAACAACACTTAACCTAAAATAAGTACGGAGAATCACCATGAAACCTTCGATGGCAATCAAGCCTCTGGTTTTCGCAATTGCTGCGGTCATGGCTGTTGCTGTACAAGCTGGACAAAGTGACGACCACCATAATGGACACCATAACGGTGGCCATAACAACAATGGTGAGCACACTCCTCCTCCAACCCGAATCCCTGTGTACGCCACGGCGAATGCATGGGATACCCAAAGCAGCACCGACAACCGTATCGGCAATGCCGGGACGGTTAACTCAGCCGAGATGAACAACTCTGCCACCGGCACCAGCGGCAACGTCGGCGTCAACGTGGCAGGTGGCGACGGCAACCAACAAGACAACGCGGCCGCTATTGCTAACGCCGCTGCTGCTGCTCCGGATAACGCCTTCGTGTTCGGCACCGCCAGCGCCACCGCTTCCGTCCAGCAAACCAGCAGCAACAACCGGGTCGACAACTATGGCAGCTCTGCCACTGCGTCGATGAGCGGATCGGCTAATGGCGGCAGCGGCAACATGGGTGTCAACGTTGCAGCTGGCGACCTTAACCAACAGAAAAACACCATGGCCATTGCCAACACCAATGCGCCACTGGGTAACGCAACCGCCACCGCCTCTGCTACACAAAGTGGTCCTGGCCTGACCGTCAATAACAATGCCGATCGGACCTATCGCGTAGACACGCTGACCTTTACCACTTCGGCCAGCGGCAGTTCCAACTTCGCTAAAGCAAGCGCAGCGTCGGGCAGTAAAAGCTCTTCGTCGAGCTTTAACGTGAGCGGTTCGAAAAGCTTCGATGCCAGTGGCTCAAAAAGCTTCGAGAAGAGCAGTTCTTCCAGTTCTGATCTGAATGCTTCGTTGAACGCTACGCTGGATGCTTCCGTCGAGGCTTCCAGAAACGCATCCTGGGACTATGGCCGCCACAATTCGGGCAGCACCAGTTCGTCATCCGACGCTTCTCTGACCGCATCGCTTGACGCAACGCTGGACGTATCGGTCGATAAATCGCACCAAAGTGCGGGCAGCTCCTCGTTCGATAAATCGTTCGACTCCTCGTTCGAAAAATCGGGCAGCAAATCCCACGAGTCTTCGTATGACAAGGCGAAAGCCTACGCTGAGAGCAGTTCATTTGATCTGAGCAACACGTATTCCTATCAAGTGCTGACTCCAACCGGCTGGGCCAACCCTGTGACCAACACTGCAACCCTGAGCGGTTCGGTGAATGGCGGCAGCGGCAACCTGGGCGTCAACGTGGCTGCGGGTGTGGGCAACCAACAAAGCAACTCGTTGGCCATCTCCAACAACTCGTTCTAATGGCTGTCTTGAGGCCCCCTTTTGGGGGCCTTTTCAGCAACAACCAGAAGGCGTCCCACCATGCGCATGATTGCCTTGGCACTTTTGCTTTGCGTGGCCAGTGTGAGCGAGGCTGCACGTATGCCGCTTTCCGTCCTGCCGGGCGGCGCGGTGGTGTACAAGCCGATCCAGAGCGTACGCGAGCGAAAATTTGAGGACCTGGTCCAACAGAAAACCGACTTCAGTTGCGGTGCAGCTGCCCTGGCGACCATTTTGCGCCAGGCCTATTGGCTGGACGTGACTGAAAATCAAATCATCGAAGGCATGCTGGCCCACTCGGATCAAAATCTTGTCCGCGTCCAGGGCTTCTCCATGCTCGACATGAAGCATTACGTGGAAAGTATCGGCATGCGCGCCCGCGGCTACCGGGTAGCGACGGAAACGTTGAGTGAAATCAAAATTCCGGTCGTGGTCCTTATGGACATCCGTGGCTACAAACATTTTGTGGTCTTGCAAAGAGTCCATAAAGGCTGGGTCTATATCGGTGATCCGGTACTCGGCCATAAACGTTACAGCGTCGACGACTTTGTCAAAGGCTGGAACGGCATCATCTTCGCCGTCATCGGCCAGGGCTACGACAAAGCCAATGCGCTGCTCGAGCCTCCCCTGCCCCTGACTGCCAAAAACCGCATCAACATGTTCAGCCCGGTGCAAGACGCGGAGTTGATGGATTTCGGATTCATCCAAAGCGACTTCTTCTAATAACAAGGGAGCACGAAGCTCCGGGAGCATCCCATGAAAACTTCAACCTGGCTGGCTGTGGTTTGCCTGGCCGCCAGCCTGCCGACCCAGGCAGAGATATTCAAACCCATTGAACTGAAAGATCAGGAACTGGCGAACCTGCGAGGCCGGTTTGTCATGCCGGGACGGATCGTCAGTTTTGGCATTGTCATGACCACCACTTGGCAGAACGCCAACGGTGCATTGATCGGTGCTACTTCCGCGATGCAAGTCCAGCAATCGACCATCAAGCCACAGTTCTATGTGTCGATGATCGACGAAAAACCTGGTAGCTCAACGAGCTCGCAAGTCGCCGGCGCAAACACAGGCACCGGTACAGGCACCGTCACTGGCGGCGCCGGCCTCAACACCACCGAAGGCGTGACTCAAGTCGTGCGGGCTGCCGGCGACAACAACACCGCCTACAACAACGTTGATATCAACGTCGCCAAAACCAGCCAGGTCAACCAGACACCCGCAACGCAACCGCAGGGCCAGGCATTAACCGCAGGCTCGACGCTGCTTGGCTCCAATGATGCTGGCTCGCTCAGCGTTTCCTCAACCGGTTCGGGAGTGCAACTCAACATCGTCGCAAACAACAACCAGGGCAATACTGTGCAGCGCCTGGCCCAGGGTGGACTGATGCAGAACACGACTTTGCTTGGCAGTAGCAACCAGGTTCGCAATCTCACTTCCTTCAATGTCGTGCTGCGTGACAACGTGCCGACAACCGGGTCGGTGAGTGGCAATCTGGACCAGCTCAAAGGTCTTCGCACTATCGGATTCTGATCTACGCTCTGTCTCATCAGATTTAATCAGAAGGGACGGCTAACCCATGCACCGATCGTTAACGTTCAGAGCTATCGTCTGTTTGAGTAGCCTGACCCCGGCGACACTGCTATACGCAGCGCCGGACCCTCAGGTCGAAGCATTAAAACAAGAACTTATGGAGTTGAAACAGCGTTACGAAGCACAACAGAACGCGCTGATGGTACTTGAGCAGCGCGTTCGCCAAGTCGAAGCAGCACCTGCGACACCGGCTCCCAAACGCCTGACCAAATCCCCTGCCGAGCCGGCCAGGGGTGGTCAGACGGTGGCCGCCGGTGCGCCCGGAACCCAAGGCAGTTCTTACGGCCAATCGCTCAAGGATGACTCGGAACCGGCGCAAAGCGTTTCCAACCTGTACGACGAAGCCAGCGGATTCTTCGGTGGTGGCAAGTTCAGCGTCGAAACCGGCCTGACCTATACGCACTACGATACCCGGGCATTAACGCTCAACGGCTTCCTGGCACTGGATTCGATTTTTCTCGGCAACATCAACCTCGACCGGATCAAGGCCGACAACTGGACGCTGGACCTGACGGCCCGCTACAACGTGGCGCAACGTTGGCAGTTCGACATTAACGTCCCGGTTGTTTATCGCGAATCGACGTACTCCTCCGGTGGCGCGGGTGGCGCAGGCCCGGTGACGTCGGACGCAACCGTTACCCGGGACCCGACCATCGGCGATGTGAACGTGGGTGTCGCTTACAAGTTTCTGGATGAGTCGTCCAACTGGCCCGACGCGGTCGCTACATTGCGCGTCAAGGCTCCGACCGGCAAGGACCCTTACGGTATCAAGCTGGTCAGTGACCCGACCAACGATAACCTCTCGGTACCCGAGGACCTGCCTACCGGCAACGGTGTCTGGTCGGTCACCCCGGGGCTCTCGCTGGTCAAGACCTTCGACCCGGCCGTGCTGTTCGGTACGTTGGCCTACACCTACAACATTCAAGACTCTTTCAGCGATATCAGCCCTCAGGTTGGCTCCAAAGTTAAGGGCGACGTGAAACTGGGTGATTCCTGGCAGGTTGGCGCCGGCATTGCGTTCGCCTTGAACGAGAAGATGAGTATGTCGTTCTCGTTCACCGATCAGTTCGCCCGCAAGAGCAAGATCAGGCCCGACGGTGGAGATTGGCAGTCGATTTCCAACAGCGATTACAACGCGGCCAACTTCAACATCGGCATGACGCTGGCAGCCAGCGACAACCTGACGATCGTGCCCAACCTGGCCATCGGCCTGACCGACGACTCGCCTGACTTTTCCTTCAGCCTGAAATTCCCGTACTACTTCTAAGCCACAAGTACAAAGCCCCGCTGCGACTTCAATCGCGGAGGGGCTTTTTTTGTGGATTGTTGAAAGATCGCAAAAGATCGCAGCCTCGTTTCACTCGACAGCTGCTACACAGCGCCTACACAGCTCATACAAGGACTCCGTGAACCCGTAGGAGCTGTCGAGTGAAACGAGGCTGCGATCTTTTGACCTTTTGAAATTGTTAACGTATCTGATGCTTGTGCAACAAACGGTAGAAGGTAGGCCGGGAAATCCCCAGTACTTTGGCGGCGATGCTCAAGTTGTCGCTGTGGCGGTTAAGTACATCGCACAAGGCCTGGCGTTCAGCGCGGGTCTTGTAGTCTTCCAGCGTGCCCATCGGCGCGACAATGGTCTGTTGGCTGATCAGCCCCAGGTCTCGCGCTTCAATCTGGCGCCCTTCGGCCAGTACCAGCCCGCGACGTACGCGGTTGGCCAGTTCGCGAACATTGCCTGGCCAGTCATGTTTGCCCATGGCAATCAGCGCGTCTTCGCTGAAACTGCGTGGGCGGCGACCGGTTTCATGGCTATAGAAATGGGAAAAGTGGTTGGCCAGCATCGATAGATCGCCATGGCGTTCACGCAGCGGCGCGGTGACCACTTGCAGAACGTTGAGGCGGTAGTACAAATCTTCGCGAAAGCGTTTCTTCTCGATCGCTGCCTCTAGGTCGACGTGGGTCGCAGCCAATACCCGCACATCCACCGGAATCTGCTGGCTGCCGCCGACATGCTCGATGTGTTTTTCCTGGAGGAAGCGCAGCAGGTTGGCTTGCAACTCCAACGGCAAGTCACCGATTTCATCGAGAAACAGCGTGCCGCCGTTCGCCGCCTCGATCCGCCCGATCTTGCGTTGATGCGCACCGGTAAAGGCCCCTTTCTCATGGCCAAACAATTCGGACTGGATCAGGTGTTCGGGAATCGCGCCGCAGTTGATCGCGACGAAAGGCTTGCTGTGGCGCTGGGATTGTCGGTGCAGGGTACGGGCCACCAACTCTTTGCCGGTGCCGCTTTCGCCGCGGATCAAGACCGGCGACTCGGTCGGCGCCAGTTTGCTCAGCAATTTGCGCAGCTCACGAATGGGCTTGCTGTCGCCAAGCAACTCGTGTTCGGGCTGATCAATGTGGACCGTGCCCTGCCCGCGCAGGCGTGCCATGCCGAACGCACGCCCGAGGGTTACCTGAACCCGGGAGACGTCGAACGGCAAGGTGTGGAAGTCAAAAAACCATTCGCACACAAAGTCCCCGACGTTTTGCAGGCGCAGGACTTCCTGGTTGAGCACGGCAATCCATTCGGTGCCGCTGCGGCTGATCAATTCTTTGACGGCTTCGGGCCGTTCCAGATGGAACGGCTGCAATCGCAAGAGGCCGACATCGCACGTTCTATCGGCGGCGTTTTCCAGCGTGCAGCTGTCTACATCCCATCCCACAGCGCGCAAACCCGGCAAAAGACGATGGCAATCGTCGCAAGGATCAACCACTAACAGACGTCGTAAGGCAGGCGCTTCGATCATGACTGTTCCTTGGCGCCAAATTTAAGGAAATATTATTAAAAACAGTCATTTGGCGGACCTGGCTGTAACATTAGCAAGAATTTGACGGGGCCTTGTATCGTTTGACTATAGGAGTGTTAACTAATTAGTTATAAGAAGAGACTTTGTTAGTTACCTAACGACTGAACCTTTCACCCAGCTTTCAAAAACAGCCTGAATATTGAGTATATGAAAGAAAGTTGAATTTTCTTTGCGTTGTGTGTGACCCAACCCCCTATTGCGGGCATCAGTACAAGTAACCAGCCGAACGGTAAGCCCAACCGACGGCACATCACTTGATTGGGCATACAGAGAGAAGATCCCATGACCGCCCCGCTCCGTATCAACGAAGCTCTTTTGATTGCCGACCGCGCGTTCAAGCCATTTCAATGCGTGGCCTGGGCCCCACAAGACGGCAACGGCGAACTCAGCCTGAGCGTTATCGACCGCACCAATACCCGCATCGGCCGTGCACAGATCCCAAGCAGCGCTTATTCGGATCCGGTGCAACTTGAACATCTGCTGGAACAGGCGCGTGCCGCACTTAGCGAAGATGGTTACACCTTGCAATCGTGGTCCATGCCTCATTAATTAAAGATCAAAAGATCGCAGCCTTCGGCAGCTCCTACATTGGAATATGCGTTTCCTTGTAGGAGCTGCCGAAGGCTGCGATCTTTTGCTTTATAAAGGCTTGATTGTTGGCACCCTTCTTCAGTGGTTCCAAAAGACACTGTTCTGGCACACAACGACCCTCCACCTGTTAGTTATGACAGTTGTGCGTCTGCGCATTCAGGGATTGAATGTTTCGCACGCGCAGTCACCCTCCCGGCTACCGGGATCAGGTCGACTGGCAAGGAGATGCGTGCATGTCAATCCAGACCGCTTTCGCCTGCCCTGCCACAGCAAATGCAGCCGGGCACCTCGACCCGGAATTTGCCGCCGCCGGCAAAACCCAAGTGTATTTCGCCGGCAGTTCCTCAAGCATGGCCAACGGTGTCGCCATCGACCCGCAAGGTCGCTTGCTGGTCGCAGCCAAGGTCGGCACCCATGGCGGCAGCCGCTTTGGCCTCGCCCGCTTGCTGGAAGATGGCTCGGCGGACCTGAGCTTTGGCAATCAGGGCAGCCTGATCGGTCAGTTCGCATTGGGCTTCGAGGCCATGGCCAGCAAGGTCCATGTCCTGCCCTGCGGTTCCATTCTGCTGGCTGGCCTGCACTACGAAAACGCTCACCGCACCTTGCCCGCTCTGGCGCTGTTCGATCCCCATGGCCACCCGGTTCGAAGCTTTGGCGACAACGGACGCCAGGTGGTGCGGCTTCCCGGTGATCTGTCCCGGGGGCTGCGCGACGATTGGTTGCCACCAGGTGTGCCGGGCGCCGAAGCCTGCGATATCGCCGTGCAGGAGGACGGTCGAATCCTGGTGCTGGCCAATCATCATTTCGAACTCGCCGATCACGTCGGCCTGCTGATCCGCCTCAATGTCGACGGCACTCTGGACAAGGACTTCAACGGCCGCGGTTTCGTGGTGGTCAGGCATTTGCTGATGAACACCTGGCTCGGCAGCCTCATGGTGCAACAGGACGGGCGCATCCTCGCAGGTGGCTCGATCAATTTTCCGGCGGAAGGATTACTCGCCCGCTATCACGCCGACGGCCGACTGGACGACAGCTTCGCCGTGGATGGATTCATGACTTTCAAGGCTCAGGGACGCAGTGCTCAGGTCAGCCAGATCGTTCAGCAGGGCAACAGTGACTTGCACTGTTTTGGCAGCAGCCGCGACCCGATGCACTGCCTGTCACTGAAATTGCACAGCAACGGTCGCCCGGATAAACATTGCAACGGAGGTCAGCCGCAACGCCTGGAAATCGGCCACAGCGGCAGCCAATGGACCGCCGCCCAGGTTCAAGCGGATGGCAGCATCCTGGCCGTCGGAGCCACGATCGGCGGGGTCGAAGCCGATTTCATCCTGGCTCGATACCTGCCTCAGGGACAGTTGGATCGCCGCTTTGCCAATGGCATCGGCTGGGTGCGTACCCGACTGGGCCGCAGCCTCGACACGGCCACGTCCCTGGCGGTGCAGGACAACGGTCGGATCGTCGTCGGCGGCTATTCACTGGACGGCAACTACCGGGCGGTGGTGGCGCGATACCTGAGCTAGCCCCGGCGCTTGATCTTCCCTGTCGCTTCCGGCAAGTTGCGCGCTTCTTAATACAAGGAGTAGCCGATGTCCGGTTCAATGGCCCAGGCGTTCGCGCACAACTTTCTCGGGCACTCTCCCCGCTGGTACAAGGCGAGCATCGTCGGCTTCCTGATCCTCAACGCCCTGGTGCTGTGGACCGTGGGCCCGGTAGCCGCCGGGTGGTTGTTGGTCCTGGAATTCATTTTCACCCTGGCCATGGCCCTCAAATGTTATCCGCTGATGCCCGGTGGCCTGCTGCTGATCGAAGCGCTGCTGTTGAAGATGACCACGCCCCAGGCGCTGTATGACGAACTGGTGCACAACTTTCCGGTGATCCTGCTGCTGATGTTTATGGTCGCCGGCATTTACTTCATGAAAGACCTGCTGCTGTTTCTATTCTCGCGCCTGTTGCTCGGGGTTCGCTCCAAGGCGTTGCTGGCGCTGATGTTCTGTTTTCTGTCGGCGTTCCTGTCGGCATTTCTCGACGCCTTGACCGTCACGGCAGTGATCATCAGCGCGGCGGTGGGGTTTTACTCGGTGTATCACCGCGTCGCCTCGGGCAACGATCCACGCCTGGACAGCGGTTTCAGCGACGATCAACACCTGCCCAGCCTTCACCATGAAGACCTCGAACAGTTCCGCGCCTTTCTGCGCAGCCTGCTGATGCACGGCGCGGTGGGCACGGCACTCGGTGGCGTGTGCACGCTGGTCGGCGAGCCGCAGAACCTGTTGATCGGCCATGAGATGGGTTGGCATTTCGCCGAATTCTTCCTGAAGATCGCCCCGGTGTCCTTGCCGGTACTGGCCGCCGGCCTGGTGACCTGTGTGCTGCTGGAGAAGCTGCGCTGGTTCGGTTACGGCACGCTGCTGCCGGACAACGTGCGCACGGTGCTGGCCAACTACGCCGCCGAAGACAATGCCGAGCGCACCGCGCGCCAACGGGCGGCGTTGCTGGTCCAGGGCGCGGCGGCGCTGATCCTGATTGCCGGGCTGGCGTTTCACATTGCGGAAGTCGGGTTGATCGGCTTGATGGTGATCGTGTTGATCACTGCGTTCACCGGCATCACGGACGAACATCGCATCGGTAACGCATTTAAAGACGCCATGCCGTTCACCGCGCTGCTGGTGGTGTTCTTCGCCGTGGTGGCGGTGATTCATGATCAGCAACTGTTCACGCCGCTGATTCAATGGGTGCTGGCCCTGCCGGCGGATCAACAGCCGGGCATGCTGTTTATTGCCAACGGATTGTTATCGGCGATCAGCGACAACGTATTCGTGGCGACGATTTACATCACCGAAGTGAAACAGGCGTTCATCGCCGGCCACATGAGCCGCGAGCATTTCGAGACGTTGGCGATTGCCATCAACACCGGGACCAATTTGCCGAGCGTGGCGACGCCAAATGGTCAGGCGGCGTTTCTGTTTTTGCTGACCTCGGCGATTGCACCGCTGATTCGCCTGTCGTATGGGCGGATGGTGTGGATGGCGTTGCCGTATACGGTGGTGATGGGGGTTTTGGGGTGGTATGCGGTGAGTTTCTGGCTGTAACTCCGATTTACCTGTAGGAGCTGCCGAAGGCTGCGATCTTTTGACCTTGATCTTTAAAAACGAGATCAAAAGATCGCAGCCTTCGGCAGCTCCTACGGTGGAGGCTCAGCGTTTGAGGATGTACCGCTCGATCGCCTGCGCCGCACCATCTTCGGTATTGGCACCGGTGACCACATCGGCCTGGCGCTTCACCGCCTCCTCGGACTGGCCCATGGCAATCGACAACCCGGCACGATGAAACATCGCCGGGTCATTGCCGCCATCACCCAGTGCGGCCGTCTGCGCCAGCGGCACGCCGAGAAACTCGGCCAATGTTGCCAGCGCCGCACCCTTGTTGGCTTGCATCGCCGTCACGTCCAGGTAAATCGGCTGTGAACGGGAGACTTGCGCCTGACCTTCCACTTTCGGCAGCAGCAGCGCTTCCAGCTCGATCAACAAGTCCGTGTTGTTGCTGGTGGCGACGATCTTGTCGATGCGTTCCAGGTACGGCTCAAAACTCTCGACCACCACCGGCGGATAGCCCAGGCCGTGCTGTTCACGGGGAACCATCGGACCGTGGGGATCTTTCAGCAACCAGTCGCCACCGCTGAACACCCAGATTTCGATGTCCGGCCGGTCAGCGAACAGCGCCAATGCGGTCAGCGCCGCAGTGGCCGGCAAGTAATGCGCGACCAGCACACTGCCGTCCGGGTTGACGATGGTGCCGCCGTTGAAGGCTGCGGTCGGCAGGTCGACGCCCAGGGCTTCGATCTGCTGCAACATGGCTTTCGGTGGCCGGCCAGTGGCCAGGCTAAAGAAAACGCCCGCCTCGCGCAGCGCACGAACCGCGTCGATCGTGCGCTGGCTGAGGCTGTGATCGGGCAGCAACAAGGTGCCGTCCATGTCGCTGAGCAGAAAACGGATGGGATGCTTCGCTGCTTCACTCATCCGAGGCTGTGCCAGACGCGGCCATCACGGGTCAGCAGGTCTTCGGCAGCTTGTGGGCCATCCTCACCTGCCGCATAGCTCTGCACACTCGCGTCCTGCTGCCAGGCGTCGAGGAACGGCTGTACGGCGCGCCAGCCGTTCTCGATGTTGTCGGCGCGCTGGAACAGCGTCTGGTCGCCGGTCAGGCAATCGTAGATCAGGGTTTCGTAGCCGGTGGACGGCTGCATCTCGAAGAAGTCCTTGTAGGCGAACCCCAGTTCGATATTGGCCATCTTCAGCGCCGGTCCCGGTCGCTTGGCCAGCAGGTCGAACCACATGCCTTCGTTGGGCTGGATCTGGATCCGCAAGTACGTCGGCTGCAACTCGTCGACCTCGGTGTCGCGGAATTGCGCGTACGGCGCAGGCTTGAAACAGATAACGATCTCGGTGTCACGCACGCTCATGCGCTTGCCGGTGCGCAGGTAGAACGGCACGCCGACCCAGCGCCAGTTGTCGATCATCACTTTCAGCGCGACATAGGTTTCGGTGTTGCTGTCCGGTGCCACGTTGCCTTCCTGGCGGTAACCGGCCAACGGCTTGCCGTCGACTTCGCCAGCGGCGTATTGGCCACGCACCGAGTTGGCCCGCGCATCTTCAACGGACCAGGGACGAATCGCGCCGACCACTTTGGCTTTCTCGCCACGTACCGCATCCGCGCCGAACGCAGCCGGCGGTTCCATGGCCACCATCGCCAGCAACTGGAACAGGTGATTGGGCACCATGTCCCGCAAGGCGCCAGTGTGTTCGTAAAAACTGCCACGGGTTTCCACGCCGACGGTTTCAGCGGCGGTGATCTGTACGTGGTCGATGTAATGGTTGTTCCAGAACGCTTCGAACAGGCTGTTGGAGAACCGGCTGACCAGAATGTTCTGCACGGTTTCCTTGCCCAGGTAGTGATCGATCCGGTAGATCTGCTTTTCCGACATCACCTTGAGCAAGCACGCGTTCAAGGCTTCGGCGGTTTGCAGGTCGGAGCCGAACGGTTTTTCGATCACCACCCTTCTGAAGGCTTCCGGGGTTTCTTCCAGCAAACCGGCGCTGCCGAGGCGGCGCACCACTTCGCTGAAGAACCGTGGCGCGGTGGCCAGGTAGAACACCGCATTGCCGGTGCCGCTGTCGGCGATTTTTGCCGCCAGGGCTTGATAAGTGCTGTCGTCCAGGAAGTCGCCCTGAACGTAGCTGATGCCTTTGGCCAGTTTGGCCCACAAGGCCGGATCAAGAGCTTCATCGCCCTTGCCGACCTTGGCGGCCGCTTCGGTGCGAATGAAGTCTTCGAGCTTTTGCGCGAAGGCTTCATCGCTGATGGCGTTGTGGTCAACGCCGATGATCCGCAGTCCATTGCCCAGCAGGCCGTCGCGACTGAGGTTGTACAGGGCCGGCATCAACAGACGCTTGACCAGGTCACCATGGGCACCGAACAGGAACAGCGTGGTCGGTGGTGCGGGTTCTGCCTTGGATTTCCTGCGGATCGTATTACTCATTTTTTCGAAGTCTCCACGTGGCCGCCGAAGCCGAAGCGCTGGGCCGAGAGAATTTTGTCGCCAAAAGTGCCTTGGCCGCGGGAACGGTAGCGCGAGAACAGCGAGTTCGACAGCACCGGTACCGGCACGGACTGCTCCATGGCGGCTTCGATGGTCCAGCGACCTTCGCCGCTGTCGGCTACCGAGCCGGAGTAACCATCGAGTTTCGGGTCGCTGGCCAAGGCATCGGCGGTCAGGTCGAGCAACCACGACGATACGACGCTGCCACGACGCCAGACTTCGGCGATGTCAGCGACATTGAGGTCGAAGCGCTGGTCTTCCGGCAGGTTTTCGCTGGATTTGGTCTTGAGAATGTCAAAGCCTTCGGCGAAGGCCTGCATCATTCCGTATTCGATGCCGTTGTGGATCATCTTCACGAAGTGCCCGGAACCCGCTGGGCCGGCGTGAATGTAGCCGCGTTCGGCGCGATCGTCGTCGGACTTGCGGTCCTTGGTGCGCGGGATGTCACCCAGGCCCGGCGCCAGGCTTTCGAACAACGGATCGAGGCGCGTGACAGTTTCGGCGTCGCCACCGATCATCATGCAGTAGCCGCGCTCCAGGCCCCAGACGCCGCCGGAGGTGCCGACGTCGATGTAGTGCAGGCCTTTTTCCGCCAGGGTCTTGGCCCGACGGATGTCATCTTTATAGAAGGTGTTGCCGCCGTCGATGATGGTGTCGCCGGCTTCGAGCAGGTTGCTCAGGGTGTCGATGGTGTCTTCGGTCGGTGCGCCGGCCGGCAGCATGACCCAGATCGCACGCGGCTTGGCCAGGCCGGCGACCAGCGCCGGCAGGTCGGCGACGCCGGTGGAACCCTCTGCTGCGAGGTTCTCGACGAAGGCGGTATTGCGGTCGTAAACAACGGTGGTATGCCCATTGAGCATCAGGCGCCGCGCAATATTACCGCCCATGCGGCCCAGTCCAATAATCCCGAGTTGCATGTGCTGATGCTCCTTACTGCAAATAATGTGTGTCAAAGGTTATAGCCCAACGCGACTAATGTGGGTTAGTCCAGAGCGCCGGGATGAAGTTTCCGGGCATTGTGCCCGATTCACACTGATAACGTCGGGAATCGTGTTGAAGACACACCGACCATGAAAAATAAAAAAGTTCCCTTCAGAGGCAAAAGAAATCAAAATCGGCGCCGATAGTGAAGGTGTCATTTAAATAAATGACGCAATCACAGTTGATGCAGGCCATTTGCGAGGTGAGCAATGGACACAATCGTTACCGCACGTCCCCCACAAACTCTCTACGTCACGATTCGTCGTGATGAACTGCGCCAATTGAAAGACGAGCGTGACACCTTGAAGACCCAGGTGGCACAGCTTCGGCAATTGTTGCAGCAACAGGCTCAATTGGCCGGGCAATCGATGCCTGCGCTGAACGCCTGATTTCCCTCAGTACCCCCCGCCATCCCTTGTAGGAGCGGGCTTGCTCGCGAAAACGGTGTGTCAGCAATACAAATGCTGACTGACCGGACGCCTTCGCGAGCGAGCCCGCTCCCACATGAAAAGCCATTCGCGCTGACGCTTCCTGTCGCGTTCCTGAACAAAACTCACAAAGTTTTCACATTCCCCTAGCGATACTCCCGGTCCTTGTGGCTGCTCGGCTCTCGAGTAGCGGTTTCTCGTAGGTTCGTTTGATGACGCTGGCGACTCCATGACGCCGGTGGGAGTACGTACTTAATGGCATTGCTTAAACGCAGCAAAACGTCTGCGACAGGTTTCGATTGGGCCGGGTTTATCTGGCTATTTGTGTTCTTCTGGTACTTTTCCGGTATCACACAACTGCTGATCCAACTGACGGGTACTTCGGGTTTCACCGGTTTCCGTCAGGCCTTTGTGATGAGTGCCGTGTGGCTGGCGCCGATGTTGCTGTTCCCCAAGCGCACCCGCCTGCTGGCCGCGCTGATCGGCGTTGTGCTGTGGGCCTGTTCGATGGCGAGCCTGGGCTACTTCTTCATCTATCAGCAGGAGTTTTCCCAGAGCGTCATCTTCATTATGTTCGAGTCGAACATCTCTGAAGCCGGCGAGTACATGACCCAGTACTTTGCCTGGTGGATGGTGCTGGCGTTCCTCGCTCACACCGCGTTCGCCTACTTCCTGTGGACCCGCTTGCGTCCGGTGTACATGCCGCGTGGCCGTGCGCTGGTGGCTGCGACTGCCATTCTGGTGGCGGTGGTCGGTTATCCGCTGATCAAGCAAACCGCGCGTACCGGCAGTCTGGCCGGCGGTTTCGAAAAATTCGAAACCCGCATCGAGCCCGCCGTGCCTTGGCAGATGGCCGTGGCTTATCACCGTTACCTCGACACATTGGCCGGCATGCAGGACATGCTCGACAGTGCGAGCAAGATCGCGCCGCTGAAAAACCTCAAGAACTCCTCGGCCGATCAACCGTCGACCCTGGTGCTGGTGATCGGCGAGTCCACCAACCGTCAGCGCATGAGCTTGTACGGCTACAACCGGGAAACCACCCCGGAACTGGACAAGCTCAAGGATCAACTGGCGATCTTCAATAACGTCATCACCCCGCGCCCATACACCATTGAGGCGCTGCAACAGGTACTGACCTTCGCCGACGAAGAGAACCCGGACCTGTACCTGACGACGCCCTCCCTGGTCAGCATGATGAAACAGGCGGGTTACAAAACCTTCTGGATCACCAATCAGCAAACCATGACCAAGCGCAACACCATGCTCACCACGTTCTCTGAACAAGCCGACGAGCAGGTGTACCTGAACAACAACCGCAACCAGAATGCCGCCCAGTACGATGGCGATGTGATCGAGCCATTCAACAAGGCGTTGGGCGATGCGGCGCCGCGCAAGCTGATCGTCGTGCATTTGCTCGGCACGCACATGAGCTACCAGTACCGTTACCCGCCGACGTTCAACACGTTCAAGGACCGCACTGGCGTTCCGGCCGGCGTACACGACGATGAAGTGCCGACCTACAACAGCTATGACAACGCGGTGCGGTACAACGACTTCGTGGTGTCGAGCCTGATCAAAGACTACGCCAAGGTCGATCCGAACGGTTTCCTGCTGTACCTCTCCGACCACGGCGAAGACGTCTTCGACTCCCCGGGCCACAACACCCTGGGGCGTAACGAAAGCAAGCCGACGGCACCGATGTACACCATTCCGTTCATGGCCTGGGCCTCGCCGAAATGGCGTGAAACCCACAACTGGAACTTTGCCGCCGACTTGAGCCGCCCTTACAGCAGCTCGCATCTGATCCACACCTGGGCTGATCTGGCGGGCCTGAGTTTCGATGAACTGGACCGCAGCAAGAGCCTGGTCAGCGACAGCTTCAAGGCGCGGCCATTGCTGATCGGCGATCCCTATACACGTCAGCAGCGTCCATTGATCGACTTCAGCCTGATCAAACCCAAACCTGCGGCGAGTGAAGTGCCGGCAGTCGTGAAGCAGTAAGTCACACCGCAATACCCTTTGTGGGAGCGGGCTTGCTCGCGAAGGCGGTGTGTCAGTCGACATAAATGTTGCCTGACACACCGCCTTCGCGAGCAAGCCCGCTCCCACAGTTGTTTTCCGCGCCCGAAACATTCAGATGACAATTATTCTCGTTTAAAGCTAAATCCCCCTGTTCCCCTTCGTCTTTGAGCAAACGGAATTTTTCCCTCGAAGACAAGGAGTCGGCTGCGATGTTCGCGCCTATCACCCGTTCCATGACCTTGACCCTTGGGCTGTGCAGCGCAGCCCTGAGCCCGGATTTGCTGGCCGAAACCGATCCTGAAAAGGACCCGGCCGCCAGCGCCCTGGAACTCGCCAGCACCAACGTGACCGCCGAAGGATTGGGCAGCACCACCGAACACACCGAGTCCTACACCACCGGCGCCATGAGCACCGCCACGCGGCTGAACCTGTCGATCAAGGAAACCCCGCAATCGGTGTCTGTGGTCACCCGCCAGCAAATGGACGACTTCAAGCTCGGCACCCTGTCCGAAGCCATGAGCCAGACCACGGGCGTGGTGGTTCAGCACAATGACTCGGACCGGGTGAGTTATTCGTCCCGTGGCTACGAGATCAACAACTTCCAGATCGATGGGATGCTCAACACCTTCGGCCGTATGAAGTCCGACGCTGACACCATCATCTATGACCGCATCGAAGTGGTTCGCGGCGCCACCGGGTTGACCACCGGCGCGGGCGATCCCTCGGCGACCATCAACATGGTGCGCAAACGCCCGACCGCGCAATGGCAGGCCCAGACCGGCGTCAGTGGCGGCAGCTATGACGATTACTACAGCTACGTGGATGTCGGCGGCCCGCTGGCATTCGACGGACGTTTGCGCGGGCGCAGCGTGCTGGCCTATCGCGACAGTCAGTCGTTTCGCGATCACTACCAATTGCAACGGGAAGTCGGTTATGGCGTGCTGGAAGCTGATCTCACCGACGACACACTGCTGGCGGTGGGTTATGACTACCAGGACAAACAGGTCCAGGGCACGTCCTGGGGCACGGTGCCTTACTGGAATTCGTCCGGTGGCAAGGCCAACCTCGGGCGCTCCACCCACATGGCGACGTCGTGGAGTTCCTGGCCGCTGAAGGACAAGACCGCTTTCGCCAACCTCGACCAGCAACTGGGCGGCGGCTGGCATCTGAAAGCGGCCTACACCCACCGTGACAGCGATACCGACGGCAAGGTCTATTACGGTGGCGGTGGATTCCCGAATGAGGATCGCAGCGGCATGAGTGCCTACCGTGGCCACATGCTCGGCACGCAGAAAATGAATACCTATGACGTCAACGTCGCCGGTCCTTATGCGCTGTTCGGGCGCGAGCATGAACTGATGTTTGGTTATGGCGAAGCCGAACGCAGCTCGGAATCGCCCCACACCGTGGGCGGCGCCGTTCCTTCGGGCTACGGCAACATACCCGACTGGAAATACATGGGCGGTATCGCCAAGTTTCCCGACACCGTCACCCATCTCACCGGCTCTTCGGATAGCACCCGGCAAAAGGCCGGTTACCTGGCCACGCGCCTGAGCCTGACCGACCGCTTTCACGCGGTGCTCGGCAGCCGTTACGGCAGCTGGAAAACCTCGAACAAGAACTACAGCTACGATAAAAACCTGCAACTGACCGGCGTGGAAATCACCGCCCAGCAACAAAGTGATATCTGGACGCCGTACGCCGGGTTGCTCTACGACCTCACGCCCGAGTACACCGTCTACGTCAGCTACACCGACATTTTCAAGCCCCAGAACAACCGCGACGCCAATCGCCAATACCTGGAACCGGTGGTCGGCAGCAATTATGAACTGGGCCTCAAGGGCAGCTTGCTGGACGAACGCCTGAACGTCGCCACGGCGTTGTTCTGGAGCAAGCAGGATAACGTCGCCGAGCTGGACAACTCGGTGCCGCAAGACCCGTTGACCGGTGAGCAGTTCTATAAATCCGGGGGCAAGGGGCAAAAGGTCCAGGGCTTCGAAGTCGAAGTCTCCGGCGAGGTCATGACCGACTGGAACATGACCGCCGGTTACACCTACACCCACGCGGCCAACGGCGATAAACAGCGCGCAAATACCAATGAACCGCTGAATATGTTGCGACTGTCGACGGCGTATCGCCTGCCCGGCGACTGGCATGCGCTGACCGTTGGCGGTGCGGTGAACTGGCAGAGTGATATCTGGGGCAACTCCAATCGCCCGACCGGTCGGGACGCCCAGGGAGACCTGATCACCGAAAACGCGAAGATCCGCCAGGAGGCCTACACCGTGGTCAAGTTGATGTCGCGCTACGCGTTCGACAAGCACCTGTCCGCCTCGCTGAACGTGGATAACCTGTTCGACAAAAAGTATTACGACAACGTCGGCTTCTACAACGGCGTGTTCTGGGGCGACCCGCGCACGGTGACGTTGAGCCTGGACTGGAAACTCTGAGCCATCGCTGCAATCTACCGAGGGAGTGAGCTTGCTCACTCCCATAGGGATTGAAACTGGATGCAGTACTTGCGTTCACCACAGATCCACTGTGGGAGCGGGCTTGCTCGCGAAAGCGGTGTGTCAGACGGCATCATTGCTGGATGTGCCGCCGCCTTCGCGAGCAAGCCCGCTCCCACAGGTTGATCCCGGTTAACCCCGACTTAATGAGCTCTGCCGATACTGCGCCCACGCCCTTGAATCACGGATGAAAGGCACCCCGTCATTCTTTAGTGGGAGATTCATCATGAAACGAGTCAGCCTGATCCTCGCGGGTTTGCTAGCCCTCGGTTCCACCAGCGCGTTTGCCGAAGGCGGCGCCGAACGGATGAAGCATCACTGGGACAACTTTCCGGTCCATACGGCGCAAAGCCAGACCGATCAACGGCCAAGCGGTGAACTCCGGGTACCGGACGATCAAACCGCGCAAGTGACCGAATATTACAAACCCTGAACCCATGGACCTCTGGCGGCCCTGCTCCGCCGCCAGAGCTGACACTTCGGGCGTCCTGACGGGCGCCCTTTTTTATGCCTTCGATTTACAGCGTCTTGATCCAGAACAGCATGCGACCGTGGGCCGGGTCGAACATGCCGGCGGCAAAACCGAACTTGGCGTAGGACGCCTGGGCCACGGCGTTGCCCTCCAGGACTTCGAGGGTGATTTTGCAGCAACCGCGCTGGCGGGCGATGTCTTCAACCTTTTGCAACATCTTCTGGCTCAGCCCCAGGCCGCGAAACTTCGGCACCACCGCAACATCGTGCACGTTGACCAATGGCCGACAGGCGAAGGTCGAGAAACCTTCAAAACAATTGACCAGCCCTGCCGGCTCACCGCCGACGAAAGCCAACACACTGAACGCATAAGGACGCTTGGCCAGTTCCGCCGGCAGTTGCCGTAACACCTCGGCGTCCAGTGGCTCGCTGCCGCCCATCGGGTCTTCGGCGTAGCTGTTCAGCACCAGGCAAATGGCCTCGGCGTGCACCGGGTTGATGTAGCTGGCTTGAAGCACAAGTATTTCTGCGGATTCCATTTCCACCCTCGACCACACATCAAATTGGCCACGGACATTAGCGCGGGCGTTGGAGTGGATCAAGATCAAAAGATCGCAGGCTCCGCCAGCTCCTACGGGGTGTACGCAAATCCACTGTAGGAGCTGCCGAAGGCTGCGATCTTTTAATGACCCCACACCAATTCTTCAGTCCAACCCAACTCTGCAAAATCCTCTGCCCGCAACCCCGCCTCCCCGGCGCAGAAAAACTCGTCCAGTTGCGGCGGTTTGACTGAAGTGCCGCTGAGCATGGCGTGAACCTGCCCACGGTGGTGAATCTGGTGTTCGAACAAATGAGAAAGCATGCGCAAACGGCTGTCGTGTTGCGGCGTGTCCCGCGCGATGGTCACCATCTGCCCGAGATCCGCGTCACGCAGTTGTTCGCAATAAGCGATCAGCCGTCGGTCCACGCTGGCCTGTTCGCGCCTGAGTTCAACACCGTCAGCGAACGGTTGCTCGTCCTTGAAAAACACGTAGCAATCCGGGTGCGGCACATCACCGCGCAACTCTCGCTCCAAGGCATCCACATAAAACCAGTCACAGGTCAGGATGTGGTTGAGGGTCGCACACAGGCTCGGGAAAAAACTGACCCGCGGTGCCGTCAGTTCCGACGCGCTCAACTGGCCCCAGGCCTTGGCCAGTCGATGGTTGGCCCAGGCGTTCTGGTAGGCCATGGTCAGCAAATGGTGAGACAGAGGCTGATTCATCGTCGCTCCTCCTGGTGCTCAAGCGTCGGCAAAGCGTTGCAATTGCATTTCCTGCAAGCGACTGAGGGTGCGGCGGAACGGAAATTCCAGATACCCCTCGGTGTACAAAGCGTCCATCGGCACCTGGGCTTCGAGGTACAGCGGCACCTTGCGGTCGTAGCATTCGTCCACCAGGGCGATGAAGCGCCGCACGCCGTCGTCATGCACCGACAACTGCGGCAACTCGCGGTCACCGGCCACCACCCGTTCCACCCCGTCTTCAGTGCCCCGGGCAATCCGCCCTTCGCGCTTCTGCGCGCTGAGGTTGGGCACTTCACTCATCAGAATAGCGCTGAAGGTGTCGCACAGGGCCATAAAGTCCATGGCGGCAAAAGGTTGCTCGCAAAGATCGGCGTAACGACACCACAGCACCGTGGCGCTGGCCTGCACCACGTGGACGCTGCGATAGCCGACCTGGATCGGATCACTCGACACCGACTGGCCGACGGTCAGGGCCTTGAACGCTTCGGCCAAGCCGCTGGGCTGATCGAGTGCCCCCACCCAATACCGTTGCAGCGCCGTGCCGGGGTGCAGGCGATGATCTTCCCCGCCATCCACCGCGATCACTTGCATATGCTGTTTGATTGCCTCGATGGCCGGGGTAAAGCGGTCGCGGTTGAAGCCGTCGGCATAGAGCTGATCCGGTGGTTGGTTAGAGGTGCTGACTACGACCACGCCCTCCTCGAACATCACCTGGAACAAACGACCGAGAATGATCGCATCGCCGATGTCGTTGACGAACAGTTCATCGAAACACAACACCCGCACTTCCTGGGCTAACTCCCGCGCCAGGGCTTTCAGCGGGTCGGCGGTGCCGGTCAGTTGAAACGAACGCTGATGCACCCACCCCATGAAATGGTGGAAATGCTGACGCCGGGCCGGCACTCGCAGACTTTCGTAGAACTGATCCATCAACCAGGTCTTGCCCCGGCCGACCGGGCCCCAGAGGTAAACCCCGGTGATCGACTTGAGTCCGTCGTGCAAGGCTTCGTGACACTTTTGCAAGGCCCAGACGGCATGTTCCTGGGCCTCGTCCTGGACGAAGCCCTTGTGTTCAACGGCGTATTGCCAGGCGCTTAACGGGGAATCGAAAGTCATGGGGCCGCGCTTCAGGTTTGAAGCTAGGCAGTATGCCAGCCGAAAAGATTTCAAACATGGCATTCCCCTGTGGGAGCGAGCTTGCTCGCGATGGCGGCTGCACATCCGACATTGATGTTGGCAGACAAACCGCTATCGCGAGCAAGCTCGCTCCCACATTGACCGCATAGTGTCAGAGAGAAATGTCGAGCCGCGCAATCTTGCCCTGTTCGTTCAGGCGAAAGGTGTAGCGCAATTCCAACGGGCTGCCGGGAAACGTCCCGGAAATCAGGTTGTGCACCAGCACCTTGCCGGTTCGCAACTGCACGTCAAGCACCTCGACCCGAGGCTGGTAACGTTGCGCGGTGTCTTGCATCCATTGGGCGATAGCCTGGGTGCCGACCTGATGCTCGCCTTCATCGAAGACGTTGGCGTCCTCAGCGAAAAAACTGGCGACCCGTGAGGTGTCACGGGCATTGGCGGCGGCGATGTAATCGGCGATGGCCGGTGCCAGTGAAGTGGCTGGGTTAGACATGGTGAAGGCTCCTTGTTGTTTGATTCTGGAGCCATGCTAAAGCACTGCTGTGTCAGTTCTTGTCAGGAGTGAATCGTCCGTTTTCGTCCAGTTGCATCTGCTTGCGCCAGGTGCGCAGCAAGTCGCTGCGCCGGCCCGGATAACGTTCGCCCTGCTCGCTCGCGGCGCAGATCCGGTCGGTGCGAAAGGTCCGGTAGGCGCTGCGCAACTCGCACCAGGCGACGATGATCCGCACTTCGTTGAGAAACCCCAGGGCCAATGGCCAGATCAAGCGCTGGGTCGGCACTTGGTTGGCATCGGCGTAATCGATGTGCAACTTGGCCTGGTTGCGAATCGCCTGGCGAAACACATTCAGCGGCACGGCGTTTTGCGCAAAGCCGTAGCCCGGCGGGCCGGGCAACACGGTCGGGTTGTGCAAGGCGTCCAGCGCCTCGGGCGCCAACACGGCGGCGATCTTCGCCAGTGCGTCGGCGGCGGCTTTGCTCAGCACCTCGTCCCCACGCTGATCGACATAACGCAAACCAAGCACGATGGCTTCGGTTTCGTCGGCGTTGAGCATCAATGGCGGCAGAAACAGACCACTGCGCAACACATAACCGATCCCCGCCTCGCCGTAAATCGGCGCGCCGAGGGCCGTGAGCTCGGCGATGTCGCGGTACAGCGTGCGTTCGGAAATCTCCAGTTCGCTGGCCAGGGTTGCGGCGGTCGCCGGACGGCTTTTACCCCGCAACACTTGGAGCAAGGTCAGTAAACGAGTGGTTCGCGACACGATGGGCACGCTCTGTTCGTAAAAGTGCTCGCAGCTTAGCAAAGGCTGCTGTCAGAAACTGGCAGGAGTGATCGCACCTTTTATCGCCCCTGAAAAAAGCGCCTTGACGCTGGATATTACTCGCATCATATTAAATACATGTTGCTGGACATTTATATTTAAGCGCGATGTTTTCCTTCAGGAGTCTTCCCATGCATTACAAAGTCTTTGGTCGCAAAACCGGCTTGCGGGTTTCGGAACTGGCGTTGGGCGGTGGCAACTTCGGCACCGGTTGGGGCCACGGCGCGGAGCGCGATGAAGCCAAGCGGATTTTCGACGGCTACCTGGAGGCTGGCGGCAACTTCATCGACACCGCTAACGGTTATCAGAATGGCCAGTCCGAGGTCATGCTCAGCGAGTTCATCGCCGCGGAACGGGATCGTCTGGTCATCGCCACCAAATTCACGATGGGGACTGACCGGGTTGCCGGTATTTCCTTCACCGGCAACAACCGCAAGAACATGGTCCGCTCCGTGGAAGAGAGCCTGAAACGCCTTAAAACCGATCACATTGATCTGTTCTGGGCGCACATCACCGACGGCGTCACGCCGATGGAAGAAATCCTGCGCGGCTTCGACGACCTGGTGCGCGCCGGCAAGATTCACTATGCAGGGCTGTCGAACTTCCCGGCCTGGCGCATCGCCCGGGCTGACGTGCTGGCGGAGGTGCGCGGTTTCTCGCCGATTGCCGCGATCCAGACCGAATACAGCCTGGCCGAACGCACCGCTGAACGTGAATTGCTGCCGATGGCCGAAGCCCTTGGCCTGGCCGCAACCTTGTGGTCACCTTTGGGCGGTGGCTTCCTCACGGGCAAGTACCGCAGCAACGACGAAAACAACCGCGCCGCCAAACTCGGCATGTTGATCCACGCCGAGAAAAGCGCCCGGGAAACCGCCCTGCTCGACACTTTGCTGGCCGTCGCCGCAGAACTGGAATCGACACCGACCCACGTGGCGATTGCCTGGTTGCGTGAAAAAGCCAAGCGTTCGACCACCGCGCTGATTCCGATTCTGGGCTCGCGGACGCGTGAGCAACTGGATGCGACATTGGGGGCGTTGAACGTGGCGTTGAGTGACGAGCAACTGGCGCGGCTGGATGGGTCCAGTGCTGTAGAACTGGGTGTGCCTCACGCGATGATCGCCGGGTCGGCGGCGCGGTATACCGGGGTTGAAACCTTGGATCTGCCGAAGATTCCGGTGGCCTGAAAAAGCTTCGCGGGCAACAAGCCTCGCTCCTACGGGATCTCCACAACCCCTGTGGGAGCGGGCTTGCTCGCGAAGGCGGCGGCACATCCACCAATGATGCCGTCTGATACACCGCTTTCGCGAGCAAGCCCGCTCCCACATTTTTAACCGCGTATTACTTGTCGACTTTGTGTCTGGCCGCATACAGGCACAACATTTCCATCGCCAACGTCGCCGCCGCCAACGAGGTAATGTCCGCGCTGTCATAGGCCGGCGCCACTTCCACCACGTCCATGCCCACCAGGTTGATCCCGCGCAAGCCGCCGAGGATTTCCAGCGCCTGCACCGTGCTTAAACCGCCGCACACCGGGGTGCCGGTGCCGGGAGCAAACGCCGGGTCCAGGCAATCGATGTCGAACGTCAGGTACACCGGGTTATCCCCGACCCGCGCCCGAATCGCCTCGACAATCGCCTCACACCCTTGGCGATGCACTTGCCGCGCGTCCAGTACTTGAAAACCCATGTGATCGTCGTTGGTGGTGCGCAAACCGATCTGCACCGATCGCGCCGGGTCCACCAGCCCTTCCCTGGCCGCGTGCCAGAACATCGTGCCGTGATCGACCCGCTTGCCCTCCTCGTCCGGCCAGGTGTCGCTGTGGGCGTCGAAGTGGATCAGCGACAACGTGCCATGCTTGCGCGCATGGGCCTTGAGCAGCGGATAGGTGATGAAGTGATCGCCACCGAACGTGAGCATCGCGCTGCCAGCGTTCAAGATGTGCTCGGCGTGGGCTTCGATGCTTTCCGGCACCGACTGCGGCGTGCCATAGTCGAAGTCGCAATCGCCGTAATCAATCACCGCCAAATGATCGAACGGATCGAAAGTCCACGGCCAGTGGCGTTCCCATGCAATCCCGGTGGACGCCGCACGAATCCCGCGCGGCCCAAAACGCGCGCCGGGGCGGTTGCTGGTGGCGGTGTCGAACGGCACGCCGCTGACGGCCACATCGACCCCGCGCAAGTCGCGACTGTAGCGTCGGCGCATGAAACTGGTGATACCAGCGTAGGTGCTTTCGGCGGCAGTCCCGTAGAGGCTGTCGCGCGTCATGGCCTGGTCGTTTTGCACAGGGACATCCATGGTGAGTTCCTTATTATTGACGGCTACGGAAAGTGGTCCAGAGGCGAGTGCGCTGGCGCATGTCCTTGAGGCTCATGCTGCGGTCGGCGTACAAACGGTCGCGAACGTCGGCCAGCGGGTAGATGTCCGGGTCGGTGCGTACCGCTTCATCCACCAAAGGCGTCGCGGCGGTGTTGGCCGTGGCGAAAAACAGCGTGTTGGTCAGCGCCGCCACGGATTCGGGGCGCAACATGAATTCGATGAATTGGCGGGCGGCTTCGGGGTGCGGCGCGCCCTTGGGGATCGCCAGGTTGTCCTGCCACACCAGCGTGCCTTCCTTGGGAATCCGGTACGCCACTTCGTAAGGCTTGTTGGCCTTGCGCGCCTGATCCGCCGCCATGCTCGCGTCGCCGTTATAGGTCAGGGCCAGGCAGACGCTGCCGTTGGCCAGGTCGCTGATCTGCCGGCCAGTAGCGACGTACAACACATTCGGCTGTAGCTGATGCAGCAACGCCTCGGCGGCTGACAGATCAGTCTTGTCGGTGCTGTAGGGATCTTTACCGAGATAGTGCAGCGCCAGGCCAATCACCTCTTGCGGCGAATCGAGAATGGCGATGCCACAGTCTTTCAGCTTGCTGGCGAACTCGGGCTTGAACAGCAGATCCAGACTATTGAGCGGCACGTCCGGCAAGCGCTTTTTTACTTCGTCGACATTCATCCCGAGGCCCAACGTGCCCCAGGTATACGGCACGCCGTAGCGATTGCCGGGATCGACCGCCGCGAGTTTCTCCAACAAATCCGGATCGAGGTTGGCGTAACCCTCGAGTCCTTCGTGAGGAATTGCCCTTAACGCACCCGCCGCCAACCCGCGCGCCAGAACACTGGACGACGGCACCACCACGTCATAACCGCTGCCACCGGTGAGCAATTTGGTCTCCAGCACCTCCGACGCATCGAAGGTGTCGTAGCGCACGTGAATCCCGGTTTCCTTTTCGAAGCGTTGCAGGGTTTCGGGCGCCACGTAATCGGCCCAACTGTAAAGGTTGACGACGTTTTCCTCAGCCTGGGCGGACACGGCCATGGCGAGTAACAGCGCGGGGAAACACAGCTTGAAGAGAGGAGCCATGACAAACACCTGACCAGTTGGAGTGGTTACAGCGTGCGCCCTCGGTTACATTGGAAAAATATCAAGTTTGTTAACCTGACTTTATCCAGGAGTAATGTGATGCTCGGCCAACTGCACGATCTGGACCTGCAACTGTTACGGCTGTTTGTCAGTGTGGTCGAGTGCGGCGGCTTCAGCGCCGCCCAGGGTGAACTGGGGCTGAGCCAGTCGAGCATCAGCCAGCAAATGGCCAAACTGGAAACCCGCCTCGGCTATCGCCTGTGCAGCCGTGGCAAGGGTGGTTTCCGCATCACGCCCAAGGGCGAACAACTGCTGATCGCCATCCGTGGGCTGTTCGAATCCATCGAAGCCTTCCGTCATCAATCTAATGGCGTCGCCGGGCGCTTGATTGGCGAGGTGCGCTTGGGGCTGTCCGAAGCCCTTGATCAATCGGTGCTGCAACGGGTGGCGGACGCGATCCGGCGCTTTCGCGAGCGGGATGAGTCGGTGCGCATCGAGTTGATCAGCGCCATGCCCGGGGAAATGGAGCGGCTGATGCTGCAACAGCGGCTGGACCTGGCGATCGGTTATTTCTCACAGGTGCAAAGTGCTTTTGACTACCGCGAGTTGTTCAGCGAAACCCAGCATTTGTACTGCGCGCCGGGGCATCCGTTGTTCAGCAATGCGGCGCCGGATGATGAAGCGCTACAGGCGTGTGACCGGGTGGATCATCCCTACCGTTTCCTGCGCAGTGATGAGCCGTTTCAAGGCAAGTTGTGTTCGGCGCGCTCGGAGCAGGTTGAAGGTACCCTGGCGTTTATTCTTTCCGGCAAGCATGTCGGTTATCTGCCCAGCCACTTTGCCCGTAGTTGGGAGGACAAGGGCTTGCTGCGGGCGGTGCGTGTAGGGGAAATGAGTTTTGATGTGGGATTTCACCTGGCGCGGCATCGGGCGCAAGTGCCGGGGGATGCGCAGAAAGCGTTTGAAGAGGATTTACTGGCGGCGTTTGCAATGGTTTAACAACGAAGATCAAAAGATCGCAGCCTTCGGCAGCTCCTGCATGGGATCGCGGTTCAAATGTAGGAGCTGCCGAAGGCTGCGATCTTTTGCCGCTCATGCGCTCTTTCTGGCATCCTGCGCCTCCATTTTTCTGACCTGGCCCCTGGCGCTTTCCTCGTGACCCCATCCGAACACGCAAAACCCCAGCCCCGCTCCGACCTGATCTACGGCCTCAACGACCGCCCTCACCTCACCGCCACCGTGTTCGCCGCCCTGCAACACGTATTGGCCAGTTTCGTCGGCATCATCACCCCGACCCTGATCATGGGCGGCGCGCTGGGCCTGCAAAGCGAAATCCCCTACCTGATCAGCATGGCGCTGTTCGTTTCCGGGCTGGGCACGTTCGTTCAGGCGCGGCGCTTTGGTCCGGTGGGTTCCGGTCTGCTGTGCCTGCAAGGCACCAGTTTTTCCTTTATCAGCGTGATCCTCAGTGCCGGTTTCATGGTCAAGGCCCGGGGCGGCGGCACCGATGAGATTCTGTCGACGATCTTCGGCGTGTGTTTTTTCGCCGCGTTTATCGAAGTGGTGTTGAGCCAGTTCATCGGCAAGCTGCGGATGCTGATTACGCCTGTCGTGACCGGAACGATCATCACGCTGATGGGCCTGTCGCTGATCAAAGTTGCGATGACCGACATCGCCGGCGGCTTCGGCGTGGCGGACCTTGGCGCCAGTCATCATTTGCTCCTGGCCGCGTTGGTACTGGGGACCATCGTGGTATTGAACCGGGTCGATGTGCCGTTCCTGCGCCTGGGCGCGATCGTCATTGGCCTGACCCTCGGCTACGTCGTCGCCTGGCTCATGGGCGATGTCGATTTCGCCAGCCTGCCCGCCGTGCCGCTGATGAGCGTGCCGGTACCGTTCAAGTACGGTTTCAACTTCGACTGGGTGGCGTTTGTGCCGGTGGCGGTGATTTTCCTCGTTTCGCCACTGGAAGCCGCAGGCGACCTGACAGCCAACTCGATGATTTCCAAACAACCGGTCAAAGGCCCGATCTACATTCGCCGGATCAAGTCCGGCCTGCTCGCCGATGGCCTCAACTCGGCCATGGCCGCCGTATTCAACAGCATGCCGATGGTGACCTTCGCCCAGAACAACGGCGTGATCCAGCTCACCGGCGTGGCCAGTCGTTACGTGGCGTTTTTCATTGCCGGGTTGCTGGTGCTGCTGGGGTTGTTCCCGATGATCGGCGCGGTGCTGCAACTGATGCCGAAACCGGTGCTGGGCGGCGCGGAGCTGGTGATGTTCGGCACCGTGGCCGTGGCCGGGATCAAGATCCTCGCCGAAGCCGGCCTGCATCGGCGCAACATGCTGATCGTGTCGATTTCCCTAGGCATGGGCCTCGGGATCGCGGCGGTGCCGGAAGTGTTGCGCGAATTGCCGCTGGCGCTGCACAACATCTTCGAATCGCCGATCACCGTCGGCGCGCTGTGCGCGATCCTGCTCAACGTGTTCCTGCCAGAAGAATTCATGGAACTGGAAGAAGATGATTTCGACCCGGAAGCCTCGATCCTGCAGGTCATGGAAAACCCGCCGGCCACCGAATCGGCGCCAAGCCTGAACCGCTGAAAGGACCGTGCTACATTCGCTACGACTCTGTCTGGCACAAGGTTGACCGCACGTTGAACAAGAAAACCGGCATCCGGGCCGCCCAGGCCCAACAGACCCGCACACGGATTCTCGAAGCCGCGGTGAAAGTCTTCACCCGCGACGGTTATTCCGGGGGGCGGGTCGAAAGCATTTCCCGGGAAGCCGAGTCCAACGACCGCATGCTCTATTACTACTTCGGCAGTAAAGAGCAGCTGTTTATCTGCGTGCTGGAACACACCTACGAGCAGTTCAACAAAGCCGAAAGCCGATTGAAACTGGATCTGAGCCAGCCGTTGGTGGCCTTGCAGGATTTGGTCGCGTTCGTCTGGCATTACTACGTCAAGCACCCGGAATTTGTCGCGATCCTGAGCAATGAAAACCTGCACAACGGCAAGCATGCGCGGCAGTCCAGCGAGTTGCGTCGGCTGTCGGGGGAAGCGGTCGGGGTGTTGCGCCCGATTATCGAAGCGGGTCAGGCCCAGGGATTGTTTCGTGAGGTGCTGGACATCAAGCACGTGTATTTGATGATTGCCTCGCTTTGTTATTTCTATAACTCCAACCGGCATACCTTGAGTTCGTTTCTGGGGGAGGATTTGGCGGACAAGGGGCAGCAACAAGATTGGTTGGGGTTTATTCAGGATTTGGTGGTGCGGGGGGTGACGAGGTTGCCCGAGCCAGTTCTCGGGTGACAGGACCGGCCTCTTCGCGGGCAAGCCTCGCTCCTACAAGGACCGCGCTGAACCTGTAGGAGCGAGGCTTGCCCGCGAAGCTTTTAATGGCTCCCCGGATTCGCCCGAAGATACGCAACCTTCGACTCCAACCCTTCCCACCCCGGCGCATTCCCGGCAAAGCGACTCCTCAGATACGCCGCCAATTCCGCCACCTGAGTATTCGACAAACTGTCCTTGAACGCCGGCATATACCCCAGGTCCTTGGTCGCTGGTGTATCGATGCCTTGCAGGATCACCTTGATCAAATTGTCCGGCAGATCACTGTGCACATTGGTGTTGGTGGCCAGCGACGGGCTCACGCCAAACAGCTTCGGCCCCAGGCCATCGGCATGACAGGCCTTGCACGAGCCTTCGAACACCCGTTGGCCATTGCTCAACGAAAGACTTGGCAGCGGTCGCGTGGCTTTCTCTATCACTTGCGCCTCAGCCTGCGCGCCATTGAGTGACGCCAGGTACACCGCCATCGCGCGGACATCCGCCGTGGGCAGCTTCGCCAGTTCCGTGACCACTGGCCCCATCGGCCCGGTTGCCACGCCATGTTCAGCGGAATAACCGGTGCTCAGGTAACCGAACAACTGCTCCTCGGTCCACGGCGTCGGCGACTTGGACAACCCGTTCAGCGCCGGCGCTTCCCAGCCATCAACCATCCCGCCCGCTAGAAACGAAGCACCGCCCTTCTCCGCTCCCATCAAATTGCGCGGCGAATGGCACGCCGCGCAGTGCCCCAAACCGTTGACCAGATACGCACCGCGATTCCATTGCTCGCTGCGCTCCGGTTGCACGCTGATTTCACCCTTGCGCAGAAACAGCGCATTCCACCCCGCCATCAACGGCCGCAGGTTGAATGGAAAGCGCATGTCGTTGGCCTTCGCCGGCTGGCTGACCGGGGTTTGCGACATCAAGTACGCATACAACGCCTGCATGTCTGCATCGTTGATGTTGCGAAATGCCGTGTAGGGAAACGCCGGATACAAATTGCGCCCGTCGCGGCCAATGCCATCGCGCATCGCCCGTTCGAACGCGGGATAGGACCAACTGCCGATCCCGGTTTTCACGTCCGGGGTGATGTTGCTGCTGTACAGCGTGCCGAACGGCGTCGCCATCGCCAGCCCACCGGCATTGGTCGCTCCGCCGGGCGCGGTGTGGCACACCGCGCAATCGCCGACCGCCGCCAGCAAGCGTCCGCGCTCAAGTGTTGCGGCCGACCAGGTGCCGGCATTCGGCGGCGCAATCGGCGCAATTTCAGCGTGGAATGGCCACGCGGTCGCGGCCATGCCGAGCACCGCGCCGAACGCGGCAAACAGTGATCCGAACAACCATTTCGAACGTTTGGTCGGCGACTTCGGCGGTTCGTCGCAAGTGCCGGCATTCAACGCGGCCAACACCCGCTCCGGAGTGATCGGCAATTCGCGAAAACGAATCCCGGTGGCGTCATAAATCGCATTGGCAATCGCCGCCGCGCTGGGCACCGAGGCGGATTCACCGGCGCCCATTGGCGGTTGATCCTGACGCGGCATCATCAGCACGTCGATCTGCGGCACTTCCGGAAAGGTCAGAATCGGATAACCGCCCCACTCCTTGCTCGCCACCGTCGATTCTTCGAACGTCACCCGTTCCTTGAGCACGCGGCTGGTGGACTGGATCACGTTGCCGTGGATCTGATGCTGCACCCCCGCCGGGTTGATCATCATCCCCGAATCATGGCCGATCACCACGCGGGTGACCGAGACATCGCCGGTCTGGCGATCAATCGCCACGTCCGCCACCCATGCCGCCCACGCCGCGCCGAAACCGGGGAACTTGCTGTGGATGTAACGCGCGTAGGCAAAGCCGCGACCACGCAACAGTTGATCCTCGTTGGGGGTTTGCATCGGTGCCGTGCGTGGCGTCCAGGCTGCACGCTCGGCGGTGGATTTCACCAGGTCGATGGCGCGCTCGTCGTGCAGATAGCGCAAGCGGTATTCCACCGGATCGACGCCAGCGGCGAAGGCCAGTTCATCGATATACGACTCGTGGGCGAAGGTGTTCGGCAGCGCTGAAACCCCGCGCATCCACGAGGCACGGACAATCGGCGCCATGTCGTTGATGGTCACGCGCATGTGTTCGTAGTCGTACGGCGGGATCGAGGTGCGGTCGCCCATTTCGAACATCGCCGCCACCGGTTCGACCCGTCCGGTCAGCAGCAACGCCAGGGTCGGCGCGCCGTTGGACGGGTAGCTGGTCTGGAAGTCATAGGCGGCGACGCTGCCATCGGCGTTCAAGCCGCCGTCGACGTCCATCAATTGCGCGGTGCCTTTGGGTTCCCACAGATGCTCTTGCTCGCGGGTCAATTGCACCCGCACCGGTTTGCCCACGGCGCGGGACAGCAGCAAGGCATCGGCGCACACGTCATCGGCACAATTGCGCCCATAACAGCCGGACGCTTCCATGCGAATGATCTCGATGGATGCCTCTTCGCACTCCAATAACCAGGCCAGGTCGGCGCGCAGCAAATGCGGATTCTGGCTGCCGGACCACACGCGACTGCCAGACGACTGAAAATCAGCGACCCCGCAGGACGGGCCGATCGAACCGTGCATCTGATACGGCCACATATAGGTGCGCGGCATGCGCTGACTGGCGTTGGCCAGGGCTTCGTCGACATTGCCCTGGTCGAGCACCACACGTTGCACGCGCGGGTTGTCGCGGATGGCTTGCTCGACATTGTTTAAATCCGGCAACCCTTGGTTCCAGGCTTTCCAGGTGATTTTCAACGCCTGGGCAGCCTTGATCGCCTGTTCTTCGCGCAACGCGACGACGCCAACGAAATCGCGGATCACCACCACGGCAACGATCCCGGCGATGTGCGCGATGGAGGATTCGTCGACTTCCAGCAGGCTGTTGCCGACAAAGTCACCGCAATCGAGCCCGGCATACGGCGGCCGAATCACCCGGCCATGGAGCATGTCCGGCACGCGCATGTCGTGGATGTAGGTCAGCTCGCCAGTGGCTTTGCCCGGAATGTCCACCCGGGCGGCGCCCTTGCCCACCAGTCGATAGTCTGCGGCGGGTTTCAAAGGTGCGGTGCCGGAGATGCGCAGCTCGATGTGTACGCCGCTGACCAGTTCGGCGTAAGTCACGGTGCGACCGTCTTCAGTGCGGATCACCCCGGCTTCGATCTTTAAAACACCTGGCTCCAGAGCCCAACGCTCAGCTGCCGTTTCCAGCAGATAGCGCCGGGCCTCAGCGGCGGCATTGCGCAATGGAATCGCCGAAATCTGCAACGTCGCACTGGCAATGGTCGCGCCCTGATTCGGCGCGCGCTCGGTGTCGCCGAGCACCATGCACACTTGCTCCATGTGCAAATCGAGCTCTTCGGCGACGATCTGCGCCAATGAGGTGCGGATGCCGGTGCCGAGGTCGACGTGCCCGTTGAACGCATACACGCGCCCATCGTCGCTGATGGCAATGAACAACCCCAATTCCTTGGGTTTGATCAGTGGCGTGCCGCCCTTCGCCACTGGGCCGGACGGCGGCAGGATGTCGTCGACGATCAGCAGCACGCCGGTTTTGGCCAACAATTGGTCGCGGGTCGGGATGGCGGACGGGATGGAGTCAGTCATGGTCATTGATCCACCTTCAAGGCATTTGGCGGGCGGCACGCAGCACCGCGCGGAGGATTTCGATGTGGGTGCCGCAACGGCAGAGGTTGGCCGAGAGTTCGTTGCGGATCTGGGTTTCGCTGGGGTGCGGGATGCGGTCGAGCAAGGCCTTGGTGGTCATGATCATGCCGTTGAGGCAGTAGCCGCATTGCGCCGCTTGCTCGTCGATAAAGGCTTGTTGCACCGGGTGCGGATCGGCGCGGGTGCCGAGGCCTTCGAGGGTGACGATCTGCCGGTCCACCGCACCGGCCAGCGGAAACACGCAAGAGCGCGCCGCCACGCCGTCGATGATCACCGTGCACGCCCCGCACTCGCCCAGGCCGCAGCCGTACTTGGGGCCATTAAGTTGCAGGTCATTGCGCAAGATCAGCAATAACGGCGTATCCGCCATGGCGGTGACGGTGGTGGTGAGGCCGTTGACCTCAAGCGCTACGGTGATTTCCTGGCTGTTCATGCACGTCGCCCCGCTTCGTTTGATGAAGTGGCTACTACACCAAAAGGTCAAAAAAAACGTCGCGGGCACGATTGGGTTGTGGCGTCGCGACACACTCGACTGGTGAAGTGGCTACTACATGAAACAAGAGCAAAAACGATGCCAAAGGCAAATGCAAGGTCTGGAGCAGCTGCCGAGGCACGGAGCTACGCACGGCTCATGTAGCAGCTGTCGAAGCCTGCGTTCGGCTGCGAAGCAGTCGTGAAATCTGAGCGCACGGTCTTACTGAAACACCGCGTTGGCTGATTTTACGACTGCTTCGCAGCCGAACGCAGCCTCGTGCCTCGGCAGCTGCTACATGAGCCGTGCGTAGCTCCGTGCCTCGGCAGCTGCTACATGAGCTGTGCGCAGCTCCGTGCCTCGGCAGCTGCTACATGAGCTGTGCGTAGCTCCGTGCCTCGGCAGCTGCTACATGAGCTGTGCGTAGCTCCGTGCCTCGGCCGCTGCTACACAGAGCGCGTTTAGCCTGGGATCAATCCTGCGGATCGTCGATCATTTTGCGCAGCAGAAACAGCACAGCCACCCGCTCTGCCGGGTTGAGGTTACTCAGGGTCAGTTCGGTGATTTTCCCGGCACAGGGCACGGTTTGCTGCACCAAACGATCGCCCGCTTCGGACAGCCCGACGATGACTTTGCGCCGGTCTTGCGGGTCGGGTTCGAGGGTAATCAGTTCCCGGGCCTTGAGCCGTTCGACAATGCCGCGAATGGTTGCCTGGTCCACGGCGGTGGCCTTGACCAGTTCTGTGAGAGAGCTGGGACCGTGATCGCGCACGGCGCACAGGGTGACGAATTGCACCGCCGTCAGCTGCGAATCGCCGACATTCTGCTGAAAAATCGCCATGTGTCGCTGATAGGCCTTGCGCAGCAAATGCCCGACTTGTTCGGAGAAAACGTAGGAAGAATCAGGAGTTTCAGGCACGGCGGACTCGAAAAGCGATGAGTGGTGGGGAAGCATGATGGACAGGTTGGGGGGCGGACTCAAGGGTGACATTGGTCTTAAGAAGCTGCACAACCCCTTGTGGGAGCGGGCTTGCTCGCGAAGGGGCCATCACATTCAACATTATCGTTGACTGACAAACCGCCTTCGCGAGCAAGCCCGCTCCCACAGGTTTTGTGTATTCGTCAGTTGATTCGGTGTACTCGGGAAGCTTCGGGCGCCACTACATCCCCGCCCATCACCACCGCCACATCATCCAGGTACACATCGCAATTGCGCAGCGGAATGTCCAAGTGGCACGGGGTTTTGCGTTTGCCGCCGACTTCGGTGTTCGGCCCGGTGGAGAACAGGAAATTGCCGTAGAACGCCCGGGCGTCCATGCACATGCCATCGTTCTTGTCGTGCAGGCCCATGGCGGTCCACTGGGCTTTTGGCTGCAAACCCCAGCCGATGTGGGAGATGCCGTACACCTCGGGATCGTTGAAATACTTCATGTAGTCGCGCAGGTATTCGGCCTCGAAACCGCCGTGGATCGAGGTGATAAAGCCTTTCTCGATCTCCAGGGTGATCTTCTCCCGGGTGTAAGTCTTGAATGGCAACAGGATGTCGCCGATGTCCAGCACCAGCACGCCTTCGGCGGTTTCTTCGTTGGGCCAGGAGAACAGAAAACCGCTGGGCCAGTGGTCCCAACGCCCCGGTTCATCGGCGAAACCGTATTCGGTGACCGCCGGATATTGCCCCAGCGCCGCGCGGAAGTCGCTGCCGGCGCGGGAGGTGACGTGGATCGACCGCGCCTGCGTCAGCAGCTTTTCCGCCGCCATCACCCGCACCTTGTCCTCTTCGGTCGGCAGCATGCGCGCCAGCACTTCCGGGGGCTCGACGGCCAACAGGATGCGGGTGCCGGTCTTGAGGATCTGCTCCTGTTCCGGCGAATGCAGCAGCATCATCGTGTCGACGATCAGGTCCGCCGCTTCCAGCGCCCGCTGTGCCGCGTGATTGCCGGTCAGCGCGGTGTCGCCGCAGTAGGCGGTCATGTCATTGCCCATGGCCGTCGGGTGGTTGAACGACGGTAGCTCCACCGCGTAGACCTTGGCCCCCAGGCGCTGCCCCGCGTCCATCGCGGCCCGCACGGTGCGCGGGTCGGAATAGTGGCTCTTGAGCACGGCGACGCTCTGGGTCGGGTCGACCTTCGACAGCTTCAACACGTGTTCGAACATCTGGGTCAGTTCGCAATCGCTTACCGGCATTTTCCTGTCTCCTCAATCTTCTGCTGCGCACCAAGTCGAGGCACCCCGCCTCACCCTAGTGCATTTTTATAGCGTGTACGCCATTTGTTATCGATAAGACATCAAATGAGAGCGGACTGCAAGAGCCAGACCATAACGTTACCAACTCACACAAACCCAACAAACAATGGTTACATTCGGTGCCACCTGCCAAAAACCGCTGAAAATTAATTTTTACAAACGGCTCTTTCTTTTTGAAAAATACAGCGTATACACTTTAAAAACCTTGCGGCGACCCAGCCAGCGACCATTCGAAGAAGAGGAACAAAGCCCCATGGCCCACACACAAAAAATCGCCATCGTCGGTGCAGGTCTTGGCGGTGCAGCCGCTGCGACGTTGCTGCAACAAGCCGGGTTCCAGGTGGACATCTACGAACAAGCCCCGGAGTTCTCCCGCCTCGGCGCCGGGATCCACATGGGTCCGAACATCATGAAAATTTTCCGGCGCATGGGCATCGAGCAGCAGCTCGACCTGATGGGCTCGCACCCGGATCACTGGTTCAGCCGTGACGGCTTGAGCGGCGACTACCTGTCGCGCATCCCGCTGGGAGATTTCGCACGCAAGGAATACGGCGCGTCCTACATCACCGTGCACCGCGGCGACCTGCACGCCTTGCAGATGTCGACCATCAAACCGGGCACCGTGCACTTCAACAAACGCCTGGAAACCCTCGAAGAAACCGACACCCAGGTGCGTCTGACCTTCAGCGACGGCGAAGTCACTTACGCCGACATCGTGATCGGCGCCGACGGCATCAATTCGAAGATCCGTGAAGAACTGCTCGGCGCGGAAAAACCGCTGTACAGCGGCTGGGTCGCGCACCGGGCATTGATCCGTGGCGATCAACTGGCCAAGTACGATTTGAAGTTCGAAGACTGCATCAAGTGGTGGACCGAGGATCGGCACATGATGGTCTACTACACCACCGGCAAGCGCGACGAGTACTACTACGTCACCGGCGTGCCGCACCCGGAGTGGGATTTCCAGGGTGCGTTTGTCGATAGCAGCCGCGAAGAGATGTTCGAGGCGTTCCAGGGTTATCACCCCACCGTGCAGGCGCTGATCGAGTCCACCGAAAGCGTGACCAAATGGCCGCTGCGCAACCGCAACCCGTTGCCGCTGTGGAGCCGCGGTCGCCTGGTGTTGCTCGGCGACGCCTGCCACCCGATGAAACCGCACATGGCCCAGGGTGCCGGCATGGCCATCGAAGACGCCGCCATGCTGACCCGCTGCTTGCAGGAAACCGGCCTTGGCGACTACCGCACCGCGTTCGAACTGTATGAAGCCAACCGCAAGGAACGCGCCTCCCGCGTGCAATCGGTGTCCAACGCCAACACTTGGTTGCGCACTCAGGAAGATCCGGCCTGGGTCTACGGTTATGACCTGTACGCCCAAGCGCTGAAATCGGGGGTGGCCGCGTGAGTACTTTCGTCCACGGCGGCAACGTCCAGGCCAACGGCATCCGCCAGCATTACTTGCGCTACGGCGGCAAAGGCCCGGCGCTGGTGCTGATTCCCGGGATTACCAGCCCGGCGATCACCTGGGGGTTTGTCGCGGAACGTCTCGGCGAGCATTTCGACACCTATGTGCTCGACGTGCGCGGTCGCGGCCTCTCCTCCACCGGCCCGGATCTGGATTACAGCGCCGACGCTTGCGCCGATGACATCGGTGCGTTCGCCCAAGCCTTGAACCTCGACAGCTACCACTTGGTCGGCCATTCCATGGGCGCGCGGTTTGCGGTGCGCAGTGCCGTGAAGCATCCGGCGGGCGTAAATCGCCTGGTGCTGATCGACCCGCCGGTTTCCGGCCCCGGTCGCCGCGAATACCCGAGCAAACTGCCGTGGTACGTCGATTCGATCCGCCAGTCGCTACTCGGGATGGATGCCGAGGCGATGCGCGCCTTCTGCGCCACCTGGACCGACGAGCAATTGCAGCTGCGCGCCGAATGGCTGCACACCTGCTACGAACCGGCGATCGTGCGTGCATTCAATGATTTCCATGACGTGGATTTCCATCAGGACCTGCCAAAGCTCCAGCCACCCGCGTTGCTGATGATTGCTGGCCGTGGCGGTGTGATTCAGCCCGAGGACGAAGCGGAAATCCTCGATTTGCAACCGAACATTCGCAGCGTCCACGTCGCCAACGCCGGGCACATGATTCCGTGGGATGACCTCGACGGCTTCTTCGCCGCGTTTGGCGACTTCCTTGGCCCACGCCTGAACTAATCGAATTCGGAGACTTTTATGCTCAAGCCTTACCGCATCGGCCAGATTGTGCCGAGCTCCAACACCACCATGGAAACCGAGATCCCGGCGATGCTCACCGCGCGTCAGTTGATCCGTCCGGAACGTTTCACTTTTCACTCCAGCCGCATGCGCATGAAGCAAGTGCGCAAAGAGGAACTGGCGGCGATGGACGGCGAGTCCGACCGTTGCGCCGTGGAATTGTCCGACGCCAAGGTCGATGTGCTGGGTTATGCCTGCCTGGTGGCGATCATGGCCATGGGGCTCGGTTATCATCGCCAGTCCGAACAGCGGCTGCGCAAGGCCACTGCCGATAACGATGCGAATGCCCCGGTGATCACCAGTGCCGGCGCCTTGATCGAGGGCCTGAAAGTCATGGGCGCCAAGCGCATCGCGATTGTCGCGCCGTACATGAAACCGCTGACCGAACTGGTGGTGGATTACATTCGCGAAGAAGGTTTTGAAGTGGTGGACTGGCGTGCCCTGGAGATTCCCGACAACCTCGCCGTGGCCCGGCACGACCCGGCGAACCTGCCTGGCATCGTGGCTGGCATGAATCTGGAAGGGGTTGATGTGATCGTGCTCTCGGCCTGCGTGCAGATGCAGTCGTTGCCGGTGGTGGCGCAAGTCGAAGCGCAAACCGGCAAACCGGTGCTGACCGCGGCCATCGCCACCACCTACGCCATGCTCAAGGCCCTGGACCTGGAACCGATCGTTCCCGGCGCCGGCGCCCTGCTCTCTGGCGCTTATTAAGAGGTGCGCGACATGAGCGAACAAACCGCCAATGACAACTACCAGGGCGTGTGGGGCCAGCGTATCGGGTTCGGCCAGAAGGCTGCGTTGCTGATGATCGATTTCATGCGCGGCTACACCACCGAAGGCGCGCCGCTGTTTGCCCCCGGCGTGGTCAGCGCGGTGGCTGAAAGCGTCGAGTTGTTGGCCTGCGCCCGGCGTCAGGGCATCCCGGTGGTGCACACCAATATCCGCTACCATCCCGGCCATTTCGCCGACGGCGGTATCTGGGTGAAAAAAGCCCCGGTGATGAAGGACATGGTCGAGGGCAATCCCTTGGCGGCGTTCTGCGAAGAGGTGCTGCCGACGGAAGATGAAGTGGTGATCAGCAAACAATACGCCAGTGCATTTTTCGGCAGCAGCCTGGCCTCGATGCTGCACGCCCAGGGCATCGATACCGTGGTGCTCGCCGGTTGCTCGACCAGCGGCTGCATCCGGGCGACGGCGGTGGACGCGGTGCAACACGGTTTTCGCACCATCGTCGTGCGCGAGTGCGTCGGCGACCGGCATCCGGCGCCCCACGAGGCCAACCTGTTCGACATCGACAGTAAGTACGGCGATGTGATCAGTAAGCAGGAGGCCATTGCCCACTTCGAAAAAATGTAATGCGTGCCACAGGAACCGCGCCATTTAGAGCGTTGGTCTTGTCGGGTTTGAGCCTGGAGCTTGTCTGATCGGAAGGTCTTGCAGACCTTATCGCGAGCAAGCTCGCTCCCACAGTAGATCGCGGTCGAATGTGGGAGCGAGCTTGCTCGCGATGAGCGCGAAGCGCTCCCTTGGGCGACACCGGGCCAAACCCAAACGAAAAAAACTGAGCCCAACTCGCCCACGAGCGAGCGCCCAGTCTTCTGACACTGCCTTTGGACGTCGCTTTTGCAGCGCGCCAGAGCGCTGGAAAAAGCGGCTGTATAAAAACCATAAGTCACCGCCAGGAGACATCCGATGCCCATTGCGAACGCAGCACCCGCGACCACGGTCGCCGACCCGATTCAAGCGCTTTACCACAAGATCACCTGGAAGCTGATTCCGTTCCTGTGCTTCTGCTACCTGGCCGCGTACCTCGACCGGATCAACATCGGCTTCGCCAAACTGCAGATGCTCGATCAACTGCACTTCAGCGAAACCGCGTTCGGCCTCGGCGCCGGGCTGTTCTTTGTCGGCTACATCCTGTTCGAAGTGCCAAGCAACCTGGTGCTGGAAAAGGTCGGCGCGAAGATCTGGATCGCCCGGATCATGATCACCTGGGGCCTGCTCTCGGCCTGCACCATGCTGGTGACCTCCACCACCCAGTTCTACGTCTTGCGTTTCCTGCTCGGCGCCGCCGAAGCGGGCTTCCTGCCGGGCGTGCTGTATTACCTGACCACCTGGTTCCCGACCTATCGCCGAGGCCGCATCATTGCGCTGTTCATGATCGGTTTGCCGCTGTCCAGCGTGATTGGCGGGCCGCTGTCCGGTTGGGTGATGAGTCATTTCGACAGCCTCGGCGGTTTGCGCGGCTGGCAGTGGCTGTTCCTGATCGAAGCGGTGCCGAGTGTGTTGCTCGGTGTGCTGACCTTCTGGGCGTTGCCGAACAGCTACCAGCAAGCCAAGTGGCTCAACGATGAAGAGAAAGCCCTGCTGGAACAGGAACTGCGCGCCGACGAAGCGAGTGCCGGCGACAGCAAACACAGCTTTCGCGACGGGTTCTTCAACCTCAAAGTGTGGATGCTCGGCGGCATCGATTTCTCGATCCTGCTCAGCGCCTACGCCATGGGGTTCTGGATGCCGACCTTCATCCGCAACGCCGGGATCGTCGACACCTTCCACATCGGCATCCTTACCGCGTTGCCGAGTGTCGCCGCGCTGCTGGGCATGCTGCTGATCGGCGCCAGTTCAGACAAACACCGCGAACGCCGCTGGCACATCATCGTGCCGCTCCTGGTCGGCGCGGCCGCCATGGCCACTGCGCCATTCTTCGTGCACAACGTGGTGGCGACCGTGGCGCTGTTCGCCATTGCTTCGGCGGCAATCATCGGCGCGGTGCCGGTGTTCTTCAGCTTGCCGGCGACGTTTCTCAAAGGCACGGCGGCGGCGACCGGGTTTGCCCTCGCTTGCTCATTGGCGAATATTGCCGGGTTGGTGAGTAACTCGTTGATGGGCGTGGCGATTGATGTCACCGGCAGCAGCGCCGGGGCATTGTGGTTCTTTGCCGGGTGCTTGATTCTCAGCAGTTTCCTGGTGATTGCGCTGCCGGCCAAGCTGGTTAACCGCTGACACCCCACTATCCCTGTGGGAGCGGGCTTGCTCGCGAAGGCGGTGTGTCAGTTGACATAAATGCTGACTGACACGACGCCTTCGCGAGCAAGCCCGCTCCCACAGGGGATTTGTGTTGTTCTTTTGGCAGGTGTTCATTCCCATTATCCAGGTGAGTCTCCATGCAAGGTTTGATCAAACGCTGTGCCCTGCTTGTCGCCGCCGGCCTGTGCGCCGGTTCTTTGCAAGCCGCTGAAAAAGTCATCTTCGATACTGACTTCAACGTCCTCAACGATGACGGCCAGGCCTTCATCATGCTGGCCCAGTTGCACGCGCAAAAGCGTATCGATTTGCTGGGCATGACCCTGGTCAGCGGCAACGCCTGGGTCGATCAGGAACAGGTCGATGCGCTCAAAGCCGTGGAACGCATGGGCGTGGAAAAACAGGTCGGCGTGTATTCCGGTGCGGCGTACCCGTTGCTGCATGACTTCGCCACCTACCCGCAGGAACAAGCCTTCTTCGGCGCCGGGTGGCCGGGGGCGTTCAAGGCGCCGCGTCCGACCTCCGCCACGCAACTGGTCGCGCCACCGGATGGCCTCGCTACCCACACGAAGCTGCGCAAGGAAACCGCCGCGCAGTTCATCGTCGACAGCGTGCGCGCCAATCCCCATGAAGTGACGCTGCTGGCGGTCGGGCCGCTGACCAACATTGCGCTGGCGATCCGCTCCGCGCCAGACATCGTGCCGCTGATCAAACGCATCGTGTACATGGGCGGCGCCCTGGAGATTCCGGGCAACACCACTCCGGCCGCCGAATTCAACTGGTGGTTCGACCCCGAGGCGGCGAAGATCGTCCTGCGCTCGCCCATCGAACATGTGATTTTCCCCAACGACGTCTGCGAAAAGGTCACGTTCGATGCTTCGGTGTACAAACGGGTGATCGCGAAACCGGGGCCGATTGCCGACCTGTACAAACACGAATTCGGCCCGTTGTTCGACAAGGACCCGGCGTATCACAGCTTCACCTGGGACAGCCTGCCGGCGCTGTTCCTGGTGCAACCGGACATCGTCACCGAGTCTCGCAATTTGTGGGTGGACGTGGATGCGCAATTTGGCGCCGATTACGGCCGCGCACTGGGCTACAAGAAAAGCCCGCCGGTGGGCACGCAAAAAGCCAAGGTGGTGTTCGCCATCGATCAGCAGAAATTCTGGGACGGCTATGTGAACCTCGTAACCTTGCCAACGCCGATCAAGGGCAACTGAAACCACCGGCAAGCATGAACAAGTGACAGCCTCGGGCGAACCCCTCACAGTGAGCGTGGTCGCACAGGTGAACCGCCCATTTTTCTCAAGGGCGGTTCAGTCCCTTCTTCTGTCGAGAGCCCTTCATGCGCAGACTTCTTGCCCTGTCCCTTTCCTTGCTGTTGCTCTCCCTGAGCGCCTGCGCGCTGTTCCCGAATCGCGATCCGCTGAACATCAACGTGGTCGGCATTGAACCGCTGCAAAGCCAGGACCTGGAAGTGCGCTTCGCGGTGAAAATCCGCGTGCAAAACCCGAATGAAACCGCGATCGACTACAACGGCGTGGCGCTGGACCTGGAAGTCAACGGTCAGCCATTGGCGTCTGGCGTCAGCGATCAGTCAGGGACAATCCCGCGCTTTTCCGAAACCGTGCTGACCGTGCCGGTGAGCGTCTCCGCGTTCTCGGTACTGCGCCAGACCCTCGGCCTGAGCCAGACCCAAACCCTCGACAACCTGCCCTACGTACTGCGCGGCAAACTGGCGGGCGGGTTGTTTGGCGCGATGCGCTTTGTGGATACCGGCAAACTCCGGCTGCCGGGGCCGAGTGCCGCGACCTGGTAGACCCTCCCTGATCGAAAATGTGGAAGCGGGCTTGCTCGCGAAGGCGGGGTATCAGTCGAAATTGATGTGGCTGACATTCCGCTATCGCGAGCAAGCCCGCTCCCACAGGGGACTGGTGTCGATCACACCATCCCGGTCAGCCTCGATCAACTGTGGGAGCGAGCTTGCTCGCGAAGGCGTCGTGTCAGTCAATGTAAATGCTGACTGACACACCGCTTTCGCGAGCAAGCCCGCTCCGACAGGGGGTTATGCGGTGAAGCGCACGCCCGGTTTGGCCTTCTCGTCCACGCTCAACTCAAACACATCCGGCCGCGCATAGTGCCCGACCACATCAAAGTCGTAGCGAGCGCGGATCAATTCGTCGGTATCGATTTCAGCCGTCAATAAACCCGGCCCACCCCGCAACGGCCCAGCCAAAACATCCCCCATCGGCCCGACAATCACACTGCCGCCCGCAATCAACGGCCGATCCGTCGGCCAGTTGGCGATCTCGACGCCCAAGGCTTGCGGCGAGTCCTGCACCTGGCACGCGCTGACCACAAAGCAACGGCCTTCATGGGCGATGTGGCGCATGCTGACTTGCCACATCTCGCGCTCGTCCACCGTCGGCGCGCACCAGACTTCCACGCCTTTGGCGTACATCGCGGTGCGCAGCAGCGGCATCATATTTTCCCAGCACACCACCGCCGCGAGACGCCCGACCTGGCTGTCGATTACCGGCAACGTTGAACCGTCGCCCTTGCCCCAGATCAGCCGTTCGGTGCCGGTGGGCATCAGCTTACGGTGCTTGGCGATCAGGCCGGCCACAGGGTCGAAATACAGCGCCGTGCAATACAACGTGCTGCCCGCGCGCTCGATCACGCCAATCACCAGGTTCGCCCCGGTCCGCGCCGACAACCCGGCCAACGCTTCCGTTTCGACGCCCGGCACATCGATGGCATTGGCGAAGTACCGCGCAAACGCCTCGCGCCCTTCCGGCAAGCGGTAACCCAATTGCGTGCCAAACCCCTCACCCTTGGGATAGCCGCCCAGCAGCGCTTCCGGCATCACCACCAGTGCGGCGCCGGACTCGATGATCGCGTGTTCCCAGGACAGGATCTGTTCCAGTGTTTCGCCCTTGCCACCGGGCAAGGCGCCGATTTGCAGGGCAGCAACGATTGACTTGGGCATGGCGGTAACTCCGACGGCAATGAGGTGTTGCTGATTGTCAGCCGCCGCAGGATCATGAATAAAGCCCCGTTCGCTGCTGAATGATATGAACACCATGAATATCGCTACCGTCGACCTCAATCTGCTCAAAGTCTTCGAAGCCCTGCACGAAGAGTCCAGCGCTAGCCGCGCCGCCCTGCGCCTGGGCGTCACGCAATCGGCGGTCAGCGCCGCGTTACGCCGGTTGCGGGAGTTGTACGGCGATCAGTTGTTTGTGCGCACCGGCCGAGGTTTGGCGCCAACGCTCAGGGCCAATCAATTGAAACCGGTGGTTAGCGATGCCCTGAACAAATGCCGGCAGAGCCTGGCAATGATCGATCCGGCGGCTCAGCACTATGAGGGACGTTCGGTCACCGTGGGCCTGTCGGATGATTTCGAGATTGCCTACGGGCGGCGACTGATCGAGGAAATCGCCCGCCGTGCGCCGAAACTGCGCCTGATTTTCCGCCAGACTCACAGCCAGATCGTCGCCCATGCGTTGCTGGATCGCAGCATCGATCTGGCCATTACCGCTGGCGGGTTTGCCGAACGCCTGCTCAGTCGTCAGGTGTTGGGCGAAGGGGGTTATTTGTGCCTGGTGGATCAGACCAGTCTGGCTGAGGGACAGCAGACCCTCAGTCTGGAGGCGTTCGTCGCGCGGGAGCACATTCTGGTGTCGTCCGGCGGCTTTATCGGGATCACTGATGAAGGGCTGGCGGCGCTGGGGCTGAGTCGGCGGGTGTGCGCCTCGACTTCGCATTTTGCGGCGTTGCCGCACTTGCTCAACGGCAGTCAGGAGGTGGCGACCATTCCGGCCCACGCCGCGCAAAGCATCGCGGCGCTCACGGGCCTGGCGCTGCTGCCCTGCCCGCTGGCGTTGCCGCGCTACCCGATCGAACTGGGCTGGCGCACCAGCACCCAGCTCGATCCGGTGGTGTTGAAAGTGCGCGAGGCGATTGTCGCGATTTTTGCCGACGATGGCGCCACCCTGTAAACGACGTGCCCTTGTAGGAGCGAGGCTTGCCCGCGAAGGCGTCGTATCATCCAACATCAATGTCGAATGCCACACCGTCTTCGCGGGCAAGCCTCGCTCCTACAGGGGCCGGTGTTGTCTATGGGGTTACTTGGCGGCCATCAGGCGATTGACTTCACTGCGCACCATGTTGGCGTATTCGGGCGGCGACAGCAGATCGAGTTCGGAGCGGACCCATTCGGCCCATTTGCCTTTGCGCTTGGCCCGTTCGCCAAACAACCGTGCGGCTTCGCCCTTGGACTTGCCCAGGTTGCTTTGCCAGAGGTCGAACAGACGGGATTTTTCGTCTTCAAGCGCAGCGCGCTCGGCAAGGGGTTTGTCGGCCAGATTGAAGCTCATGGGAATTACCTGCTGCGTAAATAGGCGACATCTTACACTGTAGGAGGAATCCTCCGACCCTGGATTTTTCTCCCGGGTTGAGGTTGTACGTAAATTGACTGCAACTTTTTCAACCGCCGCAGACTCCATTGTTCACTGCCCACTTACCCGCAAGGAGTTACTCAATGGCCCGCAAAACCGCCGTACAAACCGCCGCAGACCAAATCAAGGACCAGGCATTCAGTGAACTTCAGGCGCTGATCGAAGAGTCGGACAAACTGCTCAAAAGCAGCGCGTCACTGGTGGGAGAAGAAGCCGAAACCCTGCGCGGGCAAGTCGCCCAGAAGCTCCAACAGGCGCTGGACTCCGTGACCAGTGTGCGCGAACGCACCAAGCCTGCGGTCGACGCCACGGAAACTTACATCGGTGGCCATCCGTGGCAAACCGTAGCGATTTCCGCCGGGTTTGGCCTGGTGGTGGGGTTGTTGCTCGGTCGTCGTTAAACCTTTGAGCTAGACACATTCCCCTGTGGGAGCGAGCTCGCTCGCGATAGCGGTAGTCCAGTCAGCCGCCATCGCGAGCAAGCTCGCTCCCACAGGGGTTTTGAGGCGACAGTCAGAGCGCAGCCAACTCCCGCAAACTCGCCAACACATCAGCCTCCAACCGAATCCCTTCAACCGCCGATTTAGCGCGCTGATGATGCCGCCGATCCCCCGGCAAGCGCTTCAACCCAACCCCGTGCATCTGCCGCACCAGTTCCTGGCTGCGCTCGGCGAAGCTTTGCCCGGCGGCTTTGCTCGGGTCGATCACGATCAGCAATTGCCCGGTCCACGGCGTCTTGGCACCCGGATGGTTCGACCAATCGAACTCAAAGGAGAAATTACCGCCGGTCAACGCCGCCGCCAGCAACTCCACCATCATCGACAACGCCGAACCCTTGTGCCCGCCAAACGGCAGCAACGCGCCGCCTTCCAGAATCGCTTTCGGGTCCTGGGTCGGCTGGCCGAGGCTGTCCACGCCCATGCCCGGCGCCAGGCGCTCGCCCTTGCGCGCGGCAATTTGCACGTCGCCATGGGCGATGGCGCTGGTGGCGAGGTCGAAGACAATTGGCTCACCGTCCGCCCGGGGCGCGGCGAAGGCAATCGGGTTGGTGCCGAACAGCGGACGATCGGCGCCGTGGGGCACCACGCAGGTCATGCTGTTGACCACGCTCAGGGCCACCAGGCCTTCATAGGCGAAGGGTTCGACATCCGGCCAGAGCGCGGCGAAGTGATGGGAGTTGCGGATCGCCAGCACGGCAATCCCGGCGCTGCGCGCCTTCTCTATCAACAGCGGCCGGGCGGCGGCCAGCGCCGGTTGGGCAAAACCATTCGCCGCGTCGACCCGCACGAAGCCTGAAGCCACGTCCTCGACCACCGGCACTGCCTGACCATTGACCCAGCCACTTTTCAGCGTCGACACATAACCGGGAATGCGGAACACCCCGTGGCTGTGGGCGCCGTCGCGTTCGGCACCGGCGCAGTTGAGGGCCAGGGTCCGGGCGACATCGGCCGAGGTGCCATGGCGCAGGAAGACTTGCTCGAGCAACACAACGAGTGAATCGAAATCGAGAGGTTCGGTGTTCGAACTGACGGGTGTTGCGGTCATCTGAGGCTCCAGTTTTATTATTGAGTTCGGGCTACAGGCTGAAACGGGGTTGTGCGGCAACCCAGTCATACATCGGCGATTAAGCGCTGTTCTAGAGGTGTCCTGTCAAGCCTCGGCAGCCGGATCGATTCAAGCAATATGTACCGCACCAAGGCTTTGCGCCGGCCTTACTGTTTTTCCTCAACCTAACCGAGGAAAAACCATGACAACACCCCCACTCCCCTATTTTTTTGACGAAGCCGAAACGGCGGCCATTGCCCGCCAGCCCGGTGATCGCGAAAAAGCCCTGAACATCAGCATGGATGACCTCAAGTGGCTGAAGGCGGTTTACCTGGCCACCGATACGGCCCGCGTGGCCCACAAACCTGGCATGCAGGTCCATCGGCTGTTGCTGACCCCGGATAACGGAACAGCGATCCCCCTGGCCGGGGCGTTTTCCATGGCCCGGCCCAACAATGGCGAGGCCACGCTCTACACCCCGTGGAAAGGCCTGATCAAATACGCAGACATCGACGATCTCAAAAGCACCGTGAAACGCTGGCTCGGCGAACCGGCCGGCAAACGCGAGTTGCTGCGCTATCTGTCCATCGAACAGCGTTGCACCGTGCTGGCCGCCAAAACCCTGAGCGTCTCCACCCAATCGATTGACGGCGCAGTGTTCCAGGATCAGCAGACGCTGATCGAGCTCAATCAGCAGCACAACGTCACGACGATGCTGGCGGAGCTGATCAAGTGCCCGACCCTGCGCCCCCTGCTCGACGACGTGCTCAAAAACGCCCTGGACAGACGTTTTCCAGGGTTGGACCAGCGTCGCACCCGACTGGACAGCTTTGCCGGCCATACCCCAAAACGCCAACTGTCTTCGCTGTCGTTAAGCGACGCCGTGCTGCACTACTACCTGAACAACCAGTGGCCGGAGGGCGACACTCGGGTTTTCGTCCATCCTGCGCGGGATACCAGCGGCGACGCCGACAACCAGGCCTGGGAAATGGCGATCAAGGAGATTGCGCAAAGCCTGACGCCGCACCTGCGCAGCCTGCTCGACACTTTCTGGAACAGCCCCATGGACAATGGCCTGGCCCGTTCGGAGTTTTTCGCACAAAGCCTGCGGGACACCTATTGCGTGGACCTGCTGCTCAAACGCCAGCAAGGCACCTTGACCACCCCGGAATACTTACGGCTGCTGGACGTCAGCCTGGCGGGCACCGATGATTTGCCGACTTCCAACGATCCGGTGCGGATCGAAAAAGTACGGATTACGGCCCCCCTCAAACATTACGTCGAACCCGCCGCCACGTTGATGATCGGCACCGACAAGACCAAAGCGTTTCTCTACACCCAGGGACGAGGCGTCGAAACCAGCGGCAACCTCGGCAAGATCAAAAGCACCTTGCTGGACATGATGAAAAGTGAGGGTCACGACGACAACCTGTTCAACTTTCTGGCCCTCGAAGAACGCGGCCTGTTTCTGTCACTTGAGCCACAGCAACGGACTCTTGTCGGCGTGCCGATCAGCGGCCCGGTGTTCGCCGGGTTGATGACGGATGTCGTAGCCAAACAAGCGCAGAACCTGAGCTACGCCTTGGGCCGCTACCGTGAAAGCGCCGGCGTACTTGACCCGCATGCCTTGATCGACAATGCACTGGATGTGCGCGCCTTGATCGATAAGCGGCTGCTGCCCGTCGAGGCCAACGGCCGCTGGAGTACCCGCGCCGATCAACGCTGGAGCGCGCAACCGGCCACCGTGCGCGCGGATTCGGCCAAACAACAGTTGGCGCTGCTGGCCAGCGTGGCCGACTCCCAGGAACAACAACTCAAACAGCATCCGGCCATTTCCACGTCCGTCACCACGGTCGGGCAAGCCGAAGAAGGCGTACGCGCCTCTGTGGAGTTACTCAAGCCCAAGTTTGCCCACACGCTGGCGACGGCGTTGCGTAGCGAGCTGAAGCTCAGAAGCTTGAGCCGCACACTCGGCAGCGTAGAGCAGGTGATGGTGCAAACCGTGCTGGATACGCCGGTACGGCTCAAGCGCAATGCCTTGAACGGCTTTCTGCCAGATGTTTTTGGCTTGGCGTTGAAGGCCGACGGCGCCGACACGCTACTGAAACTGGCCAGTTGTTTTGTGGTGACCGAACGCGGCGGCCTCGACCCGGAGCATTCAGGCAAAACCGTGCTGTGGACACCGGCCCTGGGATTGGAAAGCTTCCCGTCGCTGACACCGATGCTAACCGAACTCAATCGGCGCCTGCTCAGTGAGTTCGAACGCCACGGGCTGCTGGAGAATCTGCAACGCAGCGAGCGCGTTCCCGGCCGGGACTTTATCCTCGCACCGCTGCAGCTGATTCATGGGGACTTTCTTGAACACCTGCAAAAAACCCATGTCGGGCTGGATAAAACCCTGGTCGCACGCGCACTGGCGTCCGGCCTGCCCACTCAGCATCGCACTGATCTGCTGGGCCTGACCGCGCTGGCCGTTCCGAAGACCGGTCTGCAACGGGCGACGGAGTTTGCCCAGACCCTGATCACCCGGCAAAAACTGCCGGCCTGGCTGACCAATGCGTCGCTGGAGGATCAGATCCTGCACACCGAACTGCTGGCGCAGTACCGGAACAACGTCACGGACGACAAGGATTACCTGAGCGGTATCCGTTCCCTGGAACGCACGGCGCATCACGAGTTGCACAAACAACTCAAGGCCGACAAGCACGACGTCGATCCGGACGTTGTGCAGATCCGCATCAGCCCTCGCGCAACGTCCGAGGCCCGAACGCTGAGCCTGCCGGCCTTCGCCCTGACTCACCTGAATGAGCTGGACACCCTCAGCTTCAAACCGGAATCGCTGATCAACAAGGCGCTTCCTGCCGGGCTCGACGAAACCTATATCAAGAGTCTGGTCCGCAACCTCAAACCCGGGGAGCACCAACGTACTGAATTGAGCAAGGCATTCGCCCAATCCCATGCCGATTCCGCCACGCGCAGAAAACGCTTCACCGCCCAACTGCCCTGGCAACTGCTGCATTACGCCCATTCGGAGAAACTTCAGGAGCGCCTGAGCGAAACCGGATTTGACCTTATTCGGCAAGTCATCGACATGCCCGACGCGATCGCTCGTGATGCCGTGGAGGGCAGCAATGCGATCATCCGCCCGCTGGAGCTGACGGGCGCCCCCAACGACTCGGCCATCACCGTGCCGGGGGTGTATTTGATCGGCCCGAAAAAAGACGCGTCCGGACCTCACGTCCTGCTGGCGCCCTACAGCCAGGATCACGGGGTCAAGGAGTATGAAAGTGAAAGCGCGCTGCTGACCGAGTTGAAAACAGCCGGGGCGTTGCAGCGCTGGGTGCTCAATGGTCTGTCGCCGTCCGAGCGGGCAACCTGCAAAACCCGCCTGGCTGCCAACGCGGGCCTGGCGTCCACACCGATCAAAGGCTCGCTGTTCAAAAAACTGTTCGATGACAACGCTAAGCTGTTGGCGCGATTGCTGGGTTGCCAATCGGACAAGGACGGCCAAGGCGAATGGGCAACCATCAAGCGCGTCGTGGGCGAAGATCTGGATCAGGCTTTTACCTTTGTGTCGGGCAAGCTGGCCTACCCGATGACCGTGTGGCGCAGCTACCGCGACATCAAGGAATCGGCCGAAGACCTGCAACTCCACAAATGGGGGGCCGCGGTGCAGGCGTTCATCCACGGCATGGCGCAACTGGCGATGTTGCGCGAATCGATGGACAGTCGCGAACCTTCACCACCCGCGGGCAACACCACCGCCACAGACTGTGAACGGATCGACATCACGGCCCCCGAACGCACACGCTTGCAGCGTCACGAAAGTGCTGACATCGATCTCGGCGCCCTGACGCTGGACAGCAAACTGGGGCTCTACAAGAACGCTACCACCCAGCAGCATTACACGCCGATCGACGGCAAGGTCTACCCGATCCAGAAACGCGGAAACCGCTGGATCATCCGCCGCGACAAGGTAGACGGTCCCTATGCGTTGCAAGATGCCGAGAAAAAATGGGTGCTGGACGCCGAGGCACCGACACCGCGCTATAGCCTGCTCCGACGGCTGAAGACCTGGGATACAGTCAGTCATGGCATGAACGTCGAGGCGGACGGCATGTCGGCGATTCGCCAGCTCTTTCCGGTCAGGGCCCGACTGATCGATGAAGGGCTCGACCTGGCCACCACCTACGCCTGGAACAGCTTTCGAAATCTGCAATTATTGAAGACCTCGTCCTCTCGAACGACGCCCGTCGAGTTACTGGTCAGGGATTTTCTGGATGTGCCGCAGGTGCTGCCCGAGCACGTGACGATGATCGAAAAAGTTGTGCAGGAGATTCTGGGGGCCGTACTCGACCCAACGCTCAGGCACGAAAAATCCACGCGATTTGTCATCGGCAGGTCCAAGGAAGAACCGGAGCACGTCCTGGCATTTGCGATCCCGGCGGATGAGAGAAACAAGATCTACCTCTTGGAGAAGTTCTTTTTCCCCAAACTCGATCACTACCGCAATTACATCAAAGACGCCTCTTTCCCGATCAGCACCCATGCCCGAGCGAGCACGCTGATCCATGAGTTGTCGCATATCACCTGCAAGACTGAGGACATTGCGTATCTGGACGCGTTGCGCCCCTTTCCCGACTTGATAGAAACCACCACCCTGCGAGCGATCGAGTTGAAGGACGCGCTGACCGGCATTCAGCGCAAAGTGCTGTCAACTCAAACACCTCTGGAGGAACTGTTCGCTGTCTACAACGCCGAAGACGAGATCTGGGAAGATTTCGGCGACACCACTTTCGAGTACACCGACCGGGCACTGGCCCACGTCTTGAATCTGACCGAAAAAGAAACCCTGGACGAAGCCCGGACAATCTTTAAGGCTGATGCCATGGTCAGGTTGGCGGTTCTGTTGGGCAACGCCGACTCGGTGACGTGGCTGATCACCCAATTGGGACGGCAGCTTCACACCACCACCCCCTGAAAGCCCATGTAATTAAGGTGGGAGCGGGCTTGCTCGCGAAAGCGGTGGCTCAGTCAGTATCAAAGTTGACTGTACCGCCGTCTTCGCGAGCAAGCCCGCTCCCACATGGATCTTCTTTAGTCTTTCTGATCGCGCAGGATGTTGCCCGAAGCGCCGTCGATGCGGAACTCGTAGACCACGCCGTCAGCCTTGCGGCCCTCGCCTTTCCAGTAGCCGTTGTTATCGGCTTCCACTTCATAGACCTCGACATAACCGGCCTTGGTCTTGGCCGTTTCGATGGCTTTCTCAATCGTGATCCAGCCTGCACCCGGGCGATCAGCCATAGCAGCGCCAGCGCTGAGCAAGCTGGCGGTGGCAATCAGGGCTGCGAAGGTTCTTTTGATCATTTTTTCACTCCATTTGTGGATAGTAGGCGTCGTGCGTCCTGTTTTTTGGGCGTCAGTGGGGAAAATAAGTTCCACTTTGATGGGTAATTGCCATGACGGATGTTCTCGACAGCTCGCCCTCAAGGTTAGAATGCAGCAAATCAGGATGAGTCAATGACCGAACACACCCTCTCGGAAGCCGAATACGACGCCGTCACCGATGCCGCTGCGCACTGGTGCATGCGTCTGCACGCCATCGACTGCACCGCCGAAGAACGCCAGGCGTTCGAACAATGGCGTGATGCTCATCCGCTGCATGCGTTCGAATACGAAGCCATGCTGGAGATCTGGGACGTCGCCGGGGACTTGCCGCGACCTGAGTCCGCCGTACCGCCCCTGCCGACCAAACCTTCGACGTCCTGGCGCACCTTCGGCATCAGCGCCGCGGTCTGTGCCCTGGCGCTGCCGCTGGCGGCGTACGCCGGCTGGAACCTCGGCTGGGTGCCCAATGCTTATCAGCATTTCGAAACCACTGACAATGTGCGCCAGGTCACCCTGAGCGATGGCAGCCAGGTGGAGCTGAACCTGAGCAGTGAGCTGACCTTCAGCAATTACAAGAATGAACGTCGGGTCACCCTGAAAAAAGGTGAAGCCTTCTTCAGCGTCAGCCACGACATGAAACACCCCTTCATCGTCAAGGCCGCCGAAGGCCGGATCCGGGTGACCGGAACCAAATTCAACGTCTGGCTGTATGAAGATCAGGTGCGGGTGAACCTGATCGAAGGTTCCGTGCTGGTCACCAGCAACGACGCCCTCGACGGCGACGGCTTGCGCCTCGGCCCGTCGATGCAGGCACGCTTTCGCCACGGCGACTTTATGCCGCAGATCAGCGAGACCTATGCCAACGACAGCTCATTGGCCTGGCGCAACGGCAAACTGGTACTCGATGACCTGCCGCTGAGCGATGCCTTGCCCCTGATCAATCGCTACCTGGCCAAGCCGATAATGCTGGCCGATAACAACACCGCTTTGATCCGCCTCGGCGGCGTCTACAACATCAAGGAACTCAACAGCCTGGTGGCCAACCTGCCCCGGGTGTTGCCGGTCTACCTGACTCGCAACGAGAACGGCAACCCGGTGCTCAATTCGATTCCCAAGCAAGCGCCAAAAAGCTGAAGGCCGCGCCCCCTGAGGGGAGCGGCCTTCCTGTTTGTAGCAGATAGCGCGGCGTTTACTGTGCCACCACCTTCCCGGCTTTTTCATCTGACTCGCGAATCGTCTGCACCTGATACTGCGGATCGGTTTTGATCTGCTGCTCGGTGAACGGCAACACGCTCAGTTGCTTCTTCGAGAAGGCCTGCGTCTGATCCCGGGCGTACTTCGACGCCGGATCACTGGACAACGAGAACGCCAGCAAGCCTTGGGCGTGCGGACCTTTGTCATCGAAGGTCACGATTTGCAGGTAGCTGGTGCCGCTGACCACTTCCAGTTTGCCGTCGGTTCTCGGGACGCTCTGGATGGCGTTGTAGATCCCCAATGTGCCCGGCCCGCCATGGATCGACGTTTGCTGTCCGCCGCTGCTGACCACCTGAATGTCGCCCCAGCGGCTGTCCGGCTTGAGTCCCATTTTCGTGGTCAATTCCATCGATGCGAGCATCGCTGCGTGGATGGCCTTGGCCACTTCCGGCCGTTCGAGCGCCAGCCCGCGCGGGGTGTGTTGCGCGTCTTTCGGATCGAAGGCCACACGCCAGATCTCAGGTGATTGCTGCAGCGTCTGCATGACATTCTGGAAATGCACCAGACCCAGGCCGCTGTCCAGATTCGCCCGGCCATCCCACGCTTTCAGGCTGGCGCACACCGATGCCTGCGCTGCTGCGTCGACGCTACAGAACTTCAACAAGTCCGGGAGCACTTGCGCCGCCAGGTACACCTGATCGTCCATTACCATGCGTTGCAGGTCCACGGCGGCCAGTTTCCCGGTCTTGGCCAGCGAGCCCAGGCGATCCAGGGCAAAACGCGAACGCAGCCCCAACGGCTGGCTGTCCTGACTGATCAACGGCGAGAAGCCGGTGAGCGGTTGCGCCGGGTTGGCCAGCCACGCGGAGTCGTTGGAGTGCTGCACAAAGTCGTTGCGCAGCAACTGCGGCAACTGATCAGCAGCATAAATGCCCTTTTGCGCGGCGTTAGGATCGACGTCCCAGGCACAGGCGCTGTTGGAGCCGTCGAGCACGATCATCTTCAGCCCGGCGCGTGGATCGCTGCACTTGGCGAGCTTGTCAGCATTCACGTTCGGCACCACCGACAGGTTCATGTACAGCGTCTGTCCCTGATCATCCGCCGCCAGGGTGTTGACCCACGGAATGCCCTGGATCTTGTGCACCGAGGCCTGCAACTCCTTGAGGCTGGTGGCGCGATTCATCGCATACCACTGCTGCAACACACGATCATTTTCCAGGTTGGCATCGCGCAGGCTGTAGGCGAACTGGTTGTCCCAGTCGAGCTTGCCGGGCCATTGCACAATCGGGCCGAACACCGAGCTGTAGACCACGTGTTCAACCGGTTTGACCTGGCCATCGGGCTGTTTCACCTGCACCGTCAGGGTCTGCTTATCCAGCGGCAACGACTTGCCATCGAGCAGGTAGCGGGTCGGGTCCTTCGGGTCCAATTGCAGGCGATACAAGGTGAAATGCTTGGATGAATCGACCGTGTGGGTCCAGGCCAGGTGCTGGTTGAAACCGATGTTGATCATCGGCAGACCAGGCAACGCAGCGCCCATCACATCGAGCTTGCCGGGAATGGTCAGGTGCATCTGATAGAAGCGCATCCCGCCCACCCAAGGGAAATGCGGGTTGGCCAGGAGCATGCCACGACCATTGAACGAACGCTCGCTGCCGATTGCGACGGCGTTGCTGCCACGGTCCAGTGCAAAGCGTTGTTGACGTTCGGCAACCAGCTGGAACGACTGCGCCCCTTCCGCCATTTGAGCAACGGCAGCCGGTGGCGTGGCGCCGGCCAGGGCTTCGGCGAACTGCCCGACCCCGCCTTCGACCAACAGGCGCCGCGTCAGCTTCACCAGGTCCTCGGCGGCAATCGGACGCACCCAATCACCCTGGCACTGCGCTGGCAAGCCCTGGGCCTGACGCTCGGCCAGCGAGCGGTTGTAACCCGCCACGTAGCCGTCGATCAGATCACGCACTTCAGTGGTTTGCGCCTGCCAGAAACCGGCCACCGCTTGCGGGGTATTCAACCAGTTGAAAAACAGATCGCTGGCCGGGTTGGCGCGTTCTTCGACGGTGAACTGATCCGGGCCGAAATACCGCGAGCGCTCGCCGTTGACGGTGACGATCTCGTTGGCCATCAGGCACAGATTGTCCTGGGCGTAGGCGTAACCGATGCCGTAACCGAGCCCGCGCTCGTTCTCGGCGCGAATGTGCGGCACACCGAAACTGGTGCGGCGAATATCCACGGTCGACGATTCCGGCGCATTGCGGGCGCTGGCCGCAACGCTCAGCCCCAGCAACACACCTGCAAGACTCAACCGGGTTAACTGCCTGCTAATATTCACGCTCGCTCCTGATGGACATGGCCCTTGAAAATCACACCCTGCGGACAACGCGGAATGTGCCTGGCCTTAGAAACGAAAAATTCATCAGGAAATTTAGGCGGCGCAACGATCGACGGCATCTCCATCACATAGCGATCACATGACCTCGACAAATTTTCTACATCAATCCGTTCATGATTTGCCGTGCTCGTTCGTCTTAATGATTGAGAGCACCATCACTATTTTCCTGATCAGGCTCTGAAAAGGAGTTTTTGCATGTACAACTCGCAACTGCCAACGGACGGTAGCCGTGCGCCAAAAGGCATTTCCATGAACCAGGGTGCAGGGATCTTCGAACAAAGGGCTGAACGCCACGGAAATGATCGAATCAGGGTCCTGCTCAAGAGCTTTGGCCTGAGAACCAGCCTGATTCGCCTGAAAGTCATCGACGCCCTGCTGAGCGCCGCCCAAAGCGAGCGCAACCTGGGCGTGCGCGGCGTGCATACGTATTTGCTGGACCTGGATATTCCCCTGTCCTTCCTGAGCGTGCGGGAAGTGTTGAAGCGGTTATGCAGTGAGGGCGTGATCACGCTCAATCCGGACAAAAGCTACAGCCTGCATCCGCAGGCCATTGCCATTCTCTACAGCGACTCAGCCTCGGATGCTTCGCTCAAGGCTTGACCTTGCGGCGCATCACCCCATTGACGACCACGACGATCACGGCCACGCCAATGGCGATGTACTGAAACAGCTTCTCGCTGATGATCCCTGCGTTTTGCAGATACGAAAGGCCGAACATGATCCCCAGGACCACCAGGGAGATCAGAATCGAGTATTTCAAACGTTGCGACTGGGTCATTGCGGGTTCCTGAATCTTGAAATGTATCCGGTTTGTATCCGTTTGCATGCTAAGCCCCTACCTTCGGACGGGGATAAACGCTGGCAAACGCAGTCTCATGTTACAGCCGATGAAGAGTTTTGGCTTCATTGCGGCGATAACCATGAGGATTCTGAAATGCTCCGTCGAATCACACTGCTGATTCCCCTGATCGCTCTGCTTTCCCTGAGCGGCTGTATCATTTTCCCCCACGGCGGCTGGCACGGTGACCACCATTACGATCGTGGCGGACCGGGTTATTACCAACATCGGTAATCCACACTTAAACTACATGTAAGACATCGTCACTTTTCTAATAAACCCTGAACAAATGCCCGCCCCGTCGCGGGCATTTTTCGTACAGTGGATTGCTCGCACTTTTGTAAGTTTGGATCCACATCAAGCTGGTTTTTTTGCCGGTCCAGACCACTGGCAATACGTGGTAAACCATTGAAATCCCCAGTCTCAATCGCGCTCTAGAGCGCCGCGTCATCGATGATTAGTCTTTCGGTACACCGTTACAGGAGCTACCTCCTCAAACTTTAAGTATCGACAAGGACGTCATGCACACCTCATCAATCAACACCCGCCCCTTACCTTTAATCGGTTTTTGCCTGGCCATCGCAGCGTTCGAACTCCTGACCTATATGGCCAGTGACTTGATCATGCCCGCCATGCTCAGCGTGACCGAACAACTGAAGGCCGATCCCGGGCATGTCCCGTATGCATTCACCCTGTATTTGACGGGCGGGATTGTCCTGCAATGGCTGGTCGGGCCGCTGTCCGATCATTACGGGCGCCGTCCGCTGTTACTCATCGGTAGCGCACTGTTCGCCCTCGCGTGCCTCGCAGCGTACTGGGCGCCGGGTATCGTAGCGTTCAACGGCTTGCGACTGATCCAGGGCATGGGATTGGGATTTGTCATCGCGGTCAGTTATCCCGCCTTGCAAGAGGTGTTCTGCGAGGCCGAGGCGGTGCGGGTCATGGCGTGGCTGGGCAATATTGCCCTGCTTTCACCGCTGTTGGGACCGTTGCTCGGCAGCCTGCTACTGCAATGGCTCTCGTGGCGGGAGCTGTTCCTGGCGCTGGGGATCGCCGCCCTCGCCGCCTGGCTCGGCCTGTATGTGTTCACACCGCAAACCCTCGGCACCCGACCCACCGCCGAACCCTTCGACTTACGCGGCACCTTGCATCGCTACGGCAGGTTGTTGCGCAACCCGCCGTTCGTACTGTCGTCCATCGCCCTGGGGGTGATGAGCCTGCCGCTGATTGCGTGGATCGGCATGTCGCCACTCTTGCTGATCCACGGCCAGGGCCTGTCGTCGTTGCAATACGGGCTCTGGCAAATTCCGGTATTCGGCGCGGTGATTCTTGGCAATTTGCTGCTCGACCGCCTGATCATCCGAACAGCCCTGCGACAACTGATCCGCTACGCACTCTGGCCGTTTTGCGGCGGACTCATCGCCTTGCTGATGGTCGGTTTTTACGGCGCCTCCACCGAAATGCTGGTTGCCTGCCTGTCGATCTACGCCGTCGGGCTGGGCATGAGCAACGCCGCGTTGTATCGGCTGGCACTGTTTTCCAGCGAGGACAGCAAAGGGCTGGTGTCGGCCATGATCGGCATGATTTCGATCTCGATCATGGGCGGCGTCGGGTCGATGATCGCGGCGCTCGGTGCCGGTGACAACCTTGAGTCATTCGCCCTCATTGCCGGTATCGCGGGGCTTGTTTGCCTCGTGCCGCTGCAACCCTTCCTGCATCGGTGCCGCAACACGGTCGCCGCCTGATTCAACCAAGGACTGTTTATGACTCACCTTCCCTACACCGACGCACTGTGTGCGTTGACGCAGCCTTACGACCTCGATTCGGTACCGCCGGGGCTGTTCGATCGCGCCATGGCTGAAATCAGCCAATTTCATTGCCATCACACGCCTGGCTACGAACGTTGGCTCAGCGCCCACGACCTGGATGCACAATCCCTCGAGGGGTTGGATAACTGGTCGCGACTGCCGCCGATCTTCGCCAATTTTTTCAAGCAGCACCTGCTGTTGAGTTCCACAGGTGAAGACGCGCTGGAGCTGACTTCGTCCGGCACCACCGGCCAGAAAAGCCGCATGCGTTATGACTCGCGCAGCATGGACGCCGCCCAAGGCATGGTCACGCGGATTTTCCGGCACTACGGCTGGGATACCCCAGGCACGCCGTGCAACTACCTGCTGCTGAGCTATGAACCCGCGGCCGACAACCGTCTGGGCACGTCCTATACCGACCAGTTCCTGTGTCGCTATGCGCCGGTCAACCGGATCGTCTATGCCCTGCGCCACACCGGTACCGGCTACGAATTTGATCTGTTCGGTGTAATTCGCGCCTTGCAGGCGTTTGCCGAAGAACCGCGTCCGGTGCGAATTTTCGGTTTTCCGGCCTTTCTGTGGCAGGCGCTGCAACAGATGGAGGCGATCGGCATTGCACCGCTTGCCTTACCTGCCGGGTCATTGGTGTCGCTCGGCGGAGGCTGGAAAAACCACAGGTTGCAGGAGATCCCCCGGGCCCGACTCTATGAGCGGATCGAGCGGCAACTGGGCATCGAGCAAGCCCGTTGCCGGGACGGCTACGGCGCGGTCGAGCACGCGGTGCCCTACGTCGAATGCGCCCATCATCATTTTCATGTACCGGTTTACTCGAAGGTTTTCGTGCGCAATCCATCCGACTTCAGCGTGCAGCCCTACGGCCAGCCCGGCCTGCTGGGCTTCGTATCGCCTTACATTTCGTCGAGCCCGGCGCATGCCGTGGTCATGAGCGACCTGGCCACCTTGTACCCCGGCGCCACGTGTGGCTGTGGACTCGCCAACGACTGGTTCGAATTGCACGGTCGCGCCGGCACCAGCGCCGGCCGAAGCTGTGCGATGGCCGCTGCTGAACTGATCGGGAGGGCTTGATATGTTCCTGATCAATGGCCAACTGCACACCGACATGTCCCTGGATGCCGCCCTCGACAGCCTGCACCAGGTCCTGCCCCGACTGCTGATGACGCCCGTCGACAGTGACATTGTCGTTAATGCAGCCACTCGATTTGCCAGGCAACTGCAACGTCGCGAACTGGACATCAGCCTGGAAGATGATCAACGCCTGGCGCTGATCGACTTCTGCCAACCCGAGCACTTGAACAGCAAACTCGAACGGGAACTGGGCGTGCAGCCGCGTACCCTGCGGCGTATCGATTACGTGCACTCGCGCTTCGAGAGTTGGCACCCACTGGGGCTGGTCGTGCACATCACACCGGGCAATGCACCGATGCTGGCATTTTGTGCGGTGGTGGAAGGCCTGCTCGCCGGCAACATCAATTGGCTACGCCCCAGCGTCATCGATCAGGGGCTGACCGCACGCCTGCTGGACGCCCTCGGCCGCTGTGACAGCAGCGGCAGGCTCGCCGATTTTATCGCGGTGTTGCCCGTGGCCACCTCGGACATTGCACGCCTCTGCACCCGGGCTGATGGCGTGTCGGCGTGGGGTGGGCAAACCGCGCTCAGCGCCCTTCGTCAGCAGTTGCCCGGCGGATGTCGCTGGATCGACTGGGGCCACCGGATCAGTTTCGCTTACCTGAGTCCCGACTCGGCGCAACCTCAGGCATTGGATGCCTTGGTCGATGAAGTCTGTCGTCTGGATCAGCAGGCTTGTTCCAGCCCGCAGTGGGTATTGGTGGACAGCGATGACCCGGCTGTTCTGCAAGAGATGGGGGCACGCCTGGCCGAGGCGTTCGAACGTCGCAGCACACACTGGCCGGCGCTGGTTCCAACCGATCAGGAAGCGGCGCAAATCACCACTCGCTGTGCGATGGCGCAACTGGATCAATGTTTTGCCGGGCACACCGGCAAGGTCTGGGCCGGTACAGAATGGCGAGTGATCTGGGAACACCATCGGACGCTCGCGCCCTCACCGCTGTTTCGCACCCTGATGCTCAAACCCGTGCCGCAGCCCCTGCTTACCGAAACGCTGCTGCCCTGGCGCACCGTTTTGCAAAGCTGCGTATTGATCTGCTCCCCGACACAAACACCGGCGCTGGCGCGCACGCTGGTCAGTGCCGGCGTCAGCCGCATCGCGCCGGCCCGGTTGATCCATGAAGGCTACGCCGGCGAGCCCCATGATGGCGTGTACGCGCTGACGCGCTTGAGTCGCCGCCTCTCGGTGAGCCTGCCTGCGGACATGCCGGGCAAACCGGCAACGCTTGATGCACTGCCCCCAGCCGTGGACACGGCTGGCTCGCCGATCATGGACAAACAGGCGTTGCAGGCTCAGCCCATTGCCGAAACGGCACAGCTGTACTTCCGCTCCGGAGGAAGCAGCGGCATCCCGGCGTTGGCCGGTTACAGCTACCGCGACTTTCATCGACAAATGCGCGCAGCGGCGGACGGGTTGTTTGCCGTCGGGCTGGACCCGGCGCATGACCGGGTAATGAACCTGTTCTATAGCGGCGGTCTTTACGGCAGCTTTTACAGTTTTTCCTCGATCCTGCAACAGATGGAGGCCACCCATTTCCCCATGGGCGCTCCCGGCGACGATGACTTCAGCGAAATCGCCCGACTGATTGTGCAGCGGCGGGTCAGCGTGCTGATTGGCATGCCCAGCACCTTGCATCGTCTGTTTCTCAACGAGCAAACCACCCTGCGGGCGTACGGCGGTATCCACAAGGTATTCCTGGGTGGTGAACATCCGGGACTGGCCAGTCGGCAGTTGATGGAGAGCTGCGGCGTTGCAACGATTCGCTCGGCGATTTACGGCTCCGTCGATGCGGGCCCGCTTGGGCATGCGTGCGCGGCGACCGCCGATGGCGTGTTTCATTTGATGTGCGAAACCCAGCACCTGGAAATCGTTCAGTTCGAACACGATGTGCCCGCCAGGGAGCGCGAGGCCGGGCGCCTGCTGTTCACTTCACGCGCCAGCCAAAGTCAAGTCATTCGCCGCTACGACGTGGGTGACACCGGGCGTTGGGTCCCTGGGCCTTGCCCATGCGGACTGAGTTCACCGCGGTTCGAACTGCTGGGGCGACACGGGCAATGGCTGCGGGTCGGTACCGAGCTCATTTCGCCGACCCAACTGGCTGAACGCGTGGGCGTGCCGATTCAGATGGTGCTGGACCACGTCCCCGACGGGACCGAGCGCCTGTTGATCCGCACCGACGCCGACGTGCAGTGGGTTCACGACCAACTGCTGTCCGATCCCACACTGAAAATCACCGTGACTGCCGCACTTTTAATACTGGAAGTTACACGCTGTAGCGCCGCTCAATTCGAACGTAACAAGCACAGCGGCAAGACGCCGTTAGTGATTGATCGGCGCCAAAAACAATAGCTTTTTATCGGCATTAAACCGTGTTGCAAGACGCTTGATATTTGTAAGGAAACTCCGTTGAAAGATCATTTTTCGCTTGATCAGTTTGTGCATTACCTACGCGAACACTCGCGCTTCTATAACGAGCACCTCAAGCATCTACCCTCACAGGGAATATCGTTAAACGATATTCCCGTCATCAATGGGCGCGACTATTGGGCTGGCAGCCATGACCTGGCGCATTGGCCGGTGCTCACCGCGCCTGTCGACAATGCGCTGGTGTTTAAAACCGGTGGATCGACCAGCGAGGGCAAACTGGCGGTTTACACGCGCCACGAATGGCAATCGATGGTCACGACTTTCGGTGAAAGCCTCTCGTCGCTGCTGAGCGATGGAGACCGGGTCGCCAATCTTTTTTTTGCCGGTGATCTCTGCGCCAGTTTTCTGTTTATGCATGACTCGCTGGCCCAAACCAGCGTCTCGATCAGCGAGTTCCCCTTCACCGGCAGTATTGATTTTCAGGAGCTGACATCAGCGATTGGCGAGCATCGGATCAATGTATTGGCGGGTGTACCCGCGCAGTTGCTGAAGTTCGCGGCGTACCTGATTCAACACCAGCGCGTATTGAGCGAGGTAGACACCCTGCTCTACGCAGGTGAAAGCGTGTTTGCCGACCAATTGGAGAGGCTTGCCCGCGTCTTTCCCAACGCCCGTATCGGCTCCATCGGTTATGCCAGTGTTGATGCCGGTTTGATGGCCGGCAGCGACCGAGATTGCGCATTGGGCGAGCATCGGGTGTTCGACCAGCAGACCTTGCTTGAGATCATTGATGAACACAGCGGTGAAATCATTAATGAGTGCAACCGCGTGGGAATGTTGTTGGTGACCCATCTCGGTCGCCGGTTGATGCCCCTGTTGCGATACCCGGTAGGCGATCGTGCCTGCTGGATTGAGCCGATTGCCACGCCAAGGCGCAAGCTCGCACTCAGGGGCCGCAGCGTCCATAGCCAACGGGTGCGCGTGGGGGTGATGTCGCTGTTTACCGACGAAATCCAGCACATCGTCCAACGCGTGACCCAGAGTGACCAGTGGCAATTGCGCATTGAGCGCGCCGGGTACAAAGACCGACTGAGCGTGAATTGGGTCCCCGCGTCCGGAGCGCAGACCATCTCCCGGTTGAACCTGTCACTGCGCGAAGCACTGCTGGCTCACTACCCCGCCATCGACAGCATCAACCTGGATGGTCAGCTGGATTTCCAGGTCGTGCCTTGCGCCGCAACCGATCTTCCGTTGCACCGTCGCTCAGGCAAACAATTGCGGGTTTTGGACTTGCGGGTGTACGCCCCTTTGCCAGGGCGCAAACCATGAGCCCATTGATTTTCCGTCCCTTCAGAGCGTCTGATGCCAAGGCCGTCAGCCGCCTGTTTCGCCTGGTTTACGGCGATCATTACGCGCGGCCGGATGTTTATTTGCCGAAACTGATCACGCAAAACAACGGCGACGGTTGCTGGCACTCCATGCTGGCAGTGGAGGGTTCGCAGGTCCTTGGTCACGCGGCGTTGTATCGCGACAGGCACCCTACCGGTAGCGCCGAACTGGCGCTCAGCGTCGTGCATCCGTCGACCCGTGGACGGAGCATCGCGACCCGTCTGAACACTGAGTTGCTGGAACGGTCGAGGGCCGTGGGCTACCAGTGCGTTTTGATCAAACAAGTCACCCACCACCCTTACACTCAGCGCATGGCCAAAACACTGGGGTTCCATTGCACCGGGTTGCTGCCGGATCACGTGCCTTCGCCCCTGACCGAACCGTTGGCGGAAACCATCGTGGTCGGTGTTCATCAACTCGATGGGCACAGCTATCCGTTACCGGACATCGCCTGGCCCGACAGATGCCGGGGCTTCATGCAGCACTTGGGCTCCGTATTCGGCAGCGCGAAAAGCCAGGCTGTTTACCCTTCTCGCCCCTTGCACATGCAGCAGCACTATCAAAGGGTCGATGTCGTCATCGAGCGTCTGGACAAAAGCCTGCTAGATCAACTGACCCAATTGCCCAGGGATTGGCTGATTTCGGCCAAACTGGCGCTGTCGCCGTGCTTTGCCGAGGATTTTCAGCGCTTGACTGCCAAGGCCTTCGTCTTTACCGGGCTGATCCCTGCATCGGATCAGGGGCGATGGTTCGCCCTGTTCCATCGCGGCGCCAAAGCACGCCATCTGGACCTGAACTGCGCGCACATGCAGCGGCTGCATGACGATCTGCAACACGCCATACGCAACGGCTCCGGGGCCGATCGCTCAGCCGCCTGAGTGGCTTTTATAAAAGTGCTGGCCCGGTTGCGCGCAGAGTTCCACCAGCCAATCGACAAACACCCGCACCCGTCGGGATAACTGGCGGTGTGGCGGGTACAGGGCCGTCAGCGGCATGCCCGGTGGCGGCGCGTCTGCAAGCACCTCGCACAGTCGCCCTTCGCTCAACTGTCGGGCCACGTGATAGTACGGGGCCTGGACCAAGCCATACCCGGCCTCGCACGCGGCCATGTAGCCGTCGGCGCTGTTGACCGAGACCTGCTTGGGCAGATTGACCGCTTGCACCTGCCCGTCGACCACGAACTCAAGCCCGAAGCGCGTGCCGGTGGTCGCAGAGAAATACTCCACCATCTGATGCCCCTGCAGATCCGACGGACACTCGGGCACGCCGTGACGCTGCAAATACTCGGGGCTGGCGCAGGTCACCTGATCCAGCATCACCAGCGGGCGCGCCACCAGTGAATCATCCAGCGGCGAGCCGCCGCGCAGCACGCAATCCACGCCTTCGCGGATCAGGTCCACGGTGCGATCGTTCAAGCTGATTTCCAGTTCGATCAACGGATACCGGGCGGTGAACTGCGGCAAGGCCGGAATCACGATCAACCGCCCGATACCTGCCGGCATGTCCACCCGCAGCAAGCCCTTGGGATTGTGTCGGGCAGCGGAAAATACGGCTTCGGTCTCTTCAAGGTCTGCGAGCAAGCGCACGCAACGGGGGTAATAGGCCGCGCCATCGAGAGTCAGGCTGATTTGCCTCGTGGTGCGCTGCAACAGCTGCACACCCAGGTGCGCCTCCAGTTGCTTGATCAGAATGGTCACCGAAGCGCGGGGCATTTGCAGGCTGTCCGCAGCCTTGGCAAAGCCGCCCGACTCGACGATCCGGGTAAACACGCGCATGGCGTTGAGACGGTCCATGGTTCTGTCGCACCTGCTGATTATTTAGATATTACGAATACTGATAGCAGTTTTAGCCGGTTTAACTTGTTTTTGTCGAGGGCAACAATGGTGGCTCACATTCACAAGGAGCTGATCTCATGCAAACACGTCAACTGGGCAAGAACGGACCGCTGGTGAGCGCCATCGGGTTGGGCTGCATGGGCATGACCGATTTCTACACCACCGGCACCGATACCCGCGAAGCCACCGCCACCCTGCACCGGGCGTTGGAACTGGGGATCAACCTGCTCGACACCGCCGACATGTATGGCCCACATACCAACGAAGAGCTGATCGGCAAAGCCATCGCCGGCAAGCGCGACCAAGTGTTCCTGGCCAGCAAGTTCGGCATCGTGCGCGATCCGGCCAATCCGACTGCACGAGGCGTCGATGGCCGCCCGGAATACATTCGCCAGTCCATCGACGGCACCCTCAAGCGCCTCGGCGTGGACACCCTGGATTTGTATTACCAGCACCGCATCGACCCGCAGGTTGCCATCGAAGAAACCGTCGGCGCCATGGCGGAACTGGTGAAGGCTGGCAAGGTGCGTTACCTGGGCTTGAGCGAAGCCTCGGTGGCCACGCTGGAACGGGCAAACAAGGTGCATCCGATCAGCGCACTGCAAAGTGAATATTCGCTGTGGAGCCGCGATCAGGAAGACAACGGTTGTTTGGCCGCGTGTCAGCGCCTCGGCATCGCTTTTGTGCCCTACAGCCCATTGGGTCGCGGCTTTTTGACCGGTGCCTTGAAAAGTCCGGACGACTTTGCAGCGGACGATTACCGCCGTTTCAGCCCGCGCTTTCAGGGGGAGAATTTCGCGAAAAACCTGCGGCTGGTGCAGCAAGTGCAAACGCTGGCCGCCGACAAGGGCGTGGCCGCCGGGCAACTGGCGTTGGCCTGGGTGCTGGCGCAAGGCGACTACCTGATCCCGATTCCCGGGACCAAGCAACGTAAATACCTGGAGGAAAATGTCGCGGCGCTGGAGGTGAAGCTGAGCGCCGGCGAGTTGCAGGCGCTGGAAGCGATCTTCCCGCCGGACGCTACGGCCGGATTGCGTTATCCGGAAGCGGTGATGGCCATGCTCGACCGCTGATCGAACGTCTTCTGACCCGAGTGAATCGGGTCAGAAGCCAGGCCCGTCAGTCCTTCTTCTTGACCGTCGAGCCATTGCCTTCGCCGTAGGTCTTGAGGTTCTGCAAGACGTAGATCGCTTTCTTGAACTCAGGGACCAGGTAGTTGGCGTACTTGTTGCCCTTGAGGTTGTTGTTCTGGATCGAATCCAGTTGCGTGGCAAAGTAGTCCAGGGCGTTGAACTTGGCCTCGGGGTCGTTCGGAATGCCAAACTTGTCGAACTTGTCGCCGGCGTTCAGCAGCGTCAGCGCCGTCACATCGCCGATGATGCCCTTCTGCTTGAGGTAGGTGCTCATGTTGCCGAGCTGCTTGGCCGAGATGTTCGTCGGATCGAAGCCCTTGACCTGCTTGAACAACTGCATGGAATCCATTTTCGCCCGGTCGAGAATCGTCGGGTTGGTGCCGACCATGGTCAGGATTTCCCGCACCTTGGCGCTCTGGGACACCGGTTTGGCATTGGGCGAACCCTGGCGAACCAACAGACCCGATTTAGCAGCCCAGTTGCCGACCAAACCAATAGTCATGACCGTACTCCTTTCGACTGAGACATAAAAAATCCTTGTAGAGCGAGATGATTGCGGCGAAGTATCGGCGCGAAACGATGGTCCACCTACAAATATTTCGACTTTTTACAAATTTCGTACATTTCCGATACAAATCGCCAAGTGCCCGGTTTTATTGGCCTATATGAATTTTTTGATCTTGGTATAGCCGCCCTACGGATTGTCATTTTTTACAAAGTCACTCCGTTTGTATCGATGGCAATACTCACGCACTTTTTACCGTCTGTCCCCCCAGCCGCTTTCTTGTACGCCCGTACTAAAGGTCGCCCCCGGCGGGCCGATAAGCCTTGGATAGCCCCACTTTCAAACACGACATCCAACAATAAAAACGCAGCACAAGGACCAGTCCCATGCCCGCATTCCGTACCATTCAGGCTCGCTACACGCTGTTTCTGGTCCTGTTCATCCTGCTGCTTTCGGTGCTCACGGTGGTGGGCATCAGTCAGTTGGTCGCGCCGAAACTGCGCCACACCGAAGAACAGGTGGCCCTCAACCGCATTGCTGAAGTCGCCGAGCAGATCCAGGGCGAGTTGAACAAGGTGCAAGCCCAGCAACGCAGCATCACCCAGACCATTCCCCTGCTCGACAGCACCGCCATCGATACCGTCCTGCCAGGCCTGGTGGACCAGTACGGCGAGCTGAAAGTGTTCGGCGGCGGGATCTGGCCATTGCCTGGCCAGCGTGAAGCGGGACGCAACAAGTTCAGCACCTTCTGGCACCGCGACAGCTCCGGCAAACTGGCGGTGAACACCTTCTGGAACAGCGACGCCGCGCCCAACTACTACGACCAGACCTGGTACAAGGGCGGCATGGCGACCCCGCGCGGCCAGTGCGCCTGGGCCGCGGCCTATAAAGATGACGCCAGCGCCGAGCCACGCACCAACTGCGCGATGGCCATCCAGAAAAACGGCGCGGCTTACGGCGTGTCGACCATCGACGTGACTCTGGGCTTCTTCAACGACCTGATCGCTCGCAAAGAGAAAGACCTCGGCGCCGAAATGCTGATCGTCGAGGCCGACGGCAAAATCATCAGCAACAGCTCGCGTATCAGCGGGCCGGTCGTGCTGAAGAACATCAGTGAGCTGGCCGGTGGCTCGCCATTCGCCAGCCAGGTCAAGGCCGGCCTGCAAAACCGCGACAAGGCGCAACGGGTCGAATTCGACAACAATGGCGAAGCCAGTACCTTCTTCATGCGCCCGATCGAAGGCACGCCGTGGTACCTCGCCACCGCCCTGCCGACCAAACTGATCACCGCTCAGCGTGACGATGTCCTGAACACCTTGAGCCTGCTGCAGATTCCGATGGTGATCCTGCTGGTGCTGCTGCAGATCTACGCGATCCGCCAGTTAATCCACCGCATGAAAATCCTCAAGGCCAACATTGACGCGTTGTCTGCCGGCGATGCCGACCTGACCAAACGCATCACCATCCGCGCCGAGGACGAGTTGGGGGCCATCGGCCACTCGGTCAACGCGTTCATCATCTACTTGCAGAACATGATCGGCGAAGTGACCCAGGCCACCGGCGCCATGGCGTCGAGCCTGGACAACCTGCAACGGACCTCGGCGCACACCAGTCAGATCCTGGTGCGTCACGCCTCGGAAACCGATCAGACCGTTACCGCCATCACCGAAATGAGTTCCACCGCCGACAGCGTGGCGCACAACGCCGCCGAAACCGCGTCGTTCACCCAGCGCGCCAGCGAACACGCGGATCGCTCGCGGGTGGTGGTCGGCGAAGCCTCCAGCAGTGTGGTGGCGTTGATCGAAGAAGTGGCCAGCGCCACCCATAAAGTCGAAAACATGCAGCAGGACGCGCAGCGGATCACCGAGATTCTCGGGGTGATCGGCGCGATTGCCGGGCAAACCAACCTGTTGGCGCTCAACGCAGCGATTGAAGCGGCGCGTGCCGGTGAACAGGGCCGTGGCTTTGCGGTGGTGGCCGATGAAGTCCGCGCCCTCGCCGCCCGGACCCAGGCCAGTACCTCGGAAATCAACGAAATGCTCAAACGCCTGACCCAAGGCGTGAGTTCGTCGGTGGCGGCCATGGAAAACACCCAGGCCAGTTGCCAGTCCGCCGCCGATGCGACGGCGCGGGTGAACTCCGGCCTGGATGAAATGGCCGGCTCCGTCAGCCACATCAACAGCCTGAGCACCCAGATCGCCACCGCCGCTGAACAGCAAAGCGCAGTGACCGAAGAAATCAACCGCAGCATGGTGCAGATCCGCCACATGGTGGATGAACTGGTGAAAAGCGGTCACGCCAGCGAACTCAATACCCAGCAGTTGCTGGAAGCGAATAGCCGCGTGAGCGCGATCATGGGGCGGTTCAAAGTCCGTTGATCGCCTAGCCGCTTCGCACCTGTGTAGCAGCTGCCGAGGCACGAGGCTGCGTTCGGCTCGTGTAGCAGCTGCCGAGGTACGAGGCTGCGTTCGGCTGCGAAGCAGTCGTCAAACCTGAGAGCGCGGTTTTCCTGAAACACCGCGCCGCCTGATTTCACGACTGCTTCGCAGCCGAACGCAGCCTCGTACCTCGGCAGCTGCTACGAGCGAACTCTCGGCAGTTGCTACATGAGCCGGTGGCTTGCATTACTTCGAAACACTCTCGCCCCGCGCCGTCGGCTAAAGTCGTCAAAATGCCTCTTTTTTGACCGCCACCCGAGTCGAGATCCTCCCATGCGAACCCACCTGCGTCTGGTCGCCCTGAGCGCCCTGTTCATCTCCTCCCTGGCCCAGGCCGCCGCCCCGATCCCCATCGAAGTCCACCGCGACGCCAACTGCGGTTGCTGCAAAAAGTGGATCAGTCACCTCGAAACCAACGGCTTCAAGGTCGAGGACCATGTCGAAGCCAACATGAGCCAGTTCAAGCAACAGCACGGCGTACCGCCGCGCCTGGCGTCCTGCCACACGGCGCTGATCAACGGTAAATTCGTCGAAGGCCATGTGCCGGCCGAGCAAGTTCTGGCGCTGAGCAAGCGTGATGACCTGCTCGGCGTTGCCGCACCGGGCATGCCGATGGGTTCGCCGGGGATGGAAATGGACGGCATGAGCGATGCTTATCAAATCATTGGCCTGAAAAAGGACGGGACTGACACGGTGGTGGCGGATTACCCCGCCCATTGATGTCCGGCGCATTCATCGGGCTGTTTCTGGCGGCATTTGGCGCCGCGACGCTCTTGCCGTTGCAGTCCGAAGCGGTACTGGTGGGGCTGCTGCTCAGCGATCGTGATTGGCTGTGGGCGCTGCTGGCGGTTGCGACCGTGGGCAATGTCCTCGGCTCGCTGGTGAACTGGTGGCTGGGTCGCAGCATCGAACGTTTTCGCGAGCGGCGCTGGTTTCCAGTCAAGCCCCGGCATCTGGAAACAGCGCGCAAACATTATCAGCGCTATGGTCACTGGTCGTTGTTGTTCAGTTGGGTACCGGTAATCGGTGATCCGCTGACCCTCGTGGCCGGCGTGATGCGCGAGCCGCTGGGGCGATTCTTGCTGATTGTGGCCCTCGCCAAAGGTGCCCGTTATGCGGTGTTGGCCCTCGCGACATTGGGATGGGAGGCGTGAACCCTGTGGGAGCGAGCTTGCTCGCGATGAGGGAGTGTCAGTCGAAATCAATGCTGCCAGATACACCGCCATCGCGAGCAAGCTCGCTCCCACAAGGTCATTTGTTTAATGTCGCCGTAATCGTGCCGATCCAGCATCAGCCGATTTCCCATGGAGTCCACCTATGTCCCCGCCCCGCTGGCTGCCCAGCCTGCTGTTGACCGCCGCCCTGCCCCTGCTGGCCCACGCCGAAGGTCCGGAGTACGGTCCGGAGCTGCAGGGTTTCGACTATCCCTACACGGTCAAGCACTTCGCCTTCCAATCCCAGGGCAAATCCCTGCAAATGGGTTACATGGACGTCGCCGCCCATGGCAAGGCCAACGGGCGCAGCGTGGTGTTGATGCATGGCAAGAATTTCTGCGGCGCCACCTGGGACAGTTCGATCAAGGCCCTGAGCGAGGCCGGCTACCGGGTGATCGCCCCGGACCAGATCGGTTTCTGCACCTCCAGCAAACCGGACAACTACCAGTACAGCTTCCAGCAACTGGCGACCAACACCCAGCAGTTGCTCAAGGCCCTGGGCATTCAGAAGGCCAGCGTGCTCGGGCACTCCACCGGCGGCATGCTCGCCACCCGTTACGCGTTGCAATACCCGGAACAAGTCGAACAACTGGCGCTGGTCAATCCCATCGGCCTCGAAGACTGGAAAGCTCTCGGCGTGCCGTATCGCACCGTCGATCAATGGTATGAGCGTGAACTCAAGCTCAGTGCCGACGGCATCCGCACCTATGAGCGCAACACCTACTACGGGGGGCGCTGGAAGCCGGAATTCGATCGTTGGGTCGACATGCTCGCTGGCCTGAACAAAGGCCCGGGGCACAAACAAGTGGCATGGAACTCGGCGCTGATCTACGACATGATCTTCACCCAACCGGTGTACTACGAGTTCAAGGACCTGCAAATGCCGACGTTGCTGCTGATCGGCACCTCCGACACCACGGCCATCGGCAGCGACATTGCCAGCCCCGAGGTGAAGGCAACGCTCGGTCACTACGACGTACTCGGCAAGCAAGTGGCGAAATTGATCCCCCACGCGACCCTGGTGGAGTTTCCCGGCATGGGTCACGCGCCACAGATGGAAGAGCCGACGCAATTCCATCAGGCCCTGCTCGCGTGGCTGAACAAAACCAATCCCGTTCGTTGATGAGGTAAGGCTGATGGCAGTGCAGATTGCAGTGATCGATGACTGGCAGGACGTGGCCAGCGGCGTGGTGGACTGGTCGGTGCTCGAAAGCATTGGCCAGGTCAGTTTTCTCCATGACTACCCGGCCGACAACGACGTCCTGGCCGAACGCCTCGGCGGGTTCGAAGTGATTTGCGTGATGCGCGAGCGCACCCGGTTCGACGAAGACCTGCTGCGCCGCTTGCCGAACCTGAAACTGCTGGTGACCGGCGGCATGCGCAACGCCGCCCTGGACCTGAAAGCCGCCGCCGCGCTGGGCATTCAGGTCAGCGGCACCGACAGCTACAAACACGCAGCCCCGGAACTGACCTGGGCGCTGATCATGGCCGCCACCCGCAACATCGTGGCCGAAGCCAACGCCCTGCGTGCCGGCCAGTGGCAACAAGGCCTGGGCGGCGACCTGCATGGCAAGACCCTGGCGATCCTCGGCCTGGGCAGCATCGGCCAGCGGGTTGCGCAGTTTGGCCAGGTGTTCGGCATGCGGGTGATCGCCTGGAGCGAAAACCTCACCGCCGAACGCGCGGCCGAAGTCGGCGTGGCCCATGTCAGCAAGCAGGAACTGTTCGAACAGGCCGACGTGCTGTCGGTGCACCTGGTGCTCAGCGACCGCAGTCGCGGAATCGTCGATGCCCAGGCGCTGGACTGGATGAAACCTACGGCCCTGCTGGTCAACACCGCACGCGGGCCGATTGTCGATGAAGCGGCGCTGATCAAGGCGTTGCAGAAAAACCGCCTGGCGGGCGCGGCACTGGATGTGTTCGATGAGGAGCCTTTGCCCGAACTTCATCCGTTGCGCACCCTGGCCAATGTCCTGGCCACGCCCCATGTCGGGTATGTCAGCCGGCAGAATTATCAGCAGTTCTTTTCTCAGATGATCGAAGACATACAGGCTTGGGCGGCGGGGGCTCCAATACGAATTCTGGGCTAAGACCGCGTTATCGTTCTTCGCGAGCAAGCCCGCTCCCACATTGGATTTGTGTACGCCACAGATCCAATGTGGGAGCGGGCTTGCTCGCGAAGAGGCCCTCACAATCCCCACATCCCTTCAAACATAGCGCACCACAACAGTGCAAAACCCCAAATCCCCTCGCACATCCATGTGACTCCCCCGTGACATTTTGGCCCGTCACAACAAAAAAACATGCCCTTCGTCGGTGCGTTTGCCCTCCGTATTTGCACGTCCGTACCGCTTTAAACCGATTGTCGAACAATTTTGCCATTTGGTCTGTGCCGCTCTAAGTTCTGGCCTAGACTGATTTTCGCGGGGCGAAACCGGTCGGTCACAAAGCGGAAAAAAAGTCGAAACTTTTACCTGTCGCGCAGAGTCCTCTCTTAGACAGGTGCGTTCCGACTGGTGCAATCCTTGCAACAGCCCTTGTATGAGCCGCGTCACCCTTTGTGCTTTAGCGTATCGGGCAGCCCTTGCTCACCGATGCGTAGCGCGTTTGCGCCCGGCCACAGGATTTGGCCACGAACACCGTTTGTGCCAGGCCTAGAATTAGATCAACAACACGGGAGATTCATATGATCAGTGCGGCTTTAGATATTCAGGGAGAACGTGCTCATCAGCAGGTCGGCGAATCGAGCGCCGTGAATGCCCCGAGCAGTAAGACAATCAGCGTCACCAGCACCAAGACGCTGGCACCGGTCGCCAGTCAGAACCCTAACAAGAAGAAGGTTTTGTTCGTGACCTCGGAAATCGCCGACCTGGTGAAGACCGGCGGTCTGGGTGACGTCTCCGCGGCACTGCCACGGGCCATGGCGCACCTGCACGACGTGCGTGTGCTGATCCCCGGTTATCCGCAAGTGCTGCACAGCGAAAACCCGATCCACATTATTGGTGAACTCGGCGGTCATGCCGCATTGCCGCCGTGCAAGATCGGGCGCATGGACATGCCGGATGGCCTGGTCATTTACGTGTTGATCTGCCCCGAACTCTACGAGCGCGAAGGTTCGCCCTACGGCGCCAACAACGGTCGCGACTGGCCGGACAACCATATTCGTTTCGCCCGCCTGGGCCTGGCCGCTGCCGATATCGCCGCCAACCTCGCACAAATCCACTGGTGCCCGGACCTGGTGCACGCCCATGACTGGCCAGCGGGCCTCGCTCCGGCCTACATGCACTGGCGTGGGCAGCGCACTCCAACCCTGTTCACCATCCATAACCTCGCCTATCAGGGCGTGACCAGTCTCGGCTCTTGCCCGGAGCTGGGCATTCCGATGCACGCGCTGCAACAGGAAGGCATGGAGTTCTACGGCAAGATGTCGTTCCTCAAGGCCGGGATGGCCTATTCGAGCCACATCACCACGGTCAGCGCCACCTACGCCCAGGAAATCACCACGCCGGACTTCGGCTGCGGCCTCGACGGCTTTCTCGCCGCCAAGACCCAGCAAGGCCTGCTCAGTGGCATTCCCAATGGCATCGACGAGAGCTGGGACGCCGCCACCGATCCGCACCTGTTCTGCCCGTTCACCATTGGCGACTGGGATGGCAAAGCGGTTAACGCCGCCCACGTCCGTGATCTGTTCGGCCTCGAAGATTCCGAAGGTCCGCTGTTCGCCGTGGTCTCGCGACTGGTCTATCAGAAAGGCCTGGACCTCACCGAAGCCGTGGCTGACTTCATCGTCGAAAACGGCGGCCAGATTGCAATCATCGGCCGTGGCGAACCGGAAGAAGAACAAGCCATGCGCGAACTGGCCCTGCGCTTCCCCGGCCAGGTCGGCGTGCGCATCGGCTTCAACGAAACAGATGCCCGGCGCATGTTCGCCGGCAGTGACTTCCTGTTGATGCCTTCGCGTTACGAACCTTGCGGTCTGAGCCAGATGTACGCCCAGCGCTTCGGCTCGTTGCCGGTGGCGCGCAATACCGGCGGCCTGGCCGACACCATTGAAAACGGCGTGACCGGGTTCCTGTTCGACGAATCCACCGTCGAAAGCTACCGCGAAGCCGTGAGCCGTGCGTTCAAGGTTTTCGCTTTCCCCGATCTGCTGCACGCCATGCGTTGCCGCGCGATGGCCGCACCGTTCAATTGGTGCAAAGCGGTCGAACCCTACGCCGAACTCTACGAAAAACTGGTGGCAAAGGCCCTGGGTAAATCGGGCCACAAATAATTAGAGGTTTTCAACGATGCCGTTACGGACCCTTGAGACCTGGCCCCACGGCGCAATCATGCTGGACGCAGAACACACGCGTTTTGCCTTGTGGGCGCCAGATGCGTTAAACGTCAGTCTCGAACTGGATGATGGACAATCCCTGCCACTACTGCCCCAGGCCGATGGCTGGTTTGTGATCAAGACCCGCTGCCCGGCCGGCACGCGATACCGCTACAACATCGATGGCGAACTGGAGGTGCCGGACCCGGCCTCCCGCGCCCAGGCCGGGGACCTTGACCGCCACAGCGTGGTGGTCGATCCCCTCGCCTACCACTGGCAACACAACGACTGGCAAGGTCGGCCATGGAACGAAGCGGTGATCTACGAATTGCACGTCGGCGCGCTCGGCGGTTTCAGTGAAGTCGAGCAACACCTGGCACGCCTGGTCGAACTGGGCATCACCGCGATCGAACTGATGCCCCTCGCGCAATTCCCCGGTGAACGCAATTGGGGCTACGACGGGGTCCTGCCCTACGCGCCCCACGCCTCCTACGGCTCGCCCGACCAACTCAAACACCTGATCGACACCGCCCACGGCCATGGCCTGGCGGTGATTCTCGACGTGGTCTACAACCACTTCGGCCCCGATGGCAATTACCTGCATCGCTACGCCAAAGGCTTCTTTCGCGAAGACAAACACACGCCATGGGGCGCGGCCATCGACTTCCGCCGCCGTGAGGTGCGGGACTTCTTTATCGAAAACGCATTGATGTGGTTGCTGGAATACCGCTTCGACGGCTTGCGCCTGGACGCCGTGCACGCCATCGAAGACCCGGACTTCCTCCAGGAACTGGCTCAACGGGTCCGCCGACACACCGCGCCGGGCCGTCACGTGTGGCTGAACGTGGAAAACGAACACAACCAGGCCAGCCTGCTGGAGCAAGGTTTCGATGCGCAGTGGAACGACGACGGCCACAACGCCCTGCACGTGCTGCTGACCGGCGAAACCGACGCCTACTACGCCGACTATGCCGAGAACCCCACCGAACAACTGGCGCGCTGCCTGAGCGAAGGCTTCGTGTTTCAGGGCCACCTCAATCGCCACGGCGAGTCCCGGGGCGAGCCCAGCGGTCACTTGCCGCCGAGTGCGTTCGTGCTGTTTCTGCAAAACCACGACCAGATCGGCAATCGCGCCTTCGGTGAGCGCCTGCACCAACTGGCCCCGACCGATGCGTTGAAAGCAGCGACTGCGCTGCTGCTGTTGTCGCCGATGATTCCGCTGATGTTCATGGGCGACGAGTTCGCCGCCGAGCAACCGTTCCTGTTTTTCACCAGCCACCACGGCGAACTGGCGGAACTGGTGCGCGAAGGCCGACGCAACGAATTCGCGGCGTTCAGCGCGTTCAAGGATCCGCACAAACGCGAAAAGATCCCCGACCCGAATGCGCCGCAAACCTTCGAAGCCTCGCAGCCCAAACCCGCTGGCGATCCGGCGCAGCACGCCATGCATGACCTTTATCGGCAACTGTTGCAACTGCGTCACCAGCACATCATCCCGCACCTGCCCGGTGCCCGGGCGCTGGGTGCCGAGGTGCTGGGCGAAGGCGCGGTTTCAGCGAGCTGGCGCCTCGGCAATGGCAACCTGCTGCGTATTGACCTGAACCTCAGCGACGCGCCCGTGGTCCACCCTCCACAGGCCGATGCATTGCTGTTGTTCGAACATCCACCCGCGTCCGGCCTGTTGAACCAGAGCAGCCTCGCCCCGTTTTGCGTGCTCGTCAGCCTCACGGCTGCAAACCCTTTGCTACCCGATGGAGAGCGCCTATGAGCGATGCGCAACTGGAAATATTGGCCAGCCGTGCTGGCCTGGCCGTCGATTGGATCGACGCCAACGGACGCCCGCAGAAAGTCGCCCCGGCCGTGCTGCGCGCAGTGCTGATCGGGCTCGGCCATCCGGCCAGCACCACTCAGGAAATCGACGCCAGCCTGCTGCAATTGCAGCGAGTGCAACAGACCCGTCACTTGCCGCCGCTGATCACCGCCGACGTGGGCAAGGGCCTCGACCTCGCCCGTTATTTCGAACCGGAAACCCCGTGCGAGGTGCACCTCGAAGACGGTTCGCGCCTGCACCTGAAACTCGATGCCAATGCGGTCCTGCCGGGCCTGATCCCGGTAGGCTATCAACACGTCAGCATCGACGGACAATCCTTCACGGTGGCCGTGGCCCCGGAGCGCTGCTACAGCGTCGGCGATGCCGTGGACAGCCCGATCCCGCGCACCTGGGGTTTGAGCGTGCAGCTGTATTCGCTGCGGCGTTCCGGCGACGGCGGCTTCGGCGATACCCAAGCCCTGGAAGACCTGGCCCGAGTGGCCGGTGAACGCGGTGCCGAGGCGCTGGCGATCAGCCCGATGCACGCGATGTTCAGCAGCGACACCCACCGCTACAGCCCGTATTCGCCGTCCAGCCGTTTGTTCCTCAACAGCCTCTATGCCTCGCCGGGAGCCGTTTTGGGCGAGCGCGCCTTGCGCGATGCGATTGACGCCACCGGGCTGGCCGAACAACTGCAAGCCCTGGAAGCCCTGCCTCTGATCAATTGGCCGGTCGCCGCCGAAGCCAAGCATCGGCTGTTGCAGGCGCTCTACGAAGGTTTTGTCCAGGGTGAACACCCGTTGCATGAAGACTTCAGCAGTTTCCGCCATGCCGGCGGCGAAGCCCTGGAAAACCACTGTCGCTTCGAAGCCATCCAGGAAGCCCGGGCCGCCCGTGGCGAACACCTCGACTGGCGCCACTGGCCGGAACAATGGCAAGACCCGCGCAGCGCTGCCCTCGCCGACTTCGCCGAAGAAAACGCCGGACGCATCGGCTTCTTCGCCTTCTGCCAGTGGCTGATCGACCGTTGCCTGGCCCGGGCGCAAACCGCCGCGATCAGCGCCGGCATGGGCATCGGCCTGGTGGCTGACCTGGCCGTCGGCGCCGATGGCGGTGGCAGCCAGGCCTGGAGTCGCCAGGACGAATTGCTCGCGTCCCTGACCGTCGGTGCGCCGCCGGACATCCTCAACCGTTCCGGCCAGGGCTGGGGGATTTCCGCGTTTTCCCCGGAAGGTCTGGTGCGCAACGGTTTCCGCGCGTTCATCGAAATGCTGCGGGCCAACTTCGCCCATGCCGGTGGCTTGCGCATCGACCACGTGATGGGCCTGCAACGGCTGTGGGTCATCCCCAACGATGCACCGCCCGCCGACGGCGCTTATCTGTATTACCCGGTGGACGACATGTTGCGTTTGCTGGCCCTCGAATCCCATCGGCATCGGGCCATCGTCCTCGGCGAAGACCTGGGCACCGTGGCCGACGGCCTGCGGGAAAAACTGATCGCCCGTTCGATCCTCGGCATGCGCGTGCTGCTGTTTGAACAGGACAACAGCCACTTCAAGCCGATCCTCGACTGGCCGGACAACGCGCTGGCAACCACCAGCACCCATGACCTGCCCACGCTCAACGGCTGGTGGCATGGCCACGATATCGACTGGAATGCCCGCCTCGGCCTGGTGGATGCCAGCGGCGAAATCGAATGGCGCCAACACCGCGAACGCGAGCGCGAAGGCCTGCGTCGGGTGCTGAGCGAAGACCCGCAGAACTTCCGCGAAGAGTCCCACGAAACCGATCAAGTGCTCGACGCCGCGATCCGTTTCCTCGGCCATACCCGTGCGCCGCTGGTGCTGCTGCCGCTGGAAGATGCCTTGGGCATCGAACAGCAAGCCAACCTGCCCGGCACCATCGACACGCACCCCAACTGGTCACGGCGTTTGCCCGGTGACAGCGAAGCTTTGCTCGATGACCCGGACGCCGCCCGACGCCTTGAACTGCTCGCCTGCGCGCGACTCCAGGCGGCCGAGCGTGACCAATGAATCAGGCGCTGATCCAACCGCTGCGGGCGACCCTGCGGCTGCAATTTCATAAAGGTTTTACCCTCGACGAGGCGGTGCCGCTGGTGCCGTACTTCGCCAGCCTCGGCATCAGCCATGTCTATGCCTCGCCGCTGCTCAGCGCCCGGGCCGGTTCCATGCACGGCTACGACGTGGTGGACCCGACCACAGTCAACCCGGAACTCGGCGGCGAAGCGGCATTGCGCCGACTGGTCGATGCGTTGCGCCAACAAAAGATGGGTTTGATCCTCGACATCGTGTCCAACCATATGGCGGTCGGCGGTGGCGATAATCCGTGGTGGCTGGATTTGCTGGAATGGGGACGCCTGAGCCCTTACGGCGAGTTTTTCGACATCCAATGGCATTCTCCCGACCCGTTGATGGAAGGCCAGTTGCTGCTGCCGTTTTTGGGCAGTGACTACGGCGTGGCGTTGCAGGACGGCACCCTGCCCCTGCACTTCGATGCCGCGCGCGGTGCGTTTTATGTCGAACACTACGACCATCACTTTCCGATCTGCCCGACCGGCTACGGCGAACTGCTCAAGCCTGACGATCGACTGAACGCCGAACAAACCGAGCAACTGAAGTTCCTGGCCGATCGTTTTGCCGCCCTGAGCTATCAGACCGACGCCCACAGCCTGGCGATTCCCCTGCAACAGGAACTGCGTGAGTTGGCAGGCGACCCGGCCATCCTGCACGCCATCCAACAGCACATCAGCACGTATGACTCGCTGACAACAGCAGGTTTTCAAAACCTGCACAACCTGCTGGAACGCCAGAGTTATCGCCTGGCCAGTTGGCGCACGGCGGCGGATGACATCAACTGGCGGCGTTTTTTTGATGTCAACGAGCTCGGCGGCCTGCGGGTTGAACGCCCGGCGGTGTTCGAAGCCACCCACGCGAAAATCTTCGAGCTGATCGCCGAGGGTTTGGTGGACGGCTTGCGTATCGACCATATCGACGGCCTCGCTGACCCGCGGGGTTACTGCCGCAAACTGCGGCGTCGGGTGGATAGCCTGTCGCCGCAGCGGCACTTGCCGATCTACGTGGAGAAGATCCTCGGCGAAGGCGAAACCCTGCACCGGGACTGGTCGGTGGATGGCACCACCGGTTACGAATTCATGAACCAGTTGTCGTTGCTGCAACACGACCCCGTCGGCGCCGAAACCCTCGGTGAATTGTGGAACCGCCACAGTGAACGCCCCGCCGAGTTCATCCAGGAAGCGCAATTGGCGCGGCAGCAGATCCTCAACGGTTCCCTGGCCGGGGATTTCGAAAGCGTCGCCCAAGCCCTGTTGCAAGTGGCCCGGGATGACCTGATGACCCGCGACCTGACCCTCGGCGCGATCCGCCGGGCGTTGCAGGAATTGATCGTGCACTTCCCGGTGTACCGCACCTACATCAGCCCCCGTGGGCGTTCGGCCGAGGACGACGTGTTTTTCCAGCAAGCCATGGCCGGCGCGCGGCAGACCCTGGGCGAGGCCGACTGGCCAGTGCTCGATTGCCTCGCCGGCTGGCTCGGTGGCGAACCTTGGCGCAAACGCCCGGTGGGCCGCCAGCGCAAGATCCTCAAGCATGCCTGCGTGCGCTTCCAGCAATTGACGTCGCCAGCGGCAGCCAAGGCTGTGGAAGACACGGCGTTCTATCGCTCGGCGGTGTTGCTGTCGCGCAATGACGTGGGCTTCAGCACCGAACAGTTCAGTGCGCCGGTCAGCGATTTCCACGACGCCTGCATCCAGCGTTTCGAAGCCTTTCCGCACAACCTGCTGGCCACCGCGACCCACGACCACAAGCGCGGCGAAGACACCCGGGCGCGGCTCGCGGTGTTGAGCGAGCGCAGCGGCTGGTACGCCGAACAGGTGGAGCACTGGCGAACCCTGGCGCGGGAACTGCGCACTGACGACAGTTCGCCCTCGGCCGGTGACGAGTTGATTCTCTATCAGGCGATCCTCGGCAGTTGGCCGCTGGAGCTGCGCAGCGATGATCAAGCGGCGCTGGAGGACTACGCCAAACGCCTCTGGCAGTGGCAGCAAAAAGCCCTGCGCGAAGCCAAGTTGCAAAGCAGCTGGAGCGCGCCGAACGACGCTTACGAACAGGCCACCGAAGCCTTTCTCAATCGCCTGCTGCTAAGTCCAGAAGGTCTGCCGTTGCGTTCGGCCCTGGGTGAAGCAGCGCAGTCGATTGCCGCGCCCGGCGCATTGAATGGCTTGGCGCAAACCTTGCTGCGCATGACTGTGCCGGGGGTGCCGGACCTGTATCAGGGCAACGACTTCTGGGACTTTACCCTGGTCGATCCGGACAACCGCCGGCCGGTGGATTACGCCGCTCGACAACAGGCTTTGCAGGCGCCACTTGACCTGTCCGGGCTGTTGGCGAACTGGCGTGACGGGCGCATCAAACAACGCCTGATCGCCCACACGTTGAACCGTCGGGCCGAGCACGCCGAGCTGTTTCGCCAAGGGGCCTATGAGGCCCTTGAAGTGGTCGGCAGCGAGGCGCATCGCGTGTTGGCGTTTACCCGCTCGCTGGCAGGTAAACGCGCCATCGTGATCGTCCCGATACGCTGTGCCGGGTTGCTGGAAAACAGTGCCACGCCTCAGGTGGACGCGCTGCGATGGGGCGATACGCGGGTGAAATTACCGTTCACCACCCCGAACGAAAACCTGAAGGGACTTTTTTCCAACGCCGCAGTCACAAAAAACATGGAGCTGGAAATCAGCGCCGCGCTGGGGGACTTCCCGGTCAATCTCTTTATCCAAACTATCGACACTTGAGTTCAGTTCAGGAGCATTGCGATGAGTACCGAAGATAAACGCGTTCGCGAATTTGCCTATCAAATCTGGGAGTCGGAAGGGAAACCCGAAGGCCAGGATGCCCGCCACTGGGAGATGGCACGCAAGCTGGCCGAAGCTGAAGCCCTGGCGCCCAAGAAATCGCCTAAAGCAGCGGGCAGCAAGGCTTCCGCTGCCAAACCGGCCGCTGCTAAAGCCGCTGGCAAGCTCAATGGTCAAGCCGAAGGCAAAGCCCCGGCGTCGAAGGCCAAAGCCAAACCAGCCGCCGCGGCCAAAGTAACCCCGCCGGGTGAAAAAGCCGCCGAGAAAAAGCCTCGCACCGCGAAAAAACCACCAGCGGTTTGACGCTTCACGCCTTGTCCTGATTGATCTCGTGGCGAGTTCGCTCGCCACTGTGGGCGCACTCGCCCGGAATAAAGAGCGTTGTGAACTGAAACACTGCAATCCCTGTGGGAGCGGGCTCGCTCGCGAAGGCGGCAGCACATTCAACATCTCTGTTGACTGACACACCGCTTTCGCGAGCCAGCCCGCTCCCACAGGGGATTGCGCATACTTACCGATAGCAACACCCGCACCCCATTTGCAGGAGCATCTATGACCAATCCAAAGAAAGCCGCGCCAGAACCTCAAGCCGAGGCCTCGCGAATCCGTGAAGGCCTGCCCTTCCCGCTGGGCGCGACCTGGGATGGTCTGGGGGTCAACTTTGCCTTGTTTTCCGCCAACGCCACCCGGGTTGAACTGTGCATCTTCGACGACGCCGGCGAAGTGGAACTGGAACGCATCGAACTGCCGGAATACACCGACGAGATCTACCACGGCTACCTGCCCGACGCCCATCCGGGGCTGATCTACGGCTACCGCGTCTACGGCCCGTACGACCCGGCCAACGGCCATCGTTTCAACCACAACAAATTGCTGATCGACCCCTACGCCAAGCAATTGGTCGGTCAGTTGAAATGGTCCGAAGCGCTGTTCGGTTACACCATCGGCCACCCCGACGCCGACCTCAGTTTCGATGAGCGCGACAGCGCGCCGTTCGTGCCCAAGTGCAAAGTCATCGACCCGGCGCACACCTGGGGCCATGACCATCGGGTCAGCGTGCCGTGGGACAAGACGATCATTTATGAGACTCACGTGCGCGGCATCAGCATGCGTCACCCTTCCGTCCCCGAGAACGTGCGTGGCACCTTCGCCGGGTTGATGGTCGATGACGTGCTGGAACACATCCGTAAATTGGGCGTGTCGAGCGTGGAATTGCTGCCGATCCACGCCTTCGTCAACGACCAGCATCTGTTGCACAAAGGCATGACCAATTACTGGGGCTACAACAGCATCGCGTTCTTCGCCCCGGACCCGCGCTACCTGGCCAGCGGCAAGATCGCCGAGTTCAAGGAAATGGTCGCGCACCTGCACGAAGCGAATCTGGAAGTGATCCTCGACGTGGTCTACAACCACACCGCCGAGGGCAACGAACAAGGCCCGACCCTGTCGATGCGCGGTATCGACAACGCCTCTTACTACCGCTTGATGCCCGATGACAAACGCTTCTACATCAACGATTCCGGCACCGGCAACACCCTGGATTTGAGTCACCCGTGCGTGCTGCAAATGGTCACCGACTCGTTGCGCTACTGGGCCACGGAAATGCACGTGGACGGCTTCCGCTTCGACCTGGCGACCATTCTCGGGCGCTATCACGACGGTTTCGACGAACGCCACAGCTTCCTGGTCGCCTGTCGCCAGGACCCGGTGCTGCGCCAGGTGAAAATGATTGCCGAACCCTGGGACTGCGGCCCCGGTGGTTATCAGGTCGGTGGCTTCCCGCCGGGCTGGGTCGAGTGGAACGACAAATTCCGCGACACCGTACGCGCCTTCTGGAAAGGCGATGACGGCCAATTGGCGGACTTCGCCAGCCGCATGACCGCCTCCGGCGAGATGTTCAACCAGCGTGGACGCCGGCCGTATGCATCGGTGAATTTCATCACTGCCCACGACGGTTTCACCCTCAACGATTTGGTGTCGTACAACGACAAGCACAACGAAGCCAACGACGAGAACAACCAGGACGGCAGCAACAACAACCTGTCCTGGAACCATGGCGTCGAAGGCCCGACCGACGATCCCGAGATCAACGAACTGCGCCAGCGGCAGATGCGCAATTTCTTCGCCACGCTGCTTTTGTCCCAAGGCACGCCGATGCTGGTGGCCGGTGACGAATTCGCCCGGACCCAGGACGGCAATAACAACGCCTACTGCCAGGACAGTGACATCGGTTGGGTCAACTGGGATTTGAGCGATGACGGCAAGGCCCTGCTCAAGTTCGTCAAACGCCTGATCAAGTTGCGCCTGACCTATCCGATCCTGCGACGCGGGCGCTTCCTGGTGGGCAATTACAACGAGGACATCGGCGTCAAGGACGTCACCTGGCTGGCCCCGGATGGCAGCGAGATGAGCACCGAACAATGGCAGGACGCCCACGGTCGCTGCCTGGGCATGCTGCTCGACGGTCGCGCCCAGGAAACCGGCATCCGCCGCAAGGGTGGCGACGCGACGTTGCTGCTGGTGGTCAATGCGCACCACGACATCGTCAACTTCACCTTGCCGGAAGTCCCGGACGGCGGTCACTGGACCTGCATGATCGACACCAATCAACCGTCGATTCGCGGTCAGGAACGCTTCGATTTTGGTCACGAATATTCGGTCACCGGCCGCTCGCTGCTGCTGTTCGAATTGCAGCATGAGGAAGAAGAGTGAAATGGACCTACAGACGTTTCTGCAACAGCAACCCACGGACTACGCCGACACTCAGGCGCTAGGCCGATGCCTGCGGGCGCTGGTGGAGGCGGGTCTCGATCAGCTTCCGCTGCCCGGCAGTGGCCGGACGCTGGAACGGTTCCAGCGCCTGGCCGAGGTCGGCGCTCACGACCTCGGGTTGTGCAAATTGTACGAAGGCCACACCGACGCGCTGGCGATCATCCAGCAACTCGGTGGCTCGCCGACGCCTGCCAGCACGTGGGGCATGTGGGCCGCCGAACCGCCGCAGGCCAAGGTTCGGGTCAGCCCTTCGGGGCACATGGTGTTGCTCAATGGCCGCAAGGCCTGGTGCTCGGGCGCGGCGGTGCTCAGCCACGCCTTGCTCACCGCGTGGGATGATCAGGATCGCCAGCAATTGGTGGCGGTGGCACTGGATCAGCCCGGAGTGAACGTCACGACGCAGGGCTGGCACGCCGTGGGCATGGGCGCCACCGGCAGCGTCGAAGTGCTGTTCGAAGGGGCCGAAGCCCAAGCCATCGGCAACCCCGGCGACTATTTGCAGCGGCCGGGTTTCTGGCAAGGCGGGATCGGGATTGCCGCCTGCTGGTACGGCGCGGCGCAGAGCATTGCCGAGCGCTTGCGCCGTCACTGCACGCAACGGCCGGAACCCCACGCCCTGGCGCATCTCGGCGCGGTGGACAGTGCCTTGCACGCGGCGGCTGAAGTGCTGCGGGTCAGTGCCCTGACCCTCGACGCCACACCGCTGGACGATGCCGAATTACTCGCCCGGCGCGCCCGTGCGGTCGTTGAAAACAGCGCCGAACAGGTGATCCAGCACGTCGGGCATGCCCTCGGTGCCGGCCCGTATTGCAAGGATCGACAATTCGCCCGGCTGATCGCCGATTTACCGGTGTTCTTGCGCCAAAGCCATGCCGAACGGGATCTGGCCGCCCTCGGCCAGCAGGTCGTCAACGGGGCATGGTCGCTATGAAAGCCAACCCCATCGTCGGCCAGGGCACGCCGCTGCACCTGTGGCAAACCTCCCGACAGTTGGCGCAGTTGCCGGTGATCGACATTCTGGAGCTGGTGCCTGTAGGCGCGCGCGCCGTGATCATCGCGCCGCACCCGGATGACGAAGTGCTCGGTTGCGGCGGCTTCCTGCAACTGCTCGCCGACGCCGGCCGCTCGTTACAGTTGATTTCGGTCACCGATGGCAGTGCCAGCCATCCCGGCTCCCGGCGTTGGTCCGTGGAGCGTTTGAGCGCCGTGCGTCCGCAGGAATCCGCCGAAGCCCTGCGCCGACTCGGCCTGCCGCTGCATAGCCTGAAATGGCTGCGTGGCGGCTTCGCGGACAGTCAGGTGGCGGCGCGGGAAGCCGAGTTGAGCGCATTCATCGAGCGTCACTTGCGGCCCAATGACGTGGTCTTCACCACGTGGCGCGAGGACGGCCATTGCGACCACGAAGCCGTGGGCCGGGCCAGTGCCGACGCGGCGAAACGGGTCGGCGCGACCCTGCATGAACTGCCGGTCTGGACCTGGCACTGGGCAACCCCGGAAGACAGTTTTGTGCCGTGGGAGCGCGCACGGAAGATTCTGCTCGATCCACATCTGGTCGCCCGCAAGCGCCACGCCATTTACGCCTTCGCCAGCCAGTTGGAGGGCGATCCGCAGGTCGGTTTACCGCCGGTGCTGGCGCCCTATGTGCTGGACCGATTACTGCAACCTTTTGAAGTGGTGTTTCTATGAGCGTCGAGGATCGCTATTTTGACGGGTTGTTCTCGGGCAACGACGACCCGTGGGCGTTTCGCCAACGCTGGTACGAACAACGCAAGCGCGCAGTGACCCTCGCCGCCCTGCCCCGACCCCATTACCGTGCGATCTTCGAACCGGGCTGCGCCAACGGTGAGCTAAGCGCCGAACTGGCCAGCCGCTGCGACCGCCTGCTGTGTTGCGACACCGCAGCCGCCGCCGTCGCGTTGGCCCGCACGCGCCTGAGCCTGTTCGACCACGCCGAAGTCCGGCAAAGTCGTTTGCCGGCCGAGTGGCCCGAGGAAAAATTCGACCTGATTGTCATCAGCGAGATCGGCTATTACCTGGATGCCGACGACCTGAAACGCCTGATCGTTCAGGCCGAACAGTCCTTAACCGCCGACGGTCAACTGCTCGCCTGCCATTGGCGCCCGCCTATCGACGGCTGTCCGCTGAACGCCCGCCAGGTGCATGACCTGCTCCACGAACATTTGCATTTGCCGCGCCTGGTCCTGCATCAGGAAGCGGATTTTCTGTTGGAACTCTGGAGCCGAGAACCCCGCTCCGTGGCGGCTCTGGAGGGCTTACGATGATTGGAATTCTGATCCCTGCGCACAATGAAGAAGACTTGCTCGAAGCGTGCATCCGCGCGGCGTTGCGTGCCGGGTGCCATGAACGGCTGGAGGGTGAACCGGTGCTGGTGCTGGTGGTGCTCGACAGTTGCACCGATCGCTCGGCGCAGATCGTCGCGCAATACCCGGTGCACAGCCTGGCGATCGAAGCCCGGAATGTCGGGGAAGCCCGGGCGGCCGGGGCGCGCTATCTACTGGAACTCGGCGCACGCTGGATTTCCTGCTCCGATGCCGACAGCATCGTCGCCAAAGACTGGCTGGTGGCGCAACTGGCCCTGGGCGCCGACGCGGTGTGCGGCACGGTCACGGTCGATCAATGGACCGCCGATTTCGACGAGTCAGCACAGATTCGCTATCGCCAGCATTACCAGGCCCGGGATGGTCACCGGCATATCCACGGCGCTAACCTGGGCATCAGCGCCGAGGCTTATCAGCGTGCCGGCGGCTTCGAACCGCTGGCCTGCGATGAAGATGTGCAACTGGTGCGGCAGCTCGAACGCTGTGGCGCGAACATCGCCTGGAGCCACCAGCCACAGGTGCTGACCAGTGCGCGTCTGGACAGCCGGGCACGGGGCGGCTTCGGTGATTTTTTGCGGAACATGGTGCAAATCGAGTAAAAAAAACCGGATCAGATGCAACAGCAACGCGACGAATAGGGTTGTATGAGCAATACTCTTGTTCGCTGCAATCCAGGGTTTGGAGCGCGGCACATTGCTATCAACCAGCCTTCACGGGTCTGCCAGGCTTGAAATCAAGCAACGCATGACTGAGGGCGAGACAGAACAAGGACGTAACCCATGAAATCGGTTTACATCAGCGAAAGCACCCTGCCTTCACAGATCTGGAACAACGCCCCGCAACTCGACAATATCCCGGTCATCAACACCCAGACCCTGGTCCCCGAAGGCGCGCGCGCCGTGGTGATCGCGCCCCATCCCGGCGACGAAGTGGTGATGTGCGGCGGCTTGCTGCAACTGCTCTCCACCCTCGGCCACCCCTTGCAATTGATCTCGATCACCGACGGCAGCGCCAGCCATCCGGGTTCGCAGCAATGGTCGGAGAAACGCTTGAGCGTGTTCCGCCCCCAGGAAAGTGTCGAAGCCTTGCGCCGCCTCGGCTTGCCGATGCACAGCCTGAAATGGATTCGCGGCGGCTTCACTGACAACGCCCTGGCCGAGCGCGAACAACAATTGGCCCACTACATCGCGCGCTACCTGCGCCCGGGGGATGTGATGTTCAGCACCTGGCGCGAAGACGGCAACGATGACCATGACGCCGTCGGCCGCGCGGCCTCCAGGGCGGCGGCAATCGTCGGTGTGGCGTTCAACGAAATGCCGCTCTGGGCCTGGCACTGGCCGACGCGCGACCAGGGGCTGATCCCCTGGCATCGAGCACGCAAGGTTCGTCTCGACACCTGGACCATAGCCCGTAAAAGCCACGCCACCCACGCCTACGCCAGCCAACTCGACGGCGAACCGGCCATCGGCATCGCCCCGCTGCTGCCCAAGGCACTGCTGGAGCGGATTCGGTTGCCGTATGAAATCGTCTTCGTCTGAAACACCCCAGGCCCAACTTGGGAGCGAGCCTGCTCGCGAAAACAATCTGCCAGCCAATATAGGTGGCGAATGAACCACTGCTATCGCGAGCAAGCTCGCTCCCACATGAAGACGAAGTCGTATGTAAAACTTGCGTTCACCACAGATCACCTGTGGGAGCGAGCTTGCTCGCGATGGGGCCCTTTCATTCAACATCTTTGTTGATATCGAAGGCGATCCGCCAATCCCGCTGAACTGCCCGGCCCCGCATCAGTCGCATAGTTATGCAGCCCCGGATTCACAGGAGCCAACGTGACCAGCGATTCAGAACACCGCACACTCGAATCGGTGCCTTTGGGCACCCCGACAGCCATTCACCGACTGCGAGTCCTCACGGTCAACACCCACAAAGGTTTCACCGCGCTCAACCGGCGTTTCATCCTGCCGGAACTGCGCGAGGCGGTGCGCAGTACGTCGGCGGACCTGGTGTTCCTGCAGGAGGTGGTCGGCGAACACGAGCGGCATTCTTCCCGTTACAACGAATGGCCGCAGATGTCGCAATATGAGTTCCTCGCCGACAGCATGTGGAGTGATTTTGCTTATGGCCGTAACGCGGTCTACCCCGATGGCCACCACGGCAACGCGCTGCTGTCGAAATACCCGATCCGTGAATTCCGCAACCTCGACGTTTCGATCACCGGCCCCGAGCGTCGCGGCTTGTTGCACTGCGTGCTGGACGTGCCGGGCCACGCCGAAGTCCATGCGATTTGCGTGCATTTGAGCCTGCTCGAAAGCCATCGCCAGTTACAACTGCAATTGCTCTGCCTGCTGCTCGAATCCCTGCCCGACGATGCGCCGGTGATCATCGCCGGTGATTTCAACGACTGGCAGTTGCAAGGTAACGCCGCCCTCGCCCGGCGTGCTGACCTGCATGAAGCCTTCGAACGCCATCATGGCCGCCCCGCGAAGACCTACCCGGCGCGCTTTCCCCTGTTGCGCCTGGACCGCATCTACCTGCGCAACGCCAGCAGCCATCACCCGAAAATACTCGGCACCCGGCCCTGGACGCACCTGTCGGATCATTTGCCGTTGGCGGTTGAAGTGCACCTGTGAATCACACTTCTGATAGCGCCATTCGTCAGCGGCGCTACCTGCTAGCAAAAAATGCGTCTACACCTTAAAAAGCTAAGGAGCAGCACATTCAATTCGTTAGGGCCCATGCCTCACGTAGTTCATGAATTAGGGTTGATTCACCGTCCGGCGAACCACCAAGGATGACATCCCGAAACTCGGAAGGGATTCGCCATGAGTCGTTACGCCCGGTTGCTGCGGTCAATGCCGCAGGTTTTCGTTGTCCCCGCTTCACTGCTGATTCTGGTCAGCCCTCCCGCCTCCGGCGCCTGCACGTTGATCGCCGGCCCCGGCAACGATGCATTCACCTGCGACAGCGGCACCAGCGGCGCATTAACCGACCTGGCGGGCAACAACAGCCTGACCTTTCCGGCCAACGGCACCGGCCGGATCAACGGCAACGTGACGTTCGGCGCCGGTAGCGACTCGGTGCAGATGGACTCGGGGACCCTCGCCGGCGCACTTGATCAAGGCAACGGCAACGACAGCCTGCGTATCACGGCCGGGCAAATCACCGGTGCGGTGAGCCAGGGCAACGGCATCGATGATTTCGTCATGAGTGGCGGGACGATCCAGTCCCTCGCCCAGGGCGATGGCCGCGACACCTTCCTGATGACCGGCGGCACGATCACCGGCGCGTTCGAGGACGGCGATGTGGCGAGGATGAGCGGCGGCACCATCGGCCGGGTCGACATGAAGCTCGATAACAATATTTTCGACCTGTCCGGCGGGCAGATCCTCGGCAACCTGGTGACCGGTTTCGGCACCGACACCATCATCGTCTCGGGCGGACGCATTGGCGGCAACCTCAGTGTCAGCGGTGGCAACGACAGCATCACCGTGACCGGCGGCGAGATCGTCGGTGAGATTCGCGCCAGCGTCGGCGACGACACTCTGATCTGGAATGGCGGTGGCATCATCCGCTCGGCGATCCTGATGGACGACGGCAATGACCGCGCGACCCTGAGCAATCTGGATGAAAGCATCCTCGCCCTCACTCCTAGCCTCAACGGCGGCGCCGGCAACGACCTGCTGACATTCGACCGCACCACCACCAGCAGCCCCGCCCGCTACAGCAACTGGGAAACGGTCAACCTGCGCAACGGCGCGCAATTCGACCTCGCCGGCAACTTCGTGCTGGGCGACAGCACCAGCGGCACCGGTGTGTTCAACGTTGATAGCAGCAGTACCGTGACGTCCACCCAAGGCAGCCTCACACCGTTCAGCGCCGGACAGTTCGCGACCCTGAACAACGCCGGGGTGATCGACCTCACCCGCGGCAACACCCGCACCGACGACACTCTCACCGTGCAAGGCAACTATGCAGGCAATGGCGGCCAACTGCTGCTGCAAAGCGTGATCGGCGACGACAGTTCCCCCAGCGACAAACTGGTGGTGAACGACGGGACCTTGACCGGCAGCACGGTGATCAGCGTCAGCAATCTCGGCGGCGTCGGCGGTTTGACCCAGCAAAACGGTGTCCCGTTGGTCCTGGCCCAAGGCACGGCGGTCAGCGATAACAGCGCGTTTGTCCTCAGCGGCCCGATATCGGCGGGCGCCTACGATTACCGTCTGTTCAAGGGCGGTGTGACCGCGGGCACCGAGAACAGTTGGTACCTGCGCTCGGCGGTGGTGGCGCCAGCCACCTTGAGCATTCCCAATCCCGACCCAACCTTGCCACCGATCATCGTCCCGGTGGTGGCGACACCCGTGGCAGCGCAGACGCCGACGATCGTGAGCATTCCCAATCCTGACCCGAGTTTGCCACCGATTCTCGTTGCAGCGGCGGCGACGCCAACGGTCATCAGCATCCCCAACGCCGATCCGACCTTACCGCCGACGCTTGTCACGGTGCCAGCGGCACCGGCCGGCAGCTCGCCGCTGCCCGCATTGCCCGCCGCTATACCGGGCGCGGCGCCAATTCCCTTGTACCGCCCTGAAGTCCCGACCTGGTCGATAATCCCTCCGGCGGCGGCGCAGTTGACCCTGAGCGCCCTCGGCACCTTCCACGACCGGCAAGGTGATCAGCGTCTGCTGACGGAAACCGGCGCATTCGGCGCCGGTTGGGGCCGGGTCTATGGCAAGAACTTCGACCAGACCTGGGCCGGCACCGTGACGCCACGGCTCAACGGTTCGCTGAATGGTTTTCAAGTGGGCAACGATCTGTACAGTTCGCAAACCTCTGGCGGACATACCCAGCGCACCGGGTTCTTCGTCGGCCACACTCGTTTGCAGGGCGATGTCGATGGTTTCAATGAAGGCTTTGAAGGCAAACGCGCCGGCAGCGTCGAACTCGAAGGCGACAGCTACGGCGTGTATTGGACACTGACCGATCCGAAGGGCTGGTACGTCGATACGGTGGTCATGGGCACCCGATTTGACGGCGATAACCGTTCCGAACGCGGGCTCAAACTCGACAACCGTGGGCATGCCCTGACGCTCTCGGCCGAGGCCGGTTACCCGATTCCGCTGGCCGGTAACTGGGTGGTGGAACCCCAGGCGCAAGTGATCCATCAGAAGATATCCCTCGACAGTCAGGATGACGGGATTTCCCGGGTGTCCTTCGATTCCGACGGCGCGTGGACCGGTCGCCTCGGTGCTCGCCTCAAGGGTCGTTACGAAGTCAGTGGCCGGCCGCTGGAACCGTATCTGCGAGCCAATCTGTGGCACACCTTTTCCGGTACTGACGCGGTGACGTTCGACCACATCGACCGAATCGAGAGCCAGCAGAAATCCTCCAGCGCCGACCTCGGGATCGGGGTAGTGCTCAGCCTCGCCTCCGCCGTCAGTGTGTACGCCAGTACTGATTACAGCAGCAATATCGACGGCAATCAGCTGCGAGGGATCGTTGGCAACGTCGGTATCCGGATGAGCTGGTAAGCCGATGACTACAACGCGATCCGCGCTCTATTGACCGAGTTGTAGGTCGGCAACGCAACCTCTTGCAAAATAATGCGAAGCACTCCTAAAAAGTAACGGAATAGCGCCCCAAACCCTTACGGCAGACGCCTCGCGTAGTTCATGATGGCACTCCGACCATCAAAGCGGGGATTTGCCGTGATTCGCTACGCCAGACTGCTGCGCACGTTGCCGCAGGTTTTCGCTGTGCCCGCTTCACTGCTGACTTTTGTCAGCACTTCTGCCTCTGGTGCCTGCACGCTGGCCGCCGGCCCCGGCAACACTGTATTCACCTGCGACAGCGGCACCAGCGGGGCGTTGACCGATCTGTCGGGCAACAACACCCTGATCTTTCCCGTCAACGGCACCGGCCGCATCAACGGCAACGTGACATTCGGCAACGGCAACGACACGGTGGAGATGAACTCCGGCACCCTCGCCGGTGCGCTGGATCAGGGCAATCGTAGCGACAGCCTGCGCATCACGGGAGGACAAATCACCGGCGCGGTCAACCAGGGTAGCGGCACCGATGATTTCTTTATGAGCGGCGGCACCCTTCAGTCCCTCGCCCAAGGAGGCGGTAGCGACACCTTCCTGATGACGGGCGGCACGATCACCGGCGCGTTCGATGACGGTGATGTGGCGAGGATGACCGGCGGGACTATCGGTCGGGTCGACATGAAGATCGATGACAATATTTTCGACCTGTCGGGCGGACAGATTCTCGGCAACCTGATCACCGGGATCGACGACGATACCATCACGGTTTCGGGTGGGCAGATCGGTGGCAACCTCAGCGTCAGCGGCGGCAATGACAGCATCACTTTGACTGGCGGCGAAATCGTCGGCCAAATCCTGGCGGGCGCAGGCGATGACATCCTGCTCTGGAATGCCGGCGGCATCATCCGCTCGACCATCCTGATGGGGGATGGCAATGACCGCGTGACCTTGAGCAATCTGGATGAAAGCACCCTCGCCGCCACCCCGAGCCTTGACGGTGGCGCCGGCAATGACGTGCTGACGTTCGACCACACCACAACCAGCAGTCCCGCCCGCTACAGCAACTGGGAAACGGTCAACCTGAGCAACGGCTCGCAACTCGATCTCATCGACGACTTCGTCCTTGGCGACAGCGTCAGCGGCTCCGGGGTGTTCAACATCGATAACAGCAGCACCCTGACCTCGGTGCACGGCAGCATCACGCCGTTCACGGCCGGCCAGTTCGCAACCCTGAACAACGCCGGCGTGATCGACCTCAGCCACGGGAACACCCGCACCGACGACACTCTGACCGTGCACGGCAACTACGTCGGCAATGGCGGCCAACTGCTGCTGCAAAGTGTGATCGGCGATGACAGTTCCCCCAGTGACAAACTGGTGGTGGCGGACGGAACCCTGACCGGACACACCGAAATTACCGTCAGTAACTTGGGCGGTATCGGGGGGCTGACCCGGCAGAACGGCATCCAGTTGGTCCAGGCTCAAGGCACGGCCGTCAGCGACAACACAGCGTTTACCCTCAAGAGCCCGATATCGGTGGGTGCCTACAACTACTACCTGTTCAAGGGTGGCGTGACCGTGGGTTCCGAAAACAGTTGGTACCTGCGCTCGGCGGTGATCGCTACACCCGTCACAAGCGGCCCCCCTCCTGATCCAGCGCAGCCCCCTCCTGCCGTTGTGGTTTTACCAGTGGTCACAACACCGGTGGTGGCTGCGGCGCCGGCCGGCAGCCCGCCGCTCCCCAGGTTACCCGCCGCAGTAACGGGCGCGGCGCCAATTCCCTTGTACCGCCCTGAAGTCCCGACCTGGTCGATAATCCCTCCGGCGGCGGCGCAGTTGACCCTGAGCGCCCTCGGCACCTTCCACGACCGGCAAGGCGATCAGCGTCTGCTGACGGAAACCGGCGCATTCGGCGCCGGTTGGGGCCGGGTCTATGGCAAGAATTTCGACCAGACCTGGGCCGGCACCGTGACGCCACAGCTCAACGGTTCACTCAACGGCTTTCAAGTGGGCAACGATCTGTACAGCGCGCAAACCTCGGGTGGGCAAACCCAGCGCACCGGATTCTTCGTCGGCCACACCCGTTTGCAAGGTGATGTCGATGGTTTCAACCAAGGCTTTGAAGGCAAACGCGCCGGCAGCGTCGAACTGGAAGGCGACAGCTACGGCGTGTACTGGACGCTGACCGATCCGAAGGGCTGGTACGTCGATACGGTGGTCATGGGCACCCGATTTGACGGCGATAACCGTTCCGAACGCGGGCTCAAACTCGATAACCGTGGGCATGCCCTGACGCTCTCGGCCGAGGCCGGTTACCCGATTCCGCTGGCCGGTAACTGGGTGGTGGAACCCCAGGCGCAAGTGATCCATCAGAAGATTGCCCTCGACCGTCAGGATGACGGGATTTCCCGGGTGTCCTTCGATTCCGACGGCGCGTGGACCGGTCGCCTCGGTGCTCGCCTCAAGGGTCGTTACGAAGTCGGTGGCCGGCCGATGGAACCGTATCTGCGAGCCAATCTGTGGCACACCTTTTCGGGTACTGACACGGTGACGTTCGACCACGTCGACCGAATCGAGAGCCAGCAGAAATCCTCCAGCGCCGACCTCGGGATCGGGGTAGTGCTCAGCCTCGCCTCCGCCGTCAGTGTGTACGCCAGTGCCGATTACACCCGCAATATTGACAGCAATCAGCTGCGCGGCGTCGTTGGAAACATCGGGGTCCGGATGAGTTGGTAGGTGTTTAGCCAACTATCAAAAGCCTCTGGCCCGGCGGTTTTTTGATGATTTTTTGTACAAACAATCACTTAGGTACGCGCCATAAAACAGACAGTTATCATCGCTAAAATAGCCCTACCATTTATCGGCCATTTTCTTGACGCAAGGTCACAGGTCTTCTTAGCTACACGTTACTACCCCCGGAAATACACCCGGGACAAACCTACAGACACCCGTTAAAACGGGCGGCCCCAGGCTTGCCCCAATCCATTCGGTCGCCCCTCATTCGGGGTAGGAGAGACGCCAGAGCGAGAACGGCATGCGTGTGCAAGGTAGACCTCCATGAAAACCTCATTCACCCCACAAGAGATCAAAATCACGTTTTGCACAGTATCGAGCACGCTACTGCTGTGCTCATCCATGGACGTGCAGGCCGGTCCTGCCGAGGATGAAGCCGCCCCCTGGTATCGCCAGGAGGTGCCTACACTGACCTTGCCCAATGTCGCCGCCACTTACCCGGGACGCTACACCTTCAGCCCGGACTTGCGAAGTTCCCGCCTCACCACCGAAGACGCCGCCCCTGCTGCCTGGGATCAACTCTATGGCCACGCATCGCGCCAGGCACAAACCGATGTTCAGTCCGAGGGTTTTGCGATCCCCGGCGCAGACGATTTCAAAGGCCCGGCCATCCTGACCCTGCAAAGCGGCAGCGGTCACGTGCAACGGGTCGGGCTGGTCGGTGGCACCAGCCAGTACCAAGGCAACAGCAACGGCCTGTTGACCAGTCGCGCGATGGTCGACCCCGGCAATGACACCCTCAATCTTCAAGGCCAGAGCCTCGGCGCCTACTGGAGCCTGACCGGGCCCCAAGGCTGGCACGTGGATTTGACCGCCAGCGGCGGCCGGGTCAATGGCTACAGCCGTGACGCCCAGGGCATGCGGCAAACCGCCGAGGGCAGCGCGATGACCGTGTCGGTGGAAGGTGGCTTCCCCATCGGCCTGGGCGAGAACTGGGTGGTGGAACCCCAGGCGCAGTTGATCAATCAACGCATCACCCTGGACACACCGTATGCCGGCGCCAACAACGCTTCGTCCAGTGACCTGACCTCTTGGAGCGGCCGGGTCGGTGCGCGGTTGAAAGGTAGCTACGACATCAATGGCCTGCCGGTCGAACCCTATGTGCGGACCAACTTGTGGCACACGGTGTACACCGGCAATACCGTAACCCTCGACCAAGTGGACAAGATCAGCAGCAGCCGCAATTCGTCGACGGTGGATCTGGGTCTGGGATTGGTGGCCAGGGTTTCGCCCACAGTGAGCCTGTACGTCAGCGCCGATTACAGCAGTGATGTGGATGACAATGATTTGAATGGGTTGATCGGGAGTCTGGGGATTCGGATGCGGTGGTGAGGGTTAGTACTGAGGTGCCTGGGCTGACACCTTCGCGAGCAAGCCCGCTCCCACAATTTGAAATACATTCCAATGTGGGAGCGGGCTTGCTCGCGAAGGGAGCGACGCGGTTTTAGATCAACCCTCCGGCCGCAAGATCAACACCGCCAACGGCGGCAAATTCAAAACCAGTGACAGCGCCTGGCCATGGCTCGGCTCTTCCTCGGTAAACGCCCCGCCACCGTTGCCATAGTTGGAACCGGCATAGGTGTCGGCATCGCTGTTGATCAGCTCGGTCCAACGCCCGGCAAACGGCACGCCGATGCGATAGGCCTGACGCGGCACCGGGGTGAAGTTGGCCACCACCAGCGCCGGCCGGCCGTCCTTGCTCCAGCGCATAAAGGCATAGACGCTGTTGACCGCATCGTCGCCGATCAACCACTGGAAGCCCTGCGGCGCATCGTCCTGATCGTGCAGCGCCGGTTCTTCGCGGTACAACCGGTTCAGGTCGCCCACCAGTTTCTGCACGCCTTTGTGTTCCGAGTACTGCAACAAGTACCAATCGAGTTGCTGATCGTGATTCCACTCGCGCCACTGGCCGAACTCGCAGCCCATGAACAACAGCTTTTTGCCCGGATGCGCCCACATGAAACTCAGGTACGCCCGCAGGTTCGCGAATTTTTGCCAACGGTCGCCGGGCATCTTGTCGATCAGCGAATGCTTGCCATGAACCACTTCATCGTGGGAAATCGGCAGGATAAAACGCTCGGACCACGCATACACCAAGCCAAAACTCAGCTCGTTGTGATGATGGGCGCGGTACACCGGATCCTGCTGGATGTAATGCAGCGAATCGTGCATCCAGCCCATGTTCCACTTGTAGTCGAAACCGAGGCCACCCTGTTGCGTGTTCTGGCTGACACCCGGCCAAGCGGTGGATTCTTCGGCGATCACCAGCGCACCGGGCGCTTCCAGATCGACCACGTCGTTGAGGTGACGCAGGAAGTCGATGGCTTCCAGGTTCTCGCGACCGCCATGGCGGTTCGGCACCCACTCGCCGGCCTTGCGCGAGTAGTCGCGATACAGCATCGACGCCACGGCATCAACCCGCAGGCCATCGACGTGGAAATGTTTGAGCCAGTGCAGCGCTGAAGCGAGCATGTAGCCGTGCACCTCGGTGCGGCCCAGGTTGTAGATCAGCGTGTCCCAGTCCTGGTGAAAACCTTCCATCGGGTTGGCGTATTCATACAACGCCGTGCCGTCGAACTGCGCCAGGCCGTGGGTATCGGTGGGGAAATGCGCCGGCACCCAATCGAGGATCACACCGATATCCGCCTGGTGGCAGGCGTTGACGAACGCGGCGAAATCATCCGGCGAGCCGTAGCGTGCGCTCGGGGCAAATTGCGAGAGCAACTGATAACCCCAGGAACCGCCGAACGGGTGTTCCATGATCGGCATCAGTTCGATGTGGGTAAAACCGAGTTCCTTCACGTACGGAATCAGTCGATCGCCCAACTCGTGCCAGGTGTACTGACGCGCCACTTCACCCAGATCATCCAGCTCACATTGCCACGAACCGGCATGTAATTCGTAGATCGACAGCGGTGCACTGGGCTTGTGCTTGTCAGCACGCGCCTGCATCCACTCGTGGTCCTGCCAATCGATGCTCAGCGGCGCAGCGACTTTCGACGCGGTGTCCGGCGGCATTTGCGTGGCCAGGGCCATCGGGTCAGCCTTGAGCGGCAGAATCCCTTGGGCACCGAGGACTTCGTACTTGTACGCCTCCCCCGCTTGCAGGCGCGGGATGAACAACTCCCAGACCCCGGTCGGATGACGCAAGCGCATCGGGTGCCGGCGACCGTCCCAGACGTTGAAATCGCCGACCACCGAAACCCGTTTCGCATTCGGCGCCCACACGGCAAAGCGCACGCCGTCCACGCCATCGACGTTTTTCAGCTGCGCGCCAAGGCAGGCGCTGAGGTCGCGGTGATTGCCTTCGGCGAACAGGTACAAGTCCATCTCGCCGAGCAGCGGCCCGAAACTGTAAGGATCTTCGGCGACTTGCTCGCCGCCGGCCCAACGGGTGCGCAGCAAATACGGCTGCGCCCGGTCGAAGTGGCCGACAAACAGCCCCGGAGTCTGGGTGGCTTCAAGGCTGCCCAGCTCATCGCCGGAATCCTTGGCCAACACCTGGACGCTCAGTGCGTCCGGCAGATAGGCCCGGATGAATTGCCCGCCCTGGTCATCGCCGTGGGGGCCGAGGATGGAAAACGGATCATGGTGTTCTGCGCGTACCAGCGCGTCAATGTCCCGCGCCTTGGGCAACAGCGCTTCTTTGTGATGCCCCTGTTCCTTGTTCGAGAAACTCATGACTACTCTCCACCAAGATCGGAAAAGGGTTTGAGCCCACTCAATAACCCATACAAACCGTGCAACGGCACCGGCAGCCAAGTGGGGCGGTTTTCCGCCTCATAAGCCACTTCATAGGCCGCCTTCTCCAAACCGAACAACGCCAGCGCGGCGTTTTCGCCCTCGGGATCTTGCCATGCATGAGCAAGACTAGCTGCCGCCAGCCGATAAGCGTCGATAAATGCCTGTTGCGCTTCATTTAAATAGCGATCAGCGACCCGTTGCCGCGCCGCTTGGGCATCGGCGGTGTTGTCAACGTTGTGCACGTTGATCGCCATCGCGGCGGCGTAGTCGAAGGAACGCAACACGCCGCTGACATCTTTATACGGACTGTGCTTGCCGCGACGTTCGCTCAGCGGCCGTGCCGGCTCGCCTTCGAAGTCGATCAGGTAAGCATCGCCCTTGATCACCAGCACCTGGCCCAAATGCAAATCACCATGGACCCGAATCCGCAAACCACCCGTGGCTTTTTTGCCCAGTTCCTGGACATGCCCGAGGATGGTTTTTTTGTTGTCCAGCAAGCGACTGACCAGCGCTTTGTCCGCCGGGTTCAATTCGTTTTGATGCTGCTTGAGCAACGTCAACGCGTGTTCCAGTTGCGCCGCCACGTCCTTGGCCGAGGCCAGGGCTTCTTTCTGTGTGGTTACGTGCGGAGCGAAATCCGGGTTGTCGGTGGTTGCCGCCAGCACCTGATGCATTTCCCCCAGGCGCTGGCCGAGCATGCCGGCGAAATCTTTCAATTCACCCAAGGCGTTGTAGTGCTGCTCCTGCTCGGACATGGCATCCGCCAGCTCATCGCGCAGCGCGCGCTCGAGGTTGTTCTGGGTCCATTCCCAGGCGTCGCCCTGATTGCTCAAGTAACCTTGGGCGATCATCAGCAGGTTGTCTTCGCCCTGGGCATCGCGGCGGATAACCGAGCCCAGCAGCGGGGAAATATTGGCGAACCCGGCGTTGGTCAGGTAAGCGCTCATCTCCAGTTCCGGGTGCACGCCCGAGGCGACTTTGCGGATCAGCTTGAGCACCATGCTTTTGCCGACCACCACCGAACTGTTGGACTGCTCGGCAGACAGGTAACGCACTTCCGATTCCGCCGACAGGCCAAGCTTCGCCAGTTGCGCGGTCGGTTCGAAACGGATTTCGCCGCCATCGGACGGCAACACGGTGTTGCTGTGCATGCCTTCCACTACGGCACGGATAAAGTTCTCCAGAGCAAACGCATCGGTGATCAAACCGACCTGCGGCCCGCGTCGAACCCGGGACAACGCCAATTGTTGCGGCAACGGCGCGCCAACCTGATCTTCGGCAATAAACCCGAACGGCAATTGATAACGGCTGGTCTGGCCGCCGCTGGTGACTTCGATTTCGCTCAACAAGACCGGATGCTGCGGGTCGCCGAAGCGCACGCCATAGGCCAGGTTGACCTTCTCGATGGCCGCGTCCTTGCCGGCGAACCAGCGCCGGTTTTGCAGCCAGTTCGGCAGGATGCCCTGCTCCAGCGTGCCGCGAGACGGCGCTTCGAGCAGTTCTTCCATGCGTTTCTTCAGCACCAGGGTGGTGAAGTCCGGCAGGCTTTGCGCCGGTTCCACGTGCCAGCTCGGCATTTGATTCTCCGCTGCCAGTACGAACCAATAGAAGCCGTACGGCGCCAGGGTCAGGAGGAAATTCAACTGGCCGATGGGTGGGAAGGCGTTACCGCCAAGCATCTCCACCGGGACCATGCCGACGTAGGCCGACAAGTCGAGTTCCGCCGCTTGCGCGCTGCGGGACACGTTGGCCACGCACAGGATGATTTCGTGCTTGCCATCGGCGCCGGTGAATTCACGGGTGTAGGCCAGAATCCGCCGGTTGCTCGGCGACAGCATGTTCAGCGTGCCACGCCCGAAGGCCTTGGACTGCTTGCGCACGGCGAGCATGCGGCGGGTCCAGTTCAGCAGCGAATGCGGGTCGCCGGCCTGGGTTTCGACGTTGACCGACAGGTAACCGTATTGCGGGTCCATGATCGGCGGCAGCACCAGGCTGGCCGGGTCGGCGCGGGAGAAGCCGCCGTTACGGTCGATGGACCATTGCATCGGCGTGCGCACACCGTCGCGGTCGCCGAGGTAGATGTTGTCGCCCATGCCGATTTCATCGCCGTAATACATCGTCGGCGTGCCCGGCATCGACAGCAGCAGGCTGTTGAGCAGTTCCACGCGGCGACGGTCGCGCTCCATCAGCGGCGCGAGTCGCCGGCGAATCCCCAGGTTGATCCGCGCCCGCCGGTCGGCGGCGTAGTAATTCCACAGGTAATCGCGCTCCTTGTCGGTGACCATTTCCAGGGTCAGCTCATCGTGGTTGCGCAGGAAAATTGCCCACTGGCAGTTCGCCGGGATTTCCGGGGTCTGGCGCAGGATGTCGGTGATCGGGAAACGGTCTTCCTGGGCCAGCGCCATGTACATGCGCGGCATCAGCGGGAAGTGGAACGCCATGTGGCATTCGTCGCCGTTCAGGCCTTTTTTGTCGGTGTCACCGAAATACAGCTGTGTGTCTTCCGGCCATTGGTTGGCCTCGGCCAGCAGCATGCGGTCCGGGTAATTGGCATCGATTTCGGCACGGATCTGCTTGAGGACGTCGTGGGTCTCGGGCAGGTTTTCGTTGTTGGTGCCGTCGCGCTCGATCAGGTACGGGATCGCGTCCAGACGCAGGCCGTCGATGCCCATGTCCAGCCAGTAACGCATCACCGACAGCACCGCTTTCATGACTTGCGGGTTATCGAAGTTCAGGTCCGGCTGGTGGGAATAGAAGCGGTGCCAGAAGTATTGGCCGGCAACCGGGTCCCAGGTCCAGTTGGACTTTTCGGTGTCGAGGAAAATGATGCGGGTGCCGTCGTACTTTTGATCGTCATCGGACCAGACATAAAAGTCCCGCGCCGCCGAGCCTTTCTTGGCCTTGCGCGCGCGCTGGAACCAGGCGTGCTGGTCGGAGGTGTGGTTGATGACCAGCTCGGTGATCACCCGCAGGCCGCGTTTGTGCGCTTCGGCGATAAAGCGCTTGGCGTCGGCCATGGTGCCGTAGTCGGAATGCACGCCACGGTATTCGGCGATGTCGTAGCCGTCGTCCCGGCGTGGCGAAGGATAGAACGGCAACAGCCAGATGGTGTTGACGCCCAGGTCGGCAATGTAATCGAGTTTGGCGATAAGACCGGGAAAGTCGCCGATCCCGTCATTGTTGGAGTCGAAAAAAGACTTAACGTGAACCTGGTAGATCACCGCATCCTTGTACCAGAGCGGGTCCTTGGTGAAGGGTGTGGCCTTGGGTTTCTTCGCCATTTGAAACTCCTGTTGAATTCGAAAACGCCGCTAAGCCGAAACGCAACGAGATCCCCTGTGGGAGCGGGCTTGCTAGACGGTAATTCGCCAAATCCCGAACGGCTGGTGAGCCGGGTCGATGCGCATGAATTGGTACTTGCCGTACCACGTCCAGCGATGGCCGCTCATCAAGTCCTCGCCCTGGGTGTGAGCGTCGTCGGGCAGGCCCATTTCCCACAGCGGCAATTCGAAATTGGCTTCCTGGACGTTATGCGGGTCCAGGCTGACGGCCACCAGAATGAAGTTGCTGCCGTCGGCGCTGCGCTTGCCGAAATACAGGATGTTGTCGTTCCAGGCGTTGTAGATCTTCAGCCCCAGGTGCGTGTGCAGTGCCGGGTTCTGGCGGCGGATGCGGTTGAGCTGGGCGATTTCGGCAATGATGTTGCCCGGCGCGTTGAAGTCTCGTGGGCGAATCTCGTACTTCTCGGAGTTGAGGTATTCCTCCTTGCCCGGAATCGGCGCGGCTTCGCAGAGTTCGAAGCCCGAATACATGCCCCACAGGCCCGAACCCATGGTCGCCAGCGCCGCGCGAATCAGGAAACCGGCGCGTCCGGATTCGTGCAAGAACGCCGGGTTGATGTCCGGGGTGTTGACGAAGAAGTTCGGGCGATAGCATTCGCGCCACGGCGACTCGTTCAGTTCACTGAAATAGGTCGACAACTCGTGCTTGGTGTTGCGCCAAGTGAAGTAGGTATAGCTCTGCGAATAGCCGACCTTGCCGAGGCGCGCCATCATCGCCGGGGTGGTAAAGGCTTCTGCGAGGAAGATCACTTCCGGGTGCAGTGCGCGCACATCGGCAATCAGCCATTGCCAGAACGGCAGCGGTTTGGTGTGCGGGTTGTCGACGCGAAAGATCTTCACGCCCTCCTCGACCCATCCGACCACGATGTCGCGCAATTCCACCCAGAGGCTGGGGATCGCGTCGGCGGCATAGAAGTCGACGTTGACGATGTCCTGGTATTTCTTCGGCGGGTTCTCGGCGTATTTGATCGTGCCGTCGGGGCGCCAGTTGAACCAGCCCGGATGCTGTTGCAGCCACGGGTGGTCCTGGGAACACTGGATCGCGAAGTCGAGGGCGATTTCCAGCCCATGCTCCGCCGCCGCCACCACCAGCCTGCGGAAGTCTTCGCGGGTGCCGAGTTCGGAGTGAATCGCCTCGTGCCCGCCTTCGGCGCTGCCGATGGCATATGGACTGCCCGGATCGTCGGGGCCGGCGGTCAGGGAGTTGTTCGGGCCTTTGCGGTAGCTGCGGCCGATCGGGTGGATCGGCGGGAAGTACAGCACGTCGAAACCCATGTCCTGGATCATCGGCAGCCGCGAGTGCACGTCGTTGAAAGTGCCGTGGCGCGCCGGATCGTCGGTGATCGAGCGTGGAAACAACTCGTACCAACTGGCGAACTGAGCGATGTCCCGTTCCACGTCCAGCGGGAATTCCTGGCTCAGGCTCAGGTAGGCGCGGTGATCGGCCTGCCCCATGAGGTCGGCGCTGCGCTGGTGCAGGAACAGCGCGACCTGCTCGGTTTCGAGCAACCCGGACAATTCATGGTGCAGCCCGGCCAGTTGCTCGCTCAGCGGCCCGTCACTGCGTTCGGCGGCTTGCAGGACCATCGTCCGGCCTTCCTGCAATTCCAGGCTCACCGGTACGCGGGCAGTGTGTTTCTTTTCCAGCTCATAGCAGAAGCTGGCGAACTGATCGATCCAGGCTTCGATGCAAAACACATGACGGCCCTGGCGCTCGACGCGAAACCGGCCCTGCCAGCCATTGTTGCCCAGGTCGACCATGGTTTCACTGTGCCAGGACTCTTCACCCTCGCCGCGCCAGCGAATGCGCACGGCCAGTTTGTCGTGGCCATCGGCAAACACCTTGCCGGTGACCAGCACGTCCTGCCCGACCACGGCTTTGACGGCAAACAGCCCGCCATCGAGGGTCGGCATAACGTTTTCAATCGCAATGCGCGGCAGCAATAACGCCTGCGACAGCGGCATATGCGGGTTGTAACTGAGTTCGGTCGGTTTTTCAGCGATCATCGAGCATCTCTCCTTTACGCCCCAAGGACGCTCTTGTGCTTGATATTCATCCACATGGGGCGTTCCGTCCCGGAATGAACTCACTTAGGTTCCGAGCGACAGGCGCCGGTAAAAGTTCACGGGGATTTGCCTGAGTGTTGGTGGGAATCAAATCCTGTGCGCGGTGGTCAACAAACTTAAGCACGAGTTACGCCATGTGCCACAAGGAGGCTTCACGATGAGCATACCGATCCCCGCTGAGACGCCCGATCCGAACATCGACAACCCGACGATCCCGCCGACCGAACCGGACCCGGTGCCCGAGCAAGAGCCGCCCGGCACTACCCCGCCGCCGATGGAAGATCCGCCAAGCACCATGCCGCCGGTGATCGTTAATCCATAACGCCTGCGCACCCACGTGAGCGGCATTTGCACAATCCTGCGTAGGAGCTGCCGAAGGCTGCGATCTTTTGATTTTGGTTTTTAAGATCAAAAGATCGCAGCCTTCGGCAGCTCCTACAGGGATTTGGCGAGCCTTTACGGGTTGCGGTCCTTGTCGAGCATGCGCACCACCGCTGGCATCACGCTAAATATCGCCAAGGCCAGCAACGTACTGAGCACCGCCGTCGCTTCGCGGCCCAACCCGGCGGAAACGCCAATGGCCGCGGTCATCCACAACCCGGCGGCGGTGGTCAGTCCTTTCACGTGACCTTCGTCACCCTCGGTGTTCTTCAAAATCGTCCCGGCGCCGAGGAAGCCGATGCCCGCAATCACCCCTTGCACCACCCGGCTCATGGCATCGGCCTGGGAGCCCGACATCTGCGGCACCAGCACAAACAGCGCCGCGCCCAAGGCCACCAGCATGTGCGTACGCACCCCGGCAGCCTTGCCCTTGTGCTCGCGCTCGAAACCGAGAATACCGCCCAGCACCGCGGCCATCAGCAAACGCACGGTAATGCGCGTCAGTTGTGAAGCGTCGCCAACATCGGCGAACTCCGCTTGCAACGTCACCCAAACCTCATGCCACCAAGCGTCCATGACGCAGTCCTTGTAATGGTTGATAGAAGGTGGACCGCGCTGACCATTAATCGGTTGCACAGAACGATGGCCGTCCCGAGTGACCTAACGTTTCAGTCTCCGCTGAAAAAAGGACAGTCCCATGACCGTGCGCATCGAAAACCAGACCTGCTTTTTCATCACCGAGAACGGCGAAGAAATTCGTCTGTGCTCCGACGTCACCATCATCACCGACTCGGAAAAAGCCATGTCGGCCGTAGAGCTCAACGGCCAGCGCGTGTACATCACCGAAGCAGAAGCCGACGCATTGACCGTAGCAGGTGCGGTCGACGGTCGTAAGCATTTGAAGGCCACCGACAGTGATTCGGTGATTTGACTGACCCGGATCAACAAGCGCTGCGGGCGTCTGGGATAGGCGCCCGCAGCCTGCGTTGGCGGGTGCATCAAGTTGTCGCAGGCATTCGTTCAGAGCCCATCTGATCCGCTTTTTATTGCAATACCTGAGTCTGTTATGCAAACAGATCGCCGCTCATAGTGCACCGGCCTGATGGAGGCTGATGAGCGAACGACCATGAGCGAGAGAATCCCCGTCCGAACCGTAGAAAGCGCCCCGGCAGTCCAGCGCTACGAGCCTTCGCGTCCAAAGACGAAGGCCAAATCCAGCGACAACCTGATCCACACCCGCAGCTTCACCGGTCTGTACCGCACCTTGCGCATGAGCGGCGCCGGTTTTCTGTTCCTCGCCTTCTTCGGCACCGTGTGGCTGAACTGGGGCGGCCGCCAGGCAGTGCTCTGGGACTTGTCCGAAAGCAAATTCCACATTTTTGGCGCAACCTTCTGGCCGCAGGATTTCATCCTGCTGTCGGCGCTGCTGATCATTGCGGCGTTCGGCCTGTTCGCCATCACGGTCTTCGCCGGTCGCGTCTGGTGCGGCTACACCTGCCCGCAAAGCTCCTGGACCTGGATCTTCATGTGGTGCGAGAAAATCACCGAAGGCGAACGCAACCAGCGCATCAAATTGCAAGCCGCACCCTGGAGCCTGAACAAACTGGCACGGCGCTCGGCCAAGCACACACTGTGGCTGGGCATCAGCCTGCTGACCGGCCTGACCTTTGTCGGCTACTTCACGCCAATCCGGCCACTGGCCGAAGAACTGCTGACCCTGCAAATGGCCGGTGTCAGTCTGTTCTGGGTGATCTTCTTCACCGGCGCCACCTACATCAATGCCGGTTGGCTGCGCGAAGCGGTGTGCATGCACATGTGCCCGTATGCGCGGTTCCAGAGCGTGATGTTCGACAAGGACACCCTGACCATCTCCTACGACGTGGCCCGTGGCGAAAACCGTGGCCCGCGCAAACGCGAGGTGAAACCCGCCGATGTGGGCCTCGGCGATTGCATCGACTGCCAGGTGTGCGTGCAGGTCTGCCCCACCGGCATCGACATCCGCGACGGTTTGCAGATGGAATGCATCGGCTGCGCGGCGTGCATCGACGCCTGCGATTCGATCATGGACAAAATGGGCTACGCTCGCGGCCTGATCAGCTACACCTCCGAGCATGAGTTGCAGGGTGGCAAGACTCACCTGCTGCGGCCACGGTTGATCGGTTACACGGCGGTGTTGCTGGTGATGATTGGCGCGCTGGCCCTGGCGCTGGTGGAACGGCCGATGGTGTCCCTGGACGTGACCAAGGACCGTGGCATGTTCCGTGAAAACAGCGAAGGTCTGATCGAGAACATCTACAGCCTCAAGGTCATCAACAAAACCCAGCAGCGTCAGGATTACCGCTTGAGCCTGGAGGATGGCGAGGGCTTCCAGCTACAGGGCAAGACGGAGTTGAGCCTGGCGCCGGGCGAGATTGTCGACGTGCCGGTGTCGGTGGCCATGACCACGGAACGGCCAAGCAGCAGCTCGCAGACCCTCAGCTTCAAGATTGTCGACAGCGATGAGCCGGACATCTACAGCGTGGCCCAGAGCCGGTTTGTTGCGCCGATGAATCGTTGAGCCCTTACAATCCACCCCTCACCCCAGCCCTCTCCCCAAGGGGGAGACGGGGAAAGGGAGCCGATCTTCATGCTTTTCAAACCTGAGTTCGGCTCGACTTTTCAGGTCGATGTCACTCGAAAGAACACCACGGTCAGTCCCCTCGCCCCTTTGGGGAGAGGGTTAGGGTGAGGGGCCAATATCCCTGACACCCCACACAACAACCCGGCACCAAGGCACTCGATGAAACGCTACGAAAAATTCGCCGATGACATCGCTGAACTGATCCGCTCCGGGGTCCTCGGCCCCGGCCAGCGCGTGCCGTCGGTGCGCTACGCCAGCCAGACCTACGGGGTCAGCCCGTCCACGGTGTTCCAGGCCTATTACCTGCTGGAACGTCGCGGCCTGATCCGCGCCCGGCCCCGCTCCGGCTACTTCGTCAACACCCACGCCCCGAGCCCGTTTTCAGAACCAGTGATCAGCAGCCAGGTCAACGAATCCACCGAAGTCGATGTCAGCGAACTGGTGTTCTCGGTCCTCGATTCCATCAAGGATCCGACCACCGTGCCGTTCGGCTCGGCGTTCCCCAGCCCGACCCTGTTCCCGTTGCAACGCCTGTCCCGCTCCCTGGCCAGCGCCGCCCGGGAAATGGACCCGCGCATGGTCGTCACCGACATGTCGCCGGGCAACCCGCAACTGCGTCGGCAAATCGCCTTGCGCTACATGGTCGGCGGGCTGATGCTGCCGATGGAAGAACTGCTGATCACCAACGGTGCCCTCGAAGCGCTGAACCTGTGCCTGCAAGCCGTCACCGAGCCCGGCGACCTGGTGGCCATCGAAGCCCCGGCGTTCTACGCCAGCCTGCAAGTGCTGGAGCGCCTGAAGCTCAAAGCCGTGGAAATCCCGGTGCACCCGCGGGACGGCATCGACCTCGGCGTGCTCGCGCAAACCCTGGAACGCCACCCGATCAAAGCCTGTTGGTGCATGACCAGTTTCCAGAACCCGATGGGCGCGACCATGCCCGAGGCGAAGAAACAGGAGTTGGTGGAGTTGTTGCGCAGTCATCAGGTGCCGCTGATCGAGGACGACGTCTACGCCGAACTCTATTACGGCCAGCAAGCGCCGAAACCGGCCAAGGCATTCGACACCGAAGGTTTGGTGATGCATTGCGGTTCGTTCGCCAAGAGCCTGGCTCCGGGCTATCGCATCGGCTGGGTCGCCGCCGGGCGTTATGCGCAGAAGATCGAACGCCTCAAACTCATGACCTCGCTCTGCGCCTCGATGCCGGCCCAGGCGGCGATTGCCGACTACCTGCAACATGGCGGCTACGACCGGCACCTGCGCAAACTGCGCTACGCCCTGGAAGAACAGCAAAGCGCCATGCTCGCCGCCATCGCCCGCTACTTCCCGGCCCAAACCCGCGTTAGCCAACCGGCCGGCGGCTACTTCCTGTGGCTGGAACTGCCGCCGCAAATGGATTCGTTGAAGTTGTTTCAGATGGCGCTGGCCCAAGGCATCAGCATCGCGCCGGGGCCGATCTTTTCACCGACCCAGCGTTTCAGGAATTGCATTCGCTTGAACTATGGCAGCCCGTGGGATGAAGCGGCGGAGAAAGCGATGGAAACGTTGGGGCGGATTGTGCGGTCGTTCTGATCACTCCCCTATTGCTCCGTGTACAACTCTGCGCTTGCGAGATAAGCCGGATGGCTGGTCACCCGTGCCCCGGCGACTACCAGTACCTGTCCTGAAGTCAGCAGGCTGGCGGCATGCAAGAAACGACCTGTGTCCAGTTCAGCGGACACGATCCAATGATTGAAGACTGGATTGAATACCTCGGAGGCAAACGCTGCTGATGCATCCGCACTATCGCCAACCACCAGCACACGCCCGGAATGCAGCTTTGTCGCGCTGTGCCCTCTTCGGCCACAAGCCATGGGTATGGGAGCGCTCCAGCTATTCGATTCCGGGTCATAAAGGTATGAATTTGTCCCGCCGGAGATGAACGGCGTATCGGTGCCACCCGCGACCAATACCCGGCCATCATCCAGCAGTGTTGCCGTGTGCTGCATTCGCCTTTCAGGTAGGGGTTCGAGCGTGCGCCACGTCCGCTTGACTGGATCAAACAACGAAGCATCATCAATGGCCGCGTCCAGTCTTGACGAATAGCCCCCCAATACCAGTACCTCTCCGGAGGCCAACAGCGTAGCGCTGTGAGACATCCGTGCTAACGGAATCCACGGTGCAAGGCTCCATATAGCACGTACCGGATCATAGATTTCTACGCTGTCGAGTACTTGCCCAACACCTTGCTGCAAGTTATTGCCCCCACAGACCATAACGTGGCCATTGCTCAAAAGTGTCGCAGTATGTGCAAAACGCGGAGTAAGGAGCGCCGCCGTCGCTGTCCAGCGATCATCTTTTGCGTTGTACAACTCGACACTGCCGAGCGTGCCCTGTAATCCCTCACCAGCGATGATCATGACTTGGCTGTCGTTCAAATACAGCGCGCGGTGACCAGAGCGGGGTTCGATCAAGGGGGACGTCATAGACCAGCGATTTTCGACGACATTGTAGATTTCAACATCGGCAATCGATGCCAATGCACCGGTTGAAAACTGCTCCCAACGCGTTTCAGGTCTTGGATTCGCGGGTGACACGTCGAGACCAGCGTCGCCCGACTTATCTCCAACACCCCCGTTGATGCCCCCCGCGACCATGACGCGAGCATCGGGTAACGCAGTGACCGAGTGAGAGGCCCGCGGGATGTTCAGAGAAGCAATTGTTTCGAAATCATCATCGTTGACGTTACCCATCGGCATGCTCCGCGCTGGAAGATTGTACGAACGTCGTGATCTGCAAACACCGTTTCACGACCTTCGCCCAAATCCACTCTACGGCTCACCTTTGAACAGATCTACTGTCAGAAATAACAGGTGGGAGCAGAAACTGTTCAATCAGCTGCTGCAACGGGCGTGCCCTTTTCTGATTAACGACCACCACCCAAATCAACAAATGTCCCGGTGGCATAAGACGCCTTGTCCGACAACAACCAGACAATCGCCTCGGCCACTTCATCCGGCCGGCCACCACGGGCCATCGGGATCGCGGATTCCAGTTTGCTGACCCGATCCGGGTCGCCGCTCAGCGCATGGAAATCGGTGTAGATAAAACCGGGGCGCACGGCGTTGACACGAATGCCTTCGCCGGCGACTTCCTTGGACAGGCCGATGGTGAAGCTGTCCAGCGCGCCCTTGGATGCGGCGTAGTCGACATATTCGTTGGGCGAACCCAGACGCGAAGCCACCGACGACACATTGACGATGCTGCCACCCTGCCCGCCATGCTTGGGCGACATGCGCAGGATCGCGTGCTTGGCGCAGAGGATCGGCGCCAGAACGTTGGTCTTGAGGATTTTGAGGATGCGGAATTCGGACATTTCGTCGACCCGGGACTTGTGCCCCACGGTGCCGGCGTTGTTCACCAGGGCAGTGACCCGGCCCAGTTCGGTGTCGACGCGGTGGAACATGGCGACTACTTCGTCTTCGATGCTGACGTCGGCCCGCACCGCAATGGCCTGGGCACCGAGGGCGCGGACTTGGTCCAGCACGCGCTGGGCGGCGACTTCGTCAGCCAGGTAGTTGATACAGATCCGATAGCCCTGTTCGGCGGCCAACAATGCCGTGGCGGCGCCGATGCCACGGCTGCCCCCGGTGATGACGATGACTTTTTCCATGCTGACGTTCCCCCGTTTCAAGCTTTAGCGGTCGGGGGCAAGAATAACCGTCATTGGCGGGATTTGCATGGGCCTACATCAATTGTCATAACTGGGCCCCTGTAGCAACTGCCGAGCAGCGCGAGGCAGCGTTCGGCGGCGCAGCCGTCGCAAAAATCAGGCTGCGCGGTGTATCAGGCAAACCGCGGGCGCAGGATTTACGACGACTTCGTCGCCGAACGCTGCCTCGCGCTGCTCGGCAGCTGCTACAAGGTCAGCCCGTCGCCTGTTGCTCGCCACGGTGAATATCGATCATGAAGCGTTCCGCCGGCAGCGGATGGCCCAACAGGTAACCTTGCAACGAATCACAGCCCAACTTCGTCAAAAAGTCCTGTTGCACACCGGTTTCGACACCTTCTGCCACAATCCGCAAACCCAACGCCTGGCCGAGGGCGACGATGGCCGAGACGATGGCGGCGTCATCGCTGTCATGTTCCAGATCACGAACAAAACCACGGTCAATCTTCAGTTCGTTGGCGGGCAGGCGCTTGAGGTACATCAAGCTCGAATAGCCGGTGCCGAAGTCATCGATGGACAAATCGACGCCCATGTCCGACAGCTCTTGCAGCACCGTCATGCTCGCATCGGCGTCGCTCATGGCGGTGGTTTCGGTGATTTCCAGGGTCAGGCTGTTGGCCGGCAAATGGTGCGTGGCCAACGCCTTGGCCACGCTCTGGACCAGGCCGACATGACAGAACTGCAAGGCCGACAGGTTCACCGCAATGCGCCAGTCGGTGTAGCCGAGCACATACCATTCGCGCATCTGGCGGCAGGCTTCATTGAGCACCCACTCGCCGATCGGAATGATCAGCCCGGTCTTTTCCGCGAGGTCGATGAACTTGTCCGGCAGTAACATGCCCTGGGTCGGGTGCTCCCAGCGCAGCAACGCCTCGGCACCGACCGGACGGCCATTGCTGGCGTCGAATTTGGGTTGGTAATACAGGCTGAACTGTTGATGTTCCAGCGCTGCGCGCAGGTCTTGCAGCAATTGCAGTTGTTTGCGGGCGTTGCTGTTCATCGAAGCGTCGAAGAAGCTGTGGCCGTTTTTCCCGGCGCCCTTGGCGTGGTACATCGCGGCGTCGGCGTTCATCAGCAATTCTTGCGCGGTCTGGCCATTGCCCGGGTAGAGCGCGATGCCGACGCTGGCGGAAATCTGCAGGTCATGTTCGGCCACGCGGAACGAACGCGCGATCAGGCTGACCTGACGCGCCGCCAGGTTCAACGCATCGTTGGGCTCATTCAAGCGCACCAGCAACACAAATTCGTCACCGCCGATCCGCGCCAGGGTGTCCTGGCTGCGCAGGTCCTCGCGCAATCGCAAGCCGACCTCACGCAACAACTGGTCGCCCATGTGGTGGCCGAAGGCATCGTTGACCGGTTTGAAGCCGTCCAGATCGATGAACATCAGCGCAAAACAACCGCCCTGCTCTTGCACCTTGGACATGGCCAACTCGATGCGGTCGGCCAGCAACATACGGTTCGGCAGACCGGTCAGGGTGTCGTGCAGGGCCAGTTGGGTGAGTTCGCGATTGGCTTCGGTCAGCGATTGCGCCAGGTCGGCGGTGCGGGCTTCCAGGCGCGCGTCGAGAATCGAGGTCAGCAAGGCGATGCTCAATACCGCCAACGTGGTGATCAACACCAGGTTGTCCAGGCCTTTGCCGCTCAAGCCGCTGAGGGCGGCACCACAGACGCTGCCGTCCGGGAAACGCGCCGCGGCCATGCCGGTGTAATGCATGCCGACGATGGCGAAGCCCATGATCACCGCGGCGCCGCCACGGAACAGGCCCACGTAAGGCGTGTGCTGGCGCAGGCGGAACGCGATCCATAACGCCGCCGCCGACGCACCGACGGCAATCAGCAACGACGCGCCGAACAGCGTAGGGTCGTAATCGATACCCGGCACCATCAACATGGCGGCCATGCCGGTGTAATGCATGGCACTGATGCCGCTGCCCATGACCAGCGCGCCAAACGCCAGTTGCCAGAGCGGCAGCTTCGGTTGGCTGACCAGCCACAAGGCAAAACCGCAGGACAGGATCGCGATCGCCAGCGACAGCACGGTGAGGCTGAGGTCGTAGCCCAGGTCGATCGGCAGTTTGAACGCGAGCATGCCGATGAAATGCATCGACCACACGCCAATGCCCATGGCGACCGCGCCACCGGCGGTCCACAGGTGAACGGCTCGGCCCTTGGTGGTGGCGATCCGGCCAGTCAGGTCCAGGGCGGTATAGGAAGCGAGAATCGCCACGCACAGCGAGATGAAAACCAACGTGGGGGAATAGGTGCCGATGAGCATGATCTTTCTCGTGACCGCCCACCGTACTGCGTCCGTTCTCGGGGGGCAAAGTCGGCGATTGTACTGATTGCGCGGAAGAACGCACTGACAAAATTATCAATTGGCCATCAAGCCGATGAAACGCTTGTTTGAGTACTCCGATTCAAGACACCCCTCTCCCTAACCCTCTCCCCAGAGGGGTGAGGGGACTGACCGGTGCGTTCGAAAGAAAATTTTCGACCTGCGAAATCGAGTCGAACTCAGGCTTTGAAGGCGATGGAGATCGGCTCCCTTTCCCCCGCTCCCCCTTGGGGAGAGGGTTGGGGTGAGGGGTGGATCGAAAGGTCGGTCACAAAAGCCAGCCACCCTACTCCTTATCACTCACCTGCAACTGCCCATCCCACCCACCGCCCAGCGCCGCAATCAACTGCACGCTGGCAATCAACCGGCTCTGCAACACGTTCAATACGCTTTGTTCATTGCTCAATGCCGTGGCTTGAACCACTACAACATCCAGGTAGGCAATCAACCCGGCCTTGTACTGGTTTTCGGTCAGGCGCAAGGAATCCCGGGCCGCGTCCAGCGCTTCCTGACGCACCGCCGCTTCGTTCTCATACACCTTGAGTTGCACCAGGTAGTTTTCCACCTCGCGGAAACCATCGAGTACGGTCTGGCGGTACTTGGCCACGGTTTCGTCGTAAAGCGCTTCGTTGCGATCGACTTCCGCCGAGCGCGCGCCGCCGTCGAATAACGGCAAGTCCAGTTTCGGCCCCACCGACCAGAAGCGGTTCGGCAAGCTGATCAGGTTGCTGGAGGTACTGCTGCTGTAGCCGCCACTCAGGCTCAGGCTCAAGTCCGGGTAGTACGCGGCTTTGGCCACGCCGATGTTGGCGTTGGCGGCAATCACCGAGCGTTCGGCGGAAGCAATGTCCGGTCGGCGCTCAAGCAGTTGCGACGGCAGGCTCAGGGGAATCTGCGGCAGTTTCGGAATGTCCTGGGTTTCCGCCAGATTGAACTCCGCCGGTGCCTTGCCGATCAGCACGGCAATTGCGTTTTCGAACTGCGCACGTTGCCAGATCAGGTCCACCAGATCGGCCTGGGTGCTTTTCAATTGCGCCTGGGCCTGGGCCACCGCGTCACGGCCGGACACGCCGGCGCGGTACTGGTTCTGGGTCATTTGCAGCGAGCGCTCGTACGCCACGACCGTCGATTCCAGCAAGCGCTTCTGCTGATCGATCACCCGCAACTGCAAGTAGTTCTGCACCAACTCCGATTGCTGGCTCAGGCGCATGGCCGCCAGATCGGCGAAGCTTGCCTGGGCGCTGGCGGTATCAGCCTCCAGGCCGCGACGCAGCTTGCCCCAGATATCCGCTTCCCAACTGACGCCCAACTCGGTGCTGTAGGTATTGCGAATGCCGCTGGCGGAGCTGCTCAGGCTGGAACTGCTGCTGCCGGCGCCCTGGCTGGAGCGGGTTTTACCCGCGCTCAAGTCGACCGTGGGGTAAAACGCCGCGCGGGCGCTTTTCACCAAGGCCTGGGACTGGCGATAGCGGGCGTCGGCCTGGGCCACGGTCTGGTTGGCGCTGTTGAGTTGCTCGATCAGGCCGTTGAGCTGGCGGTCGCCGTACAACTCCCACCAGGCACCACGGGCCAGGGAATCGCTCGGACTGGCCTGACGCCAACCCTCGGCTTCCTTGTACTGCGCCGGCTCTGCGGCAGATGGGCGCTGATAGTCCGGGCCGACGGCGCAGGCGCTGAGCATCGCCACACACAGCGCCAGGCTCAACAGGCGCGAGCCCCGGGCCGTGGCAATCGGTGCAGCCAGAGTGATAAGCGAACGGTCAGTCATAGCGGAGTTTCCAGAGCTGCATCGGTACGTACCCCACGCCATTTGTTGAAGCGATGGCGCAGTTTGTCGAGATGGAGGTAAACCACCGGAGTGGTGTAGAGGGTCAGCACCTGGCTGAAAATCAGCCCACCGATAATGGTCAGGCCCAGCGGCTGGCGCATTTCCGCGCCTTCGGCACGGCTGAGCAGCAGCGGCAATGCGCCAAGGATCGCCGCCAGGGTGGTCATCAGAATCGGCCGCAGACGTTGCAGACAGGCGCTGCGAATCGAATCCAGCGGCGTCATGCCCTGATGCCGTTCCAGCTGCAACGCCAGGTCGATCATCAAAATGGCGTTTTTCTTCACCACGCCAATCAACAGGAACAGCCCCAACAGCGAAATCAGGCTGAACTCTCCGCCCAAGGCATAGATCGACAGCAACGCGCCGACCCCGGCCGACGGCAAGGTCGAGAGAATGGTCAACGGGTGAATGTAACTTTCATACAGCACACCCAACACCAGATACACCGCCACCAGCGCGCCAAGAATCATGAACGGCTGGCTCTTCTGGGTCGCGGCAAAGGCGTCGGCGGTGCCGGCCATTTTCACGATCACGTCTTCCGGCATGCCGAGTTTGGCAATCGCGCGCTCGATGGCCGCCGTGCCCTGCTCCACCGTCACCCCTTCGGCCATATCGAAGGAAATACTCTCGGAGGCGAACTGGCCTTCATGGCTGACCCGGTCGTCTTCCAGGCTGTTTTCGTAGTGCGCGATGGTCGACAGGGGAATCCGTGCGCCAGTGGAGGTGATTACCTGTACCTGCTTGAGGGTGATCGGATCCTGGGCGTATTTCGGATTGACCTCCATCACCACCTGATACTGGTTGAGGCTGTCGTAGATCGTCGAAATCTGCCGCTGGCTGTAGGCGTTGTTCAACACGGCGGTGACCATGTCCATGTCGACACCCAGGCGTTTGGCCTGGTCGCGGTCGACAATCAGCGTCACCTGTTGCGCGCCACGCCCTTCACGGGCGTCAATCGCGGTCAGTTCCGGCAAGGCCCGCAGCGCCGTGACGACTTTCGGATACCACTCGCGCAACGAGCCCAGGTCGGCGCTTTGCAGGATGTAGGAATACTGCGAGGTGGTCTGCTCACGACCGCCGCCAAATTGCAGGTCCTGATCCGCCATCAACATCAGTTGTGCGCCGGCGACCTTGGGCATTTCCTTGCGCAGGCGTTCGATGACCTTTTGCGCGGAAATATTGCGCTCCTTGATCGGCTTCAAACGCACCAGCATGAAGGCGTTGTTGGTGCCGTTAGTGCCGCCGATAAACCCGGCCACGCTTTGCACCGCGTCGTCCTTGAGCACCGCGCGGCGGAAGATTTCCATCTTCGGCTGCATCACGCTGAACGAAAGACCGTCATCGCCGCGCACGAAACCGATCAACTGGCCGGTGTCCTGCTGCGGCATAAAGGTTTTCGGCACCACTACGTACAGCGCGACGTTGACGCCAATGGTCACGAGCAAACTGAGCAAGGTCAGTCGGCGGTGGCGCAGCACCCAGTCAAGGCTGGTGGCGTACTTGCCGACCATCCATTCATTGGCGCGCTGGCTCCAGCGTTGCAGGCGGTTTTCCTGCCCCGGCGTGTGCGGCTTGAGCCAACGGGCGCAGAGCATCGGCGTCAGGGTCAACGACACGATCAACGAGACGACGATGGACGCTGCCAGGGTGATGGAAAACTCGCGGAACAGGCTTTCAATGATTCCGCCCATAAACAGGATCGACAGGAACACCGCCACCAGCGAGACGTTCATCGACAGCAAGGTGAACCCGACTTCCTGGGCCCCGAGGTACGCGGCCTTCATCGGTGGCACGCCTTCGTCGATGTGCCGGGAAATGTTCTCCAGCACCACGATGGCATCGTCCACCACCAGTCCGGTGGCGAGGATCAGCGCCATCAGCGACAGGTTGTTCAGGGAAAAACCATAGAGGTACATCACCGCGAACGTGCCGACCAGCGACACCGGCACCGCCAGCGTCGGAATCAGCGAGGCACGGAAGTTACCAAGAAACAGGAACACCACCAGAATCACCAGGGCCACGGCGATCAGCAAGGTCATTTCCGCTTCGTGCAATGTGGCCTTGATCACTGGCGAACGGTCCATGGCCAGGTTCAGTTTGACGCTGGCCGGCAACACCGCTTGCAACGCCGGTAACTGCGCCTTGATCTCGTTGACGGTCTCGATGATGTTGGCGCCGGCCTGACGGTTGATCACCAGCAACACCGCCGCGTCGTCGTTGAAGAAACCGCTGTTGTAGCGGTCCTCGACGCCGTCGCTGACCGTCGCCACATCCTTCAGGCGCAGGGCCGCACCGTTGTTGTAGTGGATGATCAGCGACTCGTAGTCCTTGGCCTTTTCCAGTTGATCGTTGGCCTGGACCTGCCACAAACGCTGGTCGTCCTCGACCGAGCCTTTGGGCCGGCGCACGTTGGCGTTGGCGATGGTGTTGCGCACATCGTCCAGGGCCACGCCGTACTGGTTCAGCGCCTGGGGTTCGAGTTCGATGCGCACCGCCGGCAAGGAGCTGCCGCCGATCTGCACTTCACCCACGCCCTGCACCTGGGACAGGCTCTGGGACAGGATCGTCGAGGCCAAATCGTAGAGCTGACCTTTCTCCAGCACGTCCGAGGTCAGCGACAGCACCATGATCGGCGCTTGCGACGGATTGACCTTCTTGTAGGTCGGCATGCTGCGCATCCCGCTCGGCAGCAGGTTGCGCGAGGCGTTGATCGCAGCTTGCACTTCCCGCGCCGCGCCGTTGATGTCGCGGTCCATGTCGAACTGCAAAATCACCCGGGTCGAGCCCTGACTGGAGCGGCTGCTCATGGTGTTGACCCCGGCGATGGCACCGAAGGAACGTTCCAGGGGCGTGGCCACGGTCGAGGCCATTACTTCCGGGCTCGCACCCGGCAAACTGGCCTGGACCACGATTACCGGGAAATCCATCTGCGGCAGCGGCGACACCGGCAACAGGCCGAAGCTCACGCCGCCCAGCAACATGATTGCCAGGCTCAGCAACATGGTCGCAACCGGGCGCTTGATGAAAGGTCCGGACAGGTTCATGGCTGCTCTACCGCTTCCACGGCGTCAGACTTGCGGCCCCAGCGCCGCCCGAGACGGTCGAAGTACAGGTAGATCACTGGCGTGGTGAACAACGTCAGTACCTGACTCACCAACAACCCGCCCACCATTACCAGACCCAAGGGTTGACGCAACTCCGCGCCGGAGCCCGTGGCCAGCATCAACGGCACCGCGCCGAACAGTGCCGCCAGGGTGGTCATCAGGATCGGGCGGAAGCGCAGCAGCGCCGCTTGATAAATCGCCTTCTCCGGGTCCATGCCCTGATTGCGTTCAGCGTCAAGGGCGAAGTCGATCATCATGATCGCGTTCTTCTTCACGATACCGATCAGCAAAATGATGCCGATGATCGCGATCATCCCCAGGTCGTTGCCGGTCAGCAACAGCGCCAGCAAGGCACCGACCGCCGCCGAGGGCAAGGTCGAGAGGATGGTGATCGGGTGAATGTAACTTTCGTAGAGCACGCCGAGCACGATGTACATGGTCACCACCGCCGCCAGGATCAGCAGCAAGGTGCTCGACAACGATGCCTGGAACGCTTCGGCCGCGCCCTGGAACTGAGTCTGCACGCCAATCGGCATGCCGATGTCTTTCTGCACCTGATCGATGATTTCAACCGCATGCCCCAGCGCCACGCCAGGCGCCAGGTTGAACGACATCATCACCGCCGGGAACTGGCCGATGTGGGTGATCGCCAATTGCGTCTGGCGCTGCTCGACATGCGCGAGGCTGGACAAGCGTACCTGGCCGCCATCGGTGGTCTTGACGTGAATCTGGTTCAGCGCATCCGGACCGATTTTCTCGCCGGACTGCGATTGCAGGACCACGCGGTACTGGCTGGCCTGGGTGTAAATGGTGGAAATCTGCCGCTGGCCAAAGGCGTCGTACAGCGCATCGGTGATGTTCGATACCGACACACCGACCCGTGACGCCGCATCGCGGTCGATCACCAGGTACACCTGCAAGCCCTTGTCCTGCAAATCGCTGGCGACGTCGGTCAGTTCTGGCCGTTGGGCCAAGGCTTCCACCAGTCGCCCGCTCCACAGGCTGAGCAACTCAGAGTCCGGCGACGACATGCTGAATTGGTACTGCGTGCGGCTGACCCGATCTTCGATGGTCAGGTCCTGCACCGGCTGCATGAACAGGCGGATGCCGACCAGTTTGTCCACTTCCGGTTGCAGACGCGCGATGATCTTGGTCGCGCTGAGGTCCCGCGCACTGTGGGGCTTGAGGTTAATCAGCATGCGACCGCTGTTGAGCGTCGAGTTGTCACCGTCCACGCCAATGTAGGACGACAGGCTTTCCACCGCCGGGTCGGCGAGGATCACTTTCGCCAGTTCCTGCTGACGCTCGCTCATCGCCGCGAAGGAAATCGACTGCGGCGCCTCGGAAATGCCCTGGATCACCCCGGTGTCCTGCACCGGAAAGAAGCCTTTGGGCACCACCATGTAAAGGAATACCGTCAGCCCCAGGGTGGCAATGGCCACCAGCAAGGTCAGCGGCTGATGCTTGAGCACCCACTGCAACTTGCGCCCGTAGGCGGCGATCATCCAGTCGATGGTCGCGCCGCTGGCCCGGTAGAAACGGCCCTGCTCTTCTTCCTTGGGTTCACGCTTGAGCAGCCGCGCGCACATCATCGGCGTCAGGGTCAGGGACACCACCAGGGAAATCAGGATCGCCACCGCCAGGGTGATGGCGAATTCGCGGAACAGGCGCCCCACTACGTCGGCCATGAACAGCAACGGAATCAGTACCGCGATCAGCGACAAGGTCAGGGAAATCAGGGTGAAGCCGATCTGCTTGGCGCCCTTGAGCGCCGCTTGCAATGGACTGTCGCCCTCCTCGATAAACCGGGAGATGTTCTCCAGCATTACGATCGCATCGTCCACCACAAAACCGGTGGCAATGGTCAGGGCCATCAGGGTCAGGTTGTTGACCGAGAACCCCGCGAGGTACATCACGCCGAAAGTACCGATCAGCGACAACGGTACCGCGACCGACGGAATGATCGTCGCGCTGGCCCGGCGCAGGAACAGGAACGTCACCATCACCACCAGTGCGATGGCGATCAGCAGTTCATGTTGCACGTCGGTGACCGAGGCCCGAATGGTCTGGGTGCGGTCGGTGAGGACGGTGACGTCAAGACCGGCCGGCAGGTTGTCGGTGATGCTTGGCAACAAAGCCTTGATCCGGTCCACTACCTCGATGACGTTGGCCCCAGGCTGGCGCTGGATATTCAGCAAAACCGCCTGGTTTTCATTGGCCCATGCCGCCAGTCGCTCGTTCTCGGCACCGTCGACAATCTCGGCCACGTCCTTGAGCCGCAATGGTGCGCCGTTGGCATAAGCGAGGATCAGGTTGGCGTAGTCCTTGGGCGAAGTCAGTTGATCGTTTGCATCCAGCATCGAGACCCGGGTCGGGCCGTCGAAGTTGCCCTTGGGCTGGTTGACGTTGGACGCGCCGATCAAGGTGCGCACGTCCGACAGGTTCAAACCATTGGCCGCCAGGGCCTCGGGGTTGACCTTGATCCGCACCGCCTGACGCTGACCGCCGGCAATGCTGACCATACCGACGCCGCTGATCTGGGCGATTTTCTGCGCCATGCGCGTATCGACCAAATCATTGAGTTTGGGCAACAGCATGGTCTTGGAGGTGATGGCCAGGGTCAGCACCGGGGTGTCCGCCGGGTTGACTTTGTTGTACACCGGCGGCGCCGGCAAATCCTTGGGCAGCAAATTGGTCGCGGCGTTGATCGCGGCTTGCACCTGCTGCTCGGCGACATCCATGTTGATATCGAGGCTGAACCGCAGGGTCAGCACCGAGGCGCCACCCGAACTGGTGGACGCCATTTGCGTCAGGCCCGGCATTTGCCCGAACTGGCGCTCAAGGGGCGCGGTCACCGCACTGGTCATCACATCCGGGCTGGCGCCGGGATAGAGCGTCATGACACGGATGGTCGGGTAATCGACCTGGGGCAAGGCCGACACCGGCAACAAGCGGTAGGCGATGATGCCGGCCAGGATAATGGCCAGCATGCTCAGGGTCGTGGCGACGGGGCGAAGGATGAACAGCCGCGAGATGTTCATGCGCCCTTCTTCACCTTGTCGTTGGCGGTCGCTTCAGTGGTTTTCGCCGCGGATTTGCCTTGCAGGTGTTCGGTCGGGGTGGTCGGCACATCCTGGCTGTCGTTGACCACTTCCACTTCGCTGCCTTCCTTCAGGCGGTCGGTGCCTTCCAGGACCACGCGATCACCCACGGCCAGGCCTTCGGTGATGACAGTGTTGTCGCCGTCGCTCGCGCCGACTTTCAATTGGCGGATCTTGACCTTGTTGTCCCCGTCCATGGCATAGACGAAGGTGCCGTTGGTGCCGAACTGGATCGCCGCCGATGGCGCGAGCACCACGCCTTTGAGGGTATCGGCCAGCAGGTGCACATTGACGAACTGGTTGGGGAACAGCATCAGGTCGCGGTTATCGTAGCGCGCCTTGAATTTCAGGGTGCCGGTGGTGACGTCGATCTGGTTGTCCAGGCTCTGCAGCACGCCGCTGGCCTGCATCTTCATGTCGCCACGGTCCCAGGCTTCGACGGGCAATTTGGCGCCGGTGTGGTAGCGGGCCAGCACGGTGTCGAGGCTGTTTTCCGGCAAGGTGAAGACGACGCTGATCGGTTGGGTCTGTGTGATGATCGCCAGCGCGGTGGTGTCGTTGGCGGCGACGAGGTTGCCGACGTCGAGCTGACGCAAACCGACGCGCCCGGTAATCGGCGCGCGGATCTTGGTGAATTCGAGATTGAGTTTGGCGTCGTTGACCGCCGCCTGGTTGGTCTTGACCGTGCCCAGGTATTGGCCGACCAGTGCTTCGGCGGTGTCGAGGGTCTGCTTGGCGATGCTGTCTTCTTTATACAGACCGCGATAGCGCTCGACATCGACCTGGGCGTTTTTCAGCTGTGCCTGGTTTTGCAGCAAGGTACCTTCAGCCTGGAGCAAGGCGTTCTGGTAAGGGCGCGGGTCGATCTCGGCCAACAGGTCGCCGGCCTTGACCATCTGCCCTTCCTCAAAGGCAATCTTCATCAACTCGCCGGCCACGCGGCTGCGCACATTGATGGTGTTCAGCGCCGTGACCGTGCCCAGCGCCTTGTAATACAGCGGGAAGTCACCCTTGACCGCCGGAGCCACCCGCACCGGGATCGGCCCGGTCGCGCCGCCAAAACCCGGACGCATGCCCCCGGCCTTGCCCGTATGCCCCGCCACAGCTTTTGGCTTTTCGCCCGCTTTATGCTCGGTGCCGGCGGGCCAGAATTTCCAGCAAACGGCAGCGACGACCAACAGGACAAGCAGGCCGAACAGCCAGCGACGGGGACTACGGGAGGAGGATTGCATTGAATGATCAACCATTGGGCGCGTGGGCTTCTTCTACGGGAGGCTGAACGATAAGCACTGGCGCGCATTAAGCAAAGCGCCTTTACCGGCAATTTACCTTCGGCTTACGTAACAGGAGATTTATCTAAGACACTGAAGCACAAATGAAAACGGCCTGGACAGAGCCAGGCCGTTAACAATTGTAAAGCCTTACTTCAGAACAGCGAGTGCCGCTTCGTAGTTAGGCTCTTCTGCAATCTCTTTAACCAGTTCGCTGTGCAGCACGTTGTCGTTTTCATCCAGCACGACGACGGCACGGGCGGTCAGGCCTTTGAGCGGGCCGTCAGCAATGGCCACGCCGTAGTTCTCGATGAATTCGGCGCCACGCAGGGTCGACAGGTTCTGGACGTTTTCCAGGCCTTCGGCGCCGCAGAAACGGGCCTGGGCGAATGGCAGGTCAGCGGAGATGCACAGTACGACAGTGTTGGCGACGTCATTGGCCTGGGCGTTGAACTTGCGAACCGAGGTCGCGCAGGTCGGGGTGTCGACGCTTGGGAAGATGTTCAGCACTTTGCGCTTGCCGGCGAAGCTCGCCAGGGTCACGTCCGACAGATTGCCGGCAACCAGGGAAAAGGCTGGCGCCTTGGAACCGGCTTGTGGCAGTTGGCCGTTGACTTGAACCGGGTTGCCTTTAAGAGTGACTTGAGCCATGAACGGAGTCCTTCTGATGGTGTTGTTGGAAATCTGAAGAGGCCGAAGTTAACCACGAAATGGCCCGACGACCTATGGTCAGATACAAATTGTGAAGTGTCATCCCTGAAATTGGATACAACTCGCACAACTGACACAAATCGCCCCTGTGGGAGCGGGCGTGCTCGCGAAGGCAGTATTTCAGTGACTGAGATGTTGCCTGACACGACGCTTTCGCGAGCAAGCCCGCTCCCACAAGGGTTGCGTGTACACCGAACTATTTCAGCAACCGCAACATATTGCGGTGCCGCGCCTCGAAAATCCGCCGCATGTAGGCATTGACCAGCAACCACTCCACCGCTGCGCCGCCGGTGGCCGCATAGGTCACGCGGTCGGTGTATAGCGTACCGCCCTCTCCCGCCGCCACCCGGTGTTCATGACGAAAGGCTGCCATCGGGCCCTTGAGCATTTCGTCGATGAAATGCGTGTCGCTGACTTCACGAATCACCACCGTCCAGTTCGACGGAATGACATTGAGCATCCAGTGCCGGAAACGGAACTGGCGACCGGCTTCGATGCGCAGGTTGTTGATGTCGATATCGCCCAGTGGCGTGATGCGTTCGGGGAAGATTTTCGGGAAGTTGACGCCTTCCAGACAGAAATCGAGGACCTGCGCGGGGGCGCGGTCGGGGATCAGGGTGGTGAGTTCCAGAACGGGCATGGGCATTCCATTGACGAGTGGCGTCGTAGCGCAGGAATACTAAATAACGAAAATAATGTCGAAGAATTTGTCGATTCCGCAAACGGCCATTCGACTAGGCAGTGAATCACTCACCTCCAGCGGAGATAACACCATGCAATTCATGATCATTGTGAAAGCCAGCCCGGACTCCGAGGCCGGCGTGATGCCCACTGAGGAGCTGCTGACCGCGATGGGCAACTATAACGAGGAACTGGCCAAGGCCGGCATCCTTCTTTCGTGCGACGGTCTGCAACCTAGCAGCAAAGGCGCCCGGGTGCGCTTCTCCGGCGACAAACGCACGGTGATCGACGGCCCGTTCGCCGAAACCAAGGAGTTGATTGCCGGCTATTGGTTGTGGGACGTGAAGTCGAAAGAAGAAGCCATCGAATGGGTCAAGCGTTGCCCGAATCCGATGCCCGGGACAGAGGCCGAGATCGAGATTCGCCCGGTGTACGCGGCCGAGGATTTCGGCGCCGAGTTCACGCCTGAGTTGCGCGAGCAGGAAGAACGCATTCGGGCGCAGGCGAAGAAGCTCTGAATCGGCCGAAACAGCGCGCGATCAGCTCTCGCTAAAGGATTGTCTAAATGGGGGCCAGAAAGTTATCGAAGGCTGTGAATCTCGAACCCTCTAAATAAGAACAGTTTTCCTCACCTCAAATAGTCGAAGCTCACCCGCTCTCATGGAATGGGTGAGCTTCGAAACCCTCCAGGTAAAATACTTCTTTTAAACCTCATCATTCGGCGCAAGTGATTTTTTATCAATTTTGCCGTCACATCCTTGCATTGATTTTATTAACCTTGAATTGTAAATGACTCGCTACCTCGCGGATCACCGGCACCGCTTCTGTCAAATATAATCTCCACTTTCACCGTCAGAGAGCCGGAGTAAGCGAAGGTCGTAGAATTGACCCAACTATGCCATACACCATCCTGACGACAATCCGTTTTCTCCCACAACTGTCTGCCCCCCGCAGTAACAATGACATTGGCATTGTTTCCGCCTCGGCCAGTGTAAATGCTGATTCCATACCTTGTAGTAGAGAGGGTGATACTTCCACCATTAATAGTCCACTCCACCCGAGCCCCACCTCGAAAATGATATTGTTCAAACTCTGAACGCTCAACCACAAAATCTTTGTAACCACCTGACTTTGGCTCGAGTTCATTTTCCAGAATCATTGTATCGGTCATGACTATGACCTCCTTATCAACACCCTGAAACTTGACAAATACCTATTACCTATCAAGCTGCCAGAGCCGAGGTTACACATATCGTTAAAGCTCAACGACTGTCAGAGTTGACAGTCATTCATACTTTTTTTCGATAACAGTCATGAAAAAAAGTACTAGAAATAACCGAATACTGGATCGCCTCGATGCACCTGAACAGCTAACTCCCTGTGGGAGCGGGCTTGCTCGCGAAGGCGGCCGTCCAGTCAATAAAGTTGTTGCCTGACACGACGCCTTCGCGAGCAAGCCCGCTCCCACAAGGGATCTTCAGCGGCCCCAGCATTTGTGCCCGGCTCACCCAATAAAACCGCCGAAAACCTCACAACCTTCCTCACTTCCCGTCTGCAACCTACTGTTTCTTATTAACTTTCCAGTACATAGAAAAAAACGCCAACCCATGCACAAAACCGAAGAATTAATCCGTTCGACTGGATAACTGGCGGTTAGCTGCTAGCTTCAACTCACGCGTCCTACAGGCTTGACCGGAAAAAGACTACGCAGTAAAGGCCAAAAATATGGCCAAGTTCGTCCACTGAGCCACCAAGGAACCGGGGGAATCATGTCGAAAAACCAGGGAGCGCACGCCTGTTTGCTGGCGGCGCTAACGACGTCTGCCTTTTGTGCTCAGGCCGATAATGCCGAGGAAGCCAACAAAAGTAACAACCCGCTGAACCTCGCACCGGGCGCCAACCTGCAGGATTACTACACACCCAGACTCTTCGACACCAACGTCCACACCAATGACGCGTTGCTGCGTGGCACCCTGCCGGTAGCCGCCAACGATTTCATCGGCGTACCGCAGTTACTGCGTGCCACCCTGCCGATCAGCACCCGCCCCGACCCGCATAACGGTTACAGCACCGGCATCGGCGACCTGAACCTGTTCGACATTTTCCTGATCAAGACCGAAGGCGTGCAGTTGGGCATCGGCCCGCAGATCACCGCGCCCACCGCCGAACAAGATGAGTTGGGCACCGGAAAATGGCAGGCCGGACTGGCCGCTGTCGCCATCGACGCCTCCCCCCGTGGCCTGCTGGGTGCGCTGGTGCAGTACCAGAGTTCATTCGCTGGCGACCATGATCGCGCCCATGTCGAAACCGCAACGATGCAGCCGTTCATCATGCATAACCTGCCCAAAGGCTGGTACCTGCGCTCGACCGGCACCTGGACCCTCGACCTGAAAAACAACACCCATTACATCCCCATCGGCTTCGGGGGCGGCAAGGTCTGGAAATCCGGGACCAACATTTTCAACGCTTTCGTTGAACCCCAATGGACCGTGGAACGCAAAGGCGATGGTTTGCCGCAGTTCACGTTGTTCGCCGGGATCAACGTCACCTTCGGCAAATGAGGACTTTCATATGCACATAGCACTGCGTGCCGCCGGTTTCAGCATCATGGCGACGTTCGTCAGTTGCGGCGTGGGCGCGCAAGCGCAAGCCCAGGACCTCGACACGCGCATTGGCAAAGTGGCCATGGAAGGCGATCTGCCGGCCCGTGACGCCATCGCCACGCTCTACGCCGAACTGGATTTCCAGCAAGCAACCCAGAGTTATTTATGGGCCTTGCCGCTGGTGTCCTACGCGCAATGGCAGGAAGAATTTCGCGACAAACTCGGCGCCCACAGCGGCGACTTGATGATGCTCAACAGTTACGAAGACAAGCTCGGCGTGATCACCGCCAATGCCACCACGCCGTACATTCTCGGCTTCGTCGACCTGAATGAAACCGGCCCATTGGTGATCGAGTTGCCACCCGGCCCGACCGCTGGCGGCATCGGTGATTTCTGGCAACGGGCAATCATCGACATGGGCCAGACCGGCCCCGACAAAGGCAAGGGTGGCAAATACCTGGTGCTGCCACCGGGCGCCGAACCGCCGGCCGATGCCGGCAAGTATTACCTGGCCAAGTCGGAAACCATGAACGTGCTGGTGGGCTTTCGCGTGCTCGATCCCGACCCGGCCAAGGGCAAGGCGCTGGTCGAACAATTCAAGATGTACCCCTACGCCCAACGCGCCTCGCCGGGAAAAACCAAATTGCTGTCCCCGGGCGGCAAGGCCTGGTCCGGCACCCAGCCGGGAGGTTTGGCGTACTGGGAGCGTCTGCACCAGATTATCCAGAAAGAACCGGTCAACGAGCGCGACCGTTTCTACATGGCGATGCTTGCCAGCCTGGGCATTGAAAAAGACAAGCCGTTCAACCCCAACGACAATCAGCGCAAGGCGCTGGAGCAAGGTGCCCAGGTCGGCGAGTTGATCGCCAAGGCCAACACCTTCGCCAAGCGCTTCCCGGATGCGCAGTACTGGAAGGACCGGCAGTGGGACACCGTGCTGAACATCGCCGAGCCGTCGCAACGCGTCGCTTACTACGACCAGTTATGGGAGCGCAGCGCCTGGTTCTACGAAGCGGTGACCAACACCAAAGGCATGGTTTCAAAGACGCCGGGCCTGGGCCAGACCTACCTTGGCGCCTACACCGACGCCAAGGGTAACTGGCTCGACGGCGGCAAGAACTATCGCCTGCACGTCGGTGCCAACCCGCCGGCCAAGCAGTTCTGGTCGATGACGGTGTATGACATCGGCACCCGCACCTTGATCGACAACCCGCAGCGCAAGGCCGACCTGTCATCCCGCCAGGACCTGAAAAAGAATGCCGACGGCTCGGTGGACCTGTACTTCGGCCCAACCGCGCCCAAGGGGTTCGAGAGCAACTGGGTGCAAACGGTGCCGGGTAAACACTGGTTCAGCTACTTCCGCTTGTATGCGCCGACTGAGGCTTATTTCGACAAGAGCTGGAAGCTTGATGACCTTGCGGGTGTGGAGTGACAGCTCATGCCTGACATCACTCGGTCCCCTGTGGGAGCGGGCTTGCTCGCGAAAGCGGTGTATCAGCCAACACAGATATCGACTGACACGACGCCTTCGCGAGCAAGCCCGCTCCCACAGGAGTTGAGCATCATTCAATACAAAGGACACCTTATGCGCGTCAAGAACGCCCCACGTCTGATACTCGCCAGCCTCTCTCTCCTGCTGAGTTGCAGCGCCTGGGCCGATTTCAGCGCCACCCCGGAAGAAGCCCGGGGCATCGCCAAGGAAGCCTACCTGTACGGTTTCCCGGTGGTGGAGATGTACAAGACCCTCTACACCCAAGCGGTGGACAAGGCCGGGGCGAATTTCAAGGCGCCGTTCAACAGGATCGGCAACACCGCCAAGGTCTTCACCCCGGCGGACACCGCGTTTGTCACGCCCAATTCCGACACGCCCTACTCCTTCGTCTGGATGGACCTGCGCGCCGAACCGGTGGTGCTGACCCTCCCGCCCATCGCGGAAAACCGTTACTACTCGGTGCAGCTGATCGACCTCTACACGCAGAACTTTGCGTATCTGGGCACCCGCAGCACCGGCAACAAGGGCGGCACTTTCATGGTGGCCGGCCCGGACTGGCAAGGTCAGCAACCGGTAAACATCGATCGGCTGGTGCGCAGCGAAAGCAACATCGCCTACGCGTTGTATCGCACGCAGTTGTTCGACAATGCCGACCTGGCCAAGGTCAAGCTGATACAGAACGCCTACAAGGTTCAAACCTTGAGTCAGTACCTCAAGCAAAAGGCGCCGCCCAACCCGCCGAAGGTCGATTGGCCGAAGCCGACCGCCGACATGAGCGACACCCCTGACCTGTTCCGCTACCTGAGTTTCATGCTCGGTTTCGCCCCGCCCCAGGACGTGGAAAAAGACCTGCTCGCACGCTTCGCCAAGATCGGCATCGTCGGCGGCCAGCCGTTCAAACTCGTCGCCCTCACCGCTGAGCAACGCAAGGCGCTGGAGGACGGCATCAGCGATGCCAAGGCTGAATTCGCCCAGTTCAAGAAGGACAAGGTCGACACCCATCAAGTCACTAGCGGCGACTTTTTCGGAACCCGCGATCACCTCAACGGCAACTACCTGTACCGCTATGCCGGCGCCAACATGGGGATCTTCGGCAACTCCGCCGAAGAGGCGAATTACATCGGTTACTTCGTCGACAACCAGGGCAAACCGGTCAACGGCGCCCGCCACAGTTACACCTTGCACTTCAACAAGGACGAACTGCCGCCGGCCGACGCCTTCTGGTCGCTGACGATGTACGACGGCAAGACCAAGTTGCTGGTGGCCAATCACATGAAGCGCTACCTGATCAATTCGCGGATGTTGCCCAAGCTCAAGCGTGACGCTGACGGCGGGCTGACGCTGTACGTGCAGCATTCCGAGCCGGTCGGCGACCAGAAAAGCAACTGGCTGCCAGCCCCCCACGGACCGTTTTATGCCGTACTGCGGGTCTACCTGCCGAAGCCGGAAATGGTCAACGGCCAGTGGCAGATTCCGTTGCTGACGCCGATCAGCCAATAGCTACACGCGCGACAAACACACAACGAAACGACCATGACCGGAGCCGTTCTCATGGGTAGGGATTACGATTTTCGGCCATTGCTGGCCGTGCTGGTGGTGGGTTGCAGCCCGATGGTAATGGCGGCTGAAGGCGGCGTCGGCCGGCCAATCACCGGCCAGCAAGTGTTCAACAGCGCGGGGATCGTGCCGCCGGAACCGGGTTGGGTCACGTCCCTGACCAGCATCTGGTACGACGGCAGCCTCAAGGGCAGTAAACCGGTGCCACTGTCCGGCGCGGTGGGTGTCGGGCTGGACATGAAAGTCTCCTACACCATGGCCAACTTCACCCATGTCTGGGACACCGGCAAAGGCGCGTGGAACTACGCTTCGGCGATTGGCGTGCCGGTGCAATACACCGACGTCAGCATCAGCATCACCGGGCCTCGTGGCCGGACGCTGGGCACCGAAGACACCGGCACCCAGTTCGCCGACATGCTGGTGACCCCGATCGCGGCCGGCTATCACTTCGATGCGCTCAACCACATCTCGTTTTCCCTTCCGATCTACATCCCGACCGGCGCCTACAACGACGATCGCCTGGCCAACCCGGGCCAGAACAATTACACGTTCATGCCCACCGTCGCCTTCACTCACCTGGACGGCAAGGGCGGCGAATTCACCCTGTCCGGCGGGCTGGAGTTCTACACCGAAAACACCGCCACCGATTATCGCAACGGCAACCTCTTCACCCTCGATGCGCTCTGGACCCACGGTTTCGGCAATGGCTGGAACGCAGGCCTGGCAGCGGGTTACATCCAACAGGTGACCGACGACAAGGGCCAGACAGCCGACTCGCTCAACGGCTTTCGCGGGCGTTCCGTGGGCGCCGGACCGGTGGTGGGCTGGGCCGGGAAATTCGCCGACACCCAGGCCAGCCTCAGTGCGCGCTGGGTGCCGGAGTTCGACACCAAGAACCGCCCTGAGGGTAACGGTTTCAGCGTCAACCTGACTTTGGCGTTTTTCTGAGGAGTGACCAGAGATGGCCAACGGTTCCAGATTGACCAACCACCGCGACGACCTGATCAGCAGCCGCTGGAATTTCCGTTTGTCATTCATTCCGACCTTCATGTTGTGAACGAGGGACCGTAAACATGACCGCACTCAACGATCTCAACGCCCTGCAAGCCAGCATCGCGGAATCGGTGCTCGGCCAGGATCAAGTCATCCGGCAGATCCTGCTCGGTTTGTTGGCCAACGGCCATTTACTCCTGGAAAGCCTGCCCGGCCTGGCCAAGACCCGCACGGTCAAGGCCCTGGCCAAACACCTGGATGCGAAGATGAGTCGCATCCAGTTCACCCCGGACTTGCTGCCGTCGGACATCACGGGTGCCGAGGTGCTGCACCAGGTCGAAGGCAAAAATGAAATCCGCTTCCAGCCCGGACCTCTGTTCGGCAACTTGATCCTGGCCGATGAAATCAACCGCGCCCCGGCCAAGGTTCAGGCGGCATTGCTCGAAGCCATGGAAGAACGGCAGATCACCGTGGCCGGCAACAGCCATGTGTTGCCGGAGCTGTTTATCGTGGTCGCAACCCAGAACCCGATCGAGCAGGAAGGCACTTATCCGTTGCCAGAAGCGCAGATGGACCGTTTCCTGATGAAAGTGCTGTTGGATTACCCCAGCGCCGAAAACGAAAGCCAGGTGCTGCGACTGCTGCGTGAAGAAGAGTTTGCGCTGGGCGCCAAGACGGCGCCGGTGCCGGGTTTTGCGCTGTCACAAGACGTGATTTTTGCCGCACGCCGGGAGGTCAGCGGCATTCATGTGTCGCCGGCCATCGACACCTATTTGATCGACCTGATCAACGCCACGCGCCACCCGGAGGATTACGACGCCGACCTCGGGCGCTGGATCGCCATTGGCGCCAGTCCTCGCGGCGGCATCGGCCTGGACCGTTGCGCCCGCGCCGACGCCTGGTTGCAAGGGCAGGATTTCGTGTCACCGGACAACGTGCGCGCCGTGGTGCACCCGGTGCTGCGCCATCGTCTGCAACTGAGCTACGACGCGGTAGCCGATGGCGTGACGGCGGATCAAGTGCTCGACCGTTTGCTCGACAAAGTGGCGATTCCCGCATGAACGCGGACGGTCGGGTCTATGTCTCTCTGGCGCAGTTGATGGCACTGGAGTTCAAGGCCCGTGACCTGAGCTTCCTCGCGCGCCAGCCTCAGGGCAGCATCCTCGCCGGCAACCATGCTTCGCGCTTGCGTGGCCGTGGCTTGAATTTCGATGAGCTGCGTCGCTATCAGCCCGGCGATGACCTGCGGCACCTGGATTGGCGCGCGTCCCTGCGCACCGGCAAACCCGTGGTGCGCACCTTCACCGAAGAGCGCGACCGCCCGGCGTTGATTCTGGTGGACCAGCGCATGTCGATGTTCTTCGGCTCGCAGCGCAGTTTCAAGTCCGCCATCGCCGCTGAGCTTGGCGCGTTGGCGGCCTGGATGGTGTTCAATGCCGGCGACCGGGTCGGCGGTTTGGTGTTCAACGACCAGCGCATCGACAGCATCGCCCCGCTGCGCAGTCGCAAACGGCTTGAAGCGCTGTGTAGCCGCATCGCCCAGCAGAATCAGGCACTCAACGCCGGCAACCCGGACGCCGAAGATGAGGATCAGCTCGATAAGGTCCTGCAACATTGCCTCGCCGTGGCCGGGCACGATCATTTGATCTGCATCGTCAGCGACTTTGCCGGGGCCGGCGAACGCACGTTGAAACTGATGCGGCAACTGGCGGCGCACAACGATGTCATCGCGATGCAGGTCTACGACCCGTTGGCCCTGAACCTGCCGAAAAACGGCCGCTTGTTGGTGACCCAAGGCCAGTTGCAAGTGGAACTGGCGGTGGAACAGCGCCGGGTGCATGAGCCGTTGGTGGATTTTCTCAGCGGCCGGCTCAAGGACGTCGCCACGCTGCTACGCCGCAGCCAAGTGCCGCTGATGATGTTCAGCACTGCCACCGAGGCCCGCGAACAGCTGCGGGTTGAACTGGGCAAATTCAGCGGCGGCCGCCGATGAACCCGAATATCCCGAGTATCGATCAACTCAAGGAGTTGGGCCTGCCCGCGCCGGTCAGTTATGCGCCGCAGACGTGGGGTTGGTGGGTGTTGCTCGGGTTGCTGGTGGTGGCGGTGCTGCTGGTGAGTGCGCGCAGGGTTTGGCAGTGGCGGCGGGATCGGTATCGGCGGGAGGCGTTGGTGCGGTTGGCTGAACTGCAGAGGCGCAGTGATGACCTGAACGCCCTGCGTGAATTGCCGGAGCTGCTGAAACGCGTAGCCCTCTCAATCCCCTCCCCAACCTGGAATGCAAAACCTGTGGGACCGGGCTTGCTCGCGAAGGCGCCAGTTCAGCCAACACTGATTTTGAATGTACGGGCCGCTTCGCGAGCAAGTCCGCTCCCACAGGGGATTGGTGCATTAGGCGGGAAGGAGTGGCAGGCCTTTCTGCAGCGGCATAGTTCGAAGCCTTTACCCGCCGATTTCAGCCAACAACTCGCCCAACTGGCCTACGCCCCGGACGCCACACTGCGCGCCCTGCCGGCCGAACACCGCCAGCAGTTGTTCGACACCTGCAAACTCTGGGTGGAGCACCATCATGTGGCAGCTTGATTACCCCTGGCTGTTAGTGCTGCTGCCGTTGCCGTGGTTCGGTTACCGCTACCTGCCCGCGTATCGCGAGGCCCGCAGCGCGGTGCGCGTACCGTTTTTCAATGCCATGAGCCGGGCGGTGGGCCAGGCGCCGAGCCAGGCCGGGAGCCGTAACAATCGCTGGCAGTTGTTGTTGAATCTGCTGGTCTGGGTTTTGTTGCTGGTCGCGGTGGCGCGGCCGGTTTTTGTCGAAAAACCCATCGAACGCCAGCAACCGGTGCGCGACCTGATGCTCGCCATCGACATTTCCCAGTCCATGGAAACCACCGATTTCACCGACGCCAATGGCCAGAAGATCAATCGTCTGGCCGCCGTCAAAGAGGTGGTCCACGGCTTTATCGACAAGCGCAAAGAGGATCGCCTGGGCCTGATCGTGTTCGGCAGCGGTGCCTTCCCGCAAGCGCCGCTGACCCTCGATCACACCAGCCTGTCGCTGTTGCTGGATGACACCGGCATCGGCATGGCCGGCCCCAACACCGCCATCGGCGATGCCATCGGTTTGAGCCTGAAGCTGCTGGATCAGGCCCACGAACAAGAGAAAGTGCTGATCCTGCTCACCGATGGCAACGACACCAGCAGCGCGATCACCCCGGACCACGCGGCGGCCATGGCGGCGGCCAAAGGCGTGGTGATTCACACCATCGGCATTGGCGATCCGACCGCCGAGGGCGAAGCCAAGGTCAACCTGCAAGGCTTGCAGCAAATCGCCGAGGCCACGGGCGGTCAGTTCTTCCGCGCTGAAGACCGCACGGCGCTGGACCGGGTCTACAGCACCCTCGACAAACTCACTCCACATCAGGTGAAAACCCTCAGTCATCAGCCGAAACGGGATCTGTTCTGGTGGCCGTTGGGTGCAGCGATTGCGTTGCTGGCGTTGTATCACCTGGGCGCCCTGCTCCGTCCCCGGCTGTCGTTCGCCCGCCAGCGGCAGGAGGCCTGAGATGGAGATCAACCTCAGCGACTTCCATTTCCTGCGTCCGTTGTGGCTGTTGCTCGCGCTGTTCGGCGGGTTGCTGCCACTGCTGTGGCGCCGCAGTCGTGACTTGCAGCGGCGTTTGCGTGGCAATATCGCCGAGCACTTGCTGCCACACCTGTTGATCACGCCACAGGATCAGCAGCGCCTGCGCCCGGCGCATCTGGTGTGCGCCGTGTTGTTCCTTGGCGCCCTCGCCGCGGCGGGCCCGACCTGGGAACAGGATCGCCCGGACTTCCTGGAGAACCGCGCGCCGCTCATCATCGCCATTGACCTGTCACCGTCGATGGACGCCAGCGACGTACCGCCGAGTCGCCTGGAAGCGGCGAAGCACAAGCTCCACGACCTGATTCAGCGCCGCGCCGGGGCCCGCAGCGGTTTGATCGCCTATGCCGGAAGCGCGCACTTGGTGTTGCCGCCCACCGACGACCCGGCGCTGCTCGACACCTTTATCCAGGCGCTAAGCACCGACCTGATCGCCAAGTCGGGGAAAAACGTCGGAGCGGTGATCGGGCAAGCCAAACACCTGCTGGCCGCCGAGAAAACCCCGGGCACGTTGTTGCTGATCACTGATGGCGCGGACACAACCCAACTGAGCGGCCTCGACAAACAACTCGATGACAGCCAGTTACAAGTGCTGATCCTCGCCGTGGGCAGTGACGACGGCGGCATCATCCACGACGCCAATGGCCAGCCGCGCACCGACAGCAACGGCCGTCCAGTACTGGGCAGTTTCGATCAGGCTGCACTCAAACAACTGGCCTCGGCACTCGATGCACCACTGGGCAGCCTGACCCTGAATAACGACGATCTGGACTGGGTCGAATTGCATGCCCGGCAACATTTCCAAAGCGCCAGTGATGAACAGCGGGAACTGCACTGGAAAGACGCCGGTTACTGGCTGTGCTGGCCGTTGCTGCTGATCGCGTTTTTCAGTGTGCGCAAAGGTTGGAGCCTGAACTGGATGGCCGGTTTGCTGCTGGCGCTGGGCATTGGCCTGCAACCGACCACGGCCGAAGCCAATGCCCTGACCGACGCGTTTTTCACCCAGGATCAACAAGGTCGTTGGGCCTTCGAACATGGGCATTTACCCCAGGCAGCGGCGCTGTTTGTCGACCCGTACTGGAAAGGCATCGCCGCCTACCACGCCGCCGATTACGACTTGGCACTGGCGAGTTTTGCGCGGCAGGAAACGCCCCAGGCGTATTTCTACCTGGGCAATATTTACGTGAAGCGTTTCAAGTTCGATCAGGCCATCGCCGCGTACACCCAGGCGTTGAAGTTGCAGCCGCAATTCCCCGAAGCCACGGCCAATCTGGCGCTAGCCATTGCCTTGCAGAAAGACACCGACAGCGCCGAGCAGAACACCCCCGAGGTCAAGCCCGACGAGATCAAAAAGGACAAGGCCCCGGGCAAGGGCCAGAGCAAAGCGGTGCAGACCGAGCAGGCGGCGTCGGATGCGTTGTGGTTGCAGAACCTGACGACATCGCCGGCCAGATTTTTGAAGCAGAAGTTCAGTTTGCAGGATCAACCATGACCCTTCGAAACCGCGTCGCGGCCTTCGCGAGCAAGCTCGCTCCCACACTGGACCTGCATATGCCACAAATCCCCTGTGGGAGCGAGCTTGCTCGCGATGAGGCCAGATTAGTCACAAAAAAACTTTGCTCCTTACTCGTCTGTCTGTTCAGCACCCATACCCTCGCCGCCGAACCCGACCTCCGCGTCCAGACCCACCTGCAACCCACCACCTCAATCATGGTCGGCAGCGTCGTCGAGCTGCAACTCGACGTCCTCACCGACACATGGTTCACCGACGCCCCGACCCTGCCCGATCTCAAGCTCAACGGTGCCTTGGTGATGCCGCCCAACGGCCAGGCGCAGCACCTGAACCAGACCCTCGACGGCAAATCCTTCAGCGGCATGCGCTACAGCTACCTGATCACTCCGAACCTGGCCCAGGGCTTCGACATCCCGGCGTTGACCGTGCGCGCCAAGCCTGCGCAGGCCAGCACCGAGTTGAGCGCGCAGAGCCAGCCGCTGCACTTCAGCGCCGCGCAACCGCCGGGGTTCAACGCCGGGGAGGCCGTCCTGGTGGCCAGCGGATTGCGCTTTACGCAAAAAACCGTCAACTCCGCCACACCGTTGAAGGTCGGCGACAGCCTCACCCGGCAACTGACCCTGCAAGCCGACGGCGCCCTGGCGATGTCGCTGCCAGTGCCAACATTGACTGAAGTCGAGGGCCTCAGTCGCTACCCAAAAGCCCCGCAGGTCAGCTCCCTGGACGACGGTCGCGGCAACTTCAACGCAGGGCAACGGATCGACACCGTGACCTACCGGATCGACACCGAGGGCAGCCACACCCTGCCCGCCATCGAGGTGAAGTGGTGGGACAGCGGCACCCAGCAGACCCGAACCGCTCAAGTGCCGGCCATTACCTTTAAAGCGACGGCCAACAGCGCTTATCGCCCGGTGTTTTCCATCAACGAAGACCTGAAGAAGCTCGGCCAGCAAGGCCGTCTGCACCTCTCCGGGCATTGGCTGGGACTCATTGCGCTGCTGTTGCTCGTGGCGTTGGCCGGCTACTTCGCCCGCCCGTTTATCCATCGCGCCTGGCTCGGCTGGCAGGCCCGGCGCCAAGCCCGGCACGCCGCATGGCTGCAATCGGCGGACTGCGCCTGGCGGCAGATTCCGGGGCAAATCGAAGGACGGCCGGCGCAATTCAGCGCGCTGTACCTGTGGGTCAGACGCAGCCGCAAAGGCTTGAAACTGACCAACCTCGGCCCTCGCCTGCAAACCCTGCTGCGCGCCTGTTACGGGCGCCATCCGACCGAAGATCAGGCGCTGCGCCAACTCCAGCAATCCTTGGCTACGCTGCATAGTCAGGCCCAACACCACCAGGCCCCAACGCCTCCCGCGCTACGGCCACTCAACCCCGTTCACGAGAAGGACCTCCCATGACGAACCCGCTATCGCCCCGCCACCGCTACGGGCTGACTCTACTGCTGACCTTGGCCCTGCCGTTGTTCGCCCAGGCCAACGAACCCCTGCCCTCGTGGAACGACGGCCCGGCGAAGAAAAACATCATCGAATTCGTCCAGGCCGTGACCGATCAAAGCAGCAAGGACTTCGTCAAACCCGCCGAACGCATTGCCGTGTTCGACAACGACGGCACGCTGTGGAGCGAACAACCGGCGTATTTCGAGTTGCTGTTCGCCTTCGACGAAGTCAAGCGCACCGCGCCACAGCACCCGGAATGGAAGACCACCCAACCGTTCAAAGCGGTGCTGGAAAACGACCACCAGGCACTGGCGGCGGCGGGCATGGAAGGCATTCTGAAAATCTTCGGCGCCACCCACACCGGCATGACCACCGAAGCCTTCGATGATTACGCCAAGACCTGGCTGAGCCAGGCCAAACATCCGAAAACCGGCAAGCCCTACACCGAGATGATCTTCCAGCCGATGCTGGAAATGCTCGATTACCTGCGCAGCCAGCAATTCAAGACCTACATCGTTTCCGGTGGCGACACCGCGTTCATGCGCGCCTTTGCCGAGAAGGTCTACGGCATCCCGCCGGAGCAAGTGATCGGCACCACGTTCGTCACCGCGTATCAGCTCAAGGACGGCCAGCCGTCGATCCTGCGCACCGCCAAACTGGCCCATAACGATGACGGCCCGGGCAAACCGGAAACCATCGACGCAGTGATTGGCCGGCGTCCGATCCTGGCTTTCGGCAATTCCGACGGCGACCTGCAAATGCTGCAGTGGACCGCCGCCGGCAGCGGCAAACGTTTCATGGGCCTGGTGCATCACACCGACGCCAAACGCGAGTGGGCCTATGACCGCCAATCCCCGGTCGGCAAGCTGGACAAGGCCCTCGACGAAGCAAAATCCCGTGGCTGGACTATCGTGGACATGGCCGCCGAATGGCGCAAAGTCTACCCCTTCGAGGCCGCCACTCCCGAGCAAGTGCAATAACAAAAGCGTGACGCAGGACTGCAAAAAACGTTTGTCGCCATGAGGCGGCGCAAGTGAGCAAAAGGAGCAAGTCAGATGACTCGCATACGCAAATGGCTACCGAAACTCGCCCTGGTGGCAGCCTCGGTCATGGCGATTTCGGCAACTGCCGGAGCCGCTGAAAAACCCAACATCCTCGTGATTTTCGGCGACGACATCGGCCAGACCAACATCAGTGCCTATTCCATGGGCGTGGTCGGTTACAAGACTCCGAACATCGACCGGATTGCCAAGGAAGGCATGATGTTCACCGACTACTACGCGGAGAACAGTTGCACCGCAGGACGGTCATCCTTCATTACCGGCCAGACGCCGCTGCGTACTGGTTTGTCGAAGGTCGGCGCTCCCGGCGCCACCGTGGGGCTGCAAAAACGCGACATCACCATTGCCCAGGCACTCAAGTCCCAGGGCTACGCCACCGGCCAGTTCGGCAAGAACCACTTGGGCGACAAGGACGAGTACCTGCCGACCAACCACGGTTTCGACGAGTTCTTCGGCAACTTGTATCACCTCAATGCCGAAGAAGAACCCGAGCGCCCATACTGGCCCAAGGATGACCCTGAGTTCGTCAAGGCCAACTCCCCGCGCGGGGTGATCCACAGCTTCGCCGACGGCAAGATCGAAGACACCGGCGCGCTGACCACCAAGCGCATGGAAACCATCGACGACGAAACCACCGCCGCCGCGCAAGCGTTCATCGAGAAACAGGCCAAGGCGGACAAACCGTTCTTCGTCTGGATGAACACCACGCGCATGCACTTGTTCACTCATGTGCGCGAGTCCATGAAAGGCCAGAGTGGCATGCCTGGCAACGACTATGCCGATGGCATGCTTGAGCACGACGGCGATGTCGGCAAACTGCTGAAAACCCTCGACGACCTGAAAATCACCGACAACACCATCGTCGTCTACACCACCGACAATGGGCCGAACCAGTTCTCCTGGCCGGACGCGGCGACCACGCCGTTCCGTAACGAGAAGAACTCGAACTGGGAAGGCGCCTATCGCGTGCCGGCGATGATTCGCTGGCCAGGCAAGGTCAAGCCGGGGGAAGTTTCCAACGAAATGTTCTCGGGCATGGACTGGTTCCCGACCCTGCTGGCCGCGGCCGGTGATACCGGTGTGAAAGACAAGCTGCTCAAAGGCTGGGCGCCGGTTTCCGGGGGCGCCAACTTCAAGGTGCACCTGGACGGCTACAACCAACTGCCGTATCTGACCGGCCAACAGCCTAAAGGCGAGCGCAAGGAGTTCTACTACTTCAACGATGACGGCGTGCTGGTATCGATGCGTTTCGACAACTGGAAAGCGGTGTTCTGCGAACAACGTGCACCGGGCGGTTTCAAGGTATGGAGCGAACCGTTCGTGTGCCTGCGTGTGCCGAAAATCTTCAACCTGCGGATGGACCCGTATGAACGCGCCGACGTGGTTTCCGATCAGTATTACGATTGGACCACCAAAAACGTCTACCTGGTCGCACAAGCCGTGACCAAGTCTGCGCAGTTCCTGCAAACGTTCATCGAATACCCGCCAAGCCAGAAACCGGCCAGCTTCAGTGTTGACCAGATCCGTGCGGCGGTGGATGCGAAAATCGCCGAAAAAATGAAAACGGCACCGGCTGCGCAGTAAGACCGTTTGACCGCTGCCCGCCTTCATTGGCGGGCGGACTTATTTTTTGAAAGGCGAACCCGCTTTGCGTAGGAGCTGCCGAAGGCTGCGATCTTTTGATCTTAGCGATCATGCCGCCCCCAAAGATCAAAAGATCGCAGCCTTCGGCAGCTCCTACGCCGGTTTGTATTGAATCCGAATTTTGTACAAGGCACCCTCGCAATGTCCTCACGTGTCGCCAGCAAGTCGTCGGCCATACCCGCCCCCCACGTCGCCTCCCCGGCGCTGTTGATCCCCGCCCTGCTGCTGTTCGTCTCCGGCGCCGCAGCGCTGGTGTATCAAGTGTTGTGGATCAAGCAACTGTCACTGGTGGTGGGCGTCGAGGTGTATGCGATCACCACCGGCATCAGTGCATTTTTTGCTGGGCTGGCGTTGGGTGGTTTGCTGTTCGGTCGCTGGGCGGACCGTTTGCAGCAGCCGGTTTTGCTGTATCTCGGGCTGGAGGTTTTAGTCGCCGTGATCGGCGTCGGCGCGACGTTCGCCATGAGTATGGCCGCCAGTCCCTTCGCCTGGCTGGAACAGCACGTCGGCCTGTTGGCCTGGGTGTTGCCGTTTGCACTGGTGGGAATTCCGGCGTTGCTGATGGGTGGCACGCTGCCGGTGTTGGTGCGTTCCCTGGCCACCGATCCGCAACAACTGGGCAAGGCTGGCGGCCAGTTGTATGCGGCCAACACCGCCGGGGCCATCGCCGGCACCCTGCTCGCGGCGTTCGTGCTGATCGCTACCCTTGGCGTACGTGGCAGTGCCTTGGCCGCTGCGATGCTCAATCTGCTGGCCGCTGCCGGTGCGCTGTGGTTCCAACGCCACCGTCCCTTGGCGGCTGACGCGCCTGTGAAACAACAGGCGGTCAAAGCACCGGATCGCCTCGCCCTGTGGCTGTATTCCATCGCCGGCGGCGTGGCCCTGGGTTATGAGGTGGTGTGGTCGCAATCCATCGTGCAGTTCATGAGCACCCGCACCTACGCCTTTGCCGTGGTGCTGGCGACGTACCTCACCGGGCTGTTTCTCGGCAGTGCGCTGCTGGCCCGGCGGGTCGAACGCATTCGCGATCCCTGGGGCGTATTCGGGTTGTTGATTGCCGGTGCGGGGTTGATCGCCCTGCTGGAAATCGCTCTGCTCGGGCGCTGGTTGATCGTCGCGCAAAGCGTCGCCGAAGCTTGGGTATTGTCGTTGGGCGCCAGTGAACTGGTGGGCATGAGCACGCGATTTGCGGTGGCGGCGTTGAGCATCGTGTTTGTGCCGACGCTGCTGCTGGGCGCGGCGTTTCCGTTGGCCTTGCGCCTGAGCGTGGGCCGTGAGCGGGTGGGCCAGGATGTCGGCGCGGTGGTGGCGTTCAACACCCTCGGCGGGATTGTCGGCGTGATGCTTTGCGGCTTCTTGCTGATCCCGTTGCTGGGGTTGGTGCGCACCCTCGGTTTACTGGCGATTGTCGCCGCCGGGATCGGTTATTTCGCGGTGCGCAAAGGTCACCATGTGAAGAAAGGCCGGCGTCAGGCCGTGGTCGCGATCGGGCTACTGTCCCTGGCGCTGGCGGTGTTCACCCCGGTCAACAAACTCGCGAGCCTGCTGCCCGGCGCGCGCAATGCGACCCTGGCCTTCTACGAAGAGGGACGCGGCGGCACCGTGGCGGTGGTCACCCAGGGCAAGGGCAAGAAGGCCTTTCAGCGCTTGTACATCCAAGGTGTCTCCAACACCGGTGACGCCATGCCGTCCCTGCGCTACATGCGCATCCAGGCGCTGTTGCCGCTGCTGATCCACAACGGCGAACCACGCTCGGCACTGGTGATCGGTTTCGGCACCGGCATCACCGCCGGCGCCCTGACCCGTTATCCGGGGCTGGAACATCGGGTGGTCGCCGAGTTGCTGCCGTCGGTAGTCAAGGCTGCGCCGCTGTTCGAGGGCAACTTCAATGCCGCCGGCAATCCGGGAGTCGATGTGCGCCTGCGCGATGGCCGCCAGGAACTGCTGCGCAACCCGCAGACCTACGACCTGATCACCCTCGAACCGCCACCGCCCTCCGCCGCCGGAGTGGTAAACCTCTACTCCCGGGACTTCTACCAATTGGCCGCCAGCCGCCTGGAGAACAACGGTCTGGTCGCCCAGTGGTTGCCGCTGCCGACCCAGAACATCGACGACTCGCGCTCACTGGTGCGCAGCTTCCTCGACGTCTTCCCTTACGCGACGCTGTGGACCAGCGAGTTCCACGAAATGCTCTTGGTGGGTTCGATGGAACCGATCGAACTGGATGCGGCGAAAATCACCCAGCGCTACCAGCAGGACAGCGTTCGCAGTACGTTGCAGGATGTGGGAATCGGCTCGGCTGCCGCGTTGCTCGCGACGTGGGTGACGGGCCGTGCGGGGCTGGAACGTTTCGCCGCTGACGCGGCACCTGTGACCGACGATCAACCGCGCATCGAGTACGCGCCGTGGGTGCGGGCCAAGGAGATCAGCCGCGTATTGCCGGCGCTGCTCGACTTGTATGTCGCGCCGCCGCTGGTGAATGCCGATGACGGCTTCAACGAACGAATGAACGCGCACCATCAGCGCTTGATGCAGTTTTATCGGGCGAGTTTGCATGCCTATGACGGGGATCGTGATGCCTGGGCGCGGGACATTGGCGAGGTGATGCGTGGGGATGGGGGGAATCCTTATTACCGGTGGTTTGTCGGGGAGTGATTCTTTGCCTGATAGACCGCTTTCGCGAGCAAGCCCGCTCCCACAGTGAATCTGTTTTGGTCACACATTTCGTGTACACCAGAGATCCCATGTGGGAGCGGGCTTGCTCGCGAAGCTTTTAGGCTTTTACTTGGACTTGAGTTTCAGATACGACTGATGCAAATCCGAAGCCCAGCCATCGATCACGCCTTTGACGTCATCCGCCTTCATCACCTGAGTGTCGTTCTCTAACGGTTTGCCGGTGCCTTTGCGCACCACTTGGGCAACCACCGTGTTGTTGCCACCATCGAGGAACACCGCTTCGGTAGCCAGGGTCGTTTCCTGATCACGAATCCCGCTGGCTGTACTGACCGCCGCCGCCACCAGGGCAATCGGAATCACTTCATACGGCTTGAGGCCTTCGGTCTTGCTGCTGATGGCCGTAATGGCCGCGCGCACCACGATCACCCCAGGCCCCGGACCTGCGGCCAATGGCAGGGATTTACCCAGTTCGCGCTTGAGTGCCTGGTCGTAATAACCGGTGATACCGTTGAGCGTGGCTTGAGGAATTTTCACAGTCGCTTGCGGCTTGGGATAGAGCTGGGTCGGCTCGATGTAGACGCTGGTGAATTTATCGATTTTGAGTTTAGGGTCCATCCAGCGCATGACCTCGGCGCCCGACGGCGACTTGGCTTCCTTGAGCTGGCTGTAGTCCTTGAGAAACCCTGAATACTGGTCAGGTTCGACCACTTTACTGGAGCAGCCGACCACCCCGATCGAGGCGATGCACAGTGTGCTCATCATTAACGCAAGCTTCATGCTGTAACTCCTGTAAGAGGTCGAGAAGTGCCTGATTAGTTATAGACAAAAATCAATAATGTGCCGCCATCATCATCGAAGATTCACCTAAGGCTGTGGCACACCGCACAAACCTCATTTGACAGACGCGTGCCATCCGGCAAAGCTGCATCGAGCTTCAACGCGAGCCCTGAACGGCCAACGCACTCGGACTATGGAAGTCGCAATGCCGAAGCATAAAAATAAAGCCGCCCACCCAAACCCTGATTCGCGCCCGACCCTGATCAACCGTTACCTGTTTCCCGTGACCATCGGCGTCTTGCTGCTGGCCGTGGCGGCGATTGGCTGGTTTCTTTTCAGTAGCAGCACGCCGCGTCCTTCGACGCCGGCGCCGGTCAGCGCGCCCGTCGTGCAACCGGTTAAACCGGTGGTGGCTGTGGCCCCGGCGACGATGGTCGATGAGCAGCAATGCCAGGGCTGCCACACCGAGCAGGTCAAGGACTGGCAAGGTTCGCACCACCAATTGGCGATGCAGCCGGCCACGGCCGAGACGATGCTGGGCGACTTCAACAACGTCACCTTCAAGGCTGAAAAAGAGACCACGCTGTTCTCGCGCAAGGGTGAGGACTTTTGGGTTAACACACCCGGAATCGACGGTAAGAATGCCGACTTCAAAGTCGCCTACACCTTCGGCATCGCCCCGCTCCAGCAATACCTGATCGAGGTTGGCGAGGGTCGGTTGCAAGCCTTGGGCGTGGCGTGGGATACCGAGAAGCACCGCTGGTTTCATCTGTATCCGGGCCAGGGCGTGAACTTCAAGAATCCGCTGCACTGGAGCAAGCCGAGCCAGAACGCTAATTTCATGTGCGTCGAGTGCCACACCACCGGCTACAAGCGCAATTTCGATGCAACGAAAAACACCTTTGCGAGCCACTGGAACAGCCTCGGTGTCGGCTGCCAGGCCTGCCACGGCCCAGCCTCCAATCACCTGGAATGGGCGGCAAAAAAAGGTGATTTGATTCACGCCGGGTTTGCCGTCGACCTCAAGGACAAGAACGCTACCGTCGAGCTCGAAACCTGTGCCCGCTGCCACTCGCGCCGCGCGCCACTGGGCGATGGCTACACCGTCGGCAAGCGCTTGATGGACGACTATCTGCCCAGCCCCCTTACCCGCGAACTGTATGCACTGGACGGCAAGATCAAGGATGAAGTGTTCGAACACGGCTCCTTCGCCCAGAGCAAAATGTTCGACAAGGGCGTGCGTTGCAGCAACTGCCACAACCCCCACAGCACCGAGCTGAAGGCACCGGGCAACGGCGTGTGCCTGCAATGCCACAACACCGCCGGCAAGACGGCGGTGGAAGGCGTCGATGGCAAGGGCCTGCAAGCGAAAAACTACGATTCCATCGAACACACCCGCCACACCATGGGTCAACCGGGTTCGCAGTGCGTGGATTGCCACATGCCGGGCAAGTTCTACATGGGCAACGACTTCCGGCATGACCACAGCTTCAGCATTCCCAATCCTGAGCGGGCGAAAAAACTCGGCACGCCGGACGCGTGCCTGACCTGCCACCAGGGCAAGGCCGGGGACAAGGTCACCGAGCAGTTCAAGCTCTGGAACACGGCCACCGAACTTCAGGCGCCACGTTATGACGAAAGCCTGTGGCTGATCCGCAATGGTCAACCGGGGGCGGCGCAGGCCTTGCACGAGCAGTTGCAGCGCAGCAACCTGCCAGCGATTCAACGGGCGACCCTGCTGGCCGAGCTGCCGCTGTACCCGAGCGAGCAAGCGTTGAAACTGGCGACGGCAGACCTGAAAAACCCGGCGCCGCAAGTGCGCGAAAGCGCGGTGCGGGCGATCAGTGCGTTCCTGCCGCCACCCGAGCGCGCGCCGTTGCTGACGCCGTTGCTGGGGGATCCGGTGAAGGCAGTACGAATCGTCGCCGCCCGGGACCTGCTGAGTGTCGCCCGCAATGGTTTGGGCAGCGCCCAGGCCAACTGGAACGCGGCCATCGGCGAGTACGAGGACGTGCAGAAAAGCCTGGCGGAACGCGCCGAAGCCAACCTCAACCTGGCGATGTTGTATCAGGCCAGCGGTCGTACGACCGAGGTCGAGCCGCTGCTGCGCACCGCCCTGAAACGTGATCCGGGCTTCTACCCGGCGCTGGTGACGTTGGTGCAATGGCTGGAGGCCAACGGCCGCGCGCAAGAGGCGCAAGCGTTGCTGGAGCAGAGCGTCAAGAATCACCCGGACGCACCGCTGTTGCTGCACACCCAAGGCCTGTCGCTGATTCGTGCGGGTAAAACCGCGCAAGCCATGCCGTTGCTGCGCAAAGCCGCGACCCTGGAACCCCAGAGCGCGCAGTACGGGTATGTGCTGGCGGTGGCGTTGCATGACAGTGGCAAGGTGGATGAGGCGTGCGAAGAGCTGGAAAGGTTGTTGAAAGTGCAACCGGCGAACCGCAATGCGCGGTTGTCGCTGATCCAGTATTACCTGGAGAACGGGCAGGAACCGAAGGCCCAGGTGTTGTTGCAGGGGTGGAAGAAAATGAACATGGGGGATCCGGCGTTGAAATAACCGCCTATGTAGCAGCTGTCGAGCAGCGCGAGGCAGCGTTCGGCGGCGAAGCCGTCGTAAACCCAGCGCACGCGGTCTACCTGAATCACCGCGCTGTCTGATTTCACGACGGCTTCGCCGCCGAACGCTGCCTCGCGCTGCTCGGCAGCTGCTACAGGGTATTCACCAAGTCGACCCACTCCGCGCCGCCAATTCCCGCCGACTATTGGCCCGCATCGCCTTCACCAGCGACACCGACCCCACCAGCAAAATCGCCGAGCCAAACAAAAAGTCGATGTTGTACAGCTGGAAATCCTGCAACGGCCCCACCAGCATCACCCGGACGGCGCCGATGCCCACCAGCGTGGCGAGGAAGTCGATCCCCGGCTCATCGCGATAAAACACATGCATCAGCGGCAGGCAGATCACCAGCAACAGCAGCAGGACGATGAGCTTGAACGAGCCTTTGCGTTCGACGCTGAACGCACATTCCGTGGTCGCGTAAGGCTTGTAATCCTCATCGCGCACCAGCGAGTTTTTCTCGTTGATGTACTCCGCGCGGTTGTATTTCTGGATCGGTCTAAAGGTGTTCGACATCTCCATTACGGTGGTGATGTGGCGGAAACGCAGGTCGATGCGCTCGTTGCCCTTGAGGTAATACAGCACCGGTTTGTAGCCGTAGCGGTAAGTGTCGAAGGGAAACTCGATGGCTCGGCCCTGCACGCCGATGGGGCGTGGTTCCAGCTCGGCGTAAGCACTTTTGTTGTCGGCGGCGAGGTTGCGGCTCAGGGGTTTGATTTTGACCTGTTCGAGGGACACCGGCGTGGCGCCGAACGACCATTGCAACGGTTCCAGGCGCAGGCGCAGTTCGTTGCGGCCCAGGTCATAGCGGTTGAAGGTGCGCTCGGAAACGATGATCGAACCGCCGAGCATGAACTCACCACGCAGGTTGTTGGTGACGCGCAGGGTCAGTTGATCCTTGCCCAGGGACAGCGCGTCGGCCGACGGTGGCGTGCCGCACCACGCAGTGCTGTCATAGGCACCGCCCAACTGCCCGCCACGGTTTTCCTGGAATACGTAAAAGTAGCCAGCCCACAGGGTCAACATCAGCAGAAATGCCGACAGTCCTAAAATCTTTTTGCCGAAACTCACAACGCCAGACTCCCTTCTTGATTTCGTCCATGTAGCCAATGTTGCGGACTCTACCAAAATGCCAGTACTGGCCCAAGCAAAAACACTCTCTGAATACGCCCTGTAGCAGCTGACGAGCAACGCGAGGCAGCGTCCGGCGGCGAAGCCGTCGTAAACCCTGAACTCGCGGTCTACCTGATACACCGCGTTGGCTGATTTCACGACGGCTTCGCCGCCGAACGCTGCCTCGCGCTGCTCGACAGCTGCTACAAAAAGCTCAGCGGCGTCTGAAAAGTGGCCGCGGTTCAATCACCGAACGCCCATACAACACACTCATCCCGGCCAATCCCTTGAGCGCATCTTCAGCGGACTTGTCTTCGCGCACCGCAAAACTATCAAACCCGCACTGCCGCATATGGCTCAATTGATCCCGCAACACATCGCCAATCGCACGCAACTCGCCGTTCCAGCCCAGCCGAGTGCGCAGCAAATACGCCTGGCTGTAACCACGACCGTCACGAAAACTCGGAAAATCCAGGGCTATCAGCGGCAGCAGGTTGAAGCAGGATTTCAGGCTTTCCACTTCATCGTCCGGCCCGAGCCAGACACCGTGTCGCGCCGGGTTATCCAGCCATCGGGCCAATGGCAGGATCAAGCGTCCCGCCGGCAATTCAGCGTCGATCTCCCGAACCAGGGTCCACGGGTCACCCAGATCAATCCGCGCCACGCCCTCCTCCAGGCGCAATAGATTGTTCATGCCGACACCTCCAGCACTTTCGGGTAGATCCGCTCCTTGAACGGCTCCAGCCCAATGCGCTGCACCGTATCGACGAACAGTTCTTCGCTTTCGCGATAACGCACGAAGGTGCCGATGATCCGCTCAATCACATCAGGCACTTCGGCAGCGCTGAAGGACGGGCCGATGACTTTGCCCAGCGCACTGTGCTTGCCCTGAGCGCCGCCGAGGGTGATCTGGTACCACTCGCTGCCATTTTTATCGACGCCCAGGATGCCGATATTGCCGATGTGATGATGGCCGCACGCATTCATGCAGCCGGAGATGTTGAGGCTGATATCGCCCAGGTCATGGAGGTAATCCAGGTCTTCGAATCGGCCTTGAATGGCTTGGGCGATGGGGATCGATTTGGCGTTGGCCAGTGCGCAGAAGTCGCCACCAGGGCAGGCGATGATGTCGGTCAGCAAGCCGACATTGGCGCAGCCCAAACCTTGATCACAGGCCAGGCACCACAGCGCATACAGATCGGTTTTGGTCACGTCCGGCAGCACGATGTTCTGCTCGTGAGCGATGCGGATTTCGCCGAAACCCAATTGCTCGGACCAGTCGGCCACTGCCTCCATTTGCTCGGCCGTAACGTCCCCCGGCGGCGAAGCGATGCCCGGTTTGGTCGAGAGCACGACGCTGGCGTAACCCGGCACTTTGTGCGGCTGCACGTTGCGCGCCACCCAGCGAGCGAAGGCCGGGTTCTGCGCCAGGCGTGTGCCGAAATCCAGGTCGGTGTCGGCCAGCGCTCGATACACCGGCGGCACGAAGGCACTGGCGACCCGCTCATATTCGACGTCGGTCAGTTGCGCCGGGCCGTCCTTGAGGTGCTGCCACTCCTCCTCCACTTCCTTGGCGAAGGCGTCGATGCCCAGGGCTTTCACCAGAATCTTGATCCGCGCCTTGTACTTGTTGTCCCGCCGACCGTGGCGGTTGTAGACCCGCAGCACTGCCTCGACGTAGGACAGCAAGTGCTGCCACGGCAAGCCTTCACGAATCTGCAAACCGAGGATCGGCGTGCGCCCGAGACCGCCGCCGACGATCACTCGCAACAGCATTTGCCCATCAGCGCCGGGATAAAGATAGAGGCCGATGTCATGCATCATGATCGCCGCGCGGTCCTGTTTCGCCGAGCAGATGGCGATCTTGAACTTGCGCGGCAGAAACAGGAATTCCGGGTTGATGGTCGACCACTGCCGCAGGATCTCCGCCAGAGGGCGCGGGTCGATCAGCTCGTCCGCCGCGACCCCGGCGAAGGCTTCGGTAGTGATGTTGCGCACACAGTTGCCGGAGGTCTGGATCGCGTGCATTTCCACCTGGGCCAGGCGTTCGAGGATGTCCGGCACCTGGGCCAGTTCGATCCAGTTGAACTGCATGTTCTGTCGGGTGGTGAAGTGGCCGTAGCCGCGATCGTAATCCCGGGCGATGCTCGCCAGGGTGCGCATCTGCCCGGCGCTCAAGGTGCCATAGGGAATCGCCACCCGCAGCATGTAGGCGTGCTTTTGCATGTACAGGCCGTTTTGCAGGCGCAGCGGCAGGAATTCTTCTTCGCTCAATTCACCCGCCACGAAGCGCTCGACCTGATCGCGAAACTGCGCGACCCGTTCGAACACCAGCGCCCGGTCATAGTCGTCGTACTGATACATGGGGTTGCCTCATCAGGATTGATTGTGCCCTGTAGCAGCTGTCGAGCAACGCGAGGCAGCGTTCGGCGGCGAAGCCGTCGTGAAATCAAGCGACGCGGTGCATCAGGTAGACCGCGACAAAGGGGTTTGCGACGGCTTCGCCGCCGAACGCTGCCTCGCGCTGCTCGACAGCTGCTACGGAGCTTTATGGCCGGGATGATGAACCTGCGGCGCAGCGCGTTACAGACCCACCTGAAACCTAAAAAACCGTATCAGAGCGCGGCAGATGGCCGCAGGCATGCCTCGCATCTGATCCGCATAAATCAAGTTTTCCTGAGTCTGTTTTGTTTCCTGCGGTGTTTCTACAGTGCATCCCATGCCAGACCGGGTGGCCTGGCAAGACTTTGCATGGATGAACTGACCATGAGCACAGCAACAATCGGACAGGCCTACAACTACAAGGTCGTCCGCCAATTCGTCGTGGCAACCATCGTCTGGGGCGTGGTGGGCATGGCCATGGGCGTGTGGATCGCCTCGCAATTGGTATGGCCCGAGATGAACCTCGACCTGCCGTGGACCACCTTCGGCCGCTTGCGCCCACTGCACACCAGCCTGGTGATTTTCGGCTTTGCCGGCAGTGCGCAATTCGCCGCCAGTTACTACGCGGTGCAGCGTACCTGTCAGGTGCGCTTGTACTCTGACACACTCGCCGCGTTCACCTTCTGGGGCTGGCAATCGGTGATCGTGATCATGTTGATCACCCTGCCGCTGGGCTACACCACCACCAAGGAATACGCCGAGATCGAATTCTCCGGCGCGGTGTGGATGACCGTGGTCTGGGTGGCCTATGCCATCGTGTTCTTCACCACCGTGGTGCAGCGCAAGACCAGGCACATCTACGTCGGCAACTGGTTCTTCGGCGCGTTCATCGTGGTGATCGCGATGTTGCACGTGGTCAATCACCTGTCGATTCCGGTGGACTGGTTCAAGTCCTACCCGGTGTATTCCGGGGCCACCGACGCCATGGTGCAGTGGTGGTATGGGCACAACGCGGTGGGTTTTTTCCTGACCACCGGGTTCCTCGGGATGATGTATTACTTCGTGCCGAAACAGGTGGGGCGACCGGTGTATTCCTACCGGTTGTCGATCGTGCATTTCTGGGCGCTGATCACGTTGTACATCTGGGCCGGCCCGCACCACTTGCACTACACCGCGCTGCCGGACTGGGCGCAGTCGCTCGGCATGGCGATGTCGCTGATTTTGCTGGCGCCGAGCTGGGGCGGGATGATCAACGGGATGATGACGCTGTCGGGCGCCTGGCATAAGTTGCGCACCGACCCGATCCTGCGCTTCCTGGTGCTGTCGCTGGCGTTCTACGGCATGTCGACCTTCGAAGGGCCGATGATGGCGATCAAAACCGTGAACGCCCTCTCCCACTACACCGACTGGACCATCGGCCACGTTCACGCCGGGGCGCTGGGTTGGGTGGCGATGATCACCTTCGGTGCGATCTACCACATGGTGCCGAAAGTCTTCGGCCGCCCACAGATGCACAGCATCGGCCTGATCAACGCACACTTCTGGCTGGCGACCATTGGCACGGTGTTGTACATCGCGTCGATGTGGGTCAACGGCATTACCCAGGGGCTGATGTGGCGCGCGATCAACGACGACGGCACGCTGACCTATTCCTTCGTCGAAGCCTTGCAGGCCAGTCATCCGGGCTATGTGGTGCGGTTTACCGGTGGAGTTTTCTTCCTTAGCGGCATGTTGCTGATGGCCTACAACACCTGGCGCACCGTGCGGGTGGCGGACGTGGCGATGGCTGAACGTGAAGCGCAGATTGCGTGAGGTGGGAGATGATCGAGATAGCGTTGAATCTATTTGGCGTCGTCGGGTTTTGGCTGGCGATCGAATATTGCCTGAAGCATCAGACGCCCGAGAGCCTTGAAGATGCGAGCCTGATGCCGTTTGCCGATGACCCGGAAGTGGCGCGGCGGGTGGAGTTGGCGACGGGAAAAAAGGTGAAGGCCGTGGCGCCGGAAGAGGCTAAGCCTGGTTGGGGAAATTTGGAGGTTTGATGGTTTTTGGGGGGTCAGTCAGGACCACCCCTCACCCCAGCCCTCTCCCCAGAAGGGAGAGGGAGCCGACCAAGGTGTTCCTGGAGCTACATCGACCTGAAATATCGAGTCGAACTCTAGATCTGAAAACCATGGAGATCGACTCCCTTTCCCCCTCTCCCCTTTGGGGAGAGGGCTGGGGTGAGGGGTGGCTCTTAAGACTGGAAAGAAATCTCTCAGCCGCGTTCGCGCGGAATCAAGCTCTGCAACTGCTGCGCCAGGAAGTTCGCATCGAAGCCAAAGGTATCCGGGTCTTTCAACCCATTGGTCTTGCGCCATTGCCAGCTAGCAGACGGCGGCAGGCACACCAGGGAAATGCTGCCGTAACGCGCCGCTGTCAGGCCCATCACTGCCAATGAAATCTGACCACCGACGCCCATCACATCCGGCACGAACTCCACCGGTTTGCCGGCAATCACCACCGTCAGTTTCTCGGTCTTGAAGATCGAGGTCTCGACCGGCACGCTTGGCCCGGACGCGACGTACACCTCGCGGCTCACTTCCAGCAGGTTCGGCGTCTGGACCGGCTCCAGCCAGTGCTGGATCTGATCGAACAGCTCACCAATGCGCGTCGCCCACACGGCCGATTGCGATTCAAACAATTGCTTCTTGTGCGCTTCGCTTTCTGCGTAGTGGCGAAGCATCTCGCCCAGTTGCTGTACGTCGTCCATTGCGGTGTTCCTTTGGTTGAAGCGTTGTTGCGGACTTTGAGCATGGCAGATGCCAGCGGCCGGCGTACGACTAAAAGCGTGAGCGGTATTGGCTGGGGGTCATGGCCAGGTGCTTGCGAAAGGCGCTGCCCATGTGCGATTGATGGGCGAAGCCTGCGTCCAGGGCGATGCTGGCCAGGGACAGATCGCTTTGCTCGATCATCCGGCGCGCAGCCTGGAGCCTGACTTCGATCAGGTAGGCGTGGGGCGTGAGGCCGATGGTGCGGGTGAAGTCGCGCAGGAACCGCAATTCATTGTGTCCGTATGTGACGGCCAACTGCTCCAGGCTCAGGGGTTGATGAAACTGCTCGGCCATCTGATCCAGGACTCGGGTGAAGGCCTTGGGTGGGATTCGATGCTCGCGCCCGGCAGGCATACTCGCCAAATCGATAAACGCCAAAGCAGTTTGTTCAAGGGCCAAGCGGTCCGGTTGCGGCGCCAGCAGCAGTCGGCGCAACTCCCGTGCCAACCCCAGCGCCCGGCCCTGCCCGGCGAACTGCACCCGATGGCTAACCGACGGCAGGTGCTGCCGGGCGAACGGTTCGTCCAGCCGCAACAGCAGGTATTCGCCACCGTTGGCCGATTCGGAAAACACTTCCACGCCAACCGGGGTATGCGCCAGCACGCCGGGCAGCGTGTCGAAATCCACCCGCAGGTCGGAATCGATGGCGTGCACGCCTTGCTGGCGTTCCAGGGTCACGCCGAGTGTGTGCCATTGCGCGGGGTCCCGGGCGCTGTAGGCTGCGCGCGGCAGCAGGTGCAGGCCGATTTGATCGCCCAGCAGGCTTTGGCTCAGCATGTGAAATTTCCTGATAGATCGGCGCTGGAATCCACGGGACACTCTCTGACAAAGGGTTGCCAACAAACAGGAGCACAGCATGCGCACCATCGGCCTTATCGGCGGCATGAGCTGGGAGTCCAGCGCTGAATACTATCGCCTCATCAACCAACAGGTCCGTGACCGCCTCGGGCCATTGCGTTCGGCGCAATTGCTAATGTACAGCGTCGACTTCGGGCCTGTCGAACAGGCCCAACATGCCGGGCGCTGGGACGATGCGGCGGCGATCCTGGTGGATGCGGCGCGCAGGCTGGAGGCTGGCGGCGCCGAATGCGTGGTGTTGTGTACCAACACCATGCACAAAGTCGCCGGGCAGATTCAGGCGGCAATCGGCATTCCGTTCCTGCACATCGCGGACCCCACCGGTCAGGCAGCGGTGGATGCCGGCGCGCTGAAAGTCGGGTTGCTGGGCACCGCGTTCACCATGGAACAGGACTTCCTCAAGGATCGCCTGACGGCCAAGGGGTTGACGGTTCTGGTGCCGGAGGCTGAAGAACGCAAGGCAGTGCATCGAATCATTTATGACGAGTTGTGCGTCGGGGTAATCAGCGAAGCGTCGCGCCGGGTGTACCAACAAGTCATCGAATCCCTGACCCAACGTGGCGCCCAGGCAATTATCCTCGGCTGCACGGAAATCGGCCTGCTGATCAAACCCGAGCACAGCGCCCTGCCCCTGCTCGACACCACCGAACTGCATGCGCAGGCCGCCGTGGCGTTTGCCTTGGGCGACTGACTCAACCGGCCTTGGGCGTGCCCCGAAGACGCGCCATGCTCAAGGCATCCACCAGCACGCCGTCACGCACGGCGTAGTCGCGAAACAGGCCTTCGTCTACAAAACCGAATTTGCGGTACAACCCGATGGCCGCTGCGTTGTCGGCATACACCGACAGTTCGACCCGACGCAGGTTCATCCAGTTGTCCGCGATGTCCAGCGCCGTGGCCAGCAATTTAGTGCCTACACCCTTGCCCTGCCATTCCCCGGCGACGCCCATGCCAATGCTGCCGGCGTGGCTGCGACGGATGCGCGAGAACTGCTCCAGCCCGATATTGCCGATGACCGCCCCTTGATACAGCGCCACCAGTTGCACCACCCGCTCGTTTTCCGGCATCAGGCGTTTGCGCCAGACCTCGGTGGACTGAAACGGCATTTGCAGGACCTGACGGGTGACGGACGGATCGTTGTAGAGCGCGGTGATGCCGTCGATGTGGGCTTCGCTGAAGCGCTGGAGGGTGATGCCGGGGTCGGTGGTGGGCATGGCGATTCTTCCTTGAATGGCCGCTCACTCTAAACCGCGCCAATCCATTGTGACCAGAACCCTGTGGGAGCGGGCTTGCTCGCGAAGGCGGTGGATCAGTCGACATTAGTGTTGCCTGACATATCGTCTTCGCGAGCAAGCTTTGCTCCTACGGGGGGCTGCGTTGTAGGCAGGTTTTGTGCACGACGCGAATCCGGTGTAGGAGCAAAGCTTGCTCGCGATGGCGGCTCAACAGTCCAAAATGAAGTCGGCTGACACGCCGCTTTCGCGAGCAAGCCCGCTCCCACAGGGGGGTTTCGTCAGCTTTCGAACCAGTCTCGCCGCTCATGGAAGGTGTTGCGGATCAGGTCGACGAGTTCCTGCACGCCGGTCTGTCCTTGGGAATCGGCATTCACTGCCAGCCACGCCTGGCGTCGCATGGGTTCGCGGAACAACCCCGGCAGCGCAATCAGGGCGCGGTCGAAGCGGCTGATGTAGCCGGGCAGCAGGCCGATGCAGGCGCTGCAGCGGATCATTTCCAGCATCAGCTCGTAGGACTGCAACTGCACGACCCCGGCCAGGCGTTGTTCCACCAGGCGGTTCCATGGCCCGAAGCTGTCGATCTGCCGGTCGTGCTGCCAATGCACCAGCATGAAATCCGTCAGGTCGTCGAGGCTGTCCGGCCGGGACGTGACCCGTGAATACCGTTTGGCGATGTGCGGAAAATAGTCGAGCTGCGCCAGGCATTGCGGCTCATCGGTGACGAATGTCGGGCCGGGCAGCGGTGAATCGTCGGTCCCCAGCCACAGCACCACATCGACGCTGACGGCTTGCAAGGCGAGTTCGCTGTCCAGCGAGATGATCTCCAGGCGCACGCTGGCATTGCGCCGCAGCAGCGCGATCAGGTCGCGGCCGAGGATGTCATGCAGGATCGACTCGGCCACCGCCAGCCGGATCAGCGGCTGTTCGACCAGCGGCAAGGTACGTTCATGGGCCAGCGCAATCAGTTGGGCATGCAGTTGCAGCCCTTCGCGGCTGAGGCTCAGGTTGCTGCCCTGAAAGTTGAACAGGGAACGCTGCACTTGCGCTTCCAGTTTCGCCAGTTGCTTGCGCAGCAACGTCGTCCTGACGTTGAGGCTGCGCGCGGCCTGCATGAAACAGCCGCACCGGGCGCTGACCATGAAGTACTGCGCCACCTCGGCCTCGATCCCGGCTGCGAGCGCGAGCCAGGATTCGGATTTCGCCTCGGGGTAGCGGTAATCGCCCGAGCCCTGAGCGCTTGCGGATTCTATAAATGCCATTGATGACTCCCTGTCGTGCTTGTTCGTCGAGCGTCCTCTGCTGATTGTTGCCGGAACATTGCTGCACTTGTGTTTCAGGCTCAGGAATAAACCGGCCACGCGTCGACAATCCTGCCGCCCCGCACCGCCAGCAAATCACCGAATTGCAGCAACACCGACTCAGTCTGGGTCGGGCGCAGAAACACCTGATCTTCCACCGCCAGGCCCACGGCGCGGGAGCCGTTGACCATTTCCTGATTGGAGCTGCGGCCATACACCCCGTTGCTCTGCAAACCCCGGGGCGACTCGAACTCGGCCATCCAGTTGCCGCCGTAAATGAAGAACGTCTCGCGCTGATTGGCGTCCCACCACGAGAACAGCTTCGACTTGTCATCCAGCGCCGGAATGTTCACCGCCCCGGTGCTTTTCAACACCGGCGTGGCGATGTACGCCGCCGGCACATGGTCCACCAGCGACGGCAAGTCATAATGCGTCGGCTTGAGCATCGCCGTACCCACCGACACTTCTGTGCTCAGGCGTTCCTGTTCGTGCATGCGATAACTTGGGCTGCCGGCGGTGTTGAGCGTCAGACCTTCGCGCCACAGGCCAGGAAATTGCTGGCGGGTGAAATCGACGCAGCGGTTGTAGATCAGCATGACCTTGGCGAACAGTTCCTCGGGCGAACCGAGAATCCCCGGCACGCCCATGCCCACGAACGGGTCGTAGCCCATGAAACCGGCGAATTCCAAATGCTGTGGATGAGCGCTGATCAGCGTCAGCATCTGCCCGAGCACGCCCAAGTCGCTGACACCGCCACGATGCAGGCCGACGTCCAGTTCGATGTTCACCCGCAACCGCGTGCCCAATCCTTGCGCCAATCCCAGGTATTGCTGGAGCCGCTCGGGCGTATCAAGCAACCACTGCAACTGCCTCGCCGGGTCGAACGGGCCTTTGTGAGATTCATAAAACAACTGCGCTGAACGCACCGGCAGCGGTTTGCCCAGCAAGATGTCAGCGTCAGGAAACTGCACGGCGTCATGGTTGAGAAACGGCTGGTGAAACGACATCAAACGCTTCGTGCCCGCACGCTGGGCGATGTACGTCAGCAACCCCGGCGCTGGCAGGGATTTCTCCACCAGACGCAGGTGTTTGCCGGCGCGCTGGACCGATTGCAGCACCACGTCGATGTTGTGATCGAGGCGGTCGAGGTCGATCAGCATCACCGGGCGCATCGGCCCGTGATCCTTGAGCTCACGATTCAGCGCACGGAAATAATCGCTGTAGGGACCGCCCCGATCCCCCGGCCGCAGCCACGCGCCGCCCCCCACCAGCAAAGCGCCCACGCCCAAGGTTCCGAGCAGGAAATTGCGACGATTCACGGACATCAGTTCACCCCCAGAATCGACGATAAATGCGCGTTGAGAAACTTGCCGCTGGGGTCCAGTGCCTGGCGCACCTCAACGAATTCCCGCCAGCGCAGGTACAACGGCTGCAGGTTTTTAGCATTCAAGGTATGCAACTTGCCCCAGTGCGGCCGGCCGTTGTACTTCCAGAAGATCGGCTCGACGGCGGCGAAGAAGTTGTGATGGTCCATTTGGTAATGCTGATGCACCGAGATCGAGCAACTGTCGCGACCTTCGAACATGCTCAGGGGAATGTCATCAGCCTTGACGTAGCGATACTCGATGGGAAACCAGGTGCGCAGGTCCTTGTCCTGAATCAGCTTGAGAATCTCTCGCAGGCACGCTGGGCCGTATTCCGCCGGCACCGAATATTCCATCTCGTTGAAGCGCACCGTGCGCACGTTGGCGTAGATGTCGAACGAGTCGCCCACCCGGTCATCGAAACTGGCGAGGTGGCGCAGGTTGTTGAGCACCGTGCGACGCAGGTCGGGGAAGTCGCTGCCGTACTTGTCGATCTTCTCGATCAGGGTCACGAACTCGTTGCCGCCCTCTTCGTCCGCCGGGATCGGCGGCGTGGCCGGGTCAGTGGTTTCATTGAGGGCGATCGACAAGGCGTAGTCGGAATGGGTCACCACCAGCATTTCCCAGTGCTGGTTTTCCTGGGTGTTCTTGTCGATGTCTTCCAGCAGCTCTTCGGTCTTGGCGATCCACTGGCGTTCCCGCAGGCGATAGGCCGGGCGGTTTTGCAGTCTTATTTTAGTGGCGACTCCCAAGGCGCCGAGGGAAACACGGGCGGCCCTGAACACTTCAGGATGGCGCGTGCTGTCGCAGTCCAGCACCTCGCCGCTGGCGGTCACCAGTTGCAAGCCGCAGACGTGGGCGGAATAGGATTGAAAAGTCTTGCCGGTGCCGTGGGTCGAGGTGGAAATCGCCCCGGCGAGGGTCTGGTAGTCGATGTCGGCCATGTTTTGCAGGGCCTGGCCGACGTCCTTCAGCGGTGTGCCCATGCGCGACATCGGCGTGCCGGCGGCGAACTCGGCCTGCAAGGTGTTGGGATCGTGGTCGAGCAACCCGGTGAAGTAGCTCAGGGACAACAACGTACCGTCGGTGGGCACCAGGGCGCTGAAGGAATGGGCCGAGCCGACCGGTCTTATTTTGCCGGGCGCCTGGCGAATTACTTGGGTCAATTCATCGAGGTTTTTCGGCGCCAGCCGCGCCGCTGGCAGGCAACTCTGTCCGCCGGACCAGTTGCGCCAGGGAATCAACCGAGGCGCGCGCAACAACTCGGCCAACGCCGGGCTTGAGCCGAGAGCGGTGAAGGCGCCGATGACGCTCGCCCGTTGCAATAACTGACGTCGAGTCAGGTCCATTGTCATGAAGTGCACCTGCCGTTCTTATTGTTGGATGGACTGACCGGACATAAAGGAAATCAGCGCGAGGAATTCTTCCTCCGAACACTGCATGCACAGGCCCATCGGCGGCATGCCGTTGTAGCCGTTGATCGCGTGATCGAGCAGCGTGTTGGCGCCCTGCTGTACGCGAGGCGCCCAAGCTTTTTTATCGCCGGTCAGAGGTGCCCCGGCGGCAGGGTTGGCGTGGCACAGCTGGCAGCTGTTGGCGTAAATCTGGGCCAATGCCGCATCGCTGGGTGCTGCGTCGGCCGCTTCGCTTCGGGAGGCCTGGGGTTTGGACTCTTCGCCGCAGCCGCTGAGCAGCGTGGCGACGATCAGAAACGCCGCATACCTGTTTGTCGGCATAGCCGTCCTCTCGTGTGGGGCACCGGCCAGCCGGGTGCACATTGTTATTGTGATCAAGGAGAGGCCACGTTAAGCCAGGCACATCGCGGGGGTTGAGGGCATTGCGGGACATTAAGGGGGGCTTCTGAGGCCAGCACATTTCCTGTGGGAGCGGGCTTGCTCGCGAAAGCGGTGGACCAGCCAATATCAATGTTGAATGACACACCGCATTCGCGAGCAAGCCCGCTCCCACAAGGGGTTTGGTGTCGATCCCATCCCTTGTCGTCTATCTTGAATAAGCAACGCTCACCTGAGATGGGTCATGACAAGCACGGCCCAGGTCTGCTAAAACGATTCATCAACGCATTACCGAATCCAGACGGGGTAGCGACATGACCACAGCACACATCCTTGGCAATCTGTTTCCCGACAGCAGCGACATCCCGGAAAAATACCGCCTCGACGGCCAGACCGAGCAGCGCGAATACCTGGTCGATGGCGAGTTGCGCACCTGGAACGGCCCGCTCGCCCAGGTCCGCAGCCCGGTGTACCTGACTGGCGAAAATGGCGACGAACAAGTGATCCTCGGCAGCACGCCGCTGCTGGATGCCGAAACCGCGTTGACCGCCCTCGACGCCGCCGTCCGCGCCTACGACCGTGGCCAAGGCCTGTGGCCGACCATGCGCGTGGCCGAGCGCATTCAACACGTCGAAGCCTTCCTCGGACGCATGCGCCAACAGCGTGACGCCGTGGTGAAGCTGCTGATGTGGGAAATCGGCAAGAACCTCAAGGACTCGGAAAAAGAGTTCGACCGCACCTGCGATTACATCGTCGACACCATCAATGCGCTCAAGGAACTTGACCGCCGCTCCAGCCGTTTCGAACTGGAACAGGACACCCTCGGCCAGATCCGCCGCGTACCGTTGGGCGTCGCCTTGTGCATGGGGCCTTACAACTACCCGCTGAACGAAACCTTCACCACGCTGATTCCGGCGCTGATCATGGGCAACACCGTGGTGTTCAAACCGGCCAAGCTCGGCGTGTTGCTGATTCGGCCTTTGCTGGAAGCGTTCCGCGACAGCTTCCCGACCGGCGTGATCAACGTGATCTACGGCAGCGGTCGCGAAACCGTCAGTGCGCTGATGGCCAGCGGCAAGATCGATATCTTCGCGTTTATCGGCACCAACAAAGCCGCCAGCGACCTGAAAAAGCTCCACCCCAAACCTCACCGCTTGCGCGCGGCACTGGGCCTGGATGCGAAGAACCCCGGCATCGTCCTGCCCGAGGTGGATCTGGATAACGCCGTCAGCGAAGCGCTCACCGGCTCGCTGTCGTTCAATGGCCAGCGCTGCACCGCGCTGAAAATCCTCTTTGTCCACGAAGACGTGGTCGAGTCGTTCATCGAGAAATTCAACGCCAAACTCGCCACCCTCAAACCCGGCATGCCGTGGGACAGTGGCGTGGCCCTGACGCCGTTGCCGGAAGCGACCAAAGTTGATTACCTGCATTCGCTGGTGGCGGATGCGGTCAGCAAAGGCGCGACCGTGGTCAATCCAAACGGCGGCGAGGCGCGCGCGTCGTTCTTCTACCCGGCGGTGCTGTACCCGGTGAACCCGCAAATGCGCGTCTACCAAGAAGAGCAGTTCGGGCCTTTGGTACCGATCGTGCCCTACCGGCATCTGGACACGGTGATCGATTACGTCCTGGAATCGGACTTCGGCCAACAGTTGAGTATCTTCGGCACCAACCCGGTGGCCGTTGGCCGACTGGTTGACACCTTCGCCAACCAGGTCGGACGCATCAACATCAACGCCCAGTGCCAGCGCGGCCCGGACACCTTCCCGTTCAACGGCCGCAAAAACTCCGCCGAAGGCACCTTGTCGGTCCACGATGCGTTGCGGGTGTTCTCGATCCGCACGCTGGTGGCGACCAAGTTCCAGGACAGCAACAAGGCGCTCATCAGCGAAATCATTCGCGGACGGGATTCGAGCTTCCTGACCACTGATTACATTTTCTGAGGAGAGCCAATCTGAGCGCTTATCGCCTGCCACCGTTGATGCGCCGACTGCTGCGTCCGTTGCTGGACCCGTATCGGCGTTATCGCAATGCCCGGGTGATCCACGCGGTGCGGGTTTCGCTGGGGCTGCTGGCGACGATCCTGCTGACCACCGGTATCCACCTGCCCCACGGCGAGTGGGCGTCGGTGACGATGTTGGTGGTGATTGGCGGTTTGCAGCACCACGGCAACATTGGCAAAAAAGCCGCCGAGCGCGCGATTGGCACCTTGATCGGTGCCGGGGTTGGCTTGCTGCTGGTGGCACAGCAGGCCTGGCTCGGCATGCCTTGGCTGACCTATTTTGCAATGTCGGTGGTGTGCGGATTCTTCTCGTATCACGCCATCGGCAAGGGCGGCTACACGGCGCTGCTGTCGGCGATCACCGTGTTTATCGTCGCCGGGCATGGCGATAATCCGGTGACTGATGGGTTGTGGCGCGGGGTCGATATTTTGATCGGCATCGCCCTCGCCCTCGCGTTTTCCTTCGCCCTGCCGTTGTACGCGGTGTTCTCTTGGCGCTACAACCTGGCCGATGCGTTGCGCGATTGCGCGTCTGTGTATGGACGCATCATTGATGGCCAATCGGTTAGCGCTGACGAACACCTCAAACTGATGGGCCGCCTCAATGCCGTGATGGTGCAACTGCGCTCGCTGATGCCGTCGGTGTCCAAGGAAGTTCGGATCTCCATGACTGAACTGGATGCCATTCAGCGGCATTTGCGCATGTGCGTCAGCACCCTGGAGATCCTCGGCAATACGCGACCGGATGCCAGTGATCCGGTCGCCATGGCTCATCTGCAAACGGCATTGAAAGCCGAGCACCGGCAGATCCGTGTTCAATTGATCGGCATGGCTAGAGCCTTGAAATCCGGGGCGTCCCAGCGGCTCAACCGCCCGGTGGAGTTGCCGGATGCCAGCCTCGATGTGCCGGTCTACAGCCCATTGGACGGTTATCGCTTATTGACCCGGCAACTGGCCGCCAACATCGGCGAAATGCGCCAGCGTCTGGCCAAAACCGCGCCGCGCTGGAACCTCTAAGGCTTACTGCGTGGCCACTCGGCGCAACTTCAGGCCCCAGCCCTGTTGCATACCGGCAGCGGCCAACAGAATTGCGGCCACGCCGAGCCATTGCAGCAGTTCCAGACGATGGCCGAACGCGAACCAGTCAACGAAGATCGCAGCTATCGGGTAGATAAACGACAGCGCGCCGGTCAGTGCCGTTGGCAGTTTCTGGATGGCGCCGTAGAGCAGCACGTACATCAAACCGGTGTGCACGATGCCCAACGTCACCAGACTGGCCCAGGCACTCGGTGCTTGGGGCGGCGCCGAAAAGTGCGCAAACGGTGCGAGCAACAGCACGCCGGTGCAGACCTGGACCAAGGCGATCAGATGCGGCGGCGTACCGGTCAGACGCTTGATGATCAGCGCGGCAATTGCGTACAGGAACGCCGCACCCAGCGCCAGGCCGATCCCCATCAGGTAATCATTGCCATCGGCGCCCTGCTCGCCATGGGCGCTGACAATCGCCAGCATCCCGAGGAACGAAACACCCAGCCAGAACAGCTTCTGCAAGGTGATTTTCTCGCCCAGAAACAGCGCGGCCAGGCCCACCAGCATGAACGGTTGAACGTTGTACACCGCTGTGCCAATGGCAATCGACGCGCGGGAGTAGGAGGCAAACAGCAACACCCAGTTGCCGACAATCGCCGCGCCGCTCAGCACCGCCAGCAGGAACGTAGTGCGGGTCAGAATGCCGGGGCGCAAGAAGCCGAACGCCGTGCAGATCAGCAACAAAGTGCCGGCACCGAACACACAGCGCCAGAACACCACGTCCAGCACCGGTTGCCCGGACACCAGCACGAACCAGCCAATGGTCCCGGAAATAAGCATGGCGGCGGTCATTTCAAATGAGCCGCGACGTAGTGTTTTGTCCATTTCAACCTCCTGTGCTTGAGGCCAAATTATGCCAATCCGCCTCTGCGACTCTCCAGCGCAAAAATCAGGCTAAACTCGGTTTCTGCCTTTTTTATCGAGGCCGTTTTGTTTAATTGCCTAATCGAGGTTTCGCCATGACCGACGACATAGATCAAGTGCTGATCGGCGCGCTGATGGAAGACTCACGGCGTTCGCTCAAGGCCCTGGCGCAGATCAGCGGGTTGTCATCGCCCAGTGTGGCCGAGCGTCTGCGTCGTCTTGAGGAACGCGGTGTGCTCAAGGGCTACACCGTCGAAATTGACCCAAAATGCTTCGGCTATCAACTGCAGGCGATCGTGCGCATCCGTCCGTTGCCGGGGCAATTGCAGGAGGTCGAACGGCAAATCCAGGCCATTCCGGAGTTCACCGAGTGCGACAAGGTCACCGGCGACGACTGCTTTATTGCGCGCCTGCATGTGCGCTCGATGGAACAACTGGACACCCTGCTCGACCGCCTCAACACCCACGCCGAGACCAACACCGCGATCGTCAAGAAAACCCCGGTCAAGCGCCGATTGCCGCCAATGGCGTGAGTGCTGTTCGACAATGAATAGGATAGATTGGTTATTTTCCGGCGAAGGACTGACGGTATGAAAACTCAGGCAATGATTCTGGCTGCATTGATGCTCGCGGGATGCGGCACGGTGCAGACGGTGGTGCGCAGCGACGACGCGGCTGCGAAGAGCCTCAAGGAGCGAAAAAGTTACTGCGGCGCTGTCCCGCGGATCTACAGCGGCGTGACCTATGACTTCTGCTATCTGAATGCACCGCTGGAAAATGGCATCGACGCGCAGACACATACCACTGTTCCGGTCGTTGTGCTGGTTGACGCGGTCATTTCCGGTGTGGCCGACACCCTGCTGCTGCCCTACACCGTCTACCGGCAGCAAGCCGATGGCAGCATTATCGTTAATGAGTAATCCTGAATTGCAGACAATAAAAAACCCGCCGAAGCGGGTTTTTTATTACTCAAGGCGCGCGATCAGTCGTCGCGGCTCATGATGCCGAAGATCTGCAACAAGCTGATGAACAGGTTGTAGATCGATACATACAGGCTGATGGTCGCCATGATGTAGTTACGCTCGCCGCCATGAATGATGGCGCTGGTCTGGAACAGAATGCAAACCGACGAGAACAGCACAAAACCTGCGCTGATCGCCAGTTGCAGACCGCTGATCTGGAAGAAAATACTCGCCAGCGTCGCTCCCAGCAACACGAAGAACCCGGCAGTGATGAAACCGCCCAGGAAGCTCATGTCCTTGCGGGTGATCAGCACATAGGCCGACAGACCACCGAACACCAGTGCGGTCATCGCGAAAGCGGAACTGACCACTTCAGCCCCGCCCTGCATGCCCAGGTAACGATTGAGAATCGGGCCGAGCAGGAAACCCATGAAACCGGTCAAGGCAAACGCCGACACCAGGCCCCAGGCCGAATCACGAAGTTTGTTGGTCAGGAAGAAAAGGCCATAGAAGCCGATCAGCACCACGAAAATATTCGGGTAACCGACACGCATCTGCTGAGCGACGAACGCCATCACACCGCTGAATGCGAGGGTGAGAGCGAGCAAGCCGTACGTGTTGCGCAGGACGCGGCTAACCTCTAGCTGCTCAGCCTGCACGCTGTTATTAACTGCGTAATCCTGTTCGCGCATAGCGAAACTCCTGTTGGTTTGAAACGTTCAGTCGCAAAGATCATAACAGACGCTCTGTAACAAGCCATGCAGAGAGTTTGACAGTGTGTTTCATTCGGGTATTATGGCGCCCGCAACGCAAACGGAGGTGTGGCCGAGTGGTTTAAGGCAACGGTCTTGAAAACCGTCGACTGTAACAGGTCCATGAGTTCGAATCCCATCGCCTCCGCCATATTTGTACCGACAAAGCCCTGATTATTCAGGGCTTTGTCGTTTCTGGCTTTTGACAGAACCTTCCAGCCCACACTTCAGCCCACACCTTGGATGAAGCATTGCTTTTCGACCAGCGGCTAATTTTTCGAATGGTCTCTTGCTTACACCTGCAGGCCTGAAGAACGGGTTTAGAGGCCGCTTCCACAGGAAGCGCCGGAACGAAAACAGGGGTTGTGATCTCTCTTCGACGCAGCTCAACAAACTACGCGCAAACAAAACCGCCGCTCAGTGAGTGGCGTTTTTGCGTTTTGGGAGAGGGGAACCCACCTGCGAACGGCTGAGGATCAGCCGGAAAGGCGTGTATGTCTGACAATCGGAGTGAGCGCGGTGACTTCTGTCCAAAACCAGGCCATGCGCCCTGCATCGATGCCGCAGTAAGAGGCCGAATATACGTGTGCAGTCGGCACGGGCGCCAAAGCGAAGGAAGCGTCCCAACAAGGAGGAGTCCATATACGGACGCTCTCCTCAGGGAGGCTCATCGATTGCGCTGATGATTACTATCGAAAGACCCGCCTGTCTGGTTGCCAAAATTGACTCATATAATCGCCTCCGATTTCTCCCCGCTTTCCCCGCCTGTCTTCAGGCGACATTCCCCCCTTGGAACCCAGCACTATGCCAAGCGCCAGCCCGGCCCAGCACGGCCTACCCGAACATAATCAACAGAGTGTCAAACAGCAGTGGCTGGCGATTCTCTCGGTCGCAGTGGGTGCCTTCGCCTTGGTTACCAGCGAGTTTCTCCCGGTGGGCGTACTCAACGATGTCGCCAGCGACCTCGGTATCAGTGCAGGCCACGCCGGTCTGATGGTTACCTTGCCCGGCATAGCGGCTGCCCTCGCCGCCCCCTTGCTGTCTGTGGGCATTGGTGCCTCGGACCGTCGCTATCTGCTCATCGGCCTGACGCTGTTGATGATCATCGCCAACTCGGTCGTGGCCTACGCCAGCGACTTCAGCCTGCTGCTGTTCGGTCGCGTACTACTGGGCATCAGTATCGGCGGTTTCTGGGCGACTGCCATTGCCCTTAGCGGCCGCCTGGCCCCCAAGGGCGTTGGCGTAGCCCAGGCTACCTCGATCATCATGGTCGGTGTGACCCTGGCCACCGTACTGGGCGTGCCCGTAGGGACTTGGCTGAGTGGTCTGATGGGCTGGCGCATGACCTTCCTGGTAACCGCGCTGGTGGGCGTACCGGTGCTACTGGCGCAGATCTTCCTGCTACCGCGGCTCAACCCCGACAAGGCCATTCGCATCAGTGACCTCCCTGCCTTGTTTATCAATCCACAAGCTCGGGTTGGGTTGATCGCTGTATTGCTGATTGGCCTGGCGCACTTTGCCGCGTACACCTACGTTGCTCCCTTCTTCAAACATAGTGCTGGCTTCGATGGGCCGACTATTGGCTCACTGCTCTTGCTCTATGGCGTGGCAGGGGTAATGGGTAATATTTTCGCCGGTTTCGCCGCCAACCGTAGCGTGCGGCACACCCTGTTGCTGGTCGCACTGATGATCGGCAGCAGCACCGCCCTTTTCCCCCACTTCGCCACCGGCATGACCGGCGCGGCGATGCTGATCGCGCTCTGGGGCTTTGCCTTCGGCGCCTTCCCGGCCTGCGCCAGTATTTGGATGTTTGTCGTAGCGCCCAAGGATGTCGAACGCGGCATGCCACTATTTGTCGCCTTGTTCCAGGTAATTATTGCGTTGGGCTCGTTCTTCGGCGGGCGGATCGTCGACCAACTGGGCAGCTCGGTGCTGTTGAGTCTAGCTACGGCCTTAGTGGGCTGCGGTTTTGTTACGGTGCTTGTGCTGGGGCGTAACGTCAGTAATAGCCTAGCGGCCCAACCCTGCTAGCCAGACCCGTGTAATCAGCCAAAAGCCGACATTTGCCAAGCCCAGACCGTGGTTCACACCGGTGGCCGCCGTGCCTCAAATAGCAGCCACCTTACGCATCAAGAACATCCGTCAGTTATTCAAGAATTTAACCACTAAAGGATTCAATTCAGCGGAGCATTCCTCCGGCAACCAGTGCCCACAATTGGGCAAGACTTGACCTTGTACATTGGTCGCGTACTGTTTCATCTGATCCACTTGAAATTGCCCCATTCCGCCGTGCCCTCCACCGCCGATTGCCAGCACGGGCATGTTCAGGGGCGTCTTCGACAACTCGACGTTTTCAGTGATCGATTGGTTAAGCGCTCGGTAGTATTCAAACGACGCGTTCAGCGTATGGGGCTTGGCGTATGACTTGGCGTAAAGATCGAGCAGCTCAGGCGTAAAGGCATCCTTGTTGGTCGCGTGTTCTTTGATGAAGTGCGAGAGGAACAACTTTTCATGCCCTGAGATCAACTTTTCGGCCAATTGGTTGCCAGCGGCAAAGAAGCTGAAATGCCAGACCAGTGACTCACCCTGTGGTGAGAATGCCGGGAAATCGTACATGCGCTTGTCGGGAATCGGTGCCTCCATGTACACCAGTTTCCTTATCTGGCTTTGGTGCGTTACTGCCATGGGATAGGTGTTCCAGATACCGATGTCATGCGCAACCAGATCAAACGGCTGATTGGCGCTTAGCTGTGTCGCGAGGGCGAACAGATATTTCGAGACGTCAGTGCCGGTGTAACCGGTCTTGGGTGGTTCCGACTCGCCCAGGCCCGGTAAATCCACCGCAACTACGGTGTGAGTCTTCGCGAGTTCGGGCATCAAGCTGTGCCACTCATACCAGGCTTGACCAAATCCGTGGACCAGGTAAACCAAAGGCCCGGAACCGCCCTTCACATAGTGGAGCCTTACACCGTCTATGGTTTTGAATTCACTCTTGAATCCCGCTGGAACAGGAAACTCTGCCGCTTGAGCCAAGCATGGCAAAGCCAGGGTGATTGCGACTGCGGCGAGGGTCAATCCAATGCGCTTTTTCATTTTATTTATCCATCGAGTTATGACTGAAAATGACGACCATGCGTAGGCGTGCTATCCACCGATCAATGGCTGTGGATCACCTCGGTGGTGTGCCGTTGACCTTGCGGAAAACCATGCGCCCGTGCCCGAAATGCAATGGCTAGGCTGATCAATAGCAACGCCAGCAACGCGCCCGGAAATGCACTTGTTCCCCATTGGCCGAGTAACACGCCACCCAGCAGTCCACCGCCGGCGATAGCGCTATTCCAGACCACTACGTTCATGGAGAGCGCAACGTCGGCGCCCTTGCCGGCGGCGTCGGCGAGTGCTGTTTGCAGCAGGGTGGCCGCGCCACCAAAGGTCAGCCCCCACATGAAGACACTCACGTAAATGGCCGCGGCGGAGCCTGAGAACACTCCGAGGAAAATTGAAACCGCTGCGAAGGTTGCAAGGCTGGCCAGCACGGTTGTTCGCAGGTGCCGGTCAACCAGTCGGCCCGTGAGCCAGATGCCGGCCAGCGCCGCGACACCAAATGTGAGCAATACCAAATCGACGTCACTGTTCAGTCCAGCCTTGGAAACGAAGGGCGCGACATAGGTGTAAAGAATGTTGTGGGCCAGCATCCAGGTGAAGACGACAGCCAATACCGAGCGCACGCCTGGGGTGAAAAACACCTGACGTAACGGCATACGCTGTGAGGAGGACTGACCTGGGTAATCCGGCACTTTGATCAGCACCCAAACGATCAATACCAGGGTCATGCCGGACATCAATCCAAAGGCCATGCGCCAGCCCATGAATCCACCCAGCCAGGTTCCCAACGGCACACCCAACGACAACGCGATGGGCGTACCCACCATCGCCACCGCCAATGCGCGCCCCTGCAGATGAGGGGCGACCATGCGCCGTGCATAGCCCGCGATAAGGCTCCAGGCCAGCCCCGCTGAAACCCCGGCGAAAAACCGTGCAATCAGCGTCAGCCAGTAATCGGAAGACAGCGCCGTGAGGGAGTTGAATGCCAGGAAGCCGACTATGGTCACCAGCAGTACCGTTCTGCGGCGCCAGCTTTGCGTGGCAATGGTCAGCGGGATTGCCGCCAGCAACGACCCCAACGCATAGACAGTCACCATCTGTCCGGCCAGAGACGCAGAAACACCCAGGCCACTGCCAATTTCGGGTAGCAAGCCCGCTGGCAAGGTCTCAGTGACAATGCAAATGAAACCCGTCATCGCCAGTGCAAGTAGGGCCCCAAGCGGAAGCTTTCCGCTCTGTCGCTCATCTATAGTCATTTGCCACCTCATATATATACCGATCGGTATAATATGGAGGCGTACCGCGATCTAGTCAACGACTTATATATCGATTAGTATTTAAGTGATCGAGAGGAGGTTCACATGGCACAGATGGGACGTCCACGCACCTTTGACCGTGGCGTGGCGATTACTCAGGCGATGCATTTGTTCTGGGAGCACGGCTATGACGCAACATCACTCAGCCAGCTCAAGGCAAATATCGGCGGCGGCATCACCGCACCCAGCTTCTACGCCGCATTCGGCTCAAAGCAGGCGCTGTTCAATGAAGTGATGGAACGTTATCTGAACACCCACGGCCGGGTGACCGATAGCCTGTTCGATACCACGCTCTCCCCAAGAGAATCTATCGAACTCACGCTGCGGCGCTCCGCGCAAATGCAGTGTGAGCCCGACCACCCGCCAGGATGCCTGGTGGCGCTGGGTCTGCTGAGTGCCTGCACGGATGAAAGCAAAGCCATCTCCCAGCCGCTGGCTGACGCAAGATCCTTGAACCGTGCAGGGATTGTGGCGTGTGTCGAACGCGCTATCGCATCCGGGGAGCTGCCACCCACGGTTGTGCCCGAGGCATTGGCCACGGTGTTTGACAGCTTTCTGCTGGGGATTTCGGTACTGGCCCGAGACGGTGTGCCCCTCCAACAGATAGACGACGCGGTGACGCAACTCATGACGTTATGGGATGCATCGTGTATCGGTCGTCCGGCTATTGGTTCAGGCAATCCCTAAACGGCAGCAAACAGCGAAACCCCGTTCCCAGCAAACGCATCGGTAACGAGCCAATGAGAGTGGATCGACTCTTGAAGACCCTTCATCGGCCAAGCGTTGCATCATTCGAGCCCGAGCCGCACTGCAACCCTTATGCTGGAAACCCTGATCAAATTTCGATGTGCCGCGACGGTGAAAGGCGGTTTGCTCAGGGATAAGGGCCTTCATAATTGCTGGGGTGCTGCGGGGTTTGTTCGCAGCGCGATATGGGATAAGCAACACCGTCGAGCACATTCGGCCTTATGCGATTATCTCATCGCCCGCCATTGTACAAACCTACTAGTTGGTAGATAGTGAGCACTTAAACGACGGACTTCGTACCCTCCAGACTTGCCCCACCCACGGGAGAGACCGATGGATCTGCCCAAACTACCCCAGTTGCCCACTCTCGACCTCACCAGCGCGTCGCTCGTAATCATCCCGCAATCCTTAACATCTGCAGCTATCAGGAAGACCGGAATTACGAATGGTCCGTCAGCCTCCGATAATGAGGCGCTCTTATGACCAGCATCCCTGCCCTGCTGCCAGTTCTTTCTGTCTTACCGAATGCTGCAGGGGCCGACAACAATCCGCGAGCGATGACCACTGGTCCAGACTTTCAGTCCCAATTGAAGGCTCAGTCTGAGTCCCCTTTGTTACCACCCGGTCCGGCAAGCGTGCTGGTGCTATCGGAGTCGGCCGCGGATTTGTCGCGCCGGCCGGACGTGGAAGCGATGCTTCAATTGCTGGCCGGGCGGAAGATGACGTCCAATGTGCCGAGCAAGGTGGGTCGCTCGGTACCAGGGGCATTAGCGAGTGGCTTGGCCATCCCGGACTACAGTTTCGCCGATCATACGGTTCTGGTAAGCGCCGAGATGATCAATCTTACTGGCGCCGACGAGCACAGCGGCATTCTGTGTCCAGAGCCTATCGAAGAGCCGACCGAGTGGTGCGCCGAATCCTCTGGGAGCGAATTCTTCGCTGACGCGCCTTGGGGCGGAATTAATGCTGCAGCAATCGCCGTGGCGCTGTCCGGAAGCACCCTGATCTGGATACCGTCCGAAACCGTTCGAGCGCCACTGCAATCGCCCCGCATCCGGATTTGGCGCCGGCGCCAGCCTCTCCCTGATCAACCCGATTCGGATGTCGACGGCAATCATGGGTGACTTGAAGAAGCTGACTATCCATGTGTCCGCTTCATCAAATCCCGCTAAACCAGTTATAGCCCTGGTCTTCCCAGTAACCGCCGGGATAATCATTACTGACGAAGATCTCAACGATATGCTTGGGGTTTTTGAAGCCCAACTTGGTCGGCACTCTCACCCGTAGTGGGTAGCCATACTCCGGTGGCAACGCGACTTCGCCGAAATCCAGTGCCAGCAGCGTTTGCGGATGCAATGCCGTCGGCATGTCCAGGCTGGAGTAATAGCGGTCAGCACACTTGAAGCCGACAAATTTAGCCGTCGTATCAGCCCCGATATGCTCCAGGAAGTTTTTCAGCGGCACGCCTCCCCATTGCCCAATGGCGCTCCAGCCTTCTACGCAAATCAGGCGCGTGATGTCGGTGCGCTGCGGCAGTTTGCGCAGCCCCTCTAGCGTCCACGGTGCCTTGTCCCGTACCAGCCCGGAAACGGCGAGCGAATAATCGCTCAGATCGACGTCCGGGATATCCTCCTGGCCGTAGAACGCGTTGAAGGGAAACGGCTTGGTCATTTGCGCCTGGGTGAACGTCGGCGCCAGTTTCTGCCCGCTGAACAGCCAGGCCTGAACCCGGTCGTTCCAACGCGACATGGCCCACAGCACCTTGTCGACCTGATCCCCGTCCTGCAGGTTACAACCGCTCAGCATCGCCATCGCGCCGACGGTCAAGCCACCCCGAAGAAAATGGCGACGCTGGAGGTTTTCCAGTTGTAGCTGCTGCGCGGGTTCAAGTCTGATGCGCTGAATCGCGCGTTTTTTTGGCTCAATCATGGTCGAGTTTTCCGCCAGTGATCATGGGCAACAAGGTTTTCGGCACCAGCAACACCAAGGCCAGATGCACAACGACGAACGCGCCAATGACCGCCATCGCCGCGAAATGCAAGTATCGGGCAATGTCATAGCCGCCCAGGAGCGCGACCAGTTCTTGAAGTTGAATAGGCTTCCAGATCGCCAGCCCCGAAATCACGACCATTACACCGGCGGCCAGCACCACCCAATACATCAGGCGCTGCACCGCGTTGTAAACACCCTTCTCGTGCACCAGTCGAAAACGCAGTGCATCCATCAAGTCACGCTTTACCGCCGGAACACTGATCGGCAAAAAATCACGTTTGAAATGGCGACTGATCACGCCGTACAGCACATAGATGAGGCCGTTGAAGAACAGCAGCCACATAAATGCGAAGTGCCAGGCCAGCGAGCCACCCAGCCAACCGCCTACCGTCAACGCCGCCGGAAACCTGAAGGCGAACAGTGGCGAGGCGTTGTAAATCGCCCAACCGCTCATGAACATGCAAATCATGCAGGCGGCGTTGAGCCAATGGGTGAGGCGAACGGGCCAGGGATGGATTGCTTTTTTACTCATGTTTTTCCCTGCCTTGGAAACCCTGCATCCGCAAGAGCGAGGCCGGGCGGCCCCGCTTCAACAGGTTCAGGTGATTACATCGGTGGCTGGAAGCCATCTTTGCCGACGGCAATACCGCGTGCGGTGGTGCCATCCTGAGCCGGGAACACGACAATTTTCGCGCCTTTGACCAACTCATCGGCTTTGCCCGGTTCTACGTAGGCGATAGGCACATTTTCCGGCACCACAAGCTGCTTCTCGCCACCCTTGTAATTGACGGTCAGCGTACGGCCATTGGCTTTGGACAGTTTGCCCACGGTGCCATTGGTCATGGTGCCGGTGCTGCCATCCGCATTCTGCCAACCGTAATGACCTTCGCCGCTGCCCTTGAGGCTGGACTCGAACACGGTAACTTCCAGCGCCTTGAGCGAACCGTCGGCCTGCGGGATGGCTGCCGAGCCGACGAAGCTGTCGGCCTTGATCGACTCGATGTCAGCCTTTGACACCCGTTTGATATCGGTCTTGTCAGTCAGACCGATGGTCTGCTGTGCACCAGCGCGGGTGGTGAACGTCAGCGTATTGTTGCTGACACCTTCAACGGTGCCACGCAGCGGTTTGATCACCGGCATATCGGCCGCAGTGGCCATGACAGCAGCACTGAGCATCAGCAAACCGAACGTGGTGGACAGAGCAGTCTTCAGCTTCATTGCGACAATTCCTCACTGGTTTATGTGCCGCCATCCTCGGCCCCTGACCGGGACTTCACCATGACCGGCAGATGACATTTTTGTCATTCGCCACGCCTCTCCCATGAATGACAGAAATGTAACCGACTCAACCTTCTCCGCTGGTTACACTGCAAGGCTGAAAGACCCGAGCGCCCCCTGACGATGCATATCCTGCTGATCGAAGACGACACCAAAACCGGCGAGTACCTGAAAAAGGGCCTTGGCGAATCCGGCTACAACGTCGACTGGACCCAGCACGGCGCCGATGGCCTGCACATGGCACTGCAAACGGCCTACGACCTGATCGTGCTGGATGTGATGCTGCCCGGCATTGACGGCTTTCAGATCATTGAGCTGTTACGTGCGAAACAGGACGTGCCCGTGCTGTTCCTCACCGCCCGTGATCAGTTGCACGACCGCATTCGCGGCCTGGAACTGGGCGCCGATGACTATCTGGTCAAGCCGTTTTCCTTCACCGAGTTGCTGTTGCGCATTCGCACCATCCTGCGGCGTGGCGTGGTCCGCGAAGCCGATCATTTTCACATCGCGGACCTGGAACTGGACCTGGTACGCCGCCGCGTCACGCGCCAGCAGCAAGTGATCGTGTTGACCAACAAGGAGTTCGCCCTGTTGCATCTGTTTCTGCGCCGTGAAGGTGATGTCCTGTCCCGAGCGCAGATTGCCTCGGAAGTCTGGGACATGAATTTCGACAGCGATACCAACGTCGTGGACGTGGCCGTCAAACGCCTGCGCAACAAGGTCGACCAGCCCTACCCGATCAAGCTGATCCATACCATCCGCGGTATCGGCTATGTATGCGAGGTGAGGCCATGCGGACCCGACGCCAACCATCCCTGACCCTGCGCTCGACCCTGGCGTTCTCGCTGGTGGCCATGCTCGCCGTGGCCGGGGCCGGGTTTTATTTGTACCAGTCGATGAAAGCCTCGGTACTGATCTACAGCGACCATGCGGTCATGGGGCGCCTGGATCACTTTCGCAAGCTGCTGCATTACGAGCTGGCCATCGAGAAGCTGCGCGACAGCCCGCAGATCTTCAAGAACATGCTCGACAGTGAAGACGACATCTTCATCATCGCCGAGCCCGGCCAGCAGCCGGTGATCCTGGTCAATCCGCTGAACGTCACGCTGCCTGAATTACCCGTGATCGGCCAAGAGGCGAAGCTGAGCGTCGACGACCTGCGCAGCGGCATGACCGATTCAGGCACGCCTTTACGCGCCGCAACCGTGCAAACCACATCGGGCGGGAGAGAAGTTCGCCTGACTGCCGCGCACATCATGGGCAAGGAAATGGCCATGCTCGCGGCGTTTCGCGAACGTATTTACCTGGCCGTGACGCTGGCCTTCCTGCTCACCGCGTTGCTCGGTTACGTGCTGCTGCGTCGAGGTCTGCGCCCGTTGCGCAAAATGGCCGCGCATGCGGCAAACATCACGCCTGAACGGCTCGACAGCCGGATGGACAGCGCCGACACGCCGGTTGAACTGCAACAACTGAGTGACGCCTACAACGCCATGCTCGATCGCCTCGCCAAGGGTTATCAGCGCCTGACGCAGTTTTCCGCCGACCTGGCTCACGAAATACGCACGCCCGTGGGTTCGTTGATGGGGCACTGCCAGGTCGCCCTGCGCCAGCCCCGCAGCGAGGACGATTATCAAGCGCTGATTGCCTCGAACCTTGAGGAATTGGAGCGTATTTCGCGGATCGTCGAAAGCATTCTGTTCCTCGCTCGCGCCGACGAAGCGCAATCGCTGGTCGAGCGCCAGCCACTGTCGCTGCACGATGAATCACAGCGCATCGCCGGCTATTTCGAAGGCCTGGCAGAAGAGCGGCAAATGACCCTGCAGACCACTGGCGATGGCATCGTGCACGCCGACCCTTTGCTGCTGCGCCGGGCGCTGAGCAATCTGGTCGCGAACGCGATTCGCTACGCCGCCGAAGGCAGCGAGATCCTGATGCGGGTCATTGCCGCCGACGGCGGATGGCGAATTGAAGTGGAGAACCAGGGCCCCGTGCTGAGCGACGAAACCCTGCGCAAGCTGTTCGACCGTTTCTACCGCGGCGATGCGTCCCGTCACCAAAGCTCCGACTCCTACGGCCTGGGCCTGGCCATCGTCGTGGCGATCATGCAATTGCATGGCGGTGATGTGAGTGTCGAGCAGCCCACGCCCGGGACGATCCGCTTTTCGCTGTTTTTCCCTGCGAATATCCCGGCTGGAGCTCCGCCCTCCTCTGCGGAACTGCCCAACCGGTAGCATTTTCCCAGCCTGGAATGCCCTTAGATTTGTGAGAGGCCACCGTCGACCATCAATTCCACGCCGTTGACGTAACTGGCGTCAGCGGAGGCCAGGAACAGTGCCGACGCCGCGATTTGTTCCGGTTGGGCCATGTAGCCCAGCGGCACGATTTGTCCGACGTGATCTTTGAGGGCTTCGATCTGGCTCTCGTCCATCTTCAGTCCGTTGTCCATCAACGGTGTCCGGGTAAAGCCAGGACTGAGCACGTTCGCGCGAATTTTTCGGCCTTTGAGCTCATTAGCCCAAGTCCGTGCAAATGAACGCACCGCAGCCTTTGAGGCATTGTAAAGACTCAGACCTTCCATCCCGTTGCTGGAACAAATGGAAGCGGTCAGAACGATTGCCGAGCCATCCTTCATCAATGGCAACAGCGTCTGAACCGTGAAAAATACGCCCTTAACGTTAATATCGAACATCGTGTAGTAAGCGGCTTCAGTGGTTTCGCCGACCGGGTTTTTTTCGCAGATACCGGCATTGGCAAACACCGCGTCGAGTTGACCGTCCCGTTCTTCGACCAAGGCCTTGAGCGCATCAAGATCGGCTTGTCGAGCGACATCAGACACCACCGCCACGGCATTCGCGCCCAGTTCCGTAACCGCAGCGTCCAGCGTTGCCGCCGAACGCCCGGTGATATAAACGCGTTTAGCGCCCTCGGCTAGCAGCGCTTTGGCAATCGCAAAGCCGATGCCAGTCGAGCCGCCCGTGACGACCGCTACTTGATTGATAAATTTGCCGGACATGTGTTGACTCCTGAGTAACGCATTGAGGGTGAGTTGAAAATCTGGCAACGACTCGGCGCTGGCATCAGTCAAGCTTTGGGCTGACCGAAATGCCGAAAGGAGCAGTCGCTTTGGGTAATCGAGGCATCGAGGCATACACAGACAGCAGCGCTGAAACGACCAGGCAAGCGGCGATGCCCAGCAGGGTGGCGATGAATCCGGTGGCCAGCGAGGAAGGGCTTTGCGCAGGCGCGGCCAGTGCGTAAAACACGCCACCGAGGACCGCCACCCCCAGTGCGGCGCTAATCTGCAGCGCCGAATTGACGACGCCGGAGATCATTCCCGATCCGCCAAGTGGCGCACGGTCTATGACAGTGCGAATCAGTGTGGGCAGCGCCCAACCCTGGCCAAAGCCGAGCAACCCCACCGCCAGAATCACAAACGCCAGGTCGGGGCTTTTGCCTGGCGGCGCGGTCGCAACTGCAATGCTCAGGATCAGACATCCGAGTACTTCGAGCATCATGCCCATGGCAGGTACAAAACGACCGAACCAGCGAATTGCAAAGGGTGTGGTCAAAGGACCAATCAGAAAGCCCACGCCAAAGGGCACGAACATCAGCCCTGAGACCAATGGGGTTGCGCCGAGCGCGTCTTGTAGATAAATCGAAAACGTTAAAAAAAATGCGGATATGACGTAGAAAAACAATACGCCCGCCAGCCCGGCGACCAGGCCGGGTGCTCGACTGAGCTGCGGGCTGACCAGTGGTGTGCCGCCTCGGCGCTCCAGCCTACGTTCGTAGCGCCAGAAACCGGCGGCGACGATGGGTGAGCTCAGCAGCATCAGGCAAAGCCACCAGGGCCAGCCGGCTTCTCTGCCCTCAACCAACGGCAGCACCAACAGCCCGACCGCCAGCGCACACAGCACCACGCCCATGCGATCCAACGGCGCCGGGGTTTTACTTCGGGAATCGGGAAGCAAAGGTACGCCGCCAATAAAAACAGCGACGACGATAGGCAAGTTAATCAAAAAAACCGCCCGCCATTGCAGGTCGAAAACGTTCGCCGAAATCAGCAACCCCCCAAGCGCCTGGGCGACAACCGCCGCGAAGCCAATCGTCGCGCCATATACCGCCAGCGCACGCGAACGTTCGTGTTCCGGAAATAACGTGTGGATGGATGCCAGCCCTTGCGGAGCCATGGCCGCAGCGCTCAATCCTTGCAGCACGCGTCCGAAGATCAATGTCGTTGGTGAGTTGGCCAGTCCACAAATCAGGGACGAAACGCCGAACCCGGCGATGCCTGCCAGGAACACGCGACGCCGGCCTAGCAGGTCACCCAGGCGACCTCCCGTGATCAGAAAAACGGCATAGCTAGCGGCATAACCCGAGATGACCCATTGGACTTGCGCTGGCGTAATAGCGAGGCCGCCGCGAATTGATGGCAATGCAACATTGACGATGAAAAAGTCCAGCGGCGGAAGAAACGCGCCGATCAGAAGAACAGCGAACGCAAACCATCGGCGCGAATCCGCTACGTTTGAAGAATCCGGTTGGGATGTCATTGGGCAACTCCAGAAAGACACGGCTGACGCACATTGTGAGCGCCAGCCAGCGGCTGCGGCACTGCCAGAGCTGCACGTTTCCCGTGCATATTTGTAAGGGGCTGGAGTGGCGAAAATAAATCGTTCAACCACCTCGCCTGCCCGCCTCAGAGGTTACGAGCCGACTTGAAAACGCTCGCTCCCCAAGATGGGAACCCACTCCTTGAGCGGCGTCAGGTAGTGCAGCTCGAAGCGCCGGGATACAAACTTCCACTGGCCGTCACGCCGTTCGAACCTGTCGTGATACAGGCCACTGACCTGCACCGGACCTTGCTCCACATCGTGAAACAGGCAATTGGCTGCAACCGTCCCATTAGCGCTGTCGCCCTCGATCTGGATCAGCGGGTTGGCCATCCAGTGATGCATATGCGGCATCTGTCGCCAGCTCTGTTCAGCCATTGACATGATGTCGTCCCGACTTCCCGCAGCGCCGAATCCGGGCAGATCCAGGGTCGAATCCACATGCCAGATCTGCTGCAAAAGATCGCGATTCATAACGTCGAACGCATTCGCATAAGCGGAAATGAGCGTTTCGATCGCCAGACGACTTTCAAGGTGTTCCAGTCGGGCGGCCAGTGCCTTGATATTCATGCCTGACGCCTTTTCAACTGAGTCCGGTTGCTGAACACAGACCAATCCTTGTTACCCAGTCCGTTCGCGACGGCCGCTTCCATTCTCGAACGCACCACTCCTGCGGCGGGCAGGTTGAGCCCCCTCCCCTCGGCGGCCTGCAACGCAAGGTTCACATCCTTCAAGCCAAGGGACAGCTTGAAACCTGGCTCGAAGTGGTCGTTGACCATGTTTTGCCCATAGCGCTGATAACTGGGGCAAGCAAACAGGGTCTGGGTGACGACTTCGATGAAGGCTGACGCGCCAAGGCCATAGTGCTCAGCGAGCGAGCTGGCTTCAGCCAAAGATTCGATGGCCTGGGCGATCATCATGTTGCCCGCGATTTTTGCGATGCAGGCCTGCACGGGCTGTTCGCCCAGCCGCCAGGTCTTTTTACCGAGCACATCAAACAGGGGCTGAACGCGATCAATGGCGGCCTCCGGTCCGGCCGTCAGGATGTTCAGTTCACCCTGGGCCGCGACGGCCGGTATGCCGAAAACCGGCGCGGCGATGAGCACCAGACCCGCCTCGTCATGTTCTTTCTGCAGTTGCTCCATCAACGCCGGCGACAGCGTCGACATGACGATATGGATGCAGCCGTCACAGGCTGTTTTCAACGCTGCGGACTCCAGCAGCACCTCGCGCACCGCCGTGTCATCGGCGAGCATGCTGATGACCACCGGCCGTTGAAATGCAGTCGCCGCAGACGCCAGCACATCGATTTCACTTAACCCGGCAAGCGCATCGGCACTGCGATTCCATGCACTCACCTGATGACCTGCCTCAACGAGCAACGCCATCATGGCTCGCCCCATGCTCCCGACACCTACAAATCCGATATTCATGTGAAGCCCCTCTTGCACGTGGATGGATCAAGTGTGCGGGGAGACGGGCTTGCAACGGGACTGCCATTACTGCATCTTCGCCGTTCATTTTCGTTAGAGGTGGACCATGGACTGGAACGACTTACGCGTCTTTCTGGCGATCGTCCGCACCGGCTCGCTGGGCGCCGCCGCGAAGCAACTGGGCGTTAGCCACCCCACCGTCGGGCGGCGGCTTCACGTGCTTGAACAGCACAGCGGACAGGTTCTTTTTCGCCGCACCGCGCAAGGTCTTGTGCTAACGGACAGCGGTGAACGAATTCTGGGCCTGGCCGAGGAAATGGAGCGCAGCGCTCTTTCCATTGAACGGCACCTGGCGGGCGACAGTGATCAGCCTGAGGGGCTGTTGCGGATCTCATCGGCGGACTGGTTTGCCTGCTATGTGCTGGCGCCCGTCTTCAGCGAAATGTCGCGACGCTACCCGTTGATTGTTCCAGAGGTCATCGCCGGACATCGCCTGTTCGATCTGGCGCGCCGCGATGCAGATATCGCCTTTCGCATCGTGCCGTTCACCGAACCGGACATCGTTCAACGTCGACTCACGACACTGCCCTACGGGCTCTACGCTGCGGCAGACGTGCCTTTCTCACCGTCCCGGGACGGAGAAGGTCTCGGGCTGATCCTCATGAACACCGCACAGGCGCACTACCCCGACGTGCTCTGGCTGAAAGAGATGTTTCCTCTCGCCAATACCGTGTTCACCAGCAGCAGCCGAACCGTGCAGGCGCAGATGTGCGGCCGAGGATTGGGCGTAGCGGTGTTGCCACGCGCACTTGGCGATCAATTGACCGCCCTGAGATTGGTAGACGTCGGCAGTGAACCACCCGGGCGCGATATCTGGATGGGGTATCACCACGACATGAGGCATATGGACAGGCTGCGCGCCCTTGCGGATCTCGCGGGTGAAATGGTCGGTACGTAGCACCTCGCTTCGCGAAATTTGAGCGAGCGCAATGCCCGCTCAATCCTCACATCAACCATGTTGACTTAAGCTATTCACAGCGTATAGCTTGTCCCGTGTTGTGCGCTGTTCCACCGCGTACAGCGACCACAGAAATTCCTCGCTCCTGACAAGTATTCCAACAATAACTGGCGCAAAGGTGGCAACGGACCCGACGCACGGGGGGCCGGCCACACAGGAAATTACATGACCGAACACGAAATATCTGGGTTGCAAGCGCTGCGTGCGCTGATTCGCGGGGAGATTCCCGCCTCTTCCATCGCTCAGACGATGGGCCTGACCGCCGTCATGGTAAGCCCCGGAAGAATTACGCTGGAGGCTCGGCCTGACGATCGTCATCTGAACCCGGCAGGCAGCGTACACGGCGGTTTCGCCGCCACGTGCCTCGATGGCGCGGCGGCGTTGGCGTTGTTCTCGACACTGGAAACGTCCACGCCCCATTCAACGATCGACCTCAACGTCAAGTACGTGCGGCCGCTGCGCGCCGGCCAGATCTACCGTGTCGAAGGATGGGTCGTGGAGCGTACCCGCAGCCTGGCGATTTGCGATGCGCACGTGGTCGATGAGGCGGGCAAGCTGTTCGCCAAAGCCACCACCACGTTTGCAGTGTCCGGGGGCTGACCCAATGAAAGTATTGAATGTCCAAAGTGCGGGCCGATTGGCCTGGATCGAGGCTCCGTCACCGAAGCTTTCCAGTGCCCACAGCGCGCTGGTCCGCCCCATAGCTTCCGCTTCCTGTGACCTGGACCGGCGATTGATAGCCGGTACTACGCCTTTCAAACCGCCCTTTGCGCTAGGCCACGAGTGTGTCGCAGAAGTATTGAAAGTAGGCGACGCGGTGCTGACCGTGCGTCGCGGCGACCTCGTTTCCGTGCCGTGGAAGATCGCGTGTGGCACTTGCCCTCAGTGCCTCGCCGGGCGTGCCACCGCATGCACGACAGTGCCGCGCCACGCGGCCTACGGTGTCCCGGCAGGTGGCCATTGGGGCGGGCTGTTTTCGGAAGTGGTCGACGTGCCATTTGCCGACGCGATGCTGGTCCCTTTGCCCACGGGGCTCAACCCGCTGGCGGTGGCAAGCGCCAGTGACAACCTCACCGATGCCTGGGTCGCCACCAGCCGCCCAATCAGCACCCGTGAAAACGCCCGCGTTCTGGTCGTGGGTGGCACCGAAAGCCTCGGCGTGCTCGCGGTCCAGATGGCCGTCGCCGCAGGCGCTGGCAGCGTCGACTATCTGGACGACAATGAATATCGTCGGGGTCTCGCTTTGCGTAGCGGTGCCAACGTCGAACTGCCCACGATTCTTGATGAGCGTTACGACGTTGTCGTATCCGCCACCCGCGATCATGAGTCACTGCACCGTGGGCTGCTGGCACTGGCGCCGGGCGGACACTGCTCGTGCATCGGCATCATCTTCGATGACCCGAAGATTCCCCTTTTCGGCATGTACCTGCGCGACGTCACGCTTTCGGTGGGCCTTTGCAATGTACGCCCACACATTCCCAAGGTATTCGACCTCGTCAGCAGCGGGGCCTGCGACCCTCTAATGGTGAGCCCTACCGTGGTCTCGCCCGATGAGGCAACCGAAGCGCTGCTTGACCCACTCGCCAAGTGCATCATGGTGCGAGCGCGCATCACCTGATTTCAGTTCAGATTGTCGGCCAGTGACGCCATCACGGTCGTCCAGGCCTCTCGCCCTTCAGCCCCTACATTGTGAAAGGCTTGATCCAGGGTCTGGCGCTCCAGTTCAGTGGCGGTCTGTTCGACCGTCCTGCCCGCTTCCGTGAGCGCCAGCAGCTTGAAACGATGGCGCTCCGGGGCGCGGCTGAAACACACCAGATCCTGATCGATCAAGTGCTTGAGCGGTCGATGTAACGCTTGCTTGCTGATGCCTAATGTCATCGCCAGATCACCAACATTTATCTCGTCGGCCCGGGCGATGATGTAGAGAACACGGTGATGCATGCGGGACAGGTCGCGCGTCGCCAGAAACTGATCGGCCTTGACGGTCAGCCCGCGAAACCCGAAATGCAGCAACTCGAGCGCATGATCGAGTGGATGCAGCGACTTCATGCTGACCGATGCTGTGTTTATCTTTTTTTCAATGACCATGTGCACGGGTTCCCTGAGCTCCGGCGCAGCCTAAACCGTAGGGGATACTCAGGGCAACCGCGAAGCCGGTCCGATGTCAGGAACGATGCATCACGAATTCAGATCACCGGAGAAAGCCCCCCATCAATACGTAAATTGACGCCGGTGATGTACCCGGCAACCGGGCTTGCCAGAAACGAAATAGAGATGATGGATGAGACCAGTACGCACTTTTATGTGCCTATCAGTCAGCAACAACGTGAGATTTGCCTTGGACCTGAGGGTTCGGCCTGGCACGTGGCCCGGATGATCAGAATGATCCAGAGTCGATGGAAGCTACCGATTCTGTTCAGGCTCTACGCCGATCCGTCGATCCGCACGCTGCAATTGAAGCGCGATCTGCCTGGCGTCTCCCAGAAGATGCTGACGGCGCATCTGCGCGAACTGGCCAGGGATGGCTTGATCGAACGCGTCGACTTCGGCGAAAAGCCTCTGCGTGTCGAGTATCAAATGTCGGACATGGGGCGCCAGCTGCTTCCAGTTCTGATTGCGGCGCGCCGATTTTCGACAGGCCATCCACCCGAGGCTGACGATTCATCTATGGCTTGATCAGGAACCTGTCGATGAGCGGGAGAGTAATCACGCCAAACATCTCGGGATCGCCGTATGCGCGAGCCGAGAGCATCGCGCCGTGAACGGTTGCCATAAACGCTTCTGCCTCGGAGCGTGCATCGCGGGGCAGCATGAAATCGCCTTGCGCGGACCCTCGCTCAAGGACGGAAGTGAGCCAGCCGGAAAGCGCGAGAAAGTGGGTTCGCACCTCGACCACCACGTCTTGCGGTAATACCGGAATCTGAGTCGCCAGCAGTGCGCAGACGCAGTAGCCTTTTGTTGCATCACCTATGCAGGATTGCCAATACCCCATATAGGCGCGCAGTTGGTCTTCGGGGGCTGGACAGTGGCGTTCTATTTCGCCCAGTCCCGCTTCTGCTTCCTCTCGATAGCGCATAACAAGCGTGCGTACAAGATCCACCTTGGTAGGGAAGTGGTGGTGAATACTGGCTTTGCGAATACCCACAAACTCGGCTATATCCGCATAGCTGAAGCCGTTGTACCCGCCGGCGATAATGAGCGTGCGGGCACAGTTGAGAATTTCGTAAAAGGTGCTTGAGTAGGTGGTCATCGCCGGACCCTACCTTCTGGTAGGCCGCGAGTCAATGGCACAGCCAGTGACGTCTATGCTCCCAAGTGAATACCACCCGACACTAACAACCCGCTACAGCATGGTAAGTGCCTAACTGAAGCGCCTTGATTTTCTCTTTTGCGGAGTAACTTCCTACGGCCGAATAAGCAGGCGACTCTATTCCCCATACCGCCGCGGCGGATGCCAGTTGCTTCATCAAGTGACGATCCAATGCCTCGCAATCTACCAGCTCGCGTCGCTCCGCAAGCCGCCCTCTGTAGGAGCTGGCGAAGCCTGCGATCTTTTGATCCTGGCGCCCCCAATCCCACCAAAACCCCAAAACCAAACACACCCCTGTGGCGAGGGAGCTTGCTCCCGCTGGGCTGTAAAGCAGCCCCAAACCAACCCCCAAATCCCCCAGACACACCCCCCCCCAAAACCAAGGCCCCCATGCTCACCATCGAACTCAACTCCCAGCACCTACAACAAACCCTGCACCAAATCGAACAAACCACCGGCAACCTAAACCCCCTCATGCAATCCATCGCCACCGAACTCGCCACCCAAACCGAGGAAAACTTCGAACACGAAGGCCGCCCCCAATGGCCCGAACGTCTCCGCCGTCACTACAGAGAACCGCGCTAAACACGGCAACTGGCCCGGCCAAATTCTGCAGGTCAGCGCCGCCGGCCTATCGGCCTCCATCACTACCCACGCGACCGACAGATCGGCCATCGTTGGCAGTAACAAACCGTATGCGGCGATGATGCAACTTGGTGGGGAACAGGCGGATTTTCCGCACCGTGGGGTGACATACCTGAGTGGCCATATCTGCCGATGGATACCGAAGGCAACCTGCAACCAGAAGCCGGCCAGGCCATCCTTGAGCTAGCAACTGAATCGGCACCACCATTCCACCAACCAGAGTCGACATTCTTCGACCTGACCCAACGCTCTGAGGGAGCAGACATGTCCATCGTAGAAACAAAAGTCGTCGATATTATTGCAGTACCCGAGTGGGAGCCCGACAACGTCGTGCTGGTCATCACCGACCACCTTGAATGGGGCGACAAGGCCCAAGAGGGCGAGCACCTGCTGTTGCTTCAAGAGAAAATCAACACCTACATAGCCTTCATTGAGAGTGGTGAATTGCTGGAAAGCTACCCACCGGCTAAAGGCAAAAACCCTAAGATCCGTATCAATGGACTGTACTAGCTACCCGAACAAGGCGAGTTCTTTATTGATCGTGTGACCGAAGTACTGAAGGGCGTGGGCATCGAGCTTGAGTTCGTGCTTAAGGATGACGAAGCCATACGCAACATGTGAACGAAGTCGCGACAACGACACTGGGCTGCATGTCGGCCGGCTTCTGCCGTGGTTAAACAGGTTTTTGCGCGAGCGTTTAAAGACACTCGGTGTTACGTCATAAGAGGCTACAACGCCTTGCGTCGTTGCCTACGCGTACGCCAGAATTCGCTGGCTTGTGCGCTTGAACCTCGGCCTCTATCGTTTACCTGCCACTGCTCATCAGTGGTCGGGTTTAGTAGCCCGGTTTCCTAGCAGGTGCACTTGCATCTATCAGTAAGGTATTCACATGCCTGCACTTGATGGTGGCTGTGCGCAGGGCGCCCTCGGGCGCGCCGGATTGCTAGGTCCCCGGTCTACTAACCTGCGAACAGCCGCCACCCTTCTGTTTAGTAGCTAAAGAGTTGCGGCCTCATTTGAGGACCTAATTCATGTTCAAAGTAACGCCGAATCCCCCGCACACCGGCCCAGTACCCTACGACGCCTCTCTCGATCTTGCCCCCAAGAAAATGAAAGAAGCGGCAGACCGCGCGCTCAACTTCTACCTCAACCCCGGGGCACAGAAAGAGCCGATACCGTCCCGCAACCCCAGCAGCACCTTCCTCATCAATCCAGCGGTGAATGACGAAACGTTGCTGGTCCAGGCCTACGATTCGTTGTCATCGGCCAGCGTCATGGCCAGCGACTTCGCCGAGCTGATGGAAGGCCCGCAGCGCAAGAGGATGCTGCTGTTGCAGCAGCTGATCACGATGGGCGAGATGGCGGTCAACCGAGTACTGGATAACCACAAGCCTGGGTAGCAGCCAGGCGCAGCAGTGAGGGGCTGGCTCCCTCACTGCACCTATTGCTGATGGAACACGCTGTGGCGAGGGGGTTTGCCCCCGTTCGGTAGCAAAGCAGCCTTAAACCATTCAACTCAGTGCATCTGAAACTTCGCCTTGCTTACGCAACATATGACCGAAGTCGCGGCGAACACCTAGACCGCCCACGGTCCCAGGTGTTTCACGCCTTTGGCAATCAACAAAGAACGCAATCTCTGAAGCGATCCATAGCCTTCTAGACTCGTCCTGGCTCCGCTTGCCGGGGTAACTAACATCCGCGATAAACCCCTTTATAAAGCCGCTCAACCGAACTAAAACGTGTAGTCAGTCCGAGGTTGGTGGATCTAAACGACATGCCCCTCATCAAGGTCAGTCGAGTACAGCCGACACAAAGGGATCGAAGAACGCTTCCTTTGCAGGAAGTGATCAAAACCATGGCTTGGCAAACAAGCGTCTGGCCTACAAGGAGCGTTACTCAATGCTAGATCTTATTTACATCATCGAAGACCCGTTCGCATCAAGCCCAACCCAAAGCGGTGACGCAGACTACACGCCAAACTTCACATTCCCAGGTCAAGACACAACACTCCTCACCGCGAAACCAGCCTTGTCAGGTGCAGTGGCTGCAGGGGCTGCGGCTGCGGCTATGTCGTCATTCCTCATTCCTATCCTACCTATTTCTGTCATAGCGGCTGCTGTCGCCGGCGTGGGCGCTGGCGCATCTCTAATCGGAAAAGGCCGTAGCGCAACATCCGAAGAGCCCAGCCAAGCCGTACAAGAAGAAGCGCGCTTGCTCGCTGCCTATGTACAACATCACTCATTGTCGCGCAGCCAAGCTAATGCCGAAGGCTATTGTTTCCAGCCGGGCCATCCTGTCGTTGGTAAGGCTTACCGGAAACACCCACTGACCGACGATTCGAATCCGGTTAAGGGGAATCTCTACATCCCAAGCGATAGCTACGACGCCATCCTTCTGGAAGAACGCGAGTCGGAATTGATCAAGCTATTAGTTGATCTCGGGGCCACCAAAATCAGCATCACGAAAAAAGCTTCCGATAAAACCCGCAGCACCGTCACTGCGGAGGCATCGGTCCAAGTCGGCCCTATGGGTGGTGGTGACGTCAGCTACACGGGTAAAACCGAACGCAACAACGACATACTGGATACCCGTGAATTTTCATTAACCGGCAGACCTTGGAAAGCAGATAGCACAGTCAAACGTGAAAACTTCTTTTGGCTCTCCTTCGAACCCTCCTGGAAAGCCGTAGTATTTGCCCGCGAAGTCGGCGGTTGCCTGTCAGCCTCTTTGGAAATTAAAGAAAACACCTCATTTTCCACGGACAAAAACCTGGAACTTTCGGTCAAGGCGAAACTAGTAGAGGTTGGCGCACAGGCAGGAATTTCGAGTCTTGGGGCAGAGGAAAAAACATACTTCGTCAGGGCGGAATTCGCGCCGGTACAACACAGCGCTTGACCAAAGGCCAAGCGGCTCAGTGTCGCTAGGCAGTAATTAAAAGGAATGGCCTCGATAGAAGCCACTCCTTTATTTTGCTAGAAAACTATAAACGCGGACGATTGTTCGCCGCCGTATTCACTCCCTAAACCCGATTAAAAGCCCCGCCGCAAACACCATCCCAAACTGCGCTCACCATCCCCACCAAAGCGCACCCCCATGAACCCACTCCACATCTTCAAACCCGGCACCCACACCGCATCCTGCGGCACCACTTTCAACTTCACCGAAGCCGACCTAACCGCCGCACCTTCAATGCCGGCGATAACCTTGAGCAATACGTCCCGACGACTGATGCCGGAGCGTTCACGCATATCGATCGCAAGAGGTTCCTCACGCTGACTCACTTCAAGCTCGTTGTCTTCACCTAACGGATGACGCAACGCCGGACAAAAGTACTCGTCACTCGGCGACGCATGGTTCGTGCGCTTTGGGGCGCTATCGACCATGACCGTAATGATCTTCTCGCCTCGTCGCGTGCGCTTGAAATGCAGAACCTCTTCATTCACCCAGTTGGACGTAGCCGATGTGGGTGAGCAAAGCACGATCAAGGCATCGGAATTGTCCAGTGCTTGCTTGAGCGCCTGCCGAAGACTGGGCGAACTTGACAACTCTCCGTGGTCAATAAAGACAGGAAAAAGACGACGCAAATCCCCCCGTTGCTTGCGCACCAGCGCCCGTATGTCTGATGGCAGCTTCCATGTCTCAAGGGCGTTGTGTAGCCATTTTGCGACCTCGCCATCGTCGTGAGAGTAGCTGATAAATGCCCGGTACTTTCGAACAAGAGTGCAGGTGCTTCGTACGTCTTCCATGGCCTACTCAGATAGATAAAACGTGCAGCCAGAGCACCGCACTGAAGTCACAGGATGTCCTCCTTGAATGGGGAGCGCGAAATACTAATTCATGAGTCGGGCAAATCGTTATCAAATTTCTGAGCGCGCCTCGGCTTTTTTCGAGACATGTGAAAAGCCCAGCGCGACGTTATTGCCCCCAACTGGGAATACATAGTTAGGGTATTTCTGGTTGTGGGTACATCAATACCCCTATCTGAGGGGTATTTTTTTGACCAGAAAATAAGAAAGCTATACCTTAAATTAGCATCAGATGTAGTTGAGACATATATCTATGTAGACCGAATTTGCTTCATACAACGCTCTGCTGGTGCTCGCGCAATTAAGCTATCCATTAGCAGGCACTCATAGACCGATGCACTCCAGCGTGGGGACTTTGCCAGACGCCGTTTTGGGATACGCGATCTGCAGCCACTGGATCGGCTCATCAGCCTCAAAGGTCTGTGAAAACTCTCGCAATTTAGGATCGTGCGCGAAGTCCTCTGCCGTCCTGAGTATCTGGGATCGAGCCTCTTCCGCCTGCCCTGCCCGACGGTAACGCTCCGCCAAAGCAAGTCCCATGCAAGCTTCCACCTGGGACGGGGCTTTGATGCCAGTTGGCTTGAAGCGTTGTGCATAGTAACGTTCAAGCTGTTGGCGGTGCTCCGAAGGCAACCATTCCGTATCGTTGCCTATCACGGCATGTGTAATCAGTGATTCGAGACTCGGTTTGTTTATGAGCTCAATGTCCTGCTCGGAAAAGGTAGGTGAGCCTTGGCCTTGTCCTAGATAGTGCTGGTTGATGAAGTAGAACCCCAGTAGGGCAAGCTGAGAGGCTGAATTAAACTGCGGCCTCATCTTGAGTCCACTCTCAATTATCGCGTCGAACGGGTGAAGTTTTCGGTTGGGAAACTCCGACAGACAACTGTCGATGAGCTCGACCAACCCCCTGAAATAGGCACGGCAACTTTGATTATTCAGTCCCTCAGCGTTGTAGATCCAAGCTGAGGGATCCTGCCGTAGCCGCAGCAGATGGGGGTTGTCCCACTCGTAATCATAGGGCTCGTGATCGACCTTTTCTGCCTTGCTGACGAATTCCATGATTACGGCGCGTACCAAGCGAAAAAGCCCCTGAAAGGAGAACATGATTTTTTCATGATCTTCATAGGTTTCCCCAAGGCTGGCCAAATGAAGAAACTCTTTCGTCAGCGGTTCTAGGGTATGAACGTAGCTGGATCGGATCCCGTAGAGGTTCCGCACGGCCGCCTCCATATCTCGGCGACCGATCGGGCGTTTTTCCCGGTCGGCGAGTTCGGAAAAATAGCCAGCAGGCAGGTATTCGAGGACGAATTGAACGAATCGCTGCCCCAAGCGCGGGTGTTCAGATGCAACAACAGCCTCCCGAACAGCTTGTGCATGGTCCGATGAAACGCCGGTTAGGGCTGCATCGATCGCCTCGCGGTTTTTATTCGGTACGTCTTCCCAGACTGTTTTGTAGCCATCGAACTTCTGCGCCAGTGATTCGACGCTCATGACCAGAAGCGTGTAGGCGAGATTCAGGTCATCGCTCATTCTGTGCACCGCAGCCACGTATGTCCTGATGGCCTGAATGACTGCGAGATACGTTGAGCGGCGAAGCCCCATCAGTTGCTCGGCGAAATGCTCGAAAGCCTTGAGGTCATCCAGCGTGGTATTGACGGTAGCATCATAGAAGTGAGCTAACCGCTCACTCGGGTGTCGATCACCGGGCCTGGGTCTTTGGTGCAACAGACGTTCGGCGACACGAACATCCGGCGTGCAAATCGCACGCAGTCCGAAGGATGCCACGTCAGCAAAGTCGTGAATGTAAGCGCCCACTGTCCGAGAGATCAAGACCCCAGCAGCTGGCTGTGCAGCTTCCATCTGCTCAACCAACTCATAAGACAGAGCGTTGGGGTTGCTGGCCGAATCAAAGTTCTGGAGAGTTCCGATTAAGGTCTTGAAGGGCTCCCAAGTACAAAGGCTCAGATTGGTGTAGATCACGCCGCGTAGTGTGCGGATACGTGGATCATTACGGTTGGTAAACAGCTTTCCTGTCGCCGCTTGCAGCATTGGCTATTCCTTGGCTCGAAGGTTGTCATTTTACTGCTTGATATTGCACCGTTCGAAGGTGGCAGCGCGGGCAACGCTGTGCTGCTCCATCGTGGGATTTTTCCTTGTTTAAGGTGATGTATACATGATGGGACCGGTATCGAGTAGGCGGCAGCGACTAATTTAGGCAGGAGGGCTTTGACGTTTCATTTTTGCTTTGCCTGCATCTGTCTTCTATAACTCAAAGACGCTTGGGTGTCGCAATTACATCGATGGAGCAATGCTATGCCTATCGGCTACTACTTGGCCTGCCTCGAAACCCACCGCTATGTTTGGATCGGCAAGCTTGGCGACACAACATCCGCAGCCGGCGTCGACGCAGACCTCGTGTCTAGCTTCTGCTTGGTGCATCGCGGCAGGTCGCTAATCGTAGTCAGCGAGTCGCACCAAGTCGTCGGAGAAGGCCACGAATGGGCGCTTTGACGTGCGTAATACACAGATAGAGCAGGCCTCATGTTTGTGACAGTAAAGGCGCGCGTCTATACAGATGCCACAGGTGTCTACACGGAGCTTCCCGCGCTATTGACGCCCGCTGGTGTGTTGGAGTCGTTGCTCGACTACTGCCTTTACCGCAGTCACGACCGAAGTCTGATGTGGATGAGGAAAGTGACACGCTCAGTACGAATGTTCCTCGAATACCTACAAACCAATCCCGCAGAGCGCGACAGCTATCGACTTTTTCAAAACTTCGCTCAACGTCTCTACACGGGGACGTTCGACCTAGAAACAGGCATCGACCCGAGCAGACTATGCTGGGCCCCACGATCGCCGCAGGATGCCTCGCACATCATCACCAATCTGACCGACTTCTTCGATTGGCTCAGCGAGATGCGCCCCGAGGTGGGAAAGGTGAATCCGCGCTATTCGGGTGGGGCATTCGATCGACAAACTGACGACGCTGCTTACCAGTTCCTACGCAGCAAGGCCTTTCTCGGACACTCTTGGGCGACGAACGCATCCCCCGCCAAGACCGGGCACCGTGTGCGAGGTCGACGCCTCCCAAAGATCGAAAAAGGCGAACCGCCGGCCTTCCCAGAAGAGCGCTTTGAAGAACTACTGTTCAAGGGATTCTGCGCAGTCGGGCGCCCTGATTATCGCGGCATGCTCATCACGCTGCTGCTGCACGGCGCAGGCTTCCGCGAATCAGAGCCTTTCCATCTCTACATCTCCGACGTATTTCCGGATCCAGCGACCGCCAGTCAAGCTAAGGTTCTCATTCATCACCCAAGCTACGGTGCCGCACCCGTTGATTGGCGCGACGATCTGGGGCGACCACGTAAAGGCAACCGAGCGGAATATCTTGCCCACCAGTTCGGACTAGTACCTCGTACAGACCTGATGGACCGTCGCCATGCCGGCTGGAAGGGGGGCACCCATGATGCGGCCTATTACAAGCTGGCGTTCTGGTTCTTGCCAGAGTACGGCGAGTGGTTCCTGCACCTGTGGCACCGTTACTTGGAGCAGGTGGCGCGTATGGAGCGCGATCATCCCTTTGCCTTCATCAACCTGAATCGCGCCCCTCTTGGCGCGATGTACACACTGACGCAGTACAACAAGGCCCATGCAGCCGCTTGCGAGCGAATCGGGCTGATGGTGAGCAAAACACTGGGCACGACCCCGCACGGTCACCGCCATGCCTATGGCCGCCGCTTACTCAACGCCGGCATCGACAAGCCGCTTATCCGCCGCTTCATGCACCACGCTTCCCTGGAGAGCCAAGAAGTCTATACGCAGGCCAATAGCCGAGAGGCCATGGCAGAACTTAGAGCTGCTGCCCAGCGGCTGCGGGAAAGATATCCCAGCGTACTCGCCGCATCCGACCAGTTGCTGTACGGCCTCGAACTCAATGAATGAGAAACCTTTATGGCTGAGAAGAAAACAAAGCCAGCGCCCAAGAACCTCTCCTTTCCGCCCGACAAGGCGAAAGGAGTAAAGCGTGAGACAGACACGACCCTAGGTTGGGTCGCACGCGAATACCCGCAACTCGCCGCTTGGCGTACCTTGGCAGTGGAATGGTTGAAGGGCGAAACACATGGCGTATCTGACCGGCTTTACGCGTTAGTAGCTTTCTTCGAGCGATACCTTATCCAGCAAGGCCTTCCGCTCGACCCGGCGGAGCTTTTAACGCGCAACACTGTATTACCTGACTTCTATCGGACGGGTTGTCCTGATTCGGCATATGGCATCAAGTGCAATAACCGTATCCACTCTTTCCTGAACTTCGTACTGTTGCGAGAGTTCAGTGAATTTGCGGATGGCGGGCAGCCAGTGGTCTCGCCAGCCTTTCGCAACCCTGTGGCCCGGATGTCAAACAGTGGCCTCCCCCGTCGCGAAGAGAGCGTGCATTCGCCACTGCCCTACGGCTACATTGACGAACTGCGGCAAATGCTGGCAGCGGGGCCGCATTTCCGCGATTGGCAGTGGGCACAGAGTGCGTTGAGAGGAGGAGTCGACCAGGTCGCCTCCTTAGGACCTGACTGGTTCGAGGTGAACGACGAACAGATTGACCGCAACGACCCAGACTGCGTATGGCGCGAGCGGAAGATGGTGAATCCTCACTATCGAGGTGGGGCGGTGTTGGAAATGTGGAGTCCGGTTCGTTGGGTTGCTCTGCTCGTAAAGCTCATCATACCGCTGCGCACGATTCAGGTTCGTATGCTCGACTCAGGCGAGGCTGACACCTGGCGTTACGAGGGCGGTGATTGGACATTGAACCCGAGCAGGCTCGCGCAAGGCAGCGAGCGTCACACGCTTCGACAGGGAGTCTTCCGCCGCAATACCTCACCCGCAGACGGCGACGCCGCTTCGACCATGCTCTACATCAACACCAACAAAACCGCGGATATCGCCAAGTCGGGGCCTGAAAAAGGTTACGTCCTGCCCTGGCTCTTCGGTGGGCCAGTGTATCAGGACGTCATCTACTGCCTGGAGAAGCTGCGCAATTGGCAGGAGAAATACAACCCCATTTCGCGTCGCACGCGATGGTCGGAGCTGGATGGTCGTCACATCGACGCGAAGAGTGACGTGCAACTTGCGAGTTTTCCGGACGCTTGCTTCCTGTTCCGAATGCCGGAAGCAGTTGAGGGTGATCGTCATCTCCCCCTTACGGAGAAAACAATGACCACGGCTTGGTTTCGCTTGCTTGCGGCCCTGGAACTGCGACTCGCTGACCGGGGAGAAACCCATAGCAACGGCGCACCGATTCGTTTCCTTCCACTGTCGGAGGGACAGAGATACCGCGTGACTACCCTTTTTCCCTTGCATAGCTTGCGCGTCTCCCTCATCACTGCCTTGGCGCTCGAAGGCCAAGTACCGTTCCCTGTTCTGCAAAAACTCGTCGGCCACAGCCGCCTGCTGATGACGCTTTATTACACCAAGCCCGGTGCAACGCACATTCGCGATGTACTCCTAGGGGCGGCGGAGCGGCTGGAAGTAAACAAGGTGTCCAGTATCCAGAACTTCCTGCTCGACACCGAGCATGAGGAATTGTTGCAAAGGGCCATCTGCAACAGCCCGGCTAGCCTTGCCGCAGCTATCCCTCTGCATCCAGCTGCACGGAACCCAACGGGCTGGATGCCCATGCACCACGGCATGTGTCTGGTTGGCGGCAACACTAGTGATGTTGAGGGCAACAACGCAGTGGGGGGGTGTTACAACGGCGGTCCGATAATCGTTAAGGGTTCTTCGTCAAATCAGAGAAACGGTCCCGTGCCTGGTGGCAATCGCAATTGCGTGCGCTGTCGCTGGTTCGTCACGGAGCCGCACTACCTTCCGGCTCTGGTCGCCCACTTCAACAATCTCGCCTATTACTTCGACGAAGCGCGCAATGATTGCCTTCTACGCGAAAAAGATTTGCAGGATATGAAGAAGCAGAGGGTGGATGCGGAGGAGACTGGTCAGCCATTCACCCGGCTAGACTCTTACCGGCAAGTCGAGCGAATCTGGGAGGCCTCAATGAAACGCTTCAGCGACCTGGCTGAAGACTTGGTGGCCTGCTGGCGACTCATCGAACGTTGCAAAACAGCACTTAATGCCTCGCATGGTGATGGCAAGCAGCTAATTGCTACAGGCACGATGAGCGACGTGCAAATTGTCTTCGAGGAAACGGAGTCGGAGTTGCTCCAATTGGTCGGTGTTTGTGAAAACGTCGAGATCTATCCTGACTTGCAGCCAGGCAAGGCGGTATTTCGCCGCAGCCAGTTGCTCGATGCCGTGCTGTATGGTGACGACCGACCACCTGTGTTTATGCTGATGACAGAGCAGGAACAATTGTTCGCAGGCAACATTTTCATGAGACGCCTTGCCCAGCAAATGAACCCAGACAATCCTGCACTCGGCCGACGGGAGGTGATTCAACTTATAGATGCGGGAGAACGCCTGAGTCAGTATTTCGGTAAGGATCTATCTTCATGGTTGCCTCAGAACGAAAACGTGCACACGCCTCCCATTGGTCCGCACACATAATCGAGGGGGTGGAGTATGAACGGTCTGACAGACATTCATCCTGATGCGATGTTGGAAGCTTTGCTGGCCAAGGGGGGGCGTTCGAATCGCCGGGAAAACCTGGCAAAAATGCATGAGTTGTGCCGCAAACAGCATGAGGCTGGTTCACGCGACTTCTCCCTGCCGGCCATTGGTCGCTTGGCTGAAGCAGCAGGCATTATGAAAGGGCGTGCGCTCTACAACGCCCCGTCTGCCGACTATCGCGCGCTCATCGAATCCTGGGCCGTCTACGTCGGGCCTGCGGCTCCCAAAACTACAAAGACTTTGGCAAGCCACGAGTATCTGCTACGCATTGAGGATCCGGCCATTCGCTCCATCATGCAGACTATTATCACCGAGCGTGACAAGCTCAAGGCACAACTCAACATCCTGAAGGCCAATACACAGGTGACCGTAGACCGGCGTCCACTTGGCTCAACAATCGCGTCTGTGCCTGGAGCGCAACCGATTGCTGTCCTTGCTCTGTCCGCACAGCTGACTCAGTCTGAACGTGAAGCCTTACAGAAGGCGGTATCGCGGAACTATCTCGAAGAGCGGGGAATGTGCGAAGGAAGCCATGGTGAAATCGTCAACGAGCGTGGCCGAACGATATTTGAGGTGGGCTTTGCGCGTGCAATCCGCAAGGTATTGGGCGACTGACCGAATGCGCAGGTATACGTTGAACTCTGTAGTGGCTGCAACTCTGAAGATGGCCAGGTCGGCGCTTACATCATTGGGCCGTTGAAAAGACGGAATACCTATCGTTCAGTTACGTTCTAAAACGCTCAATTGCAGGGAGTATCTGATGGACGTCGCTTGGTTTCTGAAACAGCGCGTTAACTTCATTCGGCACTTGTATCGCGATGCCACTGCGCCCTTTGTCGAGCGTATACGTTTAATCGAAGCGGGTGAACCTCCATTTGAGCCGCCATATAGCGAGGACGGAGAGCCACCGTACGAGATCGAATGGAACGAGGCATCTGATGCCGTTCAAGTGCTCGGCCATTCCTGCGTATCGATGCTGGCCGGCGCACTTCACGTCTACCTCGAAACTTGGGAGCAGCAGGTCGGGATAGAAATCGAACCGGAGAAACGGAAGCCGTTGTTCCGCAACAAGGGGTGGTTGCACGGTTACAGGACTGTGTTTTCGAACTCCATCGGTGTGCAATTCGACGACAGCGGTGCGAATCTTGGCATGCTTGAGCAGCTCGTGTTGGCCAGGAATCGGGCGCAGCACCCAGGAAGTCTGACACGTGTCACTCCAACGCATGCGGCGAAGGATCTGAAGAAGCATCCAAGCCCATTCTTCCTTGCTGACCATGAACGTGACTTACTTGCTCACGTAGAGGCCAGCGGTTTGGATATGGATTCGATGTGGATGATCGAACCCACGCTGCACGTCGATTCGGACAAGCTCAATACAGTCCTCACTGAGGTCGAGCGCTTCGCTACGTGGTTCGATCAAGCGTGCTTCGATTGGATTTACGGTTCTGGGCAGGTTGTTGACGTCAACGATTAAGGGTAAATGCAACTGGAAAAGCGCCGTCGGCGCTTGGAATTTACGATGCCTTGCGATGTATTTATACATAACAAGGTATTGATCCTAAAAATCCTGCATTTACTGGCTCTTATGAGTACTCGTTCACGAACTATGTATCTTTAGGGAATAAGTCCATCGCGCTGGGCTCTGATTACTTTCTGTGTTCCATCATCTTGTCAGCGAGCTTTTTGGCCCGTTCAACGAGCAGGTTTTGCCTGTCGTCATGAGTGGTCTCGCCCACGATCGGTGCCGTCAAATTGCTTTCCGCAATCAGCGCAGCGCAGAAGTATCGATCCCACACTCTTTGTTCCGATGCTTGCTTGTTCACTTGGTCGGCGTCCATGTGCGGCTCCTCTTGATGAAGTGCATGGCCATTTTACGCGCGAATCGCAAACCGCCCGCGTTGCGGTTGCTAGCCAGGGATATTGAGGAAGGCGTTCCAGCGTTCATAGGCATCGTGTTGTCTTTTCGAAGCCGCATCCCATTCCGGCCCCGAAACGCATTTTGAGGTCACCAATGTCATCATTCCCATCGTCGCGGCGTCCAGCTCTATCAAAAGCTCATGGGATTTCATTCTGAAGTCATCGAACGAAGTCATTAACTTGCCTCAGTGCGGAGTTCACCGCCATTGAGGAACAGTTGCCCCTCGAACGGTAGAGTCCCGCCCGTCCCTATAATTCAAAGCAGTCTGACGGTCGGTGCGTTGCAAAAGCGTCGGCAGGACACCATTCGTCGCCTGCGAAAAGTTGGCGAGCCGCGCACGAGCGTGTCTGGCGTGGGGATTGCAAAGGCCGGTCGTAGCAGCCCCAGAACGACATAATTCTGACGCGGCGGCACTCAAACCAGTTTGGTCAGTCACCCCGGAGATGTAACGTGTCAACTCTCAATGAAATCGCAGCGAACCACGCGAGAATGGCTATGGCAAAGGCAGAGGAGTCGACCGGACTGAGTGAGCGACATCTCCAGATAGTGGGCAGTTTCGAAGTCCCTTGCGTTGAAGCACAACAACACATTCCTCTGCATCTGATCGCCGGAATGCAGGAAAACCACCTCGCACAGGCTGGCAGCAACGTCCTCTGAGTGCGCGTGGTGTCTATCGATTGGCTCGGGCCGGCGTGCGGCAACGCCTGGCCTTGTGCCCGCAATTCCACACCACAGCCTTGCCATAGTTTTCGACGATAACAAGGCACCCTTTTATGAAGCTCCCCTTCAAAGGGCATTGCCAGCCTTGGGGGTTATTCAGCGCACTCCTTGCTCCTACCATGGCTCATTCCCCGACAAACAATCCTGTTTTCAAGGGTGTGAAGGAGCGACGAAAAACAATGCCAAGCCTAACTGCACGTGCGTCGGCCTTACCGTCACTGCGCCGTAACACTCACTATGGCATTGCATTTGGATCGATAGCGGCGATTATCTGGGGGGCGTTTCTCGCGGTTTCCCGTCACGGAATCGGTGCCGGATTGCAGGCCAGTGATCTGGCTTTTATTCGCTATGCCGTCGCCGGCGCCATTTTGCTGCCATGGGTGCTGACGAACTCACCTCGGACGTTGGCCGGAATCGGCTGGCGACGGGGTATTGTGTTGTCGCTGCTGGCCGGGCCGCTTTTTGTGCTGATCGGCGCCAGCGGTTATCTATACGCCCCGCTCGCCCATGGCGCGGTCATTCAGCTCGGTGTTCTCACGCTGATGAGTGTCTGTCTGGCCGCCTTACTGCTGCGCGAGCCGCTGAAGGCGTCACGTATTCTCGGGCTCGGCGTCATCATCGCCGGGCTGGTGACGATTGCCGGCCCCGGTCTCCTCGAAGGCCAGTCCCTGGCCTGGAAAGGCGATCTGCTGTTTGCCATGGCGGGATCAATGTTCGCCGTTTTCACCCTCCTGGTGCGTCGCTGGAAACTGAATGCCTTCGCCACCACCGCCGTGGTGTCGGTCCTCAGCGGTGCGATCTACTCCCCGCTTTACCTGGCATTGGCAGGCACTCAACGCTTGTCGGTAACGCCGATCGCCATGCTGATCGAGCAAGGCGTTGTTCAAGGCCTGCTATCGGGCATTGTCGCGCTCTTCACGTTCGCCCGGGCTGTGCAGTATCTCGGTGCTGGCCGAGCCGCGCTCTTTCCCGCGCTCGCGCCCGCCATCGCGATTTTGCTCGGTGTGCCATTGGTGGGCGAGCTGCCCACGATCGCCCAGTGGTGCGGCCTGGCCATTTGTACCCTCGGATTGCTGATCGCCTTGCGCAGCGGCGCCGCCCAGGCCCGCTGAACCACCCGCTTCCAACCCTCTCGACCCTGACCTGAAGACCAAGGAACCGCCATGACTCAATCAACGATTGCGGGCACAAACACGCCCCCTGCGCCCTATACATTTGCCGGACTGTTTATCGATGGAGCATGGCGTGCGGGTAATGCCGGCTCCGTGCTTGAAGTCAACAATCCCTATTCCAATGAGCGCCTGGCCGAACTGCACCAGGCCAATCTGGACGATGTCGACCGCGCCTACAACGCAGCGCAATCGGCGCAGGCTCAGTGGGAGCAAAGCCTGCCAGGCGAGCGCGCAGCGGTCATGCGCAGAGCCGTCGAGATCCTTGATGCGCGCCATGGCGAAGTGGTCGACTGGCTGATTCGCGAATCCGGCAGCACCCGGATGAAGGCTGAAATGGAATGGGGCGCTGCCCGCGCCATTATTCTGGATGCCTCGATGCTCCCGGCTCAGGTGTACGGCCGAATCATCGCCGGCGACATCCCCGGTAAAGAAAACCGCATCTATCGCAACCCGGTCGGGGTGGTTGCAGTCATTAGCCCGTGGAACTGGCCCCTGCACCTGACGTGCCGAACGCTCGCGCCGGCGATTGCCCTGGGCAACGCTGTCGTGGTCAAACCGGCGAGTGAAACGCCGATCACCGGCGGATTACTGATTGCCCGGATCTTCGAAGAGGCCGGGCTGCCGGCGGGCGTGCTCAATGTGGTGGTCGGTGATCCTGCGGTGATTGGCGACGGCTTTGTTCAACATCCCATACCTCGGGTCGTTTCGTTCACCGGGTCGCTGGGTGTGGGCCGACGTATCGCGAGCAACATCGCCACCAGTTCACGGCTCAAGAAAATGATGCTGGAACTCGGCGGCAATGCGCCGCTGGTGGTGCTGGAAGATGCCGACCTGGAGTTGGCCGTGCATGCCGCGGTGGTGAGCAAGTTCCTGCACCAGGGCCAAATCTGCGTGATTGCCAACCGGATACTGGTGCATGCAAAACTCTACGACGAGTTCGTCGAACGTTATGTCGCCCGCGTCCAGAACCTGAAAGTCGGCAATCCAGATGATCCGGACACCGTCATCGGCCCTTTGATCAGCCAAAAGCAATTGCTCAGCGTCCAGCGTTCGATTTCGGCCGCCAATGCAGAAGGCGCTCGACAACGCCTGGGTGGTCCGGCGGACGGCTTGATCGTGCCGCCGCATGTGTTTGATTGCATCACCCCGAACATGCTGATCGGTCGCAACGAGCTGTTTGGCCCCGTCGCGCCGATCCAGTCTTTCTACAGTGACGCCGAAGCGCTGCACATGGCCAACGACACCGAGTTCGGACTCTCCAGCGCGGTGTTCTCCCGGGATATTGCCCGCGCACAGCGCTTTGCTGCCGGTCTGAAAACCGGCATGTCGCATATCAACGACATCACCGCCGTCGACCTGCCGAATATGCCGTTCGGCGGGGAAAAGAACTCCGGCCTGGGGCGCTTCGGTAGCGAAGGCTTGATCCATGAGCTAACCACCGAACATTGGATGTCGGTACAGCACGTGCCTCGCCAGTATCCGTTCTGATCACAGTGGCTGAGCCGTCATTTCAGACCGTCATGCGGAGTCACCCATGAATACGGTGAGTCAACTGAAAGCCATGATGCAGGCAAGGCAATCCGGCGCTGGCACCCACGTGTTGGCCACGGTGGTCAAAGTCGAGGGTTCGGCCTATCGGCTGGGACGGGTATTGACCGGCCCGGCGGCATACATCGGCCAACTCGGGCCGCGAAACCGTACCGAAAGACTGCTCGCGCAGATCCAGGAAACCACCCCAAAGCTGCCAGGACTGGACCGGCTTCATTACCCCATGGGGCTGGACATCGGCGGCGACGGCCCGGAAGCCGTGGCCTTGGCCGTGCTCGCGGAAATGACCGCGGTGCTCAACGCGCGCAGCGGCCAGATGTTGAAATGGCGGGAACGCCCGATCCACGATTCAGAGCTGCGCATCCCAGTCTCAAGCTGAGTGCGCAGCGTCTTCCAAACGTTATGCCGACTCAGGCGCTGGTCAGTTGACTGGCGTCGACCGGCAACTTTCGCAGTCGCTTGCCGGTCACCGCAAACACCGCATTCACCACCGCCGGCGCAATCGTCACCGTGGACACTTCGCCGATCCCGCCGGGTGTTTCGTGGCTGTCCAGCAGGTGCGTTTCGATCACGGGCGTCTCATTCATCCGCAAGACACGGTACGTGTCGAAATTCCCCTGTTCGACTCGCCCGTCCTTGAAGGTGATGTTGCCAAACAAGGTCGCCGTCAGGCCGAAAATGGCCCCGCCCTGCATTTGCGCCACGACGCTGTCCGGCACAATGGAGCGCCCGCAATCGACGACGCAGGTCACCTTGTGCACCCGCACTTGTCCACCCTGGTCGACACTCACTTCCGCCACTTGGGCAGCGTAAGTGCCGAAGCAGAACGTCAGTGCGACGCCACGCCCACGGCCCTTCTCCAGAGGGGTTCCCCAACCCGATTTTTGCGCGACGGTCTCCAGCACTTTGCGCGCACGCGGGTGCTTGTCCAGCAGCGCCAGACGATAGGCCACGGGGTCCTGCCCGGCGCTGGCCGCCAGTTCATCGATGAACCCTTCGACCATGAACACGTTTTGCGTGTGACCGACACCCCGCCAGAAACCGGTGGTGATGCCCGCTGGCGGCTCATGGCGGATATAACTCACGCCGATGTTGGGAAAGTCATAGGGACCGCTGGGGTCGCGCGTCGCATCGCCATCGATGCCGTTGGCGAAGCGCGCCGGCAACCAGCGAGCGAGAATTGAGGAACCGGTCACTTTGTGGGTCCAGGCCGTTGGCCGCCCCTGGGCATCCAGACCGGCGCTCAGATGATTGAAATGATACGGCCGCAACGTACTGTGACGGGTGTCTTCTTCCCGGGACCAAATGACCTTGAGCGGAAACGCGACCTGTTTGGCAAAGGCCACGGCCTGAGTGACAAAATCCACGTCCAGCCGACGGCCAAAACCACCGCCCAGCAGGTGGTTATGCACCTGGACCTGACTGTCGGCCAACCCGGTCATTTGCGCGGCCACGGCTTGTGCGCGAGCCGGGACTTGAGTCCCCAGCCACAGATCACACGCGTGTGCGCGGACATGCACCGTGCAGTTCATCGGCTCCATGCAGGCATGGGCCAAAAAGGGCACCTGATAAACCGCCTCGAGTGTTTTGTCGGCTTGCGCCAGTGCCTGCTCGACATTGCCAACGTTGCGCACCACCGCGCCGGTCGCCTGTGAAGCCTGCTCGATCGCGCTCAGCATCTGCGCCGTGGTGTATTGAGCGTTGGCGCCTTCGTTCCACTTGATATCGAGCAAGGTCAGCGCCTTGCGCGCCGCGCCCGTATGCTCGGCGACCACCGCCACGGCGTTCTCGATCCGAAGGACGTGCAGCACGCCCTTCACCGCCAGCGCGGCACGGTCATCGACACTGGCCAGGGTGCCACCGATCACCGGGCACGCTACCACGGCGGCAACCTTGACCCCTTCGGGCCGGGCGTCGATGCCATACACGGCGGTGCCGTTGACCTTGCCCGGCGAATCGGTGCGCTTGCTGGTGAGCCCGATCAGCTGAAAATGCTCCGGGGTTTTCAGGTCAACTTTTTCCGGGGCCGGCAAGGTCGCGGCCTTCTCGACCAACTCGCCGTAGGCGAGGGTTCGCCGACTGGCTTCATGCACCACGACACCCTCGCGGGCCATGCAAGCGCTGGGTGCAACCTTCCACTGCAAGGCGGCCGCCTGAATCAACAGCGTACGCGCGGTAGCGCCGGCCTGGCGCAACGGCTCCCAAGCGCTGCGGATCGACGTCGAGCCGCCGGTCACCTGAAATCCCAGCAGCGGATTGGCGAAGCGTTTGTCATCCGCCGGCGCGTGTTCGATCACCACCTGATCGAGCCGTACCGCCAGTTCTTCGGCAATCAACACCGGGATCGAGGTGTAGGTGCCCTGCCCCATCTCGACCTGGGCGATGGTGAACGTCACCTTGCCCTGGCGATCGATACGGATGAACGCATTGGGCGCAAACGTCTCGGCGCCCTCGGCAAAACTGTCGCCGACGGCTCCTGGCAACGCGAGACTGAGCAACAAGCCGCCTCCGCTGGCGGCACCGATCTTCAGAAATCCCCGGCGGGAAACGGCCATTGTGTCGAGCTTCATGGTCATGCCCCCACCTTGACGAAAGGCGTCTGCCCCGCCGCCTGTTTGATCGCGGCATGGATACGCACATAGGTGCCGCAACGGCAGATATTCCCGGACATGGCGTTATCGATATCGCTGTCACTCGGGGCGGGATTGGTCGCCAACAACGCCGAGGCCGACATGATCTGCCCGGACTGGCAATAACCGCATTGCACCACTTCCAGGGCTTGCCAGGCCTCCTGGATTTTCTTGCCGGCAGGCGTGTCGCCGATCGCCTCGATGGTGGTGATGTCGGCCTGGGCCGCCGCACTCACCGGTAATACGCACGAGCGAATCGCCACGCCATTCATATGCACCGTGCACGCGCCACACAGGGCCATACCGCAACCGAATTTCGTGCCGGTCATGCCGAGCACATCCCGCAGAACCCAGAGCAACGGTGTGTCGTCATCGACATCGACCGTGTGCACCGTTCCATTGATCTTCAAAGTCTGAGCCATGTTCACCTCTTGCCGGTCGATGGGGTAGCAGCCGGGCAGACTCCGCCACGGATCAAAACGCTATCGGGCATCTTAGAAGCAACGCACTGCCGAGAGAATTTACCCAGGCTTCATGGACTTTGAAGCCTGACTAACAAGCGCAATCCAGCGTCGATGGTGAACGACAGGCGTGTCCGGTGCGGACACGCCCGCCGGCTAACAGCCGAGCTTAAAAGTTACTCATGACTTGCACACCCAACACCACCGAGTCATCGACCTGATACGCACCGCCCGGATTCGCCAGGTACTGAATGTTCGGACGCACAGTCAGCCAAGGCGCGACCTTGAACCCGTAATGCAGTTCGGCGACGTATTCAGCGCTGCGTTCGGGCTGATAGCGCGGATCATCGTAGTCGGTGAGATTGCGCACCTGGTTCTGCAGATCGATGCGTTTGGCATACGCCGGATTGATGTGAAGCGTGCCCACCGCAAAGCCCAGATCATCCTCGGGACGCGACGCAAACACCCCGGTATAGATCGCGCCCAGCTCCACCTGGTAATCCATCATCGACGTGGTTTTATCGTTGGCCGAGTAATGGGCAAAAACGCTGAGACCGCGACGTGGATCGCTGGCATCCGCCGTGATTTTCTGCCGCGCGTAGGCATACCAGCCGTGCTTGTTGTCGCGTTCTTCGAGGGGTAATCCCGACACGGGTTGCGGCGTGCCATTGGCGTCATTCAGGGCATCGGTGGTTTTCGCGGTGTTGTAATACGCGCCGAGTTTGTACATGCCCTGATAGCCGGCACCGAACAGCGGGTTCCAGCCCAATTCCGTCAGGTAAGTCGTGCCGGTACGCCCGCTGGTATTGAGTTTGAAACCGTTGCTCGGCTCCAGCTCCGATGGGTTGAATTCGAATGCACCGACTTGCCAGTACGCTTCTTTATTGAAGTTGTACTTGACCCGCCCCGCCCACTGACTGACCGGTGCGCTGTACCAGACTTTGGAACCGTGGCCACTCAATGCACCGCAGAACGCCCAGTTCTGGAACTCGCAACCGGTGGTGCCGAACTCGTCGCCGACGGGGATCCGGCCAAACTTGATATCCAGCGCCTTGTCGAAAAACATCTGCCGATACCACAGCCGGGTCAGGCGCCAGGTCTGGCCCGCGCCATAGATTTCCTGGGTGGAAGACGAAATGTAGCCGGAGCGCGGGTCCACCAGCCGATCATTGGTGATGTCCCGGCCACTGCGCTCGGTCACCGTCAATTGGAAGTCGGCGTCCTTGATCCCCAGAATCTTTTGCAAATCGAAATGTGAACTCAGGGCGAACTGATCGGCATACCGCGCCGTACGATCATGGTTATATCCGCCCTTGATATTGGTCGCCACTTCCGGAATGTAACTCAAACCGAAGTCGTAACCTTTTTCCTGCAACTCCCTGCGCAGACCTCCCCAATCGCCCAACATCCACGGAGACGCCGTATCAAAGGCCTCCGCGGCCAATGCCGAGTCACTCAACACCACGGTCCCGACCAGCAGAAAAGCGGTTGAGCGCGATAAAACTTTCATATTCGCCACCTTTTATTATTGGATTTATCAGACAAAAAGAATCCGCAGCTTCGAAGTACGAAACTGTTTTTTTGCAACGTTTATCGGGTTTTGGTTAACGCGTTATATGAACTTTCATAGCGGCTTTTACTGGCATCCCGTGTTGCGAAGTTGAACGGCGCAACACGGGTGCGGCCCCTTTACAGGCATCGCCCTCCATCGACAATGATGTTTTGCCCGGTCATGAATCCGGGGGCTTCGCTGGCGATCCAGACGATCGTTTCGGCGATTTCCTCGGGTTGCCCCAACCGATGCAGCGGGATGTTCGGCAGGTAACGCTCCATGGCGGCGTCCCAGGCTTCATCCGGTTGCAGAAACTTCTTGAACATCGGGGTTTCCAGCGAACCGGGGGCTACCGAGTTCACCAAAATGCCCGCGTCGGCCAGTTCCAGAGCCAGGGTCTGGGTCAGAGAAATGGCCGCAGCCTTGGCCGCGCAATACGCACTCATGCCCGGTCGGGCACGGCTACCGGCCACCGAAGTGACGTTGACGATGCGTCCGCTGCCCCGCTCGCGCATCAGCGGCACCACCGCTTGGGCGAGGTGGACAATCCCCATCAGATTGACAGCCAGCACCTGACTCCAGAGCTGGGCTGAAACCGCCTCGAATGGCAAATTGGCTTGCGGCAGGCCCGCGTTATTGACCAGGACATCCACCCGCCCCCAACGCGCCCAGACCTGGGCGATGGCCGAACGCACCTGCGTTTCATCACAAATATTCACGGGGGCCGCCAGCACCGTCAGACCACTGGGGTCCAGCAACGAGGCCTGGGTCATCGCCGCATCGCCGTCGATGTCCAGCAGCACCACCCGAAAGCCTTTCTGATGCAGCAGGCCAGCGGTCTTTAGCCCTACGCCACTGCCAGCGCCCGTGACGACCGCCACTTTTTCAACAGACATGATGTTCTCCCTCTTCGCCAACTCGATTGTCCGGTTGGCGTGATCGACAAGATTCAGCGTGCAGCGCCGCGAACCGGTGGGTGTTGCAGAATGACCTTCTTGCGCAGATACGCTTCCAGGCCCTCGATCCCCGACTCGAAGCCGTGCCCGGAAGCCTTGATCCCGCCAAACGGCGTTTCGGTGCGCGACAACACCGTCGTGTTGACACCGACCATGCCCGCTTCCAGGGCATCGCTGACGTAGGTCGCGTGATCCAGGGACTCGGTGAACACAAACGACCCCAGGCCATACGGCGTGTTATTGGCGCGAAACAGCACTTCATCGCGATCGCTGAACGTGGTGATGGGCATGATCGGGCCAAACGCCTCTTCGACCAGCATCCGCGCCGCGTCCGGAACATTGGCCAGCACGCTCGGTTCGAAAAAGTAGCCGGCACGCTGCAGACGTTTGCCGCCGGCCAACAAATCGGCCCCGCGTTGCTGTGCGTCATCCACCAACTGTTGCATCACCGCCAGGCGCCGGACGTTGGCCAGCGGCCCCATTTGCGTGCTGGCTTCAATACCCGGGCCAACCCGCAGTTCCCGGGCGAAGGCCTGCACCGTGGCGGCAAACCGTTCGGCAATGCGCTCATGCACATAGAAACGACTCGGTACGTTGCAGACTTGTCCGGCATTGCGGAACTTGGCCGTGGCGCAAAGCCTGGCAACCGCCTCGACATCCACATCGTCGAAGACGATCACCGGCGCGTTGCCGCCCAACTCCATGGTGGTCACCAAGTCGTTATCCACCGCCAGGTGCCCGAGCACCCGACCGACCGCCAGTGAACCGGTCAGGGAAACTTTGCGAATCACGTTGCTGCTCAACAATCGCGTGGAAATTTCAGCCGGGATACCCAGTAGCAGATTTGCCACGCCGGCCGGCAAGCCGGCCTGCTCCAGGCACTGGAAAATGATCACGGCCGTCGCGGCGGTTTCTTCCGAGGCCTTGATGATTGCCGTGCATCCGGCCGCCAGGGCACCTCCCAACTTGCGGGCAACGGTGGTGCCGGGGAAATTCCACGGTGTGAACGCCGCGACCGCGCCAATCGGTTCATTGACCACCAGCAGACGACTGTTGGCCGCGCCAGGAATCACCCGGCCATACGCCCTTCGACCTTCTTCGGCATACCAGTCCAGCACGTCGGCGCTGACCTGGATTTCCATCCTCGATTCACTCAGCGGCTTGCCTTGTTCGAGGCTGAGGATCGCCGCGGCTTCTTCGCTGCGCTGGCGCAACAGTCCGGCGGCCGTGCGCAGAATCTGATAGCGCGCTTCAGCGGTGTGCCCGCGCCACAGCGGAAGAGCTTCGTCTGCGGCAACCAGCGCCGCATCGATATCCGCGAGCGAAGCGTGGCGATAGCTGCCCAGCACCTGCTCGGTCGCGGGGTCGAGTACCTGTTCGACCGTCGCGCCACTGCCCTCGACCCAGCGTCCGGCAATGTATTGATGAATCTGCGGGTAACTTGGAATGCTCATTCTCGACTCCAGTGCGTTAAACGGTCGGCATCGGGCGATTGGCGGTTTCACGCACCGTCAAGGCCACCAACAAGGAAAGAAAAGCCATGGCCATCAGGATCCAGGCCGGGGCGTGCGGGGCGCCGGTCGCTGCGATCAACCACGTGGCCAGGTACGGTGCGCTGCCGCCAGCGAGAATCGCCGAGAAGTTGTAACCCAGGCTGAAACCACTGGAGCGCACCCGGGCCGGGAACATCTCGCAATAGGCGGCCAGGATCACTCCCAGGTAGGCGGCTTCGATTTGCCCGAGCACGATCTGCGAAAAGAACGCCGCCCCCACCGAAGTCTGCATAAAGATGAACAGCGGCCAGGCCAGCAGCAGATTGGCGATACACACCCCAATCAGAATCGGCCGGCGACCGATGCGATCGGTGATCTTGCCCCACACCGGGATAGCCACCGCCGCCAGCAACAGCGTCAATGTCGTCGACCAGGCCGCCAGCCCCGGAGGCATGATGCCCTGACGCTCGAAGTAGGTAGACATATAGGTAAACACCAAATAGTAGGACGCGAACGACACCAGGGTCAGGCCAAACACACTGAACACGGCCCGAGGGTGGGAGACCAGCGCCGACAGCGCCGGAATCTTCGCCACCGCGCCCTGTTCCTCTACCTGCTCGAACTGTTTCGATTCCTCCATTTTGCTGCGCACGATCAGCGCGGCAATCCCCAGTGGCAGCGAGATCAGGAACGGAATCCGCCAGCCCCAGGACAGGATCTGTTCGTTGCTGAGCCCCAAGTGCATCAAGCCCACGCACAACGAACCGAGCATGGTGCCCACCAGCGTTCCGACCTGGGTGGTGCTGGTAAGAAACCCCCGACGCCCGTCCGGCGCCACTTCCGCCACGTAGGAACCGGCACTCCCCAGTTCACCGCCCGCCGACAACCCTTGCACACAACGCAGGACGAACAGCATCACCGGCGCAGCGATCCCGACACTGGCGTAGGCCGGCAACAAACCGATCAAGGTGCTGGCGAACGCCATGCCGACCACCGCGACAGTCAGGGCGGGACGCCGACCATAACGGTCGCTGAGGTGGCCGATCAGAATGCCGCCCAACGGACGGGCAACAAACGCGGCGCCGAACACGCCCAACGTATAGAGCAACGCCGCCGTAGGGTTCTCGGCAGGGAAAAACACGGCGGCCAGGGTGGTCGCCAGAAACGCGTAGACACTGAAGTCGAAGTACTCGACCACCGTTCCGAAGGCGCCGGCCAGCACGACCCGGCGGATAGACTGACGGCTGGCGTCAGCACTCGGGGCTTGCGAGGCTGGGACGCAAGCCCCGGCCGTCACACTGTTATTGGCTGTGTTCATAAGAAAGCTCTCGTGTTGTTGTTTTTATTGAAATTGGTGGCCTCAGACCACTTCGAACAAACCCGCTGCGCCCATCCCTCCACCAATGCACATCGTCACCACCACCCAGCGAGCCCCTCGTCGTCGGCCCTCGATCAGCGCGTGTCCAGCCAGACGTGAACCGGACATGCCATAGGGATGCCCCAGGGCGACCGCGCCGCCATTGACGTTCAAGCGCTCATCGTCGATGCCCAAACGTTCCTGGCAATACAACGCCTGCACGGCGAACGCTTCGTTGAGTTCCCACAGATCAATGTCGTCGACGTGCAAACCGTGCCGGGCCAGCAGGCGAGGCACCGCGAGCACCGGTCCGATGCCCATTTCGTCCGGCTCGCAACCGGCTACGGCAAACCCGCGAAAATAGCCCAGGGGTTGCAGGTTGGCGCGTTCAGCCCGGCGGGCGTCCATCAATACGCAAGCCGATGCGCCGTCGGATAACTGGCTGGAGTTGCCCGCCGTGACGCAGCCTCCTTCAATCACGGGTTTGAGGGTGGCCAGGGTTTCGGCAGTGGTTCCCGGACGAATCCCTTCGTCCTCGACCAGACGCCAGGACTCGTGGCGCAACTGTCCGGTGTCCTTGTCCCGCACCTGGCGCAGCACGTCCATCGGCGCGATTTCCGTCGCAAAACGGCCTTCGGCCCGAGCCCGTTCGCTGCGTTGCTGACTGCGTGCGGCGAAGGCGTCCTGACGCTCGCGGGAAATCCCGTAGCGTTGCGCGACGACTTCAGCGGTCTGGATCATGCTCAAGTAGATCGAGGGTCGCCGGGTAAGCAGCCAGGGGTCCTGCTCCATAAAGTGATTCATGTGCTCGTTTTGCACGCAGGAAATGCTGTCCAGGCCACCGGCGATCACGGTCTGCACGTCGCCAGCAGCAATCATGTGTGCGCCCATGGCGATGCTTTGCAAGCCCGAAGAACACAGGCGATTGATGGTCACACCCGGCACCGACACCGGCAGCCCGGCACGCAATGCCACTTGCCGGGCGATGTTCTCGCCCGCCGTCCCTTCCGGGCGGCCACAGCCCATCAACACATCATCAATGTCCCCGGCCTCAAGGCCGGAACGTGCCAACGCGTGTTCCACGGCATGCCCGCCCAGGGTTGCACCGTGAGTGGCGTTCAAGGCACCGCGATAGGCCTTGCCGATCGGCGTGCGCGCCGTGGAAAGAATCACGACCTCGTTCATCAGCGACCCTCCCCTTCATAGGCCGACAGACTGTCACCGCGCTGCGCCAGGTTGCAGAGCAAACGCGGTGGCGTCCAGAACGGCACTTCAGATTCGGCGGCGCGCAGCTTCAATCGGCTGATCAGCGCCGGCAATCCGGCCTGATCGGCCTGGAACAGCGGCCCGCCCTGCGCCCGGGGGAACCCATAGCCATTGAGGAACACGGCATCGACGTCCGAACCTCGCTGGGCAATGCCCTCTTCGAGCAGGCGAATCCCTTCGACACTCAGCGCGTCGAGGCAACGGCTGACGATTTCTTCATCGCTGAACGAGCGGGCCACGACGCCGTGTTCACGCCGGAACTCATCAATCAGCGCCTGAATCACCGGATCTTCGGCGGGTTGCCGACTGCCTTCGGGGTACGCATAGATGCCCTGGCCACCCTTGAGGCCGAGCCGTCCCGCCTCGCTGATGCGATCGAGCCAGCCGGACCAGCGCTGATGCGGATAGTCGCGGTACTGGCGTTGACGAATGCTGTACCCGACATCCAGCCCCGCCAGGTCGGCGACCCGCAACGGCCCCATGGCAAAGCCCCAGTCCTGCAAGGCGCGATCCACCTGCATCGGCGAGGCCCCCTCTTCCACCAACAACGAGGCCTGGCGCAAATATTGATGCCACATACGGTTGCCGATAAACCCGTCACCGCTGCGCGCCACCACGCCGACTTTGCCAAGTGTCTTGGCCAGGTCCAGGACGGTGACCAGCACGTCATCGCGGGTTGCGCGACCACGGACGATTTCCAGCAGACGCATCACCGGCGCCGGACTGAAAAAGTGCAGGCCCAGGACTTGACCCGGACGCTGAGTGAAACCGGCGATGCTGTCGATATCCAGCGTCGACGTGTTGCTCGCCAGCAAGGCGCTCGGCTTCATGACCCGGTCCAGGGTTTCAAAGACCGTCTGCTTGACCGCCAGCTCTTCAAACACCGCCTCGATCACCAGATCCGCGTCGGCGATGGCCTCGAAACCGCTGTGTGGCTCAATCTGCCGGACCCGCCCTTCGGCCGCCTCAACACTCAGTCGCCCCTTGCGCACTTGATCCTCGTAGGTCTGGCGAATGGTGCTCAAGCCACGGGCCAGAGAGTCCGGGTTGACGTCGAGCAGGCTGACGGCAAACCCGGCATTGGCGAAGCACATGGCGATCCCGCTGCCCATCGTTCCCGCGCCGACCACCGCAATCTGGCGCAAGGGCAAGGGCCGCGTCCCGGCCTCCAGGCCCAGCAAATGGCTGGCGCGACGCTCGGCGAAGAAGCCATGGCGCAAGGCGGCCGATTGAGCACTTTGCTCCAGCGTGGCGAAGGTCTCACGCTCCAATTGCAGCGCGACATCGAACGGCTGATGGATCGACGCTTCGACACAACGACGCAATGCCTGAGCTGCGTGAGTGGAGGTCCTGTCGGACAGCGGTGGCAGAGCGTCTTCGGCGACCGGTTGTTCGCGACTTGGGCGCACGCCTCTGCCGCTGTCGAGCAAGGCCAGAAACCAATGGATGGCCTGCTCGCGAAAGTCGCCTTCGAGCACGCCATCGACCAGACCAAGCGCCAGCGCCCGCTCGGCATCGACAGGACGACCCGAAAGCATCATTTCATAAGCCGGTTTAACACCGATCAGTCGAGGCAGACGCTGCGTGCCACCCGCACCGGGAATCAGTCCCAGGTGAATTTCCGGCAATCCGAGGCGCGATTTGCCGCTGGCGACTCGCCAATGACAGCCCAAGGCCAACTCAAGTCCACCGCCCAACGCATGCCCGTCGATGGCGGCCAGCACCGGTAAGGATGAGTTCTTGATCCGCTGAATCAAGCTGCTCAGGGAAGGATCGGCCTGGCTGGCCGGCGAGTCGAACTCACTGATATCGGCACCCGCCGAAAAGGCTCGGCCACCGGTGCCGAGCAGCATGATGCCGCGCACCGACGGGTCGGCCAGGCAGCGCGCCAGACGCTCGGCCAGGGAGCGACGCAACGCGTGGCTCAAGGCGTTCACCGGTGGGTTGTCGAGCGTCAGCAACGCGATCCCTGCGCGCACTTCGTACATATTCGTCATGACAGGCAGTCCTGAAAAGAGTGGGTCAACCGATGCGCCGAACAATGGCTTCGACCCGGTCACGGTGGTCATCGGTGGCATGGGCCAGCGCCTGGAAAGCCGCCGACATTTCCAGGATGGTTTCCAGCCGTGCATGGGCCGATTCGCGCATCAAACGCTTGGCCATGCGCAACGCGTGACCGGGGTTGACGGCGATGCGCTCGGCCAGGGCCTGCGCCTCATCCAGCAGTGCCTCGTGCCCAACCACTCGGGAAATCAGGCCGTAAGCCAGGGCCGTGGGCGCATCAATGGTGTCGCCGGTGAACGTCATTTCCGCTGCCCGTGCGACCCCGATGGCGCGCTGCAGCAACCAGGCGCCGCCATCCCCCGGAATGATCCCGACCTTGACGAAGCTCTCGGCGAAGGTGGCTTTTTCACTGGCGATCCGCAGATCACACATACAGGCCAGATCCAGGCCGGCACCGATGGCGGGGCCATTGATCGCGGCAATGATCGGCACCTCCAACCGGTGCAAGGCCATGGTCACGCGGTGGATGCCTTCCTGGTAGCGATAGCGTTCTTCAATCGGTTCGGCGGTGCGATCCTGGGCACGCTGGTGCATCAGTTTTACATCGCCACCAGCGCAAAAGGCCTTGCCGGCGCCGGTCAGTATCGCGACGCGAATACTGCGGTTGCTCTGCAGGCGGGCGCAGGCCTGCTCGATGGCGTCGAACTCCCGGGCGGTGCTCAGCGCGTTGCGGGTATCCGGCGAATTCAGGGTCAGCACGGCGATGCCATCGCGCTCGACCACAGTGACAAAAGGAACGTCGGTCATTGAGACTCTCCAGAGAACCGGGGCAAGCGTTTCTCGCGAAACGCCAACACACCTTCTTGATGATCGGCACTGCGGCGCGCGACATTGAGTGCCTGCTGGCTGCTACGGACGGCTTCCAGCAACGTTTGTTCGTGGGCGGCCCAGGCCTGCTGCTTGATCACCGCCAGCGAGCGCGGCGAACAACGCTCCACCAACGCAAGCAGATAATCTTCGACGTGAGCGTTGAAGCCTTCGGCCTCGACCACATGATTGACCAGCCCCATTTGCCGGGCTTCCGCCGCCTCGATCAAACGCCCGGACAACAACAGGTCGTTGCTCGCGCCCGGCCCGATCAACCGCGGCAGCCACCAGGCGATGCCGTACTCGGCGACCAGCCCGACCCGACTGTAAGTGAAGCCCATACGCGCTTGGGCCGAGGCGATACGGATGTCGCAAAACGCTGCCAACACCAGTCCGACACCCACGGCCGCGCCATTGATCGCGGCCACTATCGGTTTGCGCGCCTGGATCAGGTAGCCGAAGCGAAAGTCTTCGAGACGCTGAGGCTCCAGGGCGTAGGGCAACTCCGCCGACGGCGCTGGCGAGGCCCGCAAATCGGCCCCGGAACAGAAGCCTTCACCCATGCCGCTGATGCAAATCACCCGACAGTCCGGATCGTGCTCGGCACGGATCACACTGGCCCGCAACTCGGCGTCCATGCTGGCGCTCAAGGCGTTGCGTCTTGCCGGGCGATTGAGGGTGATCCAGGCCACCTGACGATCCAGCAGATACAGCACGGACGGAGCATCTTCCTCGGCAAACGCGGAGTCATTAATCATGGCGTTTTCGCTCGGACAAGACCGCGCCCTGACCCAACAGCTGCTCGATCTGCGCGTCCGAATAGGCCGCTTCGCGCAAAATCTCCCGGGCGTGCTGGTTGTACTCCGGCGGTGCGCTGTGCACCTGACCGGGGGTACGCGACAACTTGATCGGAATCCCGGTGCTCTGGTACTCGCCAATCTGCACCACCATCTCGCGATGCACGGTGTGGGGATGCGTCAACGCCTGGTCCACCGACTGCACAGCCCCGGCACCCACGCCCACGGCCATCAGTTTCTGGCAGATGTCCACGCCTTCGAAATGCGCCAGTTGCGCTTCCATGGCATCCGTCAGAACCCGGCGATTGATGATGCGTTTGGCGTTGCTGGAAAAGCGTTCATCCTCGGCCAGTTCCGGCAACTCCAGCACCGCGCACATCCGCTTGAACTGGTTGTCGTTGCCCACAGTGATCAGCACCGGTTGGGTCTTGGTGGTGAACAGACTGTAAGGCGAAATGCTCGGGTGTTCATTGCCGGTGAGCCCCGGCACTTTGCCGGACATGAACCAGTTGGGCGCATGCGGGTGCAACAGGCTGATCGCCGTGTCGTAGAGCGTCAGGTCGACATGCTGCCCCTGGCCGGACCGATCCCGTTCATACAGCGCCAGCAGAATGCCGATCACAGCGTTACTGGCGGTGGACATGTCGATCACCGGAATCCCCAAGCGAAGCGGGCCACTTTCCGGTGTGCCGTTGGTGGAGACCAGTCCCGACCACGCTTGCGCCATCAAGTCGTAACCCGGCTGGCCACCGAATGGCCCGTCCTTGCCAAAACCGGTGACGCTGGCGTGAATCAATCGTTCGAAGCGCTTGGACAGGACGTCAAAGCCAATGCCCCATTTCTCCAGCGTTCCGGGTTTGAAGTTCTCGATCAGCACGTCCGCGTCTTCGAGCAGACGCATCAGGACCTCACGCCCCTCCTCTTTGGACAGGTCCAGGGCCAGTGTGCGTTTATTGCGATTGACGTTCAGGAAGTAGGCCGAGGCGTCGCCCCTGAAGGGAGGCCCCCACTCGCGGGTTTCATCGCCCTGCGGCGGTTCGACCTTGATCACATCGGCGCCATGGTCGGCGAGAATCTGCGCCGCCAGCGGCCCTCCCAGCACCCTGGACAAATCGATCACTCGCACGCCTTTCAGCGCACTGGAAGTCGACACTGACGGTCGGGATGAGGTGCCCATAAAACGATCTCCATAACGGTTTCTTGTTTTCGCCGCGCCGCAAGGGCCGCAGGTCATGTCAACCGATTATGTGCAAGCGCTTGCCCGGCAGCGACGGCCTAATCCCACTGAATGGAATTGCCCGGATCAACCTGCCGCTGCAGATCCACGCCACTTGCCTTCGCTCACGGGCGCAAACCCTCTACGACAAGTCTTCCAGGGCGCGGACCTGCGCCAATTGCTCACGGACTTTTTGCAACAGGCCTTCAAGCAACGGCACCAGCTCGCTGTCGATTTGCCCGGCCGTGAAATCCTGGCTGGCGAAGCTGATGTTGAACACGTAGGGCGGTTGATCCTCAAGCCCAAGGGGCAAAGCGATGGAGGTAATGCCGGCCTGCCACGAAGCCTGACAGACACCCTGGTTGTGCAGCGCTGTACGTGCCTGAGCGATCGCGGCGCGCACCTGCTTCCAGTTTTTCGGGTGGCGGGGCTTGAGTTGATTCAGCAGCGAGTCCAGCGCCGGGCCGGACAAGGTCGACAAGTACGCTTGCCCCAATGAGGTGATTTCGATGGGCACGCGCGAACCGCTGGTGACATGCCGAAACAGTCCGCTGCGGTTCTTGCGCACAGACTCCAGATACACCATGTCCGTCTGGTCGGCGACCGCCAGGCCGACGTTGATCTTGTGGCCTTCAGCAATCTCACGCATCAGCGGTTGGGCCAGTTTGAGGATCTCGGATTCCAGGCGCAGGGCATGGGCCAGGCTCAGCAATGGCGGTCCAAGGCGGTAGGTGCCTCGCTGTAATTCGTATTGCAGGAAACCGTTTTCCACCAGCGTCTGGGTCAGACGACTGATGGTCGAGCGCGGCAGACCGGTCAGCTCCACCAACTCTGCATTACCGAGGGCCGCGACGCCGGGACGGAAGGCCCGCAGGATCAACAGTGCGCGCTCGACTGAACGGTTGGAGGGCGAGCTGCGGGACTCAGTGAGTTTTCTGGGCATCGGTACGTTCCTCAATCTTGATCATGACAACGGCGGCTCAACGGTTTACAGAAAACGCGGAGACGACGTCTCAGCCAATCCCACTCAATGGAATTAGCCGCTACTGCCTACGGTAGTCGACGTCGATAATCGATTGAAAGCCATGGTGGCGGCTTTTCTCGCCCGCCAGGCACTCCCCGTCACCTTCGAGAACCTGCCCATGCTCAAAAGCTTCAGTTTCCAGACCGTCAAATCCCTGCTCGTCGAAGCGGGTGCAACGGCCCGCCTCGGTGAAATCGCCCGCCAGCACGGGATGCGCTCAGTGCTGCTGGTGTCCGACGCCGGCGTCCAGCGCCTGGGTCTGCTGGACGCTGCGATAGCCAGTTTGCAGGCCTCCGGCGTCACCATCAGCGTATTCACCGATGTCGAAGCCGACCCCACGTCAGCCATGGTTGAAGCTGCGGCCGCCGCAGCGTGTTTCGTCGGCGCGGATGGCGTGATCGGCATCGGTGGCGGTAGCCCCATGGACGTCGCCAAACTCGCCGCTTTGCTGGCCCGGGGCGAACAGACCCTGGAGATGATCTACGGCGTCGGCCTCGCCAGCGGTCAACGCCTGCCGCTGATCCTGATTCCGACCACGGCCGGCACCGGTTCCGAAGTCACTCCCGTGGCCATCGTCACCACCGCCAGCGGCGAAAAGAAAGGCGTCGTTTCGCCGCTGCTGCTGCCGGACTGTGCGCTGCTCGACGCGCTCCTGACCCTGGGCTTGCCAAAGTCGGTCACGGCGGCGACCGGCATTGACGCGATGGTTCACGCCCTGGAGGCCTACACCAGCCGGCGTCTGAAAAACCCGATTTCCGACTGCCTCGCACTCGACGCCCTGCGCCTGCTGAGCACGCACATTGTTCAGGCCTGCGAGCAGGGACAGGACGTGGCCGCCCGCGAAGCAATGTTGCTCGGTGCCTGCCTGGCCGGAATGGCGTTCGCGAATGCGCCGGTGGCCGCCGTGCATGCCCTCGCCTATCCCGTCGGCGCGCTGTTCCATGTGCCGCATGGCCTGTCGAATTCCCTGCTACTACCGGGGGTGATGGCGTTCAACCTGCCCGAAGCCCAAGCCTTGTACGCCGAACTGGCCAGGGTGGTCGTGCCCGACGCTGAGGGCGACAGCGCGGCGCTGGCGGCTGCATTGCTGCAGAAAATGACGCGCCTGCCGGTTCAATTGGGCCTGCCGACGCGCCTCGCCGACGTGGGCATTCAGGCAACCGATCTGCCAAAACTGGCGGAAGACGCCATGAAGCAAACGCGCCTGCTGATCAACAACCCACGCGAGATGACCTACGACGCAGCCCTGGCTATTTATCAGGGGGCGCTGTGACGCAACGACAGGCGGCACAAACCCGTGATCTGTTTCCAGTACTCCGCCCGATGCCGACGCGTTGGGCGGACAACGACAGTTACGGGCATATCAACAACGTGGTGTATTACGCCTACTTCGACACGGTGGTGAATACCTGGCTCATGGAGCAACGTGCCTTGCTGCCCCTGGAGGCCGGCGCGCAAACCATTGGCTTGGTGGTCGAGACCCAGTGTCGTTACTTCGCCTCGGCGCAGTTCCCTGACGTACTGGACATCGGGCTGCGTGTCGCCCGCATCGGCACCAGCAGCGTTCGCTACGAACTGGCGGTCTTTCGCAGCGGCCACAACGTTGCCGCTGCGCAAGGCCATTTCGTGCATGTGTACGTGGACAGTGTGAACAGGAGGCCGGTGAAGGCATTGCCGACAGCGCTGCGGGCGGCGCTGGTGAAACTTGAATCAACGGATGCGCAGGCGACCTGAGGTCGCCGCGCCCCGCTCCCACCTTACTGGCCGACAATCGCCTTGGGCCGATAAGGCGCTTCCAGCAATTGCACTTCTTCAGGACTCAACTGAATGCTCAGCGCCGCGATGGCATCTTCCAGGTGCCCGGCCCTCGAAGCACCGACAATCGGCGAGGTGACTTCAGATTTGCCCAGCACCCATGCCAGCGCCACTTGTGCGCGGGGCACACCCCGGGCCCGAGCGACCGTCGCCACCGCCTCGATGATCGCGCGGTCGGCCAGATCGTCATCGGCGTACAGGTTCCTGGCAATGTCGTCGTTTTCCGAGCGCTCGCTGCTCTGGCCCCAGTCCCGGGTCAGGCGACCACGGGCCAACGGGCTCCAAGGCATCACGGCAATGTTTTCCTCGCGACACAACGGCAACATTTCCCGTTCTTCCTCACGACTGAGCAAGTTGATGTGGTTCTGCATGCTGACGAATCGCGTCCAGTCATTGAGGTCGGCGGTGTACAGCGCCTTGGCAAACTGCCAGGCGTACATCGACGAGGCACCGATGTAGCGAACCTTGCCGGCCTTGACGATATCGTGGAGTGCTTCAAGGGTTTCTTCGATCGGGGTCGAATAGTCCCAGCGATGGATCTGATACAAGTCGACATAGTCCGTGCCCAGACGTCGCAGACTGTCGTCGATGGCCTGGAAAATCGCCTTTCTCGACAGGCCTCCCGTATTAGGTTTGTCGCCCCAGGGAAAATACACCTTGGTCGCCAATACAACTTCATCACGGCGCGCGAAATCCTTTAGGGCGCGCCCCACAAACTCTTCGCTGGTGCCCGCCGAATAGCTGTTGGCGGTGTCGATAAAGTTGATCCCGGCATCCAGCGCCTGCTTGATCAACACCCGACTCGGTTGCTCGGCCAAGGTCCAGGTATGCCGACCACGCGACGCTTCGCCGTAAGTCATGCAACCCAGACACAATCGGGAAACCTTGAGTCCCGTGCGCCCCAGATTCACGTACTTCATGACAACCTCCTGTTTCGATGGCAACGGGCTGAATTCAGCCGTTAAAGAATCCGTAGCGACTCCGCTGGCCGCAGAGGCGGCGCATCGGAAAAATGCCCGCCCGAAGGATCACGCAAGAAGTCGATGAGCGCCCTGAGTTTGCGGGTCACCCGGCGACGGTCGGAGTAATACAGCGTGAACCCGGGAAGCTCGGGGCCCCACTCCTCGAACAGGCTGACCAACTCGCCACGCTCGATAAACCGATCAATGTAGCCGCTGATCATGTAGCCGATACCGTTGCCATCCAGCGCGCTTTGCACCAGGGCGGCCGAGTCGTTGACGATCAGCCGGCCGCGCACGGGCAACTGCAGGGTTTCCTTGCCCTTGACCAGGTCCCAGCGCTCGATCACGCCGCCGGAGGATCGGAAGCAAATGCAGTTGTGGTTGAGCAAATCGGTGGGCTGTTCGGGGGTGCCGTGACGCGCCAGATAGGCCGGAGACGCAATAATGCGCATGCGGACTTTGGGCCCGACTTTGATCGCGACCATGTCACGCTCGACAAAATCGCCGAAACGAATGCCTGCGTCGAAACCCAGCCGGACAATGTCGACGAACGCGTTCTCCATGCTGATTTCCAGGTCGATTTGCGGATACGCCTCTAAAAACGCCGACAACATGGGTTGCAGAATCGACATGTACGCCGAGCGCGGAACATTCAAGCGCAGCAGCCCGGACGGCGCGCCTGTCGTGTCTCCCAATTCCAGCGCGGCAGACGTCAACACGTTTACTGCGGGCTGGACTTTGGCCAGAAATCCGACGCCGGCCTCGGTCAGGCTGACACTGCGGGTGGTGCGATTGAACAGCGCAATGCCCAGGCGCCGCTCCAGATTGCGGATGACCTGGCTCACGGCCGAAGGTGAAACCCCCAACCTGATCGCCGCAGCCGAGAAACTGGAATGTTCGGCCACACAGACGAAGGTCACGAGCCCATCGAGTTGGTCCTGGCGCATGGTTACCCTCCGCAAAAGTCATTTTTTATACCACAAGCATTATGAAGATTGACTTCAAAGCCTGAGTCAACTCCAGCGGATTGTCCGAGCGGTTGCAAGCCTGAACAATCCTGCGTCTTACCGGAGGAATCATCATGGCTACCGAACACCTGACTCACGAACCGCATAAAACCTGGCTGATCACCGGCGTCAGCTCCGGTTTTGGCAAGGCGCTGGCCACTACCCTGCTGTCAGCCGGCCACCGCGTCGTCGGCACGTTGCGCAACGAGGCGCAGCGCCAGGCCTTCGATCAACTCAAACCGGGTTATTCGTTTGGACGCCTGCTGGATGTCACCGACAGCGCTTCGATTCCAGGCGCGGTCGCCGAGATCGAAAGCACGATTGGCGCCATCAATGTCCTGGTCAACAACGCGGGCTACGGTCATGAGGGCTTGATCGAAGAGTCTTCGCTGGAGGACTTTCGCCAGCAGTTCGAGGTCAACGTGTTCGGTGCCGTGACCATGATCAAAGCCGTACTGCCGTTTATGCGTGAGCGCCGTAGCGGGCATATCCTGAACATTACCTCCATGGGCGGGCTGACCACGTTCCCGGGCCTTGGGGTCTATCACGGCAGCAAATTTGCGCTGGAAGGGATTTCCGAAACCCTGGGCAAAGAGGTCAAGCCGTTCGGTATCGCGGTCACCGCGATTGAACCCGGCGCCTTCCGCACCGATTGGGCCGGCCGTTCCATGGTCAGGGCTGAACGTTCCGTCGCGGACTACGACGCAACCTTCGACAGCCAGCGCAAGGCAAGAATGGAACGCAGCGGCCAGCAAGCCGGCGATCCGCTCAAGGCAGCCCTGGCCATCCTGCAGGTTGTGGCCTCGCCGACGCCGCCGGCGCATCTGCTGCTGGGGCGTGACGCCGTGCAATTTGTGAAGGAAAAGCTCGCGGCGCTGCAAGCGGAAATACAGCAATGGGAAACGGTTTCGCTGGGGACTGATTTCGCCTGATTGCGGACACTCGTTCGCCATTCAGGCATCGCTCGACGCATCCCAGTACGGCGGCGCGCCGAAACGCTCGACAAGGAAGTCGACAAACGCACGAACCGTCTTCGAGGCGCGACGATTCGGCAGATACACCGCATAGATCGACCCACTATTGCCGCCGAGTCCTGCCTCCCATTCAGGGAGAACGACGCGCAAGCGCCCTGCCTCGATGTCGGCACCCACGAGCCAACTGGGCAGCAGCACCAGGCCCATGCCGCCGATGGCAGCTTCTCGCAGTATTTCGGAGTTGTTCGTGCGCAGGCTACCGCTGACGCGGACGGACTCCTGGGACGGTCCAGAAAACCGCCAGAGGCTGTTGCCCCGGGTGTAGGAGAACGTCAGGCAATTGTGGCCGGAGAGTTCGGCGGGTGATCGCGGCGCTCCCCGCTGGTCACAGTAGTCCGGGCTGGCACACACCAGCCGGCGATGAGGTGCAATCCGACGTGCGACAACGCTTGAGGTTTCGACACTGCCGAGGCGGATGGCCAGATCCAGCCGCTCCCCGACCAGATCGACCACGTCGTCCGACAACGTGAGATCCAGCTGGATCTCTGGATACAACCTGGCAAATGCCGGGATGGCAGGAGCGATATGCAGACGCGCGAACGTTACAGGCAGGCTCACTCTCAACAGCCCACGAGGCGGGCCTGCCGACTCGCTGACCTCAAGGTTGGCGTTTTCCAGGTCGCCCAGAATTCGCACCGCATGCTCGAAGTAGCTCTCGCCCAAGCCGGTCAAGGTCACGCTGCGTGTCGATCGATTGAGCAACTGGGTCCCGAGACTTCTCTCCAAGGCATCGATCTGGCGAGTCACCGACGAAGTGGCCACCCCCATCTGTCGGCCGGCAGGCGCAAATCCCCCTCTCTCGACAACGGCCACAAATGCTTTCAGCGCTGCGAATGTATCCATGCTCCACCTTTGCGTTTTGCGCAACGAACCTACCCGATTCTGCATGATTATCAATTATTGCGCTACGACCTACAGTGACGTCCAAGCGAGGTGCAATCATGCCAACTTTGATCGATGTCACATCAGCGTCCCGTTCTCCCGAGTCTGTTATTCCCCATGAACGCGCGTCGGAGCGTCACGTCATGAACACGCCTGAACGATCCCCTCAACGTGCACTGATCATCGGCGGTTCACTCGGCGGCCTGTTTACGGGCAACCTGCTGCGGCGTGCCGGGTGGGATGTCGATATTTATGAGCGCTCGCCGCACAGTCTCGACAGCCGTGGCGGCGGCATCGTTCTTCAGCCCGAAGTGGTTGAGGTTTTTCGTCGGACCGGCGTGGACCTCCAGCCGCTTGAGCTGGGTGTCCAGTCCCGGTCACGCACGGTATTTCGGCCCGACGGCTCGATCCAGAGCAAGCATGTCGCGCCCCAGACCCAGACATCCTGGTCGCTCATCTATTCGACAATGCGCGCCGCTTTCGGTGAGGAACATTATCACCAGGGCCAAAAACTGGTGGGCCTCAGCCAGACACCGGACCACCGCGTGACGGCACGGTTCGCGGATGGCACACAAGAGACTGCCGACCTGCTGGTGGGTGCCGATGGCAGCAGTTCCACGGTGCGCCACCTGCTGTGGCCCACCGAAGAACCAAGCTACGCCGGCTATCTGGCGTGGCGTGGCCTGGTCCCCGAGGACGAAATGCCGGCAATGGCTCGTGAGGCGTTATCGGGTGACTTCAGTTTTTCCAGCAACGTGCAGTCGCACATCCTCGGCTATCTCGTTCCCGGTGATGGCAACGATACGCGACCAGGCCACCGGCTCTACAACTGGGTCTGGTATCGCGTCGCCGATAACGCGCAACTGCACGAGATCATGACCGATGCAGGCGGTCGCGATCGTGGCTTTTCGATTCCCGAGGGAAAGCTTGCGTCCCATTGGCGCGAGCACCTCTATCGTGAGGCCGATGCGCTGTTGCCCGCGCCTTTGCGGGCCGTGGTCAGGGCCACAACGCAACCCTTTGCTCAAGCGATCCGCGACCTCGCGGTCGATCACATGGTCGACGGTCGGATCATTTTGCTCGGCGATGCAGCGTCGATCCCCCGGCCACATACCGCGGCAAGCACCTCAAAAGCCGCGAGCAATGCCCTGTCGTTACTCGCTGCACTGCAAACCTTTCCCGACGATCCGGACCTGGCGCTCAGCCACTGGCAACCAGAGCAATTGGCGCTTGGCAGGTATCTGCGCGACCAGGGCAGCCGCATCGGTGATCACCTTTTGTTCCAGTCGTCGCGTCCGGCTACCGCCAGATAAACGCAAACACTTTTCTATCGAAAAACCGTAGGAGTACTTCCATGAAATTCCTGTTTGAAGACGAGTCTTTTTCTTTCGAAACCCTGCGCACTGCCGGCTTCGCCAACTACGGTGGCGCCGACCTCGGCGAAGTCATTGTCACCGCACGGGCCATTCCCGAAGGCGATGAAGATGCCTGGCTGAAACAGTGGGAGGCCACGGCCGATCGCGTGGCGAAAATCGGCGAGAAATCCCTTGCCTCCGGGCATTCTGTCAGTGCACGCCAGGCCTTCTTCCGCGCCTCGAACTACTACCGCACGGCCGAGTTCTTCAAACGCGCCAACCCGGTCAATGATGCCGATGTAGCCCGTTTGTCCGGTCGTTCGACTCAGACCTTTATTCAAGCGGCCCGACTGCTCGAGACGCCTTTCGAGATCGTCGAAATCCCCTACGAGAACACCACGCTGCCCGGCTACCTGTTCCTGGCCGACCACTCCGGTGAGCCCAAGCCGACGATCATTTACAACAACGGCTTCGATTCGACGCAAGAAGAATCCTATGTCGCCATCGGCGCCGCCGCCTTGAGTCGTGGCTACAACGTCCTTGCATTCGATGGCCCTGGCCAGGGCGCGGCCATTCGCGAGTCGAAGCTGACGTTTCGTCATGACTGGGAAGCCGTGATCACGCCGGTCATCGATTTCGCCCTGACCCGCCCGGAAGTGGCGCCGGACAAGATCGCCCTGTTCGGCTATAGCCTGGGCAGCTACCTGGTGGCACGTGCCGCCGCGTTCGATCACCGACCGGCCGCGATCATCCTGGACGACGGCATCCTGGACTTCCATGCCGCCTTCGAACACATGCTGCCGCCGTACCTGGTGTCGTGGATCCATGCACAGAAAGACGACGAGGCCGATTCGGTGCTGCGCATGATCATGGCCCTCAAAACCGGCCCGCGCTGGGCCATGCAGAACGGTATGTGGACCTTCGGCACCACCTCTCCCAGCGAGTTCGTGCGCAAGAGCAAGCTCTACACACTGGCCGGGATCGCCGGTGACATCACGGCAGCGACACTGGTGCTCGATGCCGAGAACGATCAGTTCCTCAAAGGCCAGCCCCAGGCGATCCACGCCGCGCTCAAGTCAGCGAAACAGTTGGTGACGCTGACCGAAGCAGAAGGTGCAGGCGAGCATTGCCACATGGGCGCGATGTTCCGCGCTCACCAGACCATCTTCGACTGGCTGGATGAAACCCTGGCCGGCCTCTGATCACCCCTTTGCGCCCGGCCGTTGGCCCCCATACCCGGCCGAGCGCCTTTTTAGAATTCGCGTCATCACATGACGACTTTTCCAAGGAGTAACACCTTGAACACTCATCTTTTCCAACCGATCGCACTGGGCACTTCCACCTTGCAACATCGGGTGGCCATGGCCCCGTTGACTCGCTCCCGTGCCGGCCAACCCGGCGATGTACCAACTGAAATGAACGTCGAGTATTACCGCCAGCGCGCCGGTGCCGCCTTCATCGTCACCGAAGCCACACAGATTTCCCGGCAAGGTCAGGGTTATGCCTGGACGCCGGGGATTTACAGCGAAGAACAGGTTCAGGCCTGGCAAGCGGTCAGCGAGGCCGTTCACAGCCGCGCCGGTACGATCTTCATGCAACTGTGGCATGTCGGTCGCGTCTCCCATCCGTCCTTCCAACCCGGTGGCATGCTGCCAGTCGCCCCCAGTGCCCTGCCCGTGCCAGGCAAAACCTTCATTGTCGATGACCAGGGCAACGGCATCTGGGGCGATGTTCCGGTCCCTCAGGAACTGACCCTCGACGGTATCCGGGAGATCATCGACGACTACCGCCGCGCGGCGCGCAACGCCATCCGCGCAGGCATGGACGGTGTCGAGATTCACGCCGGCAACGGTTACCTGCTCGACCAGTTCATCAACAGCAACAGCAATCATCGCCAGGACATCTATGGCGGCACGATTGAAAACCGTGCCCGCCTGCTGCTGGAAGTGGTCGAGGCCGTTGTCGACGAAGTGGGCGCCCAAAGGGTTGCGGTCCGCCTGACACCCATGGGCCGATTCATGGGCATGGGCGACGAAACGCCGCAAGCCACCTTTGGCCATATCGTGAGCCGGCTCAACGACTGGAACCTGGCCTATCTGCACCTGGTGGAACCCGCCGTTGTCGGGACCGTGAAGGACGAAAACTTCGACCCGCGCTGGGACGAAATCATCCACCAACTCAGAACACTGCATCGGGGCGTGTTGATGCTTGCTGGCGGCTACACCGGCGAAAGCGCGGAGCAAGCGCTTGCCCAGGGTCGGGCGGATATCATCGCGTTCGGACGACCGTTTATCGCCAATCCGGACCTGCCTGTGCGCCTGAGAGAGCGTCTGCCGTTGAACGAACCCGACCCCGCGACCTTCTTCGGTGGCGACAGCCGAGGTTACATCGACTATCCCAGCCACCCTTGAGGCGGCACGGCCCGACGCTAGCGGTCAGCCATTCACTTCCAGCGCCAGTTCCGAGCTGATGGTGTCAATCAAGGCCCGGACGCGGCGTGGCAACACACTCACCGGCGGGTACACAATCTGCAGCGCCGTCTGACCGGGCGAATAATCAGGGAGCACTTCCACCAGCCGTCCAGCCGCGAGGTCGGCCTGGACATCCCAGACGGATTTGTTGCAGATACCGTGGCCATCCAGACACCACTGCCGGACCAGCCCACCGTTGTTCGCCACCCGGCGGCCCCTGACCACGACGCGGTAGGCCTCACTCGCCACGCGGAAGGTCCAGACCCGATCGATGTTGCTGCCAAAGCGCATGACGATGCAGTCATGTCGGGAAAGGTCGTCCGGGTGCTGGGGGGTGCCGTTACGTTCGAGGTAGCCGGGGGCCGCGCAGATGACACGGCGGTTCTCGCCAATCGGTTTGGAGCGCAATGTGCTATCGGCCAGGAGCCCGTAGCGCACGGCGAAGTCGATGCCTTGGCTGACCAGGTCGACAAAACCATCGGTGAGATTGAGGTCGATGGTCACCGAAGGATGTTCGGCCAGAAACCGGTCGAGAATCGGCACAATCTGCGCTTGCCCAAGATCGACCGGCGCACTGAGGCGAATGAGCCCGGAGATTTTTTGCGCCCCCAGGCGGATGCTGCTTTCCAGCTCATCGGCTTCAGCCAGCAAGCGGCGGGCGCCTTCGGCCAGCAGTCGTCCTTCATCGGTCAGGCTGATCGAGCGCGTGGTGCGGGTGAGCAGACTCGCGCCGTAATAGCCTTCAAGCATCGCCAGGCGTTCGGAGACCGACGCCGGCGACAGCCCCAGCTCACGGCCGGCGGCAGACAGACCGCCCTTCTCGACGATCATCAGAAACAGCGCAAGGTTATCCAGCGTCATCTTTCGCCATCTCCGAAAAGTAATTTCGAATCCTAAGCAATTATCAAATTGCTGCGCAATGTCTATCTTCGCCACATCAACCGGCAGGAGACAGCCATGCACTTAGATCACGTCACCATCCGCACCCGCGATATCGACGGCACCCGGAATTTTTTCCGCAGCGTATTCGATCTGCAGGACGGCGAACGCCCGCAAGCCATCAAACGCATTCCCGGTCACTGGCTCTACACCGACGGCCAGCCACTGGTGCACATCATCGGCACCCAGGGCTATGGCATCGACCACGCCGCCGAAGCGATTGACCACGTGGGTTTTCGCCTCGACGGCTACGGCGCCTTCCGCCAGAAGCTGGAACGCCTGGGCATCCGCTACTCAACCATGGACCTGGAAGAATTGCAGGAACGTCGCCTGTTCTTCCGCGCCCCTGGCGGCCCGCTGCTCGAAGCGGTTTTTTCCGAACCTGTGCCATCCGCGCACTGATCAACTGACCTTTAGAAGGAGAATGACCATGTCACTGACTTCAAGAATGCCGATTCAAATCTGGATCCTGACCCTTTCCGCCTTTGCGATCGGCACCGCCGAATTTCTCATCGCCGGCATCCTGCCCCAAGTGGCCGACAGCCTGAAAATCAGCACCGGCCAGGCGGGTAACCTGATCACGGCCTATGCACTGGCCATCGTGATCGGTGGCCCGTTGCTGACGTTGTGGTTGTCGCGCTTCGAAAAGCGCAACGTACTGATCGTGCTCATGGGGCTGTTTGTCGCCGGCAACCTGATGTCCGCCTTCAGCACCGACTACACGACGCTGATGATCAGCCGTGTGGTGGCGGGCCTGACCCAAGGGCCGTTCTACGGGATCGGCGCGGTCGTCGCGACACGCATGGTGGCCGACAACATGGCCGGTAGAGCCGTTGGCCAGATGTTCGGTGGCTTGACCCTGGCCAACGTGCTCGGCGTACCGGCCGGAGCCTGGATCGGCAATGCCTTCGACTGGCACACCACGTTTCTCGTGGTCTCGGTCATGGGCGTCATCGCGATGCTGATGATCGCCGTCACCATCACCCGTACGCCCGCCGAAAAACCGGCCTCGGTGCTGACTCAACTCTCGGTCTTTCGTGACCGCAATCTACTGGCTAGCCTCGCCTTCACCATGCTCGGCTGGGTTGGTTTCATGACGCTGTACGGCTACATCGCGCCGGTGGCAGAACAAATCGCCGGCTTCGACCGCAGTGCGATTACCTGGGTACTGGTCGTGGTCGGCGCCGGCCTGGTGGTCGGTAACAGCATTGGCGGGCGTACCGCTGACGCCAATCTGCGCCGCTCGCTGATCGCCTGGCCGATCGCAATGATCGCCGCGCTGGTGCTGGTCGGCTTCGTTGCCCCTTACAAATGGCTGTTCCTGGTAGCGGCATTCATCTACGGCGTGACCACGTTTGCCAACCTGCCACCGATGCAAATGCGGGTCATGAAGTACGGCGCGAAAGCCCCTGAACTGGCAGCCACCGCGAACATCTCGGCCTTCAACATCGCCAATGCCCTGGGCGGGTTCATCGGCGGTGCCGTGATCGACAGCCACCTTGGCGCCTCCGCCATCCCGTTCGCCGCGGCCATCGTTCCGGTGCTCGGTCTGCTCCTTATCTTGTCGCAAGAAGCCAGGTTGCCTAAACAACCGAAGATCGCGGCGGCCTGTGCCTCGCTGGGCAATTGATGCCTGACTAGCCGGCAGTTCCGCTGCGCTGTTCTCCACTCGATCCAAATCTGACGCCAGCCCGAAGCGCGTGACGAAGTTTCAAGGCTGGCCGTTCGACGCAGTAATACGAGAGACCGCTCAACGCGAACGACAGCAGCAGAACAGCAGCGATCATCGTTGCGTCGTACGCCACCGGCCAGAAAGCCCGCAGCACATACATCACCACGAAGTGGTTCAGAAACACGCCGTAGCTGATGTTCCCCAGCAACTCATCCATTCGGTGGTACTTCAACTTGCTCAGCAGGAACACGGCCGGGACGCCCAAGGCAATGCCGGCGGTGACCTCCGCGTTGAAGGGGCGTCGGGGAATGAATCCGCTGACAATGGCCAGGAACATCAGCGTGGCGACGATGGCGGTGGCGGCAACGATCACCCTTCCTCGGGCCTGCATCCGGTACAGGTAGCTGCCGCAGAGGAAGATGAAGAGAACGCCGGGCAGCAGTCGGTAGCCGTAGACATCGGTGTTGATGTAACCGAGCGAAGCCACCATGAACACCGCCACGGACAGCGCATAGGCAACGCCTCGCAGCTTGTAGACGATCAAAAAAGGGATCAGCAGGTAGAAACACATTTCGAGCCCCAGCGACCAGGCCGCTGGCAGTATTTCAGGCACGGTGATGCCGTACATGTAAAAGCCCATCGGCACAATCGGCAGGCTGGTGACGATGTTGTTGACGGTCAACGCCGCCGCTTGGGGCGTGCCGGGCAACAGGAAATAGATCACGGCGCAGGAGCTTATGAAATAGAGCAGGAACTGCGGATAAAGCCGCAACACCCGATCCGCATAAAACAGGTGAAATTGCTCGGGGGCGTTGTAGTTCCTCTCGATCAACGAAGTCATCACAAAACCGCTGATGATCAGGAACGACACCACCGCAATGACGCCAGGGTTGAAGCCTGCCAACGTCACGCCCATATGAGAAATCGCCACCAGCATCGCCAGCAGCAGCCGATAAGCCCCCACGCGCATCATCCTTAAATGTCTGATTATTTTGCGCGGTACGTTACGTCGCTTTCTGCTCGGGGAGAAGCGTTTTCCTTGATCTGCTCCCTCTCTGCAAAGGCCTGGGTCAACACCTTGCATTGCGCGGCATCTTTCCTTCCCCGCCAATAAATTCCTCTCTCATGAAAATCACATAAATCTCACAATGCAGAATATTTGTTAAATCTCTATTTACAGAATTTTTGATTGGGACTAGATTGGCTCCATGGGCCCACCTGCCGAAACACGGGCCGCAATAACAAAAAGAAGAGTCCATGCCATGCAAACCGTGCCTGAAACCCAAAACGTCCTGAGCGACGTGATCGACCAACGTCCCATGGGGCGTTTGCAGCTTGAATTGATTGGCCTGTGCGTGATCCTCGCCGCCATCGACGGCTTTGATACGCAAGTCATGGGCTTTCTGGTCGGCCCGATGGCGGAATCCCTGGGCTTGCCACCCGCCAGCTTCGGTCCGGTGTTTGCCAGCACCCTGCTTGGATTGATGGTCGGCGCGCTGAGCCTGGCCCCGCTGGCTGATCGCATTGGGCGCAAGAAAGTCCTGTTGGGCTGCGTCGCCACCTTCAGCCTGTTTTCACTCTTCACCGCCCTGACCCACAGCTACGAACAACTGCTGCTGGCGCGTTTTCTCACTGGCCTCGGACTGGGCGGCGCCATCCCCAACCTGATTGCCCTGGTCTGCGAATACACGCCAAAACGCCATGCCCGCAGCGCGGTGACCCTGGTGTTTTGCGGCATGCCGTTGGGGGCCATGGCCGCCGGCCTGATTGCCGAACAACTGCTCCCGGCCCTGGGCTGGCGCGCCGTGTTTATCTGCGGGGCCCTGCTGCCGTTGATCATCGCGGACCTGTTGTGGCGCAGCCTGCCGGAATCGGTGGAGTTCCTGTCGCGCAGCCCGGCTAACCGCGCCCACGTGACCCGCATCGTTTCGCGGTTGATGCCGACGCTGAAAACCCTGCCGGACTCTCTGTTCAATCGCCCACAGGCCAATGCCCCACGCATTTCCCCACGCCGTCTGTTCGAACAGGGCATGTGGCGTCGCACCCTGCTGCTGTGGCTGCCCTATGCCATGAACCTGCTGATCCTGTATTCGATCATGAGCTGGGTGCCGACCGTATTGAGCAGCGCTCAGCTTCCCGCCAGCACCGGCGTTCAGGCCATCGTCCTGTTCAGCCTGGGCGGTGTCCTCGGTTCACTGGTCCAGGGCCGGTTGATGGATGCTTTGGGAGCCCACCGGGTGTTGATCGCGCAGTTCCTGGCCTATCAAGTGCTGGTCCTGGTACTGGTGATGTTGCCGCTTAAGGCGGCGAGCTTCCTGACCATCCTGTTTTTGATGGGCGTGCTGATTCAGGGCGCCCAGGCCGGGCTGAACGCCCTGGCCGCCGAACTCTATCCCCAGGAAATCCGCTCCACCGGCATTGGCTGGGCGCTGGGCGTCGGCCGGATCGGCTCGATCCTCGGCCCCTTGCTCGGCGGCCTGATGGTCGGCCTTGGCTGGCACGTCCAGCAAGTGTTCATGGCCGCGCTGATTCCCAGCCTGATTGCCTTGTGCGCCCTGTTGGCGATCCATTTCAGCCAGCGCCGGTACAACGCCTCTCACCCTGCCCCGACTTATTAATCCTCTCAGGAGACACACCATGAAAATTGCCAGTTTCTTCAACCAGGGAATCCCCAGCTACGGCATCGTCGATGGCGATCAGGTGATCGACCTGCAATCACTCAAATCCGACCTCGGCTATGACCTGAAAGCCGCGATCACCCACGGCCTGCTGAGCGACCTGACACCGGCCAGCCTCGCCGCACTGCCCCGCCTGGCCTTGAGCGACGTCACGTTCATGCCAGTGATTCCCAACCCGGGCAAAGTGCTGTGCATCGGCATCAACTACGCCACCCATGTCCGTGAAACCGGCCGCGACATGCCGACCTACCCGATGATCTTCACCCGTTTCGCCGACAGCCAGACCGCGCACCTGCAATCGATCCTGCGCCCGAAAGCCTCGCACAAGCTGGACTTCGAAGGTGAACTGGCCATCGTCATCGGCAAGAAAGCGCGCCATGTCAAAGCCGAAAACGCCCTCGACTATGTCGCCGGTTACGCCTGCTACAACGATGGCAGCGTGCGCGACTGGCAGAAGCACACGATCCAGTTCGTGCCCGGCAAGAACTTCCCGCAGACCGGTGGTTTCGGCCCGTGGCTGGTGACCGCCGATGAAATCCCAGATCCACAGGCGCTGGAACTGACTACCCGGCTCAACGGCGAAATCATGCAGCACACCAACACCAGCGACATGATTTTCGACGTGCGCAAGCTCATCGAGTACTGCACCACTTTCACCGAACTGGCCCCCGGCGATGTGATCGTCAGCGGCACCACCGGCGGCGTCGGCGCATTCCGTGAACCACCGGTGTGGATGAAACCGGGCGACGTGGTGGAAGTGGAAATTTCCGGCCTCGGCATTCTTCGCAACACCATCACGGACGAGATTTGATCATGACCGACGCGAACAAACCTGCCGAGACGCTGGCCGACTCAACGGAAAGCGCTGCCGACACCAAGGGCTCCAGCCTGGAGCGCATGCTCAAAGTGCTGGACCTGTTCACCGAGCATCAACCGGTGTGGACCGTCGACGACCTGGGCACTGCCATGGGTTTCACCCGCTCGACGATCTACCGCTATGTGCGTGAACTGGCCGATGTGGATTTGCTGTTCCAGGTCGAAGCCGGTCGCTATGCACTCGGTGCACGGATCATCACCTGGGACCGGCAGTTGCGGGTTAGCGATCCATTGGTGCGCGCCGCCAGCCAACTGGAGAGGGAGTTTCCGCAGTGGAGCGAATCCCAGGTCTGGCTGACGTGTCGGTTGTTCAAGGACCAGGTCGTGTGCGTGCACCAGAGCGGCAGCCTCGCCAGCGAAGTCAGCTACACCCGTGGCACGCCTCGCCCGTTGTTCCTCGGCGCAACCTCCAAGGCGATCCTCGCCAACCTCGGTTCACGCCAGCACAACCGCTTGTACCTGGAGAAGCACGAAGAGGTGCGCCTGAGCCATCTGGGGCAGAACTGGGAAGAATTCCGTCGCGCCATGCAGCGCCTGCGCAAAAAAGGCTATGTCGTCTCGCGGGCCGAAGTCGACAGCGGTATTTGCGGGGTCGCGGCGCCGATCTTCGACAGCGACGGCAAGGCCATCGGCAGCATCAGCTGCGTACGCCTGGACAGTGAGTGCGACGCCGAACGCGATGACGAGTACGGCCAGCAAGTCGTGGAACTGGCGCAAAAACTGTCGCAACTCATGCAGGCTTTTTCCGGGCGTCCCCGGCCGTTGGACTAAACAACATCGGTATTGATCATGACCACTTCCAAGATTATCAACACCGGCGTGCTCATCAGCGGCGCCGGCCCCACCGGTCTGACGCTGGCCAACTACCTGGGCCAGGCGGGTGTGGAGACGTTCATCATCGATCGCAAACAGAGCACCGTGGGCGAACCTCGCGCTGTTTCGATCGACGATGAGTCCCTGCGCACCATGCAGGCCGTGGGCATGGATCAAGCCGTGCTCAAGGATGTCGTGCCCGGCTACGGCGTGCATTACTACACACGCCCCGGCGGCCGTTGCTTCGGCAAGGTCGAGCCGACCTCGACCCTGTACGGTTTTCCCAAGCGCAATGCGTTTCGCCAGCCACTGTTCGAAGCCACCTTGCACGAAGGCATGCACCGCTTCGATAACCTGCGCGTCGGCTTCGACCATGAACTGCTGCACGTCGAGCAGGATGCGACGGGCGTCACCGCCAGCGTGCGCGATGCCAATGGCGAGATCCTGACCGTCAAGGCGCGGTATCTGGTGGCGTGTGACGGTGGTCGCAGTCCGGTGCGCAAACAGTTGGGCATCAACATGGTCGGCTCAAGCTTCCAGTCGCGCTGGCTGGTGGTGGACACCGATCAGGACGACGATCCGTTCTGGCAATGCCGGATGTATTGCGACGCCCGTCGCCCGACGGTGGATGTGCCCGGTCCGCATCGCACCCGGCGCTACGAGTTCATGCTCAAGGCCGACGAAACCGATGCCGAAATGCTCGACGAAGCGCGGATCAAAGCACTGGTCAAACCCTTTCGCGGCGACAAACCGCTCTCCATCGTGCGCAAGACCGTGTACACCTTCCACGCCCGGGTGGCCGAGCGCTGGCGCGAAGGCCGGATTTTCCTGGCCGGTGACGCCGCGCACCTGACCCCGCCCTACGCCGGGCAAGGCATGAACAGCGGCGTGCGGGATGCGCACAACCTGGGCTGGAAACTGGCCGGGGTGTTCAAGGGTCACCTGAGCAGCGATGCCCTGGACAGTTATGAAACCGAGCGCCGCGATCACGCCTGGGCCTTGATCAAACTGGCCCTGGGCCTGGGTGTGGTCATGGCGCCTGCCAGTGTGTGGCGGGCGAACCTGATCAGCGCAGCCTTCCGCGTGATCGGCCTGCTGCCGCCGCTGCGGGATTACTTCCTGCAGATGCGCTTCAAGCCCAAGCCGCGCTTCACTCAGGGCCTGGTGATCGGCAACGGCAGCGCCGGCCAGTTGAGCTGCGGGCAGATGTTCCCGCAACCGACAGTCGAGGACGCAGCGGGCCATTCGGTGCTGCTGGATAAAGTCCTCGGCACCGGTTTCGCCCTGCTGCAATACGCGCCCCTCGTCGACAGTCGATTAAGTGCCCTGAAACACCCGTTGTGGGATCGCCTTGAAGCGCGGCGCATCCTGATTCTGCCCAAGGGCAGCCAGGTTGATTCGGCCAGCGCCGAACACGTCTGGGTCGACCGCGACGGCGCCCTCGCGACCTTGCTCGGCGAGCCTTCGGGACAACTGTTGCTGTTGCGCCCGGACCGCTATGTCGCGGCGATTTTCCCCCTCGCCGAGGAGCAAACCATCGCCAATGGTTTTGCCACCCTGCTGGGCATTCATCAGATCCCGGCCAGTGCCGCGATGGACCCGCGCGGCACCCTCGTCGACACCCTGACTCCGTAATCACCGCCAAGGAGACCGTCATGCATACGTTGCAGACTCAAACCCCCGCGCGCCTGTTATACCTGCACCTCTCCAGCAAAGAGCCGCAGCGCCAGGTCGATTTCTACTCACGCATGCTCGATTTGCAGGGCTACCGACAAGCCGATGGCACCTGGGTGCTGACCGGGCCGCAACGCGCGGTATTAATCAGCCCGGCCGACAGCAACGGCTTTCTCGCCGCCGCCTATGGTGTCGCCGACCAGGCCAGCCTCAACCGCTTGCGCATCAACCTGCAGACTCGCGATTGCCAGACCGAGGACGTCCGTTCGCCGTTGCTGGAAGACAACGCCTTCAGCATCCGCGACCCCCAGGGCCGGCAGTTACTGTTCGGTGTTGGCCGGGACATTCCCGACGCCAGCCACCCCGGCATGCCGGGCCGCTTGCAACATGTGGTGTTCCAGACCACCGAGCTGGAAGCGGTGCTGGACTTCTACATCAACAAGGTCGGTTTCACCGTGTCCGACGATGTCGTCGATGAGGCCAACGGCGCACTCATGACCCGCTTCATGCGCTCGGACAACGAACACCACTCACTGGCGTTCTTCCGTGGCTCGCGCAACGAACTGGATCACCACTGCTACGAAACCAATGAGTGGAACGACATCCGCGACTGGGGTGATCGCTTCGCCAAGGAACACATCACGATCTTCTTCGGCCCCGGTCGCCACGGCCCCGGCAACAACCTGTTCTTCATGGTGGTGGATGCCGACCGCAATCGCCTGGAGCTGTCTTCCGAGTTGGAAATCACCCGCCCGGAGCGCCAGGCCGGCGTCTGGCCGCACTGCGAATACTCACTCAACTCCTGGGGCAAGGCCTGGATCAGAACCTGAGCGACGCCTTCCCCATCAACACGACAATAACAACAGACAGGTGACCTATGAGCGCTTCATTCACTCAGCAACTGCAAGGTGGCTGGACTCGTTTCATGCACGGCGAATTCGAATGCACGGTAATCACCGACGGCCCATTGCACATGGGCGCGCCGCATCCGACCTTCATCGGCGCTGATCCGAAGGAAATCGACCAGTTGCTGGAAGACAACTTCCTGCCCAAAGACCGGATGTCCCTGAACCAGAACATTCTGATCGTCAACACCGGCAGCCAACTGGTGTTATTCGACACTGGTTCCGGGGTCAATGCCGAGTTCGGCATCAAGACCTTCGGCGCGCAAACCGGCCAGGCCCTGACCAACCTGCGCGCGGCGGGCATCGACCCGGCGGACATCGACATCGTCGCCCTCACCCACGCCCACCCCGACCACTGCTGGGGCCTGGTGGACGATGACGGTCAGTTGCTCTACCCGAATGCACGGATCGCCATCGACCCACGCGAACTGGATTACTGGACCGACCTGAGCATTCTGTCGACGCCCAAGGGCGAAGCGATGAACCCGCACATGCGCGACCACTTCCTGGGTGCGCACAAGAACCTCACGCCGTACGTGGAACTGGAACGCATCATCCTGATCGGTGACGGCTTCGAACTGCTGCCCGGCATCACCGCAGTCAGCACCCCCGGTCACAGCCCGGGCCACACCCTGTACAAAATCGAAAGCCAGGAGCAGACGCTCGTGCTCTGGGGCGATCTGTGTCACCACCAGGTGTTGCTGTTGCAGCGGCCGCAATGGGGTTTCCTGTTCGACTATGACAATGCGGCCGCCGCTCACACCCGCATCAAAGTCCTCGAAGAAGTCGCCCGCAAACGCTACGCCGTTCTGTCCTACCACTTCCCGTTTCCGGGCCATGGTCATCTGGTCGAACGCGATAGTGGCTACGGCTGGTTGCCGATCGAATTGCAATTGTATTGAGTCGAGGAATCGCCATGTCCCTGCCCACCGATTCGACAGCGCGCTGCCACTGCGGCCTGATCGATGTTCATGCCCATTGCCTGTCGCCGACCTATAAAGCGGCACTGACCAACGCCGGTCTGCTGACCCTGGACGGCGGTTATCCGGTGCCGGAGTGGTCGCCGGAAAAGGCCCTCGCGGTCATGGACGCCGGCAATATCGAGACGATGATCCTGTCCGTCTCGTCGCCCAGCGTCAGCTTTCTCAAGGAAAAACACGAGCGCGTGGCCCTGGCCCGCGCGATCAACGAAGACACCGCCGCCGTCATCCAGCAGCACCCCGGCCGTTTCGGTGGTTTCGCGACGCTACCATTACCCCACGTTCAGGCGTCGCTGGCGGAAATCGCCTACGCCTTCGACGAACTGAAATTCGACGGTGTGGTGATCGAAACCAACGCCGACGGCAAGTACCTGGGCAGCGAAGATCTGGCGCCGATTTTCGATGAATTGAACCGCCGCCAGGCCACGGTGTTCCTGCACCCGACGTCGCCGCAATGCTTCGACGCGGTGGGCCTGGGTCGCCCGGCGCCGTTGTTCGAATTCCCGGTGGACACCGCCCGCACGGTGATCGACCTGGTGTTTTCCAACACCTTCAAGCGCTGCCCGGACCTGAACCTGATCCTGCCCCACGCCGGTGGCGTACTGCCGTCGATTGCCCGGCGCATCGCGCTGTTGTCCGGCATGCCGCAGATGAAGCCGACGCCCAAGCCGGGGACCGAAGTGATCGAGGAATTGCAACGGCTGTACTACGACGTGGCGATGTCGGCCAACCAGCCGACCTTCGACGGTTTGCGCACCCTGGCGCCGCTGTCGCAGATCCTGTTCGGCACGGACTTTCCGTTCCAGCCGGCGGCCAATGTCGCCGCCAACGTGAAGCATTTCCGCGAGCTTGAAGGTTTGAGCGCCAGCGAACACGAAGCGATTGCCCGTGGTAATGCGCTGCGCTTGTTCCCGCGTTTGCGCCGAGGCTGAGACCGCCACGAGCGCGCGGCGCTCGTCACCCTTTAGAGAGCGAAGATTATGAGCACCAGTCACTACACCGGTTTTGCCGGGCAATACATCGACGGTGAGCAGCGCAGCGGCGGCAGTGGTCGCCCGTTGCTGGACACCAACCCGTACAACGGCGAGGTGATCGCCGAACTGCAACTGGCCGACCTCACTGACCTCGAACGGGCCTGCCAGTCCGCTCAAGCCGCACAGTTGAAGTGGGCGCGCACCTTGCCGGCCGAACGCAGCGCAGTGTTTCACCGCGCGGTGCAGATCATGCAGACCCGCCGCGAAGAAATCGTCAGCTGGCTGATCCGTGAAAGCGGCAGCACCCGCACCAAGGCCAACATGGAATGGGCCGCCGTGCGCGATGGCATGCTCGAAGCCGCGACCTTCCCCAACCGGGTTGTGGGGCGGATTCTACCGATTGATATCGCCGACAAGGAAAGCCGCGTCTATCGCAAGCCGCTGGGGGTGATCGGCGTGATCAGCCCGTGGAACTGGCCAATGCACCTGTCGCACCGTTCAATCGCCCCGGCGCTGGCCCTCGGCAACGCGGTGGTGGTGAAGCCGTCCCAGGAAACTCCGATCACTGGCGGCCTGCTGCTGGCGCGCATCTATGAAGAAGCCGGTCTGCCGGCCGGGCTGTTGAACGTGGTGGTGGGCCAGAACAGCGAGATTGGCGATGCGTTCGTCCGGCATCCTGCGCTGCGTTTTATCTCTTTTACCGGCTCGAACAACGTCGGTCGTCATATCAACGCGCAGATCGCCGCCGCCAGCACCCTCAAGCACGTCGCGCTGGAGTTGGGCGGCAACGCGCCGCTGGTGGTCCTTGATGACGCCGATCTGGAGCACGCGGTGCATGCCGCTGTGGTCGGGCGCTTCCTGCATCAGGGCCAGATCTGCATGAGCACCAACCGGATCATCGTTGACCGCTCGCTCTACAACGACTTTGTCGAACTGTTCATCGAACGGGTGTCGCGCCTGAAGTTCGGCGACCCGGACGCCGCCGACACGGTGATCGGCCCGCTGATCAACCGTCGTCAACTGGACGGCGCATTGGCGCACATCGCCCAGGCCCGCGCCGATGGCCTGCCGCAACTGCTCGGCGGCGAGGCGCAAGGGCTGGTGTTGCCGCCGCATGTGTTCGGTCCGGTCAGCAATGACTCGGCGCTGGCCCAGGCCGAGCTGTTCAGCCCGATTGCGCAGATCATCCGCGCCGACAATGAAATTCATGCCTTGAACATGGCCAACGACACCGAATACGGCTTGAGCAGCGCGGTGTTCACCCGCGACGAAGGCCGCGGCCTGCGCTTCGCCCAGCAGTTGCAGGCAGGCATGGCGCACATCAACGACATCCCGGCCAACGACAGCCCCAACAGCATGTTTGGCGGGGTGAAAAACAGCGGTTTGGGACGTTTCAACGGCGACTGGATCATCGACGCCTTCACCACCGACCACTGGATCAGCGTGCAACACGCGCCACGTCCGTATCCGTTCTGACCCGAGGAGTGATTGCTCATGCAACAGCCACAGTCAAACTTGCGCCGCGCCAAAGCGGCGGTCGTCCGGGAAAAGGGCGGGCGCTTCCTGATGGAAGAGATTCAACTGCAAGCGCCCCGCGCCGATGAGGTGCTGGTGCGGGTGGTCGCCTGCGGGGTGTGCCACACCGACCTGATCGTGCGGGACCAGTACTTCCCCTGCCCGCTGCCGATGGTGCTGGGCCATGAAGGCTCGGGGGTGATCGAAGCGGTGGGTGCCGATGTTAAGGACTTCAGCGTCGGCGACCACGTGGTGATGACCTACCTCTCCTGCGGCCACTGCGAACCCTGCAACACCGGCGAGGCAACGTATTGCACCCACACCTTCCCGTTGAATTTTGGAGGCAGTCGCCTCGACGGCAGCGGTTCAACCCACGATAGCCACGGGCATGCGATCCATGACCATTTCTTCGGTCAGTCCTCGTTTGCCACCTACTCGATTGCCAACCGCCGCAACCTCGTCAAGGTCGACAAGGACTTGCCGTTGGAGTTGCTCGGGCCATTGGGTTGCGGTGTGCAAACCGGCGCGGGCGCGGTGCTGAATGTCTTGCAACCGAAGGCCGGGACATCCTTTGCGGTGTTCGGCGCCGGGGCCGTGGGCTTGAGCGCGCTGATGGCGGCGCGCATTGCCGGCGTCACCACGCTGATTGCGGTCGACATCACGCCGGGACGCCTGGAGCTGGCCAAATCCCTGGGGGCCACGCATGTGGTCAACAGCCTGGAAGTCGACCCTGTGCAAGAGGTCCGGCGCATCACCGGCGGCGGCGCGCACTGCACCCTGGAAACCAGCGGCCGCCCCGCCGTGTTGCGCCAGGCGATTGATGCGCTGCGCACGCGCGGCACCTGCGCCATTGTCGGCGCGCCGCCGGCCGGCACCGAAGCCAGTTTCGACGTCAACGAGGTGATGACCCAGGGCCGCACGATTCGCGGGGTGATCGAGGGCGAAAGTATTCCCTCGGTGTTCATTCCGCGCTTGCTGGAGTTGTATCGCCAGGGCCGATTCCCCTTTGACAAACTGGTGCGCTTCTACGACTTCGATGACATCAACCAGGCCGTTGCCGACGCGCAAAGCGGCCTGACCGTCAAACCGATCCTGCGTATGGGTTAAACCCCGGCGCAAGCAACAGGCTGCCCTCCCGTCTCCAGGCATTCGCCCGGACCGGGCGGGCAGTGAATTCGCCTACCTACAAAAACAAGAGAAAAGGCAATGCATACCATCAAGATCACTCAGCTTGGTGCGGTTCTGGCCGCCTGCGTAACGCTCAACGTGCATGCTGCACCGACGGAAGATCGGGGCGAAGGCGCGCTGTTCACCTCGATTTTCGGTGACAACTTCGAGAAAGAAACCGGGATCATCGTCTCCGGTCTGTCGGAGACCACGTTCTCGCGCAACAGCAACTCGACCCATGCCGAACGGCATGACGGGATGAGCAATTTCCCGATCATCGGCGCCGGTGACGAGAACGTGGAATTCGGCTCGTTGCGTTTGTTTATCGACAAGCCGCTGGCGTCGAACGTGATTCCCCGGGTCACGCCGCTGCCCGGTCCGACGCCGCAAAACTTCTCCTTCGGTTTCACCTTTGAAGGCAACTACGGGCGCAATGCCCAATTCGCCCGGACCTTCGGCTGGGACATGCACTGGGGCGTGAACTCTCCGGGTGACGATGACCCAGCCAAGGCGCAACGGGACAAACAACGCTTCCTCGCCGTGCCCAACCTGGCCGCCACCGCCTACGTGCCGATCGGCACCGGCCTGACGGTCATGGCCGGGATTTTTGGCCCGGGGATCGGCTACGAAATCCCGCCGGACATTCGCGAAGCGCGCAACGCCTTCGCCACCAAGACCTACGCCCTGGTCTCGGAGCCGGGCACATTCTCCGGCGTGCTGATGGGCACACGCCTGATGAGCAATGCCAGTGGGGTGCTGGGCGTCGAGTTGGGCGTGGTGCAAGGCTGGAACAACCTGCGTGACAACAACGACAGCAAGTCGCTGACCGGCGCCGTGCGCTGGCGCACGCCCGACATGAAAACCTGGATCGATTATGAGTTCGTCGTCGGTAACGAGGAGAACAGCAACACCGACGATGTCCAGGCACCGATCCAACGCCTGATTTCACCGGATGGCCAGCTCAAGCAACAGCACTCGGTCAACGGCTGGCATGCCTTCGATGATCACTGGTCGATGGGCGCGGAAGTGCTGTATGGGCATCAGGCCGGCGACGGCAAACCCGACACCGTCGACATCGTCAACGGCCCCGGTTTCGACGGTGCCCGCTGGTGGGGCGCGAACGCGGTGCTGACCTACCGCTATCGCAAGGACCTGGCCTTTTCGGTACGCGGCGAGCACTTCAGCGACCCGGACGGTTTCGCCCTGTTCCCGGTCAGCGCCGCGCGCGGCGACTTCAATGCGCTCACCGCCGGCTTTCGTTATGACGTCAACCGCTACCTCTCGCTGCGCCCGGAACTTCGCTACGACTGGTTCGACGGCAATCGTGAGGATCACCCCTTCGGAAACGGCCGCGATCGCGATCAGCTGACCGCCACCGTGGATGCGTTGTTCTACTTCTAAACCGCTGTTCCCGAGCCGCATCTGGCCCTGGAAGCCCCGGGCCATGGGCACTTCTCATCCCTGAAAACTGGAAACCCGAACCATGAACAACAACAAATCTGCATGGGACTCGCGTTACGAATGGAAAGCTGTGCTGCTCCTGGCGTTCGGTTTTGGCCTGGTCGGCCTAGACCGTTTCATCATCCTGCCGCTGTTCCCGGCGATCATGAAAGACCTGGCCCTGGACTATCAGGACCTGGGCAATATTTCGGCGGTACTGGCCCTGGCCTGGGCGCTGTCGTCCATCCTGATCGGGCGGATCTCGGACACGTTCGGCCGCCGCAAAGTACTGATTCCTTCGCTGATGATCTTTTCACTGCTGGCCGGCCTCTCCGGGTTGGCCACCGGCATCGCTTCGTTACTGCTGATCCGCGCGGTCATGGGCGTGGCCGAGGGTGCGTTCACCACCACGTCCATTGCCACCAACGCCGAAGTCTCCCATCCGCTGCGACGCGGGCGAAACATGGGCATCCAGTTGGGCTTTTTTCCCCTGCTCGGCTTAGGCCTGGCGCCGATCATCGCCACGCAACTGCTCGCCGTGGTGCCGTCGTGGCGCTGGGTGTTTGCCATCGTCGCGCTGCCGGGTTTTGTACTGGCCTGGTTGATCTACCGCAACCTCAAGGAAACCCGGCCGCAGCGCGCCAAGGCCACGGTGGCCAGCGCTGAACCGGTGGAGAAACACAGCTGGCTGACCGTGCTGCGCCATCGCAACATGCCGCTGAACATCATCTGCATGTGTTGCGCGCTGACCTGTCTGTTTGTCGTCAGTGTGATGACGGCCAACTACCTGACCGATTACCTGCACCTAAGCATTTCGCAGATGGGTTTCGTCATGTCGGCCATCGGCTTCGGCGGCTTTATCGGGGACATGATCATGCCCTCGCTGTCGGACCGTTTCGGACGCAAACCCGTGCTGCTGCTGTCGTTCGTGGGCACGGCGCTGTTTCTCTGGCTGCTGACCAACACCGGCGCCGAACCGCTGAAACTGTTCGGCCTGTTGTTTATGACGACCTTTTTCAACTTCAGCATGATTTGCGTGCTCAACGGCCCGCTGACCAGTGAATCGGTGCCGCCCTCGTTGATCGCCACGGCGACAGGCCTGATCGTCGGCGCTGCAGAGTTGTTCGGTGGCGCAGTGGCGCCGGCACTGGCCGGTTTTATCGCCCAGCATTACGGCATTGAGAAAACCCTGCTGCTGGCACTGGGCAGTCTGGGGATCGGGTTGCTGGTGAGCCTTTTCTTAAAGGAAACCCTGCCGGGCAAGCGCAAATCGATGACAGACCAAGGGTTCCCCGGCCTCATCAAGCCTGACTGATCCGACCGCCCGTTGCGGCTGAACGGCCGCTACGGGCACTCAGCTCAAGGCAGCGACCACGGCGCGAGCGGATTGAAGGCATTGACCAGGAAGTCGGTCATCACGCGGACCTTCGCCGGTGGCGTGCGATCGGACGAGCGCACCAGATGAATCCCGCCAAGGTCAGCGGTCGGCGCATCCAGTGTGACCTGTTCAAGCGCCCCTTGGCGGATGGCATCGGCGACGATGAACGCCGGCTCGTAGAGCACACCCAGACCGGCGGCAGCCGCCGCCACCAGCGCATCGCCGTTGTTGGTGCGCAGGCTGCCCTTGATCGCCACACGCTTATCGGCCTCCTTGCCGAAGCGCCATTCATCGGGACGCGACAGGCTCGACAAGGAAAAACTCAGGCAATTATGCGCGGGCAAATCCGCCCAGCGCGCGGGGCGTCCGTGCTGGTCCCAATAGCCCGGCGCGGCACATACGACCATGGCACTGTCGGCCAGTTTGCGCGACACCAGGCGACTGTCTTTCAGCGGCCCCACGCGGATCGTCAGGTCCCATCCCTCCTCCATCAAATCCACCACGCGATCATTCAACCCCAGGTCAACGGTGACGCCCGGGTGCTTGCGATTGAATTCCGGCAGCAGCGGCGCGACGAAGCGCACACCAAACGACAGCGGCACATTGAGCCGCAACAACCCACTGGCATCCACACGCTGGGAGACGATCATCGCTTCCACATCTTCCAGGTCCGGCAGAATCCGGCTGCACGCTTCCAGATATTGCTGGCCCGCTTCCGTCAGGGTCAGCTTGCGCGTGCTGCGATGAAACAGACGCACACCGAATCGCGCCTCCAGGGCGTCCACATGTTTGGTCGCCATCGCCGGCGACACGCCCATCTGCCGAGCACTGGCCGAGAGGCTGCCGAGATGGGCGGCATGAGAAAACACCTGCATTCCGGTAATCCGATCCAGCATTTCGATTTCTCACTGTCGCTAAAAACTGAACCGCCAGCGTAGTGGATTATCACCCTCATAGTGAAGAGCTAGAGTGCGGATCATTCACTTCATCATGCTTGCGACAGGAATCAGCCATGGAGTCCACACCGCTTCAAAACGCGGCAACCGCTAAACAATTTTCACGCCGCCAGGTGCTCGTTAACGCCTCGGTAGGAGGCCTGGGCGTTGCGCTGGCCGGCCCCCTTTCCCATGCGTTGGCGGCAACGCCGACATGGGATCGGGCCAAGGCCATGGATGACGTTATCTTCAGTGCAGTGAACAGCGGCAAGATTGTTGGCGCAACCGTCATCGCCGCGAAAAACGGCGAAATCGTCTACCAGCGCGCGGCCGGTTTCGCCGACCGGGAAACCCGGCGTCCGATGCAAGAAGATGAAATCTTTCGCCTGGCCTCGATGACCAAACCCATCGTGGGCGTGACGGCGCTGGCGCTGATCGACCAGGGCAAACTGGGCCTGGAAGATCCGCTGACTCGCTGGCTTCCGGATTTCCGCCCCAAACTCGCAGACGGGCGCGAACCGGTCATCACCGTGCGCCATCTGCTGACCCACACGGCGGGCCTGACCTACGGTTTTCTGGAAGCGCCGGACGGACCTTACCATCGGCTTGGCGTCTCCGATGGGCTGGATGCATCCGGCCTGACCCTGGACGAAAATCTTCGACGTATTGCCGCGGCGCCGTTGCTGTTCGAACCGGGCACCGGTTGGCACTACTCAGTCGCCATCGATGTGCTGGGCGCGGTCATCGAACGGGTGACCGGCCTGCCCCTGGCCGAAGCCGTACGCCAAATCGTGACCGATCCGCTGGGCACTTCCAGCCTCAAATTCGTGGCCGACGCCGGTAGCGTGCTGGCCACTCCGTACGGCGATGCCGCGCCTGCCCCCGGGCGAATGACCGAGCATTTCTCCCTGCCATTCGGCCCCAGCGCGATTGTCTATTCGCCCGCCCGGGCCTTCGATGACGGCGCTTACCCTTCGGGCGGCGTCGGCATGGTCGGCACGGCCAGGGACTACCTGCGTTTCGTCGAAGCCATGCGTACCGGCGGCGCCGGGATCATTCTGCCGGACACGGTGGCGGCGATGACGCGCAACGCCATCGGCAATCTGCCGGTCGCCGCCGCCGGCCCGGGGTTTGGCTGGGGCCTGGGCGTCGCGGTGCTCAAAGACCCGGTGGCGGCGAAACTGCCGCTGTACGCCGGTAGCTGGAACTGGGCCGGGGTTTACGGCACGAATTTCTGGGTCGATCCCGTCCAGGGCCTGAGCGTGGTGACGCTGACCAATACCGCCGTCGCCGGCATGAGCGGCGACTTCCCCACCGCACTACGCCGGGCCGCCTACGCGAGCTGACCTGGCACTTTCGAATCCATCACTGACCTACTTCGAGGAAGCAACCATGAAGGCTTATCAAATCCTGGCGGGCACCGGCATTGCCGGACTCAAACGTGTCGAGCGTCCCGAGCGCAGCCCCGACGCCCACGAAGTCAAAGTGCGCATCGACGCGACTTCGCTCAACCACCGCGATCTCAGCTTTGCCAAGGGCCAGTTTTATAACCCGCCAAGCTATCCGATCATCCCGCTGGTCGACGGCTGCGGGGAAATCATTGCGGTGGGCAACGCCGTCACTCGCTTCAAAATCGGTGATCGCGTGATCACCAGTTACTACCCACGCTGGGTGGATGGGGCGTTGTCGTCGAGCAAAACCGCGATTTCATTTGGCGCCCAGTTCGACGGCACCCTCGCCGGGGAAGTGGTCGCCAGCGAGGAGTTTTTCACTGCAGCCCCCATCAGTCTGACGCCAACACAGGCCTCGACCTTGTCCTGCGCTGGCGTCACCGCCTGGAATGCGCTGTTCGTCGCCGGGGCGCTCAAGCCAGGCTCCAGCGTGCTGATTCTGGGCACCGGTGGCGTATCGCTGTGGGCGCTGCAACTGGCCAAGGCCGCCGGCCTGTTCGCCATCGTGACCTCGTCGTCGGATGAAAAACTGCAACGGGTCAAAGCCCTCGGGGCCGATGGGACGATCAACTACCGCACGACGCCAGACTGGCAAGACGAAGTGCTGCGACTGACCGCTGGCGCCGGGGTCGATCTGGTGGTCGAAGTCGGCGGCGAAGACACGCTGGCCCGCTCCCTCAAGGCCGCCGGTGTCGGCGCGACCGTCGTGGTGATTGGCCGCGTCAGTGGCGGCGGCGGTGTCTCGATCGAGCCCGGCATGCTGATCGGCGGCGCCAAGCGGCTGGTCGGGGTTACAGCGGGCAGCCGGGCCATGCTCGAAGACTTGGTGCGGTTCGTCGACGTCAACCGGATCGTGCCGACCATCGACAAGGTTTTCCCGTTCGATGAAGCCGTCGCCGCCTATGAATACCTGCAATCGGGTGCGCATTTCGGCAAGATCGTGATCGATGCCAGATAAACACACAAATCCCATATTGTTAGATTTATGTTGAATTATCGAATCGAGAACAGCATTCTTTACCTCCCGAATATTTCAAAGGTTTTCTCATGGGACAGCTAGCAAAGCACTGGATCAATGGCGAATGGATGGACAGCGGGCAACTGCGTGACAGCATCAACCCCGCCACCGGAGAAGCCTTCGCCACGTTCTACGATGGTGGCCTGGCTGAAGCGAAAAAAGCTGTAGCCGCCGCCAGACAGGTCTTTCACGACAGCGACTGGAAAGTCGATGCAATGCGCCGCTCGACCGCACTCAGCCATTTGGCGGATGCCTACGAACGCCGCTCACAAGAAGTGATCGACTGCCTGACCAGCGAGAACGGCAAGTTGAAAATGGAAGCCGGTTTCGAAGCCATGCAGATCGTTCGCGCCCTGCGCTTCGCCGCCGGCCTGGCGCTGACCACCTTCGGCCGCGTGGCTGAACCGCGCCCGGGCACACAATCCATGGCGTTGCGTCAGCCAGTGGGTGTGGCCGGCCTGATCGTGCCGTGGAACTCCCCCGCGTTTCTGCTGATTCGTGCCCTCGCCCCGGCCCTCGCCGCCGGGTGCACCGCCGTGATCAAGCTCCCGGCCCAAGCCGCGCAGACCGCGTATTTGTCTGCGCAAATACTGGCCAGCGTTGCGGAGATTCCGAAGGGCGCGATCAACATTTTTGTCGAGAGCGGCGCAGAAGGCGCGAAATTCCTCGTGGACTCTCCCGACGTACCGGTGATCAGTTTCACCGGCAGTACCTCGACCGGTCGCAACATCGCCATTGCCGGTGCTGCGCAGTTCAAGCGGATTGGCTTGGAGTTGGGTGGCAAGACACCGCACCTGGTGTTTGACGATGCAGACCTTGAAGCGGCAGTGCCGGCCATCGTCGCGTCATCGACGGTGTTTGCCGGTCAGTTCTGTGTCACCGGCAGCCGCATCCTGGTGCAACGTGGCGTCGCGGAAAAACTCAAGGGCTTGCTCGCAGAACGCCTGTCGGCCGTGCAGCCGGGGCCAGCGGCCGATCCCGCCAGCCAGATAGGGCCACTGATCGACCGCCAGGCGGCCGAGCGTGTGGAACAGATGGTCAAGGTCGCGCTCAACGAAGGCGCCACGGCGATCGTGCGCGGTGGTTTGATCAGCGAAGGCCCACTGGCCGGCGGTGCATTCTATCGCCCCGCGCTGCTGGAAGTGCCAGCGGCGGGCCTGGCGATTTCACGGGACGAAGTGTTTGGCCCGGTGCAGACGTTGCAAGTGTTCGACACCGAAGATGAGGCCATCGCCATGGCGAACGACAGCGTGTACGGGTTGAGTGCCTGTATCTGGAGTCGCGATGTCAACCGACCGATTCGCGTGGCTCGACAACTCGATGCCGGTCACATCTGCATCAACGACTGGGCCAGCATGCAGGTCGAGTTCGAAGAAGGTGGTTTCAAGAACAGCGGACAAGGTCGGCTCGGCGGCCTGGCCGGCCTGGATGACTTCCTGGAGTACAAACAGATCCTGCAGGTGTTCGGTCAAGCCTGAAGCAAGGCGAGTACCGGGCGGCGACCTCACGGCTAGCCGCCCGACTATCCCGATCAGGTCGTCGCCCGACGACCCGACGCCCCCCTGGCCACCACTTCCTTCAGATCAAGCCCCTGGTCCTGCAACACCACTTGTGCCGTGTTACGGCCCGGCAGACCACTGATGGATCCGCCCGGTGCGGTACAGGCGCCTGTCTGATAAAGGCCGAGAATGCCCATGCGGCACGGTGCGAAGTTGCCGCCGCGATTGTCGAAATGGTGCGCGCTGCCACGCCACATCGAGGGGTTCATCCGCTCGATATCCAGTGGGCTCAGCAGGAATTTGGCGAGCAGTTTGTCTTTGCTCAGATTGCTCGTGTAACGCAGGTAGCGCGTCAATACCGCATCGGCCACTTGATCCTTGATCTCATCCCAGCGCTGCGGCCCACCCTTGAGGTTGTACGGCATGCAGCCTTCGATTTTCAACAGACCCTGCCCCTCCGGCACGCGCGTCTTGTCGAACACCGACGGATGACACACCTGAAGCGGGTAGTCGGCAATGTTCAGTTCGCCATGGGCGTCGTCCGGGCTGAGGCTGAAAATACTCGCCGGGTCTTCCATCAACGACGCCTCGACACTGGCAACGGTGCCCCCTGAGGCCAGCGCATATTCCGGCTCCTCGCTGAAGGCGAAATGAAACTGGAACATGGCCAGCTCTGGCTGCATCAGGTTGACGCCATCGAGAACCCCGTCGCCGAACAACTCCTGTGGCGCCATATTGATCAGATGCTTGACGTGGATGCTGGAAACCACGCCCTTGCTGGCTCGGTATTGCGTGCCGTCCGCGCACTCGACGCCTTTGCACGCAGCGTTTTCTATCACGAGCCGGGTAATCGGTCTGTCGGTGAGAATCACCCCGTCGTGCGCTTCGATAAACCGCCCGAGCGCCACGCTCAACATCCCCGAGCCACCTTTGGGAATCGGCCGCCCCTTCAGGTGATCAAGCATCGAGAACGCCTGTTTCCCCGTGCCGTAGTCACTGCCCATCGGCCCGAAAAACCGCCCGCCCGACAGCGCTGCGGCGCGCATTTGCGGACTCTCCCAAACTGTCTGGGAAGCGGCGAAACCGGTCATTTCGCTTAACCGACGCAGGTAGATTCCGTCACGTGAATTGGCCGCCGCTTCTGCGCTCATTGTCGCCAGCCCCGCACGGGCCGCAGCGGCGCGGCGGAAGGTCTGGGCATCCTTTTTGGAGACCTGCTCGATGGTCGCCGCCGTGCGCTCGACATCATTGCGAAACACGGTGAAGGACGCACCATCGAGGAACGGGTAGTGCAACACCACGTCCGGGTACAGCAGTTCGTAGCCGTATTGCGCCAGGTCCAATTCATGGTCGCGGATCAGCGGGTTGTTGAGAATCACCCCGTGAACGCTGGAGCACAGGTCTTCCTTGAATCCCGGCAATAACGGCTCGGTGGTTTTGCAGCCACCGCCAATGACGGCATCGCCTTCGAGTACCAACACCCGGAAACCCGCTTTAGCCAGATAGGCCGCGCAGACCAGGCCGTTGTGGCCTGCGCCTGCAATCACATAATCGAACGACTCCGACGGTGCTTTGGCCTGTTTGGCAGAAGTGGGTGTGGTGTCGGCTGAGGCTACGTCCATCAGCCCTGCCAGTGCCGCCGGCAGGACTGCCGCGGCTTTGAGGAAATCGCGACGAACAATCGGTGGCATCATCAGCTCCTGGTCGCATAAAACATGCATTCAATACTTCGCGGTGACACTACCGGCAATGCGCCGCAGGGATTAGCCGCCGGCCATGAAACTCACTTCACACCCACAGAAGGAAAGCCTGCAATCCTTGTGGGAGCGAGCCTGCTCGCGAAGGCGGTGTGTCATTCAATATTGATGTTGGCTGGTCCACCGCTTTCGCGAGCAGGCTCCCACAGGTGCTGCGGGGCATGGCTTCAATCCCCCACGGTGTAGGGCGCATTTTCAAAGCGCTTGCCCAGCCACTGGGCGAAAACACGCACGCGAGAGGACAACTGACGACTCTGCGGATAGAGCACCGACACCGGCATGGGCGGTGGCGCAAAACCGGGCAAGACGATCGTCAACCGACCTTCGGCCAGCTCCTGCTCGATCCGGTAGCGCGGCACTTGCACCAACCCCAGCCCGGACAGCGCGGCCCCCGTGTACAGATCCGCGCCGGTCACCGAGACGATGGCCGGCAAGTCGATCTCGATCACTTCATCGTTCAGCATAAAGTCCAGCCCCATGGGCTTGCCGGTGGCGCTCGATACGTAGCTCACCGCCACATGGGAGCGCAGCGCTTCAAGATCGAGCGGCACACCATAACGCTGCAAATATGCAGGGCTGGCCACGGTGACTTGCTCCATGCGCGCCACGCGCCGGGCAATCATCGACGAGTCCTGCAAAGAACCGGCGCGCAATACGCAGTCCACGCCTTCACGCACCAGGTCGACCAGACGATCGTCTTCGCCCAGGTGCAGGGTGATATCCGGGTATTGCGCCAGAAAATCCCCCAACGCCGGCATCACGAAGTGCTTGGCCAGCGTGCCCTGCAGATTCACCCGCAGCAGGCCCTTGGGTTTTGCATCGCGAAAGGAGGTTTCCGTTTCCTCCAGGTCCGCCAGCAAACGCACGCAACGATGGTAGTAAGCCTCGCCGTCATGCGTCAGGCGCACTTGGCGTGTGGTGCGCTCCAACAAGCGCACGCCAATGCGCAACTCCAGGCGTTTGATCAAATTGGTCACGGTGGCACGCGGGATGCGCAGATCTTCCGCCGCCGCCGTAAAACTCTGGCGATCGGCAACCCGGATAAACACCTGCATTTCCTGGAATCGATCCATCGCAAGACACAACGCCTGATAGTTGAAGTAAATGGAATTATATAACCCGTTTTGACGTAATTATCGGCGTAAAAAAACAGTCCATCATGCGCCCGCTCGCCACTGCCCACGAGAGAAGCGCCTATGCCCATTAATTTGTCTCACGCCGAGTAACGCCATGGCACCGCTGCCCAGTCGCCTGAAAATCGCCAGCCTGGCGCTTTTCGCCACGATTTGTCTCACGGCGTGTGGCGCTCAGCGCACACCCGATGCCAAGCAGGACATGACCATGAAACCCTCCATCACCTATTTGCATTTGCTTCGCCACACACCGTTTTTCACGACGTTGTCGACCGACCAATTGCGCTGGGTCATCGACCATTCGCGCGAGTGGGAAACCGAGGCGGGATCGGTCATCGCCAAGGACGATCAGACCGGCGCGTCAGCGACGGATTACTGGATCCTGCTCGATGGCGAATGGCGCCTGCACTACGACGGCAACACCTTTCCCAGCGGACACGCGGCGCCGGGCAAGTGGTTCAACCTGCGCGAAGCCCAGGGCGCGCGCTTCGCGCTGATCACCACCGAACACAGCTACGTGATGCGCATCACCGAGGCCGACATGGACACTATGCTCAAACAAGGCTTCGCATTCGACCAACACCTTGATGATGGCCGTACGTATTACCACTCGATATTCCACACTCCTTCCAAGACCCCGGGGCTTGCGGCCCGCTGAACACAGAGACCACCACGATGAAAGTATTGATTCTCGGCGCGACCGGACAAGTTGGCCGCAATGTGCTGCAGCAAGCGCTGGACGATGCGCGCATCGAGCAGGTCATCGCACCCACGCGCCGGGCAATGGCGGCACACCCCAAGCTCATCAACCCGGTCGCCAATGATCTGCGCCAGGTACTGCCGGATGTCGCCAGGCTGTCGATCGACGCGATGATTTGCGCGATGGGCACCACCCCGTCGAAGGCCGGCTCGAAGGAGGCATTTCGACTGGTCGATTACGTGCTGCCGATCAAGTTCGGCGAACTGGCGTTGAGCCTCGGCGCACAGGCTTGCGCGATCATCTCGTCGCCCGGCGCCTCGTTGTCCGTTCCGGTTTACTACTGCCGGATCAAAGGTGAGCTGGAACGGGATATTCAAGGCATCGGGTTCCCTTCGCTGACGATCATCCGCCCTGGAATGATTGGCGGCAGCCGTGAAGAGTTCCGTCCCGCCGAGCGCGTGATTCTCCCTATCGCCGCCCTGCTTAAGCCGATATTGCCGCGAAGCTTGTGGATCAACGCCCCGGCTAATATAGCCAGGGTGATGATCGATGCCGTGCTGTCGAGGTCTGCCGGGGTCCGGATGCTGACGTCCAGAGACCTTGTGTGAATCAGAGCCTTACAACCTGAAACGCTCGACCAGACCATTGAGGCCAGCGGCCAGCTTTGACAGTTCGCCGCTGACAATCGACGTCTGGTGTGAGCCGGTGGCCGTTTGCGTCGACAGATCGCGAATGCTGATCAGGCTCCGGTCGACCTCGCGGGCGACTTGGGCCTGCTCTTCGGCAGCCGTCGAAATCAGCAGGTTGCGCTCGTTGATCTGAATGATCGACTCGGTGATCTCGCTCAGGGCCTGACCGGCGGCTTCCGCCAGGCGCAAGGTGTTTTCGGCCTGCACAGTGGTCTGGTCCATGGACATCACGGCGTTGCTGGTCCCGGTCTGAATGTTGCCGATCATCTGCTCGATTTCCTGGGTCGAGACCTGGGTGCGATGGGCCAGCGCCCGCACCTCGTCCGCCACCACCGCGAACCCCCGCCCCGCCTCACCGGCACGTGCGGCCTCGATTGCCGCGTTCAGGGCCAGCAGGTTGGTTTGCTCGGCGATGGCGCGAATCACATCCAGCACTTTGCTGATGTCCACGGCCATGACGGACAGGCGTTTAACCTCGCTGGACGTGGAGCGCACGCTGGTCACCATCAGGCCGATGGCTCCGAGGGTTTCATCGACACGGCTGCGGCCGCTCGAAGCGGTAGCGCTCGATTGGGTCGCTGCGTCGGAGGCCAATGCCGCGTTGCTCGCGACCTCATCGACCGCCGCGCTCATTTCGGTGACGGCGGTCGCGGCCATCTCGATTTCATTGTTCTGACGGATCATCCCTTTGGAGGCGTCCTCGGTCACCGCGAACATTTGTTCAGCGGTGGTGGCGAGCTGAGTCGATGAGCCGCCAATCTGGGCGATCGTCTCACGCAGGTTGGCCTGCATGGTCGCCAGTGCAGCCAGCAACCTCGCCAGTTCATCCGAACCTTTCACCGCAATCGGCTGGCTGAAATCGTTGTTGGCAATTCGTCGGGCAATCGCCAGCGAGAGGCTCAGCGGAACGGTGACGCTGCGGGTGTACAGCCAGGCCAACAACACTGTCGCCAGCAATGAAATGACGATCAACACACTGACCAGGACCTGCGTATGCAGATAGACGGTGTCCGCCGCTTCGCCGGCCTGTCTGGCCTTGAGCTGCCCCAGATCAATCAGTTTCTGGACGCTGGCAGACACCTTGTCGATGGACGGTCGCACATCCGTCATCGTAAAGCGGTTGGCCCCGATCAAGTCGTTGCCATTGATGAAGGCCAGGTACTTTTCTTCGATGGCATTGAAGGCCTGGATCATGGTTTCCAGCTCATCGAATACCGCCCTGTCCCTGGCTGCCACAATCAGTCCCGAGAGGCGTTTCATTTTGTCTTGAGTGCTGGCGTGCAGCGCCGCTATCTCTGCCAAAGCCGCCGTATTCACTTCTTCGGTTTCCAGCGGATTACGCAAATTGGCGTTGTCGGTACGAACCAGGACGAAGCTTTTGTCCAGCTCCCCCAAGACCTGGATCGTGGGAACGATCGTCGTTTCCACAAAGTCTTCTGCGTCATTCAACGCGGACGCCTGCCTCAGTGCGAACAGGCCCATGCCACTGATCAACAAGCAGAAAAGCCCAAAACAAACCACCGAGCGAGGCGCGAGATTCAGCTTTCTGAGAAGCATAGATCACTCCATGTAAATAATTGGCCACGAGCGCCAGCACCGACAGGCGAACACCCCGTTCAGGTTGTTCGCCTGCTTTGAAAACGGCTGGATTCAGCCGCGGTGACGCCTGCGGAAATAATCGATCAGGCCTTGGGTTGAACAATCGTCGGCGGGGGGCGGATCGAACCCGGTCAGGCTGCTATAGACGCTGGTGCCCAACTCCTTCCCCAGCTCCACGCCCCACTGGTCGAACGAGTTGATCCCCCAGACCACGCCTTGCACGAACACCTTATGTTCATACAGCGCGATCAATGCGCCGAGACGCCGGGGATCGAGGGTTTCCATCACCAGGGTGTTGCTGGGCCGGTTGCCCGGAATCACTTTGTGCGGAGCCAGACGCTGGACATTGGCTTTCGACAGTCCCTTGGCCCGCAACTCGGCCTCGGCCTCCTTCAGGTTCTTGCCACGCATCAGCGCCTGGCTTTGCGACAGGCAGTTGGCGTACAACCAGTGATGGTGGTCGGCCAGTGGCTTGTGACTGACCACCGGGACGATAAAGTCCGCGGGAATCAGCGCCGTCCCCTGGTGCAGCAGTTGGTGATACGCATGTTGGCCATTGCAGCCAACACCGCCCCAAATCACCGGCCCGGTCCCGCAGGACACCGCCGCGCCATCCTGACGAATGCTCTTGCCGCTGGACTCCATGTCCATCTGCTGCAGGTGTTTTACGAAGTTGCGCAAGTAATGATCGTAGGGCAGGAACGCGTGGGCCTGGGCATCCCAGAAGTTGCGGTACCAGATGCCCAACATCCCCAGCAGCACCGGCATGTTGCTTTCGAACGGCTCGTCGAGGAAATGGCAATCCATGGCATAGGCACCGGACAGCAACTCCTTGAAGTTGGTCATGCCGATCGCCAGCGCAATGGGCAAACCGATGGCCGACCATAAGGAATAGCGACCACCGACCCAATCCCACATCGGGAAGATGTTCTTCTCGCGAATACCGAAGTCGATCGCTGCCTGATTGTTGCTGGTGACGGCAATGAAATGACGGTGCAACTGCTGCTCATTGCCGCCGCTGCTCAGGTACCAGGCACGGGCAGCCTGGGCGTTTTTCAGGGTTTCCAGGGTCGCGAACGTCTTGCTGGACACGATGAACAACGTGGTGTCGGCATTCAGCCGCGCCGTCAACTCATGGAACTCACTGCCATCGATGTTCGCCAGGTAATGGCAGCGCACCCCGGACGGCTGGCTGTAGGGCAAGAGCGCCTCAGACACCAGTTCGGGCCCGAGGAACGAGCCACCGATACCGATATTAACCACATCGGTGATCGCTTTATCGCTGTAGCCGCGCCACAGCTTGTTATGGATGCGGCCGACGATCTCGGTCATTTTCCCGAGGCTGTCGTGGACGTCGCGCATCAGGTTGCGTCCATCAACGATCAGGCGATCGCCCAACGGCCGACGCAGCGCCGTGTGCAACGCGGGACGCCGCTCCGAGGCGTTGACCGGCTCACCGGCAAACATCGCCTGGATCGCCTCGCCGAGCCCTGATTCCCGAGCCAGCCGAATCAACAGCTCGCGGGTTTCACGGGTGATCAGGTTCTTCGAGTAATCCAGGAAAAGACCACCGCTGGAAACGGAGAACTCATTGAAGCGTCCAGGATCAACCTCGAACTCGTCGCGCATGTTGAAGCGTTGCATGGCCAGACGGTGCTTTTGCAGCGCCCGCCAGGACGGCAGACCGGTGGCGTCCAGCGGTTGCAGGTAATGCTTGATGGAAGGTTTCCGCTCGGACGTAGACAGGGCAAGTAGCGTCGCCCTGGCAGCCAGGGCTTCACAATCGACTTCGGCGTCCATGGTTACGCCCCCGCCCGCGACTTGAGCAGCAGGATGCGCGCAGTTTCGAGCACGTTTTCGAGGGTGATCCCGAAGAGTTCATACAACGCCGGTGCAGGTGCCGATTCACCATACGTGGTCATGCCGATCACGCGGCCACCCAGGCCCACGTACTTGTACCAATAGTCCGCATGCGCCGCTTCGATGGCGATCCGGGCGCTGACTTGCAGCGGCAGGACCGCTTGCTTGTAACCGGCGTCTTGCGCGTCGAACACGCTGGTGCACGGCATCGAAACAACGCGAACCTTGCGACCTTGGTCGGTCAGTGTGTCGTACGCCTGAACCGCCAGGCCGACTTCCGAACCAGTGGCGATCAGGATCAGCTCAGGCTCGCCCGCGCAATCCTTCAACACGTAACCGCCACGGGCGATGTCGGCGATTTGCCGCGTGCTGCGCTCCTGATGCTGCAGGTTCTGACGCGAGAAAATCAGCGCCGAAGGACCGTCCTTGCGCTCGATGGCTTTTTTCCAGCATACCGCCGACTCCACGGCATCGGCTGGACGCCAGGTGTCGAGGTTCGGCGTGCTGCGCAGGCTGGTCAATTGCTCGATCGGCTGATGCGTCGGGCCGTCTTCGCCCAGGCCGATGGAGTCGTGGGTGTAAACGAACACCACGCGTTTTTTCATCAGCGAAGCCATGCGCACCGCGTTGCGCGCGTATTCCATGAACATCAGGAAGGTCGCGCCGTAAGGCACCAGGCCGCCGTGCAGGGACACGCCGTTCATGATTGCGCTCATGCCGAACTCGCGAACGCCGTAGTACATGTAGTTGCCGCTGGCGTCTTCCGCCGACACGCCTTTGCAACCTTTCCACAGGGTCAGGTTGGAACCGGCCAGGTCAGCGGAACCGCCGAGCAGTTCCGGCAGCAACGGGCCGTAGGCATTCAAGGCGTTCTGGCTGGCTTTACGGCTGGCGATGGTTTCGCCCTTGGCCGCGACTTCCGCGATATACGCCGAGGCTTTTTCCGCGAAATCTTCCGGCAGCTCGCCGCTCAGGCGACGCACCAGTTCATTGGCTTCGGTCGGGAACGCCGCGGAGTAAGCCGCGAAACGCTGATCCCACTCGGCTTCGGCGGCGCGACCTTTC
>NZ_JAAVVC010000058.1 GCF_018449725.1 Pseudomonas sp. dw_612 | reverse complement strand
ATCCTGCCGCGCATAAGCGTTCTCTCGCGGCACCGGCAGCGCCTTGCGGTCGAGCTTGCCGTTGGGGCTCAGCGGCAACGTCTCCAGGTGCACGAACAGCACCGGGACCATGTAGTCCGGCAACTGCTCCAGCAGGTGGGCGCGTAAGGCGTCTATCTCTGGCATCTCGGCCGCCGTGTAATAGGCCACCAGGCGCTTGTCCCCCGGTGCGTCCTCGCGGGCCACCACTACCGCCTCCTGCACCGCCGGAAAGGCGATCAGGCGCGCTTGGATCTCACCCAGCTCGATGCGCAGGCCGCGGATCTTCACCTGGTCATCGTTACGCCCCAGGTACTCGATAGCACCGTCCGGCATGTACCGCGCGACGTCGCCGGTACGGTACATGCGGGCATTCGCCACGTTGCTGAACGGGTCATCGAGGAAACGTTCGACGGTCAGTTGCGCACGGTTCAGATACCCCCGCGCCACCTGCACGCCACCGATATACAGTTCGCCCACCACTCCCAGCGGCACCGGCTGCATCTGTGCATCCAGCACGTACATGCGGCAGTTGGCGATCGGCTTGCCGATCGGTGTGTTGTCCGGGGTGTCCTCGATGGGCCCTGCGCAGTTCCAGGCCGTCACGTCCACCGCGGCCTCGGTCGGGCCGTAGAGGTTGTGCAACCCGGACTGCGGCAGTTGTGTCTTGAAGCGCCGCACCACGCTGCCCGGCAACGCTTCGCCACTGCACATCACCCGCTTGAGGCTGGCACACCGGCTGAGATCGCCATGGGCCAGGAAGATATCGAGCATCGACGGCACGAAGTGCAGGATGGTGATCTGCTCGGCCTCGATCACCTCACCCAGGTATATCGGATCCTTGTGCCCTTCAGACCGCGCCATCACTAGGCGGGCGCCGGTGAACAGTGGCCAGAAGAACTCCCAGACCGACACGTCGAAGCTGAAAGGGGTCTTCTGCAACACCGCATCTTCGGGAGTCAGGTCATATTCGTCCTGCATCCACAGCAGGCGATTGACCACTGCCGCGTGCTCGTTGGCCACGCCCTTGGGCTGGCCGGTGGAACCGGAGGTGTAGATCACATAGGCCAGGTGCTGCGCTGTCAGGTCCGCCAGGACCAGGTCAGTGGCGGGCTGGTGCGCCCACGCCTGTGTATCGTCCAGGTTCACCACAGGGCGTTGCGAGGTCTCCTCCAGAGCCATGGCACAAGCATCCCGCGCTGGACCATGGGTGAGTACCAACCGCGGG
>NZ_JAAVVC010000057.1 GCF_018449725.1 Pseudomonas sp. dw_612 | reverse complement strand
GGTTCTTCACGGAATCCCGGGAAAGACAGAAACAAGAACGCCGATTTGATTGATGATGTTCGTGCGAGCAAACACATCTAACAAACCGGCGTTCTTATGCGCGATATTAATACTTTCCTTCCTTTTTGGGAGGGCTTTTCTGTCGTCACGATCAAGCCTGATGGTGATGCCCTAAAGATCGATCTGATTCCCCACGCCACTCGATTCCCTTCCTGTGGTGGCTGCCAAAGACCTTGTTCAACCACACATGAGTATTGCGAGCGAACCGTTCGGGATCTTCCCATTCTCGGTCGCGCTGTACGCCTCAGCGTTTTGCTCAGGCGTGTTGGCTGCCGTGACTGCGGCAAACGCATGGAGGCCGTCAGTTGGCTGGATCGCTATGCCCGCATGACGCGCCGCTTGGCTGATGCGGTCATTCAGTCCTGTGAGCGCCTCCCAACCCTGCACGTGGCCCAGATGTTTGGCCTGCATTGGGACACCGTTCGGTTGCTGGAGCGTCGAGCCTTACAAACGGCTTTGAGTGTTTTGCCGAAGGCGCAGCCACGGCGCTTGGTGATGGACGAATTTGCGCTGTTCAAAGGGCATCGCTATGCCAGTGTCGTGCTGGATGCCGATACACGACGCGTGCTGTGGATCGGCGAAGGCCGCAGCCGGGCTGCGGTCAGGCCATTTTTCGAAGAGCTGGGGCCAGAAGGTTGTGCTCGCATCGAAGCGGTGGCGATGGACATGAACACCGCTTTTGATCTGGAGGTTCGCCAACACTGTCCGAACGCGCGAGTGATCTACGACCTCTTTCACGTGGTGGCCAAATATGGCCGGGAGGTCATTGATCGCGTCCGCGTCGACGAAGCTAATCGGCTACGTCACGACAAGCCTGCACGCAAGGTCATCAAGCAAGCGCGATGGCTGCTTCTGCGTAATCCGCAGAACCTGAAAACGCCAGAGCAACAGGTCCGTTTGAAGGATCTGCTGGCGGCCAACCAAGCATTGATGACGGTCTACTTGATGAAGGCTGAACTCAAAACGCTTTGGACGCCAAGCACCGCCTGGAGCTGGCGATCAGCCTGGAAGCAATGGCTACGTCATGCTCAAGAAAGTGAAATACCGGCTCTGATCCAGTTTGCAAAGCGATTAAAGGGTTACTGGAGAGGCATCGTCAGCCGGGTTCGCTGGCCAATGCACACCGGTCAGCTGGAAGGCATAAACAATCGAATAAAGGTCATTAAGCGGATGGCGTACGGTTACCGGGACAGCGAATTCTTTTTCATGAAGATCAAGAGCGTCTTTCCCGGTAATCCGTGAAGAAC
>NZ_JAAVVC010000056.1 GCF_018449725.1 Pseudomonas sp. dw_612 | reverse complement strand
AAAGAGCACCTCAAAAAACAGCCTGTACCCCACGCCCAAACCTTTCCCGATACACCGACGGCGGCACCCCCACCACGCTGCGAAACGCCACCCGAAAACTCTCCACCGACCGATAACCACAGCGCTCGGCAATCTGCTCGGTGTTGTCGCCCGTGCTCTCCAGCAACTCCCGCGCCCGGGCCAGGCGTTGATGTTGCAACCAGGTCTTGGGCGACTGGCCGCTGGCCTCGGTGAAACGGCGCAGGAACGTGCGTTCGCTCATCGCCGCCTCACTGGCGAGGTCGCGCACTTCCAGCGGTTCGTGCAAGCGTTCCCGGGCCCATTGCATGACGCGAGACAAATCGCTGCGGGGCGTTGGACTGACCGGTGTAGGAATAAACTGCGCCTGACCGCCGGTGCGTTGCGGCGACATCACCAGTCGCCGCGCCACCGAGTTGGCGACCTGAGTGCCAAAGTCCCGCGCCACCAGATGCAGGCAGGCATCGATGCCCGCCGCGCTGCCGGCCGAGGTGATCAACTGGCCGGAATCGACGTAGAGCACGTCCGGGTCCACCAGAATATTCGGGAAGCGCTCAGCCAGTTCGCCGGCGTAGCGCCAATGGGTGGTGGCACGGTGGCCGTCCAGCAATCCGGTGGCCGCCAGCACAAACACCCCGGAGCAGATCGACAGCAACCGCGCACCTCGCGCGTGGGCCTGACGCAACGCGTTGAGCAGCGCTTCCGGCACCGGTGCCTGACGGTCGCGCCACCCCGGCACGATGATGGTCCGGGCGCTTTCCAGCAGTTCCATTCCGCCGTCCGCCAGCACCTGAATGCCGCCCATGGCGCGCATCGGGCCTGTATCCACGGCGACGATTTGATGGGTGTACCACGGGAAATCGAACTCCGGCCGGGCCAGGCCGAAGATCTCCACGGCGATGCCGAACTCAAAGGTACACAGGCCGTCGTAGGCCAGGATCGCGACTAATCCAGGGTTGGGCTGCATTTGGCGGAAAGTTCCCGGTGAGTGTCTTGTGCGCCACTGTAGCGGCAAGTGCCGCGCAGATAAAGTCTGCCTACACCCACTGAGATTTAGGACTACACCCATGACCAGCCTGGTTCGCGCCATTCCCGCAGCCCCGTCCGCCATTGCCCTGATGCATTTCAGCAATCGCCTGACGTTTGAAACCGATTGTTCCGACGTGTACGGCAGCCAACAGGCTGGCGAAGTGGATTTTATTCTGGTGGATACACGCGGCCCGTTGGCTTTCGAGCGCGGGCATGTGCCCGGCGCGATCAATATTCCGGGACGGTTGATGACTGCCGAGACCTTGGCGGCGTATCCCAAATCCAGTGTGTTCGTGGTCTATTGCGCCGGCCCTCACTGCAACGGCGCGAACAAGGCCGCGGTGAAACTGGCGGCACTGGGCTACCCGGTCAAGGAGATGATCGGCGGAGTGACGGGGTGGCTGGATGAGGGGTTTGAGTTGAGTGTCGAGGTGGCGCGACCGTCCACCACGGTGGTCAGTTGCGAATGTTGAGGTAAGCGAAAAGATCGCAGCCTCGTTTCACTCGACAGCTCCTACAGGGTGTACGCCAACCCATTGTAGGAG
>NZ_JAAVVC010000055.1 GCF_018449725.1 Pseudomonas sp. dw_612 | reverse complement strand
GCCGTGGAGCGCGTGCCGCTGCTGTCGGCTCAGGAGCGTCGATTGCAGGTGCAGGACTGGAACCAGACGCAGGCAGATTTCCCGCGGCACAGCTGCCTGCACTCGCTGTTCGAGGCTCAGGTGCGGCAGGCGCCAGAGCGGCTGGCCGTGCTCCATGATCAGCAGCGCCTGAGTTATGGCGAACTCAATACCCGCGCCAACCGTCTGGCGCACGAGTTACGCAGGCATGGGGTGCGGCCGGGCGACTTAGTGGCCATCTGCGCGCACCGCTCGCCGGACATGTTGGTGGCGCTGCTGGCGGTGTTGAAAGCTGGCGCCGCTTACGTGCCAATGGACCCTGCCTACCCAGCGCAGCGACTGGCCTTCATGCTGGACGACTGCGCGCCGGCGTTGGTGCTGACCCATGCGGCGGCGCGGGGTGCCCTTGAGGCTGCGCTGGAGCAGGCCGTGCCGATCGCACTGCTGGACCTGGATCGCGACGCCGTGCAGTGGGCCGACAGCCCCGACGGCGATGCGCCACTGGCCGAGCTGACCGCGCGGCATCTGGCGTATGTGATCTACACCTCGGGCTCGACCGGCCAGCCCAAGGGGGTGATGGTCGAGCATTGCAGTGTGGTCAATCAGGTCAGTTTCATGGCGCGCGAATGCGCACTGGGCGAGGGTGATCGCTTCCTGCAGTTCGCCTCATTCGCTTTCGACGTGGCCGTCGAGGAGGTCTTCGCCACCTTGCTGTCCGGTGCGGCGCTGGTGTTGCGTGACGATCAGTGGCTGCGTAGCCCCAAGGATTTCCTCGCCCACTGCTCGGCGCAGGCGGTGACGGTGATGGACCTGCCCACGGCATTCTGGCAGTCGGTGACGGTCGATCGACACCTGTCGATACCCCCCACGCTACGCCAGATCATCATTGGAGGCGAAGCGCTGAGCGAGGACGCGCTGGCCCGTTGGTTCGAGCGCGAAGGGCACCGGCCGGCCTTGGTCAACGCCTACGGTCCGACGGAGGCCACGGTGAATGCTACCCTGGCGCACTTGAACGGGCCGTGCGATTGGTCGCATATCGGCCGGCCGACCGCTAACACTCACCTGTACGTGCTGGATGACCAGGGTGAGCCGGTGCCGTTGGGCGTGGCGGGCGAGCTTTGGATCGGTGGGGCGGGCGTGGCACGTGGCTACCTGAACCGCGACGACCTGAATACCCGGCATTTCCACACCAGCCGCTTCGTCGACGGAGACCGGCTGTACCGCACCGGAGACCGGGTGCGCTATTTGAGCGATGGCACCCTGCAGTTCCAGGGGCGCAGCGACTTCCAGGTAAAACTGCGCGGTTTTCGAATCGAACTGGGGGAGATCGAGGCCGCACTGCGCGAGCACCCTCAGGTGCGCGAGGCGGCGGTGCTGGCCCGCGAGGAACAGGCCGGTGAAAAGCGCCTGGTGGCCTACGTCGTGCCAACCCAATCCACGCAGCCTGAGTCCGCGCAAAGTCTGCGTACGCACCTGCAGGCCCGGTTGCCTGACTATATGGTGCCGGCGGCCTACGTGACGCTGGCGAGCCTGCCGCTGACGACCAACGGCAAGCTTGATCGTCAGGCATTGCCTGTGCCGCAGGAGGATGCCTACGCACGACATGGCTACGAAGCCCCGCAGGGTGAGGTCGAGGTGGCGCTCGCCGCCCTCTGGCAGGAGGTGCTGGGTGTCGAGAA
>NZ_JAAVVC010000053.1 GCF_018449725.1 Pseudomonas sp. dw_612 | reverse complement strand
CTGGGGGTGCAATTGATTTCGCGGATCCGTCAGGCGGATCTGTCGGTGGATATCCAGATGCTGTTCAGTGCCCCGACGCTTTCGGCGTTGGGCACGTCGGTCAAGAAAATGGTGGAATGGGTAATATGACTATCGTCGAGCTGGTGCAGTTTCTTCGCGACAACACCATCAGCGTTTCGCTAAACGGTGATGGCCTGGCCTTCAAGGGGGAGCGGAGCGTTCTTCAACGCGAGGGCGTCCTGGACAGCCTAAGGGCGCACAAGCAGGCACTGATCGAGCGCCTGCGCAACGGCGAGACGTTCGACGCCGAGCGGCTGCAGGTGCCAGCCAATCTGATTCCGGCCGATTGCACGGCTATCACGCCACAGATGCTGACGCTGGTTGAGCTGACCCAGGCGGAGATCGATCAGATCACGGCACAGGTGCCGGGCGGCGCTGCGAATGTACAGGATATCTATCCGCTGGTGCCCCTGCAGGAGGGCATGCTCTATCACCACCTGCGTGCCCGCGAGGGTGACCCGTACCTGTCGCAGCTGTTGATGGCGTTCCCCGACCGCCCACATCTGGAGCGCTACCTGGAGGCTGTCGGTCAGGTCATCGAACGGCACGATATCCTGCGTACCGGCTTCGTATGGGACGGACTGAACGAGCCGGTTCAGGTGGTCTGGCGACGGGCACGGCTCGAGGTCGAAGAACTGGATCTGGATCCGCCGGCCGGTCCGGTGCAGGAGCAGCTCAAGCGGCACTTCGACCCGCGCCAGCGACGCATCGATCTGACACAGGCGCCCCTGTTGCGCTTCGTCATGGCCTGGGATGGCGAGAACGGGCGCTGGCTGCTGCTGACGTTGTTGCATCACCTGATCGGTGATCACCTGATGCAGGAGGAGATGAACCGCGAGGTGAATCTGCTGCTGGCCGGACGATCGGCAGAGCTGAGCGCCGCGCCGCCCTTTCGCACGCTGGTGGCACACGCGCGGCTGGGGGTGAGCACGGCGCAACATGAAGCGTTCTTCAAGGCGATGCTCGCAGATATCGACGAGCCGACGCTGGCCTACGGGATTGCCAATGTGCAGGGCAGTGACGAGGCGTTGGTCCATGTGCAGCGTATGCTGGCGGCGCAACTCAATGAGCGCCTGCGGGCGCAGTCGCGGCGCCTGGGTGTGAGCGTGGCGGTGCTGTGCCATGTGGCCTGGGGACAGGTGATGGCCTGTACCTCGGGGCGCGAGCAGGTGGTATTCGGCACCGTGCTGCTGGGGCGTTCGCAGGGCAGCGAGGCGGCGGAACGGGTGATGGGCATGGCCATCAACACCTTGCCGGTGCGCCTGGACATGGATGACACCGGCGTGGAGGAGGGAGTACGGCGCATGCACCTGCGCCTGGCGCAGATGCTGCGCCATGAGCACGCGCCACTGGTGCTGGCGCAGCGCTGCAGCGGCGTGGGTGGGGACGTGCCGTTGTTCAATGCATTGCTGAACTACCGGCACAGCCTGCCGGAGGCGGCCACCGCGGTGGTGGACCCGGTGTCCGGCATGCAGTGGTTGGACGGCGAAGAACGGACCAACTACCCGATCATTCTGTCGGTGGACGATATCGGTGATGCTCTGAGTCTGTCGGTTCAGGTTCTGCCGTGCCTGCCAGCCGAACGCCTATGTGGCTACATGGAACAGGCCCTGGACAGCCTGGTGCAGGCTCTGGAGCAGTCGCCGGACCTGGCGTTGCGTCATCTGCGGATACTGCCACCGGATGAACGCGACCTGCTGCTGGAGGGCTGGAACCGCACCGTCGCCGCCTATCCCGAGCAGTTGTGCATCCACCAGTTGTTCGAGCAACAGGTCCGGCGTACGCCCGGGGCGACTGCCTTGGTGTATGAAGGCCAGCGGTTGAGCTATGCCGAACTGAACGCCCAGGCGAACCGTTTGGCGCGTTACCTGCGCCAACGGGGAGTGGGCCCGGATGAACGGGTGGCGGTCTGCTTTGAGCGCTCGGCGGACATGGTGGTGGGGTTGCTGGCCACGTTGAAGGCTGGCGGCGCCTATGTGCCTCTGGACCCCAATTACCCGACGCAGCGGTTGGTCTACATGCTTGCCGACAGTGCGCCGCAGGTGGTGTTGACGCACCCGGCGGCGCGCGTCGCCCTCGACGCGGCCCTGGAAGGGGCGGTTGCCTGCCCGGTGCTGGACCTCGAGGCGGACGCCGCAGGTTGGGCCGGGCTGACTGCAGATGACCTGGAGCGCGATGGCCTGACCTCGCGCA
>NZ_JAAVVC010000052.1 GCF_018449725.1 Pseudomonas sp. dw_612 | reverse complement strand
AACCGGCATCGAAGCCCCGGCCAGCAACCCCAATGTAGCGGCTTGCGCCAACACCACGGCTGGCGCACTGTCCTCCAGCATGTAAGCAATCCGATCCAACGGATACGCCGGATCCAGCGGCACATAACCCCCGCCCGCCTTCAGAATCGCCAGCAACCCGACGACCATGTCAGAAGAACGCTCAACACAAATCGCCACCCGCGAATCGGGCCGCACGCCTTGTTTACGCAGATGATGTGCCAATTGGTTAGCGCGAATATTCACCTCGCAATAACTCAACCGCTGCTCACCATGAACCACCGCCACAGCATCCGGCGTGCGCTCAACCTGCGCCTCAAACAACCCATGAACCGTCTGACCCAGCGGATAAACCGCCTCGGTGGCATTGAACTCAACCAACAGTTGCTCACGCTCATCCGCCGGCAAAACCGACAAACGATGCAGCGGCACCGGAGCCGTCTGTTCCAACGCCCCCACCAGACTTTCCAGCGCCGTGCGCATATAAGCGCAAACCCGCTGCGGACTGACGCCAACGCTAGCCTGCGCCGTCAAACTGAAAGCGTCGCCCAGATCATCCACCGACAGCATCAATGGATAGTTTGTACGTTCTTCGCCACCCAGGACGTCGATGCCTTCCCAGGCTCGAAGGCCTTCCGCTGAAGCTGATTCGGCAACACTGCTGTGGCGATAGTTAAGCAACGCACTGAACAACGGCAGCGGCGCAACCACCCCGCTGCAGCGTTGCGCCAGGGCCAGCGAGGCATGTTCATGCCCCAGCAACCCGGTCAGCCGCGCATGGGTCGCCTTGACCCCGGCGCGGGTGTCTTGAGTGCCGACATTCACCCGCAACGGCAATGTATTGATGAACATGCCGAGCGCCCGATCGGCGCCCTCACCGCCTTGCATCCGGCCCATCAGCACCGTGCCGAAGACCACATCGTCCTTGCCCGAGACTCGCCCCAACACCTGCGCCCAGGCCAGATGCACCAGGCTCGCGGTGCTGACGCCGAGCTGACGCGCCCGGCTGCGCAGTCGCAGGCTCAGGCTGTTTTCCAGCGCCAGCGTGGCCTCTTCGATCCCCTGCCCGCCGCCCTGCACATCCTGCAAGCCGAACGGGAGCGTCGGCTCGTCCACGTCGCCGAGCATCTCGCGGAAGAACATTTCGTGCTCTTCGAGGCTCACGCCCAACCGTGCCTGAGCCACGTAATTGCGGTACGGCATCGCGGCGCCCAGCGCGGCGGCATCGTCCAGCAGGAACGCTTGCATCTCGTGTTGCACCACTTCCATCGCCGTGTGGTCGAGGGCCATGTGGTGGAACAGCAAGATCGCCAGCCAGCGGTTGCTGGCAGCGTCGTGGCTGTAGACCAGACGCAGCATCGGCGCCTGAGTGATGTCGAGGCGGTGATGCCGTGGGTCGAAACGCTCAAGCAGTTGCGCCGCCACATCACCGTCGAGCGCTTCAATCTCTTCCTGAATCAGTTGTGCTTCGCGCCATACGACCTGCAATGGCTGGTCGAGGCCTTCCCAGAGCATCGAGGTGCGGAGGATGTCGTGGCGGTTGATGACCTGCTGCAGCGCCTGCGCGAAATCATCCAGCCGTGCGCGGGTTGCGAACGCAAACTGGGTTTGCAGCACATAGGGATCGCCCTGTCCGGACGAAATGTGGTGGTAGAGGATGCCTTCCTGCAACGGTGCCAGCGGGTATATGTCCTGCACGTTGCGCGCACCGCCGGGGACGGTGGCGACGATGCGCTCGAGGGTGGCCTGGGTCAGCGTGACCAGCGGCAGCATGGCTGGGGTGATGTGTTCGCAGTTCAGCGGAATCAGGTTTGCGGGGACGATGACCTCGTTGCCGCTGCCCACGGCTGCGGCCAGTGCGGCCAGGGTCGGTTGGCTGAACAGCGCGCGCACGTCGGTGCTGAGTCCGGCCTGACGCATGCGTTCGATCAGGCTGACGGCCAGGAGTGAGTGGCCACCGAGTTCGAAGAAGTGGTCGTGACGGCCGATGCGTTCGACGTTGAGGACTTCGGACCAGATCTGCGCGAGTGTGGTTTCGGTTTCGCCGATCGGGGCTTCGTAGCCGCGAGTGATGACGGCATCCAGGTCGGGGGCTGGCAATGCTTTGCGGTCGAGTTTGCCGTTTGGCGTCAAGGGCAGTTTGTCGAGATGAACGTAGGCGCCCGGGACCATGTAGTCCGGGAGCTGGGTTTGCAGATGGCGGCGTAACCCGTCGATCTCCAGTGCTGCTGGCGCGGTGTAGTACGCGACCAGGCGTTTATCGCCTGGCACGTCTTCGCGGGCCAACACCACTGTTTCCTGGATATCGGCGTGTTGCGCGAGTTTGGCTTCGATTTCGCCGAGTTCGATGCGGAAGCCGCGGATTTTCACTTGGTCGTCGTTGCGGCCCAGGTATTCGATGTTGCCGTCTTTCAGGTAGCGGCCGAGGTCGCCGGTTCGGTACATCCGGGCGTTTGTGCTGAATGGATCTTTAAGGAAGCGTTCGGCGGTGAGGTCGTCGCGGTTCAGATAACCGCGCGCTACGCCGGCGCCGCCGATGTAGATTTCGCCCGGAACGCCCAGTGGCACGGGTTGCTGATGGTCGTCCAGCAAGTAGAACTGGGTGTTGGCCACGGGTTTGCCGATGTGGGCGGCGAAACCGTCTTCGCGGTCCATCGATACCCAGCTTGAATAGGTTGTGGTTTCCGAGGGGCCGTAGAGGTTGCATAGGCGCTGCACGCTGGTTTGTTCGAACAGACTTTCCACCAGACTGCGTTTCAGCGCTTCACCCGCGACGTTGACCGTGTGCACGTTGGCGCTCAGGCCACCGGATTCCAACAAGGCTTTGAGCGCCGACGGT